>CAWAAW010000012.1:0-78418 GCA_963779785.1 uncultured Planctomycetota bacterium
GATCCCGACGGCCCCGAGAAAGGCCAGCAGGATGATTGCTTGAGCGAACCGCATGATACCCTCCTTCTCGAGGCCTCGGGCCGGTGATGCGCTCAACGGCGATTACTGGTCTCGCTAGTTCTCTACTTGCAATAAGCGGGCCGTTCGATCACGAATTAGCGATGCGGAGTTCCAACTCGCCATGCATCGGTCGCATGTAGCGCCGTCGAAATGGCACTTTTTGGCACTTTTTGATTTGAGGGGGGATCTATCTCGGAAAGCCAATCCAGATAATGGGTTAGGAAAAAAGGAAAAATGAGCGGGTACACTTTGCGAAAAATGCCATTTGAAGTCGAAAACGAGTAAGAGTAAGAGCAAGAGAATGAGTAGGATCGGACGACACCAGATCATCGTTTTATTTTTGATATTTTTCTATTTTGATATTACTGTTGCTCTTACTCATACTCTTACTCCTTCCTTAGTTTCCCCACTAGCGCCGATGTGGTAGTCCGTCTCGGATCCGCAGGTAATCCGCCTCGGATCGACGATGGGCTCCGTGTGCCATCTTTGGTAACCGTCCGCGATCTATGGTGCGGGCCCGCTATATCACAAAGATTCGGGAAAACCGCGCCAGCAGTGAGAACCGCGAGATCCCTCTAACGGTCAATAAGTCCCCTTCCCTTTCGAAGATCGCACGAAGATAGCGAAGAATGCAGGCTTGGTGCGCGTTCATAAGCCGCTAACTGTGTGCAATCTTTGAACCGACGCAGGCGTAGGCTTCGAAAACAACCAGCTCCGTTGCGCAACGGACCTCGACTTGCTGCCTAAGAGCACGCCGAACTGGGATTGATTTGATCGGCGGGAGATCCCCAACGACCCTCAGAACCGCCCCCCCCTACCCCGCCTCGTTACGCCTGGGACCGATCAACGACTTGGCCACCCCGAGCACTTTGCGGATTTGGGCCGAACCATGCACTGACCTGCGCCTTTCGGAAGTTCAATCGCGCTTGACTGTCGTCGTCGGACATGTCATTGTGCATCGCACCGTTGTGAGCTAGACTTAGCTAAGTCAGGAGTGACCATGAAATCGACGAACATCCACGAAGCGAAGTCACAGCTATCGAAACTGGTGGAGCGCGCCTTAGCAGGCGAGGAAGTCATCATTGCGCGGGCCGGCAAGCCAGTGGTTCGTCTAGTACCCATCCGCGAAAGTGATGCCCCTCGGAAGGGGGGCCAATGGAAGGGTAAGGTTCGCATCGCTGACGACTTCGATGAATTACCCGAGGACATCGCCCTGGCCTTCGGGATGGATAACCCATGACGTTGCTCCTCGATACGCACGTCTTACTTTGGTGGTTGGAAGATCCCCGCAAGCTGTCCAAGCAGGCGAAAAAGGCGATTGAGGATGGGACAAATCGGGTCTACGTGAGCGCGGCCGTCGCCTGGGAAATCGCCATCAAGAAAGCACTGGGCAAGCTCGATGCACCCGATGATCTGGAGGAAATGGTGGATTCGAACCGATTCCTATCATTGCCGGTCACGATCCCGCACGCTCTCGCCGTATTGGCACTTCCCAATTTCCATCGTGACCCATTTGACCGGATGCTGATCGCCCAGGCTTTGCATGAAGGATTCCGCCTTGTGACCCGCGACCAGGAAATCGCGAAATATCCTGTCGCCCAAATCTTGGCGTGATCGAGGCTGAAAAGGCACGCAGAGCTGCCCACTGGTCGGACCCGCCACCGCGCCTTCCGTCCAAAGACGTTGAGAGCTAACGGGAAGGCGATTTTGGCAGGAACTGAGAGGAACTGAGAGGACACGCACTGCGCGAAAACTGTTTCCCGGCGGGTGAAGACTTCAATAGCCCTAACGTATTTTTAGCGAGACGGTTTGAACCACACTGCACTGCCTGGGCCCTGCAGATCCCTCGATTGCGAATCGGGTTGTTCGAGCTCGGACCGCGCCACGTACCCAGGGGCCGGGATGCGGTTTCAGCGCCAGTCGTTTCCCTGCAGGGCAGATCGTTGTGGGGCTGCGGTGCCCTTCCAGTTTTGTCGGGATGCGTTGCGTGTCTTTTCCAGTTCCCGGACATGAAGCAGCTTTGTTTGGAAAGCCTCACGCGAGACCGAATCGTGGTCTTGAGGCAGATCGTGATCGCCGAATCGTACCGATCGAGGCTGCTAGTGGAGCTCGCCCGCTATGGGATCAACTCCGCCTCTCTCTTTCCAGATCTCGACGGACTCTCGTTATATCTGAACTGGACCGTGGAATCGGGTGAGTTCTTGGACTGAAACCGATTGTCAACAAGGCTCCCCAGAGACTTGGTCCCGTGCGCCCGTAGGTCGGAAACTGGGCCTGGGACTGGGAAGACATGCATTTCGGCTCACTGCTCGGCCCGCCACCGCGCTACTGAGGACATGCGCAATAGCATTCCGGCCTCAGCGACGCGGCGCAGTCCGGGCTCGAAAACACGTCGCCTCGCGGTCGGGCGATTTGCCGGGCCGCGAAGTCTCCGGGAGGTCCCAACGGTCTCATTACAAACGAGTTATGGTCGCGTGCGTGATCCGTCCACTGGGAAGCTGCTGGCGTTGAAGTGCATGTCTGTTCCTCCTCTTTCGCCACGATCAGGTAGTTGGCAAGGCAGGGTTCGTGAACCGATCAGCCGGCTTCTGCCTTTGCGCCCTCGATGCGTTCGATGTGCTCTCGGCCCCAATCGCACAGTGGCCGGAGGGCCTCAACGAGCGAGGCACCGAACTCGGTGAGGGCATACTCGACGCGCGGCGGGATCTCTCGAAAGTCCCGCCGCGTAACGATTCCGTCTGAGACACGGGAGTTCAAGGCGGGAATGGCCGCCGGCGTGCCGCTCGGCCGGCTGGGCAATCCCGACGAGATCGCCAAGGCGGCCGTGTTCCTGGCGTCCGACGACGCGAGCTTCGTGACCGGAGTCGAGCTGTTCGTGGACAGCAGCGTGGCCCGGGTGTAGCTCATTTTGCCGCTGACCTTGGTCCAGGCGCCAGCACGGGGACCAGGGAACAGGCGGCCGAGTGCGACGTTGTCATTCTCGCTACGCTTTGGGTGAACGTGCCTGAAGCGCTGAAATGCATCGATTGGCGTGGCCGAATTCTGATCGACGAGGCTAACGCGCATGCCGAATCATCAATGGGGGAACACCGGTCGGCCGTTGGCATCCATGCGGAAGACCGTCCTCGATGCGGCGGTGGGGCGGCTGGGTCAGGATCTGGGTCATCCCGAAGAACCCGGTCTTCTCGAGCTTCACGTCCTTGGTCCCTTCGAGGGAGGCGAGCTGGGCTTCGAAGAGGGCTTCGGCCTTCTCGAGGTCGACCAGGGCCCAGGCGCGGAGCCAGTCGTGGCTGGCGACCTCGGCGACGCTGACGGGGTCCAGGCCGCTGCGGGCCTCGAGCTGCTGGAGCAGCACGCGGGCCGCGCCGGGGTCGATCAGGGCCAGGGGGACCGCGGCCATCGTGGCCGATCGGACCTGCATGGCGGGGTCGATGGCACCGGGGTCCGGACGGGTTGACGCGGGTCGTCATCACCCGCATGATCACGCTGTCCATGTCCGGGTAGCCGACTTGCCGCGCGGCGGCGGCCATGTGGGCGGCGGACGCCATCGCGCCGCCGGAATTGATCCAGCTCTCGTACAATCGCGGCCGATCGACCGGCGAGGCCAGGGCGCGGTCGATCAGGGCGAAGGCGCGGGGCCGGTCGCGCGGGGCGACCGCGATGGCCAGCCAGGCGAACGCCTCGGCCTGCATCTAGTCGGCCGCGAAGCTCTTCATCCCCTCGATGATCCGGATCGCCTCGTCGGTCCGGTCGGCGCCGATCCGGACGGCGACCTCCGTCCTGGTTTGATCCGGGTACGGCCCGTTGCCGGCCATCGCATCGGCCAGGGCGACGGCCCGCGCCGGGTCCTTCTCGGCGATCGCGGCGGCGACGAACCCGGTATAACGGTCCTTGTAATCGGTCGATTCGACGAGCGCCAGGGCGCGGTCGGCGTCGAACGGGGCCAGCGCCTGGGCGACGACGCCGCGCGTGTAGCCGTCCATGATCGTGGTCCCCATGCGGGCGGCGGCCCCGGCGGCCTCTTCGATCAGCTTGCGGCCGGCCTCGGCGCGGCCGAGCCGGACGAGCACCTCGCCGGACCGCGCCAGGGCGGCGGCGCGGCCGGGCTGGGGCAGCGCCCGGCGCGGACCACCGCCTCCTCGGCGAAGAGCAGGGCCTTCTGGGGATCGGTCGGGGCGAACCGCTCGGCCAGCCGCTGCAAGGTGTACTGGCTCTCGCCCGGGGTCGGCCGGGGCCAGCATCGCCAGCGCCTCCGGGCCGTCGAGCTCGGCGAGCGCCTCGGCCGCCGCCTGGCGGACCTGCCCGTCGTAGCGATGTCCGTGCTCGGCCGACCAGCTGCAAGGCGAGCTCCGGGTCGATCCGGGCCATGTCCAGGATGCAATGCGAATGCGCCGTTCTGCTCGGCGTTCTCGCCGAATTTCTCCCAGAGCCGGACTCAGGACCCGCCTGGCGAAGGCCCGCTGGTCTTCGAAGCTCGCCGTCGCGGCGGGCTTCCAGGCGGGGGGCGGCTCGGTCGTCTTCGAGCAGCGTGATGGTCAGGTCGTCGGCGTCGCCGTCGGCCATCACCCCGGTGAAGCGATAACCGTCCTTGCGGACGAACGCGTACTTGGTCCCCGGGAACAAGCTCTCGAGCCGGAACCGGCCTTGTTCGTCGGTCAGGGCCTCGAGCGGCCTGGGGCCGTCGCCGCGGTTGAAGACCGTCGCGCCGGCGATGGGCCGGCCGTCGGAGCCGACCACGCGGCCGGCGAGGTGGCCGTCGAGCCCGGTCAGGACGATCGTGCCGAAGTCGTGGGTCTCGCCGGCCTTGGCCGGTGACCTCCGGCGTCTCGGCCTTGCCCCGGCCCGGGGCCTCGACGACGACCTTGTACCGATCGCCCGGCCAGAGGTCGCGGAAGACGAACCAGCCCGGCCTCGGAGGTCGTGTACGATTCCAGCGCGCCGCCGATCCCATGGCCCCGCGCATCGGGCTTCCCGCTGACGTAATTGCGAGTCCACTGGAGCTCGACCCTGGCCCCCGCGATCCGCTTGCCCGAGCGGTCGGTCACCAGTCCGCGGATCCGGAAGGCGAACTTCGGGTCGATCGTGAGCGTGAGCTTCCCCTGGAGCTGCCCCGGGCGGGATCACGATGGTGCCGTCGGTCGTCGCTTCCTTGGTCCGGGCGCGCAGCGGGAGCGTGTCGTCGGGGTCGAGCTGCTCGAGGTGGAACGTCCCGCCGGGGCCGGTCCGGGTCTGGGTTCCGCCCGAGGAGAACCCCCTGGGATCGGGCATGGTCGCGATGACCTCGGCCCCGGCGACCGGCTGGCCGGCCGCGTCGACGACGACGCCGTCGAGCTCGGTCGGCGCGGCGGAGCTTCAGGTCGGGCCAGGTCCGGTCGGCCGTGACCTCCAGCCTGGGGCATTCGCTGGACCAGAGTCCCAGGTAGGTCTTCGGTAGCGCGTTCGGCTGCACCTGGACCTTCCCCGGGCGCGCCTCGATCGTGTATCGGCCGTCGGCGTCGGTCTGGGCCTGGCCGATGGATTGGAGGGAGTTCTGGTCGCTGAGCAGCGTGGAGCGGAGGCCGATCCCCGCGATCCCCTTGCCGGTCTGGGCGTCGAGGATCCGCCCCGTGATCGTCACGGGCCACGGGGCCGGCATCCCGAGCCGGGCGACGGCCTTCGGGCCGACCTCGACTTCCTGAGCTTTCTGGCTCCCCGAGGCGGGAATCCTTGCCGAGGACCGGGGAAGACTCGATAGCGGCCGGGTGGCACGTCGTCGAACCGGAACGCGCCATCCGGATCGGCCGGGACGGTCTGGAAGTAATACACCTGGAATGGGGCTGAAGCGCGATTCTCGCGCGGGGATCTTGCGGCGCAACGAGACCGAGAGCTTGCCCGAGGGGCTTGCGACCATCCGGCGGTTTCAGCCGGCCTTCGACCCGCCCGAGGCGGCCGTCGAGGACGATCGACACGGGCCTGGACGCATCCCAGGAGATCCAGGGCTTGCCGAACCCGGCGGCGGCGATCGTCGCGTCGACCCGGCAGCCCGGCGGGATGCCGTCGAGCGCGAACGAGCCGTCCGCGGCGGTCCGGGTTCGGAGCGGCCCGGCCAGCTCGGGGCTGAGCCGGAGGGGGTCTTGCCCGGGGTGTTCCTCCGCTGGCCGGCTGATGTCAACCGGCATGACCTCGGCGCCGGCGATCGGCCGGCCGTCCTGATCGTTCAACCGGCCCCGGACCTGGCCGACCGGGCCCAGGACGATCGTGACCTCACCCTGCGTGCGTGTAATTCCACCAGATGCTACTCGGCCAGCCGATCCGCCCGTCGCCGACGCGGGCGAACACGTTGAGGAAACGAGACGGCTCGGGGCCGGCTCGGGCCCCCAGGCGCGCGGAAACACGAAGTAGCCCCGGTCGTCGGTCGTCGCCGTCGCGACCGTCTCGGGCGCCTCCCAATCGCCGCCGATGGCCCAGACCTTGGCCCCGGAGACTCCGATTCCGGCCCTGTCCACGACCCGCCCGGGCAGGTCCTCCGCCTGGGCTGCACAGCGGCCCGGGAGTCCGCCGACCAGCCCGACCAGGCCCAGTACGACGATCGCCAGACGAGCCGCAGCGGCATGGGTCCGCGGACGGATGTCAGGAGGACGCAGGGATGGAGAAGCGGACATGTCCAGACCTCCCGGAACGGGGGTGTAGAATTGCGGTCGGATGGGATCCCGACCTCGTCTTCAGACTAGCCCGTACCAATCAGGGGCACAAGGAAGGAATCGGCCGCCGGATGGCCACCATCGGCGAGGCGGTGCGCAAGTCTGGCGGGCGGTGCGAGAGTAAAGGCGGGAGGGGGCGTTCCCTCTTGCCGAGCCGGAAGCTGAGCCCTGCAAGCCTATGCACGCCGCGAAACACCCACCGATACTCAAGCATTAGCCAAATAGGGGCGTGAGTAGCGACGAAACAGAAAACTGGAACAGGGACCCAATCGCTGCTGGATGATCGGGTTCGTCGGGGCCACATGGCTCGAGTCAACCATAGAGGACGGAAAAGACGCGAATTGCAGCCCACTGACCCGCCACCGCTCATTTGACGACATGCGCAGCAGCATTCCGGCTTCCGCGATGCCGGCGCAGTCCGGGCTCCAAAACACGCCACCTCGCGATGGGGAGATCAACCGGGCGGCAACGTCGCCGGGAGGTCCCAACGGTCCCAATACAAACGGGTTATAGTCGCGAATATGATCCGCCCATCGGGAAGCGAATGGCGTTGCAGTGCGTGTCTTTTCCTCCTCTTCGCCGCCGCAGATCGAACGGCCCGCGATCATCACGATCTCGCGTAGCGGAGATCTGGCGGCTGTGCGCTGGAATCGTGTCGATCGAGCAATTAAGCGCCGATGGAAACTTCGTCGCGGCTGCATCGAGTCAGTTGTGCACGTTACGCCTGACGAAGTCACGCGGTGGGTGATCACGGAAAACTCAGGCAATCGTCGACAATGAAAAATGCGCCTTCGGAGGTGGATTCTTTTGGAGCTAAAACCTCGAGTCGACTTTGACCGACGTGACACGTCACGGGAGATAGGCGCCGCGGAGTGAATTGCGGGATAGGCAGGCCACGGGGGTGAGGCGAGGTGGTCCAGGCAAACATCTCCCTCCCGATCGGCGCCGATCCGGTTAGAATCCAGTTGCCGGGGCTTATTCTTTCAATGGCTTGGGATGATCACCACCATGACCGCAATGGGATCTGCGACCGTGGCCTTGTCTGACTTGATCGCCTACCTCGACGGTTTGTCGGAGCGGGCACCGCTGGACGAACTGCTCGAGCAATTGCGGTCGGTCGAAGTCGACGTCGCCGACCTGGCCGAGCACGTGCGATTCTCGTCCCAAAGCTACACGCGCAACCTGATGCGGGAAGGCCCGTGGTATCACCTGCTGGTGCTTTGCTGGGAAAACGGCCAGCGTAGCCCGATCCACGACCACACAGGATCCACCTGCGGCGTCCGCGTGCTCCGCGGCGTCGCGACTGAAACCGCGTTTGGTTTCGCCCCACACGGACGCGTCAAAGCCTGGGTTCGCGCGACCTCGGCCCCGGCACGGTCTGCGGCAGCCAGGACAGTGACGTGCACCAAGTCTCTAACCTCCAGGACGGCGACGCCGATCTGGTGACCCTTCACATCTACTCCCCGCCGCTGCGCCTGATGGGTACGTACTCGCTATTCGACAACAAGCGCGGCCATGAGCCGATGTTCGTTGAATACATGGATGCTGATGGAATCTGACCTTGGCCGGAATGCGACTTGAACGCCAGCGGCGCGGAATGCGTCGACCGGCCCAGCTCCTGTTACCAAAGCTGTGCCGGCGGGGGGAACGACCAGGTCCCCGCTCTGCCAGTCACACAGGGACGCCTGGCCGTCCCGGCAGGCGGTGAGAACGCGGCTGCCGTCCGGTGCGAAGCACATCCCGAAGAGCATGTCGGGATGGGGAAGTTGACCGAGTCGTCGCGGCTCTCAGGACCGGAACAGCGCCGCCGGCTCGAAGGAACCGCCCACGGCGTCGCGCGAGCTTATGCCCAGCCAGCTTTCCAGGACCGAGGTATAGATACGTCGGAAGTCGGTGGTCATCTTCGGCTCGCCGTCGCCCAGGTCGGTCAGGCTCGGCATGTTGCCGGCGACACCGCCGCGCACGCCGGGGCCGGCGAGGAACACCACGCCCGCCGTCCCGTGATCCGTGCCGCCCGAGCCGTTCTCCCGGATCGTCCTGCCGAACTCGCTGAACGCCAGCAAGGCCACTCGTTCGGAGAGCTTTGCCGCCTGGAGGTCCTCGAAAAACGCGGCCACCGCGCCGGCAAACTCCGAGAGCAACCCGCTATGCGTGTCCTCCTGGGCGGCATGCGTGTCGAAGCCGCTCTGTGTGGTGTAGAAGACCCGCGCGCCGAGATTGGACTTCAACAACCGGGCTGCCAGGTTGAGCCGTTCCGCCAGACCGGTGGATGGGTACTTGGCCGTATCATTACCGCCGGCGACGTGCGCCAGTTGTTTTGAGGCCGTCCGAGCGTCCACGGCCTGCCGGCGGACGAACGCGAGCAGATCGTCCTGGTTGTTACTTGTCGCGTCTTGTTTGAGCGCAGCCGGTTCCGCGAGAAGCATTTCCTCCAGGCGACCGAGCGTCAGCGCCGTGCTGCGCCGGCCGCGCAGGGCTCCGGGGACCGAACCGCTCAACGCGTAGGAGGTCCCGGCCAGCGGGTCGAGCGCCCGCCCAAGCCAGCCGTAACCCTTGTGCTCCTCGGGGTCGAAGCGAGCCGTGTGCCAGATCGCCATGCTTTCGAAGTGCGACCGGTTCGGGTTGGGATAGCCCACGCCCGGGATGACCGCTAGCTGTCCGTCCTGTAGCAGCTTCTCCAGCGGCTTCAGGGATGGGTGCAGGCCCAGGGTGTCGGACAAGCGCACCAGGTCTCGCTTCTGGATTTTCAGGGTTGGCCGAAGCTTCGCGTAGTTGGGATCGGCATGGGGCACAACGGTGTTGAGGGCATCGTTGCCGCCGTCGAGTTGGACGACGACAAGGACACGGCCGTCCCGATCGGTGGGGGCGGCACGTGCCGTGCGGGCCACGAACAGCGGCACCGCTGGAGCCAGGGCCAACAAGGACGACGACTGCAAAAACGCTCGACGAGTCAGCATGGCAGGTTCCTTTCGGTTCAGGCGAGCTGTGCCCGCGGCGATGACAGCAGAATCGTGACTGCTTTCGCGTCGCCCGGGGCTGGGTCGGTTCCAAAGAGCAGGCGATGGTGGAACAGGAGCACGGAATCGGCATCGGAGCCAAACCCATATTTCCTCGGCAAGGCCGTGGGGTTGTAGGACGAAGGCCGGCCGGCGCTGGTGCCGCCCACCAGGGAAGCCGCGAAATTGGCCCGGGCGATCAATCCACGCGGGTGAATCCAGGCCCGGCCGCCCGGCCAGCCCCCCACATTGGGCGGCTCGAACAGTTCCTGGCCCATCCGCGTCGACCAGTCGGCTAGCGCGAGCATACTCGGTGCCGGGTCGAACATTTCCAGGGCTCGCGCCGCGCCGGCGACGTACTCCACCGGGCCCAGCACGCGCGTGCCCAGGTTGGCATCGGCGAAGAAAGCTCGCGATTTCAGGATGGTGCCGACGGCCCAGCCGATATCCAGGCCGCGCTCGCGGAACTCGGTCGTCAGCTCGCTCACCGCTTCCGGAGGCAAAGCGGTCTCGCCGAAGAACAGACGGCATAGCTTGCCGGCGATACGCTGGGCCGTGGCGGGCTGGTCCAGCAGAATCTTTACCAGATCCGACCCGGCCCACCTGCCCTTGTGCCCAAGGATGGTCTTCTCGCCGTCGTCGTGGCGAAGAGTGTTCTCAGCGAACCTCTCATCGTCGACGGTCCAGCCCGTCAATGCCCTGGCGGCTTCCTTGACGTCGCGTTCGGAATAATGGCCCACGCCGAGCGTAAACAGCTCCATCAATTCGCGGGCCAGATTCTCATTCGGATGCCCCTTGCGGTTGGCCGGGGCGTCAAGGTAGATGAGCAGAGCCGGCTCACGAACCGCGGCGCCCAGCAGGTCGGCGAAGTGCGCCCGCGCGTGCCGGCGCAGCGTGTCGTTTTGGCGGTACATCAGGGCAGCGTCCTCGACCTTGCTGTTGGCGGTGGCGAAATGATTGTGCCAAAAGAGGGTGAGGCGCTCGGTTAACGGGTCTGCGCCGAAAAGCATGCGGTAGAACCACCAGCCCTTGAGCCGGTTGATCTCCTGCCCGGCGACCGCGGCATCGGCCAGCAGTTGGGCCGTAGAAGCAAAATCAGCACGTGCGGTGCAGGCTGTTCCGGCCAGCAGGCGGCCGACGCTCACGATGGGCCCGTCCCGGAGGTCGCGCTGTAGTTCTTCCCAGGTGGCGGCGAAGGCGGCTCGGCGGTGCAGGTGAACGACGCGCCGCAATGTCCAGGGCGACCTGTTGTCGGGCTCGAACGGCGCCCAGTGATGGGAGACCATGGTTATTCTCCCTCAGCGAGCTTGAGCTTTCCAAGGTCGGTGGTCCGGCCGGACTCGACCTTTGCCTTGTCGACAAGCCCTTGGCCATAGCCGCTCCGTTTGCTGGCGTAGCGACGCCAAAGTTGGAACTCGAGGCCCGGGATTACTTCGTCGATGATGAAGGTGCCGCCGGCGTCGGTAACAACCTGATCCGCACCGTGGATGAACGCGTGCACAGCCATGAAGTCCCATCATCGTTGATACCGGCATTAGGTAGGTGAGGTTGACGTTGACGCCGCTCACAGGCTTGCCGGCCCCGTCGACGACGGTTCCCCGAACAACGCCACAGGGGAGCAACCGCACGACCACAGGCCCTTTCTCGTCGCTCTTGAGCGTGAGCGTGGCGAACAGCTTCTTGCTGGGTTCGTAGAAGACCAGGCGCCGCGGTTGGCCTGACTCGGCCACGCCCTGGGCCAGCCATGAATCGGTTTCCGTGCGCATCGGATCGTCGAAGCCATACAGTCGCGGCCTTCTTCCCAGACGAAGGTGTTGGCGAGCGGGCGGCCGGTGGCGTCCTGGATCTTGATCGGGATCGTACTTGCGGGCTCCACGGTAATGTCCTGCTTGACCGTCGTGCCCGGTTCGATCTGGAGGACCTTGCAAAAGCTTCCTTGCAAATGTGGGAATCCGCCGTCGGCTGAGGCGTAGGCTCCGGGATGGTCGGCCGGGAAATACTGAGGATACCTGGGGTCGGCCGTCGCCCGCTTGTACTTGAGCGAGCGATACGCCTGTCCCGCAGGCGACCAGTCGTGGTCCACGCCGCCCATGAGCAGCACGGGGCCGGGGATGGTCACGATCCGGAAGGTGCCGTCCTCCGCGGTTGACGTGGAGTGATCGTAATCGTGCAGTAGGGAAGCATGCGAGCGAAAGCGTTGCCGGCCAGAGCGGCCAGGTGGATATCGCCGCGGATGCCCTTGCCGGTGGCCGCGTCGATCATGCGTCCGGTGATAACCGCCGTCTGAGTGAAGCGAGTCACGGCGATGTCGGCCGCGACGGGAGCATAGTCATCGGTGTCGGGGACCGTGACCTCGTCGGCCGAGCAGGCCGGCCGAGAGGTCGGCGTTGACCCGGAGCCAATAGGAGTTGTCTTTGTGGACCCCTCGAATCTCGTAACGGCCTGCCGCGTCGGTTGTCGCGGAGGTGCCATTACAATGGACTTCCACGCCCGGCCAAGGTTTGCCGGTGCCGGCGTCCCGGACGACGCCACGGATGACCTTGCCCGGGTCAACCACGAAAACGGGTTCCGGCCCGTGCAGCACGGGCGCGGGCGGATGACCCGAACCCGAAACAATGATCGGGCTCTGCTTGCGCGGTCTCATTGTAAGGCGTCGCGTTGAAGCCCGGGCGGTTGACCACGCGCCAGTCGGCAGCGGCGCTGCCGGCCCCCGACGTGTGCAGATGGACGAGCCGCTCCGCACCCGTTCCCGCGAGACGTAAACCGCCCGTCCGCATCGGTCGTGGCCGCGGCAATGGCGCCGCCTTCCTGCCAGAGGTTCCTGTCCGCTTCCGGCCATAGGAAGGAAAACATCCGGTTCGTCCAGGCCGACAGGAAACGATCCACGGAGTTGCCGTTGAAGGCCCCAACGGTGGTGACGGCCACCTGAACCCCCGCAACCGGTTTGCCCTGTGTATCCACGATTTTGCCGTGGATCACGTTATCCTTGACCAGGCGCAGCTCGACCGCCCGCGCCGGGTTGAGCCCGGCGATACGCGGCGAAGTCGATACCGGCGCCTGGAGCGGCACGCTGCGAGGAAACGCCTTGGCTCCGCCGTCTCCCTGGGAATCTTGACCGTGAACCGGCCATCGGCGCCCGACGTGCCGAGGTTCTCGGGCTTCTGTCTCCTGCCAACCAGGATGAGCCTGGCCCCGTTGAACGGCCGGCCCTGCGGATCCAGGACCTGACCGGAGACGTTCATCATCGGCTCGAGCGCCGGCCGCTCGGCACCGGCTTGCTGGGCGTCGCTCTTGGCCGGCATGGCCCGATCGTCTGGCGGCGTCGCGCCAGTCGGCATCAAGAACCAGGCCCCGAAACTCAGGGCACTGACTCCGAGGAGGATGAGTGCGGCAATCATCGATTTCTTGAGCGCTGCTTGCACGGCGACCCCCTTGAGGAGTGTAGCGACGGCGCCGCGGGGGGAGCCCGCGATCGCAGCCAGGACATCCTCGAACACTCTTGGCTGGGACGCTCCCGCCGGGGAGGTGGCCGCCAGCGTCAAGAGACCTGCTCCCAGGGCACAGCCACGGCCCATCAAGGCAGCGCCCAGGCGTTTCCGACCCCGCTCCAACTGGATCTTGATCGTACCTGCCGGCACGCCCAGCCGGACGGCCGCTTCGTCCCGGGTCAGCCCTTCCAGATAGCACAGTACCAACGGCTCGCGGTAGCGAGGCGGGAGCCTGTCCAGTTCTTCGTCCAATGCCGCCAACAACTCGCGGCCGCTCATTCCGTCGACCGCCTGCACGACTTCCGGAACGGCCGCCCGCGCTTCACGCCGGGCTCGTCGTTGAGCGGCCACCCGGGCATTGCGTGACACCTTACGGGCCGTGGCGTAGAGCCAGTTCGCCACCGACGCCTGCCAGCGGTTGTGACTGCGGGCCTTGCGGGCCAGAATGAGGAAGGTCGCCTGGAAAGCGTCCTCGGCATCCTGCAGGTTCGGCAAGACACGGCGACAGACGCCCAGGACCATGCCCCCGTGGCGGCGGAGCAGCCCTGCGAAGGCGGCTTGATCGTTGTCATCGGAAAAGCGGCGGAGGAGATCCGCGTCGCTGACGCCGGAGAGGCCAGCCTGCGCCGTCTGGATCGCCTTCAATAAAGCAGCCGTTGTAGCCCTCGACATAACCACCCTCCCGTCGCTCACGGTCCCTCTACTAATGTCATGTGCGCCGGCCGCCGGGTGGCATCAACCAATGTCCGTTGCGCTTGATCTCCCCCTTGAGCACTTCGACCGCCTTTTCCAGTTGCGCGTGACGCTTCCGAAACGTACGCCAGCGGGACAACCATTCGTCCGAGGCCAAACCGGCGAGCCCGCCTTCGTAGACGCGCTGGCCGGCGGTCAGTTCAGCGAACGGGCAGAGGTCATCCACATCCATCTCACCGGGAGCGGAGAGATCCGCCAGGTCGAGCCACTGGAGGAAGGTCTTGTTATCCGTACTTGCCAGAGCTCTGGCGCCGTCCGGGGATACCACGATGCTGTGTGCCATGCCGTAGGCGTCCAGAGGGGGAGTGAGCGGCTTGCCCGTGATGGATTTCCACGCCTGCGCCGTTCGGGTGCCGAGGGCAGGTTCCCGGCCGCCAACCAGCCGCCAGCGGCCGTCGGAGTTGAAGGCGATCGCGCAGATTTTAAAGCTGTGCCGGCCGGGGAACAGACCAGGCGCCCGTTCTGCCAGTCCCACAGGAACCGCGTCGCAAGCGGATTGGTTGAAGCACAGGTGGTTACATCGCCATCACGCATCCATCGTGTGCCGGTCTCCATGCGTCTCACAACCAGCTCAAACGTCATCGGCTACTTTGCTGTGGCGAGCCGACCACAGTTCCGTCGATAGTCGGCCCAGATCTCCTCGAGCTCCTGGCTGGTCGGAGAAAGCGGTATCACCATGAAGCAATTGTCGTCCGGATCGACACATGAAGATTGATTAGTTCTGGAGCGATGCGGCCCAGCGAGTCGATTTCCTTTCCTCCTGCGTGCTCCGGTCCGACACACGGATGCGCGGTTTCGAGCGTGGTAGCGACAGAGTTGGGGGTAGCTCCCTGGCGCCGCCTAAAGTCCAGCAAGATGCGGCTCCAGTCTGACCGCAACGCCGTTACCAGTTTGTTACAAGGACGGGCAGTCCGACAGGTTGCGATTGGACGTAAGTCCATAGTACCGAAGGTGGGACTTGAACCCACACCCCCATTACAGGGACCGGATTTTGAGTCCGGCGCGTCTGCCATTCCGCCACTTCGGCTCGCATATCTGGATTTAGCATCGTCAAGAAGCGAACGGCTGTCAACCCCGCCTCGCTCCGGTTCCGGCCTCCGTTTGGTTCAGGGTCTAACCGGCCCATTTTATCACTTCCGCCATATCTCGAAGAATCGGCAATCTGACAGAGCTCAGCCGCCCACGATGGGTCAGAAGGAATTGTGCCGGGACCTCATGAGCACGACCATCCCGACGGCGATCGCAATGGCCGCAGTCGGTCAGCATGACCGTTGGCTGATTGGAGAAGCGCCGATGAAATACGCGGATGTTCAGGGAGAGCTCCTCGTAGATTATCAGCCAGGCGCGCTGAATCGAATCCAGGATCGGAGTCCGGGCGTTCGTGGACTTGCCCAGGATCGCGCTCCACTGAGCATGGCAAAGGACGGCACACTCGATAACCAGTGGCGCCAAGATAACTCCAATCACGAGGATCGACGCGAATCGTCGACAGTCTGGACACCGATCGCTTACGGGAAACCGCGGCGTTCATGTCAGTGGGAGACTTGCGCATCATCGGTGCTCCAGGTATGATCATGCGGACCAAATGGCGACAGCTTCTCCGCTCGGGAGAACGAGCCGGCATCGGACGTTCACTTACCACCAAACATCGACGATGAGTTGCAGGGCGGCCGGACCGACCAAAACCACAAAAATGCCGGGAAAAATGAAAAAAATGAGCGGAAACATGATCTTGACCGAGGTCTTGGCGGCGTGTTCCTCGGCCAGTTGGCGACGGCGCACGCGCATCGCATCCGATTGAACCCGCAATGCCGCCGCGATGCTCGACCCAAACTTCTCGGCCTGGATGACCACCGCGGCGAGCGCCCGCACGTCGTCGACTCCGGTCCTGATTCCCAGGTCGCGAAGCACGTCCTTGCGCGGTCGTCCCATCTGGAGCTGAAAGTTGGCGATGGCGAACTCTTCGCAGAGCACCGGGGAGGATTGGGTCAGCTCGTTGTCACGCGGCGCATCGCCGCATCCAGACCCAGTCCCGCCTCGACACAGACCACCATCAGGTCCAGTGCATCCGGCAATCCCAGGAAGATCGACTCGCCGCGACGCTTGTTCCGGCTGGCTGACGACGAAATCAGGCAGGTAGAACCCGATCGCCGCCACGACGGCCGTGCTGATGTACGCGGTTTGCGTCATCCCGAATTTGATCGCCAGTGGGGGAAATGCCACGAGCCGTCGCCAGAAGTAAGCCCAACAGCTTGAGCCCGTAGTAGACGGCCGTCGCTTGCTCGTGGCGAAAGCCGGCGCTGACCAGCTTGAGCCGGATCTTTCCCAGCTCTGCCTCGCTGGACGGGCGGAGCGATTTGCCCAGCTTGTTCGCGGCCGCCGTGACCTTGGCCTGGATCTGGTCCTGGCGGTTCGCCTGGATCTTGATTGCATCGCCGCGGGCCGCAGCCGGATCGAGCAGGCGCTTGAGCCGATCCTCGGCGGACTTCGGCCGTTCCGCAACCGCACTCAAAATGGCCCACGTGACCAGGGTCATCGCCAGGAACACCGCCATCGGCACCAGAAATGCGCAATAACTAACCATATGTCGATCACACCTTGATCGCCACGATCTTCTTGATCAGCAGGGCTCCCGAGAAACTGGCCGACGGCCGTAAACGCCAGCATCTTGATGCCGATCGGCGTTTTGAACAGCACACTGACATATTCATAGTTCACGAAACAGAGGTATGCAAGCAGGGCGGGCGGCATCGCCAGGAGCACGATCCCCGAGAGCCTGCCTTCCGCGGTGAGGCCGGCGACATGTCCGTGCAGCTCGAACCGCTGCCGGATCAACCGCCCGATCTTGTCGAGCACTTCGGCCAGGTCTCCACCCGTCGCCCGCTGAACCACCACGGCGATCACGAAGAACCGGACGTCCATCACCGGAATCCGATCCGCCATGTTGCGCAGCGACAACTCGATCGGAATCCCCAGGTTCTGTTCCTCGAACACGCGGTTGAACTCATCGGCGACCGGGCCTTTCATCTCCTCGGCCACCAGGTGCAGGCCCGCCGCCAGACCGTGCCCGGCGCGCAGCGAGCGGCTCATCAGCTCGACGGCCTCAGGCATGGCGTCGACGAACTGCCTGATCCGCTTCTTTCTGCGGTGCAACAGCCAGAGGAACGGCAGAGAGCCAAAAACGAGCGCGCCCGCGCGGAATCAGGTAGATCGGTAGGCGAAAACCGATGCCGAAGAGGATTCCAGCGACCGCCAGCCCGCCCACAATCCCCATGAAGATCTTGAACGTCAAGTTGACGTCGGCCTGTTCGTACAGCAGGTTGAGGTTCTCGACGTTGGGGACCAGGCGGCTCCAGAACGAAGGGCCGCCCAGATCGATCGCGGCGGGACGAGCCAGGATCCCGACTGGCCGGGTCGGCGGTCTTGCCGCCGGGGCCGCGTCGCTGACCGCTGAGGCCGGCGAGCCGCGCCTCGGCCAGTTCCCCGGGGGACTTGGACATCACCAGGCTCAGTCCGCCGATCACAATGACGACAGCGATGCCGATGATCATCGAGAGAACCGTCGGGTCACGCATCAAGGCGGCTCCTGTTCGAGCCCGCCGTCGAGTGCGGGCCAAGAAATCGAATCAGTCTTTCAACAACACGCGCTGGCCGAACAGGTCGGCGGGAAGCCTGCAGCCCGATTGCTCCAGCCGATCCATGAAGCTGGGCCGAATCCCGGTCGCGATGAATTCCCCGTAGGCGCGACCGTTGGCATCGACGCCGAGCTGCCTGAAAGCGAAAATCTCTTGCATGATGATCGTGTCGCCCTCCATGCCCATCACCTCGGAAATGCTGGTAACCTTGCGCGGCCCACCTTGGAGCCGGCTGGCCTGGATGATCAGGTCGACGGCCGAGGCGAATTGAGAGCGCAAGGCGCGGATCGGCAGACTCGAGGCCGGCCATGCTGATCATCGTCTCCAGTCGGGAGAGGGCGTCACGCGGCGTGTTGGCGTGAACGGTGGTCATCGATCCTTCATGGCCGGTATTCATGGCCTGGATCATGTCCAGGGTCTCGGCACCCCGGCACTCGCCGATGATGATCCGGTCCGGCCGCATTCGCAGGGCGTTCTTCACCAGGTCGGTCGCCGTCACCGCCCCACGACCCTCGATGTTGGCGCGGGCGCGTCTCGAGGCGCACCACGTGGTCCTGCTGCAATTGAAGCTCGGCCGCGTCCTCGATCGTGATCACGCGATGGTCCGGCTGGATGAAGCTCGAAAGCGTGTTCAAGAGCGTCGTCTTGCCCGATCCGGTGCCGCCCGAAATGATGATGTTCAACCTCGCCTTCATGGCGGCTTCCATGAGCAGGAGCATTTCCGGCGTGAACGCCTTGTAGCGCAGGAGGTCGTCCTTGGATGAGCGGCCTGGAACCGAACATCCGGATCGTGACCACCGCCCCATCCAGCGCCAGGGGTGGGATGATCGCGTTGAAACGAGATCCATTGGGCAACCGCGCATCCACCATCGGCGAGGTCTCATCCACGCGCCGCCCGACCCGGGAAACGATCCGGTCGATGATCTGGAGAAGATGCTCGTTATCGCGGAAGACGACCTCCGACTTCTCGATTTTTCCGTCCTTCTCGATATAAATGTTTTTAGGTCCGTTGATCATGATGTCGCCGATCTTGTCGTCCTTCAAGAGCAACTCGAGCGGCCCGAATCCGAACGTCTCGTCGAGGATCTCGTTGACCAAACGCTGCCGCTCGTTGCGATTCAAGAGCGGGTTCTCGGTGTCGCAGAGCTGCTCGACCAGGCCCCGGATTTCGTTGCGCAGCGTCTTGGGATCGATCTCGCCGATCCGCTGAACATCGAGGCGATCGACCAGTCGCATGTGGATGTGACGCTTGAGCACCTCGTACTGTTCCTGGGCGGGGTCGACTTCCTTGGCCGCCTCGCTCCTCCGTCGCGGGCGCGGGCGGAGGGCGGGAACGGGCGCCGGCCGCCGGTGGCGTCGGCGCCGGCCGGCATCGGCCGCGTCTCGGCTCCGGCGCCCGTGCCCGGGCCGACAGGAGCCCGGGGCCCGAATGGGCTTCGTCCCAATCCTCGCAACATCAGGCATGAACTCCGGAATAACAAGGTCGTCATCATTGATGCACACCGATCCGACCGAGCACACGATTAAAACAAAGCCGCGAACAGGCCCTTCCGAGGCTTGGACGGCTCGTCAGCCGCGACCGGCCGTAGGCTCCGCGCCATCTCCAGAAAGACCTGATGCGGCCGGCTGCCCTGGGCGACCTCACTCAGCGGCACACCTTTGACCCGCGCCAGTTGAAACGACTTGGACGAGTTGGGGATTTGCCAGGAGATCGGCATTTTCAAGGTTTCCTCGGCCTTCTTCACACTGATCTCCGTCTCGTTCGAGCCGACTCGGTTCACAATCAGCTTGACTCGGTCGGCGAGTCGTTCCGCCTGCCGAAAAAGCGTGAGCAGCCGCGAGGTGTTGCGTACGACCATCAGGTCGAGCTGGGTCACCACAAGGATCACGTCGGACATCTCGTAAGCCATGAAATCGGACGATTGAAGAGCTTTGCTGGCATCGATCACAACGGTATTGAACGCGGCCTTGAGCATCCCCAGCAGCCGGCCGAACGTTTCGGGATCAATCCTGGCCGCTTCCTCGAGCTCGGTCGGATGTGGCAAGACATACAGCCCCGAGCCATGCCGCGTCATCGATCGCTTGAGGAGCATCAAGTCGAGCCGTTCGAAGTTCTGGATGACGTTGGTGAGCGTGTGGTCGGTGATGATGTCCAGACACGCATCGACCGATCCAAACATGAGATCAAGATCGAGAAGAAGGACCTCTTGCTTCTTGTTGGCGGCCAGGCGTCGTCGCCAGGTTGACGGCGATCGGTTGTGCAACCAACCCCGCCGGCAGCACCCGTGACCGTGATGATCTTCGGTCCGTCTATCCTGCGACTGTTGACGAATCGAGGCGGCCACGCAAGATCCGGTCGACCGTCTCGAGCAGCTCGCCGGGCTCGGTCGGCAGCGTGAGGAACTCGCGGGCACCGGCGCGGATCGCCCTGAGGATCAGCGTGCTGTCACTGGTCCGACTTGCCGGCAGGATCACCGCATTCGGGTCGGCTTGCGACATCGCCTGGATGAGCTCGATCGCCTGGTTGGGGTCGTGATCGAGCGCGACAATGGTCAGGTGGGCGCCGATCTCTTTGACTCGGCCGCCGAGATTCTGATAGGTCGTGAAGACCTCGGTCAGCCAGATCGCGCTCATCGCCTCCCAAGAGCCGACGAAAGGCCTCCCTCGACTCCTCGTTGGGATCGACCAGAACGATTCGGATGACATCCTTCATGGCTTATCGACTCGTGCTGGTGGGGAATGAAGGTCGCTCAGTCCATTTCCGGCGTCGACTTCGCGTTCCTCCGGGCAGCTCCACCTCTTCCTTGCTCGCCCCGGCTGAACGCGGGACGGCTGGTCGCAGGTCCGTTAGTCATTCGATCCTCGTCAGTGGCCGCGAGCTCGCTTGGCTGCCTTGATTCCGAGCCGAGGCGGACTGCTGGGAGCTTCCGGGATCGAGCCACAACTCGCCGGAGCTCGACTCCAGTTCATCGCCGGAAGAGAAATCGGTTCGGATGCGCTGCAGGTTGTGGATCCCACGATAGATCGCCACGATACCGCGCCGGCGGAGGAAGAGGAGGGGGGGCCGGCGGTGGAGCAGGCTTCGGTGGAACGTGGTTGCTCCGCCTTCCGTGCCAGCTCCTCCTGCGACTAGTTTCAAGTCCCGCTCAAGCTTGAGCCGCTTCTCTTCTTGCTCCTTCAATCGTTTTTCCAGCTCGGCTTCGACCGACGACTTGCTTCGGACCGAGGCGCACGACGTCATGATCATTGACACCGCGGAGCGCCAGGGAAAGTGGCCCCTTGGCGCGGGCTTCGACCAGTATGGCCACGTCTCGGGGGACACCGCCAGCGTGACGGTGCGCGACTGGACCGCGCGCTCCTCGGGCCGGATGAACAACTGGTTGGCGGCCAGCACAAGCACGTCCTGGAGGATCGTTTCACCGTGCATTTCATTCTGATCGGAGTTCTCGAATCGGATCACATCCACCCGATGTCCGGGCAGGATGAATCCCGACACGCCCGTCTGTTCGGTGACGTCGATCGACATCGCTCTCATCCCCTTGGGGATATTGTTGACCAGGCCCGGGGGCGTACCCTTCGGGCCCAGTTTCTTCTCGATGAGCACGTCCCCCTCAAGCATACTCATGTTGACCCATCGATCTTCCACGTCCTTGAATGATGAGAATGAGTTGGGCGGAACCGCGGATTTCGCCATCTTGACCACCTTGACCATATCGGGCTTGAGCGATTCCTCCTCCTTGAGGTCGCGGGCGGCGACCAGCACATCCTGCATTTCTTCCTCTTGCTGGTTTGGATCGGGAGTCAACATGTACTCGAGTGACCACCATGGCTCCGAGGCCAAACGCGACCGCCAGGGCCAGCATCCTCAACGATCGACCGTTCATGGCCGCACCTCTCTCTCCAGCGTCAATCTGAGCCCGCACTCGACCGACAACGCTCGCATCAGGACAAGGAATCCCGACCAGGCGAAATAGAGCGATCGAGCCGACCGCGATCGGAATGCCGTAAGGGAGGAGCAACATCCTTGGCTTCCGCTCGGCGGCTCGTGCAGCCAGCTCGGTCGGGTTACGAATCGTCATGATCTCGTGGCCAATCGTCTGCATCATCACGAGATGCCCGATCAAGTTGCCGGAATACGCCATCATCGCCAGCCCCATCAACCCACCGACCATCGCCGTGCTGATGAACGCCCACAAAGTGACCAAGGCCCGATCCAGGCCCCCATTCCGGCCATCAGCTTCACATCGCCG
Source organism: uncultured Planctomycetota bacterium (assembly GCA_963779785.1). Lineage (GTDB taxonomy): Bacteria > Planctomycetota > Planctomycetia > Isosphaerales > Isosphaeraceae > CAVRFS01. The sequence continues at coordinate 21,863 of CAWAAW010000012.1, forward strand.
GCCCCCATCCCGCCGATGGCGTACAACGGCAGCAGGCTCAAGAGACCCACGCCGGCTCCCGCGAACGACCACGCCAGCAGCGGACACCCACCTTTCCAGAACGCGAAAATCAAACCGCCAATCGCGAAATGGTATGTCAACCAGTTGGGGACGCGTAAAGAACGCCCATCGATCACGGCCGCCTCCACCAGGACCAGCGAAACCAGCCACAGCAACCGACTGTGGTATCTGTTCCATGAAAGATCCCTCTCCCAGAATCATAAACAAGGTATTTCGTGTTAGTGGACTCACTCAAAGAATGGGTCGCTCATCGATGTCTGTCAAATTCACACGATCTCGATTCATAGAACTCGGCTTGCTGATCTCGCGGCTCTGCAATCACGAGTAACGGCTGCTCGAGGTGCCGGTGCGGAACGATGCGCGACACCGCTCCGAGGTGCGACCGGTGGGACAGGCGAGCATGTCCGCCGGCCTGCCCACCGATCGCGGAGAGGATTCGAGTAAGTCGGGAAGCATACCAACCCGATTTGACGATGGCATGTCAATGGTGAGAATGTGCGATTTGGTCCAAAGTAGCCACGGGCGGGACAGCGGAACAGGTCCGCCGCCTCGCCCGGGCGATCGTGGAAGGTTTCCGATTGAGGGCAATCAAGCCCATCATCGATGGAGGGATTTGAAGCACCGCTTCGAAGGTTCACGAGAATGCGTCGATACTCGCGGTTCTGAATTGCCCGCAGACGTCGGGCCGTCCTGGTTGGCCATGCATTTGCGAATATTCGAGGCTCCCCTCCGCAATTGTTGAATTCCTGTTTAAGCTTTTCCAGAAAACTCGGAATTCGTGGGACGACGTCGTGCTCGCAACACGCCACCAGTTCCGCCAGCGCGGTTGCGAGCGCACCGATCACGAAATAGAGCTGCTCACCGAGCTAAACGTGCCGCTGACGCTCGTGCCAAGCGTTTTCACGCCGGCGGCACAAACCGCGATGATCAGGGCCAACATCACGCCGTACTCAACGGCTGTCGGACCGTCTTCGCTCACCAAGAAACGCTTTACTCTCGATACCAAATCGTTCATGGCAAACCTCTCCTGAATTGAACCAAAACACGCATGCGTGGGACCACACGTGCCGACGCGGCACGGACGACATGGCGACTTGGGGCTTTCCGTTCACGACGTGGCGATGACCACTCCCGGCCTCTCAGGTCACCAAGTTCAAGGCAAGCCTAGGTCAGGGACACAACGCTTGTCAAAACCGAACGGCGACCCAGCGGGATCTGTGGCGGAAAGAAAACATTTGAAGGACAGTTCCGGACATGACTTGGGAAATGTGCGCTGACAAAATCGCGTGAAATCGCGGTTAGCTCTGTTGTTTTCTGGTCTCCGCGGGCATCGGACGCCCGGCTCGCGAATGCTGTCCTAGAATCAAAGTGGCGGCTGAATTCTCTCGATCGAGACCCGTCGCATCACTTATGGGAGGAGGCCGAGCACTTGGGTCCGGACTGGAAGCGGCGGACGCGCCGGATGTTGATCGAGATTCGGGGCGACTCGCCGGCATGGAGTTATCGCCGGCGCGGATCGCCCTGCGTCGAGCCGACGTCGCTGGCCTGCCTGGGGCTGCTCGCTTCGGCCGCTTGATGACGATACTGCGGAAGTGACCGCGTTGCTCCGGCGCAGGCGGATTGGACCGCGGCCATCCAACAGGCCGACGGTTCCCTACCGGTCTCCCCAAGCCTATTGACATCGAGTTGGTCGACTCCTTACGCGGTCCTTTTGTGGAACAAGCTCACCGGCTACGAACTGGCGCGGGCGCACGCTCAAGCCTGGCTGTTGACGGGCGATCACGGTACTCAACCCGTGCGCGAGGATCACGAAAAGATCCTTGGACACGACCCGACGCTCCGCGGCTGGCCATGGGTCGAGGGAACACATCCCTGGATCGAGCCGACCGCGATGGCGATCCTGGCCCTCTGCGTCGAGGGACGCGGCGATCATCCTCGGGTCAACGAAGGAATTCGACTCATCCTCGATCGAGCTCTGGACCAAGGCGGCTGGAACTGCGGGAACAAGGCCGTCTTCGGCCGAGAGCTGCGCCCGTTGCCGGGTCCCACCGGCATGGCGCTGCTGGCCCTGGCGGCTCACGGCGATCGCTCACCCGCGATCACGCCGCGCTCTCGATTACTTGCTCGCCACCTTGCCGAGCGTACGGGCACCGGTTTCGCTCGGTTGGGGCGTACTGGCTCTTCGCGCCCACGCGCCTGCCCCGCACACGCCGATTCATGGTTGGCCGAAGCATTCGCGACGTGTCAGCAACGGCAGGAATCCACCATGAATTTGGCGCTCCTGTTATTGGCCGCCGGCGCGGACGTCTCCTGCTTTATCACTCCAACGATCCCCTCGGGACATTTCCCATGACGCGTCGCACGCTTTTGACCGGTTTTGGAGCATCAGTCGCCGTCGGACTCGGCGCCCAACAGGTGTGCGATTGGGATGAGTGGTCAAACCGCGCTCGCGTCTTCATCGCCTCGGCCAGCTCTTACGAGACAGATCTCGAATCGGTCATCTCGGCGGGACTCGAGGAGTTGGGACTGGCCGCTTCCTGGGTCAAACGAAAGTCGGTACTGCTCAAACCCAACCTCGTTGAGGCGAGTGGAGATGCGCCGCAGATCAATACGCATCCGGCCGTGGTGCGAGCGACGGCCGCCGTCTTTCGAAGCTGGGGTGCTCGTGAAGTCCTGGTTGCCGAGGGGCCAGGTCACTGTCGCGACGGCCAACTGGTCCTCGACGAGTCCGGCATGGGAGCGACGCTGAGAGAATCGAAACTGGATTTCGTCGACTTGAATTACGATGAAATCGTCTTCGTTCCTAATCGGTTGGGCATGACTTCGATGACGCAACTGGCCCTCCCGGCGACATTGAAGCAAGTCGACTTGATCGTCTCGCTCCCCAAGATGAAGACGCACCACTGGGTGGGAGTGACGCTCTCACTCAAGAACCTGTTCGGCGTGATGCCGGGCATCTTCTACGGTTGGCCCAAGAATGTCTTGCACTACGCGGGAATCATTCCCTCGATCCTCGACATCGCGGCGGCGGTGCGCCCGCACCTGGCGATCGTCGATGGGATCATTGGCATGGAAGGCGACGGGCCGGTGATGGGTACTCCCCGGCACGCGGGGGTTCTGGTCATGGGCACGAACCTGCCAGCCGTCGACGCGACCTGCGCTCGGTTGATGAAGATCAATCCGTGGCGGATCGGCTACCTGGCCGGTGCATCAGGACGGCTCGGACCCATTTCGGAACGGCACATCGAGCAACGCGGCGAAACGATTCACAGCCGGTCGCAACCGTTTCAATTGCTCGACCACCCCTATTTTGCCGGTCTTCGCGCGTGAGAAGCGGTCGAAAGCAGTTTACTTAGTAATCCGTCGAGTTGAACTCGTGCGTCGACAACGCGAGCAACACCACCGTAAGCACCAGGGATGAGATGATCGACAAGCAGGGTGAAAATGCTTGCCCGGACTCGAGAAGAGTGAAAACCGCCGGTTTCTCGAAATGATGCTGGGCGTCCAGAGCGTTGAACAGGATCAGTCCCGCGTCGATGGGTTTGGGAGAGATCCAGTATGCGAGCTCAGCTCAAGGCGAGCGTGCCGCCCGGCACGTATTGGGGTTCCAGCACGTCGCGAGCCATCACACAGCCATAAGTTGATCCCCCAGGCCAGAAGCCAGAAGAGTACCGCACCGAACACGCACGCGACGGTGCTGCGAGTGATCACGCCGAGCAGGACCGAGAAGCTGTAAAAGATCGCGAACTGAAGCAACAGCAGCGGAATGCACCACCAGTAGGTCATGTTCCAGACATTGGTTCGCAGACCCAAGGGCCAGCCACGTCAAGACGACGAAGAGCACCACCTGGAACGCCACGAAAGCCAACACACCAAAATACTTGCCGAGAAGCAGTTGCCAGCGTGCGTACCGGTTTGGCGAGTAGGACCGATGCCGCGCTCGGTTCCAAAAACGTCGGGACAAATCCGGCCGTCCATACCAAGGCCAGCAACAGTCCCAGGGTGCCGGCGAAACCGCCGGCCAAGAGTAACTCCAGGAACGCGACCGCATCGCCACGCTCGCGGCTCACCGGGAAAGAGATGGCACCGAACGCCAGCGTCATGCGACCGCGGATCGTTTCGATTCCCTCGCTTTCGAGCCAGGTCGGGATCGGTTTCGAGAGGAAATCCAACCTTTTGACGGGCTGGTGCCACCGAGGCAACGCTCCGAGGCAAGGCGGCTTGGCAAGAAAAGCACTGGCTCGTCCTCGCCGTGAAGCGCGACGTCTCCCCACACGTGCACGCTCAGACAAAGCATGACACAGACTCCGGTGATTGCCAGCATCATCCAGCAGATTCCGGACGCCCAGGCTTGCCGAAATGTATCTCGGATCAAGTTGCTTCAGCGTGACGAGGTTGGACCGCGCGGATCATGGCGTGCTTCCATCAAGAGGAAAAGATCCGCTCCAGGGACGCTTCAAGCGACCGTTCGCGGTCCGTGCCCTGACCTCGGGGCAAGGAGGCCAGGGAGCCGAGATAGGCGAGGCGCCCGTCGACGAGCACGGCCAACCGGTCGCAGACCTGCGCCACCTCACCGACGGAGTGCGAGACGACGAGCACGGTCTTTCCTGCATTCCGCTGCTGAGTCGATGACCTCGCGAAGGAGCGAGCCGAGCGCTCAAATCGAGTCCTTCCATCGGTTCGTCCAGGACGAGCAGATCCGGCTCAGCAAGCATGGCCTGGGCCAGCGCGAGCCGTTGAACCATTCCCTTGCTGAAACGGGCGATCGGTTCATCGGCACGGTCGGCCACGTCCCACCTGTTCGAGCAGCGCGGGCACGCGGACGCGCAAGAGCCGACGGCGAAATCCCCGAAAGCTCGCCGTAGAACTCGAGAAGCTTGCGCGCGGTCAGATACCGGGGAAATGCCTGGTTTTCGTGCATGTAGCCGACTCGGGCGAGCGTGCCACGCTCCGAGAGCGGCCGCCCCAGTCGGAACACGCGGCCTGCGCTCGGGCTGCACAAGCCGAGGAGGATCTTGAGCAGGGTCGTCTTGCCGGCCCGGTTCGGTCCCAGAAGCCGCCAACACTTCGCCCGGTTCGATCCCGAAGCTCACCCCACGCAAGGCCTCGACCGTTCGGCCCGGACGCAGCCGTGCCCGGTACGTCTTGCGAGACATCGACGAACTCGGCGATCAGGATTTGGCATGGTTACTTGATAAGGGCGATTTGCACGCCATTTTCCAAGATCTCGGTGAACGTCGTGATCATGTTCGTTGACATCTGCGAGTCCGTACCCGTGATGATTTGATTCGACGGCAACGCCGTGGTCGGACTGCTCTGCGTGCCGGCGTAGTATTGCATGGTCTGCAAGGTTGTTTCGGCCGCCGCTCGCGTTCGTTCCCTGGAAGACGGGCCCGAAGCCGACGGCGTACAGCCGGAATGGGTTCCTCGTCGTGCCGTAGGTGCTCGCCAGGTTCTGAACCAAGGTATAAATCTGGCTCAAGACCGCTGAGTTGTTGATGGTCGTCGCGTTAATCGAGGGATATTCGCTCGAAGACGGATTGTTCATGTTATAACGGATCTTGTAATAACTGTAACTCCCGGCGTTCACCAGGCTGGCGGTCGCCGAGCAGTTCGGCAAGCCGTCGGTTTCGAAGATGACGACCTTCTGCGCCCCCTTGCGACCCATGCCGCCGGCCATGCCTGATGGGAACGTGATGGGGGACGACGTGGCATAGGACCTCAATGTCGTATCCGTCGGCGACGTGACCGCGAACTGGTTGTAGCACAGCATGAGCGCCATGGCGAAGGAGGTGTCGCCGTCAGCACGGGGCGTGTCCGCGAAGTCGGACGATGGGATTGCCGCGGTGGCGGGGTCCGCGGCGTAGGGAGTGATCTCGGTATTATTCGCCGAACCGTCAGCGTTGATAGTGGAGAAGGGGAACAAGAGCGCGGCCGTCGCGTAGTTGTAGTTTGTCCCCAACGGGCATCTCACGCAATTCAAGCGGCCGGTGGCCGTGGCCGAAGTACGCGGCCAACTATAAGGAACCACGGTGAACCAGTCGTTGGGGTGGTTGTACTGCATCGTGTTGACGGCGGCCACGTAGGCCTGCTTGGCCGTATAGATCGGCGCCTCGTAGCTATCGCCGGGCTGCATGAAGAAATAGTTTGATATGTTGTTGGCCATGTTATAATTTTGCAGATAATCGACCATGAGGATCGGGCTGAACCAATAACGCAGATTGGGGCGCAATGGGTTATCCGTATAGCTCATGTACTGCGTCGTGGATGGCGGCGAGCTCTGCGCTGGTGGTTCCCCAGGTGAAATCGCTGCCGTAGCCGGCCTGTGGCACTGATGTCCGTGTATACGCCCGAAGCGGTTTGCCTGAAACCGAGCACGTGATCGATGAACTCGACCCAGAACCGCTGGTCCGTGCTGCCGTAGTTGGGCCAGGTCCCGGTGATCGCGGTCGGAATCGAGCTGTAATACTTGATGCGGCCCGCCGTGCAATTGCGTCGGGAACGGGTTAGTTGGCGAGTTGGAGATCCAGCGAAGGATTTCGTTGTAGTTGATCGTGTATGTGTTACTCCCGGGCACGATTCAATGACCCGGAATTCTTGAAGCAGGACGGTATTGTCGTCGGTGCCGAAGAAGCGGATCCGCCAGTCGCACGGCGTCGTCCCCACGTTGTCGACCACATAGTTCCAGTTGTAGAGCCGCATGATCTTGCTGGTAAACCGCATCCGTGGTCAGGAGCAAACGCGGTGGGCTGCCGAGGGAAGCGGGAGTGTAAACGTTCGTCGTGAGGTAGTTGCTCAGCGTCGTGCCACTGTCGTTGGGCCAGGGCCACGTCTGGCTGGTCGAGGGCGTCTGGCCGGGGGACGTACTGGTGTTGGCCGCGGTATAGATTCCTAAGAGTGGTGGCGCAGTCATCAAGTGGACGGTTTTGCCTGAACTATGTGCAGCTTCGGTTGTTCCGTCCATTCCCCTGGTCACTGTCCATGAAGTCGTTCCGGCGCCTGCTGTTACCAACATGATTTCTGATCCAACACGGATAAGAAATTGAGAGCCTGCCGTTGAGGGAAAATTCCCACCGGAAGCGACCGTGATGGATGTTGCCGTGCTGGTAATGCTGGCGGATAGAGTCGTCGTAAACGCACTATTACTAAAATCCGACGCGCGCATAGCCGAAGTCCATCAGGAACTGTTTGATCGTACTCGCATCGTTCGTCGTACTGCTCCACGACGTCGCTGTCCCCGTATTGAGCGGCCGACGCGGGTCGGGAGGCCAGATGAAGAAGGTCTGGCCGTAGTAGCCGGGCCCCTGGGTGTAACCATTGAACGGCGCGCTCGTATAGTTGCTCTGTCCCGATGCCGCGTTGGAGAGCGAACCGTTGGTGTAGTTGGAGTAGCCGTCGAGCTCCCATGCCGCGTTGCGTGTTGTGCTCCCCACCACATCCTTGACATCGGTGGCATAGGTACTGGTGCTCCCGGACTTGAAAAGCGGCACGTCTCCACCCGGCGTGGTGGCCAACGTGGAGGAAGGCAACTGCGGCGTGCCGTCGTCGTGGCGCAGTCCAGGTCTTCCCGCCGTCGGAGCTGGAATACGAATCAAACGCACGGACCAACGGGGTCGCGTAGGCGTTGCCTTGAAAGAAGTTGTTCACGTATGTCGAGCGAATATGAGGAGTTGGAAGCGGTCGTGTTGCTTGGAGAGATCGTGTAGCTGTCATCGGCTGACGTTTGATTCGTGCTGGGCCCTTGCAAACCGGCATTGCTCGACGAATAGTGGCCGAAGGTCGGGATGAGCGTGTCGGGATTGTTGGAGGTGCGCGAGGTCGTATAGAAGTCAAATCCGAGGCAGGTGCCCATCCGCATCGAGCCGGAAAGGTCCATCACCAGGGCGATGTCGCGCGGTCGGTGTACCGCTTGGGCCGTCGCCGTGACGTTGGGGAGGAGTTGCGTCTGGAAGATGTTGCTGAACGCGCCCGGCAAGCTGGTCGTGGTGATCGTCGCCGAAGCCGCGGTCGTCGGCGAACCGCTCGTCGCCGGGAAATTGGCCGAGAACGACGCCGTGGTCTGAGCTGTAGTCGTACGAGCCGAAAGAGAGCTGCAGTTGCGATGCTGCGACAGCTTGGCCCAGTATCGTGTTGTAGGTCACAACATTCTGCGCATTGGTCGTGGCGGCGGTCTGGTTGTAGTTGATGCTTGAATTTCCGTTCAGAGTGCGCATGGCGGTTAGCACGGCAAGGTCCGTGGTCTGTTGCACTTGCGTCTTGGCGATCGCCATCATCCCGACGTCAATCGCCAGGGCCAAAAAACCAACCAAGATCACCATCACGAATGTGAGTATCGGCAGCACTGTCCCTCGACGGAGAGCCGGCCTACCCGCGATCGAGTGCGTATATCGCCGCATGAGCGCATGTCCCCGGAGTGGGTCGCCAGTCAAGATTCGTTTTTTGGTTGCGGATCCATCGATTTCGAGATGCGGAACGGGCGATGCCGAATTGAGGTGCCAGCTCAGCAACGCCAATTTCTGTGTTTCTGTACACACAAATAGATGACATGGATCCAATCGAAGACTAAGGGTCTGAGATGGCGGGACTCGACCTTTTTTTGGCTCTTATACGCCCCCTTCGCACAGCATGATGACCGACGTGGTTATCGTGAAGTTAGACATCTTCTTCAACGCAATAATGTTCAGAACCTTGAAGGTTCCGGACACCGTTACGGTGACCACATCACCCGCGGTCAGGCTGTTGACCGCGGTGCTCACACCCAGGTGGGTTCCGCTCACGGTCACAGTGAAGTTGCTGAAACTCGCGGTTTGGCCCGCCATATACGTTGGTTACGATCGTTTGAACATCCGTGCTGATCGTGGTATTTGTGTTGTTGGCGATCGCGTAGCGGCAGCCTTCGCGTCCGGCGTTGTTGAGCAATTGCCAGTTCATCAAGAGCCGGGAATACTCGAAAATACCAAAGACAAACGAAGTCGTGAGGGCCATGACCAAGGCGGTCTCGACGGCCACACCACCGCGTCGTCGACCGTCGCGAAGCTCTCGTTTCACCATGATGCTGGTTCACGCTCCTCACAGCGCCGCCGGACCCTACTGGGCCGGGAGGTCGGGTGCGATCTGGAATGGTGTATCGATCAGCGAAGTCCAGACCACAGTCACCTTGAGCCGGGTCATGCCGCTGATCGGGATCAGGTTGCTCCAGCCGATGCTTGTGAAGGGAACCTGGAGACCGATCTGGTACAAATCGAGCTGGGTCATTCCCGTGGGATCGGTGGTGCTGGGATTGGTGACGTCCGTAAAAGTCATCGTGAAAAGCTCGCGATTGGCGGTGTTGTCCCAGCACGTGTATCCCGTCGTGTTCGCGGGCAAGGTGATCACTGGAGCAATCATGCTGGTCGAATGGCCGCTGCCGAAGGCCGTCTGTTCGGCACCCTGGAGGTAGGTGAGAATGTTCGTGGCCACGGCCTGAAGATTATCCTGTCCCAGGGAAGCGTCACGCGCACCTTCACGGCCCGCATTCCAAAGCACCTGCTGTACTTCGATGAAACGGCCGACCTGCCAAAGCGCGGTCAAAATCAACATAAGCAACGGCAAGCAAAATGCAAACTCCATGGTGGCCGCACCATCGCGGCGAATCTGAGCGCCACCGGAATTCCTAAAACCGCGCCTTGCGAGCATGCATGAATTCTCCGCCGCATCCGCGAATGGCCTCTATTGCTTCATACATCGCGGTTGCACGACCGTCCAATTCATGTGCGAAAGATGCACCACTTTGCCAATCCGCTCGCATGGCATGTTGACCGAAATCAGCGCAACGCGGGTGGCCTCGGGCCATCTCGGACGCATTTCGGAAAGGCACATCGAGCAACGACGCGAAACGATCGGTAGCGTGTGACAATCGTTTCGGGCGATCGACAGACCGGACGGTGCCGGTCTCCGTGTGTTTGTCAGGCTCAGAGCACTCGCCAGACGGTGCGGACCGCCGCGCCCGAGGGTGCCATCGATCGCAAGCTCGCTCATGGTCGTCGGCCTTCGGATCGGATAGAATCGGAAGTTCGCTTGCACAGCGCCCGTGACAATCGAGTCCGCGACCCGCGGGTTTGCTCAGACACTATGGCGACTGATCGACGTTATGGAAGAACCGGTCTATATTTCTGAAACTCAACGCCCGGAGACCTCGGATCGGCGGTCACCGGACCCTCCGGCAGTTGATCCCGACAAGATTGGCCGCTACCGGATCGTCCGGACGCTAGGCCAGGGCGGATTTGGGCAGGTGTTCCTGGCGCGTGACGACGACCTCGATCGATCGGTGGCGATCAAGGTACCCAATCGGGAGCGCATCGCTAAGTCCGGCGACGTCGAGGCTTACCTGGCTGAGGCTCGCGCCCTGGCGAAGCTCGACCACCCGAACATCGTCCCAGTCTTTGACCTGGGCCGGACCGACGACGGCACGTGTTACGTTGTGTCCAAGTACATTGAGGGGAGCGACCTGGCGGAGCGACTGAGTCAAGGGAGGCCATCGTTCCGGGAGTCCGTGGAACTGGTGGCCGTGATCGCCGGGGCGCTGCACCACGCTCATACTCGGGGCCTGGTCCACCGGGACATCAAGCCCGCGAACATCCTCATCGATGTCTTGAACGCACCTTGGGTCGCAGATTTCGGACTGCGCTCAAGGACGAGGACTACGGCAAAGGAGCCCGGCTCGCCGGAACTCCGGCCTATATGAGCCCCGAGCAGGCCCGAGGTGAAGGGCACCGGGTCGATGGACGCTCGGATATTTTCAGCCTGGGCGTTGTGCTTTATGAGCTTCTGACCGGCCGAAGACCGTTCCGAGGCGACAGTCGAACCGAGGTAATGGACCAGATCGTCACTGTCGAGCCGCGTCCCCTCCGCCAGATCGACGACACGATCCCTCGGGAGTTGGAGCGGATCTGCCAGAAGGCACTGGCGAAGCGGGCCTCCGAACGGTACAGCACTGGCAGGGACATGGCCGACGATCTGCGCCACTTCCTTCAGACCGAGGAGGCGTCCGCGTCGCCGTCGGTCGCGCTGGTCACGGTCAACCCGCCGCCCATATCGACGCGAGAAGCGACTCCTTCGCCGCCCAGCTCAAGACGGTCCGACTCCGAGGGGCGAGCCGTCAAGATTATCCCCAAGGGATTGAGATCGTTCGACCGGCACGACGCCGACTTCTTTCTCGAGTTGCTGCCCGGCCCTCGCGACCGAGATGGGCTGCCCCAAGGACTTCGATTCTGGAAAACACGAATCGAATCCAAAGACCCCGACACAGCCTTCCGGGTCGGCTTGATCTACGGCCCATCGGGTTGCGGTAAGTCGTCGCTGGTTAAAGCCGGTCTGCTTCCTCGGCTGGCGCCGGATGTGCTGCCGGCGTACATCGAGGCGAATTCCGAGGATACCGAAGCCCGGCTGTTCAAGGCTTTGCGCAGGGTCTGTCCGGACTTGTCCAGCAATCTGAGTCTCGTCGATGCGCTGGCCGCGTTGCGGCGCGGACTGGTGATTCGCCCGGGACAAAAAGTTCTGCTCGTGATTGACCAGTTCGAGCAATGGCTGTTCGCTCGGCGGAATGAGAATAACACGGAGCTGGTTGCCGCCCTCCGCCAATGCGACGGCGAGCACGTCCAGGCGGTGGTCATGGTCCGAGACGACTTTTGGATGGCGGCAACTCGGTTCATGAGAGATCTGGAGATCCGTCTCGTAGAAGGTGAGAACTCGGCCGCGGTTGACTTATTCGACCTCATGCATGCGCGCCGGGTCCTCACGGCGTTCGGCCGGGCCTATGGTGTCTTGCCTGATAAGACGTCCGAGTTCACGACCGATCAACGTGCGTTTCTAGAACAATCGGTCGCCGGTCTCGCCCAGGATGGCAAAGTGATCTCGGTGCGGCTTGCTTTATTCGCGGAAATGGTCAAGGGGAAGCCCTGGACCCCTGCGGCCTTGAGGGACGTCGGCGGCACGCAGGGAGTCGGCGTGACGTTCCTGGACGAGACGTTAAGCGCGTCGACCGCGCCTCCCGAGCACCGCCTCCACCAGAAGGCCGCACAGGCCGTCCTCAAGGCCCTGCTGCCCCAGACCGGCACCGACATCAAGGGCCAAATGCGTTCCGAAGCGGAGCTACGCGCAGCCTCGGGCTACGCGACCCGCCCCAGGGACTTCGACGATTTGATCGGCATCCTCGACCCCGAGCTGCGCCTGATCAGCCCGACCGACCCCGAAGGCTCGGGTGGCGACTCGCAGCCTGCTCGGCCGGCCGGCGAGCGATACTATCAGTTGACTCACGACTACCTGGTCCACTCGCTCCGCACCTGGCTGAGCCGCAAGCAACGAGAGACCCGTCGTGGCCGCGCCGAGCTGCGTCTTGCCGAACGCGCCTCGTTGTGGGAGACCAAACCGGAAAACCGCTACCTGCCCTCGCTCTCGGAGTGGCTGAGCATCCAGACCCTGGGGCTCCTCCAAGGACTGGACTGACCCACAGCGCCGAATGATGCGCAAGGCCGGCCAGGTACTTGGAATGCGGGCGGTTGGACTGGCAGCCATCGCCGCCGTGCTCGCGTTCGGCGCCTTCAAGGGCTGGGCGCAGGTTGCCGAGGCGAACAGCCTCCGGGCCAGTGCCGCCAAGGAAGTCGTTCAACAAATCCTCAAGGTCGACACTCCGAACGTCGCCGACGCGATCAAGCGGATCGGAGACTACCGCGCTTGGACCGATCCCGAGCTGAAACGGTTAATCAAGGAGACCTGGGTTGAACCCAGGTCCAAGCTTCACATCAGCCTCGCGCTACTACCGGTCGACTCGAGCCAGGTCGATTACCTGGCAACGCGTCTCCGTCAAGCCACGCCGGGCGAGCTGTCCGTGGTGCTCGACGCTTTGCAACCGTGCAGGACCCGTCTCACCACCGAACTCTGGAAGGACCTCGAAGCGGCGAAAGCCGGTGACTCCGGCGTGCTTTCACTCGCCGGCGCTCTCTGCTCGATTCGAACCAGAAAAGCCCGACTGGGCCAACCATGCTGCCAAGATTGCCGAGGGATTGGTCCACGTCGACCCCGACTCTCTCGGCGACTGGGTCGAAGCGCTCGAGCCCGCGCACCGCTTTTTCACCCCACGGCTCTCACTCATCTTCAGCGACAAGAGTCGTACCGTCGCCGAGCGGATGTTGGCGACCCAAGCACTGGCCGTCTACCTTGCCGGTGATCCCGCTCGGCTGGCGGAACTTTTGCTTGTCGCAGAGCCCGACCAGTTTCTTTCCTTGTTCCCAGTTGCCGAGACGCGGAAAAGCGAGGTCTTGCCGGTACTCAAGGCCCAGCTCACCGAAACGAATACTCCTTCCTGGAACGACCCCGCGTTAGATGCCTCCTGGACGAAACCAGACTCGGCTCTCAAGCGAACCATCGAATCAGCTCACGGCCTGCTCGATGATCGGTTCGCATTTTGTCAAACGATGGGGCTCGACGACTGCCGGGAACTGTCTGAAAAGCTTCGGGAATCCGGCTATCGGCTGGTGCGATTCCGTCCGTTGCGCCGACGGCAAGTCCGTGAAGGTCGCCGCGGTCTGGAGCCGGGATGGGCGTAAGTGGAAGCTCGAATCCGAGCTCTCCTCCGATGAAGTCTCCCTGCTCGACCAACAATATCGTTCGCAGAAATTCCTCCCCGTCGATGTCGCCGGCTACGTCAGGACGAGCGGCGACGGCAAGCGATCCGACCGCTACGCCGCAGCTCTGGGTCGAGTCAACCAGTGAGGGGACTCTCGAGATCTTTGCCGGACTTGATCGCGGTCGGGCGAATCTCAAGATCGATCAGCTCATGTCCGAGGACCTGAATCCGCGGACGGCTCAAAGCATGAAGGGTGCGGACGGCGGTCTCAGGATCTGCGGTATCTGGGGCCGGCTTCCCGCTGATGACGTGAGTGCGCAAGCGTCTCAAGATCTGTTCGAGGCGAATTTCCATTTGCTTACTGAGAGCCGAAAGGACCGGGTGGTCGGCGATGTGTCAGTGTGCGAGGCCGGTCGTGTGGGCACAGTCAGCGAACGCGCCCTCGCGGCCTTGGAGGGCATCGACAAGACACTCACATTCGAGCCTGACGATCTTGAGGCCCGACTCACTCGCGCCAATTGGAACGTCCGGCTTGGTGCGAATCAGAACGCGCTCAATGACCTGCGAATCGCGATCGGCAAGGACCCGCAATCCCTGACCGCCCGGCAAGAGTGGGTCGTTCCGCTGGCTCGGAATGGCCTGAAACAAGACGCGCTCGCCGAGCTGAAAAAAATGCAAGGAGCATCGATACCCGAACACACCAAGCTCTACGCCGCGGCCGTCGTGGCTGCCGTATTAGGTGACAATCCCGCGAAGGCTCTGGAATCCCTGGAGGCAACGATCCGGCAGCGGCCTCAGGATCTCGACTTGAAGTATGATTCGGTTCGAGCACTGGCTCTGGTTTCGAAGGCCCTCAGTGCACACGATCCGCCGGAGGGGCGGAAGCTGGCGGCCCGCGCAATCCAGCGCTCAGAGAAGTCGTCCAACAGCCTGACGCCGATTTGGCGCAGAATCGACAACGATGCGGCCCTCGACTCGCTCCGCGACGATCCGGCGTTCCTTGATATGATGCGGGCCGGTAACTCGGACCGCCGATACGCCGCTGTATGGACGCGTGACTCTGGCTACGAAAGCGGAGTGAAATTGGGATTCCGACCCCGTCGCCCAAGCTGCAGTATGCCCGTGAAATGATCGGCCAAAACTATCGGCCGGTCGCCTGGTCGGGGGCCCGGACGGCAAGCGATTCATCCCTGGTGACAGCGTCGGTCTGGCGCCGGCCGTTGGTCTCGGAGTCGATGAAAGATGAGCTGGCGGAACGGCAAGCGACGCACGGCAGTAGCTCTGGTCCGGCTGGGGAAGGGTGAGCTAGTCTGGCCCCTCCTGGTGCATGACGCCGACCCCCGCGTCCGCAGTTTCATCATCAACTGGCTCCGACCGATGGGAGCGGAACCTGCTTCGATTGCCCTGGAATTCAACCGCATCGATGACGGCTTAGCCCGGCGGGGCCGCGCCGACCAGGCCGCCAGAGCCGGCGGAAAAATGCGATTCAATCCTCTTTCATCCCGAGACTTCGACGCGGCGGGCGTTGATCCAGGCCCTCGGGACTTACCCCTTGAACGAGCTGCCAGAAGCCGAGCGCGAGCCTCTCATCGGCAAGCTTCTGTCTCTCCATCGCGGCGACCCGGACGCCGGCATCCACGGCGCGGTCGAATGGACGTTGCGGCGGTGGAATAATCGAGGACAGACTCAAGACGTCCGGCGCCGGAGCGATCGATCTCGCCACACGGGGAGAGCGGCGCTGGTATGTGAATCGCTCGGGCCAGACTTTCGCGGTGATCAACGGCCCGGTGGAGTTACAGATCGGCTCGCCGGCGAATGAGCCGGAGCGGAACGCCGCATACGAACGTCCACGGCGGATGGCGATTGCGCCGCATGTTCGCCATCTCCACCACCGAGGTCTCGGTTGAGCAGTTCCAGCAGTTTCTGCGGGAGTACAATCGAACGCGGCTCGACGCCGCAGCGGCATGAAGCAGTATAGCCCGGACGCCGAACGACCCTGGGCTTACCGCGATCATGACATTTGGCAGCGCGATGTTGGAACTGGCTGAGCAAACGGGAGGGATTGAGCGAAGGACCAGTGGTCGTATATCTGCGACGAGACTGGGGCCTTCGGCGAAGAGATGATGATCCCTGCCAACGTACTGCAACGCGCCGGTTATCGCCTGCCCACCGAGCCAGAGTGGGAGAATGCTTGCCGCGCCGGCACGGTCACCAGCCGATATTTCGGCAACTCGCCCGAGATCCTCAAACACTATGCCCGATATGAGAGCGACGGCGAGGACCATGCGTGGCCGGCTGGCGGCGTGCTTGCCCAACGATCTCGGATTGTTCGATATGCTCGGGAATGCCTGCGAATGGTGCCAGGACGCAAATACGGATCGATCGACGCGCGGAGGCGGGCGTCTTCAGCGATTTGATTTTCGTGTCTGAGTCAATCGTTCAAAAACGAAGTTGTATGCTTCGTGGAGGCAGCTTCGCGGATCGGCAGGCACAACTCCGTTCTGCCGATCGAGCCACAGACCTGGGTGTGGTCGACAGCTTTTATAATGGCCTCCGCGTCGCACGAACCCTCCCGTGAGCGCGGACAAACCCGACGGATTCATCGTGCTGTTCAGTCTGGATGCGGAATCTCGGCCGTTCCGCGCCGCAAAGTCTGTGCAGCGCTGGCGTTTCGTCTTTACCACCTGGCCCCTCGGGGAGAGGTAGGCCGAAGGCCGGGTGAGGGGGGAACGTCTCGGCACCCGACAAAAGCGAGGCTAAGGCAAGCCATTGCGACCCGTTCGAGACCAACATTTCACCCGTTTACGATGAGATCGGACGATGCCCGATGCCCTGGGCAGAATCGCGAACGTATAACTTGAGTTCAAGCTCACATCCGCCGCGCTGAGGATTCCACCGGACGCCGGACTGTTCACCGTGATCATCCCTCCTGAAGTGAATTTTTGCTTCGCCGCGAACGACAAAACGACGGAGGTGTTCGACTGAGACATTACCGTGAACAAAACATTCGTTGTGGTTGTCTTCTTGCCCTTCTTCACCTTGGCGACCATCGTATAGTTTCCGCTCCCAGCAGGCTTCCTTGACTCATCGGAATGCTAAAATTGAGTTGGAATCCAGTGGCTGTCCGCTTGCCCTTCTTGGGTTTGGCCGTCGGATAGTAAAGTGAGGCACGGTGATCGTCGGTGCCGGGTTGTTACTGGCCACCGCTGATCGCGCTCGACACCGCCGGAGCGAGGCCGCCACTGGTGAACCAAAGCGCGATCGTCTCGGCTACCGTGTCGGCAAGGTTCGAGAACGTCGCCACACCCCCACCACCGTGGTCGAGACTCCTCCTTGCAACGGCCCGACGCCGCTATTCAGACCCACCGTCACCAGGGTGCTGCTGTCATTCTCCAGGTTCCCGTACGCGTCTTCTTCCAGGATCACCGGCTGAGTTCCAAACGCCTGGCCAGCCGTTGCCGACGCGGACGGCTTCGTCGAGATCACCAACTTCGAGGGCACGGCCGCACTCACCACGATGTTGTTCGAGGTCTGTGAGTTCAGCATGCCGCTGGTGAATCTCCAGCGGCGATTCTCTCTGCCAGGTCATCTGACAGGTTGGCGATGTCGCCACGCCATCGTTCAGAGTGACCGTTTTGCGCTACCCTGGAGCGGACCAACTCCACTTTGCAAGGCGACTGTCACCTGCGTGCTGCTGTCGGTCGTCTCCAGATTGTTGAACTTGTCCGCCTCCCAGACCACCGTTTCGAACGCCTCGCCCGCGGTGACTGGCGACGCTGGCTCAGATTTGATCAGCAGTTGATACGGCGCGGCTGGTGTCACCAGGACCGGGTTGCTCGCCAGCGACGTCAATCCGCACTCGGAAACAGCAACTGCACGGTCCCGGCCGTGTCGTTCACAAGACTTGCGAATGTCGCCACGCCGGCTTTCACCGTCGCTTGCGTTCCCTGAAGAACCGCCGATGACGTCGCCGCTGCCGTGATCACCGTGCTATCGTCCCCCGTCTCGATGTTGCCGTGCGAATCCTCCTCGTAGATCACCGTCGTTCCCAACGCCACGCCGGCTGTCGCCGACGATGGAGGTTGTGCGAAAATCTTCAGTTGAGATGCCGTTCCCGGCGTCACCACAATGCTGCTGGACGGACCCGCCGTGAAGCTCGTATTGGGGATGGAAAAGTCGAGTGTGATCGTCTCCGCGAGGTTATCCGCCAGATTCGTGAACGTCGCGATCCCTCCCTTCACGGTCACCTGCGTTGTCCCTTGCAGTGGGCCTACTCCGCTGCCAAGCGTGGCCATCACCGCATGGAGTTATCCCCTGTCTCGATGTTGTTGTATTGATCCTCCTCGTAGATGACCGGCTGCGTTCCAAACGCCACGCCCGCTGTCGCAGTGGTTGTCGTCAGCGGCGAGTGAATCGCGATGTGGTCCAGCGCCGCTGGGTCATCACGACGTTGGTCGATTGCGGGCCGTTAAGCCGGGGCTGGTGAAGTCCAAGCGATCGTTTCCGGTATCATCAAGCAGACCGTTGAAGCTCGTCATCGATCTGCATGGTTGCTGTCTTGAGCCGTGCAACGTGCTGGCGCCGCTGCTGAGATGGTCACAATTGTGCTATTGTCGGCTGTCTCGATGTTATTGTATGCGTCTTCTTCATAGACGATCGGCTGGGTTCCGAATGCCACGCCGGCCGTGGCCGCCGATGACGGTTCCTGGTAAATCACGAGCTGAGTAGCCGGGCCAGGTCCGACCGCAATCGACGGAGTCGCTGGGGCGGTGAGAGTCGTTCCATCGCTGGCGGTACCGCTGGCTGTCAGTGTGATCGAGCCAGTCGTCGTACTGTACAAATCGGGGAAATCGGCCACACCGTTCACGGCCGTCACCACGGTGGTTCCTCCCAGCGATCCTGGACCGCTCGCCAGGGCGGCCGTCACTTGGCCGTTAAAGCTGGTGGCTGTATTTCCATACATATCAATCGCGTCGACCGTGAAGGGAAAGGCTATCCCCGCCTGCACAACACCCTTGGCCTTGCGCGTCACCGCAAACGACTGGGCCAAGCCCTTGCCGACCGTGATCGGGTTCGAGATCGCCGGAGACAGATTACCGTCGGTAAACTGCCAGCGTCAGCGTCTCGGCCGTGTTGTCTTGAAGGCCGCTGAACGTCGCCACGCCGCCCGAAACGGTCACCGGCGCTGAATTCAGCAGCGTGCCCGTCCCGCTGCTGGTCACGGAGACCTGCGTGCTGTTGTCTCCCGTTTCCAGATTGTCGAATTGATCGACTACCTCGACCACCGGCTGAATCCCAAACGGTTGGCCGGCCGTGGCAGTTGGCGATGGCTGGGTCAAGATGATCAAGTTGCTTGCCGCGGCCGGACTGACCACGATCGCTGTCGTAGGCAAGGAGAACAACGTGCCGCTCACAAACGAGAGCGTGGTGGTTTCGGCTTTGGAGTCCGCAAGGTTCGCGAACCTGCGCGACGCCGCCCGAGACGGTTGCGTTGAGTGTGCCCAGCAGCGGGCCTTTTCCCGTGTTCTGCATCGCGGACACCACTGTACTATTATCGCCGGTCTCGAGGTTGTTGTATTTATCTTCTTCCCAGATCACCGGCTGGGTCCCGAACGCCTGACCGGCCGTTGCCGGTGACGACGGCTGGGTCTGAATGACTAACTGAGTGGCCGACGTCGGACTGACCACAATGTCGCCGGACGTGGCAGAGCTGATGCCGCTCGCGCTGGAACTGAAATTGATGTCCATCGTTTCGGCCTTGTCGTAGGACAAGCCGGCGAACGTCGCAATTCCATCAAGGAGGGTGACGGTCAAATTGCTCCCTTGGAGACTGGCCGTGCCGACCGAACCCCGAGCTGCCGTCACCGTGCTGGTGCTATCACTGGTGATCACATTGCCGAACTGGTCCGTCTCCTCGACGATCGGCTGGGAGGCGAACTGCTGACCCGCCGTCGCGGTGGACGACGGCGGTTGAATGATCAACAACTTGGAGGCAGCCGCCGGATCGACGACGATTTCGGTCGAGTTGACCGCGACCAGGTTTACGCTCGTGAACGCCATCGTGGTGGTCTCGGCCTTGTCGTCCAGCACGTTGGTGAACGTCGCGATCCCTCCTACGGCCGTGGCTGTGAAGGTGCCAGACCCGCTGCTAAACGTGGCCGTCACCACAGTACTATTGTCGCCCGTTTCGAGGTCGCCGTCCTGATCCTCGACATAAATGACCGGCTGGGGGTTGAACAACTGCCCGGCCGTAGCCGTCGTGTTTTGCGACGGCTGCGTCGCAATCGCCAACTGATAGGGAGGAGGCTCGGTGATAGTCAGCGTGTGGCCTGTGTCGGTCGAACCGACGTAATCCATGGTTTCACTATCATCGTAAACGGCCTTGATCGTATAAATGTCACTGGCGACGCCAGGGGGCAGCGAATAACTCGTGGTAGCAATTCCCTCGCTGACTTCGGCCGGAGTCGGCGAGCCCACCGGCGTTGACCCATTCAAGATTGTGAACGTCACCATTCCCTCGTTGACAGCAAACCCTTCGCTGGTGACGTCGGCATTGAGCGTGACCGATTGGGCTGCCGTGTCGTAGTACGTCGTCTGGTCACTGGCAGTCGTGGTGGTGGCACCCGAGTCGATGGTCAGGCTGGCGTCCGACGGTTGTGACTGCGCAAAGCTAGCCGTGCCGTTGTAGACCGCCTGGATCGTGTCCAAGCCAACCGCCGTCTCCGGGAGGAAGAATGGTGTCGTCGCTGGCCATGCCATTCATAACACCCACGGGAACACTCGACCCGATTTGCATCCCAGACGAATTCAGAATGGTGAACGTGACGGAACCCTGGTCGATCGTGCCGGCCGCGCTGCTCACGGTGGCCGAGAGGGCGACTGGCTCACCCGTGGACGCGTTGTATGACGTCGACGTGCTAGTCGTTGTGGTCGTGGTCGCCGCAGCGGCCACGCTCAGTGTGTTCGTATCGCTGGACGTGCTGAAGTCGGATGGGTCGGTATAAACCGCCTGGATTGTGTAAGGGCCGCCGGCTGTACCCGAAAGCAGGTCGTAGTCCGTATTGGCTTCGCCTGTCACTACGCTCGCGGAGACGGCCCCGCCAACGGGATTGCCTCCGCTCAGAATCGTGAAGGTTACGGTTCCTTCGTTGACGGATCCAGCCGCGCTGCTGACTTGTGCGCTCAACGGGATCGACTGGTCCGAGACGTCGCTGTACGTGGCCGATGCATTGCTGACCGTGGTGGTGGTTGATGCAGGCGTAACGGTCAGAAAGTGGCTGGTATCGGTCGCAGGCAAGTAGTTGTCAGAGCCGCTGTAATTCGCCTCGATCGTGTAAAGTCCCGCCTGGGTGCCGGCCGGCAGAGTGTAACTGGCCGTGGCGGAACCGTTCTCCACGTCAACTGGACTCGTGGTCTGGCCGATTTGCGTTGTTCCGCTGAAGATGGCGAATGTCTCGGTACCCTCGCTGATCACCAGGCCGGGCGTGCTCGTCACGCTTGCGGTGAGCAGAACCGGCTGATCGGTGGGACTGAATGTGACCGTTGTCGGGCTTGCGGAAGTTCCGCTGGAATTGCTCACATACGGCTGAAAGTTCACGGTGGGGAGATTGGCGTTCTTGTTGTGATCGTCGATGATCGCCTCAATCCCGGCCACGTCCGTTCCCCAGTAATTACCCGGTAGCTGAATGGTTGCGCTGGGATCACCGGCGGCGACGAGACCGTTGGGCGTGGTGAGCTCGCTGAAATCATTGCCTGTGATGTTGATCGTTGTGTTGCTGTTGATCGTGAAAACGCCGGAGAGCACGTCGGTACTCATCGTGGCACTGGAACCGGGGTTCAAAGTAAGGCTGCTTAGATTGAAGGTGGTCTCGTCATTGGCGGCCAGGTTTCCGTCGGAGCCGACCGTGATGCTCCCCCCGCCGCCGGTGAAGGTGGTGCCATCGGCCGTCAGGGTGCCGCCGACGGCGATCTCCTGCCCGGCCAGCAGGAGCCCATCGTCACGGTGTCGCCGGCGGCAAAACTGAGCGCGCCATTGTCCGTTAACGTCTGGCCAGGCTGGATGGTCACGGGGACATTCGCTCCCACGGCCAACGTCGCTCCCGATGCAACCGTGAAACCCCCGGGAAAGGAATAACTCAGATTGGACGTGTTTGTACCCATCAGATCCAAATCGAGTGTCCCGCTGGCGAGCGTGCCGGCGTTGATATTGATCTGATCGAAGCTCGCGTTGCCGCCGAGGTACCGGACATCGCCATACGGGATATAGATGGGCACGTTGAAAACATCGCCCGTCAGGTCCCCGCTGTTCAGCACGCTGCTGTTGGCCAGCGAGACCTGGCTGATGCTGAAGTTGCTGTTGGTTGCGGCCAGGTTTCCGCCGGAGCCGACCGTGATGCTCCCCCCGCCACCGGTGAAGGTGGTGCCATTGGCCGTCAGGGTGCCGCCGACGGCGATCTCCTGCCCGTGTGCAGCAGGAGCCCATCGTCACGGTGTCGCCGGCGGCAAAACTGAGGCGCCATTGTCCGTTAACGTCTGGCCAGGCTGGATGGTCACAGGGACATTCGCTCCCACGGCCAACGTCGCTCCCGATGCAACCGTGAAACCCCCGGGAAAGGAATAACTCAGATTGGACGTGTTTGTACCCATCAGATCCAAATCGAGTGTCCCGCTGGCGAGCGTGCCGGCGTTGATATTGATCTGATCGAAGCTCGCGTTGCCGCCGAGGTACTGGACATCGCCATACGGGATATAGATGGGCACGTTGAAAACATCGCCCGTCAGGTCCCCGCTGTTCAGCACGCTGCTGTTGGCCAGCGAGACCTGGCTGATGCTGAAGTTGCTGTTGGTTGCGGCCAGGTTTCCGCCGGAGCCGACCGTGATGCTCCCCCCGCCGCCGGTGAAGGTGGTGCCATCGGCCGTCAGGGTGCCGCCGACGGCGATCTCCTGGCCGGCGCAGCAGGAGCCCATCGTCACGGTGTCGCCGGCGGCAAAACTGAGCACGCCATTGTCCGTTAACGTCTGGCCAGGCTGGATGGTCACAGGGACATTCGCTCCCACGGCCAACGTCGCTCCCGATGCAACCGTGAAACCCCCGGGAAAGGAATAACTCAGATTGGACGTGTTTGTACCCATCAGATCCAAATCGAGTGTCCCGCTGGCGAGCGTGCCGGCGTTGATATTGATCTGATCGAAGCTCGCGTTGCCGCCGAGGTACTGGACATCGCCATACGGGATATAGATGGGCACGTTGAAAACATCGCCCGTCAGGTCCCCGCTGTTCAGCACGCTGCTGTTGGCCAGCGAGACCTGGCTGATGCTGAAGTTGCTGTTGGTTGCGGCCAGGTTTCCGCCGGAGCCGACCGTGATGCTCCCCCGCCACCGGTGAAGGTGGTGCCATTGGCCGTCAGGGTGCCGCCGACGGCGATCTCCTGCCCGGCTGCAGCAGGAGCCCATCGTCACGGTGTCGCCGGCGGCAAAACTGAGCGCGCCATTGTCCGTTAACGTCTGGCCAGGCTGGATGGTCACAGGGACATTCGCTCCCACGGCCAACGTCGCTCCCGATGCAACCGTGAAACCCCCGGGAAAGGAATAACTCAGATTGGACGTGTTTGTACCCATCAGATCCAAATCGAGTGTCCCGCTGGCGAGCGTGCCGGCGTTGATATTGATCTGATCGAAGCTCGCGTTGCCGCCGAGGTACTGGACATCGCCATATGGGATATAGATGGGCACGTTGAAAACATCGCCCGTCAGGTCCCCGCTGTTCAGCACGCTGCTGTTGGCCAGCGAGACCTGGCTGATGCTGAAGTTGCTGTTGGTTGCGGCCAGGTTTCCGCCGGAGCCGACCGTGATGCTCCCCCCGCCGCCGGTGAAGGTGGTGCCATCGGCCGTCAGGGTGCCGCCGACGGCGATCTCCTGGCCGGCTGCAGCAGGAGCCCATCGTCACGGTGTCGCCGGCGGCAAAACTGAGGCCGCCATTGTCCGTTAACGTCTGGCCAGGTTCGATCTGGAGGCTCACGCCCTCCCCCACGCTTATCGTCGCTCCCGTCTCTAGCGTAGCCGAGCCACCGAACGCGATGCTCGACCCTTCACCGACGTTTAGCGTTGCTCCCGGCTCCACAGTGACCGAGCCACCGATCGTGGCAGAAGAGGCGATGCCCAGCGAGAGTGACCCATTGATCACTTCCAAATTGGTTGTATTATCCGTGGTCAGGCCGGAGATGGCGTCCGCGTTGTTCTGGTCCAAGTAAACATTGCCTGGACTCGTCAAACCTTCGATGATGGCGGTGTCGTTTGTGCTGGGAACAACGCCTCCCACCCAATTGCTGCCCACGTCCCATTTGCCGCCATTGGACGCGGTGGTCGTGTCCCAGGTTATGACGGATAGGAGCGTCCGGTCCTCCAATGGTTCCATCCAGAGCATCGCGTTCGAGATCCGTCTCCGATGCACTGGTTGCCGGTGTTGCAACGGAGCAAAGTCGATCCACCCGAGGCGCGGTAGGCGGTACATTGGGGTAACTCGGTTTCGTGAAATGAGTGCGAACTTCGATCGGAACTGGGATTTCCCAGGTGCGGACAACGCCACGACCGTGCGATCAACCTTGATCTCACCAAATCCTGCCAACCCTCTGGTATTCTGAACGAGAGTTGCAGGTTCCCGGGCACTTCAATCGGGTTGCTCTGAAAATGCTAGCCGTTTTCGGGATGGATGTCGCGCCTTGTCGCGAGGCTCGCCCCTCAGGGTCACTGAGTCGACACCAACCTTAACATTTCTTCACGTTGGACCAGGCTTGGTCCACATCGACGCTGATTTCCTGACGCAACTGATTCAATCACGTCAGTGTCGCCAGGTCAACATGCCAGCGGCGAAGATTCGGAAACAGGGCAGTGGGTTCACACCACTCCCTGTTCGATTACGAACGGGCTTGACACAAGTCCCGAACGGAATCGATTCGTGGCCACCTTCAATTGACTCTTAAGGCAGCGTGCAGTTCGCGGATCGCGTCGGCGACCGAGGCTCGCGCATTTTGATGATGTTCGAGACTATTGGTCCTGGTCCTGAGCGTGTTTTCGATGGTTCTCAAATGACCTTCCGCCTCACGTAGCAGGCCATCCGATTGGCCCTGTGGCAAATTGCCGGTACCATAGACCCCGCTCTCGTTGAAGGGATAGGACCCAGTCATGTGGTTAAGCGCATGGGCGACGTGTCTTATGGCCTGGACGCGATGCCCGGCGTAGTCGTGATCGGCCCTTCTGAGTTTCATCTCCGCGTTTTTCAGGAGACTAATCGTCGACTGATCGGAAGCAAGTAATCCTCTATTGTTCTGAGTTGCCTTCTTCATTTCACTGTGACGCAGCGATCGTTCAAGCTCGCGGCGGTTCTTATTGGCTGCCGCTTCTTTCTCCTTGGCTTCCTTATCACGGTCCTGGTGCGCCTGTTTATCCACAACCCCCGGAGACTCGGGCGTTCTTCGCACTTTGTTGTTTTGCACTCGGCTGGGCTTGGTTAGCGTTCGATTGATTCGAGCCCGATTCGTTTTGGTGCCGGACCGCATTGGCAGAACCTCCGTGTTGTTTGCCGGCGGTTTTCCGCCGCCGTTTCGACTCGGGGTGCCTTGCCGCTTGTACGCCCCGCCGCGCGAATTCATCATCTGCATGAACATCAACTGCTCGTTCCACATTTGCTGCTCAAAGTGGTGCTGTTGCTGCTGCGGTGTCATCCGATGCTGTCGCGCCCCCGGCATCATGTGCTGAGTCCCGGGTGGGCGGCCGGGGCACTGGGATGTCCGCCTCGGTTTGCGGGATGTTGTGCGAACGCGGGCTGCGCGAAAGCCAGAATTGCCAGTAACGGAAAGTGTCGTTTGATACTCATCGGTTCGCTCCTTGAAGCAATGTTGGGTTCGTCAAGATCGAGGTAACCTGCACGTCGTTGCAACATGGATCGTCGTCGAAGTCACGTCCCACAAGCGACGTCTGAGTCTCACGCTCAAGCGAGAGGTCGAAGCCTTGAGGAGCCACTCACACTTCAGACGGTATCTCAGCCGAAAACTTGCGCTGGATAGAAAACACGAAAGAAAAAAAGGCGACGTTTCGCTAATTGCCACCGTGTTTTGGCGGAGCGAAACACGCCTGAGCCGCAGTATCAGCCCGATCACGCGTCGAGCGAGAGCCACCGAGCGTTGCAAGTGCGCAAGTTCCGGTTCCTCGAATCGTCTGAAATTCAAGCTGGCTCGGGGGACTAGGGACTCGCCTGGCCCCTCGCCGCAGGCCAGACAAATCGATTGCAATCACGCATGTCAGTTGATTCTTTCGTCCTCGATCTGAATCGGACAGCGGATTCCCGCTCCATAGAAGCTGAACGCGAGTCGGACGGATTCCTGGGCAGACCCGGCTGATTTTTCTGCTGTCTGAAAGGTCGAACCAATTAACTGCACGAGGACACGAATGGAACCGGTTTCGCAGACGTCTCACTTTGCCCGACTCCTCGATCGCATCCGCGCGGGAGACGCTGCAGCCAAGGAGCAACTCATCAACGACGCTTACGGGCGCGTCTACGCCCGGGCGAATTACATCATTTTGAAGGGCCGGTTCCGGGCGCGGGTGCGAGATCTGGAAACGAGTGAGGTGGTCTGTCTCTCGCTGGAGAGTTTCCTGCTTCGGCTCCGCGCGGGACTGACTCGTGTGCCTGACAACCCGGCCGAGTTATTCGGATACGTCGACCGCATCATCCGGAGCGTGGTCATTGAGGAGTTGAGGCGGCGCAATGGTCCCAAGTTTCAAACCCAGTTTCCCAAGCTGACGATTCCATCCGACCAGCCTGCGCTCACAAACTGTTCATCGACTGACGGCGCGCTGCGACGGCTGATCGTGGAAGAGGCGGTCGCCCAGCTCTCCTGGAACGAGCAAATGCTCATCGATATGCGCTACCGACTCGACATGAGACCCGAAGAAATCGCCGCCGCGCTGGGATGGGACCCGACCACGGCCCGTAGACACTTGCGGAAAATCCTGCGAAAGTTGCGGAGCATGCTGTGAACCATCGGACGTCGAGCGATAGCCCCGAGCCTCGCCGCGAGGCGAGATTCGCCCGAGGCTGACAAGTCCTCTTCCTCTTGTCGCCAGGCAGGCGGGTTCGTACGCTGGTGCTTGGTCGCGAGTCGTCTCGCGCTGGCTCCAGTGCTGGGAACAAGGTGGATTGGGATAATGGATAAACGGTCACTTCGAATCTCGGGAATTCTGTTCTGTTTTGCATGTCTGCTCGTGACGCCTGTCACCGTGGCCGACCCACCTAAACCCAAGTTGGCCGATTACTTCGGGTTCCAACCGCTCGAGCTTTATAAGCTTGAGAGCCGGATCGGAAACCTCCAGTTGAAGGACCTGGACGGGGACCAGATCGAAGACATCATCGTCAGCAACAACGCTCGGTCGCGGATCGACCTGTTGCTGAGCACGAAGAAATCCGCGGACGAAGCGGCCGCCCGCCCGTTCCGTACCGACGTCAACGAGCTCAAGTACGACCATCGGATGCGACTCGTCAGTATCCCAGTGAACAAAGCGATCGTGAGCATCGATACCGGTGACTTCAATGGCGATGGCAAGCCCGACCTCGTCTTCTATGGGGTGCCGGCTGAAGTGCAGATCCTGATCAATGAGGGGCAGGGGCATTTCGCCAGCCCGAAGAAAATCAACACCGGCGACGCCAGCGTCCTGACCGTTGGCGACCTGGACCAGGACGGCCGCGACGACCTGGCTCTTCTGTCTGAGAAGGAATTGGTCTTTGTCTATCAGACGGCGCCCGGCATCATGAGCGAGCCTGAGCGCGTGCCCCATACGGCGAGTGCTCCTTGGCTGCTCAAGACCGTCGACCTCGATGGCAACGGCGCACGCGACCTGCTGATCCTCGATACCGAAACCGATCATCCCATCCACGTACGGTTCGCGACAGACGAGAAGAAGCTTGGGCCCGAACTGCGGTTTGCCTTGGAGATCCCACGCGCGATCGCCTTCGGACAGGTCGACGGCAAGGGCGGAGTCGAGGTCTTGGTCGTCGATGTTCAATCGAGCCGGGCCAAGGTGCTGACGCTCGACCAGTCAGGGTCCGGCGACGACAATAAACGCGGACGACTTGTCTACTTCGCTCTTCCCCCGGGGAATGAGCGCGGCCGATCGTTGGCGGTCGGCGACGTCGATGGAGACGGTCACAAGGACGTCGTGGTCAGCGACCCGGCGAACGCGCAGGTCTGGTCCTATCTTCAAACTAAGGGGTCGGGCCTGAGCGCCGGTCAATCCTTCCCCAGCCTGGTCGGCGCACGAACCGTCCGCCTCAGCAAGCCGGAAGGCAAAAGCAAGGACGACGTCTTCATTCTGTCCGAGCAGGAGAAGCAAATCGGCCGTGGCAACCTCGAAAACGGGCGATTGACTTTCCCGATACCCCTTCCGATCGTCGGCGATCCGGTCGCGATGGATCTGGTCCACCACGGGGCTGGCAAAAGCACGCAGATTTTTTACGTCGTCCGCGTCAAGCAGGTCGACCCTAAGTCGAGCACCGACTCCTTCGAGATCCGCGCCGTCTCAGCCGGCACGTCGGGGACATTTCAGGCCGACAAGTGGGGGCGAGTGGATTCCGTCGCACTGCCCGGCGTGACCAACTCGCCGGCCGCCCTCAAAACGCTCGACATCAATCAGGACGGGCAGACTGATCTCCTGGTATTTAACCAGTATGGATCGCCCCTCCTTCTCTTGGGGCAAAAAGATGGGCCTCCCCGGCCGTTCATCGGTAGTCTAGGGCCCCTTTCCGCGGCGACTCCAGCCGGTGTCAGCCTGATGGACCTTGGCGGACCTGCGGTGATCGTGGCTCAGAATACTTTCGCGCGCCGCGTTCTGGTCGATTCGCAAGGCCATTGGAACATCAAGGATCAATACAACGCCGGTCGAAACTCGGCCAATATCGTTGGGGCGGCCGCGCTCGACACCGACGGAGACGGCACCAAGGAGATCGTCCTGCTCGATCGGGCCAGCAAGTCTCTGCTGTTTCTGTCCCTCAAAGATGGTGTTTATCGTCCCGACGGCAGCATGGCAATCGGAACGATCAATTTCGAGGGATTCCACGTGGCGGATTTTGACGGCGATGGTCGCGACGACCTCCTCGTCGCCGGCACCGACAAGTTCGCCGTGCTCCAGACCGGGCGCAAAGGTCTGATACTCAAACCCATCGCCACTTACGAGTCAAAGCGACACGAGGCCAGGCTGTCCGACCTCGCAGTGGGCGACGTCAACGCAGACGGCTCCCCGGACGTCGTCTTCACCGACACAGCTGAGCAATCGCTTGAAATCGCAACTTATACTGGCGAAAAGGATTTGCTTCCGGCCATCACCTTTAAAGTCTTTGAGCGTAAGACGTTCCGAAACATCGGCGACGTCATCGAACCGCGCGACATGGCGATCGGCGACGTCGATGGCGACGGCCGCGCGGATATCGTCCTCATCGTCCACGATCGCGTCGTGGTGTACCGACAAGATTCCGGAAAAGAGCCGGCCAAGCCGCGGCGGAAAACCACCTGTCGCCGCAAGGACGAAACCGTGAAGTCGTAGAACGAATTCCTCTCCTCGCGCCGAGTTTCACGTGGGGCCCTGACCTCCGCGCGCAACGGAATGAAGTCCGTTCTACTTTTCGTCTCAAGTTGCTGGAAGATTCGGCCGATGATGGCGATTGTGCGGTCTGTTACAGACTTTTCGGTTAAACGGACCGCGCTGATCTTGACGAAGAAAGCGAACCGAGCGATACCAGCAGGGCGATTGAATGACTCATTCGAGCCCTTGACTCGGATCGCGCCGAGTCCCAGGAAGGAATCCACGGATGGCCAAAGGCGCGCAGAGTTCGCGATGGGCGGGATACGCGGGCACGGTAGCGATGCTGGTGCTGGCCTTGCTTTTTCCCGTCGGCCTGATGATCTTCAACCCGACGCTAATGTTCGAGCGGGGTTGGGAACAGTACGTCGGAACCTGCATTTACTTCTGGGCCGTTCTGACACTCAGTCGCGAACTGATCCGGCTCTGGCGTAACGAACAGGCATTCGACGACGCGCCGATCCTGCTCAAGCGGGTCAACGCGGCCATCGCGCACAGTCCCGCCATAGACAGTTCACACGCTACCGGCGTCGAGATCGCCGAAGACGATCATCGGATCTTGCCGGTGCGAATCCGCCAATTGGTCAGTTTCCTCACAGAGAGTCGGGGACCGTCGGTGACCCAGCTCATGGAGGTGAACCGCGAAGGTTCCGGCCTCGATCAGGAGCAAATGGCCGGACGGTTCACGCTGACACGGTACATTCTCTATCTACTTCCCATCATTGGATTTATCGGAACCGTCGAGGGGATTTCCAAGGCCCTGAGGAACATGAGTGACGTGCTTCCGGAGCTGACAAACCTGAGCATCTTCCTGAGCAAGCTCACGACGGTCACGGGCTCGCTCCAGATCGCCTTTGACAGTACGCTCCTTGCCTTGTTCCTGAGTGCGGCCTTGATGCTCGTGCAGACCCTGGTGTTCAGACGGTCGGAAGATGTGTTGGCGCGCGTCGACCGCTGGGTGGTCGAGCATATCCTTCCCAAGGTCGGCACCGACGATCCGCTGGCGGATAAAATCGTTGATGCCATCGGTTCTCGACTCGACGAGATGGGGACGAAGCTGAGCCGGGCACTGGAGCCGGCGGTGCGATCCTTGCACGATCAGGCCGAGCGAATGGGTCAGAGCCTTCAGGTCCCGATCGCCCAGTTTGCCGCCGAGGTGGGCCGACTCCCCGACGTGCTTGCTTCGTTCAAGCACGGAGCCGACGCAATCGCCAGTGTCGGCACCGAACTTGAGGCGATCGGGTCCGCGACCGAGTCCCTCCGCCGCGGTGTCGCCACGCTCGCCCGGATCGAAACGATCGTCGGCCAGAGGCCTACAACCGATCCGCAGCTCGAGGAAATCCAGCGCGGGCTGGATCGCGCCGGCATGGCGATCGAGTCACTCGCCGGCTCCTGGTCGGCGGCCTACGAGCGGTCGAGCAAGGCGACTCAGGAGCAGTTGGCGCGGAGCCTCACCAGCCTCAAGGACGCCCTTGAGATGCTGAACGTCAGCATGGAACAGGGTAACTCACTCTATCGGACAATCGTCAAGAAGCTATTTGACGAACGGGCCGACTCGGCGAGCCGAACAGAGTCGATCCGGGTCGCCTGAACGCGAACCGGTAAATCAGTGGGAGTGTGTCGATGCGACGGTCACGACGAGGCGGAGGTTCGCATTCGGAGTTCGCCAGCTCGGGCGAGGATTCCTTCGTCGCCGTCGTGGTTACGAAATTGACGGGTGCGCTTCTCTTCATCCTGCTGCTGACCATGGTCATCATGGCCCTCCTGCCGAAGGCGGTCGATGTCGCCCAACTGGAAAAGAGCAGCACGTCCGATTCGGAGTCCAGCGAAAAACCGGCTCCACTCCAAATCCGCACTCCGGCGACACTTCCCGATGCCATCGCGGGTCGGCCCTACCTGGTCGCGCTGGCGGCCACGGGAGGACGCGGCCCGCTGCGTTGGTCGGCGCCGGGAGAAATGCCGGAGTGGCTCTCGCTCGACGAATCCAACGGCCGGATCGGCGGAACGCCTCCGCGACAAACCGACAAGCCGCTTCCGCTGCTGTTTCAGGTGAGTGACGGAAACACCGTCGCCAGCCAACCCCACCAACTGGTGGTCTTGCCTAGCCATGCGCCCGTGACGATCGCTGAAACGTTGCGGAGACTTCGTTGGCCTTCCATGCCCAGCCGAGCCTGGCTGGAACAAGGCGTCGGCTTTCTCGTGCTCTGGCTCGTCCACCTGCTCGGCATGAATCTGTTGGCCAATCTCGAGCGTGGCTCGCTGGAAGAGACGGTCGTGAATCCAAGCAGTTTAGACGCTCAACTTGCGGTCAATAAACGCTTTGCGACTTACCGGCTTCTGATCCGCATCGCGACGCTATCGGCGATGATTGGCCTGGCCGCATGGCTGTTGATGGCTCGAACATCCACAGTCTCTTGAGACCAATTCCGACCTGCCCGCATCAATTACCGAGTCTCCCTCAATTCTTTCATCGGGGTACGCATTCCGTCGTTCCGACGCGAGTTTAAGAAATGTGTTTTTTTTCGAAATTTGTTCGGCCGAGGAACTGGCCACTGCCGCTTTATTTATTAATGATGCGCGGACAGTGCGCAAGACAATGCTCGTCTGTCTTACTGGGTTGCTATTCGAAAACGAGATGAACTGGCCCGGGATTCAAGGAGCTTCGAAATGTTACGAATTCGCTTTACCCTGATTTCAGCGTTGATGCTGATCGCCTTGGGTTTGTTGACTCTCAATTCGATCGCTCAGCCACCGGGCGGCGGCGGAGGTGGACGCGGAGGCTTCCAGAAGGGCGGCGGGCCTGGTGGCTTCGGCGGCGGCCCTGGCGGAGAGATACTGCGATCTCGTCTCTAACCCGGCCGTCCAGGAGGATTTGAAGCTCAAGGACAAACAGAAGACAGCGATCAAGAGCCTCCAGGAAAAAGTCAAGAGTGCATCGGACAAACTCAATCAGCAGCG
Source organism: uncultured Planctomycetota bacterium (assembly GCA_963779785.1). GTDB lineage: Bacteria > Planctomycetota > Planctomycetia > Isosphaerales > Isosphaeraceae > CAVRFS01. The sequence goes on from CAWAAW010000012.1 coordinate 54,111, forward strand.
ACAGGAATTCTTCAAAGCGGCCGGAATCAATTTCGGCTTCGGACCCGGCGGCGGTGGACCCGGAGGCGGCGGACCCGGCGGGGGCGGACGGGGCCAGAATGGCAACGCCAATGCCCAAGGCGGGCAGAACGGCGGGGGCGGCGGAGGCAGACGGGGTCAAAATGGCCAAGCCAACGCCCAGGGCGGGGCAAATCAAAACGGTGGACGAGGCAACCGGCCCCAGCTCACTGAAGAACAGCAAGAAACAATGCAAATGTTCCGAGCGAGTGACCAAGAGCTCACGCAGAACGCCGAGGCGGCCGTGGCCAAAATCCTGGACAAAACCCAGGTCGCTCGCGTCAAGCAGATTCAACTTCAACTTCGAGGTCCGGACGCTCTGACCCGTCCCGATATGATCGAGAAGCTCAATATGACCGACGAGCAAGTTGAACAGATCCGCGAGCTCAGCAACGAGCAGCGTCAGGCCAATCGAGCGGTCCAGAAGAGCCAAGGCGAGTTTTTCCGCAAAATGATGCCACCTCCAGCGGATGGTGGACAGAACGCCGCCAATGGGCAGAATGGAAATCGGCGCAGGAGGTCGCGGCGGCGGTTTTGACCCGGAGGCCATGAAAAAGGCCATGGAGGATCCGGCAAATCAGAAACAAATGGAGGAATTTCAAGAAGAGCGATCGAAGATCGAATCTCAATTCTCCGCGACAGTCTACAACAAGGTTTTGTACCCTCGTCAACGGACGAGCTACAAGAAGATGTTGGGTGCGCCCTTCGATCGATCGAAAATGTTTGGCGGCGGCGGTGGTGGTGCGGGCTGGTTCATCCCCGGCGGTCGGAATGGCGCTGCCGCAAAAAAGGGCGGAACTCCTGGAACCGCTTCAACCTCGGCAAAGTCGGATGGCGACGAGTCAACCAGCACACCAGCTCCGGCTACTGCAAAGCCCAAGCGACCGAGCCTGAGAGACCTACGCGGTTCCAGCTCAGGCACACCGGACGAATAATAAACGGTACCGAGGCAGTCAAACACCTCAGCGTTCCCGACCGAGTGTTAAGACCAAGCTCCGGGCGAGCCGCCTCATGTCAAATGGCGGCTCATTCGGAGCTTTTTCGTCGTAGGACCTGACCTATGGCTCTCAAGCGAAGCCGCACAGACGAACGAGTGCTCTTCCCACTTTGGCTGGATCGGATTATAAGAGCCAACCACTACTCGACCCAAATCAAATCACGGACTTCGCCGGTGCGCCCAGGGTGAGCTGGGCGGTGTGATCGTCGTTCGATGGTCACCAAGTCGACGGAACCACCGGTCCAACGAGCTGATCGATCGCCCGTACCAGGGGGACTTGGACCATGCGTCACGGATTGACAGTTGTCGTGGTCACTCTGGGACTTGGACTTTTCGGCCCGACTCGAGTTGGGAAGTGCGGCGAACCGTTCGACGATCGGCTTGGTCGTCGGATTGAACCGATCTTCTTGCTCACACGGGGCGATGTTCAGGCCGACCTTAAGCTGCTTCCCAACCAGATCGCCGACCTCCACCGCGTTGGCGGCATGCTCTATCGGAAAGCACAGTCGCTGAAAGGAAAAACCGGACCGGCCGTGAACGAAGCGCGGCGGCAAATCGATGAGGAGCTCACGATTTGGCTCGGCACACACCTCACACTCCAGCAGCTTGATCGGCTTCAGGAGATTGACTTTCAATGGGAGGGCGCCGCTGCGATGGTCCGCCCCATCGTCGTCGAGTACTTGCAGTTGACCCCGGATCAGAGACAAAAAGTCGCTCAGTACGTAGCGGAATCGACTAAACAACGTGAACGCGGCGTGCCCTGGACCGTGATCGACCACCTCGCTCTATCCCGCAAAGCAGTCGCGATACTCTCCGACACGCAGCAGGAACGCTGGGCAAGTCTCGTCGGCCAACCGTGCCAGTTCTTGAGAGTCGCCCAAAACCAGCGATGACACGACGATTCGGCGAAAGGTCGCGGCTCGGAACCGGGTGGGGGCCCGCCGTCGCTCGAACTTTCTGGCCAACTCCAAAGCCGTCAGGCCAGAAGGACTGAACTCGATTAAGGACCAACGTCCTGACCGGACTGGTCGGCGCTGGGATCGACTGCTCCCTCAACCTCGGTTCTGTGTTGTTCGGGAAGCTGGAACCGAAAATCGCAGAATGTGGCCCCGCCCATGATCGTCTGGGTTCGGGTCAGTTGAATCGCGGAGTTGAAACCCTCGGCCAACGCGAAATCCCGCTGGCACGACAGGCTCGACCCGAGGTCGGCCATACCGAGTGCGCGATACATCTCCGCGTATCGGCATCGGGTCACATTGAATGAGAGCTGCCGAGAAGATTGTTCCAGGATCTCAATCTCAAGCGCTCCGTTCTCGCGCCAGCGACCCAAGGATAGGGCAAACGCATCGAGCGTCCGCTCACCCAGGAACTGAGCCAACTCGGCGCCACTTCGCGCGCCAGCCCCGCGATCACCTCGCGGACGATCACCAAGGCGCGCTCCTCGCCAATCTCCGCGGCGAACGCCCGAATTAATGGTCCCACGATTCGCGCCTCGAGTTCGCGCTGATCGAGCAGCGGCAATCTGGGTCTTTCGTCGATGTTCATCGTCGAGGCACACCACGGGAAAGTTGTTTGCTGTCGGTTGTGAGGTGCCGGCGCGGCCAACGTTCGGAGGAGAATTGCGGGACGGAGCCGGCTCCGATTTAGCTGGCAACGAGCAACCGGCAACTTTTGCGCGGCCGCGTATCGATGGCTCGGCGTTTCCTATAGAAGTCTGGTATCATATCGTAACTGTACAAACCGTTCCGAGGAAGGCCTACTGCGCGAGAGACTGGTCCCGATCCATGCGAACAACTGGCGTGATCTCGCACACCCTGGTCTGGATTAGCCTTTCCTTCCTGACAAGCTGGGAGCTAAGGAATGCGCTCCCAGATCCAAGGGCGGCCCTAGCCGAAGCGGGAATTCGGTTGCTGGAGGGAAACGTCTACCGTGTGGTGGGCTCACACCGAGCCATTCTCGACGTTTACTTACCAACAAACCTCTCGCGCCCGACAGGCAGGCCGCCGGGACGTCCCGCAGTCGTGGCGATCCACGGAGGAAGCTGGTGCGGTGGGTCAAGGATCGACTATCAATCGGATCCGCAATAGTACCGTGGTCCGTCTGGCTCGGCACGGACTGGTTGTGATCGCAGTCGATTATCGACTTGCAAGCCCAAGCTATCCGAGTTGGCCCCATGTGATCGAAGATTTGCGTGAGGCAGTCCGCTGGACGCGACGGCACGCTTCGGAATTGGAAATCGAACCGGATCGGATCGCCGCGCTCGGACAATCTTCAGGCGCCCATCTCGCTGCGCTGCTCGGAACCCTGCCCGACGAACCGGGGATCGACGGTGTTTCATCGCGGGTCCAAGCCGTCGTCAGCCTTTATGGTCCAACCGACCTCGAGCACTTGATGGAAGCTCGCCACCTCAAGCACGAACCTGCGCGAATCCTCCTTGGGACCGCAACTCCAACGTCGGCATTCGCGGCTTCGCCCATCCATCATGTAACGACGGATGATGCTCCCATGCTCCTGCTGCACGGCTCGGACGACGCCTGGGTCCGCCCCGAACAATCGTCGCGAATGGCCGAAACACTGGAGAGAGCGGGTGTTCCACACCGTCTGATCGTGGTGGACGGAGCCCGACACGGTTTCGAGGCCATGGTCAAAGAGCCGGTCGAACGCGATCTGTTACCCGAAATCCTTGCCTTTCTAAAAAGATATGGAATCTTTCCATCGGTGGCACAAAAACCGGTCGCCCCAATCATCGGCACGCGTTGGCAACTTCACTGAGAGACGATCCGTAACGCCTCGCGATCTGGAACACACACAACCAAGTTGCGCACCTCATCAAGACGTGGACCGCTCGGAATCGAGCGCACGACCGATGCAACCATTCGAGCAACTCCGCTGGATACGAGCGCGTTCTCGCGGTTCGTCGGACAAGGGCGACCACGTCGTGGCCAGGGATTTCGGCCAAAATTGGCGGACGTCCTCGAGGCACGGCACGATGCTTTCTGGGATGGTTACGGGTGTTGGAGAATACGCAGTTCCGTCGACGACCGTCTCGGCCCAAATCGACCCCGGTCCAAGCCTCCAGACCTCAAAACTCGCCGCTGGGAGCTCAGAGCGTACGGGACCGTTGAAACGGTCGCGCGATGTAAGCTGGACCGTGATGCGGAATGTCGCGTTCCCGACCGTTGATGGACAATCCGAGCTGCTCGATGTTTATCTGCCAGACACACCCGTCCCAGTGGGTGGTCGGCCCGTGATGGTTGCGATTCACGGCGGCGGTTGGAGGCGGTTCAATAAAACAGGGTATGGCGAGAGGATCGCCAGTGGGTTCGTCAAGTACGGGTATGCCGTGGTCGCGCCCGATTATCAACTGTCAGAGCCCGGCCTCCCGAGTTGGCCGATCAATTTCGAGGACGTCCAGGCAGCCGTGCAGCTGGGTGCACGATCAGTCGGCGAGCCTGGATTTCAACCCCGGCGAGATTACCGCGATGGGTGAATCGGCCGGAGCCAATCTCGCCGCGCTGTTGGGAACATCTTCCGCGCAATCGACGGGCGGTGGGAATTCCGCCGCTGTTAATGCTGTCGTAGCGTTCTCAACCCCGACTGATCTGACAAGTCTCTACCATGAGAGCCCATCGGCCGGACTGGCCGCGGCCCAGTTTCTCGGGGGGTCACCTGAGCAAGTCCCCGAGAATTACGTCGCAGCCTCACCGCTCGATCATGTCACGGCGGACGACCCGCCGATGTTTTTGGTGCACGGTTTGGAGGATCCGTTGATTCCGGTAAGCCAATCCGAGGAGATGGCGCAAGCGCTCACCGCGGCTGGGGTGCGGAATAAACTCATCCTCGTGCGTGGCGGCCACAAACTCGACTTTCCCGTGCGTTATTCGAATTTGATTCCCGAGATCCTTGAATTTCTCCAGACAACTTGGAAGGATGAGTAGACCCCATCTAGGTTTAGAACACACATGCATGCCCGGCAGTCAAGGCTTCGCGGGGTGGGATTCCCTGTTTTCCCTTGGGAGGCGGTGGCGTGTCGACCGAGATCCATATCGGCGGCCTGAATTCGTCCATTCCCGGCGCCGTTGATCTGACTGGTGAATTGGATCGCGTCTTGGTCACGGCCGCTGATCGGCCGAACACCGATACCCTGCCGGCTGTTGCCGACCCCGCTGCCGACCATGGTGATGAGGAATTAAGACGTCGTCGCGAGGACGTTGAGGAAAAGCATCAACGGATTCGGGAATTCCTCGATGCGACCGGTCATGATGCTGTTGTGCTTGGACTTGCCGACTCGGTGGCCTGGTTCACCTCCGGAGGCGACCTGGGCCAGAATCTTGGTTCCGACCACAGCGCGATCCTGTTGTTCATCAATCGCACCTCGCGAGCGGTTGTCACTGACAATGTCCAGAGCGGGCGCGTCTTCGAGGAGGAACTTGCCGGCCTGGGCTTCCAGCTCAAGGAACGGCCCTGGTACGACGACTCGTACCAAGTGATGATGGAATTGTGTCATAACAAGCGATGTCGCAACCGACTTGGGTTGGAGCGGATGTTCGCGCGCTCGGCGAGAAAGTGACGCCCTTCGTAATCTGAGGCGCCAGCTTACTGCCCTGGAACGGCAGCGGATGCGCGTGCTGGGCCGAACTCTGACATTGGCCGTCGAGGCCACTTGCCGCAATTTCCATCCGGGCGAACGTGAAGCTGACGTGGCGGGACACCTGGCTCACCGCTTGATTCGTGAAGGGGTTGTGCCAGTCGATCTGCGGGTTGCCAGCGACGATCGTTTGGCACGGTTCCGTCAGCCCACGTTCAAGGCGTCTCCCATCCTCAAACGAGCGATCATCGCTGTCACTGGTAAGCGGCATGGCCTGTGCGCCTCTGTGACCCGAATCGTCTCGTTCGGTAAGGTCGACAAAGAGTTCCGAGAACACCATTCTTTAACGACAATGGTCGACGCAACCTGTATTTTCTTCTCCCGGCCGGGCGAAGCCATCTCCGAGGTCTTCCGCCGGAGCAAGCGGATTTATGAGAAATTTGGCCATTCTCACGAGTGGACACTCGACTATCAGGGCAACCTGATTGGTTACACTCCCCACGAGGTGCTCCTCCGGCCCGACAGCGATCTCGTCCTGCAGCCCAACATGGCGCTCGCCTGGAGCCCGAGTGTCGGCGCGGCACGCACCGAGGACACTATCGTCATCGACTCACGAGGCTTCGAACTCGTGACCGCTTCGCAAAACTGGCCGCTGATCGACGTCGCCGTCAAAGGATTTCTCATTCCTCGGCCGGGGATTCTTGAACGCTAACGACATCTCGCGTTCTCTCGGATCTCCCGCCCATTCATCGAAGCGTGGTTGCGGGGTACCCTGCCGAGCGAGAATGGACCGCGACCGCCGAATCGTTTGGGCGACGAGGCCGTTCAAAACGGTCTTAGCTGAACTTTTCATCAATGTATAACGAAGTACAATAAGAGAGTAAATCGAAGGGAAAAGCCCTTCGAAAGAAAGGATATCAACTTCAATGGGACGTTCGTGGAACATCGGTCGGGTTGCCGGAATCGACCTTTACGTGCACTCGACATTTTTGCTTGGCTTGTTGTTGCTGGTGCTGAGTGGGAACGCCGAGATGGTGCCTGCTCATGCTGCCGGTGTTCGGCTTTGTGTTATTGCACGAGCTGGGACATGCGCTCACGGCTCGTCGCTTCGGCATCGAGACCGAAAACATCACCCTCTACCCCATCGGTGGTGTGGCTCGGCTTCAACGCCTCCCGCGTGCGCCTGGCGCTGAGCTATTAATCACGCTGGCTGGGCCCGCGGTCAATTTCGTGCTCGCTGCCTTGTTTGCGATCCTCGGCTGGCTTGATGCGGCGGGCGGCACCGTCTCAGCTTTGGGGCATTTTTTCCAGGAGATGATGCTGGTCAATCTGGTCCTCGGTCTGTTCAACCTGATCCCTGCCTTTCCGATGGACGGCGGCCGGATTCTCCGGCATTCTTGAGCGGATGGCTGGGTCGAGCCCAGGCGACGATCGTCGCCGCAACGATTGGCCGCACGCTGGCGGTCCTGTTCGGGATTTATTCCATCGTCGCGGTCCCGATGCCCATGAAACTTGCTCAGATGGCTCTCGCGGCCTTCATCTACTTCGCGGCTCAGCGCGGAGGAGGCCCACGTAGTTTATGAAGAACGCCGGCGTCGATACAGCGGTGGGAAAGACCAGGGCCAAGGAATCTGGGTTGCTCCCCCGGGCAGCACTGGGTCGATCAAGGCAACGGCATCTGGCGACTGGCCCCGATCGTGGTGCGGGTACCCAACAATTCGACCTGGGACGACACCTCGTGGCGCTGATCCCGATCGTCGAGCTGGGCGTCTCGGAAGCCTATGCGATTCTCACTGAACACTTCGGTAGTCCGCGGATTGCCTCCGTTGGATTCCATCGAAAACGAGGACTGGGGGCGGGATTATCTTCTCAGCCGCTTTCTGGAGATACCCGCCTCGGAACTCGCCCAGGCCGGTCTGATCGCGGTCGAAGACGATGGTGGGCCCGCATCGGATTCGTGATTCCTGGATCACTCACGTGCGAGCGACCGTTCCGAGCAAGCCTGCCGTGAAATCGACCAGGTCGCCGTGTTCGCGAGCGATCTTGGCCAGCCGCTCGGGCTCGTCGGCACGCTGGCAGAGCTGCGCCGAAGTCGGGCAGGATAAAGCCGACTCGGTAGCCCGGCCAGATGATCGGCGGCGACATCGATCGCCAGATCGAGCCGTCCCGAGTCGGACTAAGAGGTTGACAAGCGTTTGCGCGGGCATGGTCGGATCGGACCCGAGTCCGTCATCGATCGAGTCCAGTTTCGCCTGGAAGTGAGCGATCGCGTTGTCGACCTCCTCGCCAAGGAGTGCGCGAAGATAAACACGATGGTCGTCGAACATGCGCTGGAACGGCGGAGGTCCGTCGAACTGAAGTCTCGGAGCGAGCCTGCGGCCGTACTCGGTCAAATCGACGGCCAAGGCGATGAATGCCGGGTCGGTCACGATCAGGGCGAATCGCACGACGGCAGCCAAATGCGAGGTGTCGATATGGTAGGAATCGTCCGAGAAGAGCCAGTCGCGCCCGCTGACGAGCTCCGCGATCGATGATCCCTCGGCGGGGACCAACTGGCCACGGCTGGCGATCTCGGAACGCAGGTTCGCCACCAGCTCCTGATGCAAGTGGGCGATCAGGCGCTCGGCGCAGCCGACACGCGCTACGACATCGTGCGGCGGCAACTGCTCGAAGGCCGAGATCGCCGGACATGTCCCGTAGTGGTCCAGGATCAAACCGAACCCGCGACGGGTACTGACACCATGATTGAAGGCGACCTCGATGATCGCACCCAGCGTGTCATCATTCTCGGACCGGCCGGTACTCATCGATCGCCTTGGCGACGGGCTCGGTCTCGGCGATCGCTCGATAGTAGGCAAACGCCGTGGGGATATCGCCCGTTTCAAGGTACCTGGACCCAACCAGCCGGATCGGCGTCGACATACCGCTCCTCGTATTGAGAGCGCTGGGGCTCCGGCAAGTCGGAAAGCGGGCCGGACGCGATCAACGGTAACCCCAGCTCATGACGCGATTTGAGTAAGAGCGCATCAAGCATCGCCCGGTACTCGCCGTGCTCGCCGAGCTGTGCGATCAATTGATCGAGAGCCGCCGCCGGGCCCGCGGTGCGCAGGGCGTCTTCGATCCGAACGAACCCTGCGTCCTCATTCCGGTTCACTGGACCCGGCGTGGCAATCGCCGCCGATTCTTCATTCATGGCTTGGCCGCCTCCTCATGGTCGCCGATTGTCGGCTAGGGTATCGATCCCCGATGCGAACTCACCGCAAATTCGCATCAATTCTCCTCATTCAGCCATGCCACAGCCCAGTAGTAAGCTAGCCATCTCCACTCTCCCGATGGAATTGTAGAGTCAAGGTCAGCGCCGCCCAGCCATTCTGTCCGCGAAATGAAGGTCGATTTCCTTTGTTTGCTTGTTGTCGATGCCGCCAGCCTGTGTTTGTCTGAGGAAATTCGTTCTCCACGGGGGTTTGGCTCCCCGACGGTTCCTCGGTCCTGTAAGATATCACCATCGCATCGAACCCTCCGCCGTGCCACCCCAAGCTGACCCGTGAATTCATGAAACGCTCGCCGATTTCCCGCCCGTCGCACATTTCCGCACCACTCTGGGACTCTCCCTTCCTCAAAGCGTGCCGGCGGGAACGGACCGACGTCACGCCGATCTGGTTGATGAGACAGGCCGGCCGTTATATGCCCGAGTACCGCGCGCTTCGCTCCAAAGTCAGCTTCCTGGACTTGTGCAAACAGCCCGAGCTGGCCACGGAAGTCACAGTCACCGCGGCCGAGCAGCTAGGTGTCGACGCCGCCATTCTGTTCGCCGACATCCTGCTGATCCTGGAGCCACTGGGCTTCGATCTGGAATTCGCCAAGGGTGAAGGGCCGGTGATCCACAACCCCATCCGGTCGTCAGCCGACGTCGACCGAATTCGACCGGTCGACGACCTGTCGGCCCTCGATTACGTGACCAAGGCCGTCAGCTCGATTCGGGCGGCACTCAGGCCCGAGATGCCCTTGATTGGCTTCGCGGGCGCTCCCTTCACCCTCGCCTGCTATGCGATCGAGGGCGGGGGTCACGCCACTACGAGCAGGCCAAGACCTTCATGTACCGCGATTCCGGGGCGTGGAACGTGCTGATGGAACGCCTCGCCGAGGCGACCGCGGCGTACCTCAATGCCCAGGCCGTGGCGGGAGCCCAGGCGCTGCAGTTGTTCGATAGTTGGGTCGGCACGCTCAGCCCAAACGACTATCGACGCTTCGTCCAGCCCCACATGGCGCAAGTCTATTCAACAGGCTCGATCAATCGGTCCCCGTCATTCACTTCGGAACCGGCACGTCCACGCTGCTCCAGCTACAGCGCGACGCTGGCGGCACGGTCATCGGACTCGATTGGCATGTTGAGCTCGATCAAGCCTGGCAGAACCTTGGTTACGATGTCGGCGTCCAAGGGAATCTCGATCCCGTCATCCTCCTTGCCCCTCGCGAAGAGATCGAACGCCAGGCTCGAACGAATCCTCGCGCAAGCCGACGGCCGGCCGGGACATATCTTCAACCTCGGACACGGGATCTTGCCGCAAACACCCGTCGACAACGTCCGCGCCCTGATTGATATCGTGCACGCATCCTCGCGAAGTCGATAGGGTTGGCTGATCACTCCGTCGGGCCGAATACGCGGCACCCAGGTCAAATCGCAACTCCACCCCATCGCCTTGAAACCAGGATGTTGATAAAATACTTCGGTCAAGTTGGGAGCTTCATTGATTTACGACATACGAGAATCAAAGTCGTTACACAGAGTTGCCGCCGAGGATTCGGATTCACCCCATTTTTCGGGCTGAATCCTTTCTCAATCGACGATGAAGTTGTCGTGATCGCGTGTCCCGCGGACTCGCAACGTGGCTTCGTGTTGATCTCGGTCGAGATCCCCAAACCCGATTAAATGCAGGGCTGGAGCGGGCGGCTGACTCAACTTTCATCGACTTCAAGCAGCCAAGAAGGAGCCTGCAACCTTGGCCGAGCGTACGGGCGACCCGATGCAACCGGTGCGTGTCATCGTGATTGGAGGGGGTCTGTCGGGACTAACCGCAGCCTACCGAATTCATGAGCGATCTCGGACGTTTCGCCGACCGGTTGAGTTGACAGTCCTGGAAGCCAGGGAGCGGCTTGGTGGCGTGATCGCAACCGATCGGGCGGACGGCTTCATTCAGGAACGAGGACCTGACTCGTTCATTACGAACAAGCCGTGGGCCATCGACCTGTGCAACCGGCTGGGCCTGAGCGATCAACTCATCGAGACCGACTCGCATCATCGGCGCTCGTTCGTGGTGCGTAACGGCCGGCTGATGCCCGTTCCCGATGGCTTGGTCTTGATGGCGCCCCACCGCCTGTTGCCGATCTTGACGACGCCCATCCTCTCCTGGCGAGGCAAGCTCCGGTTCCTCATGGACCTGATCGTCCCTCGACGGGACGAAGACGGCGATGAGAGCATGGCGTCGTTCGTTCGTCGGCGACTGGGACGTGAGGCCCTCGACCGCTTGATTCAGCCCTTGGTCGCTGGCATCTACACGGCCGATCCCAACGATTTGAGCCTGAAAGCGACGTTACCTCAATTCCTCGCCATGGAACGCGACCACCGCAGCTTGATCCTCGCCGGCTGGCGCGAGTCGCGCCGACGCGGCCCTCGCCACCACGAACGGCAGGCATCGGGGGCTCGCTACGGAATGTTCGTCACGTTGCGTGACGGCATGGACACGCTTCCGCGATCTCTGGCCGCCGCGCTCCGGCCTCAGACGGTGCGGACGGACGTCGCGGTGCGGCGAGTTTGCCGCAACGAGCCGATTTCTCCCTGGCTGGTCGAACTTCTCGATGGACCGCCGATCGAGGCCGACGCCGTGATCCTGGCGACCGAGGCCCATGCCGCCGCTCGCTTGCTCGACTACCAGGACCCGGCCCTGGCCTTGCAACTCCGCGCGATCCCTTATGCGTCGTCGATCATCGTCAACGTCGCGTATCGGCGCGACCAGATCAGCCATCCCCTGGACGGATTCGGCGTGGTCGTGCCAGCCATCGAGAACCGAGAGATCCTGGCCGTCTCATTCCTCAGCGTCAAGTTCCCCAACCGGGCTCCCGCCGGCAGCGTGCTGTTGCGCGTCTTCATCGGCGGGGCGACCCGTCTCGACCAGCTCGAGCTGGACGATGGCTCGATCAGCCAGCTTGTCGAGCGCGAGCTGGCTGATTTGATCGGCACATCGGGACAACCCCTGATCATGGAGATCCGCCGCCATCCTCGGTCGATGCCTCAATATAACCTTGGCCATCTCGACCGCGTCACTTCCATTCGCCGCAATCTCGCCAAGTATTCGCGACTCTATCTGGCAGGCGTAGCCTATGACGGTGTCGGCATCCCCGACTGTATCCACGCGGCCGAAATGACCGCGGATGCCCTTCTCGACTCGCTTGCGAAACCAGCAGCCTCCGCGGCCTGAATAGGTTGGCCAAAACAGAGACCCGCGACCATGATGATGGAAGAGCTGGAACGGCTTTGGGATGACCATCTCGCCGGCGAGTTTGCCACCAAGGACGTCGAGGCAACGCTCGCGACGATGACCGACGACGCCCACGTCGACCACATCCCGGTCCACACCGGCGGAAAGGGCAAAGACGCCTTACGAGCCTTCTACCGGGATGTGTTCATTCCCTCGTGGCCGGACGACCTCCAGCAGAACTCCATCAATCGCGTCGTCGGCGACGGTCAGATCGTGGATGAAATCCGCACTCGGTTCACGCACGATCGTCGAATGGACTGGTTCCTCCCCGAAATACCACCCACGCACCGAGTGGTCGACATCGACATCATCGTGGTCGTACAGTTCCGCGAGGGCAAGATTGCGAGCGAGCGAATCTATTGGGATCAGGCGACCGTCCTCCGCCAAGTCGGCCTGCTCCAGCAATGACTGGTTCGAGGTGGGAATGCAGTCCCAGCCCGTTAGAGGCCGAGGCATCTTAGAAGTCGACGGCCAGGTGCCAACGGATGCCCTCCGTTTCCAACCTCCCCAAGACCGATTCGAGCGCGTACAGATCTTCTACGATCGCAGGCAAGTCTGATGTGGTTTTTGGGTTCGCCGCCAGGAACGCCAGGATGCCTCGCACCGATCGTAATCCGTCCGCGGCTGGAAACCAGCGCTCCTCGGTAAGGGCGTCGGGGTCTGGATCGATTCCTTCCGACTCCAGGAACTCCGCGAGCTCCACGGGGTCCTGACTGAAGAACTGCATCAAAGGCCGCACTCCGGCGAGCTCGGCATACTGATCCAGTTGCTCGCAACTTGCCAGAGCCTTGCCGCTGACAAATGTGTCAAATCCCTCGACGTCTCGCTCAGGTACAATGTAAAGAGCTGCTCCCATCGCTTGGACCTCCCCTCAACCAGTCTCGAAAATGTCTTTGACGTCGCCTGCGAAGAAAGCTCAGCGACCCAAATCGCCAAGGCAACCTCGGACTTAACGCCAGACCACGGGAACCGCCGCGGTCCGTGGCAACAACCCATCAGCTAACCCTCTCGGGGATGCGTAGTGCCGAGATGACCAGCCCCCGTTTCTTGCCGTTGACCACGGCGATCTCGGTGAGGTGTCCGACCTGCTCAAACCGCAAGCTCTCGTTGACCCGGCGCGTCGCCTCGTTATGGTCGAAGTGCATGCTCAGAAGCGTTGTGACGCCAAATTGCGGGCAATGCTCGATCATTCGTTGTTTGAGATACCGCCCGATCCCGCGGCGATGGTAGGCCGTGGCGACGTACAGGCTGACCTCCGCCGTGGCGTCGTAGGCCGGGCGTCCGGCATAGAATGAGGTCAGGCCAATCCAAGCGACCAATTGCCCGTCCAGTTCCGCGACCCAAATCGGGCGTTTGTCCGGAGAAAACTTGCGAAACCAGTCGACTCGGCCGGCGATATCAATGGGCGACGTATCCGCCGTGGACCATCCGCCAGGAATCGACTGATTGTAGATATCCACGATCGCGGGCAAGTCGGCTTCAGTCGCGTCACGAACCTGAATCTCCATCGGACGACCCCCATTTCTTGAAGCGATTGATTGGGTGTTCCAGCGCATTTTTTAAAAATAGCGGAACTCATTCTCTCTCTCTAATACCGCGGCCTTGAGCAGGCGAACAACATGCGGACTTTTTGCCTCGGACATCGACTTGATCTTCACATGACGGAGCCGTTTACCCGCGCCTTCCAGGAGACCGGCCGGGTCTTTCAGAGCGACACCGTGGTAAAAACCGAGGTTCAAGTAATTGGATTGTGGTGCGATGCATGCGTAATGCTCCGACATTTTCTTGGGGCCGATGCCGTAACTGGCGATCTTTTGCCTCGGCCAGGCAACCTCGATGAACTCGCAGTGGATCGACGCGATCAGTGACTTCAATGCTCTGGCGATCGTCTGCACCTCGGGATCAAAACCATCGATCGCTTCATCGAAAGTACCTTGTGCGGTTGAGTCGGCCACGCTGTGTCCTCGGCGAGCGAATCTAATGATGATGAGCGCCACGACACCCTGCTGGCGAGAGCGGCGGGAATGCGTCGATAAACGCCCGGTCAAGTCGTCTCCGCATGTTTTCATCCGATATACAAGCCGGATCGACATCAATGGGGCGTCCCCAGCGACGACGTGCGCCAGTACGGTTGCGTGTCGGACTGCGCCTAGCTTTTTAGTACTAGGCTCTTTCTCTTCGACTCGCCGTCAGGCTAGAATATGGGATACTTGTCGTTGGTGCCACCAAGAACGGCGGTGTCCGCTGGGACGAATCTCCGGCTGTCGCCTTGCTCTTCCGGATCGACGCTCGCGTGGCCGGGTTATTCAGGATATCAACTCCAACAACTTTCGACACGTTAGGGACGACTTTATGGCGCAACCCGCGGACTCACCGGCCCCGGCGAAGCTGAGCGAGAATGATGTCGAAGCGATCGACGAATTGCGTGATGCCTATGCTCGGCTCCGTAAAGAGCTGGCTCGGGTCATCGTCGGTCAACGCGACGTCATCGAGCGGTTGTCGATCTGCTTGTTCGCCCGCGGTCACGCGCTCCTCATGGGCGTGCCGGGGCTGGCCAAGACTCTGATGGTCAACAAGCTCGCCGAGACCATGTCGCTCAAGTTCAGCCGAATCCAGTTCACGCCCGACTTGATGCCGATGGATATCACCGGCACCGACATCCTCCAAGACACCGCGGAGGGCCGGCGCGAGTTTCAGTTTGTCCACGGCCCCGTCTTCGCCAACATCGTCCTGGCCGACGAAATCAACCGAGCCCCGCCAAAAACCCAGGCGGCCATGCTCGAGGCGATGCAGGAACAGAACGTGACCGTCCTGGGCAAGGTATTTCACCTCGAGTCGCCGTTCCTGGTGCTCGCGACCCAGAACCCGATCGAGCAGGAGGGGACGTATCCGCTCCCCGAGGCCCAGCTCGACCGGTTCATGTTCCTGATCGAGCTCGAATACCCCTCGGAGGCCGAGGAAATCCAGATCGCGCGGACCACCACGGGCGAGGCCCTGCCGCGCCTCGATCACCTGATGGCGCCGGCCGACATAATCCGGCACCAGAGCCTGGTGCGGCGTGTGCCGGTACCCGATCACATCTATTCCTTCGCGGCGCGGCTGGTTCGAAAGACCCGCCCGGGCGGATCCACCGCCCCGGCCTGGTTGAAACCGCTCGTGTCGTGGGGTGCCGGCCCGCGCGCGGTCCAGTACCTGGTCCTGGGCGCCAAGGCCCGCGCGGCTCTGCTCGGCAGTTACATGGTGCGGCTCGAAGACGTACTCGAAGCCGCCGTGCCCGTTCTGACGCATCGCATCATCACAACCTTCGCCGCGCAGGCCGAGGGGATCGATGCCAAGAAAATCGTCCGCCGGCTGATGGAGGAGACCGACACGGAACAATAGCCCGTTGGTGAATGAGCCACGTTGTCAGTACACGGATGAATGACAAGCTTCGGCAGCCGATTGACACGCAACGACCAACTGCCAACGGACAACGGAACGGCAACAACGGCACGACAGGAGGACCGACCATGTTTCCCGACCGCCAACCGCGCTCATTTCTCGATCCTCTGGTCCTGTCTCGCCTGGCGGGGTTTCCTCTCTTTGCGCCGGCCGATGCAGGGGAACGTTTCGGGCCGGCATCCCAGCCCGCATCGGGGGTCGAGCGTCGAGTTCGCCGAGTACCGTAAGTACGTACCGGGCGACGACCTGCGTCGGCTCGATTGGCGAGCCTATGGTCGCTCGGATCGATTCTTCATCAAGGAGTTCGAGGCCGACACCAACCTGAGGTGCTGCCTCGTCGTCGACACCAGTGGCTCGATGGGTTTTGGCTCGACGGGGGTGACCAAGCTGGAATATGCGCGGCGGATCGCCGGGGCGATCGGTTCTCTGGCCCTCCAGCAAGGGGACGCGGTCGGCCTGGCGTGCGTGGCCAATGGGCTGGTTCGCAACATCCCGCCCCGGCGCAATCCATCGCATCTCATGAGCGTCTTCGACGTCCTCGAGTAGATCCAGCCGCAAGGTCAGACTCAGCTCGTATCGGTCCTGCACGAGCTGGCGGAGACGATTTCGCAACGGGCGCTGATCGTCATTATCTCGGACCTGTTCGTCGAGCCGGAATCGCTTGCGTTCCTGCTTCCAGCACTTGCGGTTCCGCAAGCACGACGCGGCCGTCTTTCATCTGCTCGACCCGCAAGAGATCGGGTTCAGACTTTCGGCGGCCGATGCGATTTCTTGATATGGAAGGTGGCCCAGCGATCTTCGCCGAGCCCAACGAGATCGCCGACCGCTATCAAAAGGCACTCAACGGATATCTCGACGAGTTGCTCTCCGTCGTCCGGGAATCCGCCGTCGATTACCACCGGGTGACGATCGACCAAAATTATGAGCAGGTCCTGATGAACTTTCTTGTGGGGCGAACCCGGTCTCGAGGCGTGCGATGAGCTTCCTTCAGCCGATGCTCCTGGCTTGGCCCTGCCGCTGATCGCTTTGCCGATCATCATCCACTTGATCAATCAGCGCCGGTACCAGACGATCAAATGGGCGGCGATGATGTTCCTGCTCGCGGCCAATCGCATGTCGCGGGGCTACGCCCGGCTGCGGCAATGGCTGATCATGGCGATGCGGATGGCGGCGATCGCCGGCTTGGTCTTCGCGGTCAGTCGTCCGCTGGCGGGGGGTTGGCTGGGGCTCACGGCGGGGGGCCGCGCCGACACCACGATCATCTTGCTGGACCGGTCGCCCAGCATGCAGCAGGCTGGTACCGACGCGGGGGGCTCGAAGCTCGAGACGGGCGTCCGTCAGTTGGTCCGCACGCTGGAGACGCTCGGTTCGTCGCGCTGGGTGTTGATCGAGAGCACGACCAAAAGCCGCGCGAGCTGGAGTCGGTTGAGGATCTGCTCAAATCGGCCAACACGGGCCCAGCCAGCGCCTCGGCCGACGTGCCGGCCCTGTTGCAGGCCGCCCACGACTACATCAAGGCCAACAAGGCGGGTCGCACCGAGGTCTGGATCTGCTCGGACATCCGCGAAAACGACTGGAACGCCGACAGCGGTCGCTGGCAGGCGCTGCGGGATGGCTTTCTCGAATTCCCCCAGGGCGTGCGGTTCCATTTGCTGGCCTATCCTCAGAACGCCGCGGACAACCTGTCGGTGCGTGTGACCAACGTTCGGCGGCGGAAGACCGCGGACAGTGCCGAGCTTTTGGTCTCGTTGCGACTGTCGCGGGCCGGTGACAGTGATGGCACCGAGCAGGTCCCCGTGCAATTCGAGATCGACGGGGCGCGATCCGAAATGACCGTCGAGCTGGTCGGGCGCGAATCCGAGCTCAGGGACCATCCGCATCCCGCTGGACCGAAGTCGCGACCGGGGATGGGGCCGAGTTTCGATCCCGGCGGACGCGAACCCGGCGGATAACGACTTCTGGTTTGTCTTCGAGCAGCCGGCGCCTCGCCGCGCGATCATCGTTGCGGACGACGCCGCAGGCCGCGCGGCCGCTTCAGCTTGCCTCGGGCATTTCGCCCGATCCGGCGCTCTTGACTTCGGCCGAGGTCATCGGGACCGGTCAGCTCGCGACGGTCGACTGGGATCAGGTCGCAATGTTGTTGTGGCAGGCCCCGCTGCCGGAGGGAGAAGTGGCCAAGCCCGTGCAGGCGTTCATCGAGCGCGGCGGGTCGGCGATCTTCTTTCCTCCTCGTTTGCCTGGCAACAGCGAGTTCCTGGGCGCGCAGCTGGACCGCATGGAAGGACGAGCCCAAGGAACTTGCGGTCGAGAACTGGCGCGGCGATCAGGACCTGCTGGCACACACGCAGAGCGGCATGCCGCTGCCGGTCGGTGCGCTTCAAATTCGCAAGTACTGCGGCTTGAGCGGTGAGTTCACGCCACTGGCCACCTTGAAGGGCGGTGACCCGCTGCTGGCGCGGGTCACGACGAATCGAGGGGCGGCCTACTTCTGCGCGACCACGACGGCACCCGGTGACTCGTCGCTGGCGACCGAGCGGCGTCGTCCTCTATGTCCTCGTGCAACGCGCATTGGCCTCGGGAGCGGCCGTCCTGGGGAGTACGCGACAGCTCGTGGCCGGCGAGCCGCCTCGGGACGATCCCACGGCCTGGAAGCGCGTCGCCGGCGCCGAGGAAGCGCTTGTCGACCGATTACCCGTTTCACCGCGGGATCTACCAGGCGGACGATCGATTGTTCGCCGTCAACCGTTCGGCCGCGGAGGAGTCGGCCCCCGTCCTGGGCGATCCGCGGGTGGCCGCTTTGTTTCGCGGACTCGACTTCGCCCGCGTCGACGACCAGGCCGGCAGCCTCGGATCACTCATTCAAGAGATCTGGCGGATGTTTCTCACGCGATGATGGTGGCGATGGTGGCCGAGGCCGCCCTCTGTTTGCCCAAGGTGGCGCGTCCGCGAGGAGCTGCCTCATGAGTGTTTCTCGATCGCTCACGTTCCTGTGGACGCCCTGGTCGGTCGTCGCGTCGGTCTTGGTCGTGCTGGTCACGGCTGGTTTCTGTTTCGTGGCCTGGCGACGGAGCGGCTATCGCCCGTCGATGGGTCTGCTCGAGCTGCTCCGCCTCGCCTTGGTCGCATTCGTCGCCATTCTGCTCAATCAGCCCGAGTGGATCGAGGAGTTCCGGCCCGAGGAAAAGCCGGCGATCGCCGTGCTCTGGGATGCCTCGACCAGCATGGAGACACGCGACTCCGTCCGGACTCCCCAGTCGTCAGCCCCGCCGACGACTCGCAAGGAGGCAATCGCGCCGCTGGCCGACCCGGCAACCTGGAGCAAGCTTCGCGAGCGGATGAACGTCGTGATCCAGGCGGTCTCCGAACCTCGGCCCGGACACGGCACCGACCTGTACGACCCGCTGGCGCATTCGCCCGAGAAGATCCAGAACCTGCGCGGAATCGTGCTGGCGTCGGACGGCGACTGGAACGAGGGGCAGCCACCCGTTCAGGCGGCTGCCCGCCTGCGGATGAGAGGCATTCCATTGTTCGCCGTCCCGGTGGGCAGTCGCACGAGGCTGCCGGACGTCGAGCTCTTATCCCTCGACCTGCCGACCTTCGGGGTGGCCGGCAAGTCGGTGCGCGTCCCGTTCACGATCGAGAGCTCGCTGCCTCGTGAGTTCAGCACGACGGTCACGCTCCGCACGTCCGACGGCGACGAAGTGTCCAAGGAAGTGCGCGTGGCGCCGATGAATCGAACCAATGATTGGCTGGTCTGGAAGCCGAAAGCCAGCGGCGAATTCACGCTGACGCTTGACGGTTCCCAAGCACAGCGACGAAACCTTGATCGACAACAACCGCATGACCGCACCGATCTCGATCCGCGAGGAGAAGCTTCGCGTCTTGGTGGTCGAATCGTACCCGCGCTGGGAATACCGTTACCTGCGCAACGCACTCTCGCGTGATCCGGGGATCGAGCTGTCGTGCCTGTTGTTCCATCCGGGTCTGAACAAGGTTGGGGGCGGCAACAAGGACTATATCAAGACAGTTCCCGAACGGCCTGGATGAGCTCTCGAAGTTCGACGTGGTCTTTCTGGGTGATGTGGGCGTGGAAGACGGCCAGTTGACG
Organism: uncultured Planctomycetota bacterium; assembly: GCA_963779785.1. Taxonomy (GTDB): domain Bacteria; phylum Planctomycetota; class Planctomycetia; order Isosphaerales; family Isosphaeraceae; genus CAVRFS01. Next base: position 73,838 of record CAWAAW010000012.1, read on the forward strand.
GCCGAGCAATGCCGGCTCTTGAAGGGGCTGGTGGAGCACCAGGCGAGCGGCCTGGTATTCATGCCGGGCTGGGAGGGAAAGGAGTTCTCGTTGCTCGAGACCGAGCTGGGTGATCTCTGTCCGGTCGTGCTCGATCAAGGGCAGCCCGGCGGTTGGGGTGCGCGCGTGCCCAATCACTTCGAGCTGACCGAGCTGGGCCGCCGCAGCCTGCTCACCAAGCTGGCCGACACGCAAGACGACAATGTCGAAGTCTGGGAAGGACTGCCCGGCTTTCAATGGTATGCGCCCGTGGTTCGGGCCAAGGCCGGCAGCGACGTGCTTTGCGTCCACAAGGATGCGTCCAACGAGTTCGGCCGGCTGCCGCTTCTGGTCACCCGGACCTTCGGCGCCGGCAAGGTGCTCTTCATGGGGACCGACGGCGCCTGGCGGTGGCGCAAGGGGGTCGAGGATAAGTACCACTATCGCTTCTGGGGCCAGGTCGTGCGCTGGATGGCCTACCAACGCAACATGGCCAAGGGCGAGACGATGCGGTTGTACTATATCCCCGACCAACCCAAGCTCAACCAGACGCTGGCACTGCACGCCAACGTGATGGAGCACGAGCGGCGAGCCGCTCCACGGCGGCGAAGTCTCGGCTCGAATCAAGGCGCCTTCCGGCAAGACTGAGGTGGTGCGCTTGAACTCGGCCGGCGACGAGTGGGGTGAATTCACCGGGCATTTCCCGGCGCTCGAGGCTGGCACCCATCACGTTACGCTCTTGTGCAAAGCAGACGGGCGCGACGCTGGAGACCTCGTTCTTCGTGCAGGGGACGGCCGCCGAACAGGAGGGCAAGCCGGCTCGGCCGGAAGTGATGGAAGAGCTCGCCCGAGTGACTGGGGGCAAGGTCATCGAGGTCGACAAGCTGGATGAAGTCGTGCGTTCGCTGGCCGAGCTGCCGGACCCGCCCCCGTTGGTGCGACGCGTGCCGCTCTGGTGCCACCCGGTCACCGCGGCCGCGCTGATCGGCCTGCTCGGAGTGTTTTGGGTAGGACGGAAAGTCATCGGTCTTGTATAATCATCGGATCAACGTGGGAAGTTTCGGTGTTTGGGGCATCCAGCCCCCGGGAGTGTCGAGTCGGCAGTAACCATGCGTGCGGCGGATTTCGGACCAGGGCACGGTGCCCGTACCACCTCGGGAGAGGTCGCCATGAGCCTCGCTTATACGCCTGATCGGCTGAAGTTGCCTGAGTCGCTTCAGGCTCAGTTGCACGAGTTTCGGCGCCGGGTCTGGACGATCAAGTTGGTCGAAGCGGTCGCTGCTTCGGTCTTCGGCATTTTGATCGCCTACCTGCTGCTGTTCGGTCTCGATCGCGTTTGGGACACACCGGGCTGGCTGCGTCTCAGCCTGTTCGCGGCGGCCGCGATCGGCTGTGCCAACCTGCCTGTGGCCTTGCACCGCTGGGTCTGGCGGAATCGCCGTCTCGAACAACTGGCCCGGCTCCTCTCCCGCAAGCATCCGCGTGTCGGCGACCAGTTACTCGGGGATCATCGAGCTGGTCCGCAACGACTTCGAGCAAGCCCGCTCGCGCGATCTGTGCGAAGCCGCCATTCGCGAGGTTGCTCAGGATGCACAGAGGCGTGACTTCCGCGACGCGGTGCCGAACCCTCGGCACCGGCTGTGGGCCTGGTTGGTCGCCGTTCCGATTGTCGCTCGCGCTCGGATTGTTGGCCGCGTTCCCGGCCGCCGCCTCCAACGCCTGGGTGCGGTTCCTGGCCCCTTGGAAAAACACTCCCCGCTACACGTTCACCGCATTCGATCGCTTGCCCGATCAAATGGTGGTCGCGCACGGTGAGCCGTTCACAGTCCCGGTCCGGCTCAGTGACAACACCGTCTGGCACCCGGCCAAGGGCAGTCGCTCAGCTCGGACAACAGCGGCCGGTCACCGCCCAGTTGCAGGGCGACCGTTATGCGTTCGAGCTCCCGTCGCAGATCGACCCCGGTTACCTGACCGTCAAGATCGGCGACCGGAGCGAGCGAGTCCGCATCGAGCCGACCTTGCGGCCCGAGCTGACCTCGGTCGTCGCCGACGTCTCGCTGCCAGCTTATCTGGGGCTCCCGAAGCCGGTGCGGAAGGATGTGCGCGGCGGAACCGTCTCGATCGTCGAGGGGAGCCAGGCGACCTTCGCGGCCACCGCCAGCCGCGAGCTCGCCAGCGCGCTGGTGGATGGCAAATCGCAATCGCCGGTCGGTGCGACGGTTTCCAGCCAGCCGACGGCCATCTCCGGCACGCGCGACTATGGAATTTCGCTGGCAGGACAAGTTCGGCCTGGCCGGGAAGGAGCCGTTCACACTAACGATCACCGGACGCGAAGACGAGGCACCCTCGATCGCCTGTGAGGACCTGCCTCGGCAGAAGGTCGTCCTCGATACGGAGCTGCTCAGCTTCAAAGTGCGCGCGCAGGACGATTTCGGCGTCAAGCAGATCGGCATGGACTGGCATGGCATCGATGACCCGGTCGTCAAATCACCGGCCGTCGGTGAACGCATCCTGGCCGCCGGGGGCTACGACAAGGACTCGCTGGAAATCAGTGGGACGTTCTCCGCGAAGTCGCTCGGCATCGAGCCCCAGCCGATCAACCTGCGACTCTTCGCCGAGGACTATTTCCCGGGCCGGGCACGGGTCTATTCAGCGACCTATACCTTCTACGTTCTGACCGCCGAGCAGCACGCGATCTGGATCACCGAGCAATTGAGCAAATGGCACCGCCAATCGCTGGAAGTCCGCGACCGCGAGATGCAGCTTTACGAGACCAACAAGCAATTGCGGGAGCTGACGGCCGACGAGCTGGACCGGCCCGAGACGCGCCGCCGCATCGAGAACCAGGCAACGGCCGAGCGGGCCAACGGGCGCCGGCTGACTGGACTGGTCACCACCGGTGAAGACTTGATCCGGCAGGCGATGCGCAACCCGGAATTCGCCATCGGCCATCTGGAAAAATGGGCCGAGATGCTGGGAATCTTGAAGGATATCGCCGGCAATCGCATGCCGACGGTCGCCGACTTGTTGAAGCAGGCCGCCCAGGCCCCGAACCTGGCGGCCGCCAACGCCGCGAATAACAACAACAAGACGATGATTGCCGGGCAATGTCCGATCCAGCAGTGCCGGCCACTCCCTCCGAGAGCAAGCCAGGCGCCAAGAAGCCGCCCTCGGGAATTCCCCAGATCGCGGACCGGGAATCATCGCAGCAGCCTCCGGACGAGAAGGCCGCCGCACAGGCGGCGTCCAAGAGCCCTCCCAAGAAACCCAGGCTCACTTTCCCGGTGACCACGCTGGCCGGAAAGGCCTCGGCGGCCAAGAAGGACGACGCTCCGCCGAAGAAGAAGCAAAGGTGGAGGAGGCGGTCACCAAGCAGCAAGACTTGCTGGCCGAATTCGAGAAGATCGCCGACGAGCTCAACCGCGTGCTCGCCAACCTCGAAGGGAGCACCCTTTTGAAACGGCTGAAAGCCGCTTCCCGGCTTCAGTACAAGATCGCCGGCCGGATCAACGACCAGGTCAGCGCCAGCCTTCGGCGTGGCCCCGAATCGGGTCGCCGCGGCCCCGACCAAGGTCCTCGACGAAATGGGCGACCAGGAAGCCAAAGCCAGCCACGACGTGTCGCTGATCATGGACGACATGCACGCTTACTTCGAGCGCCGGCGGTTCGTCCGCTTCAAGACGGTCCTCGACGACATGAGGCAGCAAGACGTCGTCGGTTCGCTGCGAACGCTCGGCGACGACGTCAAGAAGGAGAACGGGCTGTCGATCGCCCAGTGCGAATTCTGGTCCGACTCGCTCGACCGCTGGGCCGAAGACCTCGTCGATCCCGCGGGGAGCGGCGTGTGTAAAGCCAAGTCGCGGAGCAGTTTACCCCCAGCCCTTGTGCTGGAAGCACTTCTGATCCTGGAAGCCGAGGTCAACCTGCGCGAAGAGACGCGAGTTGCCCAGCAAGCTCGGCCCGCCTTGGCCTCCGAAGATTTACACGAAGCAGGCCGGCAAGCTTTCCGGCACTCAAAAGGGATTGGGCGAACGAGTCGACAAGCTCACCCAGAACATTCGTGAGTTGCCCGACGCGGAGACGCGAATTCGGCTACGAGATCGCCCTTCTGGGAAAAGTCTCGGAAGTGATGGGCGAGGCGACCGAAATCCTGGCTCAACCGGAGACCGGGGATCCGGCGATCGCCGCCGAGACCGAGGCGATCGAGCTCCTGTTGCAGTCCAAGCGGATCAACCCCAAGGGGGGTGGCGGCGGTGGCTCGACCCCGGGCGGCGGCGGCCACGGCCAGACGAATGACTCGGCGCTGGCCCTGATCGGCGGCGGAGTCAACGACAAGGAAGTTCGCGAGGACCACGGCATCTCCCAGATCACGGGAGACGCGGGCCCGTCCCTCCCCGAAGAATTCCGCGCCGGCCTCGACGAGTACTTCAACCGCCTCGAGAAGAATGCGGGGGGCGGCCAATAAGTTTTGAGTACGATGTCCCACGCCGAGTCGCGGAGTGCGCAGACCCTGGAAAGAGGTCACAAATGATTCGGATTGCTCCGAATTTCGCTGCACGCTCC
>CAWAAW010000013.1:0-111559 GCA_963779785.1 uncultured Planctomycetota bacterium
ATTCATAGGCCGCATATCCAAGATGGAGCGGATTCCCCTGCATCATCCCAGGAATCGAGATCCTCGGTCTCGGCGATGGTGGTGCCGTCCCGCGGCAGGACCTGCTCGTCCCAAGGATCCAGGTCCTTGTTCTCGGCGATCCTCTTGTCTCCGCGCAGGCTTCAGCCCGCGGAAGCCGGCCCGAATGCACCCCGGGACACCCTGTTCAGGTACTCGCCGGCTGGCTGCTGCGACGGGCGATTGCCGCTGCGATTGAGCAGGTAGAGGGGTTCACCCGTATTGGCCAGCGAGACCAAGTGGACGTGGTAGCCCCACTTGCCGTTATAGCCGATGTCCACATCTTTCTTGCACTCGGCTTCGGTCTGGGCGATAGTGCTCATCGGCGTCCAAGATCGCCTCATTGAAAAACTCATCCGGCTGTTGAACCCAGACCCGCAGCCGCGTCTTTATTGATCGCGTTCATCACCGTGACGACTTCGGCTTCGGAAGTGAAGCGGCGGCAGAAGTCTCCGGCGGGGTGGGTCGGGTCCGGGATCCGCTCGGCTCCCAGCGCATCGAGGTAGACCTTGTCGTTGCGTCGCAGTTGGAGGTGTTCCATTCGCGTGCCGCCGACGAGGATATTGAATGCGATGTTCAGCACATGGTCGGATTCGTGGTACGGCAGATGCCGCTTGAGCAGATGCAGAGTGCGGTCGATTTCCTTGTCGAGCTCGATTTTCTGAGCGAACAGGAGGATGGCGCCGATGCCACCGGCACTGAGTCCCCCGGGTGCTGGCCTGTTCATAGTGGATATTGGTTGCGGTGATCATGGGGACGGGCCGTTCGGGTCCGGGCGTATTGGCCATTCGTTTCTTGATTCGCCGCCGACCTTCCTGGAAGAATCTCTTCTGGCGTGCGACGCGTTTTTTTGGGAGACAAGCACTCACTCGAAAGCCCCCTTGTTTTGGAATAGTTGAGTATGTGTTCCTCCCTACATTATTACAAAAACCTGCCCGGGGTTTTCAAGCTCCAGCCCTTTCAACACGCCCCAGTTGCATTATCATGGGAGAGGCAATGGATTACGTCTCTCCACACCACCGAGGCAAGGATGCGTCAACCATTATGTACTCGCGCCAGGCCCGCGCCCACGCCAATGCCCAAGCCCAGCTCGCCGTGCCGAGAGTTTCCGCCGACTTGAGAAACTCCTCGATCAGCGACGCTTCCAACTGATTCCGATTGAGATGCTCCCGCATTGCGAGGCGGTGCCCCTCGGCGTCATGGTCCGTGGCATCATGGAATCGCTCCTCGATGCGGAGGCTCTGGAAAAGCTTCTCCAGGAACATGCTCCCGAGCAATATACCCTCGAGTTGGCCATCGACGCTCTCGTCGGCTTGCTCATCCAGGTTTCCGCTGGCCACCGGGCGTCTGTGTTCGCTGCCTACACTGCCGACCAGGCCGCGACGACACCAACGATCTCCACCAGTTACCAGGCACTCTACGGCAAGCTCGGACGCATGGATCCCAAACTCAGCGAAGCCATCGTCCGGTTCTGCGCCGAGAAGCTGAGGCCGGTTCTGGAAAAGTTGCCGCGCGCGACGAGCCGATTCTTCCGGGTTACCAGACGAAGGTCCTCGACGGCAATGTCCTGACGGGAACCGATCATCGACTCACGGCGTTGCGTCAATGGCTCAACGCCTGCTTGCCGGGAAAGTCCCTGGTGATCTTGGAGCCGGACTTGGGGTTGATCAGCGACCTGGTACTCTGCGAGGACGCCTACACCCAAGAACGGGCCTTACTCACATACATTCTGGGCCGTGTCCAAGCCAAGGACTTGCTGGTCTTCGACCGCAATTTCAGCACGACGGGGTTTGCGTTGGGAATCGCGGAGCGCGATGGCTTTTTCGTTGGCCGACAGCATCGAACGAATTTACCCGTCAAGGTCGTCAGCAAACTGGTCGAGTGCGGAGAGACGGAGACGGGCAGGGTTTACGAGCAGCGCGTGCAAGCCACCGACCCGAACACCGGCGAGACCATGCTCCTGCGGCGCATCGAGGTCCGCCTGTTTGAGAAGACGCGCGACGGCGAGTGATAATCGGACTGTTCACCAACCTGCCGGATACGGTCGACGCGGTTGCCATCGCGGAGATTTATCGCAAGCGGTGGACGATTGAGACCCAATTTCAGTTTCTGACCGGCTCGCTGCACTGCGAGGTGCCCGGGCTGGGAAAGCCAAAAGCGGCTTTGTTCGCATTCGCGATGTCGTTGGTGGCGAGCAACGCGCTGGCAGTGGTGCGAGGGTCGATCCGAGCGGCTCACGGCAAAGAGGCCGAGGCGGAAGTGTCAGGATACTATCTGGCGGACGAGATCGGAGCCCAGTATAGGACGCTGACAAAGTACCTACCGGCAGAAAAGTGGGAAGGGTGGCGAAAGTTGGGAGCAAAAGAGATGGCGAGCTTGCTGACAGAGATCGCTCGGCAGGTGAACATGGCCGAGCTGCTCCGAAACAAGCGCGGGCCGAAGAAACCACCGGACAAGAAACCGGTTTATAACAAAAAGCACAAACATTTCTCTACTCATCGCCTCATGAAGGAGGCTGAAGATCCATGTTGAAAGGGCTGGTCGTGAGAACCTCCTCGAACTGGTCGAAGATCAGGACCAGCCTTGGCGCCGCGTGCCCTCCTTCGGTCGGAGAGCGTCGCTCCAGCGCCGCAAGCGCGGGCTTCAGCGAATCGAGGTCGGTGAGTTGCACCGGCGGATCTTCCGGCGCCTCGGGCCGGCGAGACTCCAACGACGCGATTGTGCCGCGGAGGTAACAATTCGCCGGCTGCGCGTTCGGCGCCTTCCTCATCCGAAGCGACCGGCTGCTTCACACGAACGATCGGCAGATCGAAAAAGCCTTCCTCGCGAAGCGCGGGGACGAGGCCAGCTTGGATCAGCGACGTCTTGCCGGCTCCGGAGGGGGAGAAGAGGAGGACGATCCGCTCGGCAATCAGCAGATCGACGAGCTTCGCGATCTCGCGGTCGCGGCCGAACAGCGGCTCGCCAAACCGCAAGGAGCGAGGACCGACGAAGGGACAGGCACGCGCTGGTCGTGGTCGTGGAGAGGGCGGTGGTCATGTTCGGTCTCCCGTCAATCGGCGCTGGTCCCTGGCCCAGCGGTCGAGGAGCTCGCGCGAAATCGTCGACGTGCCCCCAGTAGATGCGGATATCGGCGATCTCGAAGTAGTGCTGGAGAAACCGCCTGGCGGCTTCGGGGTCAAGGTTGCGCCCTTCCTCGGGGTCGAGCTGGACGGCGACGTGAGCGTAGTCGGTGCTTCGCTGCCGGCCGCCCTGAGCCATCAGGCTGCGGAACAGGACACGGAAGTCCCAGTCGTCGAGGCGAAAGCCGAGGAAAAGCAAGCAAGAGTCCACCAATGCGCGGCGGACGACGGCGGGGACCAGTTCGTTGTTCCGTATCAGGCCGATCAGGTAGTCGAAGTAATCGTCCTCGGTGAGGACCAGGGAGCGGGGGTCGTCGAGGCGGCCGAAGAGGTAATAGACGAGGGGACAGTCGACGGAGGGGCGAAAGTCGGGATTGCGGTCGGGGGCGAAGATGGATTCGGACCAGTCGACGTTTTCGCTCCAGGGACAGAGTCCGACCTCGGGCTGCTTGCCGGCCTCGCGAAGCGCCTCTACGAGAAGGTGATCGGAGTTGGTCGTGAGGTAGATCGGAAACGGCAAGGCCGCGAGCACGCGGTGCGGCTCTGCGGAATCCTTCTGGCGACGTACCGTGCCGGCCTGGGAGAGGCAGTCAGAAGCAGACCTTGTACCATCGGCGCTTGACTCTGGCCCATTTCGGCCCAATTGCCGCCGCAGTGCGTCGCTCATCTCCTCTTCGAACATGGCGCGGAGGGCGGATGCCTTGAAGCTGACGGAGAGGTACTGCGAGACCTGGGGCAGGTCTTCGCGGGCGTGGGAGGCGAGCGGGAAATGGTTCCGCTCGGCCCAGCGACGGGCGAACTCGCGGGTCGAGCCCAAGTAGCGTTCGAGCAGACCGGAGCCGAGGATCGGCAGGCACTTCGGCTTTCTTGGCTTGAGATAGGTGAGCAGGCCAGGCCATAGGTCGAATTCCTGATCGGGGCCGCGTGCGAAGCCGGGGACGTACCAGATCCGACCGCTCGTCAAGCGGAGGAACAACACCGGGCTCGCAAAGTCCGTGCGATCCCGCACCTCAAACCGCGCCGCAGCCATCGCCCGGTCGATCTGCCCGTCGCGCCGGAGCTCGCGGAAAAACACAGGCATGAATCGCTCGACCGTAGTCATGGACACATTGCCCTGCATGGCGACGACCGCAGGGATACCCGCCTCGGCCATCCGTGGCCCGAGGGCGACCAGGGCGTCGCCCTCACCGGCCCGGGCCCCGGTGTCACCGCTCTGGCAAGAGGCGAGCACGACCAGCCGAGGTGGGCGCGGCAGTTCGCAGAGGCGGTCGACCAGGTCACGGCCCGGCCGCCGGTCCGAGTCGCCGCTGGCATCTTCGAGCCAGAGCACCGCGTCACCATCGATCACGGCCCCGTGGGCCACGAGGTACAGGATGTCGAACTCCTCGTGAAGTTGCTCGATTAGCCGGGAGAGGGTCTCAGGCCCGATCACCTCGACAATCTGTATCTCGCCCAGCGCGTCTTTGGCACGCTTCAGCTCGCCGTTTACTTCGACCGGGGCTACCTGATATTCGCCCAGATCCGTGGGGTTGGCGATCACGACCAGGGCCCGGAGTGACTCCTGGGGCCGAAGCTTGACGGGTGCGCCAGTCGTAACTGCTCAGGTATCGGGAGAAGACGACCCTCTCGCGGGTCGCCATCGGCGTATTCGTGCGGGGGTCGAAAAGCAGCTCCCACTTTAGCGCGTGCAACTCGGCGCGGTCGGGCCGATGAAAAGGCGGACGCGCACCACGGTGCCGGCTGTCTCGGCGGCGGTGCAGACTTGCTGAGTAATGCGCCAGGACAGCGGGATCGGAGAAGAGGCGTTCGGTGAGGTACTCGCCGATTGCGTCAGCCCCGTCCCACTCCACGGCCTGGATCTTCTGAAGATCGAAGGTTGTTGTACCCCGGACGGGGGCCATGTCGGCATCGCTGTCGGGCGGCCGCGCCCTCAGTTCGACCGAGTAGTGGGCAACGTCCAGACGATGAATACCGATCTCCAGGTCTGCGGTGGGTGATGACAGAGGCATACCTGTTGCTCAAGCTTTCCGCGATCTTGGTGGCGCCCTCACTTGCACTCACTTGACGTTGGAATCATCTCACATAGTCAAACCCAGATCCAGTAGTGGCCACTGCCTGGGCGCCGCTGAAAAACGCATCGCTCGCACCGCACGCTCGGCTAGGGCCTCTGGTGCTGACGATGCCTCGAGATCGCGAACAGGACGCGGAACACACCCAAGCCGATGCCCACGGAGTTGCGGACCACCCTCCTGGCCATCCTGAAAGGCTGGAAGTCTAGTGATTACGACCCGGCTGGCGAGGAGATCGACTACCTCTGGGGACTCGTCGAAAAGGTCCGCAACCGGGTCGCGGCGGGTGAGCCCTTGCGACCGCCTGACACGGCGCTGGTGCGGACCCCATCCAACGGGGTCTCCGCCACGGGCTAAATCCAGTTTTCTGTTTCGTTGCTACTCAGACCACCGACTCTGGGATGCCGAAGTTGACGGTGCATGATAAAATCGGTCACGACCTACAAAAAGACGACGCGGACTGCCACGATTACGAACACCGGCGCGGCGATCTAGCTCGTCGTCCGGCCCAAGAGCGGACCAACCGTCCTGCAATCGTCGCCAACGTGGGCGACAACGCTGCAAGGCCCTTCCTCGAATTCTTCACCGCCAACAATCACAAAACCCGGGCCGCAGCCCAGGCCGTCGGGCAGTTTCCCAGCAGGTGCGAGGATCTCGGCGTCGCCCTCGAGGACATCGAGCCGATCCACGTCGCTTCCTATGTCGAGCAGTTCCGGCCCCGCCTGGCCGATCGTTCCATCAGTCAGAATCGGCCACCGCGAACCTTGCCGACCCGGCGCTCCTCCGTTCCGACTAACGAACTTTCTGGGCCACCCATTCGGCCAGTTCGCCCGGCGTCATGGCGGCGACATGCGCGCCGAGGGCGACGAGCTGTTCGGCCGTGACGCGGTCGTAGTTGGGCTCGGCGCGCTCGTCGAGAGCCGCCAGGCCGAGCAGGGTCACGCCGCTCTCGATCAGACCCTTGGCGACGGCCAAGAGCCGATCGACGCGGGCGCCTTCGTAGAAGTCGGAGATCAGGACCACGATCGTCCGCCGGGGAGATTCGACCAGGCCGGCGGCGTAGGCCAGAGCGCCGCCGATGTCGGTCCCGCCGCCGAGCTGGACCTTCATGATCGTCTCGACCGGGTCGTTGCAATGATCCGTCACGTCAACAACGTTGGTGTCGAACAGGCACAGATGGGTGCGCAGCGTCTTGATGCCGAAGAAGATCGCCGCGGTGACGGCCGCGTGGATGACGCTGTCGGCCATGCTGCCCGACTCGTCGACCAGGATGATGATCTGCCAGCGGTCGGCCTGACGGCGGATGCGCGAGAAGAAGTACGGCGTCTCCAGGTGAGAGGCGCTTGGTCTCCGGGTCGTAATGGGCCAGGTTGCGGCGGATCGTCGTCTTGGCGTCGAAGTTCTTGGCGACCTTCAGGCGCGTGCGGCGGTGGCGGTCGACCGCGCCCAGGAAGGCCGACTGCACCGGCCGCGCCAGCTTCTCCATCAACTCCTCGACGACCTTGCGGACCAGGTCGCGCGCCAGGGCGAGCACTTCCTGGTTCATCAGGTGCTTGGTGTGCAGCACGGCCTTGAGCAGCGTCATGTTCGGCCGGGCGCGGCGGAGCAGGTCGGGGTTGGTCACCATCTCGTCGAGCTGGTAGCGCTCCAGGGCGTCCTTCTCGATCCGCTCGATGGTCTTCTTGGGGAAGAGCGTGTGCACGGCGTTGATCCAGTCGGGCACGGTGAGCTGCGAATCGCCGAGGCCGCCGGCTTCCGCTGCCGTGCCCTCCGCGGACGTTGCGGCCCGGGCCGTATTCGCGGTCGTAGAGGTAGCCCAGCGCCTGGTCCTGCTCGGCGGCGCGGCCCGTCGAGCGAGCAGCCGAGCGCCTCCTCGGCGCCTTGGCCGAGGACCAGCCGCCAGCGGACGAGTCGTTCGCTGGTCGCTCATCGGGAAGCCCCCCGTAACCCGAATCGTTCGACGGCCTGGAACAGCCTGGCCTCGAACGCCAGCGCCCGCGCGGCGTACCTCGGCGCTGACCTCCAGTGCGGCCAGCGGCTGTTCCGACAGGTTTGATCCCGAGTGACTTCATCAGTGTCAGTGCCATGTGATGCTTTTCCCTCGGAGTGAAATAGGTGAACGCCAGCCGGAGCGACGGCAGGGCCTCCAGGAACGCCTCGTCGGCAAAGCCGGTCAACAGCTCATCGATGCCTAGTATCAGGTCGATCTGCCGCTGGGCGGCCTCGCGCGCCAGGCCGAAGAGGCCAGTGAGGAAGTCGCCCAGCCGGTCGGGATCGGCGAACAGCCGCAAGACGCTCCGGACCTGATCGGCGTCGGCCTCGCCAAGCGTCCACAAGGCCCCGAAGGCCGCGCCCCGGACGACCGGCGTCTGGCTCTTCTCATCGCCGACGCGGCGTCAGCACGTCGACGAATTCCGCGCGATCGAGGTCGATCGTCCGCGGCGCAATGCTCGAAGGTCTCGAGCAGGGCGCGGATGCTCTCGATCAGCTTCGCGTCCTGGCCGGCGACCTGCCCCAGTCCTTCCAGCAGCCAGAGCCCGCGCCGAACGCCTCGGCCAGCAGCGCGGCGACGTCGCCGCGTCCGCGGCTGCCGAGGTCGCGTCGTGTCGATAGAGGTAGAGCAGGTGGCCTAACGCGCCGGTCACGGCGAGGAAATCGCCGTCCTGCCGGATCAAGCTCGGCAAGCTGATCTTGCAGCTCGCCGGCCACCGAGTCGAGCCCGGCGAGGACGGCGTCGAGCAGGAGCCGGGCGGCCGCCGCGGCATCGCGCTCGACTCGCGGCGGCCGCTTCGAGCAGCCGGGCGGCGGCCGCCTCGGCGAGCGTCGGACCGTACCGCGCCGCCTCGATCGCCGACGCATCCAGATCCGGCGACCAGGAGATCCGCCAACGCTCCCAGCACTTCGACAGGTCGTCGCGACGGGCGAAGTCGGTCCCGCCCATCCGCTCGAAGCCAGCGATCCCCAGCAGGGCGATCTGATGGAGCAGATCGGCTCTGCTCGCGGTCGGTCGCCGACGTCGAGGTCGAGCTCGACCTCGCGAGGGCGTGAGTCGGTCTCCCAGCCGTTGTCGGCGAGCCGGCTGCTTCAGGTCTTGAACGAGCGGCGGCAGAACGGTCCCTTCGGCCAGCCGCCCGCGTTCGCCGCCGCGGAAGACCTCGTGGACGGCGTCGAGCAGCGGATGCGATTGTCCCCGGCTGGACTCGTCCTTGACCAGGGCGGCCGCGATGCCGTCGACCAGGTCGCGACGCCAGACCAAGGGCATGGCCCCGCAAGGCGGCCAGCCCGCGGGCCGTCGTCTCGGCGGCGATCAGGTCGGCCGCGCTGATCGGCTGGCCGCGCTCCCGCAGGACCTTCGCCACCTGCGCGAGCAGCCGCCGATACGTCTGGCCCATCCGCACGACGCCGTCTTCCCAGACCTGATGATAAAAGCCGGGGTTCGGCATGCCCGACTCATAGCCCTTGAGGCTGTCGAGCCGCTCGTAAGAGTAAGGCGTCAGCGCAATGCCGCGCTCGAGCGGTCTCGGAGCGGATCGCGTCGTCGAGGACCGCCGTCGCGTCGGCCTCGCCAAGCAAGCGTATCAAGGGCCGAGCTGTGAAACCCGCCGGTGACGACGAGCAGGCGGCCGGGATATGCTCTCCATCGCCCGGCGGATCTCGGCCGCCATGAACGACTCGCGGCGCAGGTCGACGGGCTGAGGGTCGCCGTCGAGCCGGCGGAGGTGCTCGCAGAAGGCATGCCCGCGGCTCGAGATACTGCGTCCACCGTCATCGCCGGCTCGATCTCGAACATCTCATCCCAGAGAGCATCGAAGTTGTCGACGCCCAGGCTTCGGCAGAGCGATCGCGACATAGGCCCCACCGCGCATCTCGGCGTCGGCATAGCGATGGCTCACACGATCGTCATCCGCGACTTCGGCCCACGGCAGGTCGATGAACCGCACCGTCGCGCCGAGCTTCCGCCCCGTCGTAAGAGCCTGCCACTCGGGCGAGTAGACGCAGAACGGGTAATACGCCCCCCGTCGCGAGCCATCGGCCAGTCGGACATAGCTATAGATCGCGATCGGCAGACTGATGGCCTAGGAACAGCTCGTCGATCCGGTCGTTGTAGTCGGACGGTCCTTCGATCAGGACGGCGTCGGGGCGCATGCGCTCAATCAGATCCACGACCATTCGGGCACAGAGTGGGCTGTGGTGCCGGACCGGGAAGAAGACGACCCGTGCGCCGGAGTCGGTGAGGGGTGTGACCGCTGTTTGATGTAGGTCCAACTGAGCAACATCCTCAAATAGCGTCTACAATAAATCCTTCATCGATTGAGCACACAGCCGCATAGGCTCGCAGCGAGGGTCCGAGGCAATTCGAGCAGGAGCTCACTTTCGGCCGCACGCTCAGTAAACGTAAACATCCTGGCCGATCAGTTGTCAGAGACTTGTCGCACACGGGGCAACGTGTCGGGGACTCCGGACCTATCTGGACCAACCTACCCTCACCAAGCTGGGAGAGGCTCGGCTTCCTCTTCCAACGCGTCAATATTTGCGGCGATCTTTGGCGATTGTCCGAAGCGATTGGTGTTCAGCCACCGGAGGGCGACGAAACACGGGCGGATTACCTCGATCATGAAGAGTCGACTTCGGCTGTCGGAGTAGCTGATCTTCCTCAGATACTCGAGGATCAAGTCCAGTTGCCTGGCGGCTGCAAACACTTGCGGCGTCTTGGGATGGCTCAGGTCAAGCAAAGGATGTCCTCCAGGACTGTTAGCTGCTCTCAGTCTACATCAATCGTCGGTCATGCCATTAGCGAGGCGGTCTGGGTTCACAGGAGATGGCTCCGGGCTTCGTAGTAAGCCTTCCACGTGGCACCAGCGCGGTCCTTGACGACGTGGTTGAAGTAGTGCCGTAGCTTCTTCAAGTCGTCGGCCGCGTCCTTGAGCGCCGAGCCGACGAGGTGATGGACCAGGTGCTCGGGCTCGACTACGCCCTTGCCGTAGTAATATGCGTGGATTCCCGCCGCGAAGCCGGCCGAGACCGCCTCGGCCGTGCTGAGCGCGGTCGTCAGCGGCTCGAGCGCATTCCCCTCGGCCGTCTTGCCCGCGCGCAGCTCGTGAAACGTCGTCACCAGCAATTCGGTAATCTCCGGCCGGAGTGAGACCGGCACATCGGCGCGGCGGAGCAGCCGGTCCGACTCGCGCTGGACCAGCGCCATCTCCTCGCTCAGATCGGCGATCGGGTGGACTGTCTCGAAGTTGAACCGACGCTTCAGGGCCGCGCTCATCTCGTTCACGCCGCGGTCGCGGGTATTGGCCGTGGCGATCACGTTGAACCCCGAGCGGGCATAGAGCGTCCGGCCCGTTCCCTCCAGCTCCGGGACGCTCATCACGCGGTCGCTCAGGATCGACAGCAAGACATCCTGGATTTCCAGCGGACAGCGTGTGATCTCCTCGAACCGGACGATCTTGCCGGCGGTCATCCCCCGGTGCAAAGGGGCGGGCACCATCGAGGCTTCACTCGGCCCCTGGGCAAGCAAGAGGGCATAATTCCACGAATACTTGATATTATCCTCGGTCGTGCCCGCGCTCCCCTGGATGGTCAGGGTCGAGTCCCGGCTGATGGCGGCGGCCAGGAGCTCGCTCAGGTAGCTCTTGGCCGTACCGGGCTCGCCGATCAGCATCAGGCCCCGATTGGTCGCCAACGCGACGATGCAACGCTCCAGGAAAGCGCGCCGGCCGACGAACTTGGGGGCGATCCCTTTGGCCTCATCTCCCAGCACGAAGGTCAGGACCGAGCGCGGAGTAAGCGACCAGCCGCTGGGCCGGGGTGCGCCGCCGTCATCGCGGGCGAGACGGTCGAGCTCGTCGGCGTGGAGGATCTCGGCCGACGGGCGCTGGATGGCGTCGATGGAGACGGGTCCGGGTTCGGCAGGCACTCGGCTTGCTGTTCTTCACTCGGGCCATGCGACTCATTTCCCCTTCGAGGCCATGCGCACCAGCGTCCCCAGGACTTCGCTGATGACGACCGGGTCGACATGGCCGAGCGGGATGGCGTTCTTGTGCTCGGGGTACATCTCGGGTGTGTAGAGGCCCGGCACGAAGAAGCACTTCTGGACTTCTTGATCTCCAGATTCCATCATGTCGCCGATCGATGATGCCGTCGTACTGGATGACGGCCGTGACGTTCGCCCCTTCGAACGGTTTGGAGTGCTCGTCGAACACTCCACCGTCCTGGGGAACCCCGCGGTTCCAGCCGTGCTTGTCCAGAATGCCGACCAGGGTAATGGAGGGAACTTTGATCCCTTTGTTGCGGAGGATCTCCGTGGCATTCTCCTCTGCGGGCTCGAGCCGGTGCACCTCGCGGCCGAGCTGCGGGAACGGCGGAATGATCTCGTAGTCGCCGAAGATTTCGCCCCAGGCCGATTTCTGCTCGTCGGTGAGGTGAAGCGGATGGACGATCGCCCACCTTGGCCTGACCGTCGAGCCGATAGGTCGCCTCATTCACGTCGGCGAAGTCGCGCTCCTCGGTGACGCGGAAGGTCGAGACGAGCTTGCCTGTCTCGTCATAGCTGGCCCCAGAGGATCAGTCGGACCAGGTTGATCAAGAGGGGATGGCGGACCAGCAGCGACTTCGAAGTCGTCTGGCTTCCAGCGGCGGCCGGTGACCATGGCCTGTTCGAGTCGTTCGGCCTGGACCTTGGCGACCTCGCGGATCTGTTTCTTGAGCCGTTTCCAATCGTCGACGGCGGCCCCGGCGAGCGCGGGGTCGTCCTTGGCGCCGGGCTTGGGCAGGTCGTCCTTGAGCTTGCCGGCCTCGTCGCGGACCATGGGTTTCATGTCGCCACCGAGCGCGAACCGGAACTGGCGCGGGCCGAAGTCGAAGACCCGGCTGCCACGTTCATCGAGGTCGCAGTC
This sequence comes from uncultured Planctomycetota bacterium, assembly GCA_963779785.1. Taxonomy (GTDB): domain Bacteria; phylum Planctomycetota; class Planctomycetia; order Isosphaerales; family Isosphaeraceae; genus CAVRFS01. The sequence goes on from CAWAAW010000013.1 coordinate 12,148, forward strand.
GGGCACGATCCGGTCCTCCAGCTCAGCGCGGGAGAGCTTACGATCGGTGGCGATCGCCTCCATGAGCTCCCTGGCCTTGGCCTTGAGCCCCTTGAACGAGACTTTCTGGGCGATCCCGTTGAGCTGCATGAGGGCGACGTCGGTCCCGATCGCCCGCAGGCACTCCAGCCCGAAGACGGCCCGCTGGTGCTGGCTCTCGCCCGGCCAGGCGCGAACCAGCGGGGTCAGCTTCAATGCCGTGTCGTCGGAGCCGAGCAGGCCGAGGGCGCTCATGGCCCATTTTTCCTTGGAGGGCGCGCCTTCGACCTGCCAGCGCTCGAAGAGCGCCCAGGCAAAGGCATCCAGGGACGGGCGATCGGCATGGGCCTTGACGGCAGCGACCAGCGGATGAGCCGCGCCCAGCGTGCTCTTCGTCAAGCTCGCCAGCACGGCCTTAGCCTGCTCCTCATTCAGCTTGCGGCCACCGACGATGATCGGCGGCAGGTCGCCGCGCGTGATCCAGCCGGGCGGCTTGAGCTTCTTGACATCGTTTTGGGCCGACTGGAGCCAGTCGGGCGTCGATTCGGCGTCGAGAGTGGGGATGACAACTTCAGTGCGTTCCAGTACCAGGCGTCGAACCTTTTCGGCGGTGTCCGGCGGGGCGGAGGCCAGGCATTCGCGGATGAAGCCCTCATGGCCTTTTCGATGCTGGGCGCGGAGGTATTCCAGGGCCGCGTCGGCCAGCTTGCCCCGCTCGGCTACCACGGGGATGAGGCCGGCGATGGCATGGCCGACATGCTCGTCGAGCCAGCGGCGCGCGACCCCGGAGGCCTTCGACGCGAGCATCAGCTCGAGCATCGGCGCGGCGGTTTTGGGTGACTTGACCCTGGCCAGGACTCTGAGGAGCGCCTCGCACTCGTCCTTCTTGGTTGAGGCCAGAATGCTGTCGCGGACCAGGTCGAGGGCGGAGTCCTCGGTGTGGGCGATCCAGCCCCGGACGTCGTCGGGCGTCTTGAGGATCAGCTTCAGCCGCCGCATTTCTTTCTCGACGAGCCAAGGGCTCCCAAGGCCCAGAACAAGAAGTTGTGGACGATGATAGACATCGTAACAATTCGGCTGGCTGTACAGATCGTCGGGCATGAGCTGGAGAATGCGCTGGACCTCTTCGTGCATCCCCAGAGCGGCCGCCAGGTAGACCGCCATGGGGAATGCTGTGTTTGGCTTCGGCGGCAGTGACGGGCTAGCGAGGTCCGGCCGGATCTCATCCCGCCTTGCCTGGCACTCGGTTTCCGTGCAAGTACGGCAAGAGATCTCGGCGAAAGGCGTTGAGGCGGATCTGGTCGATTTGGGCGGGCGAGTACGGGTGCGCCAAATAGGTCTTTCGCGAGAGAGCAATCCAATCCTCGGGGGAGAAGAGATTCATCGAAAGGACTAAAAGCTGACCCGTGTCGGCGTGCCATTGTTGGGGGTCGCTGGCGATGGACCAGATTCTCGCCACCACTTCCTCGCGCGTGATGTCGCCGCGAAAACGATCGCCTTGGGTTCGGAGCTCGTCCACGAGCATGGCCGGTGACACATCCCGTCGGGTGGACTCTGTCATGGCAACGAACCAGAAGTGGGCCTCTTGTCGGGTCATGATCGGATCGATCCGGGCCTTGCTCCAGTCCCAACGCTGGTAGGGGGGATCCCGGGTGACCTTGGCCAGGCGAGCGAGGCATTTCTCCAGGTCGAACGGCGCCGGCTCGGGCCGCGGCCTGGGCGTGTGGGGCCTCCATGTCGCCCAGAGCCAGTCCTCGGGGTCGAATTCGATGACGCGGGCGGTCGAGAGGACGCTTGGCGGTGGCTGGACTACCGGTGTTGGCGCGGGTGCGGCTTTCGTGCCGGGCGGATCGGCCTCCTGCTTGGGTTTTGGGGTGGGTTTCACTTCCGCGGCGATCGGCGCGGCTGGATCTTCCGTCGAGGTCGTGGCGGCTCCTTCCACGTATCCCTTCTTGAGCTTCTCGGCGATCAGCTTGTCGTGCGACGCCCTGGCCACGGCCTCGCTGGCGAACTCCTTGCGGCTCGTCTGCCCGGCCGTGCCGATCCGGCCGAACTGGACCGAGTGCGCCGTACCGTCCAACTCGATGGACCAGAACTTCTGGGACGTGCCCTCTATGAGCTGGAACTCGCGCCGACTCATGATCTCGCCTCCATCCTCAGGTGCCGATGCTTGGGACGTGACCACCTCGGATAGGGTACTCCGACTGAGACCCATTGGGAAGCAGCCGATATCATCGGTTGGACGACTCATTTCCCCTTGGAGGCGATAGCGCTCAGCGTCCCCAGGACTTCGCTGATCACGACCGGGTCGACCTGGCCGAGCGGGATGGCGTTCTCGTGCTTGGGGTACATCTCAGGCGTGTAGAGTCCCGGCACGAAGAAGCACTTCCGGACTTCTTGATCATCCCAGTCCACCATACCGCCGATCGGGATGCCGTCGTACTGGATGACGGCCGTAACGTTCGCCCCTTCGAACGGCTTGGAGTGCTCGTGGAACATCCCACCGTCTTCCGGGATGCCGCGATTCCAGCCGTGCTTGTCCAGGATGCCGACCAGGGTAATCGAGGGAACCTCGATCCCTTTGTTGCGGATGAATCTCCTCGGCATTTTCTTCTGCCGGGCTCGAGCCGGCGCGCCTCGCGGCCGAGCTGCGGGAACGGTGGAATGATCTCGTAGTCGCCGAAGATTTCCCCCCAGGCTGATTTCTGGTCGTCGGTGAGGTGAAGCGGATGCACGACGCCCACCTTGGCCTGACCATCGAGCTGGTAGGTCGCCTCCTTCACGTCGGCGAAGTCGCGCTCCTCGGTGACGCGAAAGGTCGAGACGAGCTTGCCTGTCTCGTCATATTGGCCCCAGAGGATCAGTCGGACCAGGTTGATCAAGAGGGGATGGCGGACCAGCAGCGTCTCGAAGTCGTCCGGCTTCCAGCGACGGCCGGTGACCATGGCCTGTTCGAGTCGTTCGGCCTGGACCTTGGCGACCTCGCGAATCTGCTTCTTGAGCCGTTTCCAGTCGTCGACGGCGGCTCCGGCGAGCGCGGGGTCGTCCTTGGCGCCGGGCTTGGGCAGGTCGTCCTTGAGCTTGCCGGCCTCGTCGCGGACCATGGGTTTCATGTCGCCACCGAGCGCGAACCGGAACTGGCGCGGACCGAAGTCGAAGACGCGGCTGCCCCGTTCATCGAGATCGCAGTCGGGAACGATCCGGTCCTCCAGCTCGGTGCGGGAGAGGTTGCGATCGGTGGCGATCGCCTCCATGAGCTCCCTAGCCTTGGCCTTGAGTCCTTTGAACGGGACTTTCTGGGCGATCCCGTTGAGCTGCATGAGGGCAACGTCGGTCCCGATCGCCCGCAGGCACTCGAGCCCGAAGACGGCCCGCTGGTGCTGGCTCTCGCCTGGCCAGGCGCGAACGAGCGGGGTCAGCTTCAATGCCGTGTCGTCGGAGCCGAGCAGGCCAAGGGCGCTCATGGCCCACTTTTCTTTGGGCGGAGCGCCTTCGAGCTGCCAACGCTCGAAGAGTGCCCAGGCGAAGGCATCCAGTGCGGCGCGATCGGCGTGGGCCTTGAGGGCGGCGACCAGCGGATGAGCCGCGCCGAGCGCGCTCTTGCTCAGGCTCGCCAGCACAGCCTTGACTCTGCTCCTCGTTCAGCCTGTGGCCACCGATGATGATCGGCGGCAGATCGCCAGGCGTGATCCAGCCGGGCGGCTTGAGCTTCTTCACATCGTCTCGGGCCGATTGAAGCCAGTCGGGCGTCGATTCGGCGTCGAGAGTGGGGATGTCCACGTCCGTGCGTTCCAGCACCTGGTGCCGAACCTTGTCGGCGGCTTCCGGCGGGGCGGAGGCCAGGCATTCGCGGATGAAATCCTCATGGCCTTTTCGCTGCTGGGCGCGGAGGTATTCCACGGCCGCGTCGGCCAGCTTGCCCCGCTCTGTCACTACGGGAATCAAGCCGGGGATGGCATGGCCGGGCTGTTCATCGAGCCAGCGACGCGCAACCCCGGAGGCCTTCGACGCGAGCATCAGCTCGAGCATCGGCGCGACGGTTTTGGGTGATTTGACCAGGGTCAGGACATCGATGAGCGCCTTGCACTCATCCTTCCTGGTTGCGGCCAGAATGCTGTCGCGAACCATGTCCAGGGCGGAGTCCTCGGTGTGGGCGATCCAGCCGCGAACGTCATCTGGTTTCTTGAGCAATAGCTTGAGCCGCCGCATTTCTTTCTCGACCAGCCAAGGGCTCCCCAGGCCCAGAACGAGAAGTTGGGGACGGTGATAGCCATCGAAATAATCGGCGTACGCCGTACTGACCGTTGGGAATGAGCTGGACAATACGGCAGACCTCTTCGTGCATCCCGAGAGCGGCGGCCAGGTAGTACACCAGCGGGAATCCCGTGTATGGGTTCGGCGGCACGGACGGGGTGGCGAGGTCCGGCCGGACCACATCCCGCAATGCCTGGCACTCGGCTTCCGTAAGGTATGGTAGGAGGGTCGCGGCGGAAGGCGTTGACATGGATCTCGTTGAGTTGGGCGAGGTTATACAAGGGCAGTCCATAGTTCTCTCGCGAGAGGGCAATCCAATCATGGGGGGAGAAGTAGATTAATCAAGAAAGAGAAAACCGTGCTCCGTGTCGGTAAGCAAATGAAGGGAGTGTGTGGTGATAGACCGGATTCTCTTCACCACGTCCTCGCGCGAGAGGTCGCCACTATAGCGATCGTTCTGGGCTCGGAACTTGTCCACGAGCATGCCCGGTGACACGTCCCTTCGTGTGCATTCCGTCATCGACAACGAACCAGAAGTGGGCCTCTTCTCGGGTCATGAACGGATCGAGCCGGGCCTTGCTCCAGTCCCAATGCTGGAATTGGGAAGTTCGGTTGACCTTGGCCAGACGATCGAGGCATTTCTCCAGGTCGAACGGCGCCGGCTCGGGCGCGGCCTGGGCGTGCGCGGGCCTCCAAGTGGCCCAGAGCCAGTCTTCGGGGTCGAGTTCGATAGCGCGGACGGTCGACAGCATGTTCGGCGGCAATGTTCTACCGGCGTTGGCTCGGCTGCGGCTTTGGTGTCGCGCCGGGGCAGCCTCCTGCTCGCTGGGTTTTGCAGTGGGCGTCCTGCCGCGGCGATCGGCGCGGCCGAGTTGCTGCCGGGGTCGCGGCAGCTCTTTCCACGTATCCCTTCTTGAGCTTCTCGGCGACCAGCTTGTCGCACGACGCCTTCGCCTGGGCCTCGGTGGCGAACTCTTTACGGCTCGTCTGACCGCTCGTACCGATCCGTCCGAACTGGACCGTGTGCGTCGTGCCGTCCAACTCGATGGTCCAGAACTTCTGGGACTTGCCCTCGGTGAACTGGAACTCACGCCGATTCATGAACTTACTCCGCGATGTCCTGGAGCGCTGGAGATGGATGTCTGAAGTTTCGATCGTTACCGACAGACTAACGCCCAGGCATTGGATTGAAAAGCGGCCGATGGAATCGTAGCCTGCCGGGTAGGAAACCGGTTTTCCCTAACGCTGCAGAGCCGCAACCGGTCGTAGTGTAGGTCGAACGATGCTCGGCATCGTAACGCCCACCGATCGCCACAGCCTGCGCGATGGGCCTCACCGCGACCAGTCGCGGCTCGACCCACCCTACGGCACGCTTCCACGATCGCCTCGGCGCGAGATGCACCGCGGCGCGGGCCTGGCACCGCTAGCCGCCGGCGACGACCTCCCGCCGTTCTGCTGCTGCCGGACAGCCGAATTCTTGTACCTCGTCTTCGCGCACCCGAAGGCCCGCGAGCGCGTGATTCGTCGCATTACAGTCAACCTCGAGGAGGTTTCCCACGCGCTTGACCTCGTCTTCGAGCCGTACCAGTCGCTTGTGGTCCGCGTCTCTCGGTCGGAGGGTGTGCGTTTCGTGGACATCGAATACTGGCGGCCCGAGCCGGCCTGCTCCCCCTAACGGTCTAAGCCCATATGCCCGAGACAGGCGACCCATCGAATGAATGAGTGCGTGGCCTATTTTCTTCCCACAACGCGATTCTTTCACCCACGCGCCAAAGTATTGCTCAGTCGACGTCAATACCCTATGGCGACCTTGCCGATCGGTTCACCGAATTGGCGGTGGATCAGGTCAAAAAGGGTGCACGAAACGTTTTCTGTAGGGGGTGTCGAACGCCCGTGAGGCGCGATGGCCCACCGAGTGCCTCGGCAATCGCGGTGGGCCAGCACATCGACGGATCGATGCTCGACCCACCCTACGGTGTTTTTACGATCCTCTCGCAAACTTTGAAGTGGAGAGTCGTCGCTCGGCGACCAGGGCGTCATCGGGTTCGAGATCGTGGCGAGGGCCCCCGTGAGAGCGGCCGGAAACGGTGCACATTCACGATGCCGGCATCGTTCGACACCGCTCTGCGCCCGATCGCTGCCCATCTCATTATGATTACATATGAATAATCTATGATATTTGGATCATACCCGTGCCCGCCGATCCGCGGCGATTGTCAGGTGGCTGTTGCTCGTCGCGGGGCTCTGGACGATCACTGGATGGCTAGTCCCGACACAGGACGATCCCGAGGCCCATCTGGACCAAAAGGACCGGCCATTCGCTCAGGCCGCGCATGACGATCACCGCTCGCCCGTCTGGTCGCTTGCATTTTCCCCCGACAACTCGCGACTGGCTTCCGCCACGGTCTCTGGGGACGTGTCGCTCAAGAATCGGAAAAGCGGACAGCGGAGTGTGATTCAGCGTGGCCTGATGGGCTCAGCGCAGTCACTGGCATTCTCAACCGATGGCCGGGCCTTGGCTGTCGCGGGTTTTGGGCCGGTCGTTCGATTATTTGACGCCGCATCGGGCGAGGAAATGAAGCCTTTGGAGATCGTGGCCGAGAACGAAGCCACGCATCTTGGGACCGATCTCGGATTCAGCAGCGTTTTCGATCGTTTGGCGAGCAGCGCTCAAGGTTCTTGTTCCCCGCACGACCAATAAGACTGTTTGTTTCTCCGTCTTGTTCCCGAGAAGACGTTCCATTGGCGGGCAGCGCTCAGGGTTCTTGTTCCCGGCGCGCCGATGAGACCGTTTGTCTCTCTGTCTTGTTCTCGAGAGGACGATAGACTGGCGGGTAAGCGTCTTGTTCGAGTTTTGCTAACGCCCGAGGAGAATGTGGCAACATTCTCCCCGAGCTTTTCCCTTGGGAGTTGCAGCTCCCGTGGGCGCCCTCCACGGTACTCACAGACACAGCCGTCTGCCCAGAGCGAGGCGACCTCGTCCGCGGACTTGCTTTCGCAAAGGATGCGGCCGCAAGTACCAGCCACGATGCTGGAACCAGCGCTACTGCCAGGACCCGGAATGCTTGCGGCAAGTCCGACGCTGGATGGCGGCTCGCCGTCAGGCTAAACGCCGTCGGGATAAGCGCGTCAGGGCACAGCATGCCCAAGCCGAAAAGGAGCGTCGGCAGCGCGACAAGACCTCGCCCAAGGCCGTTGACAACCCCGAAGTTGAGCCCGCGCGTGGTCACGCAGCTTCTTTTTTCGCCCTCCCTTTATGCGATCGACCAGGCTGCCACGAACACCCCGTGATCTCGCCCCGCAACCCCGCTCGTTATTGCGGCACCGCCTGCCGTCAGGCGGTTCGCAACGTCCAGGACAGGGAACGTAAGTGGCATTCTCGCAGCACCTTGGATGGTCGGAAGAAGCGGGCCATTGAATACGAAGCCGCACGCCAGTTCCGATCTCAGCGTCAGCATGCGCCGCCGCCTGTGCCGCCCCGGGCACCGCCGGGATAAGCACGCCTTTCCGATGCGCAGGTCGTCAATTATCGCGTGGCATCGAGAGGCTGTTTTAGTCTGGGCATCCTGTTGTTCACCCTCAGGAGCCCAAGCATGATCACCAAGCGTATTCTGGTTCCCGACCGACTGCGGCGGCCTCCCGCGACGGGTTGGTCCTGGATGGACGGTCGCTTCATGCGCGAGCACATGGACCACCTCTCGCGCGAGGCCGTGCTGTTGTACTTCTTTCTGTCGGCCGTGGCCGACGTGAATGGCCTGTCGTTCTATGGCGACGGCACCGTGGCCGCCCGGCTGCGGATGCCCCTGCCCAGCTTGCTCCAGGCCCGCGACGAATTGCTGGCCTACGACCTGATCGCTCATGAACCGCCATTAACCCAGGTCCTTTCCCTGCCTCCCCGATGTCGGTGCCGCGGGTCCGAGCCCGGCGGAGGGCTGATGCAACTGGGCGATATCCTGCGCCGGGCCATCGCATCGACACATACCAACCAGGAAAGGAGCCAGCCATGAAAGTGGGTTTGTGGGCCGAGATTCGCCGCTTGGCCGAGATCGAGAAACTCTCCGCCGGGGTGATTTCCCGGCGACTTCACTGCTCCTGGCGCACGGTTGCTCGAGCGCTCGAATGGGAGCAGCCCCCCGCACGCTCGCACCCGAGCCGCGTCAGCCTCTTGGGCCCGTACAAGGACAAGATCGATGCACTGCTGGCCAAGTATCCCGAACTATCGGCGGTGCGCATCCACGAAGAAATTGCTCGCGGCCCCGATGGTTACACTGGCAGCGTGATTACCGTCCGCCGCTATGTGCGGTCAATCCGGCCCGCGACGGTCGAGTCTATCAGGAGGTCCACTACGAGCCCGCCCAGGCCATGCAGGTCGACTGGGGCGAGTGCGGCCGCGTCCCCGTAGGAAACACGACCCGCAAAGTTTCGGTCCTGGTGGCCGTGCTCTGCTACAGCCGGATGACCTATATCGAGTTCACCCTCTCGCAGCGCAAGGCCGAGTTCTATCGCTGCCTGGTGCATGCCCTGGAGTTCTTCGGGGCCAGTCCTCGTGCCATCATCTTCGACAACTTGAAAGCCGCCGTGATTAACGGCTCGGGCCGCGCCGCCTGCTTTCATCCCGAGTTCCTGGCGCTGTGCGGCCACTACTACCTGCAGCCGATCGCCTGCGAGCGGCGTGATCCCGAATCAAAAGGAATCGTCGAAGCGAAGGTGCGCTACGTGAAGCACAATGCGCTGGCTGGTCGTGACGACGAGCTTGTCCGCTTCGAGGACTACGTCGCGTTCGCGCCCGGTGGCGCGACGAGATTGCCAACGTGCGGACTCATGAGACGACTCGAGAACGGCCGGTAGACCGGTTCCAGCACGAGCGATCGTTGCTGCGCGCACTGCCCACAATCCCCTTCGACACCGACGAGATCGTACCGGCTGTGGTCAGTCCTTATGCGCGGATCGAGTTCGACGCGAATTGCTACTCGGTGCCGCCGCACGTGGTACGCCAGACGGTTACGATTCGCGCCGACGGTCATCACGTCCGCATCCTGCACCAGGGCCAGGTAGTGGCCCAGCATGTCCGCTCTTACCAGCGACGGCAACGGATCGTGCTGCCGGATCACCGCCTGGCAGCGCTGGCCATGAGCCGGCGGTCGCGGAGGACCGCGCTGGAACAGGCGTTTGATGCCTTGGGCCCCGAGGCACGCCAGTTCCACCTTGGCCTGAAACGCCAGCCGGTGAAGACCGGCGTTCACTTGCGTCGTTTACTGGGTCTGGCGAGTCTACGGTTCAACCGAGGTGCTTTCGGCAATCGCCAAGGCCCTGGAATTTGCGGCCTACGACGCGGCCTACGTCGAGAACCTGTTGCTGGCCGAACGCCGGCGCGGCAGCTTCCCACGCCCACTCTGCCGACTCCACAGCGGCGCGAGCTGATCGATGACTTCGAGCTGGAGCCGGCCGATCCGGCTGTTTACGACCGTTTCTGTACCATCAATGACCACTGACGAGGACTCTCATGGCAAGACGTGATGACAATCTCCAGGCACGCATCGACCGTGACCTGACTGAGCTGAGGCTCCCCGAAATCGCCAAATCCTACCGCGAAGTGCTGGATGAAGCGGCTCGCAAAGGGACTTCCTTCTTGGAGGTTCTGGCAATCCTGATCGGGGTGGAACGGGCCGCCCGTGAGCAGCGAGCTCTCGAGGGGCGGCTGCGTAAAGCTCGGCTTCCCAAGCAAAAGACCCTGGCTGAATACGACTTCACGTTCCCCAAGCGGGTTCCCAAGGCCGCGATTGTGCGCTTGTTCGACTGCGACTTCATGGAGCAGCACGGCTGTGCCGTTCTGATTGGGCCCACCGGAACGGGAAAGTCACATCTCTTGACGGCACTGGGTTACGCGGCGGTTGAGCGTGGCCATTCGGTTTGCCATACACGTGTCGTGGACATGATCAATCATCTCACCGCGGCCCAGCTCAATGGGTCGTTAGGCAAAACGCTCAAAACTTATGTCCGTCCCAGTCTTCTCCTCCTCGATGAGCTGGGCTATCTGCCCATCGACAAGCAAGGGGCCGATTTGTTGTTCCAGGTTGTCGCCGCCCGTTATGAAGTGGGATCGATCGTGATCACCACGAATCGACCCTTCCGGGAATGGGGCAAAATCCTTGACGTGGACAACACCCTGGCCACGGCCTTGATCGACCGGCTGATGCATCACGGGGAGGGGATCGTTATTCAAGGAGACAGTTATCGCATGAAAGATAAAGATCCTGATTCGACCGACAAGTGATTGAAGCACGGTACGTCAACGTTCGGATCGGGTGTTCGATGCGAAGTGAGTTGGTTTTGGCGTGAGTGGCGGGGATCGTCCAGCCCACCCTCGAGCAAGCCCAGCGATCGTGCTGGGTCATTCGAGCGGCCGGTTCCTTGAAGAGCGGGCCCGCGTTGACCCCAGGCTCTGATCCAGAATCCGCGAGCAGCTTCCTGCGGGGGGCTTCGTCTTGGCGGTCTGATCATCCTGTTTGTGGCCCGTGGTGGTCCGCGGCGGGGAATTGGCGGTGGCCCTGTCCACCACGCCGAACTCAACAAGCGCGAACGCCTGGCCGACCCGTCCGTACCAAACTTTGCCACGCCCAATCCCTGGTCCAACTTGACTCCGCGCTTTTCGCAACGTGCCGAGCGGCGCCGGCGCACGGCCGTTTGAACGGCATTCTATACATTAGTTCAGAGCGCTGCCGTCCTAATGATCGAAACTGACTCCATCTCGGCGATCGGTCCCACGCATCTGGCGTTTTCTCCTGACGGCAAGTACCTTGCCGCGGGCGGAGTTGGGGGCGTCATATCGGTTTGGGAGTGGAGCAGCCGCCGACGACTGGTCCAGCTAGACGGCCACTCCGGGAGCATCAACACCCTGGCCTTCTCGCCCGACGGCTCCGCGCTGGCAACGGGCGACTCGCCGGGGCTGGTGAAGCTGTGGGACCTCCCCACCCGGAGGGAGCGGACGACATTCCGCGTGGCCAAGATCGGCAACGGCGTGACGACGTTGGCGTTCTCACCGGACGGCGAACAGCTCGCGACGGCCCGTTACCCGGAAGGCTCGGTCCGGCTTTGGAACGTCGCTGGCGGTGAGCTGCGAAGCGAGTTGCCGAGAACCGCCTTACTGGCGTTCTCACCGGACGGCACGTTGCTGGCCATGGCCGTCGCGGACGGGACCGCCGTGCTTTGGGGCGTGAAAGCGGACCGCGAGTTGGCTTGGGTGCGGGCGAACGACCGCGGTCTTCAATCGATCGCCTTCTCAGGCGATGGCCGTTTGCTGGCGACCGGAGGCACGGACGGCTACGTTCGCCTCTGGGACGTGGCCCAAGCCCTCACAAGAGGTAACGACAGCGATCTCACAGAAGGAAACGAAGGAAAACCCAAAAAGTAAAACATATAATAATTTTAAATACCTTACTCTGCTTTGTCTCTGTCTTTCCTTTGTTTCCTTCGTTCCCTTCTGTGAAACTCTTCCATTGATTTATTGGAGCAGCGGTTCACTCTATGAAGATCTCCCCTTGAATCGGCCTCGACGATCGACTCGGAGCGGCTTCGGTTTCCGTGTGATCTTTGCGGAATCGACCGCGGCGCATCGGGTCATGGGTGTCATCCCGGGTCCGCGTGATTGGGATTGGAGTTTCCGCGGCCAGTGAATAGTTGCAGATGACTACGGCCGTCACCACCGCGGCCAGGGCGAAGATCATCGCCAGTCACACCAGGGCCGACGAGACGGCAATGACGATTCGGTTTCGGTGGTACCACCTCTGGAATCGCTCCCAGCGACTCAGGTGCCCGGCCGCGATCGCCTTACCCGCCACCCACCACTCCAGGTCACGAGCCAGCGCCGCGGCGGAATGGTATCGCCGGCCCGGATCCTTCTCCAAGCATCTCAGGCAGATCGCTTCCAGTCGGCGGTCGACCAGGGGATTGTACCAGCGAAGGGGAGTCGGCTCGCGCTCACGCACCCGCCGTAGGGTCTCGTATAAGGTCTCGGCCTGGAACGGCGGCCTGCCGGTGAGCAATTTGTAGAGGACGGCCCCCAGGCCATAGATGTCGGCCGCTGTCGTGACTTCGCTCCCCTGCCCCGAGACTTGCTCCGGCGACATGTACGACGGCGTTCCGAGGATCAGGCCGGACTGCGTCATGCCACTTTCCGCCTCGACAAACTTGGCCAGGCCGAAATCCGTGACGTGGGGCTCGCCCCGCGTATCCAGCAGGATGTTCGAGGGCTTCAGGTCGCGGTGCAGCACTCCGTGCAGGTGAGCATAGTGGACCGTCCGGGCGACCCGAGCCAGCAGGCGTGCCGCCGCTCGCGGGTTCTTGCGAAGCCACGGGACATGGCGCTCCAGGTCGCCGCCGAGGGATGAGCTTGAGGACGAGATAAGGGCAGCCGCAATGCTCACCGACCTCGTAGAGCGGCACGATGTTGGGGTGGTCGAGCGAGGCGATCACCTCGGCTTCGAAGCGCAGCCGGCGAAACGTGTCATCAGTCGGCTTCAAGACGCCGGTCCGGATCGTCTTGATGGCCACGATGCGGTTGAGCCGCTTGTGCCTGGCCTTGAAGACCAGTCCCATCCCGCCACTGGCGATCTCGTTGAGCAACTCGAACTCGCCGATCTCACGACCGATCGAGTGGTCGGCCTCCGATCGGGGCCGTCGCTTCGGACTCAAACGCGTTGTCCGGCGGTCCACCCCACGCCCGGCCGTTCCAACCCGGCCAAGTGCTTCACTCGATCCTCATTCGCGAAGAATGAGACCAAGCCGTCGGTCAGATGCCAGTAACGCTCGAGGAACTCCCGGCGGTCGGGTGCCGGACCGGCCTGGAGATACTCGGCGATGACCGCGTCAAGCCGCCGATCGCGTCGAGCAGTCGTCGAACCCGGCCGGGTCTCGGGTCGCGTGGCGAGTACGCGCACGGCATTCTCCTCTCACTCAGTCTTGGGTGTCCAGGAGCCCACGAAGCTGCTGCAAGCCGCGTTTGAGGAGTCCACCCACGGCATCCGTTGTCCGATTGAGTCGTTTTGCGATCTCGGCCAATGAGCAACCCTGCCAGTAGTGCAGGAGGAGGGCCTCACGCTGCGACTGGGGGAGCTGGGCCAGCGCATCGGCCAGGTGGATGGCCAACTCATGACGCATGGCCTGCTCGCTGGGCGTCGATTGCTCGGCGGCCAGCCAAGCTCCCAGGCTGTCCGACGAGGAATCCAGTGCGGCCTGCAGCGACGTCTCGCGCGCGACGTCTCGCTTCTGACGCCCCTGGGCCCGCACCGCGTCGGCCACGTTTCGGGCCAGGATCGCCCGAAGCCACTTCGCACGCGCCGCGTCGTCATTGCCCCGAAATTGGTCGCGCTTCTGATAAGCATGGAGAAGCGTCTCCTGCACAATATCCGATGGATCCAACTTGCTGCTCGATCTGGGCCCCAGTTGCAGACGCGTCAGGATGTGCAGGTAATTCCGGAACCTCTCGAGACGCGGCGCATCCGGAAAATCACGTGATTCCATCACAAAACCCCACCATCACGCCGCCGCGGCGATCGGCGCAAATCCGGATTACCGGAATTGATAGAACGATTATCGCCGCGGTCCACGGATGGTTCAAGACCGCGACGACCAGCGAGCGTCGAGCCAATAACTCAATCGACCTTCTCTCCAAATGCGGATCGGGACACGGAGCTCCCTCCTACAAATCCTGTAGGAACCGGCTTCGTCCGGCGATCGCTCTAGCCTTGTCTCGGGCCATTGCATTCGAATGGTCCGGTCTTGCCAGAATCGACCGATTTGAGTATGAAAGGCGACCATTTCTTATGCCCCGGTTTGTCGCGACAGGCGGGACGGGCGACGTCCTCGTTGTGCGTCGCGTCGTGATTCGGCGTGCGCAGCAATTCGTACCCCACGGGGACCTTGAGCAAGTCAGTGAGTCCCGGATCTGAGGGAGCCAGGCCATGTGGGATAAAATCGGGATTCGTTCCCTGGCACAGCGGTATACGAACGAAGCCAGCACACGGTCTGGCGTGCGCTCGCGACGGAGGCCCATGCTCGAGGCTCTGGAAGACCGCCAGCTATTGACGGCTTCGCTGCAAACGATTGCTCCCATCACGGTGCCGGCCCTGCAAGGCTCTACCGTCCCCTTGCTCGCGAACAGCGGCGCCAGCGACCCCCAGACCTTCACGGTCTCCTCCAGCAATCCTGACATCGCGGTCTCGATTGCCCAGGGCCCATTCTGGACCATCAACGTCGCCAGCACCGACTCGTCGAATCCGTCGGACAACTTTTCGGGAGCGTTGACGTTTCAGCTTTTCCAGAACCTGACCCCGAACACGGTCAACATGATCACGCAGTTCACCAACGACGGATTCTACGTGAACCTGGGCATGAATTTCCCCCGGATCGTGAGCAACTTCGACAATCCCGGCGTGACCGTCGTGCAGGGGGGCGCGACCAGCCGCAGATGGGAGCGGTTCGAGCGGCCAGCCCAATACGCCGTTCGCCAATGAAAATGTCCAGCAACTGGCACTCACGGGCTCGGACCAGCTCGCAATGGCGAACTCCGGCGGTACCGATAGCAACGATTCGCAATTCTTCATCAATACTGGGCCGACCGACGCCCTCGGCTATAACTATACGGTCTTCGGCCAAATGGTCGCCGGTCAGGCAACCCTGTCCCAGATCGCCCAGCTTCCCGTCCAGGCGAATCCCGCGACCGGGGAGGATTCGGAGCCGGTCAGTCCCCTAACGATCACCGCGGCCTCGCTGTCGACGACCAACCCCAACGGCGTGGCCATCGTCGACACGACTCAGGCGAAGCCCGGCGAGACGGCGACCATCACGGTCACGGCTCACGACCCGTCAAACGGCACGACCGCAACGCAGTCTTTCCTGGTCACGGTCGGCGGCTACGACGGGCCGACCAGCGAATCACAAGTCGGCAACGTCAACTTCAAGCCGTACGCGAGCCCGGTCTCGGTCGCCGGTTACAAGGACACCGCGGCCAACGTGCAGTTGCTGGGTCAGAACACGTACCCCGACACCAGCGTGACGGTACCCCTGACGTATTCGCTGGTGTCGCAGCCCAAATACGGCACGATCAGCAACTTCAACGCATCGACCGGCAGCTTCACCTACTCGCCGAACCCCGGCTTCTCGGGCACGGATACCTTTCAGTACACGGTGACCGCGAATGGTCCAAACACGTCGGTGCCGCCCGCGACCAGCAACCCGGCCACCGTGACGATCGCGGTCTCCAGTTCGCTCCCACCACCGGTCACCATCCAGAACGTCCAGCTTGGGCAGAACCGAAGGAACGAGGTGACGAATATCCAGGTCACTTTCAGCGAGCCGGTTAACAGTGCGCAGGCCGATGCGCAGTCGACTTACCGCCTGGTCGCCGCTGGCAGGGGCGGGTCATTTACCGCCAGGAACCGCGCGCGTCATCAAGCCGAGCTCCATCGTGTATAGCGTGACGGACAACACGGCGACCCTGACTCTGAAAAAGCCCATGAAATTGACTAAGGAGTTGCAGCTCACCGTGCAGGGAACGGGCACATCGGGCCTGGTCGACAGCATCGGCCGTTACATCGACGGCGCGAATAACGGCCAGCCAGGCAGCAACGCCGTCATCGCGATCAAACGGCAAGGCGTGAGTTTCTCAGTTGCCGCAACTCAGGAGAAGCGCCGAGACGGTGGATCAACTCGTTCACTCTCGGGATCATGTGGCAGAGGCGACCCCGCGCCGAACTCGAGTCCCCGATGAGACCGTCCAGCGACGCATCGGCGTGGTACGCGCCGCGGTGACGGTGCGATACGATACGATGTGACATCGACATCGTTGTGATCGACTCGACTGCTGCCGTTCATTCTTCGGAGCCGCCGCCATGTCGCGAACCTTGCACGGCGTCACGATTGCCGGGTTAAGCCTATTCCTCCTCGCTGGTCTGGTGTCGTCGCCGGTCCGATCGCAGGAGACCAGCAAAAAGCTCGCCCTGTTGGTCGGCATCGACAAGTATCCCTCGGGGAGTGGCTTTTCATCGTTGCGGTTTCCCCAGCGCGACGTCGATCTGCTCGCCCAACTCTTGCTGGATTCGGGCTATCGGCCGGAGCACGTTCGGGTCTTGACAAATGAACGAGGCTTCAAGGATGATCCGCGGTTCCTCCCGATCGGCCAGAACATCTTGACCGAGTTCCGCCTGCTGGCCGCCGGCCGCAAACCGGGGGACAGCCTACTCGTCGCCTTGGTCGGCCACGGTCTGACGCGCAAGATCAAGGTCAAGGACGTCCCGGGCAACGACGTGGAGCGCAATACCGGCTTCTTTTGCCCAATTAACGTCGACATCCGCGACACAAGTACGATGATCTCGCTCGACGAGCTCTATGCGGAACTCGAGCAATGCAAGGCGGGAACCAAGGTGATGTTCGTCGACGCCTGCCGCGACAATCCGACCGAGGGGAACACGGGAGTCATCCCGTTCGCCTCGCCGCCGGTGCCCCCGTCAGTGGCGGCGCTGTTTTCCTGCTCGGACGGCGAAGTGGCCTGGGAGGATCCCGATCTGGGCGGCGGCCACGGCGTGTTTCTCCACTACGTGATCGAGGGGCTGAAAGGCGAGGCCGACGGCAACCGCGACGGCAAGGTTTCCCTGCTGGAGCTGACCGAGTACGCGCAGGAGAAGGTGCCCGACTTTGTCTCACATCGCCGTGGGCGCAGGCAGATGCCGTTGCTGTTGGGCCGGACGGGACGAGTGACGTTATTGGATATCCCCAGGTCGCTCGCTCCCGAATTCATCACCGCCGGAGTCGGGCAGATCAAGCTCAAGCGGATCCCGGCGGGGACGTTTCTGATGGGTTCACAGGACGGACGACAAGGGTGCGGACAAGGACGAGAAACCCCAGCATCATGTGCGGATTACCCGGCCATTCTACCTGGGTGTGTACGAGGTCACCCAGGCGCAGTACCGGGCCGTCATGGGTATCAACGCGAGCAAGTTCTCAGCGAACGGCGGAGGCAATAACCTCGTCGCGGGCCAGACCACCGAGCGGCATCCAGTGGAAAATGTCTCCTGGCTGGACGCGGTCAAGTTCTGCAACACGCTGAGTGAGATCGAGGGCTGGAAGCCGTTTTATGAGATTGACGGAGAGAACGTCCGTGTTCCGGACTGGAATCGGCCGGGCTATCGGCTGCCGACGGAAGCGGAATGGGAATACGCTTGCCGGGCGAATGCGCCGGTAGCGACACGGTACTCGTTCGGCGACGACGACGCCAGCCTCGGCGAATTTGCGTGGTTCGACGGTAACTCCGAAAATCGAACGCACCCGGTCGGGCAGAAACAGCCGAACGGGTTTGGTTTGTACGACATGCACGGGAACGTCTGGGAGTGGTGCTGGGATTGGTCTAGCGACGGCTACGACAGTCGGTCGCCCAGGGACGATCCGCGTGGCTCTGAGAGGGCCTCGTTCCGGGTGTACCGCGGGGGCGGCTGGGGCAGCGAGCCCCGCTACTGCCGCTCGGCGAACCGCGACTGGGACTCGCCGGCGTTCCGGAACTTCGACCTGGGCTTTCGCCTGGCCCTACACCAGCCTGGTCGCTGAGCCAAGGCCGTTATAGGGCGCGCATCGACAATTTCGCGCCGGCAGATTTTTTCAACTTCGGCGGGAAGAAGTGCGTGGCTCGGTCGTTTTCTTGGTTGGTGGCGCCGGTTGTCGCTTGGTTTCCGTCAGCGCGACTCGGGCTACGGTTCCTCGACCTACGGGGGATTTTGCCGCTGGAGCGGACTCGGCCAAGCTACGTCGGTTCGAAGATCCCGCGGACTCGTCAATCCACCGAAATCTTCCCCGTCGCTGACATCAAGGCGCGGGATGAGGCCGTCAAACGGTTCATCGGAGTCTTCCGCGGTTCGATCACTGTGCGGTACGACAAAAATTAATGAGCCTCGGGAAGAAACCCGGGGGATGCACGTTATCCAGGAGGAATGACATCCGTGCCCCGGCCCGAGGAGGCGTCCGATGCTTGGCTCCTATCCGCGATCACGCTGTTCGCATGTCTTCTGGAGAGAAACCCCTGTTGTACCGGGATCGAGAACGGACCGGGAGCCGGCCGAACTGGAGAGACCGGTGATGTCCTCCACGGAGGCGTCCGGGCCGCTCGATTTGCAGGTGGGTGCCGAACCGATCCACGGCTACCGGCTGGTCCGCTTTTTGGGCCACGGCGGGTTTGGGATCGTCTGGGAGGCCGAGGCTCCCGGTGGTATCCGCGTGGCCTTGAAGTTCATCCGGCTGGATCATCCCGGGGCCGAACGTGAGCTCCGGGCACTGGAATTGATCCGCAATATCCGCCATCCCCACCTGCTCGACATCCAATTCGCGGTTCGTCTCGGCGATTACTTTGTCCTGGCGATGCCGTTGTGCGACCAGAGCCTCAAAGACCGCCTCCGCGAGATCCAGGCCGAGGGCTGGACCGGGTTTCCGCCCGGCGAGCTCCTGGGCTATATGAGAGAGTTGGCCGGCGCGATTGACTACCTCAACGAGCCTCGCCACCCAGTCGGCAACGGCCGATTGGCAGCCATCCAGCACCGCGACATCAAGCCGCGGAACATCTTGCTGACCGGCGGCTCGGCACGGCTGGCCGACTTCGGGCTAGCGAAGCTCATGGAGGCGAATATCGAGACGCACTCCGGATGCATGTCACCCCATTACGTCGCGCCTGAAGAGCTGCGCGGGCAGGTCTCGTCGTACACCGACCAGTATGCATTGGCCGTGACTTACTATCAGCTCCGCACCGGGCGGCTCCCCTTCACCGGCACGGTCGGCGAGGTCCTCGACGGTCACCTCCACCGGCCCCCGAACCTCGTAAGCCTGCCGCGTGGGGAAAGCGAGGTAGTTGCCCGCGCCCTGTCAAAGCGTCCCGAGGAACGATGGCCGTCCTGCCGCGAATTCGTGCAAGAGCTCGAGCGAGTCGCAATGCTGTCGGAGACTCAATTCGACACGACGGCATCGGAGTCGACGGAGCCGTCGCCTGACGAAGAAACCGCGCCCTCTGCGCCGGCCCGCTACAGACCGATGTCTCACCAGCGCCGAGCTGGCCTGGCGGCAATGGCCTTGTGGATCGCCGGACTGACCGCGGTCTTGTCCACCAGCGTGGCTCCGCCAACCCCCGCGAACTTCATCGCTCGCGCAACGCACCGACCTAGCTCGCACCAGCGGCGTGGCCCTGGGTTCCCGGCTCGGCACGTTCCCACCTACCCGCGCACTCCATCCTCCAGCCGGCGAGCCAAAAACCAAACCCAAGGCGGGAATCTCTGTGCGATTTGGCGATTCGACTCACGCCAGCGAGGCGCCAGCTTGCCGCGGCCGTGTCATGACCTGCGTGCGGGCCACAAGTGGGCGTCCGTTTTGATAAGATCGGAGGCCGATGTCCTCGCTTGCGGTCCACTCGGCCGCCGTCGTTCGATCCGGGAACTGTTTCTACGTCTCGAAGATGCTCCAAAGTCTGCGTCCCCGCAGTCGCGCTCTGCGTTGGCCAGTGGACTGGCTGCCTGACAATCCAGACCCCCGCGCAGGAAACCGGCAAGAAGCTGGCCCTATTGGTGGGCATCGACAAGCATCCTTACGGCAGCGGCTTCTCCTCGCCGCCGTTTCCCACGCGCGACGTCGATCAGCTTGCCCACTTGCGGGATTCAGGTTATCGTCCGGAACACCTTCGCTTGCTGACGATGGAGAAGGGACTCAGGGACGACCCGCGGTTCCTGCCAAGCGGTCGAAACGTCCTTCAGTAGTTCCGCCTGCTGGCTGATGACCGCAAGCCGGGGGAAAGCACTGGGAGCAGCGGGAGGATAGAGTTTGGCGAATTATCGAACTCGGATCCTGTAGAGTTCGCGCGCATGCGTGCAGTTGTGACCTCGCGTGTACTTCGAAACCAAGGTGACGATGAGGAAGAGAACGAGGAAGAAGCGGTTCGACGCGACGACGCGGGACCTGATTGAGATGGGACCGCCGGACTGGGTGGGCTATCTGGGTAGCCCTGTGCCCGATCCCGGTCGAGTCACCGCGATCGACTCCAACATCTCCACCGTCACCGCCGAGGCTGACAAAGTCCTCTGGGTGGGCGAGCCCGAGCCCTGGATCCAGCACATCGAACTTCAGGCGGGTCGAGATGCCAAACTGGCGGAACGCGCGCACACATACATGCCCTGCTGCGTGCTCGCCACCAGGTGCCGGTGAAAACGGCCCTGGTGCTGCTCAGGCCCGATGCGGACGGCCCGGAATTGGTGGGCATTTTGGAGCAAAAATGGCGCGATGGGGTCGTCTACGACCGTTTTCGGTATGATGTGGTCAGGGTCTGGCAACAGCCCGTGACGCTTCTGCTCGCCAGCGGCCTGACGGTCTTGCCGCTGGCACCGGTCTCCGACGTCAAAGAGGAGAAACTGCCCGAAGTGCTGATCGCCATCTCGGCGCGGCTGGCCAAGGAAACCAGCCCGCAGCAGGCGGCTACGCTTTGGAATGCAACTACGATCCTGATGGGCTTGCGCTACTCGCAAGAGCAGGTTGGTTCGATTATCGAAAGGGTATCAGCCATGCTGTTTGGAATCCGCGGAATTGAAGAATCATCGGTCTATCAAGGGATCCTCAAGAAAGGCGAGGCCGAAGGCATCGTCAAAGGCATCGTCGAGGGCCGGATCGAGGAAGTCCGCGAAGTCGTGTTCCGCCAAGGCCGCAAAAAGTTTGGCCCGCCCGGGAAGGAGATCGAGGCGGAAATCAATGCGCTAAACAACCTCGAACGCCTGCACGAACTGGTCGACCGCATCCTGGACGTCTCGACCTGGGACGATTTGCTCGCCCCTGCCGGTCCTTCGAAGTGAGCCTTCGCCCGGGTTCGGCACCGATGGCACCTTCAGCGCTTCGGAGTGCATTGGAATGCTTCAAGCGAGTCCATCGGCCCGCTCGCGCAACGCTGCGATCAGATGGTTGATGGTCTCATCGACTTCGCCGCGGACCTTGATGGTATCTTGGCCCGATTTGACAGCCGCCAAATGGCCGTCGAGCTTGGCCGACCATGCGGCGCACTTGTCGACGAGCCAGGTGCGGTCGGCAACGGACAAGGGCCGGTGCGGGGATTGGATCAACGCCGAACAGCCCTGGCGGAACTCGGAGATGCGTTCGGCCAGGTCGGCTGAATTGTCCGGGCGCTCGTTGAACCACTCGTGGGCGACGTTGGCGAGGCGTATGAGATAGGCCTTGGAGGACAAATCCTGCGACAACGCCTCGGGCCGGTTCCAGCCCCAGCCGGCCGAGGAGGCCACGATCGGTCCCGCTTGTCGATTTCCATTTCCATTGGGTCCGCCGGCCGGCCAGCGATAGATCGTAACGCCCACAAATGCAACCGCGGCGGCCGCGGCCAGGCCGGCTTTCGCTTTCCAGTACCAGGTCGGTCGTGGCTTGCTGGCAGCGACGGCGCGGATTGGCGAGACGCTTGGCGGGGCGTCGAGCACATTGGCTTTCACCCAATCCCAGCCGCGGTCGATGGTGGCTTTTTGCGCGGCGTCCGTGGCCGATTCCGCGCGCCGGCGCCAGTAAGAGCCGCCCGAGATCAGGATCAGCTCCTGCAAGTCGAGCAAGAGCCGCGGATGACGGAGCAACGGTCGTAATCGATCGGGCGGGAGGGCGCTGAGCCCGCGCGACAGCACCGCGTCACGCTGTTTGCCGAGGATGGTCTCGACGGAGATTGACGACGAGTCGGGGCCGAGATTTTGCCGGCGCTGGTTAAAGCCGTGTACCACATCGAGCTGGGCGACGAGCGTCGACAGGTCCAGGCCGACCAGGTGGCCTTCGAGCCAGTTGGCCAGGTCCGTCGCGTCGTCGGGGATTTCCAGCGCGATCAACTTCATCTCAATGTGCGCTCCACGCAGGTCGTGAGCTGTTTCTTGGCGTCATGAAACACCTTATACGCTTGGTCGGATTTCAGTTTGAGCCGGCGGCAGAGCTCAGGATAATCTTCACCGGCCAGCCGCGCACAGACAACCGAGGCCGCCGTGGGGGGCAGCTTTTCCAGGCATTGCCAAAACACGGCCATTTGCTCTTGGTCGAGTAAACGATCCAAATCACTCCGATGCCGGCCGTCCGGGACATCCGCCGGGTTGATGAGCGTCTCGGCCTTGTGTTTCTTCGCGTGGTCCAAGATGGCGTTGCGGGCGATCTGGTAGATCCAACCGCGGAAACTTTCGGAACGCCGGAATTGATCGGGAAGATGATGCCAGACCCGCGCCCAGACTTCCTGGTGCAGCTCCTCGGGCTCGGCGGGCCAAGCCCGCGCGGTGATGTAGGCCAGGAGCAAGGGGGCATATTTGTGATAGAGCCGGTCGAATGCGTCGCCAGCCGCGCGCAGGCGCGGTCGGACTCACCGCGACGGGCGACCACGGCGGCCAGTTGTTCATCAGTTTGTTCGGGCTCGGACACGGTGGATGCCATGCTCCGAGTGTGCAATTCCGCCCGCCGACGATCAAGTACCCATCGGCACGGCGATCAACGATCACAGACCGAGACCCACTTTCGCAACGGTCAACATGGTCGGCTCCTGTTCGTTTTTCGAAGGTTTTCCGGGTCATCGAACCCGGTCTACCAAGGGAAACGACCAGAGGACGGGTTTCTTCCCAAGAAATTGGAAAAAATCATTTCGGGGGGCGTTCGGCTGGCCATGAATTGATTCTGTCGATCGCAGACCGACGCGGTTTCGTCCATACGGAGAGCGGCCCTGGAGGCCCACGCCGAACCCGACACTCACGGACCGTCATCGTTTCATGACGGTCTCGTCATGATTGAGGAGAGCCTGCGCCAGCACGGTCATGGCGGCGCATTCGGCCGGGTCGATCGCCGGGTCGCGTGGGGCGTCGCCGACTTCGAGCAGCTTGTGGGGATCGCCGTGGCCGCCGCGGAACTCGTCGTACTGCTCGTGATACAGAGCTTCCAGGGTGGCGAGCTCCCGCGGGTTAGGGTAGACGGCCGGTCAATGTGCGGACGATGAACGTGATCCGGTTGGCCAGGTTCGAGCCACCTTCGCGGAAGGCACGCTGAGCGAGGGCCCGGGCGGCCTCGATGAACTGAGGATCGTTCAAGAGCACCAGGGCCTGGAGTGGAGTCGCGGTCGACTGCCGCTTGACGGCGCAGACTTCGCGGGTCGTCGCGTCAAAAGTCAGCATCGATGGCGGCGGCGAGGTTCGCTTCCAGAACGAATAGAGACTGCGGCGGTGGCTGCCCGCTCCCTGATCGCGCTGGTAGGTCAGACCCGACTTCTCCTCCCACAGACCGGGCGGCTGATAGGGCTTCACCGGCGGGCCGCCGATCGTCTCAACCAGGAGTCCAGCCGAGGCCAGCGCGCCGTCGCGGATCATCTCGGCCGACAGCCGGAACCGCGGCCCGCGCGCCAGCAAGACGTTGTCAGGGTCCTTGGCCAGCAAATCGGCCGGCACGTCGGAGCTCTGCCGGTAGGTCGCCGAGGTCACGATCAGTCGCATGAGATGTTTGACGTCCCATCCGGAGTCGATGAACGTCCGCGACAGCCAGTCGAGCAGCTCGGGGTGGGAGGGGAGCTGGCCCTGGCTGCCGAAATCCTCAGGCGTGGCCACGATCCCGCGGCCGAAGAGACTCTGCCACCAACGGTTGACCGCGACGCGGGCCGTCAGCGGATGCTTGGGGTCGGTCAGCCACTGCGCCAGCCCCAGCCGATTGCGCGGCCAGGAGCCGGCAAACGGCGGCAGGCTCGCGGGCGTACCTGGCTCGACCCGCTCACCCGGTGCGTCGTAGGCCCCGCGCTTGAGCAGGTAGGTCGGCCGAGGGCTGGGCAGCTCCTTCATCACCATGATCTCGGCCACCGGATCGACCAGCGCGCTGCGCTGTTTCCGCAAGTCCTTGAGGGTGGCCAGGCGGCTCTTGAACGCGGCGTCGACGGTGGCGAGGTAATAGGCCATCAAGTCCCGGCGCTGCGAGGCGTCGAGCTTGTCTGGGGCGAGGGCGAGTGCCTGGGCCAGCGCGGCATGGTCATGAATCTGAGCCACCTCCAGCGACGTCAGCGTGCGGTCGAAGACCTTGATCTCGTCAACCAGCCCGTTCTTGAATCCACGGTCGCGGAACCGCTGGCCGACGGTGAGATGATCGTTGCCTCCGCCGGTGATGTTCTTGGTCAGATGGTCGCGGACGACCTCACAAGGAGCGCGGTCGGCCGTTGACGTAGAGCGCCAGCCCGCCAGCCCGGCTCGAGCCGTCGTAGGTGATCGCCACGTGGGCCCACTGGTTGAGCGGCAGCGGCTCTCGGGCGCGAATGCCGATGGCATCGCCCGGCCAGAAGTGGATCAAGCCGACGCTCAGCTTGCCGTCCTCGATCAGGAGCTGGTAGCCCCGGCTGCCGGCGTCGGTCCAGGACATCGAGCGGTGGATGATCACCGCGCGGTCCTTGAAGTCGGGCGTCTTGATCCACAAGGCCAGCGAGAACGGCTCGAAGCGGTCGAAGTTGCCCAGGGGGAGCGTCACGTTGTTCTCGCCGCTGAGGCGGACCCCCCTGCCCTCCCGCCCCTCGACCAGCTCCGGGTTCTCGGCGGTCTGGCCGGGCTTGTGAGGATCGGCGCGGTTGACGACCTTGCCGCCGTCGATGGCATCGAGCGGGAAGTCGCCGATCAGCCCGGTCAAGACTGGCTCACGCTTCGGCGACTTCAGCCAGGCCTCGAACGCCGGCCGTCGCTCTTCGGCCAGGCGGTCGAGCTCGACCTCGGCCGTCTTGATCTTCGCTTCGATCGCCGCGATCGCCCGATCCCTGCTCGGCCGAGGTCAGGAGCAAGGTCGGGGTCGGAACGGCGTCGGTGAAATGCGAGTACAGCCCCGACTCATCGATGCTGTTGAAGAAGCCAAACAATTGATAATATTCTTTTTGCGTGATCGGGTCGTACTTGTGGCTATGGCAGCGGGCGCACTCGAGGGTCAGTCCCAGGAATGCGGTCGCGAAGGTATTGGTCCGGTCGGCGACGTACTCGACGCGGAACTCTTCCTCGATGCTTCCTCCCTCGTTGGTCTGGCGGTGGTTACGGTTGAAGGCCGTGGCGAGGATTTGGCGCGGGCGGGCTTGGGCAGCAGGTCGCCGGCCAGTTGCCAGGTGATGAACTGATCGTAAGGAAGGTTGGCGTTGAAAGCCTGGACGACCCAATCGCGCCAGGGCCACATGGCGCGATAGACGTCGGCCTGGTAGCCGTAGGTGTCGGCATAGCGGGCCAGGTCGAGCCAGTCGACGGCCATCCGCTCGCCGAACCGCGGCGAGGCCAGCAGCCGGTCGACCAGGCGCTCATAGGCGTCCGGGGCCGGGTCGTTCAGGAACGCGTCGATTTCCGCCAGGGTCGGGGGAAGCCCGGTCAGGTCGAAGGTGAGGCGGCGTATCAAGCGCTCCTTGGAGGCCTCGGGGGCGGGAGTCAACGGCTCGGCGTTCAGGCGGGCCAGGACAAAGCGGTCGACCGCGTTCCGAGGCCAGCTCGGGTTCTTGACTTCCGGAGGCGCCGCCGCGACCGGCGGTAGGAACGACCAGTGTGCCTTCCACTCGGCGCCTTGCTCGATCCATCGCTTGAGCAGGTTGATTTCCTCGGGCGACAGCGATCGGCCCAGCGACTTGGGGGGCATGCGCTCGGACTGGTCCTCGGCGGTGATCCGCCAGAAAAGCTCGCTGTCATCGAGGTTGCCCGGCACGATGGCGTGATCGCCCGACTTGGTCGTTCCGAAGGCCCCCTCCTTGGTATCGAGCCGCAGCCCGGCCTTGCGCATCCTGGGGTCGGGGCCATGACAGTTGAAGCACTTGTCCGACAAGATCGGCCGGACCTGAAAATTGAAGTCGACCTTCTGGACGGGCTCGTCGCCGGACGCGGCAGCCCCAGCCGCCAGGGCCATCATCAGCCAGCCGAACACCATCGGCATCCGCACACGAAAGGAACATTGCGTCCGGCTCGGGACCGAGCTTCTCGTCCTCAACGTGGTCTCCCTCGTGTGGCGCATCATGTCATCTCCGCGGGAGTAAGTGGCATGGAATGAAGTCGGAATCCTTCAACGGCTGGGACGATCCGTCCTCTTTGTTCAACATTGATTATACCGAGTTCGTCCGTATCGCGAAACCGACACGCACTCCTTCATCCACGCCAAAAACAACCCCGGGCTGCCGCGGCAGTAACCCCTCAGCGACGGTACACCCTGCCCGCGCGTTTCGGGCACGCTCGTCTCGCCGATCTCCAAGCACACGTACCACATTGAGCGAAGTTGGGTTACTCTGAGAATTCGCTGCGACGAAGCACCGAGGTTATTGTGAGCCGATGAAAAGTTGGTCCTGATCACGTCAGCCGAGCCGAAAACCCATGTCGTTTCTGTTACGCGAAGTGCGGCCTGACCCCGCCTCCTCGCACTCAGACTATCCGAAACGAAGGAAGAATGCCCCGACCCTCGGTACGATTGCGGAATAGAGCGCACACAAAGGTGTGCGGGGCCAAAAACGCCGTCACGGCGTCACAGCGTTGCAGGCATTGGACTTACGTGTGACGCCTAAGTAATCGGAGGCATCGTCCCAAAATCGTCCAAAGGTATAGTGTACGAACTTGACACTTTGCGATCAAAAGGACATGAGTGTCTGGAAACGCAAATCTTCTCAGATTCGTCATTTACAGAATCCATGATCCGGAAGGCCACTACTGAACAGTGTCAAGTCGCCGAAGGTCGATTTGGGACGATCCCTAATCGGACCTGCACTGCTCGATATAACTCTCGACAGGACTTGAGGTAACGTGTGACGCCTGAATAATCGGACCTAACTCTGAAAATACGATTCACTTTCGATACTTATGCAAGAATGCGGACTCCATTTTCATGAGGTTGGGTGCCGCACGATCGCCATGAAAGTTCGTTTCGCAGTTTTCACGCTGAGTAACGTCGCGTTTCGCTCCGCAGAAAGTGTGTGCTTTCGCGGAGCGAAAGGATGGTGGCCGCGGAACGCGAGGCTCTCATCGATCACTGGCAAAAGAGCTTCCGCACACCCTCGCTTCGTTCGCCGGCGCACTTCCAGACGCCCATTATTCATGAGACAATCTGATCCGGCAGGCGCGACAAACTGTGAGGCACCCGGATTCGTCAGGGTGAAAGATCCATGTTCGGCTGGTTCGAGACTGAATCGCCGTTGACCGCGGAACAGCGACGGTGGATCGAGAAGCGATTCACCTGGTTGCGCACGGAATTTGGCGAGGAGCGGCTTCGTGGGATTGTGGTTACTCCCACCGACGAGTTCTTTCCGGACCTCTACGCGCCGACTACCGAAGGCGCCGCGACGCTTCTCGATCGCCTGTGCGGTTATATGGGCGTGGAACGGGCGCGCATCAACCTTCAGCTTTACACGAGCCCATCCGCCGACGATGTTGCCGCGGCTTTCAATCCCATGTTGCAACGTGAATTCGCGCTGGGCGCGTTCCAGGAGGAGTGCGGACGGATCGTGATGTGGTTGGAGAGATCGAGGCTCTCGGAGCCGCACTCGGTCGTCAGCACGTTGGCTCACGAGTTGGGGCACGTCCACCTGCTGGCTGACGGACGATGCGACCCGAATACGCCAGACCACGAGCCTTTGACAGACTTACTGGCGGTCTACTTCGGATTGGGAGTCTTCGTGGCCAACAACGCGATTCGCGAAGTCAACTGGCGTTCCGGCAACATGGCGGGCTGGAGCATGGCCCGGCAAGGATACCTGTCCATCGCAGAATATGCGTATGCGCTGGCGCTCTACGCGCACGCTCGCGGAGAGAACCAGCCGCGATGGGCAAGGTTCTTGCGGCCGGACGTGCGCGCATTGTTCAAAACGGAATCAAAGCACCTGGCGGCACGGGGATCTCCATGCGGGAGCGGCCACGCCGGTCCGACGAGAACGATGGTCGACAAGACCGGCACTCGCGAGCAGCCAGACGCGGCCGAAATGCCGGACAACAGGTATCGCCATCCGGAATTCGGGGTAGATATCGACGATCAAATTGAAGTGGAGGACAAATCCGCGACCGGGGAGTCAGACGCTCCTTCCGACCAGAGCGCTGACAGGTACTTCACGCTCGGTTCGATGTATGCGGTCGAGGGGGATTTGGAGCAAGCCGTCGAGGCATATTCACAGGCACTTCAATTGAACCCACACGACTCCGAAGCGTTGCTGAATCGGGCTCAAGTGCAGCTCTCACTCGGGCAATACTCCAAGGCAGTCGACGACTGTTCCGAATCACTGGAGTACGATCCGAACGGGTTGGCCGCTCAGTGGTGTCGTGCTCAGTCATATCTTTGGTTGCGGCGATACTCGGACGCTCTGAATGACCTGGATCAAGCGCTACGCATCGAAAAACGCAACCCGGAAGTGTACTTCCTTCGCGGGCTGGCAAATCTTGGCCTCGGGAACAACCGAAAAGCGATCGCCGACCTGAACAAAGCGCGTCGATTCGCGCCAAACTGGGCCGAAGTTTACCTTGCTCGAAGTCGAGCCTACTCGGCCTTGGGCAAACCGAAGTACGCCGACGCCGATCTGGCGGAAGCCGTTCGCCGTAACCCCAGGTTCGCTGATAGTCGAGAGCGAGAAGCATGTTTAGCCGGAAGGCCGTTGGTCGATCAATGATCAGGTTATGATCTTCCCACTTCCATGCGAGTCTGTAAGGCCCGCCCTATTCTGGACCCAAGTGAGGTTCAGATCTATCGCGCAGTCGATGCCCGCGGCGAACCGCGCACGGACGCCGGTACCGTGTTCGAGATCAATCACCTTGCGGCCGTCCTTGAACCGGGCAGGTACGTGCTTGATGAGATCCGCGGCGAGCCGAGACCCAGCGGCCACACCAGTCGCCGATAGGGCGTCATTCTCCGCCTTGCCGATGGCACGGCCACCCTGTAACCCGATCCCTGGAAGCCATGATGCAGTGGCCGTTGTCTTAAGCGTTGCGTCAATGGACGATCGTCACGCGCGGCCAATCGCTTGCTTTAGCTCTTATATTCCAGCGTCCGCGACACGTTTGAGCCGGAGGTGGAGGACAGAGAGTCCGGTCAGCTCGTTCAGGTGGATCAACCCGGCGTCGGCGACCGGAGTGTAGTTGATGTAGGGATGCGAGAGTCCGGTCAGTCTCTTCAGATGCGACAGTCCGGCATCGGTAACGCGGGTGTCCTGCAGATCGAGCGTGGAGGGTTTGGTCATTGCTTCCAGATAGACCGGCCCGGCATCGGTGACCTGAGTGTTGCGAAGGTCGAGTTACCGCAAGGGAGAGTCGGGCTAAGCTCGCACCGTCTCGAACAGTGAGATTGTCGAGATCGAGCAGAATCAAGACAATGAAGAGAACAATGGTGAATGATCTCCAGCCGGAGCCAATCTGATGTCAAGCGAGATCATCGATCTGACCTTGCCAGTCCACGACCCTAGTATTCCCACACCGCGTGGGCTCCTGCCCGTGCCGCCGGAGATCGAGGAAACAGTCGCCCGCGAAGAGGCACGCATCGCCCGGGAGAATGGCAACGTGATCGCCCCTGAGGCGAGGAGACGAATGGTGGACGATTTAACTCTCCAGTTCTACTACGAGGGCGCCTACGTCGTCTCAAGGCGCACGCCTCAGGGCATCGAGGTCCTGGCGGTTGGCTGGGATGAGGCCAATCAGTACCGAGAGAACCACCCGCCCGAGACACGGCAGGATGTCAGAATCGGGATCGTGTAGATGTCGCGACTTGAAGTCCCACTGGTCTTCAGGAAATTGCAAACCACCGGCGATCTTGTCGTGCGTGCTGAACTGGTCTTGGCGATCAAGACCGATCGCGGAGACTGGGAGCAGTTCCCCTTCCTGATCGATTCCGGCACCGAGATGACGACGATGCCCGCCGGTGAGGCGAAGCAACAGAACCTACCGATGCCCAAGAAGCCCGTATCAGGATTGACCTTCCAGGGCTTGGAAGTCCGCTCCGGGTTGCTGAGGGCACAGATTCCAGGCATGGACGCGGCCGAGTATGTCTTCCCTTGTTATTTCCTCGGTGACCCCAACACCAGATCGGTGCGCACTCGGAACCTGCTCGGTCTGACGGATGTCATCAACCAGATCCGACTCATCTTCGACGGCAGACCTTCGCTGGTCGCGCAGAGCGGGGTTCTCGTGGTTGAGAAGATGTAGCCGAGTTCAGCACCAAAGTGGGACTTGAACTCATACCCCCATTACAGAGACCGGACTTTGAGTCCGGTCCTTCTGCCAAATCCAGGGTATTGAAAATCAGTTTGCAGCGAGAGTTAAAGCTCTTGGCGTTAAGGAACCTACGAACCTGCCATACCTAACTATTCTTGGAGCGGCATTGGTCTGATGTCGCCGGTCCTGTTGCGAGTTTGCTGCCAAATCGACGCGTGCCTCCTCTCCCAGGGACCGGGGAAGTTCCAGTCAGACGCTCTTCGGATACTCGATCGGCTTGAGAAGTCTGCCATCAATGGTCACAATAAATGGTCGTCACCCCGACTGGTGCGAACTCCTGAAGCCGGTGGATTAGAGGCGATGCGCATCAACCTCACGGTGAAAGCGGGCCCGCACGAAGGCCAGGTCTTCGAGTTCCAGGAACGCGCCAATTTTATCGTTGGCCGGTCGGAACGCGCCAACTTCCGGCTTGCGGTCAAGGATAACAGCATCTCGCGCATCCACTTCATGATCGAGATGAACCCGCCCGAGTGCCGTCTGACCGACATGGAAAGCACCAACGGGACCAGGGTCAACGGCCGAAAGGTCGCCACGGCCGACCTCAAGGACGGCGATCTGATCACGGCGGGCAAAACGACTCTGCTCGTCTCGGTGATCGGCAGTGATGAGCCCATGATGTCCAGCACCGGGACGATCCTGACTGCGGAAGCCACGTCGTTCGACGCCCTCCTCCAGCCCCGTCCACACGCCGTGCGAATCGCCGCACCTGCTGGACAACCGCTTGCCACGGCGGATTATCCGCCGCGGCCACGACCGGCCGAGAAGGCCCCGCGCGGTTGCCGCCTCTGTGGGGGCGGCCTTGCCGAGACTAAGATCGGCGCGGGTGGTTCGGGGGGACAAAACCCGACTGTCGACTCGACCTGGCTCTGCCCGGCCTGCCGGGGACGGATTGGCAACCATCCCCAGCCCATCCCGGGTTACCAGGTCGTTTGCGAGCTGGGCCGGGGCGGCATGGGGGTCGTCTACCAGGCCGTCCGCACGGCCGACGGCGAGCTGGTGGCGATCAAGACGATCAAACCGGCCGTCGACCCCACGCCGGTCGAGATAGACCGCTTCCTCCGCGAGGCGCGGATCCTGAGCGAGCTCGATCACCCGAATATCGTGTCGTTCCACGAGTTGGGCGAGTCCAACGGACTCCTCTATTTCGCGATGGACCATGTGGCCGGGACCGACGCTGCGCAATTGCTGACGCAGTATGGCGGTCCGTTGCCGATCGCCCGCGCGGTGGATCTTGTCTGCCAGTTGCTCCGGGCGCTCGGATTACGCCCACGCCAAGGGTTTCGTCCACCTCGACGTCAAGCCATCCAACATGCTGGTGACGCAGGAAGGGGGCCGCGACGTGGTCAGGCTGTCCGACTTCGGCCTTGCCCGCATCTATCTGACGAGCAAGATGAGCGGACTGAGCAGTAATGACCAGGGCGGCGGAACGGCCCCATTCATGGCACCCGAACAGATCAACGATCCGCGCACAACCAAGCCCTCCGCCGACCAGTACAGCGCGGCCGCGACGCTTTACAATTTTCTGACCGATCGTTATATCTACGACTTTCCAAAGAAGCTACACGCGAAAATCATGAAGATCCTGCTGGAAGACCCCGTGCCGATCCGCGACCGCCGCACCGACCTTCCGGACGGGTTGGCCGCGATCATCCATCGTGGGCTCGCCCGCGATCCGCTGGCCCGATTCGCCAACGTGCGGGAGATGCGCCGGGCCCTCCTCCCATTCGTGACGTGATGTCTGCTGGCGCCGCACTCCGCTTTCCATCGCCTGCTCAGGACCACGCGGGACCCAGATCCGGGCGAGCCCATGACGAATGTGCCAGCCGGGATGAGCACCCGCTTCATCCCGATCGAGTTGGTGATTCACTTCGGTGCTTCGCCCGGCGCCGTTGGCTGGGAATGCGGCAAATCTGCCGCTTCCTCGACAAGATGTTCCTCCGCCTCCACGGCCGATTTCGGCGACGGCCGTTCGACCACCGTGCTCGGTGGGAGTTCCTCGATCTCGATATTGCGGAATCGCCCCGTTCCTTTGCTGAACTGAAATCCGACGCGCCCGTTTCGGCGATCCATACCGATGCGCGGGAAAGCTCCATCAGGCTTTGTCGTCTGGAGTGCGGTCGGCTCCGCCGGCTTCTCGTGCAATGCCCTTCGGGCGATCTCTTTCCCATTGACCGAGATGCGGATCAGCCTGTCTCTCGCCTCGATTTCGACCAGGTTCCATCCCTCGCCTTCCTTGAGCTCAATCGGCTTCAGATTCCTATAGACCCATTGACCTCCGCGATTCGTTTCGAGGCCAAGCTTCGATGTGGACGGGTGGAGCACGGGAGGCATCTCACCCGGGAGTGTCCACCAGACCGCCCCAAATTTGATATCCGATGATAATGATTGATATTCAAAACGGAATATAAACTCTTTGAACGACCGCTCGGTGAGCAAGCGGCCAAGGCCCCCGCCACCCTGACCTCGTCCGTCCGGCTCGCTGGCGACGAGAGTTTGATTCTCCACTCGCCACATGCGAGCATCACCCACTTCGACTTCCCATCCTTTCAGGTCGGAGCCGTTGAAGAGTGATTCCGCGGCAGACCCCGCCCGGGTGGGTGTGGACTTGGGAATGAGGACGGGGCTATTCGTTCGAGCGCCGACGACAGGGTCCAGCTTTCTGTGACCGGTGTTGATAGCCCCGTAGATGATCACGCCGAGCATGAGGACCCCGAGCGCGGCAGCCGCGACGATCAATGGCCGCGGCGGCCGACGACGTTCGGGCAACGGCGCTGGCGGAGCGACCGGCTCCGGAGTCGTGACGGGAGAAGGCGACGGATCGTTCCCGCCCAACTGGCCGAGGAACTGGCGGACCAAAGAGTCGCTCCCAGCCGGGCGAGGCCGCTCATCTGAGGTCGGCGAAGCGGAGCCATGCGGAACCGACTGACTCCGTTGGCGTCGGACTCGTTGATAGGGAATGAATAAAGCCCGTCAAGGCCGCGGCCAGCTCGGCCATTGAGGCGTAACGGTCCCCAACCGCCTTGGCCATCGCCTTCAGGCAGATCGCCTCGAGGGCGGGGTCGAGGTCGCTCCGATGCGTCGAAGGGGGCAACGGCGCCTGGGTCAGGATCTGGCCCGCGACCGCCAACCCCGAACCGCTGAACGGCAGCCGGCCGGTCAGCAGCTCGTAGAGGATCACTCCCAGCGCGTAGATGTCGCAGGCCGGCCCGATCTCCTTCAGATCGCCGCGGATCTGCTCGGGGGCCATGTAGCCGAGCGTGCCCATGACCTGGCCCGACCTGGTCAAGCGCTGCTCTTGGGGATTCTCCCGGCGGGCCAGGCCGAAGTCGACGATCACCGGCTCTCGCCGCTGGCCGGTCGTCTTGATCATGACGTTGGCGGGCTTCAGGTCGCGGTGGATGACCTTGCGCGTGTGCGCCTCCTGCAAGGCCAGGGCGAGCTTGCCCACCAGCGCCGCGACCTGGCGTTGCGGCCAGCCCTCGTCGCCGATCAACGCCGCCAGCGACTGGCCCTCGATGTAGGCCATCGTCAGGTAAAGCTGTCCATCGATTTCCCCGGCGTCATAGACGGGGCAGAGGTAGGGGTGGTCGAGCGTGGCGGCGGTGCGAGCCTCTTCCAGGAACCGTCTCCGCGCCTCGGGATCTTCGTGATTACCGAAGTCGGGTACCTTGAGGGCCACCGGGCGTTCGAGATGGGTATCTTGGGCCAGGTAGACCGAGCCCATCCCGCCCTGCCCCAGCCGCTTGATGATCCGGTACCGGCCGAACTGTTCGGGGAGTTGCTCGGGCGTTTCCGCGGTTCTCCGGGCCCGGGAGGAGGAGCGATAGGGAGCGGGAGCGGCGACGGACGAGCGACGCGACAGCGCCGAGCCGCCCGGAGCGATCAGGCGGGCGAGTTCGCCGGCCTGGTGCGGGAAGCGGCGGAGGTAGTCTTCGAGGGTGAGGGGAGCCCCGAACTGGCGGCGGACCTCGTACTCGGCCTGGATCAGGTCGGCGGAGACGTCGCCGGGGCCGCCCAGCTCGGGGAAATCCTCGAGGTAGGACTCGAGGCTGACCTGCCGGCCGAGCCGCCACTGCCGTTCAAGGTCGATCTTGACCATTTCGGCCAGCGCCGGCAGTCGCCAGGAACTGCCGGGCGGGATCTGGTCGAGACGATTTGCCAGGAGTCCTTCATCCCAGCCCTGATCGAACTCGACGAGCCACGACTCGAGCACCTGGCGATCGTCGTCGGAGAGGTCGGCGAGTCTGGGATTGAGTGCGGCCATATCAACACTCCGGAACGAGTAGGACACCGTCGGCCTCTGGTCACTTGCGCCGTGCGAGCGATCCATCGGGGGCCCTTCAGCCCTCCTATTGCCATCCATATCAACCCGAAGCGCCAGCGAGGGAGGCCCAGGCCGGCGCCGTCTGCACGGCCGATCCCCTCGATGGCGCGTCAGGTTAGTATGCGTCTCGGCCACACTTGGCCCGGTTTCGATGCGACGGTCTCCGCATTTCTCGTGCAATGACAGAACGGATTTCAGCCTGTCATTTCGTCGGGAAGGACACCCACTGGATCATGTTACGTCTACCTCACTCCTTTTGACAACCTATTTCGCCACTTCAAGCTCCCACTGATCGTTTACTTGTTTCCAATGTTCACCCGGAATGGTCACCTCATCGCAGCGGATCATTGGTGTCGGTCTGACTTTCGTTGAAACCGGAACCGACACCAAGTGTTTTCTTTGGCCCTCCCGAGCATTCCCGGGGTCAGCCTGACGCGCTCGGCGATCCAAGAACGTCACGGCAAGTCGACCTCTCGAACGAGATTCACGCCGGAGACCACGTTGTCTCCCTCGAGTTGCTGACCGAGGAGATTGACGATCCCGCGTGCATCGACCGTCAGCAGGACGTCGCCTTGCACTTTCGGTCTCTTGGGCATCACCAGCGTAATTGTGTGCGTTTTCGCCTGATAAACCAACTTTGAAACCGCAACGTGCTGATCGTTGCTCGTTCCCTGAACGTCGTCGGCCGCAGGCGTTTCTACGCTGTACCAAACTTTTTTCAGCGCGAGCTGTGACACGATTCCCTGATCGAGCTGGATAACGATCTCCGGCGTGCGGTCGACCATCTTCGTCATGACTCGTACGACCCTCGGCGGCGTTCGCAAGAATCCCACCGGGAGCGGCCGGGCGGCCGGTGGAGGTGTTCGAGGCGGCACCAAACCGCCGCCGCCTACTGAGCCTCCGCCGCCTCCCCCGCCGCCTGAGCCTCCTCCTCCTCCTCCGCCCGAGCCTCCTCCACCTCCTCCGCCTCCGCCTCCTCCGCCTTGGCTGATGGTCACGGTCACGGCCGGCGTGATCTCGCGGACTACGTTGTTGCCAGGGTCGGTGGCGAACAGGTCGCCCTCGGAATCGATGGCGACGCGGCTAGGGCCGCTCAGCTCGGCGGCGGTCGCGGGGCCGTCGTCACCGACGTAACCAACGGTGCCGTTACCGGCGATGGTGATGATGTCGCCGGTCGCCTTGACGACCTCCCGGATTCTGTTGTTGCCAGCGTCAGCGATGAAAACGTTGCCCGCGGAGTCGACGGCGACGCCGATGGCGCCGTCTTCCTCGGCGGCAGTCGCGAGGCCGTTGTCGCCCTTGTAACCGGCTTTGCCGTCACCGGCGACGGTGATGATGTCGCCGGTCGCCTTGACTACCTCTCGGACCGCGTTGTTGTTCACGTCGCCGATGAACAGGTCGCCTGCGGCGTCGACGGCGACGATGTTGGGGCCGTTCAGCTCGGCGGCAGTCGCGGGTCCCTTGTCGCCGGTGTAACCCGCTTTGCCGTCGCCGGCGACGGTGATGATGTACGCCGGTCGCCGCGACTACCTCGCGGATCACGTTGTTCGGGTTGTCGGCGAAGAACACGTCGCCGGCGGAGTCGACGGCGAGGCCGCGGGGGCTGTCGATCTCGGCGTCGATCGCGGGTCCGTTGTCGCCCTTGTAACCCGCGGTGCCGTTGCCGGCGACAGTGATGATGTCGCCGGTCGACTCGACCACCTCGCGGATTCTGTTGTTGCCCGCGTCGGAGATGAACAGGTCGCCCGCGGAGTCGACGGCGACGCTGTTGGGGCCATTCAGCTCAGCCTCGGTCGCGGGCCCATTGTCGCCGCTGTAACCGGCTTTGCCGTTGCCGGCGACGGTGATGATGTCGCCGGTCGACTTGACGACCTCCCGGACCACGTCGTTGTCAGTGTCGACGATGAATAGGTCGCCCGCGGAGTC
Source organism: uncultured Planctomycetota bacterium (assembly GCA_963779785.1). GTDB lineage: Bacteria > Planctomycetota > Planctomycetia > Isosphaerales > Isosphaeraceae > CAVRFS01. Next base: position 48,913 of record CAWAAW010000013.1, read on the forward strand.
GACCGCGATGCCCCAGGGGCGGTCCAGCTCGGCGCCAGTCGCGGGTCCGTTGTTGCCGCTGTAGCCAGCAATGCCGTTGCCAGCGGCGGTCACGATCGTGCCCGTGGTACTCGGAGCGAATTCCGCGGTGCCACCGTAAGAGGCCGAGACCGTGATCGTGCCTGCCGCAAGGCCCGAAGGTGTGAACGTCGCCACGCCGTCGTCCAGCGTCTCGCTGCCAATGGTACCGTTCTGGTCGCTGAAGGTGACCGTCCCGCCGCTCGGCGTCGCCCCGCCCGCGGACAAGTCGCTGACTGTCGCGGTGAACGTGATCGACTGTCCGGTGACCGCCGAGGCGGTCAGCGCCGTCAGGGTGGGCAGGGCACTCAACACGACGCGCTGTTCGAGGAGGCCGACTTGGGGCTGGAGCCTGACACGTGCGCGGTGTTTCTCCGGCCGTCGCGTTCGCCGGCCGCGCCGCGAGGGAGTCTTGTCCGCCGCCAAGGCGACAGAATCGCCCGGCGGGACGACAATCGGAGCAGGCGCCGAGCGAGCGCCGGATGGTTCGGCCAAGCGAGAATCGGGGCTCGACAAGCGATCGGTCGCTCGATCACGGTCCAGCGTAGTCATGGTGAATGCTCTCCAGTGGGCGTTTATCATTGAGCAGGAAAGGTCGAGCGTTCGCGACCTCGTCATCTTTGAGACGATCGGCCTGACGAAAACTTGCGCACTTTCTGAAAGTGTCAGTAATGCCAGCTCCTCCCTTGAGTCGATGTAATATCGGTTTATTTGTTATGTCCCCTTTTCGACTGCTTTCACGCGTCGATAGGCAAGCACGCTTGTCCATCCGAGGATCATCAGCGTAATGGTCGAGGGCTCCGGAACGCTGCTCACCGTTCCAACGAGGCTGTTGACGTTCAGGGCGCCGGGGTTGCCCGTGTCGGTCACCACGAAGTCCAGCGTGTTCACCCCGGCGACGAAACCTCCGGTGATAGTGAAGCTGTGGAACGATTCGAAGTTGTTGTTAGTGGTACCAAGAAGGGCAAGCGTGCCGGTCCCAAGGGGTGTCGAACCGTTGAGAAGTATCATGCCGTTATTGTCGACGCCCCACGAACCGGAAATCATAGCCGTGTTCGGGTTTTCGCCAGTCAGGTTGAACGTCTCTTGGATGGTGTAGGGCGAGTTGATGCCCCCGTCGCCGCTGGCGTTCACCCAGATCCACTTGGAATTCGGATTCTGGGCATACAAGCCGAAAGGAGACTGGTTGTTGACGACGACCGCCGGGGCTGGAGAGGTGATGCCCGGGCCGGAGATGATCGTCCAATGAGGATCATTGGAACCCCCCGGCAAGGGCACCCCGGAGGAGTCCACCCCAGTGTTGAAGAGGGAGATCGCGCCGGCATCTGCCCGACCGCCCAAGCAGACAAACTGGACCACGGTAAAGAGCAACGCACAAACCCGTCGACAGTCGCTCATCGAGTCACTCCCAGAAAGCAGAACAAAGACGGTCCTACCAGCCCTGAACCCACCGAGGATGCAAGACGGGAAGGCAGCTAGTTTTCATCAGGGACTCAGGCTTGGTCCGCACGGTGGAACGGTCTTTCCTCGTGTCGAACCCGTTCCATTGATGGTCGTCGATCGCCCGTGGGGCGTACGAACGCCCGGGTTGATTTCTTAGTACCAGCCCGTTGTGCTGACGTATCCTCCATGGATAGAATCATTCGTGCCCACAAGTGCTTGGGCTTTTCCTTGCCCTCTACCAGTCCTACGAGGACCATCTACACGCTTTCGTTGGAATTTCGTCATCGCCGAGACGTTCGCCGTTACTTGATTTCGAATACGCCAGGATTCAACGGTGAATTCCGGCGACGCCCGAACCAGCTCGACGCTTGTGAGATGGTGGAACCAGGTAGGAAGCCGATCGTTCGCTGGAGCAGCGTCAGATTTCCGCGAATCGCGACGTGCAAGACGGTACGACGATCACCAAGGATCCATGTACCGGTATTTTCAAGTTGTAACTGGCCGCATTGGTCGGCAGCGCGAAAAAGAGAGTTATCGTGGGTACGAGGAAGTGCGCAAGTTTTCGTATTGCCAATCGTCTCTGTTTCAACGGCTTCGAGAGCCTGATCGTTCCTTGTTGATGCAACGCTCGATGATGTCAGCCGGTCGTGCGGACGTACCCTCCAGGAATAGGATGGTCCGTGCCCACGTGTGCTCTGGAGCTTCTCGTTGCCCTCTACCAGTCCTACGAAGACCATCTACACGCTTTCGCCAGAATTCCGTCATCGCCGAGACGCTCGTCGTCGTTCGACTCGAATACGCGAGGATTCAACGATGAATTCCGACGACACCACCAGAACCAGCCCGACGCTTCTGAGACGGACTGCCGACTGGCGCGACCATGCCGCCTGGCAAGAGTTCGTCGCTCGATACGACCCTCTGATTCAAAGCTGGTGCCGGGAATACCGCCTCGATGACGACCTCGCGGGGGACGTCTCTCAGCTCTTCTGGATCGAGCTGGCGGACAAGATGCGCTCGTTTCGCTACGACCCGAGCCGCAGGTTCCGAGGGTGGCTCCGAAGATGCTTCCATTGGCGTGCCGTCGATGCGATCCGCGAGCGGAATCGGGAGGAACTGGTCGTCCGATCGCTCGATGATCCTTCGTGCGTTGATGTCGAAGGTTCGCTCCTCGCTTCCGACCAACTCGACGAGGAAGACGACGAACCGGCACCTCGGCGGTTGCTCCTGCTGGACTTGGCGGAACAGGTTCAAGCCGCCGTCCGCGAGAAGGTCCATGCCCAATCCTGGCAAGTGTTCTGGCATATCTCCATCGACGGATGGACCACGCGCGAGACGGCCGACGCCCTGAACATGACCTACCTCGCCGCGCATGCCGCCCACAAGCGCGTGCTCGATCGGCTCGCCGAGGAGGGGGACCGCCGTCTCGCCGAACTGATGAGTTCGAACACCGACACGAGGCCATCGCGACCATGACGAACTGCCCCTCGGAAGCGACCCTCCGATTGATCGGGACCGAGGCCGTCGGCGAGGCCACCTTCGCGGGCCTGGAGGGACATGTCGAGCAGTGTCCCGATTGCCAGAAGGTCCTCGAAGCCGCGACGAAAGCTGTTCCGCAAGCGACCCACCCCGCGCCGGCTCGGAACACTCCGCCGACGCTTCCCGGTCTCGTCATCGAGCGCGAGCTTGGCCGGGGCGGGAGCGAGCGTGGTTTACCTCGCCTGGGAACCCGCGCTGAAACGCCACGTCGCCGTGAAGCTGTTTCCGAGAAACTCGCTGGTCGATCCTCACGCGCGCGAGCACTGGCTCGGTGAAGCGCGGGCGCTCTCGCGGGTGCCGCACGACCATGTCGTGGCGATCCATCGCGTGGACGAGACCGAGGAATGGCTGTGGCTCGTCCTTGAATATGTGTCGGGGGGAACGCTCAAGGATCGATTGACGGAGCCGCTCCCGCCTCGGGATGCCGCCCGACTCACGGAAACAATCGCCCGCGCCGTCGGATACTTCCACACCCGCGGGGTTTTTCACCTCGATCTGAAACCGTCGAACATCCTGCTCGACGGCGAGCCGGGAGCCCCCTGGGAAATCGTCTCCCCCAAGATTTCCGACTTCGGCATCGCCCGCCTCGAAGGCGAGCCGGGCACGACCGAGACCGGGGCGAACGGCCCCAAGGGGACTCCGTCCTACATGGCCCCCGAGCAAGTGGCCGCCCTTCCCGGCACGATCGGACCCGCCGCCGATATCTATGCCCTGGGCGCGCTCTTGTACCACTTGCTGACAGGCCGTCCACCATTTCAAGGAGCGTCGAGCGCGGAGACGCTCGACCAGGTCCGCAACCAGGACCCCGTCCCTCCGCGCCGGCTCAACGGCCGGATTCCCCGCGACCTCGAAACCATCTGCCTCACCTGCCTGGAAAAAGCCCCGAACCGACGCTACCGATCCGCCGAGGCCCTGGCCGGCGACTTGCGCCTCTGGCTCGAAGGTCGTCCGATCAAGGCCCGCCGCGTTTCCCCGATGGGGCACGCCTGGCGCTTGTGCCGCCGGCACCCGGCCGTCGCGGGCCTGCTGGTCACGCTGGCGATGACCCTGGCTACCGGAGTCGTGGGTCTGTTCGTGCTCTTGAACCAAGCCGAGGCCGAACGCGCGCGGCTTGCCGAGGCTCGACGCAATGCGGAAGCTTATGAAAAGTTCTCCGCGAGCACCGCCGATCAACTCGCATTATTTCTCCGGACGACCATTCGCCTTCGGCGGAACACCACGCCAGACCAGATGACAGCGGCACTCTTGAAGCTCCGGAGCTCCACCAACGATTTGAAAAGCCGAGGAATCGTCCCATCGTCCACCCTCGGCATCCTCGAAGAGGAAATCGGCTGGGCACTGATGTTCGTCAACAAGATCCGACGAAGCCCGGGATCTCTTGAATCAGGCGGTCGCGGACCTCAAACAAAGTTTGGCGAAAAACCCCGAGGACAAGGAGGCTTCGGCTCTACCTCGGCCATGCCCTTTGCTAGTCCGGCCAGCTTGGCCGAAGGCGCGGGACAACTCGAAGACGCCCTGAACTGCTTCGAGCAAGCAGCCGCCATCCACATGACCTTCGAGCCGAGCGATTCGGAATACGACTTGCCTTACCACTCTCTATAAGAGACTGCAAGGTCTCGCCGATCGATTCGGACAGAGTGGTCGAGCGGCGGAGAAGGAACGTTCGCGACGCTTGAGCCAGCAGATCCTCCGCCACCTCCTTGGATCGGACCTTGAACGATTCGACGGACGCGTCTCCCCCGGGGCTGGAGACGCTCGGCCGGTTGTTTCAACGCGATGATCTCAAGAAAATGTCTTCCGCATGAAAACAAGCAGATTCGCCATTCTCATGACGAGTTTTGTTCGCCAACTGGCTCGCCCTTTCGGTCGGACCGCTCTCTCCGTTCCGCTCCTCGTCCTCCGCCGCGACGTATGACCGAGACCCCGAAGCTGGGGCCATCGCGCTCATTTCCGCGATTCGAGATCGGTGTTCGAAACTCGGCCTCGCGGATTCCATGGTCCGAGTCGACGATCAGCGTCGTTCTTGACGACGCGGTTGGAGAAGCCGCGGCGCAGCGGAAGCTCGGCCGACTCGACGACGCCCGCGCAACCGCCGCGCGTCTGATGGCGATCGCCCGGCGACTCGTCCGGGAGTATCCCGACAGTGCGCATTCTTATCGCGTTTTGAGCGAAGCGCACGACCAGATCAAGAAAAACGCCTTCGAAACCGGTGACGATAAACTCATCGAGGAGGCCCTCGTCCAGGCGGTCGAAGCCGCCCAACGGGCCCTCGCCCTGGACCCTGACCGGCTCGAAACACGACGCCATCTGGACAAGCTCACCGAACAGCTCGCCAGCATCAAAGCCGATCGGAAGGCGGCGGGTTCCTCGCTTCCGTATTAGACAACTCCGGATAATATGTCGCGGAACTGAAACGGGACATCCCTAAATCCACCTGTCGGTTAGGAGGTCTGGGAAGGCACGGCCGAGGATGACGGAAAAGAATCGTTTGCGTCCCCGTGTCCGCTCGCGTCCGAATCTCCGCTTCAGGTCGAGGGCTCATCGCGGTTGCCGCGATTGGACGTCTTCCAGAGACCATGCCAGCCGTTTGCCGATGGCACGGGCGTAGCGCGCGAGCGTGCTGGAACGCGGGTCGTGAACCTTGCCGTTCTCCAGTCGGCTGAGCTGGGCCTTATCGATGCCTGAACGCGACGCAACCTCATCGAGGCTCAAGCCCGCGGATTCGCGCGCCTGGCGAAGCGATCGGATGAACCCTTCGAAGGCTTCCACGTCGACTTCCGTGACGGGTGTGGACGCGATCGTTCCGGTCGCACGGTACTCGCGATCCAGGGCCTCGCGGTCCCTGCGTTCGCTCTCCTGATACTCGGGCGACTGGATGCGGGTGAGCGCGGCTTCCGCTCGCGCCCGCTTCTCGGGCGAGAGGGCGGCCAGCGACTGACGCGTGCGCTCGGAAAGTCGATTCGGATCCATCAGTATCAGCCCCCATATTCCTGGACGGGGTAAGCCGTCACGGGCCGGATGACGACCAGGTCGGAGTCCGATTCGTCGCTGTACACGACGGCGATCCGCTTGCCCCGGGACGTCGTACCGAAGATGATCGGGTTGCCAGTTGTGTCGGAGTAAGCGTTGGGATGGCTACCATGGTGGTTGGAGAGCACTTCCTCTACCTCCTCGGCCGTGACCTCACCGGCGCCGACGATGTGCTGGTAATTGCCGTCAGGGTCGTCTTCGACGTCCCAGGCGATCAAGTCGATGTACATCGTCCTGGCTCCTCCATTGTAGAATTCTACAACGAATTGAGTCGAGCATCAAGGGCCGGGTCCGATTTCCCCGGGCTGGGAGAAGGTGTCAGAAGGCACAGTTGTTCAGCCTGGTCCAAGAGGCGAATCTGACACCTTGTTCCTTCCCAAATCTGTCAAAAACCACCAACTAGGTTGATATTAGTTCAATGGAGAAAGGCACGCCTCACTACCATTTGTCAGTCGTCAGAACGATGATCGAGGCGGGAAAGGTGCGTGCTCAACCATGTCGGCGCTTGCTGGCTGCGCCGCACTGGGATTTGACGTTGAGGGCATCGTCGGCGTCGTCATGGCGCTGGTTCCGGCGGATTTCTACAAAAGCACGACCACACGCGCCGATCACCGGGTTTGGCAGGACGTGTACCGGCCCACCTCGCCAGCGGGAGAGATCTACCTGAAACTCACGGTGATTGATGACGTGCTCATCGTGTCTTTCAAGGAGCTATAAACATGAAATGTCCATCTTGCGGCGCGGCGGAACTGGTGCGCGACACCCGCGACATACCGTACACTTATAAAAGCGAATCGACAGTCATCCCGGCCGTGACTGGTGACTTCTGCCCGGCGTGCGGTGAGACGGTGCTTGAGCCGGACGAATCGGTGCGCACCAGTGCGATGATGTTGGAATTTAACAAGCAGGTGAATGCGTCGATTGTTGATCCCGATTTCATTGCCAGCGTGCGCAAGAAGCTCGCCCTGGACCAGCGCGAGGCCGCCGAGATTTTCGGTGGCGGCGTCAATGCGTTTTCCCGCTACGAGAACGGCAAGACCAAGCCATCCCTGGCGCTGGTGAAACTACTCAAAGTGCTTGACCGTCATCCCGACCTGTTGAGCGAAGTCAGGACTTCATAAGAAAGTTCCTGTTTACGATTGGTCAGTACTTCAGGATCGGGTGCGCCAGCCTGTCCGGCGTCCTGTATGCGGAGGATGTCGATCGCCGGCACTCGGCGTAGGAGCCCGCGCACGACGTCGTCGTCGAGATTCTCGTCACTGGCGAGCTTGATCACTGAGGAGCCCCTTAGCCTTCGGCTCGAGCAAACAACACGTCGTGGAGATTGGCTTGTGGGCCCTGGATCGCCTCAATTCGCCGTCGACTTTCCTCGGCCGCCTCGGCGCGGTTCCTCAGGTAGTCCTCGAACGGGTTTGGGTCCGCCAATTCACCAGTTCTCAACAGCCGGTTCGCCAGGAGCATCGCACTGGGTATCATGAGTGACCTAATGATCTGGCGAAAACCTGCATCTCATGGGAGAAGGTCATGCCGTCTCGAACCATTGCCATCGGTGACATCCACGGTTGTTCGCGAGCCCTGGAGACTTTGCTCGGGGCGATCAAGCCCGGGCCGGAGGACGTGATCGTCGCGCTGGGAGATTACGTCAACCGCGGTCCGGACAGCCGGGGCGTGCTCGAGCGACTGATCGCATTGGAGGGACAATGCATCTTGGTTCCCCTTTTGGGCAACCACGACCAGATGCTCCTGGACACGAGGGCCGGGCATCCCCATGCGTTCACGATCTGGATGCGGCTGGGAGGCGGCGCCACGCTCTCGTCATACGGCGCCCAGCCTGGTCCGGTGACGGGGGCTGATCTGGCGCGAATTCCCGATTCGCACGTGTCCTTCCTCGAGCGCTGTCGTCCCGCGTACGAAACCGACACGCATATCTTCGTCCACGCCAAGTACAACCCCGAACTGCCGATGGATCGCCAGCCCACCTGGCTGTTGCGATGGGAGTCGCTCAAGGACGGCATCCCGGCCCCGCACGTTTCGGGCAAGCCGGTCATCACCGGCCACAGCTCTCAGAAAACGGGCGAAATCCTCGACCTCGGCCACTTGGTCTGCATCGACACTTACTGCCACGGCGGCGGCTGGCTGACCGCGATGGAGGTCCACACCCGGCAAGTTTGGCAGGCCAATCAGCAGGGTGAGCTCCGACCGCTCTGACCATCCCCAAAAGGCGAGCTGGACCACATTCTCGAAAAAAAATTCGGAAGCCTCTTGAACGAATTCGGAGCAATTTCTACAATTGTCCGAGATCGGATAATTGTCGGAGGTTGGATCGCACCGGACTTCGACCTCATCTTGCCGTCGTTCTCGACGCGGCGGCGGCCCCTTTTTCTTGGGGAGACTTCACGATGATCCGTAGCAAGTTGGCTCGAATTCGCCGGCGGGTTGGTTTGTGGGCTTTTGACGTTACTTGGCGTGCGTGGGTGGTTTGGACGCAGGCCCCGGGCATGCCCGTTCTCCACGCTCCGCAAGCGAGCGTGCAGATCAAGGAGGCTGGTCTGACCCTGTTTGAGCATGAGTGGAAACCGGGCGACCCGCTGGCCAAGGGCGATGGTCTGGGTCCGGTTTTCAACGAACGGTCGTGCGTGGCCTGTCACTCGCAGGGGGGTGTCGGCGGCGGGGGCGGCACCAACGAGAACGTGACGGCCTTCGAGATCCATCCCACGCCGGGTCGAACCGAGGTTATGGATGGGATGATCCATCGTTTCGCACTCTCGAAGGATTGCCGGGAAAGTCGGACGGGGCTCAACGATTTCTTCGCCGTCGTTCCCGGCGGTGTGAAGATCGTCGGCACGTGTTTCGTGGAAACGCGGGATTTCGACCCGGTGCGCACCCAGAGCATCAACCCGACCGGCATTGTATGGGGCGGGCTGGATCGACCGGATCTCGACCAAGACGATCGTGCATCAGAGTCGTCGCAAGGCGTTGCAGGCGATCGGCAAGGAGATCCTGGCCAATCTGGAAGGCATCAAGCCCGGGCGGCCCCGCGTGCTGGCGGATGGCCGGATCGGCAAGTTTGGCTGGAAGGCGCAGTTCGCCACTCTGGAGGAGTTCGTCGCCTCCGCGTGCTCCAACGAGCTCGGCCTGGGAACCCCGTTGATGGAACAGGCCAAGCCATATGCTCACCAAGCGGAATCGAAGGTCGATCGCGACCTGGACCCGAAGCAATTCCGCTCGCTGGTGTCATTCGTCGACACGTTGCCCCGCCCGACCGAAATCCTGCCGGCGGACCCGAAGGAACGAGGACAAGTCGAGCGCGGCAAGATCGTGTTCGAGCAGGTTGGCTGCGCGATCTGCCACACGCCGGAGATCGGCGGCGTGGCGGGTATTTACAGCGACTTCCTGTTGCATCGAATCACCAGCGGGAACGATCTGGGGGGCGGCTATGCCGAGGTTCCCCAGGTTCAGTTGCCGGACGAGCATCCGCTGCCGGATGAATGGAAGACGCCGCCGCTCTGGGGTGTTGCCGACAGCGCTCCCTACTTCCATGACGGCGCATCAGCGACCTTGGAACTGGCGATCTTTCGGCATCGCGGCGACGCGACGCAACGTCACCAAGGCCTTCGAGATCCTCTCGGGCGACGATCAAAGCGGCGGTCGTCAGCTTCCTGAAGAGCCTCAAGGCCCCCGTCGATGCCAAGCCCGCCGGGACACGCGTCCGACGGGCGATGATCGCATCGCGTTGACACGGAGTCTCGACGTCGTCACAATCGTGTGACCTCAGAGCGCCTGAACCGCTGGCCATGCTCTCCGAAAAATCGTCGATTGACTGGCAAAGGGCGCGGCATCGCGAGCACCGTGCTCACCGGTCAATCGACGATTCATCGTGCGCAATAACCTTGACATTCGTCGCCGCGTAGCCGATGTTAAATATTGGTCGAATTTTCAGCTGCGCGGAGATGGACATGAGGGATTTTTCGCGGCGGCCAGCCGCCGGGGCTGGATCTTGCCTTGGTTGTTGCTCGCCTTGGCGGCGACGTCGGGCGTAAACGTCGCCGCTGGCGATCTGTCACCGACTCAAGGGCAAGCTCGACCCGGCGGAGGAGGAATTCTTCGAGGCGAAGGTTCGCCCGGTGCTGGCGGCGCACTGCCAGGAGTGCCACGGGGCGGAGAAGCACAAGGGGGGCTTGCGGCTCGACGGGCGTGGCGCGATGCTCAAGGGGGGCGAGACCGGCGCGGCCGTGGTGCCGGGCAAACCCAACGAGAGCCCGCTGATCGAGGCGATCCGCTATGAGGGGGAAGTGCAGATGCCCCCCAAGGGAAAGCTCAAGGACGAGGAAATCGCCGCCTTGACCGATTGGGTCAAGCGGGGTGCGCCCCTGGCCCGATGCGCGGCCCGGCCTCGGCACTCGATACGGCCCCCAAACCGACCGCGACCAAGAGCATCAGTGAAGCCACGCACCCGGTCGCGCTGTCGGCGAAGGACCGGGCCTTCTGGTCGTTCCAGCCGGTTCAGAATCCCGCGCCGCCGCCGGTCAAGGACAACAGGCTGGGCCCGTTCGTCGATCGACCGGTTCATCCTCGCCAAGCTCGAAGAGAACGGGCTGTCGCCCGCGCCGCCGGCTGACAAGCCGACCCTGATTCGCCGCGCCTCCTTCGACCTGATCGGGCTGCCGCCGACACCCGAGGAAGTCGATGCCTTCCTGGCCGACGACGCACCCGACGCGTTCGCCAGGGTCGTCGACCGGCTGCTGGCCTCGCCGCACTACGGCGAGCGTTGGGGGCGCTACTGGCTCGATGTGGCGCGGTACGGTGAGGACCAGGCCCACTCGTTCCAGCCCCGGCTTTACCCCAACGGGTACCGCTATCGCGACTGGCTGGTCCGCGCCTTGAACCGCGACATGCCCTACGATCGGTTCATCATCGAGCAGATCGCCGGCGACCTGCTCGAAGGGCCCGAGCGTCTCGACCGCCTGGCGGCCCTGGGTTTCTTCGCCTGCGGCCCGGTCTACTACGGTGATTCCCAAGAAGTTCGACCAGTACGCCGACCGCATCGACACCCTGACCCGCGGCTTCCTGGGCCTCACGGTCGCCTGCGCTCGCTGTCACGACCACAAGTACGACCCGATCCCGACAACCGACTACTACGCACTGGCTGGAGTTTTCTCCAGCACCGAGTACATCGAAGCGCCCGCCGCGCCCAAGGAGCAGATCGAAGCCTACGACAAGGCCCAGGCCGCGATCCAGGCCAAGGACAAGGAGATCACGGCGTTCCTGAAGGCCGAAGCGGACCGATTGAAAAAGAAGGTGGCGAAAGACCAGCTCAAGCAGTTCGAGCGAATGCTCACGGGCGAGCCCAAGGCCAAGCTGACCGCGCTGCGGACCGAGCTGGACCGCTTGAAGAAAAACGCCCCGCCCAAGTATCCCGTGATCCACACCTTGGGCGACTCGTCCCGGCCCGCGGATGTGCCCGTCTTGATCCGAGGCAACCTGGAGACGCCCGGGGCCAAGGTGCCTCGGCGGTTCCTGACCATCCTCGGAGGCGATCAATCCCCCTTCCAGCACGGCAGCGGCCGGCTCGAGCTGGCCCGTGCCATCGCCAGCCCGGACAACCCGCTCACCGCACGGGTGATGGTCAACCGGATCTGGCAGCACCACTTCGGCCGAGGGCTGGTCGCCAGCTCCAGCAACTTCGGAGCCCTGGGCGAACCGCCAAGTCATCCCGAGCTGCTCGACTGGCTGGCTCATCGGTTCGTCGCCTCCGGATGGTCGCTCAAGGCGCTGCACCGCGAGATCCTGCTCTCGTCGGTCTATCAACAAAGCAGCCGGCCGAGCGCGGAAGGCATCAAGAAAGACCCGGGCAACGTCCTCTTGTGGCGGATGAACCGTCGCCGCCTGGATGTCGAGGCCTGGCGCGACGCCATGCTGGCCGTCGCGGGACGGCTCGACGCGACGCTCGGCGGGCCATCGGTCAGTCTCGAGGCGCCCGGCAATCATCGCCGCACCGTCTACGCCGCCATCAGCCGGCACGACCTGGCCTGGATGCTCCGCCTCTTCGACTTCCCCGACCCCAACATCACCAGCGGCGGTCGCGTCGAGACGACCGTCCCGCTTCAGGAGCTCTTCGTGCTCAACAGCGAGTTCATGGCCGCAAGCGCCCGGGACGTCACCGCGCGATTGATGGCGGACTCGCGCGACCGGCCCTGACGACGACACGCGCATCCGCCAAGCCTACCTCCTGCTCTACGGCCGCGCTGCGACCGAGCGCGAACGGAAGCTCGGCCTGCAATATCTCAAAGCGCCCGAGCCGGTCCGAGAGCCGCAACCAGCCCCAGCCGCTGGGAAAACTACACCCACGCCCTGCTGGCGACCAACGAGTTTATGTTTGTCGATTGATAATTCTTGGCGACCAGTGAAACCGAACCAAGGAGATCACCGGCCATGGGACAGAACGATGATCGGCGAGTCCTCGGAAATCGATCCTGGAGAGACATACGGCTTTGGCCCATCCTCGATGACCCGGCGCGCCTTGTTCAGCCGGATCGGCGGCGGCTTCGGCGCATTGGGATTGACCGGCGTTCTGGCCGATGCCGGGATGCTTGGTAGCAGCCGAAGACGGCTGCCGCGGGCCGGTGCGAGAGGTGCGGTTCCCGAGTAATCCGCTGGCTCCCAGGCCGCCGCACTTCCCCGCGCGGGCCAAGCGGGTCATCTTCCTGTTCATGAACGGCGGGCCGTCGCACGTCGACACGTTCGACCCCAAGCCAGCCCTGGAGCGGTACGCGGGCCAGGCTCCTCCCGCCGTCGGTCGACCGGGCGATCGCAAGAAGGGCAAGCTCATGCCCTCGCCGTTTCGGCCCGGCCGCGGGGCGAGAGCGGCATCGAGGTGATCGGAGCTCTTTCCCCACCTGGCCGGCTGCATCGACGATCTCTGCGTGATCCGCTCGATGTACACCGACAACCCGAACCACGAGCCGTCGCTCTTGATGATGAACTCGGGCAACATGCAGCCGATCCGGCCCAGCCTGGGCTCCTGGCTGACCTTCGGCCTGGGTACGGAGAATCAGAACCTGCCGGGCTTCGTCGTGCTTTGTCCCGGCAAGCCGGTCGTCGGTCCGCAATTGTGGAGCAATAGCTTTCTGCCGGGGATTTACCAAGGGACGCACATCCGCAACCAAACGATCGACCCGGACCGGATCATTCGCGACGTCACCAACCGCCACCTCTCGACGCCCGAGCAGCGTGCCCAGATCGACCTGCTTCAGTCGCTCAACCAGCGAGCATCTCGGCCGAACGCGGCCATGACGATGCGCTCGAGGCGCGGATCGCGTCGCTGGAGATGGCCTTCCGCATGCAGTTCGAGGCGCGCCAGGCGTTTGACCTGGCTCTCGAATCAACCGCGACGCGGGACCTGTACGGCACCGGCGAGTTTGCCAACGCCTGTTTGATCGCGCGGCGATTGGTGGAACGCGGCGTGCGCGTCGTTCAGGTCTACTACGGCAACGATCAACCCTGGGACGATCATGCCGACATCACCAAACACCGCGACCACGCTCAGAAGAGCGATCGTCCGATCGCCGCGCTCCTCAAGGACCTGAAGGCCCGCGGACTGCTCGAGGACACGCTGGTGATCTGGGGAGGCGAGTTTGGCCGGACCCCTTATTCCGAAGGAGCGAAGGGCCGCGACCACCATAGCCTGGGCTTCTCGATGTGGCTGGCCGGCGGCGGGGTCAAGGGCGGTTTCGTCCACGGTGCCACCGACGAGCTGGGGATGCAGGCCGTCAAGGACCGGATGCACGTCCACGACCTGCACGCCACGATCCTGCACCTGATGGGCCTGAATCACGAACGCCTGACCTACCGCTACAGCGGCCGCGACTTCCGCCTCACCGACGTCAGCGGCCGGGTGGCGAGAGAGATCCTGGCGTGACGGCCTGACAGCCTACCGACGGCCGCCGAGGTAGTTGCGATCGCTTCTGGCCGAGATCATCCGGCCCCGTTGCCACCGGCAGTAAGGCCCATCGCCCACTCGGCGAGCCGCCGTTTCCATATCAACATCTTGGAGCTGTCCTCTTCGCGCAGCCAACGGCGAATGTCTTCGGGCCGAACTGGCAGCCATTTGCTACGTTCAGCCTTGGTGTACTTGCCATCGGGTCCGAGTTGTTCAATCACGATGTCGCCGTCCGCGTACCGCCAGATCTCGGCGACGCTAAGCTTGGCGTAGATGTCGGGCCGATCGATCTTGGGTTCCGAGATGTCGATCTCGACAGCGAGGTCCGGGTTGGGAAAGTGAGCGATGTCTTTGCACTCGGCCACCCGCGCCGTTTCTATCACCGCCAGCTTCTCTGGATCGAAGTAGACGCACTGATCGGCTTCCAGGCCTCGAAGGACTTCGGGCCGGGTCCACGTCGTCTGGCCTGCAAGTCTGCCCTCGATCTCGCACACCGTCATCACGAATTCCAGGAACAAAGTGACGAGTTGTTTATAATCCTCGTGCTCCCACCCGACGACCATGATTTCGAGGTCCTTCCCGTCGTAGGCCAGACGAATGTGTTGCTTCTCGCCAATCGCTTCGGACAGTCGTGTCGTAGAGGTCCCAGGATACGTCGCGGATCGCGATGCGCTGATCTCCCTCGGACGCATCGCCCCTTTTACGCGTCGCCGTCGATGTAACCGGGTTTGGCTTGGAAAGAGTGGCCGTGGACATGGATAGGTCTCCGTGAATCAGGCCGTTCGACAGTTCAGACAACCGGCTCGACCTCGTTGAGGGGCCCGAGCAGGTCGTTGAAATCCGATGTGCGACAGGTCATGGCCCGTCCTGGAGGTTGAACGACGAAACCCATTCATGCATCTTAACCCATCTTACCCCCGCCGCCGGTCAGAGACCAGATGAATGCAGGGGCTCAGGCTCTGGGAGATTCGAGGCGAAGCGAATCGAAATGCTCGACATCGACGTGATCTGGGGCGGCGAGTTTGGCCGGACCCCTTATTCCGAAGGAGCCAAGGGCCGCGACCATCACAGCCTGGGCTTCTCGATGTGGCTGGCTGGCGGCGGGGTCAAGGGCGGTTTCGTCCACGGTGCCACGGACGAGCTGGGAATGCAGGCCGTCAAGGACCGGATGCACGTCCACGACCTGCACGCCACGATCCTCCACTTGATGGGCCTGAACCACGAACGTCTGACCTACCGCTACAGCGGCCGCGACTTCCGCCTCACCGATGTCAGCGGCCGTGTGCGCGAGCCAGCATTCTCGTACCTGAAGCGAAGCCGTCACGACTTGAGGCTCGCGATCTTGACGCTCGCGACGACGCGACAAAGCCCGTCCGCCGAGATTGGCGCGCCGAGACCCCGGCGTCCGTCTCCAGGACCGACGCCGGGGGCTCGAATCCCCTCAAGCCCACCAGGCATGCGATGCAATCGATGGTGGTTTTCGAGTTCTTCCGAACGATGGGAAGAACCTTCCGACTGAATGGGGACCGTCGTCCTATTTCTGGCCCCACAAGAACGTGCGGAGCCGCATGCTGCCGGCCGCGGCTGGGTCGGCCTCGATCAACCCCTCTTGAAACCAGCGAGTCCAGTCTCGAGGGCGACGAGACTCCCGACGGACGCCGTTGAGCTTGCGACGCTTCTTGGCACTCATGGTTGACTCCGTGGGTAAAGGAGAGAGATGTGACTCTTCCACTTCAATTTTATACCGCAACTCCGATACCACAGGCCCAAATCCGCCAAACGTTGGTATTTCTCACCGTGAAGTGATCGCAAATTCCCAACACATCCTGACGACGCCATGTCGGGCCGTTGCCACAACTCCTTGTATCTGGCGATATTGAATCAGCCGTCACTTGTGAGACACTGCCGCGTCGGCGAGTGTGCATGCGAGCCGGAGTTGATCATGGGTGTACGCGCAGTTTGTAAGCATTGCAGCGTCCAGGCTGGGCAATCATGCGGATAGCCGGTCAGGTGACATGGCTCGAAGCGGCGAGATATCGACCTCCTTAACCCGGGCGGATGGGCCGGTATACTTGGATGCTCGTGAGCGTGCGGGCTCTCAACACCGACCCGCTAGGGACGAGCGGCGGACGACGCGATCTTCGCGCGCGAAGGAGACCTCCGGCGATGTCAACCTGGTTCAACGATGCCTGGGCGTACGTCCGCTCCTTGCTCCAGGACCTCGATGCCCGGAGCGTGCTCTCGTTCCTCGTCGAGAAGCTGTTCGAGGGGCTCCTCCAGGCGGTGGCCGTGGTTGTGATCGGGTGGCTGGTGCTGTATCGCCAGTGGCGGCAGCTTACCCAAGGCAAGTCTGACCAGGTCGTGTTTTCAGCGAACCTCTTCACGCCGCTCGGCGAGCACGATCATCCCTCGGCGGATGGCGAGCGATATCTGCTTCAGCTCCGAACGGTGCTGGCACCCAAAACGGTCGACCAGTTCCTGGACAACGTGGCGCTCCGCAGGCTAACGCGCAGCCTGGCCGAAAAGGCGACCCTGGTCGATCCGATCCTCGCCACCGAGGGAACAGCCGGCTTCGAGATCGTCAATGACGTCGTCAATAGCGTCTCGGGAAGCCTGGCCTCCTCACCGTTCCGGCGCGATCAGTGGCTGCTGGCGGTCACCTGCGAGGATCGGAGGGTCGTCCGCAAGTGTTGTATCCGGGTGCTCCTCGTTCGACGTAGCGACCTCGAACGCCTGGCATCCTGGGAGTGGTGCCGCGGGCACGTCCTGGTCGAGGAGTGGTACCACTACTGGAGAATCGTCACGCTCCATCAGATCGCGCTCCGCTTCCAGGAGGAGCAGCAGCGTCAGAAGCAATCCCGCGAGCAGAATATCCGCGAGAACCTCCTGCCCCTGGTCGATAGTCAGGCCCAGCATCCCCGGGTTCGCATCCTGTCACTGGGCATCAACGTCGACGAGCCGATCATCAAGCCGCCCATCGAGGTGGACTGGGAGCGTTATCTCCCGCAAATCGCCGACATGGGGCTGAAGCTTCCCGGAGCGACTGCTCAAGCGCCGGGACGTTGAGAAGAGCACAAGCGGATCGTAGACCCATGCCCGTGCACGCAGTCCATCGAGCACGTTAATGTCGCGACTTGAGCAAGGCCGCGGCCCACTCGGCCTGTTCCGGTTTCAAACGGGGCACGATCGGATCCTTGCCGTACTCAATTTCGTGTTCAAAGGGGCCGGCCTCATAGGCGCTGAAAGATCGCCTCAAGGTCGAGCGGTACATCCGGGTCGCCCGGCAAGAGCGGGATCGCGATCTCGGGGAGCCGATCGGGAAGAGCGATCGGATAGACCAGAAAGTCCTTCGGCCGGTCGAACCGATGGATCGACACCAGGTAATCGAACTTGCCGGCCTGGGCCACGACGAGGTCCTTGGGAACGGCCAGAGTGTGCGTCCCTCCGCGGAGCAAGTCGATTTCGATCAGGTGAGTCTGGCTGTCGAGGGTCTTCTCTTGTTTCTTCAGAAACTTTTCGCGACTCGGGTGACCGACCCGCTTGTTGGATGGACTCAGGACTTCGATCGAAGCAACGATCTGGATCTCCGTGCCGCGCCTTCGCCGGATTTCGAGGAAGTTCTCCTTGAATGGTCCGTGCTCGATCGTCTCGATCGAGACGACCAATGGGCCGGGTGGCCGGACCTCGGCCACGGCGACGGCAACGCCGCCACGGTTCTGCTTGCGGGGCTTCCGGGCCGAACGGACGACTTCGACATCGGGCTCGGCGAAGCGTTTCGTGTATTCCAGCCAGACTCGTTGACTTGACTGAGCATAGTAGGGCCCAGGCAGGCTGCGCTGAAGCGTCTCTTTCATAAAGATGATGAGGCTGCCGTGGAGGTCCGGAAACCAGTCCGGGCTCTCCAGGTACGGGTCCATTCCGGGGAACGGCGAGGGCATGGAACAGCTCCTTGACATGCGCTTTGGTCTCAGGCGATTGTCGCCGGTCTCGCCCAGGTGGTCAATCGTGGATGAAACCTTGGTTTGATCGCGGCGGTCGATCGTTGCGGCGCCGATCGGGGTCGGTTAGCCTGATCGACTGCACCACCGGAGTATGCGAGTTTCTCGGTCACCGAATCGAGGCGAGCGGACGCGATCGTTCGTTTCGCGATCCTTCGCACTTCCAAGGAGTCTCCCCATGTCGCAAATCCAGCACGAGTCGGGCATCTGTGTCGGCCGTCGCCGGTTTCTGGCGGCGAGTGCCGCGGTTCCCGCGCTGGCCGGTATCTCGCTTTCCCACGTCTCGGCCCAAGAGCCCAAGGCGGCTGCCGGCAACGCCGACCCGAACCAGAAGTGGGGCATCCCCGGCCCTTATCCCGGCCGGGTCATCGAGGTCCGCAACCCCCGGATGATCAAGAACGACGTCAAGGATCGGGCGGCGATTCATGCGTCCGTCGCGCGAGGCATGAAAGACCTGACCGGCGCCACCGACGACGTCGAGGCATGGAGGAGCTTCTTCGAGCCGGGCGACGTCGTGGGGGTCAAGATGAACCCGGTCGGCAACCCGCTGGCCAACTCCTCCAACGAACTGATGCTCGAGGTGCTCGATGGGCTCAAGGCCGCCGGGGTCAAGACCAAGGACATCGTCGTCTTCGAGCGATACCGCGACGAGTTCATCGGCGCCAAGATGCACGAGGCCGTGCCCGAAGGGATCGCCTGGACCGGACTGGGGATCGGCTACAACGCCATGCAAATCGACATCAAGGGGGACGACCTCAAGACCGGCAACCTCGACCGGGTCGCCGGTTACGACCCCGACGAGTTCATGATCATGGAGCTGGTCGGCTCAGGGCTGGACCCCAAGGACGACCGAACCAGGCGCTCGCACCTCGGCCTGCTCGTGACTCGCCGGGTGAATAAGCTCGTGCTGCTGCCGGTCTTGAAAGACCACGGCTCGGCCGGTGTCACCGGGGCACTCAAGAACATGAGTCACGGGCTGGTCAACAACGTCAATCGCTCGCACAGCACGCCCGATACCAACGTGTGCAACCAGTTCATCCCGCAAGTCGTCAACCACCCGATCATCCGCAAGAAGTGCGTGTTGCAGATCATGGACGGGATCAAGGGGGTCTATCAAGGAGGGCCCGCGGCGTCGCGGCCGGAATGGACCTGGGAGAACAACGCCCTGTTTTTCGCCACCGATCCCGTGGCGATGGACCATGTCGCCTGGCGATACGTCGACGCCAAGCGCAAGGAGAAAGGCCTGCCGCCGGTCGCCGCCGCCGGCAAGATGGGGCTCGACCCGCTCAAGAAGGAGGGTTTCGACATCCGCCAGCCCCAGCACATCCCCCTGGCGGCTCACCTCGGCCTGGGCATCTTTGATTTCAACTCACCCAAGGGAAGACGCCACGAGATCCAACACCGGGTCGTTAATCTGGCGTGAGTGACACGACGGCCGATCAGGCGGATCAACCCGTCACGAGCTTGGCGACTTGGTCTTGGCCCCGGCCGGTTTCCCACGCGGCCGGATGGGATCCTTGAGCAAGCGCCGAGCGAAAAACCGTTTCAAGTTGCGCCAGCAATCAACGGTCACAAAGTAAGTCTGGGTCCCGTGGTAACGCGTTCCATCCACGACGTCGAAGAGCACCATCCAGCCCGATGGATGATCCTTGAAATGCTCGTCTTGATAGAATCCGGCATAGCGAACACGCTCACCAATGTGGAACGTCCGGCTACTCTCCCAGGTGAACCCTTGGCCCTCTGGCGATGCTGAGAATTCCGCGATGCAAATGATTTCGTCTCCCACCTGAGCCTCAAGTATCGGACTCATTTTGATCATCCTTCTTCGACACAGAGTGGTCGGACGAGAACGCCTCCCGTGATCATTGTAACTAAGCCGGAGCTTGGCTAGAGAGGATTCCACAAGCGATCCCCTCGCTGACGCTTCGGGTTGGTATGGCCGGTGGGCCACCTGAGCGGGAATCGCTCTCTAGGCAGAAGTCTTCATATGTGCGCAAGATTGCCAAAGGCTCTCGATCGGCGTCATGATAAGGAGCTTGGCTCTCTTTCACTCATCGAACCCGAACACCCCGGAATGGACTCGCGATGGAATCGACTCGACAGGACACATACCAGAAGGCCGTCCAGATCAATCTGGACAACTCCAAATACGGCACCTTCGCGGAGATCGGCGCGGGGCAAGAGGTGGCGCGCTGGTTCTTTCGGGTCGGGGGCGCGGCGGGGACGATCGCCAAGAGTATCTCGGCCTATGACATGACCGTCTCGGATGCGATCTACGGCGCGGCCGGGCGCTACGTCAGCCGGCAGCGTATGGAGACCATGCTCGACTATGAATACCGCCTCATGACCGAACGCCTCGCCCCCGTGCGCGGCGAGACCACCCGCTTCTTCGTCTTCGCCGACACCGTTGCCACCAAGAGCTATACGCGCAAGGACAACTTCCACGGCTGGATGG
This sequence comes from uncultured Planctomycetota bacterium, assembly GCA_963779785.1. Classification (GTDB taxonomy): domain Bacteria; phylum Planctomycetota; class Planctomycetia; order Isosphaerales; family Isosphaeraceae; genus CAVRFS01. The sequence continues at coordinate 69,371 of CAWAAW010000013.1, forward strand.
GCATCCGCTTCCAGACTCGCCCCGGCTCCGAGCCTTCCCAGATCATCCTGCATGTCAGCCTGCTGGATCGCGAGACGACCTTGCAGCAGGAGGCCATCGGCATCCTGGGCGTCAACCTGATCCATTCCGCATTGTACGGGGCCAGCCCGGCGGTCCTGGTGCGGCAGCTCCTCGACGACCTTTCCAGCGAGCGGATCGAGATCGACCTGATCGAGTTTTCCGGACCGGCCTTTGCCCAGGTGGACAATCGTCTGATGATCCTGGAGCTGGTGCACTGCGGTCTCTCGAACGCGGCCATGTTCATGGCCAACGGCAAGGTCGTCCAGCCGGCCGAAGCCTTCTACAAACGGCCGGTCCTGGTCCTGCGCGGCCGGTTCCGGCCGGTGACCAACGTCGTCGTGGACATGCTCAACTGCGCGCTGGCCCAGTTCGTGAAGGAGCCGGCCAACCAGGGTGAAGACATCTTGGTCGTCACCGAGATGACCCTGCGACACCTCCAGGAAAGCGACCAGAGGGCGACGCCATCGACGACCGTGACTACCTCGATCGCGTCGATCTCCTCCGCACCCTCGGCCGGCCCGTCCTGATCTCCAACTTCGGCGAATATTACCGTCTGGCCAACTACCTCCACCGGCACACAACCAAACTCATCGGCCTGGTCATGGGATTACCCACTCTGCGCGAGATCTTCGAAGAGAAATACTACGCTCACCTGGCCGGCGGCATCCTCGAATCTTTCGGAAGGATGTTCAAGAATGATTTGAAGCTTTACGTTTATCCATTGCTGGATTCCAAGACCCGGACCATCTTGACCGCCGCCGATCTCCGCGTCGCCCCTAAACTCCAGCACCTCTTCAGCTACTTGATCGAAAACCAACACATTCAGCCGATCCGCGACTACAATCCGGAATGCCTGAGCACGTTCAATCTCTCGCGCGACGTCTTCCGCCGGCTGCAGGAGGGTGACCCCACCTGGATCTACGACGTCCCGCCCAACGTGGCGCTCTTGATCTGCCAGCGCCATCTGCTGGGATATGACCCGCAGAAGTTCGAGTCCAACGATGAAGCACCTCCGCCGGCCTGATTCAACGCGATGACTTGTCAGAATCCCGTGGGATTCGCAATCCAATCGTGGTAACACGCTTCGCACAGATGAAAGACCACCCGGCGATAGATTTGGTCCTGAGCCTGCTGCGCATCGAGGTTTCGCATTTGCTCCAACAGTCGCTGGATTTCGTGTTCGGTGTCGCGCGTCAGGTCGTCCTCGGTAAAGACAGGTGGCGCCGGGTCGGCGACTGCGAGGATCGAGACGACATAGAAATCGCCGCGGCCGGGATGAAGTTCTCGCCCGCAACGCCGGCACGCCAGTCGCTTTGGATCTGGCATCGTCGGCCTCGTCGGTGGGGAGTGGCATGGCCTTGGACTCGCGAGTGGCTTCGTGACCGGATCGATCGTTGTCCATCTCGGCGATGATCCGTCAAGGGGGTCTGTCAAACCGCGGCATTGAGGTTCGTTCCCCTGGAGACAGTTGGACTCCGTTTGTTACCATGAGCCTTGAGACAATGGGCTTGAACAAGCCCTGTCGGTTCCTCGAATCGATCGGCGAGAAGGTTCACGGCCAATCTCCGGCGATGGCTGACAGGGCGATGGTCTGAAATGGAGGTGCCGCGGTGCAAACGGCCAAGGCAGCCATGTTACTATGCCTGACCGTGACGGCAGGTCTCGGTTCCTGGTATCTCACGGACAACCAGTGGCGACGGCCCGACGAGGCCGGACAGACGTTCCTGAAGCAGGAACGGTTTGTTGAGGCCGAACGACTCTTCGCAACGGCCGTCGAGGCCGCTCGTTCCTTCGGCGACCACGACCCACGGCTGGCTCGCTCGCTATTTCATCAGGCGCAATCCTTGTCCGCTCAGGGCAAGTACACCGAAGCCATTCCTCTGCTCAAGGAATCCGCGGCGATCAAAGAAAGGAATCTTGGCCCCGATCATCACGACGTCGCCCTCGTCCTGGAGCACTATGCCGCCGCATTGCGAAAGTCGGGCCGAGTCGACGAGGCCATTACCGTCGAAACCGCGAGCCAGGATGATCGAGCATAAGTTCGATCGAAGGTGAAATCGATTCATGACGGCCCGAGAGGTTCAAGAGCGGTTGCGAAGCCTGAGCAGCCCCGAGGCCGCCGCGCTGGCCGCTCGCTACTTCAAGACCGGACCGGGCGAGTACGGCGAGGGGGACATCTTCCTGGGCCTCCGCGCCGCGGTGATGCACAGGCTGGCCAAGGAACATCGCCAGCTCCCGTTCGGTCGAGCTGAAATTGCTGCTGCGGTCCGCCATTCACGAGGATCGGCTGCTCGCCTTGCTCATCCTGGTCCTGCGGACTTCCCAGAGCGACGAATCCACCAAGAAGCAGGTCTACGATCTCTATCTCGCGCACACCCGGTACATCAACAACTGGGATCTGGTGGATGCCTCAGCGCGGGAGATCGTCGGTGGTTATCTGGCCGACAAGAGCCGCGAGCCACTCTACCGACTGGCGGCGTCGCCAGAACCTGTGGGAGCGGCGGATCAGCATTGTCGCCACTCATTATTTCATTCGTCAAAACGACTTCACCGACACGCTCCGGGTTGCCGAGCGGCTTCTGGGCGACCGGGAGGACCTGATCCACAAGGCCGTCGGCTGGATGCTCCGCGAGGTCGGCAAGAAGCAACAGCCGGCCCTGGAGGCGTTCCTGCGGCGTCATGGCAAGGTCATGCCCCGGACCATGCTGCGCTATGCCATCGAGCGGTTCCCGGAAGACTTGCGACGAGCCTATCTGAACGGGTCGGCGTGCGATTGACGCGCGACGCGACGATGACGAGATCGGTGCAAGCCGTCTACTTGGCCGAGGATCGCTCCCGCTGGAACGTTTGGAGGGTGCAGCCGCTCCCTTTGCCGGCCTTGAATTCCTTGGGCCGGGGCTGGCCCGGGCTGGCCGTGCAGATCGTGAGCATGTCGCCCTCGAGCTTGTAGATACCCAGGACGTGCTCTCCTCGTTTTGGACCGCCATCGGGGATCAGGTCGATCGTCTTTGGCTCTCGCGCGGGTCGAGCTCGATCTTGGTTCCGGCGAAGCGCTTGCCATCGCGCTCCCAGACCACGTGGTCATCGGTGACGATCCGCTTGATCGAGCGGACGATCGCTTCGGGGGCTGGCTGATCGTCGTGGATCGATGAGGTCGCGATCCAGGTGCCCTGGTGCTTTTTCAGCTCGTTCTTGATTCGTCGTCGTCGGGATCAGCGGCCGCGCACGGCGCCGATCGCAACCAGGCACAGGATCAACAAGACTGGCTTGCCGCGGATGCATGGTGAAACTCTTCGCAGGCGGCTGTGCGACGAGCGATGAACGGACTTCGATTGCGGTGCGGCCCTCGGCCTCGATGAATCGATGGCTCGTGCACTCACCCTACGACTGCGACAAACTCAGACAAACAGCCTGGTCACCGCGTCGGCCTTGACCAGCTCGCGGGGCTGGTTGAGGTGGTTATAGACGATGGTGGCCGGGTCGATGCCGAAGCCGTGATAAATCGAGGCCAGCAGCTCGCCGGGATGGACCGGGTCGGAGAGCGGAGCCGAGCCGGTCTTGTCGGACTGGCCGTGGATGTGGCCGCGGCGAATGCCCGCGCCGGCCATGACGGCCGTGTAGCAATACGGCCAGTGGTCGCGGCCGTCGGCACTGTTGCCGTTGCCCGAGGTGCTGATCCCCTTCTGCGGGCTGCGGCCGAACTCGCCGACAGCCACCACCAGCGTCTCGTCCAGCAGGCCGCGCTGGTCCATGTCGATGAGGAGGCCCGAGAGCCCCTGGTCGAGCATCGGGCCCGACCGGTCGCGCATCCGGCTGGTCAAATCGACGTGATGGTCCCACGAATGGTTGTCGGAGTTGGCCACCTTGGGCCAGATGACCTCGACGACCTTGGTGCCGGCCTCGACCAGGCGGCGGGCCAGGAGGCAGCTCTGGCCGAACGTGGTGCGGCCATACAGGTCGCGGGTTTGGGGCGACTCGGCCTGGAGGTTGAACGCCTCGCGAGCCCGGCCCGAGACGATCAAGGAAAGCGCCCGGTCGTAATACTCGTTGAGCTTGAAGTCGGCGACGGCCTGATCGATCTCGGGCATGCCCGCGTTCAAGGCGTCGCGCAGCTTGGCCCGGCGCTGGAGCCGAAGGGCGAAGACCTCGGGCCGGAGCTGGAGGTCGTCGATCTTGATCCGGTCCATCTTGGCCATGTCCATGTCGTCGCCGTCGGGGTAGAGCGTATACGGGTCGTACGCCCTGCCCAGGAAGCCCGCCGTTCCCCCCTTGCCGACCACGCCGCTCTCCTGCAACGGCCGCGGCAGCATCACAAACGGCAGCATCGGTATCGTTTGCGGCTGCAGCCGGATGAGCTGCGAGCCGAAGTTGGGGAAATCTTTCGGGTTGGGGGGCTCGAGCTGCCCCGACGGGCTGACCTTGTCGGTCGTGTAGCCCGTCATCATCTGGTAGATCGCCGCCGTATGGTTGAACAAGCCATTCGGCGTGTAGCTCATCGACCGGATGAAGGTGAACTTGTCGGTAATCTGCGCGAGCTTGGGCAGGACCTCGGTCACCTGGACTCCGGGGACCTTGGTCGCGATCGGCTTGAACACGCTGCGAACGTTGTCGGGAACGCCTTCCTTCGGGTCCCAGAGGTCGAGATGGCTCGGCCCTCCCTGGAGATAGAGCATGATGATGCTCTTGGCCTTACCCCAGCCGGGACCGCGGCTGGCCTCAGCCGCCCGAGCCGAAACCGCCTGTAGCTCGAGCATCGTGCCGAGGCCAAGACCGATCAGGCCCGAGCCTCCCACCCGCAGGATGTCCCGCCGCGTGACCCCCAGTTGCGGATCGCACAGGTCTTTCCCAGCTTGTCCGGGTACGATGATCATTGAGTCGCTCCTTGTGTCCCACGAGCTCGGTTGCCAACCCTTCGTGCCTGCCGCTCGCGTGTCAAACAAATATTGTATCGTGTCGAGACGGTTTTGTCCTGCGGAAAATGCCGCCGTTTTCTCGAAGAATCCGAGAATCGCTTACTGATAATCTGTGCGCATGGGGATTGCTCGATTGGCGTCTGGCAGGCGTTCTGATTTTACAATGAGAGCGTTAAATGGGATCGCCAAGAAGATGGACGTTCAGGAAGGAGAACAATCGTGGCATCGCTCAAGGAATTCCTCGCAGAAGAGGGACACAAGCTCCGAAACGAGCAATCGGATGCGATCACAAAGCGCAAGGAGTGGATCGCGGCCGTCGATCGACTGCTCGCCCAAATCAAGGACTGGATCCAACAGGCGGATCCGGAACAAATCCTGATGCTTCAAGAAACTTCCCACCAGCTCCGTGAGCGCATGATCGGAACTTATGAGGTGCACGGCCTTTCGATCGGAGTGGGGTTGAGGGAACTCCGCGTCACGCCAGTCGCCCGCTACGTGGCCGGGCCCATGTCGTCAACCGGCACGATCCGAGCTTACGGTCGCGTTGACTTTACAAATGGATTCAATAAATATATGTTGTTTAGGATAGACCCGGTAGCCGATGATACTTGGATCATCATCGAACAAGACGGGTATCGCATTCAGCCGTTTAATCGAGAGTCTTTCGAGTCCGCGTGCAGAAGCCTCCTCGAATGATGACTCTTGAAGACGCATGGAAGTGGTATATCACGACCAAGAGGCAGCTCGATTTGTTCAGCCGACTTGGCCGGAAACACTGGAACGATCTGCCTTGGGATGGTGCGCTGGGGAGGGATGATCAATTGAAGACCCTCGATGCGGGGGCCATCAGCGAAGGGACAGAGTTCTGTCTGGCACATCTGGACGACTTCGCCATCCTCGTTCTCTTCTCCGCCTTCGAGGCGGTCGTTCGAGAGAAAGTCCTCGCCATGATTGAGGACGAACGGAAGCGACAGGGCCGTTTCCTCGTGGTGCGGATCCTTGATGAAGCCCGCCAAGAGAGCAGGCGCGGCAGGATCCTTCGCTTACTCGGGTTCTTCAAGAATCAGGATGCCGGACTCGTTGAGGAAGTCAACCAGGTGCGCCGGTATCGAAACTGGGTCGCCCATGGGCGGCGCACCAGCCCCACTGCCGCCGTGGATCCCCAGGCAGCCTACAAACGATTGACGCGATTCCTCGAACTCTTGAACAAACCCATCCCCGAGGACCAATGATCACTCTCGACCGGCGCGGTTCCTTGCCGCCAGCCGTGCACTGTGATAAGGTCGCAACGCGGTCCGGGAAGTGAGTTCACAGTCTAATTCTCGAGTCAGGGAGCAACGCGATGGGCGGCCCACGTTTTGGAATCGAGTCCGCGGCGAACTCGTTGGTTTTCACACTTCTACTCTCAACGCTGGCCGTGCTGGGTTCGACGCAAGCGTTGTGAGCGCGCAAGGTCCTTCGGCAACGGGAGCCCAGCCGGAAGTGTTTTGGGTCTACGTCGGTACCTACACGGGAGGCGGCGGCACGGACAAGAGCCAGGGTATCTATCTCATGGAGCTGGACCTGCGCACGGGAACGTTGAGCTCGCCGCGAGTCGTCGCCACGGCGACCGATCCGTCATTCCTGGCCATTCACCCCAGCCGGAAGTTCCTGTACGCGGTCAACGAGCTGAGCGAGTTCAACGGACGGCGAGGCGGCGGAGTCAGCGCGTTTTCCATTGATCCGGCGAGCGGGAAGCTGTCGCCGCTGAACCAGCAGTCGTCGGTGGGCGAGGGTCCTTGCCACCTGGTCGTCGATCGACAGGGCAAAAACGTGCTGGTGGCCAATTACGGCAGCGGGAGCGTGGCCTGCCTGCCGATCGAGGCCGATGGCCGGCTCCAACGGGCCTCGTCGTTCATCCAGCACAAGGGCGCGGGCCGACCCCCAGCGGCAGACCAGCCCGCACGCCCACTCGATCAACCTCGACGCCGCGGGCACGCTTCGCCGTGGCGGCCGACCTGGGGCTGGACAAGGTCTTCATTTATGCGCTCGACGCGGCCCAAGGCAAGCTGACACCGAACCAGCCGGCCTTCGCCAAGGTCGCGCCCGGCTCCGGCCCGCGCCACTTCGCGTTCCACCCGGACGGCCATTTCGGTTACGTCATCAATGAGATGGCCAACACAGTGACCGCGTTCGCCTACGACGCCGACAAGGGCACCTTGACCGAAATCCAGACGATCTCCACTCTGCCCGCGGATTTCAAGGGCCGGAGTTACACCGCCGAGGTGCAAGTTCACCCCTCGGGCAAGTTCCTCTACGGGTCGAACCGGGGGCACGATAGTATCGCGATCTTTACCATCGACCCGAGCACCGGCAAGCTCACGACCGTCGGATTTGAACCGACCCAGGGCAAGAATCCCCGTAACTTCGCCATCGACCCGACCGGCCAGTATCTCCTGGCGGAGAACCAGGACTCCGACACGATCGTCGTCTTCCGCATCGACCCGCGGACGGCGCGCTTCGGCCCACCGGCCAGACCGTCAAGCTGTCCCAGCCCGTGTGCATCAAGATGATCCCCAAGCCCGCAACCGCGGCGCGGTAGAGCCGGCTCGCCGGAAGGTTTCGGCTCGACTGGATCCGCTACTGGCCACGGAGATTCCGAGCTTCTCCCTGAAACTCTGATGAACGACGCTGCTCCATTCCCTGACGAGCCGGGGCCCAGCCTCGAGCGCCAGGCCAAGCTGTTTGCTCTGCTCTATTCGGCCGACGAGGTCGAGAGCCGTGTGCGGAGGATCTACGAGTCGATGCTGAGCCAGTCGCCCCAGATTCGCTCGGGCAACTTCACGGTGATCGGCACCGACGACTTGCAGCGGCTCTTCGGTTGGTACGATAGCGCCTTCTTCCGAGGTCGGCTGGGCGAGATGCTGCACGAGGATGGTGCGCACCCGATGGCGTTTCGCCTGTCGCGCCGCCTGGTCAGAGCAGCCGGCCAGACCATCCGCAACGTCCGTCGAGTCAAGCGTGACGGCAAGCCGGTGTTGAAAATCGACTACGAGATCACGGTCTCGACAACCCTGCTTTTCAACACGTTTCAAGACGTGGAGCGCACGGTCACCGTCGGCGGCCTGGTCTGCCGCGACCGGCTCGAAGCGCTGCAACGGATCTTCGAGCACGAACTCTTGCATCTGGCCGAGTTCCTGGGCTGGGGCCGATCGAACTGCCGGGCTGAGAATTTCAACGCCCTATCGCGGCGCATCTTCGCCCATGAAGCGGCCTTCCACGACTTGATCACTCCCCGCGAACAGGCCAGTGTGGCATTCGACATTCGCGTGGGCGACCGTGTCAGCTTCGAGGTCGACGGTGCCCGCCATGTCGGACTCGTCAACCGGATCACCCGCCGCGCGACCGTTCTGGTCGAAAACCCGGGCGGCCGGATCTTCTCCGACGGCAAGCACTACCTCACTTTCTACGTGCCGCTGCCGCTTCTGAAGAAAGATGAACCCTGCCGGCTGACCACTGGGCCGTCGAGACGCCGAGCAACGGGAAGGCGGACCCTTGCCATCCCGACCGATTCGGGCCATCATGACGAATCGGATTTGTGACCTCGCACACTGCCTTCGGTTGGCGATCGCGGGTCGATCACGAATGATTTTCTGAGGAAGCATCATGGTCATGACACAGAATATGTCGATTATTCATGGTTTGCTCGCCGTGGCGGCGGTCGTTGCCCTGGCCAGCCCGCTGGTGGTCGAGGCGACCGGAGCCGGCGCGGCCGAGCCCCAACTGGCCCACATGGTCTATTTCAAGCTCAAGGACAACTCGGGCGCGAGCCGGGCCAAGCTGGTGGCCGCTTGCAAGTTGCTCCTCACCAATCATCCGGGGACGGTCTCGTTCGCGACCGGCACGCTCGCCGGCGACTTCACCCGCGAGGTCAATGACCGTGATTTCGACGTGTCTTTACACCTCGTATTCACCAACAAGGCAGCCCACGACAAGTACCAGGAAGACCCGCGGCACCTGAAATTCGTCGAGGAGAACAAGGAAAACTGGGAGAAAGTCCGCGTCTTCGACTCCTACCTCTCCCCTGTCCCGGCCGCGCCGCCTCATCGACCACCGCCAGTGAGGAAACGCCGGCAGTCTCACGCAAAGCCGCAAAGAAAACAAGCCGTACGACGGAAGGATGTTCAGCCAGTTCGCTTTCTCAATTAATTCTTAGCCTTTGCGCCTTTGCGTGAGGTTTTTCGGGAATTGATTCCGTCCCTGTTCCTTACCGGGCCGTCGCGCCGGCGGTCGCGGAGTTGACGCGGGCATGGGGATGGACGCGGACGGGGAACGGCGGCCGAGCCGGGGCCTGCGGCGGCGGGCTCTTGGCCAGCTCCGCCAGGACGACCTCGATGGCCCGATCGAGCTGCGGGTCCTTGCCCGCGGCCACCAGGGCCGGATCCTGCTCGACCTCGATGTCGGGCGGCACGCCCACGTTCTCGACGATCCAGCCCTCCTCGGTGAAGATGGCCAGGTCGGGCGCCGTCACGAATCCGCCGTCCATCAAGGCCGGGAAGCCGAGGATGCCGACCAGGCCGCCCCAGGTGCGCCGACCGACCAGCTTGCCCAGACCAAACTTGCGGAACATCCACGGCAAGAGGTCTCCCCCCGAGCCGGCCGTCTCGTCGATGATCATGACCTTGGGGCCCAGAATGGCGGCACTCGGCGTGCGGAGCGTCTCGCCGTGGCGGGTCGCCCAGTGACTGACCAGCGGCCGGCGCAGCAGGTCGATGTAATAGTCGGCCACCTGGCCGCCACCGTTGAACCGTTCGTCGACGATGATCGCATCCTTGTCGGCCTGCGGGAAGAAATAGCGCTTGAAATAGGAGTATCCCATGTCGGCCGTGTTGGGCACGTAGACGTAGGCCACTCGTCCCTTGGTCCGTTCGTGGACCTTGCGGAGGTTCCCCTCGACCCAGGCGCGGTTGCGCAGGCCGCTCTCGTCGGCGATCGGCTCGACGACGACCGTGCGGGCGCCGGTGCCGTCGGGCTTGGGTCCGACCTTGAGCTCGACCCGCTTGCCGACGGTCCCCTCGAAGAACCGATAAACCTCGCTCTCGGTTTTGATCTCCTTGCCGTCGACCGCCAGCAGGAATTCGCCCGGCTTGACGTCGACGCCCGGCGCGGTCGAGCGGAGCGCGGACACTCGGGTCCCAGAATGCACCGCCGTAGATCGTCTTGAACCGGTAGCGGCCGTCGGCGGTGTCATAGTCGGCGCCGAGCAGACCGACGGGGATCGGCTTGGGCTCATACAGCCGCTCGCCGCCGGCCAGAATAGCTGTGGCCGACGGACAGCTCGCTGAGCATCATGCGGATCACACGATTGAGATCGTCACGGCTCGCCAGATGAGGAAGGAGCTGCTCGTACTTGGTCCGCATGGCGTTCCAGTCGGCCCCGTGCATGTTGGGTCGCATAGAAGTAATCACGATTGATCCGCCAGGCCTCCCGGAAGATCTGCGCCGACTCGGCCCGAGGCTCGACCGGCACCGAGACGGCCTCCAGCTTGAGCGCACCGTCGCCCTTGGTGAATTTGCCGGCGTCGACGACGCCCCAGACAATCGCTCCCTGGGAAGGACCGCCGGGTGGACCATCCTCTCCCGGCTCGCCGGCATGATAAAGGATCTTCTTGTGGTCGGCGGACAGCTTGAATCCGTCGATCCCTTCGGCGAGCGTTTCTTCCTCGCGGGTCTTGAGGTCAAACCGTCTCAGCGACGGCTTGCCGCTGCCCGGCTGGGTCCCGCCTCGAAATGGCCGTCTCGCGGCGAATGTAGTAGATCTGTCCATCGGTGCCGGCCGTCAGGCTCGCGAGACTCCCCGCTTCGATCGGCAACGGCACGATCCGTCCGGTGATCCCTTCCAGGTCGATCACGACCGCCGGCTTCTCCGTGGCTGAGCTCGACTTCGTTCTTCTTCGATCAACTTCCGGTTCTTGTCGATCAACTTCTGGTTTTTATCGAGCTCCTTCTGGACCTCCGTGCCTGAGCGTGCCTCCCGCAGCATTTTCTCGATCTCCTTCCGATTCTTATCGATCTCCTTCCGGTTTTTATCGATCTCCTTCTGGATCTCCTCGTCCTTGCTCACTTCGCCGGCTCGTTTCTTCGTCACTCTCGCTTGGCCATCTCCTCGTCGCTTTCCTTCAAGAGCGGGTTGGCCGTCGCCTTGGCAAGCGTGACCAGATAGACCGAGGAACTCGCACGCATGTCGGTGTTGGACTGGTCGAACCAATTCTTGACCGGTCCGGCATCGGTCGAGGCAGGAAGTAGAGGTACTTGCCGCTGGAGTCGAAGACCGGCTCGCTGGCCTCGATCGAGGCCGTCGGTCAAGGGATGAGATTGGTCCGAATCCACCGCATAAAGCTGAATCGTTTGAAAACCGGCTCGGTTGGTGAGGGTATAGGCCAGCCATTTCGAGTCGGGAGACCAGCCATAGGTCAACGTATTGAGTGGGCCGTAGATCGGCTCGGCGGCGATCCGCTTGACGGTCCCTGTTATCCAGGTCGATCCAGTAGAGGGCTCGCGCATTATCCTTGAAGGCGATCTTCCGGCTGTCGGGCGACCAGATCGGCTTTTCGTAGAAGCCAGCCCCTTTGATGGGGTAGGATCGGCCTTCACCCTTGCCGTCCTGGGGACGAACCACCAGGAGATACTCGCCCGAGTTGTCGGAGAAATACGCGATCGACTTGCCGTCCGGCGACCAGGCTGGGGATCGCTCGTGGCTACCGGTGGTCTGGGTAAGGTTGCGCGGATCCCCCTTCTTGACCGGAACGGTGACGATCTCGCCGCGGTACTCGAGCACCACCCGCTTGCCGCTGGGTGAGAAATCGGCTTGCCGGACATGCTTGGCACCCGTGGCATAGCGAGGCCGGGTCTCGGTCAGGTCGGCGGCCACACCGATCTTGAGCCGCCGCGATTTCCGCGCGCCCGGGTCGAAGAGATGAACCCACCCACCCTGCTCGTAAATCACCTTGCCCGCGCCGGATGAGGCGCTGGCGACCGGGAAGGCGTCGTGGTCGGTGCAGCGCGTCACTTTTTTCGAGCTGCCGATCATACGAATATAAATTAAATTCCCCATCGCGATCCGAGAGGAAATAGACCGTGTCGCCGATCCACATCGGCTCGGTGTCATTGCAGCCGCCGGCGGGCTTGGGGATCTCCTCGTGCGACAGGTCGTCCAGCTTGAGGATCCAGATCCGCGAGGCGGTTCCACCTCGATAGTTCTTCCATTGCCGGAAGCTCTCGCCCAGCGGCGTGTAGGCCAGGTATTTCCCATCCGGCGAGATGGCTCCCTTGTCGGCGGTCGGGACCGGCAGCGGCCGCGGGACGCCTCCCGCGATGCCGATCGTGAAGAACTGGGCGTGCCGCCGCGAGAAGACCGCCCGTTGCGAGCTGAAGAGCACCTTGCCGTCTGGCGTGAAGCCGCGCACGATGTCGTCGCCCGGGTGCCAGGTCAGCCGCGACGGCTCGCCCCCCTCGGTGGGGATCACATAAACGTCCACGTTGCCGTCGTAGCTGGCTGTGAACGCGATGTGCTTGCCATCGGGCGCGAAGAACGGGTTCCGTTCCTCGCCGGGGTGCGACGTCACTCGTCTCGGGTTCGCGCCGTCGGAGCTCGCCACCCAGATGTCGTCGGCGTACACAAACGCGATCTTTCCCTCGGTGATCGCCGGGGTGGATAAGAGACGCGTGTCCGACGTGTCCAGGGCACGCGCTGGCTCTGGGCAAAAAAGCGATCGCGACCGTGAACACCACCCGCACCAAGATATTCCACTCTCGTCGAAACATCGCATGCTCCTCTGATTGTCTGCGGATACCAGGTCAACACGAACCCGCGGCCGGCTGATCACCTGCTACCGATTATCAGCGGGATGGCGATCGAGTGCGAGACGTCGACGAAGGACCTCAATCGCTTTTTGTCCGAGCAGTCCGTGGTCGCCGTGGTGTGGCTGGCTCCTGTAGCTTGCGCGTCTCCTCCTCCGCGATCGCCGCGAGCGGACGGCGAAATCGAGGATCAGGGTGAGCTCCTCCGCAGTGTAACGGTCGAACAATCGTGCCGACGCGCGCCCCATCGAATCGAAGAGCGGGACGATTTTCCGCTCGATCCGTTTCGGGTCCGGCTCGATGATCACTCGCCGCCGGTCGCTGGAATCGCGGGCCCGTCGCGCGAACCCGCCTGTTCCAGCCGGTCGATCACGCCCGTGATCGCGCCGGTCGTGAGCCCGGTGCGCCTGGCCAATTCTCCGGCCGTGATCGGCCCGCTTCGCGCCAGGATTCCCGCACACTTGTGGTCGGTGACATTCATCCCCAGCCGGTCGGCGATCGCCTGGTGAAACAGGATCGTCACGGTGCTGGTCTCGCGCATCTCCTGCGATCAAAAGGGCGACGAGCTCGGCCTTGTCGCGAACGTCTCTTGACACGATCGGTTAATCCGCTTAGAAAATAAATATCTTAGCTTGGTAAGATACTCGCTCGATGAGTAAACCATCTGCAAAGTCATTGTAGCGGAGGCTCGTCATGACTGCCACCGTGGGAGCGGAAAAGCCCAGGAAAGGTTACAAGGGCATGGGAATGGAGGGCGCGCTGGCTCGCTGGTATGCCAGGAACACGGGAAATGCCATCGAGCAATTCCGAAAAGAGGCTCGGACTCTGGCCGGGCAGCTTGCTGAAGGTGCCAGCATCCTCGAGGTGGCTCCCGGCCCCGGGTTCCTGGCGATCGAGCTGGCCAGGCTCGGCGACTACCAGGTCGTGGGACTGGACATCAGCAAGACGTTCGTCGAGCTGGCCACCGAGAATGCGAGAAAGGCGGGCGTCCAGGTCGCGTTTCAGCGTGGCAACGCAGCCGCGATGCCGTTTGACGCCGGACTCGTTTGATCTGATCGTCTGCCGCGCCGCCTTCAAGAACTTCAGCGAGCCCGTGCGTGCGCTGACCGAGATGTATCGCGTGCTCAAGCCCGGCGGAAAGGCGTTCATCTTCGACCTGCGGCCCGATGCTTCACCCGCCGACATCGCCGCCGCCGTGGATGGAATGAAGCTGGGCTGGCTGAACGCGCTGGTCACACGGTTGACCTTCAAGCACATGCTGCTCAAGCGCGCTCACTCGAAAGAGAGCTTTCGGCGAGATGGCTGCGCAGACGCCCTTCAAGACCTGTGCGTTCCGGGAGGAATCGATCGGGCTCGAGGTCGCGCTCATGAAATAAGGGCTCTTTCGCAAAGATGCGAATTCAGTCGATCCTCAATCGCGAACGAACGGGGCGGCCGACGAGCGAGTCGAACCTCTGGCAGATCGATCGCGTCAGGAAGAAGGCCCCGACCGCGTGAGCGATCGTGGCAAGCCAGCAGGCAGCCAGCACCATCCGGGCATCGTTCCTGGTTTGATGCTCGTCGCACCAAGTTCCGGGAGCACGCCCGAGTGGACCACCGACCAGACATCTTCGTAGGAGAACAGTGACGACCAGATGACGAAGGGAGCTTGAACAGGCCCCCAGCAGGACGCTCGCACGGCCCGGCACCAGGATCGCCAGCGCGCTGAGGGGCAGCACGCACAGAATCAGCAGAATGATCATGAGGTTGGTTTGCCTCCGTTCGCCGATCCGCAGCACCAGGGCGACACCAAACGCCGCGTAGAATGCTCCGATCGCGATCAGGCCCGCGACGGCATTCAGGAAACCCAGCGGGTGCACGGCACCCGCGAGCAGCCCAACCGCCCAGAGCGAGATTAGCGTCAAGGCCGCCCCACGGGCTCTCCAGATCGCCGCCAGCATCTTGGCCCGAAGGATCTCCCAGCCGGTCAGTGACGTCGCGATCAAGCCGTGCCAGGTGTCGCGTTCGTACTCAAGGATCACGCTCATGGCCGCGGTGCCGGAAACCATCACCACGTAAAGCATGACGAGGAGCGCTGTGAATTGCCGGAGGGCGATGTTGAACTCGAGACGCGCCTGTCCGGGAGCCGCGGCCGGCCGGAATGAGCAGCTTGCCGATGAGCACGCGAGCCAAGGGGTTCCCCTCCGGCATGCGGAATCCCTCTCGCGTCGCGCCGTAGCCGCGCTCGGCCAGCTCGGCGAAGGCGGGGAGCGCAACCAGGAGGTCCCCAGGGCCAGCACCCCGATCCCGACCAAGCTCGCCAGCCCGTCCGCGATCCGCGCGGCCAGGTTCGAGGCGCCCTGGGAGTGGAGCTCGTTCCAGAGCACCGGATCGTCGCCAACGGGCCGACGCGGCCTCGGCCGCCGTCGCGAAATGGACCACAGCCAGCGAAACGGGGTCGGCCCTTCCCCGTCGTGAAGGGCACGCGAGGCCGGGCGGAGCTGCCATGCCGCCCAGAGGACCATCGCCGAAGCGACAGGCACCTGAAGTGCGATCATCCGCGAGAGCGCCTCGACGGGCCCGAAGGGTCGAGGGACAAGAGTCGGAAGGAACTCGCTCACCCCCACCCCGGCCGGGCTGCTATCGACCAGCCAGTGGAGAGCATGGACCAAGAACCGGGGGCAGCCGGGCCACACGCGGGGCAGAAGGAACTCGACAATGAGGGGAAGCTCGAGCCAAGCGACCAACAGGCCGCTCCCCGCGGAGATGGCCCTGGAACGGTTCGGAGCCGACACCGACACGGCGACCGCGAGAGCCGCCCCGGCGAAAACACACGAGCCCAGCCCGGCTGCGGTCAGCATCACCAGCGGCGGCTGGATACCCCCGACAATCGCGACCAGCACAACGACGGGCAGCGCGGCGGCCAGCCAGTTCGCACACCTGACCAGGCCCGTCATCATCATGCCCAACACGATCTCCGCGGCGGACAGCCGGCTTGCCAGCAACCCGTCGAGGCTCTTGCGGTCGCGCTCCGACGCGATCGACGGGGCAACCTGACCGTAAACCACGGCTGTCACCAATAAGGCCTGGGAGAGAACGATCAGGCAGAAGGCCGAATGGCCGAACCAGGCCGCTCCCGCCACGGAGGTGCGGTCCCAGCCGCATTGATCCCAGAATAAGACGCAACCCGCAACGAGCGCCGGGACCAGGATCACGGCCGTCACGCGATCATAAAACGCATTCCCGCGTCGCACCGACGTGATCAGCGCACGCCGGACGAACAAGCCGAGTTGCATGAGAGGACCCGCGCGGTTCAAGGACAGCGGACCGCTTAGCGATCGTCAAAAAGCAGTGAGTAAACACTGGTCGGAACCTTGATCGGGAAAGTCCTCTGGCCGGCGGTGCGGACTCTCGTCTGGACCATCGCCGGCAGCAAGAACCCGATCGTGAGCAAGGCAACGGCCATCAAGGTGGCGATATCCATGAGTCTAAACCCGCGTCTCGCCATCAAGAGCGGACCGAGGATCAAACCCGTCACAAAGGCAAGAACGATGACCGTCGCCATCGAGAGCCGCGATAAGCCCAAGCACCAGCGCGCAGATGACGACCACAACCATCAGATGACCCAGCGTCCACTGCAACGAACGGGGCGGCCAGCGACGAGAGAATATCGGCGAGCAATGGTCCATCCTCCACAAAGAAAGCTGACTTCATCGTCCAAAATCCATGTAGTCCTGGATAGAGGGCTCCTTCGGCGCTGATTCCGAGGGAGATCGAAAATCCTCGACGAACTTCCGCTGAGCGTGGATGACGACGGCCGATACCAGGGCTCCAACCAGGATCACCCGCGCGAGGCCGCGCGCCCACGGAGGGAGCCGGCGCAGGTAGGGCAACTCGGGGAGCCAGCCCAGCAATGGGGCGCACAACAACAAGATGGCGTGGGCTGTCGTGAGCTCGCCGAAAAAATGGCCGATCACGAGCAGGCTGAAAAGCCCAACCACCGCGACTCCGATCGGGCCCGTCCCGCGCGATGGCCCCGGCAACACCAAGGCCGCGACCGAAGCACCCAGCAGAGCGGCCGCGAGCGGCAGCCCAATCTGACCGCCGGAAGCATAGCCGGAGAGCATGACCGTCACCGCCGCCCCGGCGATCGTGCCCGCCAGACACACCGGGTGCGACAGCCCCGGCGCCCGGCGAGCCAACTGGGCCAGCAAGGCCCAGACCCCCGCCTGGACCACGGCCAAGCCCCCCAAGATCAGCCACGCGAGGGCCGGCGACCATTCCCGCGATCCCAGACCCCGTGAGATCGGGCAGGTATGTGCTTCCGAACAGCAAGACCGGGGCAACACTCACCACGACCATCAACCGCAATGGCCAGATCAGCCACCGCGGCACTTTGGGAAAGCCCGCCAGCAGCTCGACCACGACGACGGCCGGAAATACCAGGCCCAGCAGACGGTCCTGGTCCTGTCGTAGCGGCCAGTGGGGCCAAATCCCCAGGATGCAAACACCCCAGGATGAACCCGACTCCCACGCCCAGCACCCACCCGGCGTTAACCCGGGTGGGCCGAGCCGCGCGCCAGGGCCAGCCGCAAATCCACAGCAACACCGCCGAGGCCGCCCCCGCAAGGCCCATCGCCGCCACGATGAGAATGGGGTCCGGCATGGGTGGACTCCTTATCTTTCGATCTGAGACGTTGACACGCTCCGAGAGTCTTATTCTTCTTCGCATTCCTTCAAAGCTGATTGCGACATGAACGTCGTCGCCCAGCCCGGGGTTCGGCTTGCCCACGCCGAAATCGGTACGCTTGAGCACCAGTTCCGTGGAATAGCCGGTTCGCTGAACGCCCTTGGGGAATTCGGCCTTGTTGCCTCCCTTGAGCGTGAAGGTGACGGGCTTGGTCTCGCCGTGCATGGTCAGGTCGCCCGTGACTTCCAAGCCTCCCTCGATCGGCTTGACCGCGGTGCTGGTGAAGCTGAGGGCCGGGAACTGCTTGACGTTGAAGAAGTCGGGGCTCTTGAGATGCCCGTCTCGCGCGGAATTGTTGGTGTCCACACTGTCCGGCTTGATATTCAGGGTGAACGACGACTTGGCGGGGTCGCTCGAGTCGATCGTGAATTTGCCGGCGAAATTATTGAACCGGCCATGAATCCAGCTCAGGCCGAGCGTGCGAGATCTTGAATGTGACGCTCGAATGCACCGCGTCGATGACGTAGTCGTCCGCGGTCGCGGTCGCTGCCGAGCCCAACAGCGATCAACGTCGCCAGGGCCATGTTGAAAAAACGTGTGCGCATCAGTCGACTCCTTTTCATTGAACGAAAAAACAGGTCCAATACCAAACGCTTGGGTCGTCTCTCATCAATTCCGCTTCCCGTGGCTCACTGACCCGCCTGGGCGGTGACCCGGCCATTGCCGTTCTTTTTCTTGGGATCTTCCGACTTGGGCTTCTCATCGCGGGGCTGGCGGAACTCGGGGCTATCGAACATCCCGCGCTGGGGTGGCTTGGGGTTGCGAGCCAGGCATTCCGGCAGCATGGCCACGTTGTACGCCCAGGCCGCCAGCACCTTGGCTCCTTGATTGATCTCGTCGGGGTACACCTTGTCGAAGGTGTCGCTCTCGGTATGGTGCGTCTTGCGATACTCGGCTTCGTCCTGGACCACGGCGAAGGCCGGCACGCCATGAGGCAGGAACGACAGGTGGTCGGTGCCCCCCATGGTGCGCATGCTCAGCTCCTCGAGGTTGGCGGCCTCCTTGAACGGCTCGACCACCTTTTCCATGATCTCGCGGAGATCGTAGCGGCCTTGCAGCCCGATGCTCTTCACGCGACCGGTTCCCATGTCGTGAACCAGGACGCCGGAAACCTTGGGCATTTCCTTTTCGTGCGACTTGACGTAGGCGCGCGAGCCGTGCAGCCCTTCCTCCTCGCCCGAGAAGAGGACGAAGCGAATGGTCCGCTTGGGCTTGACCCCGACGGCCTTGAGGGCCCGGGCGGCCTCCAGCACCGCCATGATCCCGGTTCCGTTGTCCGTGGCGCCTGTGCCCAGGTCCCAGCTATCGATGTGACCGCCGATGATCACGACCTCGTCGGCTTTCTCGGAGCCGGGGATCTCGGCGACCGTGTTGTAAACCTCGACCGGACCCGTGCTGAACGTGTTCTTCATGTCGATCTCGATCTCGACCGGTCCGCGCTTGAGCAACCGCCAGATCAGGCCATAAGACTCGGTGGTCAAGAATGCCTCGGGCAACACGGCCTGAGTGAAGTTGCTGGCCGCGGTGGTCATGTTGACCAGGCCGTGCTCCTTGTTCGAGTCGATCAAGATCCCCGCGGCTCCTTCCGTCGACCAGGAACTTGCGGAGCAGCGGGCGGAACTCGCGAAGCCGCGTGAAGTCGCGAATTCGCCGCCGCATCTCTCCGTCCAGGTTCGTTCTCGGCGCCTTGGGCGAGGGTTGGACCGAGACCTCGGAGAGCATGACCCAGGCCCCCTTGAGCTTCCCTTTGTAGGGGCTCAGCTCATCGGCCGACTGGGCCTTGACGTGAACCACCGGCCCGCACTGGGGGCCCTTGGTCGAGGGACTCCAGCCGGCCGATTCCAGCAGCAGCCGCTGCTCGACCGGCACGACCACGTGACCCTTGGCCTCGCCGCGCGTCCAGGCCTTCTCGATCGTCCACGACTCGAGATGAGGGTTCGGCCAGACCATACTGCTTGAACTTGTCGCGGGTCCACTGGTTGGCCTTGGTCAAGCCCGGCGAACCGGTCAGCCGCGGCCCGATCATGTCGCAAAGATACTCGAGGTTGGCCATCAGCTCCGAGCGCTTGTCGATCTCCTCGATAATCGCCTGGGTGACTGCCTTGATCTCGCCACTGGGCTCCGTCGCCGAGGAGCCCGCATCGCCGCCGGGCCGCGGCTGAGCCTTGGGCGCCGCCGGTGCCCGAGGCGGAGCATGTTGGGCCAGGACAGACGCAGGCAGCGCCATCATCGAAGCCACGACGAACGCGATACGAATCGGTCTCATGAATCGGATTAACTCCTTGGGTGCTCGATCCAATTCGAGTTCGGCGCCGCGCGTTTCAAGACAACCAGGCACGGGTCGCCGTCAAGTTTCAGAAATGAATCAAATTATGACTCGCGCGCGACCGTTCGTCCATCACCTGCTGGCTTCAGTTGGGCCGCGTCTACCGGCCGATAGCGCGAGAGATTCCGGCATCTTGTGGAGAACGCCCCGGCCGGTTCACCACACACGCCCGGAATGCCGAATCCATCCCCACTTCCGGCGGTACAACCGGCCCCACTTGTCAATCAAGCTCACCGCCGCCGCAGCTTGGTCGTCAACTCAAAGAGGTCTCTCCGGCCGGTCGGTACCAGCAGATAGCCGCCGAGGTAGGCCAGCGAGCCCACGCCCAGTTGGAAAATCAGGTGCAAGGCGCGGGTCGCCAAGGAGGGGTCGAGAGAGGTGGGTGGAACCAGAAGCTGAAGCACCGCGGTCGTCACAATCAGAGCGGCGCCGCCGGCCAAGGGAGCGCTCAAGGTCCGTTTCAGGAAGGTTCGCGGGTCGATCTCCAGCACGCGGAAGACATAAATGCCGGGTATCAGCAAATTCGAGAACAGCGTGGTCAGCACCGTGCCCCAGATCACTCCCTCCACGCCCAGCCGGGCGGTCAGGAAGCAACTGACCGGCAGGTTGACGACCGATCCGGCCAGGGCCGCCAAGGCGATCACCTTGATCTTGTTGATGCCAATCGACATCTGCACGGGAACGGACAGAATCAGGGGTATCGTGGCCACCAGGAACAGCCGCATCAGCCACGTCACGTCCGCCAGGTCGTAACCCAGTTGCGCTCATCGCGTCCCATTCATTCGACCTGATCCAGAGAGCCAGGAACGGACCGGCATAGATCCAGGCCAACAGCCCCACGGGCAAGAGCGCGCCGATGTGCATGCGCGTGCCGTCGTACCGGACCCGGTCCAGTCCGCGATCGTCGCGCGCGGCCGCCAGGCTGGCCACGGCCGGCATGACCAGGTAGGCGAGCATCCAGCCGGTCTGGCGGATATTGATGAACGCCTTGCTGACCAGGCCGTAGACGGTGATGGCCGCTTCCGTCCGGCCGGGGATCGTTCGGCCGGGAATCATGAAAACCCAGCACCGTCGTATCGAGCCGGTCGGCGAGCACCACGCTGATCTGGATCAAGGCCACGTACACGCTGATGTGCCCGAGCGCCTTGTAGTCGGCCCACCGCGCGCCCCGGAAATGGGGCGAGTGGCCCAGCTCACGCACCATCACCCACAAGGCCGGCCCCAGACCCAGACCGACCTGCACCGCCGTCTGGGTCGCGACCACCCAGAAGAAGTCGAACCCGGCCTTCAGGCCGACGACGAGCACCACGAATCGCAACACGATAATCGCCAGCTCATATCGCGGCACGAAGTCGTATCGCCGCGCCGCCTGGAGCACGCTGGAGACCACAATCGAGATACCGAAGCACGGGGCCGTCACGGCCTGAAGCCAGAGCAGCTTCACAACCAGGGGGTACGAGCTGACCTGAAGCCTCGAGTACGGCAGCGCCCAGTAGGCCACACTCAGGAGCGCCGCGATCTGCAAGGACGCCATCGCCGTGTAGAAGTTCAACCCACACGCGATCGCGCGGTCGACCCCGTCTCGATCGCCGCGGGTCCAGGCGTCGGAAATCTGCCGCTGCAGGCGCCGAGCTGGCGCCGAACTCGAACAAGAACTGGAAAACACTGAACCCCCAGGCGAAGAGATACGCTCCATTACCGATCGGCCCGATCGTCTCCAGGATCAACCGGGTTGACCAGAACGACGTGACGACCTGAAGCGGGACCCGCAGCGCCAGCCAAAACGTCCCGCTCAAGAGACGGCCCAGCACTGGCGGCAATGCCCGGGCGCCGGACACGGCGGAGTCGGCGGCGGTCGCAGTACTCATGGAATCCTTCCTTGGCGCAGTCAATCCATTCACTCCCCGACGGTCAAAATTGACATGATAGCCGCAAAACGGGTCATTCGAAAGGCCAAATCCGCACTTCGAAGTGGGCATTTGTACCGATCTAGTCCAACACGGGGCCGGCGTGGCCGTGCTGCTGATCGACGTCGCAACGGGCGCAGCCCGACCGCTGACGCGCGTCACGTCGAGCGGTACAAAATCTGTGAAGAATGGAGGAAACCTGTAACTGCCGAGTCGAATCAAAGCTCTTTCTTGTGACGAATGAACTGAGCGATCAGCCTGGATCGTCCTGGCAGCGCGGCTGTCAGTTTGAGTTACCAGTGACGCATTCTCTCGATCGAGAGAGTCGTTTCCACCTCGAGGATTGAAGATCGAACGAGCGGCCTGAGATCCCGCGGCGCGGAGCCTCGGGAGGCGATCGTTCCACGTTCCAGAAACAGCGGGCATTTCACCAACAGGAAACACCGATGAATATCAAAATCCCACGTCGAGCTCGTCGCTCGATGACCCCCGGCATCGATCACCTTGAATCGCGTCAACTGCTCAGCATGGGCGTTATCCCGGTGCACGGTCCAGGCCCAGTTCACCATCATTTCCCGATCACCCGCGCAGCCGTAGTCGGGCACGTTCACGCAGAACATACTCGGACATCTGCAAAGCCGGCTGTTTCAGCGTTGGCGAGCACTGTACCGAGCTTCAACATCGTCCCGAGCCCGACCATCACGAGATCCAGCCTCAGCGCGATCGCGAGGATCTCCGACACCGATATCTGGGCAGTCGGTAACACTCAACCGTTCAACACCGGCGACGATGTGACATTGGCCGAGCATTTCAATGGCACGAGCTGGACCTCCGTCGCAATACCCAACCCGGGGCCGTTCGGCAGTGTGCTCAGCGGCGTGGCCGCCGCCGCCACCAATAACGTCTGGGCGGTCGGTTCTAGCTTCGCCACCAACAACGTGGGTGAACCGCAACCCCAGCACGCTGATCGAGCACTTCAACGGGACGGCCTGGAGCGTCGTCGTCGTCCCCAACTCCGTCGGGCGGGGGCGTGCTCAATGCCGTGACGGTCATCTCCGCGAATAACGTCTGGGCCGTGGGGCACGTGGGCTTCGGCCGTGGCGGCAACCTGATCGAGCACTTCAACGGGACGGCCTGGAGCGTCGTCCCGAGCCCGCAAGGCACGGACTCATTCCTCACCAGCGTCTCGGGTACCTCGGCCAGTGACGTGTGGGCCGTCGGTAGCGTTGGACGCTTCGACGGCATAGAGATCCTCCACTTCAACGGGACGGCCTGGAGCACGGTCTCGGGGCTTCCCGAGGACTCAGCCCTGGAATCCGTCGTTGCGGTGGCGCCCAACAACGTCTGGGCTGTCGGCGCCGACATCGAGCATTTCAATGGGACGACCTGGTCGATCGTCCCCAGCCCGGGCGACTTCGGCCTTACCTCGATCGCGGCGTCCTCGGCCAACGATATCTATGCCGTCGGTGGTGGCATCGAACAGTGGAATGGCACGAGCTGGACCAACGTGGCTGCTGCGGTTCCGACCAACACCGGTGGCGCCCTTTTCAACGGGGTGATCACCCTCAGCAACGGGACCGCCATCGCAGTCGGCTTGCGCAGCCGCTGACTGGCCCGAACAACTACAACGCGGTCATCGAACAGAATTGATCTCGCCGTCCGGCCCCCGCGCCGCAGGGGACAGCGAAAATCCACGTCTGCCCCCTGCGGCCAACACTCGGCACGCCAGAGTAGACTTCCACAGAGACCCGGGCGGGCTGTCATCGGCCCGCTCAAGGCAACCGATTCCCGACTGCGAGCCGTCCGACTTTGCTCCCGTCGAGCACCACGTATACCGGGATATGAAAGCCCGCATCACGCCGCAACTTCGGACCGCTATGCGATTTCAACTCGGAGAAAGGATTGGATCGGTCTCGGCACGAATGTGAGACCACACCTCGGCATCGGCGAATGTGTCCTGGTTGCCAATTAAAAACAGCAGCGTTTCCGCCATGACCTCTCGGCTTTATCCTGGCAACAAAAGCCTTGTTTGGAATAGAATCAAATTCGGGCATGACTCTTTCCGGAAAGAGCGGAATCTCGTTGCACCCATGTCAAAATCCGATCAGGGCCGGAGAACCAGAAGGGGCTCCCATGCTCTTGAATGTGACCTGTCCGTCGTGCGGTGGATCCCAAGAAGCGTCCGAGCGGGTGCTGGGTAAAGAGGTTCATTGTGCCTGCGGTGCCCGTTTCCGCGTTATGGGCTCGAAGCCGAGCGCTCGCGATGATCCACAACGCGGCGGATCGCCCCCCTGGGCTTATGCCGCCATCGGCGGTGGTGCGACGCTGTGGATCGTCGTGATCGTCATCCTGATTCGATCCCTTGGCTTCTCCGGAAGCCACGCTTCAAATCCCACTGAGGCCGATCGTGTCATCGCCACAGGAGAGGAGCCGCGGCCGGTAGAGCCGGCGGGTGATCCGGCGCCCGAGGCATCCATCAAAGCGCCGGTCATGACGCCGGCAACGAACAACGCGCCACTGTCGACGGCCCAGATCGTCGCGCGTTGCGAACCTTCCGTCGCGTTGATCAAGGGGAAAGTCTCGAGCGGGACCGGTTTCCTCGTCAAGCGCGGCGTGGTCGCGACCAACGCCCACGTCATCGAGGGTGAATTCCTGTCGAGCCTGGAGGTCCGCTTCCCCTCCGCTCCCGCCGGCAAGCAAGCTCAACTTGGTGCGCAACTGTTGTACGAGGATCACCACCGCGACTTGGCCCTCCTCGCCATCTCGAGCGACCTGCCCGCGCTCGAACTCGCACCATCCTATCGCTTCATTAAGGGTGAGGACGTTACCGTGATCGGCAATCCGGGCCTCGGCGATGGAATCGTGCTCGAGAACGCGATCAGCCGGGGGATCATGAGCTCCAAGACGGTTATCGACGGGATGAACTACCTTCAACTGAGCATTGCGATCAATCCCGGCAACTCGGGTGGTCCGGTTTTCGACTCAGCCGGCCGCGTCATCGGGGTGGCGACACTCAAGTCGAGCAAGGCCGAAGCAATGGGGTTCTGCATTCCCGTCGAGGACATTCATGCGGCCATGACCAGGGTCGGCTCTCCTCGCCCCGACCTGGCCTCCCGCCACCGCGTTGAGGTCGCCTTCAAACTACTCACCGTCGCGGGGGCCCTTTACGCGAACGGGCTCGACGCCCGCGCCGGCATCGTGCGAAACGTCGGACCGGGAGGCACAAACCCAAACCCAGTTCCCAACGAACAGGCTGGGGATCTCCATGAGACACTGACCATGCTTGACCACAAGCTGTTCTCGCTCATCGAAGGCGAGATCTCCCAGCTCCAGGATGACCCGGCCCTCTCCGAACTGACGCAACGACGCTATCAAGAGCTCTTGTCAAACTATAAAGCCATGAAAGACCTTTACGCAATCGCGAGCCGGGGGGCCGGTCTGGTCGCTTCCCAGGTCCAGACTTTGAAGGCGAAACACCTCCGCTTGGTCGAATCCTTGCGCAATGACCTCAAGATCAACGTCCCGCCCAGGTTGCTCGCGGCTCTCCAGCCGCATTCGCTCGACGCGGAGCCTCCGGGCTTGTTCGCGGAAATCATGCCTCCGTTTTTTCAACCCCCGTTCCTCCACTTTAGCCCCGGCCTGACCCACGGCGGCCCAATCGGACCGTACCTTCCCGGAATGATGGATCCTTCCCAGATGGCGCGCGACCAGATGCAGAAGATGCGAGACCGTATGCAGGACATGCAGAAACGGATGCAAGACATGCAAAATCGCGGTCGCGATCTCCGACCGCGCGGGGGCTTCTAGGACCGCACCAGCGCACTTAGCTTCTTCGAAATAAACTGGCCTCCCGACACGGCCAAAGCCATGCCAGGAAGCCAATCAGGACACTGCTTTCGTTTCTTGTTCACCCCCGTGCGAAGTCGGCGATCACCGCGGGAGCCGCCGTGTCGAAGCCGACGACGTCGAGCATGCCGGCATCACCGGGGTCGGCGATGGAGAACCCGTTGGAAACCATCCCCACCACGATGAGCTTGGCCGGAATGCCCATCCGCTCACGGTACTGATTCAACGCCTGGACCGGATGGATCGGGCCCGCCCAGGTCTCGCTGTCGGTGTAGATCAAAAACGTATCGACCTCCACCTTACCCTTGAGAGCCCAACGCATGGGGAGCGAACAATCGGTTCCACCCATCGGCAATGCGGCCGTCCGTGCGATCACATCGGTAATTCGCGAGCAAGCACTGATGTCGACCGTCGTCAAGGTCGCGTCGCCGCCACCCCACTGGCCTCCGTAACCATGAGAACCCTTCGTGAACCCCGCGATGTGATACCGCGGTTCCGTCCGCATGGTCACCATCGCCATCGCGGCCGACGCTTCTCGGGCCGACAGTGCGGTCCCGGCAACGTAGCTTGCACCCATCGACCCCGAGACATCGAGCGCCAGGAACGTCCGCTTGCCACTCGGCTCGACATTCGCGAACGCCTCGTAAAACGCCGCATCCAGTGCGTCGTTGACCTGGCTGACCGGCTCCCAGCTCAATGACCCCTTGTCGCCTCGCCCTCGCGCATACGTACTGGCCGCGATCAAGATCGCCAGGGGATGCAGCCGGCTCTTGCGGATATATTCCCGATCAGCCAGCCGGTCGCACACCGTCTTGACCGATGCCGACATCGGCTTGAGCAAGCCGACCGACGTCATCTTTCCCAAGTTGCGAACCAATGCGGCCAACGGCATGGCGTCGAGCAAGGCCTCCCAGGTCTCGGCGAACTTGAGGTGTTCGGTCGGAATGCACTCACGAGGCAGTCTCACCTCGCGAATCAAGGAGACAACCCTCGATCGATCCACCGTCTTCGCTTCATCCATCGCGGCCAGGAGCCGGGGCAGACCCGCCGTGACATCCGGGTAATGGACCGTCCGATCGCCCCGCTTGACCTCTCGCGGCCCGAGCGCGTCCTTGCCGCCGACAACCCAGCGGTAAACCGCCTGGCGGGCCGGATCGGCCGTGACCGGGTGCGCCAACCGCAACAGGTCGCGGTGCGACCAGCCGTTGCGCTGCTGATACTTGGCAACCTGGAACGCCAGGGAATCGGCGGCCTTGGTCTCGTACCAGGCGGCGACGGCCTTGCGCAGACCACGGCCCCACCCCCGGAACCCCTCGACCGCCTCGGCGAACTGAAACAGGTGGGTGCCCGTGCGGCAGACATTGGGCAGCACCGTGAGAGCTTCCGAATGTCCCGTCCCCGCGGCGATCGCCAGCGCGAAAATCGCGGGATCGTTCTTGGGCGCCCGCCCCGAGTCGCTGATCTCGACGATTGTCCGGATCGCTCGAGCCGCATCGGCGTTCAGGCAGCGGACCACTCCCTGCGCGTTCTCGATCGTCAGTGCCCGTTCGGTTGCGTAGTACGAGCCGCCCTCGTTGCCCAGGATCAAGAACCGCTCAAGACGCTTCCAGTCGTCCACCGCGAAGGCATAGCCGCCCCCTGAGTTCGGCACCATGGCCAAGCCCGGTACCGGCTCCGACTGCGGCGTCGCTCGCGTGCTGAAATGCTTGGTGAATGAGAACGCCATATGACACCTCCCTCAATCAATCGAGATTCGACGAACAAGGGGATGCACCAAGGTTTACGTCAATTTAAAAGTTGATAACCTTGACACTCCGGCTCGTCGAATTCGGGGGCCGGGATTCGAACCCGGAACCACGTGCTTATGAAGCGATAACGGTTCATCCTCGGCCCTTGCAGGCAAGTTGATGATCAACCGCGTAACGTGCTCTACCATTGAGCTACCCCCGCTATTGAAGAGATAGAGCCGCCGGACTCGACTCGGGTTCGCGAAAAAGCGATGATTGCGAAAGAATCAGCACCGGCTTGAGACCAATTCGTGTCGGGTTCGCAACGACGCGATGGCTCCCATGAGGATCAATCGATGACTGGCGTCAGGCCCGTTTCCACTCTCGCGGCCATCTGGGTCGTCATATTGTCGTCAGCTTTTCCGACGGCGGCCCAAGGCGAGGAACCCTTCCGCAAGACACTGATCAGCATCAGCAAGAACTTCTACCCTGATGAATTGCTCTCACCGAATCAGCGGTCTTTTCCGAGCAGCAAGGCCGCGCCAAAGAGCAACGTCCCCTGGTCGGTGAAAATGATCACGCTCCACGGGGGGAAGCAAGAAGGGGTGGACTTGGTGATCGTCGACAACGGCGCGATGACGATCACGGTCATCCCGACCCGAGGCATGGGCATCCTCTCGGTCCAGGCCGGCGACGTGCGGCTCGGCTGGGACTCACCGGTCGTCGAGGTCGTGCATCCGAAGTGGATCAACTTGCAGAGCCGAGGCGGCCTGGGCTGGCTCGAGGGCTTCTGCGAGTGGCTCTGCCGTTGCGGCATGGAGAGTAACGGCCATCCTGGTACCGATCGCATCGTCAACAAAGCCAGCGAGGAATCCACCATGGAGCTGACCCTGCACGGCCGGGTCGCCAACCTGCCCGCACATGAGGTCGAGCTGGTCGCCGAGCGTGAACCTCCTTTCCGGATCACCCTCCGCGGCCGGGTCGACGAGCGAATGTTCCACGGGCCCAAGCTCGAGCTCTACACGGAGCTATCGACCGAGCCGGGCACTCGGGAATTCCGCGTCCGCGACGTGGTATCCAACCGGGGCGGTGAGGAACAAGAGTTCCAGATGCTCTACCACATCAACTTTGGACCACCGCTCCTGGAAGACGGGTCGACATTCCTGGCTCCGTTGTCGCAGGTCACCGCCTTCAACGAGCATGCCGCCAAGGACGTGACCCGCTTCGACCGCTACGGCGCGCCGACCCGCGGCTTCGTCGAGCAGGTTTACTGCCTCCGTCCACGGGCCGACAGCGAAGGGAACACCCTGGCATTGATTCGCAACAAGGCTGGCAATCGCGGCGCATCGATCCGGTTCTCGACCGCGGAGCTTCCTTATCTGACCGTCTGGAAGAACACCGCCGCCAAGGAAGATGGCTACGTCACCGGCATTGAGCCGGGAACCAACTTTCCCAACAACCGCCGCATCGAGCGCAAATTCGGCCGCGTCCCCAAACTGGCGCCGGGAGCCAGCCACGCGATGACACTCGATTTCGCCATCCAGATCAAAGCCGAAGCGGTCGCCGCGATCACCGATCGGATTGCCACGATTCAAGGCACGCGGCAGTCGGTCGTCGATGAAAAGCCCCAGACCAAGGAGTGACCGATTCACTCGGCTGCCCGGGCGAGCTCAGCCACTACCATCGAGTGAATGTCCAGCCGAGGGACAACGACGCTCGGACCGCCGGGCGTCGGCACGACTTTCAGGTCTTGGCCCTCCGGCTCCAGGTGGACCCGCCCGAATCGATAGCTCGGCGCGAACGTGATCCGGATGTCGTGAATCGGCACGACCTCCTCGCGGAGCGGCACGTCGTCATTGGGAAGGGCATGGAAGGCCGTCGTATTGAGGTCGCTGTAAAGGTGGACGATCAGCCGCTCCTTTCCGTCCTTCGATTGCCGCATCAAGGTGGAATGCACGCACATCGGCGCCTCGACGGTCATCGGCGGCGGCGCGGAGGCCACCCAGTCGATCGCGTTGGCGAGCAGCAAGCGCTGATACGGATACGCATAAAGATAATAAGCGGAGTCGAAACCGCCCGCCATGTAAACGACACGGCCGCGGCCATACGTGTGGGCGACGACCCCGGGCACCTCGACCCGCGCCGCCGACGTCCTTCACCCGCAGGGTTCCGACGACCCGGGCCGAAGGACTCTTGGCGACGACCCGGACGGCCGGGCCCTTGAAGGTCACACTGTTGGCCCCGACATAAGTCGGCATCCGCCCTCGGTTCAAGAACGAGCCGACATCTTGCTTGAAGTCAAAGACGTTCTTGCGCTTTTCCCAGTAGTCCGGCCCGATGGCCTTGGCGAAATTCACGTCGAGCTCCTCGCGGCTGCCCGAGGCCTCGATCGGACCACGGTGCTCGACCCCGAGTACGCGAGCCAGTGCGAATTGGGGCGAGGGTTGCCGAACTCGTCGAAGAGCGAGGTATCCAGGCTGGCGACCAGCCCTCCGCCCCGTTCGACAAATTGCTCGATGGCCGCTGCCTGTGCATCGTCGAGACAGGCCGTGTTCGCCAGGATGAGCACCTTGTACGGACTGAGGTCCGCCGGATTCAGGTTCCAGTCGTTGATCACGGTCAGCGGCCGATGTTCCTCGACGGCCGCGCGGAAGGCTCCGAAGACGTTGGACATGTACCGTTCCTCGACCAGGCCCGCCGAACGTCCATAGAAATTGCGGGTGTTGTCGCTCATGACCAGGGCCGCCCACGGCTCGGGCTTCTTGTGCGAAAGCCATGGCTTGCGCCGTTTCACCTCGTCGAGACAAGCGTAGAGTTCCTCCTGCAAGTTAGCGGGCTGGCCCGACTGCGATGCTGGGGGCCGCGCCATAAGTTAATGTGAGCAACATCCGGCGCAGGATCTCCTGAGGAGGAAAGCTGTCCTTCCCGTAGGGATTGCCGTGGCTGAGGATGTAGGGCTCGCTGAAGGCCGTGCGGTGGTTGGTTGTCGCCCAGATATAGGCGTTGGCGAAGCTCGGCACGATGGTGGCGCCGCGGTTGGTCTCGTCGAGCCAGAACTCCTGGTCGGGCGCATCGAGCAAGAGATTCATGCGCGTGGGCATGTTTCGAGGGATCGACAGGAAGTGGCCAAACCGCCCGGCGTTGGTCGTCCAGGTTACCAGGGCCACCTCCGGCTTGATCCCCTTGAGCCGCGTCTGCATCCGCACGATCAAGGCTTCCATGCGGCGGTCAGCCCAGTGCTGGTAACGGCGGAAGCCCGCGTCGTTCATGTCGGCGTTGGGGATCTCCGCGCCGGCGTCCTTGCGGTATGCGTCGCGGCAGTGCCGGCAATAGCAGACGCCGCCGTAGTGCAGCCCATCGAAGCTGAAGGCGTCCACATCGGGATACTTGGTCAGGATCTCCGCCAGGACGTCGATGAAGAAATCGCCGTAGGGGCCGAGCAAGCAGAGCATCCCGCCATGCGGATATTTCTTCATATCGGTCTGAGGGATCTCCGTGGTGTTGGTCGCGATCCGCCGCCATTCGGGATGGTTCTCGTAGACTTCGCCTTGCAGGCAGGGCGGATAAACGCCCAGGATGCGAACGCCCAGCCGCTTGTACTCGGCGATGTCCTGCTCGAGTGCGGCCGAGCGGCACATGAGGGCTCCGCTTCTTCAGGAGCTTGCTGTCGTAGTAGGGATAGAACGGGTCGACGAAGCCCATCTCGCTGATCGTCACCCCGTGGGCGGCCGCGGCGGCCCGTGCTTTGGAGTCCATCCCCGAGAGCGTATAACCGCAGCCGATGGTCTCCTGTACCCAGGCCGGGACCTTGATCTCGCGAAATGGTCCCGTGTCGAACGGCTGTTTCATGATGACCTCGCCCCAGATCCCCGGCTCATCAGCCCGGGCAAGGCCGGAATCGATGAAGATCAAAGCGAGCGAGGTCATCAATGCGAAAGTGGCGCGGGAAGGAGGTCTCATGGTTGCGGTTCCCAAACGGCGAGCAGGGCTGTTTCTCGGGCAAGGCGCCATTCGGACATGCATCCGCGACTCAAGTGTCCCCCCCTTGCGAAGGGGGTAGGGGGTCGGCAGCCTCGGCACCGACTGGCGGCTCCACTTCAGCATCAACTTGGAGGATTTGCAGTGCGACTTCATCCAGGTCACCGATGTCGGCGGGGGTGAGACCTTCCGGCGTGTCCCGGTAGCTGCCGGCGATATTGTTGCTGGGGGATCGATGTTACGGCACCCCGCCCGGGATCGCCCACGTCAGCCGGGGCGGCGGGCACGTCCTGGTGCGGGTCAACCATAGGACCTTGCCGCTGTTGGACATCAAGGGAGAACCCTTCAGGCTGGTCAAGGAACTGCGCGGCCTGTCGGTGGGACAGGTCCGGGAGTGGCCGACCGTCGTCCGCCACGACGGGTGTGACTACCTGGGGCGACTGGTGGTGGTCAAGCGCGATCGCTGGTCGGCCGCTCTGGAGCGTCGGGCGTTGCGGAAGCGGGCGTCCAAGAAGCAGAAGAAGCTGTCGCGGACGGCTCTGTTCCTGGCGGGGTACTTCTTCGTCTGGACCGACGTGTCGGTGGGAGCGGGGTCAGGGGGGGTGGTCTCAGCGCAACCGAGTACAGGGCTTCTATAGGGGATTTTGACCGGCCTTGCGTCGCCTCGTAGCTCCTATTTGCGGGAAAACGTTCGCGGTGTTCGAAGCGTGCGTCGTCACCCCCCCGAACCCCACCTTCGCAAGCGGGGGACTTTTTCGCTCATAGAGGTTTGTGTAGAGACCAATGCCCCGCACAGCGGGGCAAGGGGTCTTTTTGTTATCGTTTCTAAGAGCGCTCTTGCCACTCTCGGTTTAAGAGAGCGAACAGGTACTCGCTACTCCACGCCCCTTTGAACCAAACGTACTCGACGAAATGCGCTTCCTGCCGGAAGCCGAGTCTACGGAACAGGCTCGCCGCCGCCCGATTCTCCGCATCGGTCACGGCGAGTACGCGGTGCTTGCCCAGTGTGCCGAACACATATTCCAGCACGCTGCCCAGCGCCTCGGTTGCGATTCCAGACCCCTGGTGAGTGGGGGCCACGGTGATACCCAGCTCGACTTGCCGCGGGTCATCCTGACGGAAGTGCAGTCCGCAGTCACCAACCAGTTGTCCCGACGCCACAATCACGATGCCCAACTGGAACCACGTCCCTGGCGTGTCAAGGACCAGCCCGGCTTGTCCGGCGATCATCTGGACCGCGTCATTCAGGGTGTACGATTCCCAAGACTGATATCTCGCAACCTCCGGCAGTGCGCGGTAGGCACAAATTGGGGCGGCATCATCGGGGCACAAGGGGCGTAGTAGCAACCGCGGGGATCGAAATTCAGGGAACACATCACGCACCAGCCACCCCTTCGGCCCCGTTTGACGCTTCACCTCATACCGCCGCCCATGCCGCCCATGCCCCCGCCCATCCCCATCGAGCCGAACCACGGGCCGTAATACGCCCCCATGCCGGCCATGCCGCCGAACCCCTGACGAGAGGCTGGGACGCCCGAGCGTAACTCGAGCAGTTTGTACGCCAGTTGATCGATTTCGGTACGGGTTTCTTCAACCTCCGCGCGGAGCCGATCGACCATCCGCTTCAGCTCTGCGCGAGGCGCAAGCCGTCGGAGCTGATCGCGCTGCTCGGGAGTGGGGTCTTTCGGAAGGGCGCTTCCCAGGCCGTAGATGATGTCGCGACGGAACCGATTCGCTGGTCCTTGCGTCTGCGAGGGCGCTGTGTTCTGATCCTGGGTGGCCGCCGGCCCAATGATGAGTTCGGCGCTGTACGTCCCCTTTGCCGCCAGCTCACCACGCACCTCGGCGATTGTCGCGGCCATTTCGGACCGGACGTCGATCAGCTCGTGCAGCTCAGCGCGGAGCCGCTCGATCTCCTTCCGGGCCTGATCGATCTCCTTCTCGATCCGAGCCGAGTAGGCCTTGATCAGATCGTCGGCCTTCTTGGCCGCCGGACCCGTCAGCTTGACAGGCTGGTTCTCTTGGGGCGTGTTCTGATTGTCGTTGCCTCCTGGCTGGGCCATCACAGATTGTCCGGCTGCCAGACTCAGGGCAACCACCAGACCAAAACGAGAAAGCTTCGGCGACATGGTGCGGACTCCAAAATGTGACTTCCGACGTGAGAGGGATACGCTCAACATTAATGATATCGTCCAACGCTCACCGCCGGCCATTCCCTGCCGATTTGTCTACGCAAAATGAGCGGCGCACGAGGTATACGCATGAGTTCCACTTCAACGGGCGGAAGTGGCCATTTCGTGCATGCTTCAGGCGTTTCCGCCTTGCAGCGAGGGCACTCCCCACCAACGATTCGAGAGACGATGGGCGAGCCAACCGCCGGAAAGGGCGGCAAATAAAGGCAGGAGGCAGAAAAATGCCATCGGGAACAGGACTTCGAAGGCGATTCCGAGCGTCAGTTGCATGATCGTGGACTGCATCACGGCGTTCCCGAAATACCGGGTCATGCCGTTCATCGTACCCATGGCGATCGGGCGGCCGATTGCCTGGAGGGCTTCAAACATTGTCCCTGGCGCAATCACGCAGGATGTGAAGACAGCGAGGCTCGCGGCCAATCCAACGATCAGGAAACCGATGGTGCGGGGAGTCCTTCGATCACGCCGCCGCAGCCGGAACAGACCGATCATGAGGATATTGATCATTGGCAACAGCAGAAAAGCCGACAGCGCCCAGCTTCCCACAGTAAAGCTGTCGTACAGGGCCCGCATGACTCCGAGGTTGACGGCGAGCACCACGATCACGAACTCGATCGAGACAAGCGAAACGCGAGGCAACTTCATGGTATCCTCCGTGACAGAACGAGGGACTGGGGCGTACGGCGGCCAATTCTCTCGAATCCCGGTTTCTTTGCGAGCCGACTTCGCTCACAATATGGTGTTCTACCGTAGAGCCGTTCGAAAGGAATCCGGCACGCCCATTGCGAGTATGATCATGGTAGACGCTCGGCGGAGCGGTCCGCTGAAACTTAGCCGGTGAAGTCAGAAAAAAGGGGTTCGAGTGATGGACGATCTCATCAAGCGCTACAAGGGTAAGACCACCAGTGAAGGACACAAGCTGGAGGTCAAGGAGAAATCGGGCGTCATCACGGTCGGCTTCAAGCACTCTGGAGAGTACGAGGATGAGTACGACCCCTATATCAAAGTCGCTCGCATCGAGAAAGCGGGCGACACCTACAGTGTCGGCTGGTTCTCCGACGACGGTGAAGAGCCCTCCGCCAGCAACGAATACACCCGCGAGGAAGACTTGTTCGCCGCCCTGGATAAGGCCGTCGAGCAGAGGTCAAAAGAGGTGGGACGCCGGCAATCCCCGTCCGCTCAATTTCCGCGGTATTTGTAGCTGCTATTTCGGTTCTCCCGCACTCTTGGTGATTAAATCCACAACCGGCTTCGGGTCCTTCGGTGCGAGCGGATAATGTCCCTCGCCTTCCTTGACGATCACCGTGATCGGCCCGCCGAGTTCCTTGTATCGCTTCTCGACAACACGCGTCTGGTCGGTAAACCAGGGGTCGAGACTGCCGCAAACGTGGATCAGCGGCACGCCGGCTTTGGCCAGCGGGGCCAGATTATCGATCGGCGGCTTTTTCGCCATGAGGCTGTGCAGCGCGGGATTCTCGCCGTAGATACAGGAAACCTTGTCCGGGTTCTCGATGGCCCAGGCATAGGCTTCCCCGGCCGCCGTCCCGGCGCCTTCCATCACCGGCTTCTTGGAAAAGCCGTGTTCGGTCAGGAGCTTGTAGACGGCGTCCCACTGTTCCCGCACCGGGCCGGATTGGGCGACGACAGGGGCCGCGACGATGTGAAAACCCTTGGCCAGCAGGGCTAGATCGACCACCGCGGCATCCCGGCCGATGCGGTCCGCTCGAAACACCCAAGGCTTTCCCGGCGCCGCGGTCTTCGGCACGATGACCGCCATGCCCGTGATACCCCACTGGCTCTTGGTCGTGGCGTCGTAGCGGTCGTAGCATTCCGTGAACCCCGGTCCGCGACAGGTGGCGTAAGGTCCGTTCTTCCTTGAGGTAGTTGTACGAGTTCTCGAGGCCGTAATAATAAGACTTCGTGAACGTCTGGTCGGCGAAATCGGGCCGGTTGCCGCTGGCCGGCTGAACGTTCTGCTCAATCCAGTCCGCGATCAGCTTGGGATTGCGCAGGCTATGCGGATGATGGGCAGCGCCTTCCTTGATCATCACGGTGATCCGGCCACCCAACTGGTGATAGCGGTTCTCGATGGCGAGTGTATGCCGTTCCAGGAGAAAATCGAGACTGCCGCAGATATTCAGCAGGGGCACATCGTTCTTGGCCAGCTCCCCGAGCTTCATCAAAGCCTCCGGCCTGATCGCGGGATTGTCCGCGTAGATGCACGAAACCTTGTCGGGGTTGACGGTGGTCCAATCGTACTCGTTGACTCCGCCCTTGCTCATGCCGATGAAGGCCGGCTTCCTGGACAGCCCATGCTTCTCGGTGAGGAACGCGTACCAGGCATCCCAATGCTTGCCCGGGTCGGCATCCGACAAAGGCGATGTGAAACCCCCGCTTGAGCAGTTCGACCTCGGCCTGGGGCTCGTGGTCCCAGTAACAGCCTCGCCAGGACCACGGGTTGCCGGGCGCCGCCTCCTTCGGAACGACCACGATGCACCGCCAGTGACCCTCCACCTGTCCCTTGATCCCATTCTTTTCGTCCGCCGCCGCCTTGATCGGCTTGAGGGTCAAGTTCTTCTGGTCCATCAGGAAGTCGTAGCGGTCGAACCCATGCCAGGCTGTTTTCTCGCCCGCGAAGGTTGTCGGCGACGACGCCTTCGCTTCTATGCTCCCGAACAGCGTCACAACGACAATGGCCGCGAGACTAAGATCCATATACTGGTTCATTCTGAGTTTCATTTCATGGTCCTTTTTCTTGACTTGGGCCGGCGGCTGCCCGTGATCCATGATCAGCATTTCCTCCCCCGGCTGAAGCTGTTCAATGAGCGTATCCAGGTGGGCCTTGGCTTCCTCGATCGTGACAACAGGCATGGCCAACACACTCCCTTCTTTGATTCATTGGTAAGATTCGTGTTATTCGTGGTTGGTCGATTTCTCGAACGCGAAAACCGTCTTGAAATCCTGTTTCATGCTCACCACCAGCCAGCCTCGCTTGACCGCTTCGTCCCAGGCCAGATCCAGCCGGCCGACCTTGGACTTCCGGTCGTAGGCGTACTCTCGCGTGGCGTCGTCGTGATGGAGCAGCAGCATCAGCCGCGGGCCTGGACCGCGGCCGTGTACTGGAGCATCTCCAGGTCGCCGTCCGAATTGCCGAACGCCAGGATGGGCCGGCGGCCAATGTGCAGGTTGATGTTGATCGGCTTGCCGACTTTGTCGTCGATGCTGTTCAGCTCGGGGAGCTTGATCAGCACGGCCTTGCCGTCGCGCAGCTCGAACCGGGTCTTGGTGCTGCTGCCGATCACCTGCTCGGGCGCGACGCCGTAGGTTCCCTCCGCGTAGCCGCGGACGAATTCGATCCCGCCGCCGGAGACGATGAACGTTTTGAACCGGTTCGCCCGGAGATACACCAGCAACTCGAGCTGCGGCTGGTAGATGCATTCCTTGAAGAGATGGTGGAATCGCGGGTGCCGCGCCGAATCGAGCCAGGTTCTGGCCAGGTGGTCGAATTCGTCGGTCGTCATGCCCGTGTGGGTCGCGGCGAGCAGGGCGGCGATCTCCTTCTCGCCGAACTGGGCCATCGCCGCTCGGTCGCCCTCGAGGATCGCGCGATAGGGCTCCTTGACCTTCATATCAGGATTCGTGGCGGCGAGCTGTTTGACCCGGTCGAATGCGAAGAATGCCTGGGCGTACATCGGCTGTTCGCACCAGAGGGTGCCATCGTTGTCAATCGTGGCGATGCGATCGGCGACCGGCACGAAATCCGGCCCCCCCTCCTTGGTCACGCGGGTGACGAAATCGACGATCGCCCGCTTCGGCGCCCCATCGTTCCAGGATGGGAGCGGGTCGGCCAGCCGCGGGCTGAGCGTGGGCCGAGGCTATCACGCGCAAGCCCAAGGGCGAATGCGACCACGGCAAGGCGAAGGGTCCGAAGCATGTCGTTCATGAGCGGTTTCCCGCTTGTTGCCACTCGGCGATCGTGATTTCGGTCCCGAACTTTATTCGGTCCCCAGATACTTCCCGTCGAGAGAAACCTCGATTTCCTTGATTTTGCCGGTTTTGGTCTTGCCCTTCAACTCGATGCTGTCCTGTCCATTGAATTTGTCTTTGTACGCGGCAAAGAAAGTCAGGTCAGGCGCTGCCTCTTTCGCCGCCTTCAGAACCGCGGCGGGAACCTGATCCATCGGGATTGGCTTCTTCGACTCGCCCGCGACTCATCGTCATGGTCACCACCGCATCCGAACAGGGAGACCGCCAGAGCCGCAATCGCACACCATCGCCGCATGTTGCACCTCGCATTTCTTTTGATCAATAGTCGCCCGAGATCACCTCTCCGCCACTCCGGGTGGAGAGGGCAAGATAGCTCTGGTAG
Source organism: uncultured Planctomycetota bacterium (assembly GCA_963779785.1). Lineage (GTDB taxonomy): Bacteria > Planctomycetota > Planctomycetia > Isosphaerales > Isosphaeraceae > CAVRFS01. Next base: position 107,257 of record CAWAAW010000013.1, read on the forward strand.
TTCATCGAGGCCTTGAGGAACGCCACATGGCCATCGACAAACAGAAAATTCACTCCTCGACCAGAGTGCAGGCTGTAGAACTGATTCGGCTCTGATCGATTGGAGCCGGGCCCGATGCCCTCGCCGGAATGGCCAAGAACCATACCAGGGCCGGTCTCCAGTTCCGTCGTGCCGATATTGTCGCCGTCATCATCGTAGAGGAGTGCTCCGGTCACGACCCCGACCATGTCGCGACGCCAAGCAGGTGCGACCGCTCGCCGACGGCGATTGTCTGGGACAGGCCATCGGTGATATCCCGGAAGGCGATCCGGCTGTCACGAAAGAGCACGCCTTCACCGTCCGGTCCCGGCTCGCTGGTGCCGTTCATCCCGACATAGTTCGACGGAGCAACCCGGCAAATTTCCCGAATTGGGGCTACCGTGAGAATATCGCGGTCGACGGCCGGCCATGACGGTTCGACCCGGTCGGACGGGCAGAGAAAACCGCCCACAAGGACAAGCCGGGCAGTCAGATTCGCGGGGACCTCAAGTTCATCGAGAAATTGATCGCCGAAAAGGTCGTCGTCTGCTCGAACTGAGGCAACATCATCGAGGCCCAGCCCCAGCCCGGCCCGAGGTCAGTGCCCGTCGAATCGAAACTCGAAACATAGCCGGGCGGCAAGCTCTGGTGCGTGCCTTCATAGTTGTGCAGAGCCAGGCCGATCTGCTTCAAATTATTGACGCACTGAGCCCGTCGGGCCGCCTCGCGTGCCGCTTGTACGGCGGGCAAGAGCAAGGCACGAGCACGCCGATGATGGAGATCACAACCAATAGTTCAATCAGCGTGAATGCGCGAACGAGGCTCTTGTCGTGCCATTACGCATTGATCGATGCGCCTCGATCTGAAAACGGGTCATGGACGAGGAACAACGCTCGGTCTCGTCTCGCCGGATTCAGCAGCGGAAGCATTCCAGGATTGCAAGTCGCTGGGAAAGGCGTGCAATCAATCGCGGCGGCCGGTCTGCCCGTCGTTGCAGCATTCGCCACGAAGTTGCGAAGCAAGGAGAAAAACAGAAACATACAACAGCAAATAAGATTGTTATAAAAGTGTTGATGGTATCCGGCTTGATCGTCGCGTCCGAATCATCGCCGACGCCCCCATCCGGCACTTCGAGGACATCCCCACCGCTTGATTCGGCGAGTGCGCAGGCAATGTCATGGCCGCTTCCGCAAGGCGAAGCGGAGTTCCCGTAAGAGCCGCGACCAGACTGAGCATGAACAGGAGACGACGAACATGAATCCTCCTCTCGGCCATTTTAGTTGAAACGGTTGCTCGCGGTCAAGCGATCTCAAAATACATAAACATATTATGTTTATCTAAATATATAAAAACCTGGTGAAGCGGAAAGGCATGTCGTTCGACGGGCACCCTCATGACCGGCGGTCGTTTAACGGATTGGGAAGTGGTTTTTCGAGACTCCTCGCTTTCAAGGTTCGGGGACGATGGGCGATCTTCCGAAAGAGTGCACAAGCGTGACAGTTCGCCCGGCCGCTTCCACTTCCACAAGTAGAGCCACGTGCCGCCGAGGAGGAAAGGAACCGCCTCAAGCGCCGGAGGAGACTCGGATAGGTCAAAGCGCCGGAACCTGCTGATTAGTTGAAGTCCGCGAGAGGAGGGATTTGATCGCCAGTTCCCGCCGGCTGTCCTTGTCGTGGTGGCAGATCCGTCCAGCACGAACTTCACCCACACTTTCGCGGGCAACTGAGGCAAGCCGGTTTGAGGCTTCTCGCGATCGGACTCGCGGAGGTAGACGCTGTGCGTGCCGCTGGAGCTCAATCATCAAGCCGATCGAGGTCAGCGCCGCCTGACAGATACTCTGAGTAATCCTCGGCCAGGTCTTCCGTGCTGGAGAGATAGAGGCGATCACCCCATTTGATGATTCCGTACTTGAGGGTCATCAGGGGATGATCCGCTTCACCGGAATGCCGGATTGGGACAAGCTCGATCTCTCCGTCGTTCCGCCTCAAGTAGCCATATTCATGTGAGGCAGGGGGTCTGTGTCCCGAGGCGGACCAGGCGAACCGGCCATCCGGTTCGATCTCAAAGGTGCACCCTCCATTCACGCAACACACTTGGGAGTACCTGCCGGCGATGTCGTGGAAGGAACCCTCGGGCGTCCGGCCCCGGGCGAGGACAACCCTCCGAAGGCGAGGGCGTTCGACGTCGGGATGCGGGCCGATAACCTCCGGCAGCGGGATCCGAACAGTTTGATAGTCCGCCGCGGAGACTTCCAGCCATCGACCCCGATGGTGAAGAAGGTGCCCATCGCCCGGAACGCATTGCGTTGGCCGCTGGCTTCGCAGCGAGCGGTCGGGCTTGCGCGGCCGCGGCGCGGTGAGGGCGTTCGGAGGAATGTCGCCGAGTGGAAAGGATCGGTAATTCGTACGAAGGCCGTACCGATCGATTGGCCCGAATGCTTGTCGACAATCTGGAAATCGAGATCGACATCCTGCTGCTCATGTTCCCAGGGTTGCGGCGTCACGGCGATCGCCATGGCCACGCACAGGAAGCCGAACGAGACCAGGCAAGTCATCGTCCGGAACCGGCCCCGAGGCAGCGTTGCGGCGCAGTGCCTCGCGAGCAGGCCGCCGATCCATGAGAGAAACAAAGCCGGGCCGGTAATGAAGACACCGAAGAACAAGCAGCCGAGGGCTACCGGGGGAAAACATCCTCAAATCGCGAAAAGACGGGACGGCCAGCCTTTCGCCGCGTATTCTATGAGAGGACTCACGCTTTCCAGATAAGTTTGGATCGCGTCGGCATATAGATGGTGACGACCGTGAGGATCACAAGCAAATGGATGCTGAAGTACGTGACTCCGGCTGGGGACGGCCGAAGATTCGCCTCATTTAGAGCACGAAACGACCGAAGACTCCTCGCCGTGAAGAGCACGGTCCCGATCAGGGCGACGTTGATGAGGGGAAGGGAACAACCAAAGCTGAACGGCAGAATCGACAGCAGTTCGTCCCCACCAAGAGCGTTCTCGAAATCTCGTAGCCAAGGCGAAGGACCCCGCAATTCACGGCAATCACCGCGATGGCGAACAGGAGTTTACTCACGGTTAATCGAACGCGGGGCAGACGCATAGGTGGGTCCTGGTGCGAGACATAAGCCGCTTCCAACACGGTGGACGATGGGCAGACCGACGAACCCGTCCCGCCGATTACCAGAATCCGCATGGCGCACTATCCATAATTGAATTGCCTCGGAACACTCCCCTGCTCTGCCAGATTTACCGACGCACCCAATCCGCAACGCATAACCCTTGCTGTGCGGCCCAGCGATCCATGACTTCTCGTTCCGCCGGATGGGGCATTCGATTGCACTTTCCGCGGGCCTGGCAGATCGTCCTCTTCGGCAGGTCGACTTCGATGGTCAAGACCCGGTGCCGGCCGGTCTGGTTCTCGACCTGCATCGACCAGATCGAGGTCTGGCTTGCGGGCGCAGTGGCCGGCGTAGGTCGCCACGCAATGCCGCATCGCCTGCCCTTCGAGGAACAGCGCCCGGCTGGTCAAGAGTTCGGTGATCGTCCAGACCCGCATGTTCCCTGCGTCCTCGCTCCCCTCCACCAGCCGGAAGTCCTTGAACGGTGAGTGCCGCCACGACAAGGAAGGCTGGTGTGTGTCCTGGCCGAGTTGCTTGTGCCACTCCTCGACCTGCCGCAGATCGAGGCGACGGTGCGGCCCTTCATGGAGAAATCGGGCCGGGGCGGTGGCTGCTTGCCGAAGACGCCTTCCGGCGAAACGCCCTCTCTCCACTCGAACTTCTGGTGCTGGAGGAAGTCCACGATGGGGCCGACCTGGGCGAGATCGAGTGAGGGATGGTTGATGAAGAAGTGCAGCACGCTCTCCCAGAAATCCTCGTTCTCCAGCACCTTGCCGAGCCGGGTGCCGACCACCGCACGGGCCAGCGCTTCGCCACCGCCCAGGCCACGGACCTGTGCCCAGCGCAGAGCGGCGATGGCCGAAAAGTGGTGCGGTGCCTGGGAGAACAGGTGGGCCATCGCCTTCGTGAAGCGGAGCGGCAGACCGGCGGTGCGAATGTTCTGTCCCAGGCCCAGGTGCTTGTACCAGCCGTGCTGCGGAAGGATTTCCCCGGGCGGCAGATCGAACCACACCGAAGTCATGAAAGGCGGAACAGGGTAGCGGGCGAACAGGTGGTGAGCCAGGGCCGTGAACTGCGGCCAGGCGTTCTGCCTCGTCGGAAACCACGTCTCGACGGGCCGCAGCCAGTCGGCGTGGTGCAGGGCCAGAGCATGCAAACC
>CAWAAW010000014.1:0-45888 GCA_963779785.1 uncultured Planctomycetota bacterium
TCCGTTAGCTCGACAAGTCACCAGACATATGCCCCGTTCCGACCTGCTCTCACTTTCGCTCGACGACCTGGCGGTTCTGACCAACCGCGGTTCCGTCAAGCGCGCCAGAGAGAACTCGACTCCGGCGAGGTTTCCGGCGAGCTGAACGAGGCTCCCAATGGTGAGGTTACGGTCTGCTGGTCCGACGGCGTGGACTGCGTGCTCCCCGCCGGCAAGGTCGTGGGAGAAGGCCGGTGCACCTGCTCTGCGACCGAGATATGCAGGCACCTGGTCCGGACCGTCCTCGCCTATCAGCGACGAGCCTCGGCCGATGTCGATGCGCCAGCCGTACCGGCGGGCGCGTGGGACCCGGGCCAGATCAGCGATGAAGCACTTGCCTCGGTATTTAAGCCGGCCAACTTGGCGAAGCACCGCGAGCAGTTCCATCAGGGACTGCTCGTCGAGCTGGTCCGGAGCACGAAGCCCAGCGCACGGTTCCATGTCCCACCCCACACCGTGCGGTTCCTGGTGCCGGGCGACCTCCGCTACACCCATTGCGATTGCGCCGAGGATGCGCCCTGCCGCCACGTCCCGCTTGCCATCTGGGCGTTCCGGATGCTGGAGCCTTCCAAAGCGTCAGGGTTACTTTCGACCCAGCAAGTCTCGCTCCCGATCCCAACAGCGATCTTGGATGAGATGGAAGAATTGCTGCTGGAGTGGATCGAACAGGGAACTTCGGCATTGCCGCGCACCTGGGTCGACCGCCTGGCGCGGCTCTCGGCAAAATGTGTGAGTGAAGACTTCGCGTGGCCAGCCGCAGTGCTCGACGATCTCGCCCACCAGCTCGACCGCTACCTGGCTCGCGACGCCCTGTTTGACCCGATTGCGGTTGTCGACCTGATCGGTGAGCTGGCCATCCGGGCTGACGCGATCCGGAGCGATACCAGGGCCGTCCCGCAGCTCTTGATCCGCGGCACCAAGGCCGATCGCCCGGTCGAGATCGGCTCGGCGCGCTACGTTGGACTGGGTTGCGGGGCGCGGATCACCCGCCGCTCGATCGAGTTGACGCTTATCTGCAAGATGTCGACACCGGCACAATCGTCGCGGTTGGACGTGAGTTCGCCGATCCGCCGCCTGACGATCCAAACCCCCCACGCGAATATTGGAAGCTGGCACAGACACCGATGGTGAAGGGGGTATCGCTGGCCGCGCTGGGAGCCGGCCAACTGCTGATCCAGGGGGCGAAGCCTCAGCAAGTCATCGGCTGGTGATCGGCCGGGGTCGAGCCGCCATCAATCCCCAGGCGTTCACCTGGGAGCAGCTTCGCGCCCCGGTCCTGGCCGAGGACTTCGATGAGGTGCGAGCCCGGCTGGGGGTTTTGCCTCCCTCCTCGCTCCGCCCAAGGCGGGTTGCCGAGGATTTTCATGTCGTCGCGGTCACCACAGTCAAGGAATTCGGTTTCGACACCGCCGCGCAGACCGTTCGGGCAAGCCTTGTCGACGCGCGGAAAGACACAGCCGCGCTCGAGCATCCGTTTTCCAGTCGAGGCCGAGAAGGTGCCGAATTGCTTCTCGACCGGCTGGAAAAGAATCAGCCCGAGTCGCTCCGTTTCATCGCCGGGCCAGCGAGACTTGGACTACGCGGACTGATGTTCCTTCCTACCGCCCTGGTCTTTCAGGACGGGGCTTCCCGGCAAATCGTCCAGCCTTGGGTGGACCGCGTGGTAAGTCAGGCAAGAGCCTCCGAGCTCTCTCGTGGCTTGGCCACGACGACGCAGCCAGCGGATCCGATCGACGACTATCCGCGGCAGCTTTTGAACGCCTTGAGCGAGCTCGCATTGCTCGGACTTCAGAGGGCAGACGCGCACGCGGCGCGAAGCTGGCGCAGAGCTCGCCCGTTTTGGCGAGTCGATCGGCTTCCATCGCTTAACGCTCCCGGTTGCAGCACTGGCCGACGCTCTGGAGCAGAAGAGCCACACACCGCGCTGGGACCCGCGCCCCGCCGCGCGGGTCGCGCTTGAACTGACAGCGCTTGCCAGACTGGCCCTGGACGTGAGCCGCTGAGTTGAGCACCATCACGATTGGGATCGAAGCGAGACCCTTGGTATGATCGTCTTGCTCGCCCGCGATTCACGCGGACGAGCGTAAGGAGGATGACTCAGTGACCGAAGCGTTGCCAGGAAAACACGAGGGGAGCCCAGGGCACTTCCTCAACGAGCTGAGGGAGACGTTCGCCAGCAGGCCAGCCGGACGGCGATCCACTACAAGGATCGCACGCTGACTTATGGTGAACTCGACGCGCGGGCCCAGCGATCGGCCGCACGATTGCGCGAGTTGGGGGTCGAGCCAGGGGACCGAGTGGCGATCACCACCGCGGAGAAGCTGCCGTTCCTGGCGGCCCATCTGGGTACGCTCTTCGCGGGGGCGGTCTCACTTCCCTTGAACCCGCGGCTCACGCGAGAGGAGCTGCGTTACTTCCTTCAGGACAGTGGCGCCCGGGCCGTGGTCGCAGGCGACGATCAATGCCCGGTTATCGAGTCGTTGCGGACCGAGCTGCCGGAGCTGCACGCCTTGCTGACCGACACCGAGGCATGGGATGCTCCCGAACCCGAACGACGTTTCTCGGAACCAGCTATCGCCCACGATGCCCCATGTCTGATGCTTTACAGCTCGGGAACGACCGGCCGGCCCAAGGGGGTCGTGCACACGCACGCCAACCTCGCCTCCAGTCTGCACGCGCTGCGAGAGTTCTGGCGATTCACGCCCGATGATGTCCTGGTCAACGTCTTGCCGTTGTTTCACATCCATGGGCTCTCGTTCGCCACGCACATGAGCCTCTTGACCGGGTCGAGCATGCTCATGGAGGACTCGTTCCATCCACGCCGGACCCTCGAGATCGTGGGACGTGGCACGGTCTTCATGGCGATCCCCACGTTTTATTACAGCTTTCTCGAGCGGTCCGAGTTCAAGACGATCGCGCAGGAAGTGGCGCAACGTGCGGCTGTTCACCTGCGGCTCGGCGCCCATCCGCCCCGAGGTGCTCCCCGAGCTGGAGGACGCACTGGGGCGGCCCGTCATCAACCGCTACGGGATGACCGAGGCGCACGTCATCACCAGCTTGCCGCTCGACGGCCCCTGGCCTCAAGGCTCGGTCGGTCTCCCGCTCCCGGGCATCGAAGTGCGGGTCGTCAAAGAGGACGGCACGCTCGCGGGCACCGGCGAAGTCGGCGCGGTCCAGCTCCGCGGCCCGAATCTGTTCCGCGAGTACTGGCGAAACCCGGAAGCCACCCGAGAGGCGTTCGCTTCCGGCTGGTTCGATACCGGCGACCTGGGCTCACGCGATGCGGGCGGGTTCCTGACCCTGGTCGGCCGTAAGAACGACTTGATCATCACCAATGGATTCAACGTGTATCCTCAGGTGGTCGAGCGCGTGATCAACGAATGCCCCGGAGTGCGGGAATCGGCCGTGCTGGGCGTGCCCGACAAAAGGCGCGGAGAACGCGTGGTCGCGGCCGTCGTGCGCGAGCGACGAGACGCTGTCCGAGCGCACGCTCAAGGCCTATCTGAGCGAGCGACTGGTTGATTACCAGCGGCCGGCCGACATCGTCTTCGTCGCCGCCCTCCCGCGCAATTCCATGGGAAAAGTCCTGCGGCGCGAACTGCGTGAACAATTGACCGACAAAGTCAGCAGACTACGTGTATGATCGACCTGGCCTGGATCTCGCTGGCGGCCCTGTTGCTGGTGATCGTTCTGAGCTGCACGACATCCGTCAATCCCGGGTTCCTCGCGATGGCGCTGGCCTGGGTGATCGGGGTCTACCTCGCACCGTTCTGGGGGCGAAGATTCACGGTCGGCGAGGTCATGGCCGGCTTTCCGACCGACCTTTTCCTGACCTTGGTGGGAGTGACGCTGCTGTTCACCTTGGCCCGAGACAACGGCACGCTCGACCAGGTGGTCCGGACGGCGCTCCGCGGTTGTCGGGGGAACGCCGGGTTGATCCCGATCGTGTTCTTCGGCCTCTCGTTGAGCATCGCGTCGATCGGGGCCGGGAATATCGCGGCCGCCGCATTGATCGCGCCCTGGCGATGGCGGTCGCGGACCGGGCGAAGATCTCCCCCTTCCTCATGACGATCATGGTGGCGCACGGCTGTGTCGCCGGGGCCCTTTCGCCGATCGCCCCGACCGGGATCATCGCCAATGGCTTGATGGCCCGGATGGGGATGTCGGGATTCGAGCGGCAGAACTACCTGTATAACCTGCTGGCCAACACGCTCGTCGCCGGCTTGGGTTATCTCGCCTTCGGCGGTTGGCGGCTTTTCGGTCAGGTGCATGATGACCGGCAGACCCACGACGGAGCACCCTCGCTCGGAAACGCGCGATGACCTGGCAGCACTGGACGACCTTGGCAACGATCGCGACTCCTGGTCGTCGGAGTGGTCGGCTTCCGGGTCCACGTGGGGATGGGGGCATTCGCCGCGGCGGTCGTGCTCACCCTGGCGAGAGTCACCGATGAGAAACCTGCGATCCTGGCGATTCCTTGGAGCGTGATCGTGATGGTCAGCGGCGTGACGGTCCTGACCTCGCTTCTGGAAAAGACCGGCGGAATCGACCTGTTCACAACACTCCTGGCGCGGTTTGCGACCCATCGCACAGTCACGGGCTTGATCGCGTTGGTGACGGGCTTGGTCTCGGTCTACAGCAGCACGTCGGGGGTTGTGCTGCCGGCGTTCCTGCCGAGCGTGCCGGGCCTGGTCACCAAGCTCGGCGGCGGCAATCCGCTGGCGATCGCCTCGTCGATCCTGATCGGCGGCCACCTGGTCGACGTCTCGCCGCTCTCGACCATCGGCGCCCTGTGCATCGCCTCCGCGCCGGTATCGGCCGACCGCAGGACGGCTCTTCAACCAGGTGCTCGCCTGGGGGCTGTCGATGTCGGTCGTGGGGGCGTTGGGGTGCTACCTGGTCTTCGGAAGATGGTAAAGTGGCATGGGGGTCGTTGCACCATGCTTTCCTTCCCTTTTCGTGAGATCTGGCCATGCCTGTATGTGCCTTTCGCCGAACGAGTCTCCCGGTTTGCGGCCGACGGCCGTCAATCGGGTCTTGCAGGAAGTCCGGCAACTTCAGGCTGAAGGGCGTTCGCTCGTGTCGTTGATGCGCGGACAGCCCGACACACCGACGCCGGCGCACGTCGTCGAGGCCGCGCGAAAGGCCCTGCGCGACGGACGAACAGGCTACCCCGACAACCAGGGAGAGCCCGCTTTGCGCCTGGCGGTCGCCGCGAAGCTCAAACGCGAGCAGGGGCTCACCTACGACCCCGACCGCGAGATCCTGATCACCGACGGTGCGACGCTCGGCGTCTGTGCGGCACTTGGGGCCTTGGTGGATGGCAGGAGGACTGTCTTGCTGCCCGACCCGATTTATGACGCCTATGAAGCGCCGATCGCGCTTTGGGACAGCAAGCCGACACCCGTCCCCGCTTCACTGCGCGACGGCCGATTCATCGTCGGAGGCCAAGATTTCGCGGCGGCGTGGGCGACAGGAACCGACGTGATCTTGCTCAACACGCCCTGGAATCCCGTGGGAACGGTCCTGACCCGCGAGGAGCTCCAGGACATCATGGGGTTTGCCGAGAAAGACGACTACCTGGTCATCAGCGACGAGATTTACGAGTCGCTCATTTACGATGGAATCCGCCACGTCTCGCCGGCCTCGGTATCCGCCGACGCTCGCGAGCGGACGATCGTGATCAACAGCCTCTCGAAGACTTATGCGATGACCGGTTGGCGCATCGGTTACTGCGCGGGTCCCGAAGAGATCATCCGCGCGATGCTCTTGGTCTTGCAGCAGTCGAGCCGAGGGCCAGCCACCTTCGTGCAAGATGCCGCCGCCTGTGCGCCTGACTTCGGATCAAGAATGCACGCGACAGATGGCGGCCGAGTACCAAGGTCGGCGCGATCGGGTCGTCGAACGTCTGCGCAACATCCCGGGAGTCGAGCCGCTCGTGCCTGAAGGAGGCTTGTTCGTGATGGTCGATGTCCGCGGATTAAAAAGGAAGTCGGACTCGGTCCGGCGGTTCCTGTTGCGTGAAGCGGGTGTCGTCGTCATTGATGGGGCGGCCTACGGACAGATGGGAGAGGGTTTCTTGCGCGTCTCATTCGCGGCGGGCGGCGAGACTCTGGAGCGCGGCCTGGATCGGCTCCGCGAAGGCCTGTTGCGACTCGCGAGCGAAGGACCGATCGAGGATGAGACACCGAACGACTGCATGAAATGACATGGGCCAGATAACGCTTCCGATTCTCTGACCAACCCGCTCGCCTCGGCGACTTGAGCCAGCTTCGCGACGCGCTCGCCCACGTCATCAGCACGCGCGACGCGCGGTCCGATCGCCTGACTCGGGCATGTACGCGACGGACGCCAGCGTGTATCAGATCGTGCCGCTCTTGGTCGCGTTTCCCGCGACCGCGGCCGACGTCGTGGCGGCCGTTCGGCTTTGTGCTCACTTCCGAGTTCCGATCACGGCCCGAGGCGGCGGCACCTCTCAGGCCGGCCAGTCGATCGGGGCGGGCGTGATCCTCGACTGCTCGAAGCACCTCGACCGCGTCCTCGAGATCAACCCCGGCGAACGCTGGGTACGCGTCGAGCCAGGTTGCGTCCTCGACGAGCTGAACCAGGCGCTCAAACCGCATGGCCTGCTGTTCGCCCCGGATATCTCCACTTCGAACCGAGCGACGATCGGCGGCATGATTGCCAACAATTCATCCGGAGCACGGTCCGTCCTCTATGGGAAGACAATCGATCATGTGCTCGAGCTCAAGACCGTGCTCTCAGACGGCAGCCTGGTCCACTTGAAGCCGTTGACCGATTCGGAACTCGAGGCGAAATGTGCCCGGGATGATCTGGAAGGTGCCTGCTACCGGATCGCCCGCCGCCTGGCTATTGAGCACGCCGCGGAGATCGACAGCCGGTTCCCCAAGATTCTCCGGCGGGTGGGCGGGTACAACCTGGATGAGTTTGTTCCCCAGCGCGTCGATGCTCGGGGCGACACCCGCTTCAACCTTGCTCGGCTCTTGGTCGGATCGGAAGGAACGCTGGGCGTGACGGTCGAGGCTAAGCTGAAGCTGGTCGAGCTGCCGCGCGCCGAGCAACGCTGGTCGTCCAGTTCGCCAGCTTGCTCGAAGCCCTGGCGGCGACCCCGACCATCCTGCGGCACGAGCCGGCAGCGGTCGAGGTAGTGGATCAATATGTGCTGGCTTTCACGCGGCTCAATCCCGAGGCGAACCGGCTGCGCGACTTCCTCCAAGGTGATCCCGCGGCCATCCTCCTCATCGAGCTGTACGATGATCGGGCCGACCTGCTGCCGCCAAGGCTCGCAGCTCTCGAAAGTGAGTTGCGGCAGAGCGGCTTCGGCTATCACCAGCTTGCCCTCACCGATCCCGCCGCCCAGGCACGCGTCTGGAAGCTGCGCACGATGGCATTGGGGCTGTCGATGGCCGAGAAAGGGGACGCCAAGGCGATCTCCTTCGTCGAGGACACGGCCGTTGCTCCCGAGCACCTGCGCGACTACATCGCCGAGTTCCTGGAATTGATCGCGCGGCACGAGACGACGGCGGGCGTCTATGCGCATGCCTCGGTCGGATGTCTGCACGTGAGACCGGTGATCAACCTCAAGACCGAGGCGGGCGTGCGGAAATTCGAGGCGATCGCCGGCGAAGTCGCCGACCTGGTGCTCAAGTACGGTGGTGCCATTTCGGGCGAGCATGGCGACGGCTTGGTCCGTAGTCCATTTCAGGAAAAGATGTATGGAACCGTGCTCTACCAGGCTTTTCGGGAGCTGAAGCGAACGTTCGACCCGCTCAGTATCCTGAATCCCGGCAAGATCGTTGATGCACCGCCGTTGTCGGCAAGCCTGCGCTATGGACCGGGCTACGTGACGCCCGCGTTGGAAACCACCTTCGACTTCTCGGTCGATGGCGGTCTGCTGCCGGCGGCCGAGCTGTGCGCGGGCGTCGGCGCCTGCCGGAAGAAGCGAGAGGGAACGATGTGCCCTTCGTTCCAGGCGACCCGGGACGAGAAGGACAGCACCCGAGGACGCGCCAACCTGCTCCGGCTGGCGATTACCGGTCAGTTCGGCCTGCACGGATTCACCGATCCCCACGTCCACGAAGTCCTCGACCTCTGCCTCGAATGTAAGGCCTGCAAGAGTGAGTGCCCGACCAATGTCGACATGGCCCGACTCAAAGCGGAGTTCTTGCATCAGTATTATCAAAAGCACGGTCTACCCTGGCGCAACCGGGTATTCGGCCACGTGGCGGAGCTGGGACGGGTCGGTTGTGCTCTGGCGCCGGTGTCAAGCTGGCTGGCGCGGAGCGGGCCGTCCCGATGGCTCAATGAGCGACTCCTGGGAATCGACCGCCGGCGTATGCCGCCCGCTTTTGCGCGTCGCTCGCTCGTTCGACGATTCTCGTCCTTGTCCTGGAATGATCAATCCGAAGCGGTGGGCCGGGTGATGCTGTTCCCCGATACGTTCACCAATTATTTCGAGCCCGAGATTGGCGCGGCGGCGATCGCATTGTTCCATCGAGCGGGTTGCGCGGTCACGCTCGGTCCGCCAGACCTACGTTGTTGCGGCCGGCCGTTGATATCGAACGGGTTACTCGATCAGGCCGTCGCCAACGCCCGGCACAACGTCGAGCGTCTGCACGAATGGTCGCGCCGGGGTGGACCGATCATCGCGTGCGAGCCGAGCTGCATCCTGACGATTCGCGATGATTACCCCGCGCTCCTCAAGGGCGAGCTGCGCTCCCGGGCCGAGACGGTCGCGAAGGCGTGCCTGACTTTCGAGGAGTTTTGCGACTCAGTTCTGACGTCGGAGAATCGCGGTACGGTCGATCGGAAACTCGGTCCCGGCCGGATCCTGGTCCAGGCGCATTGTCACCAGCGATCGCTGGTCGGTGTTGGGCCAATACTGAGGCTGCTGCGACATCTTCCCGGATCGGAGGTGATCGACCTCGACGCCGGCTGCTGTGGCATGGCCGGCTCGTTCGGCTACGAGGTCGAACATTACGAGATTTCACGCCAGGTCGGCGAGCAGCGCCTGTTGCCAGCGGTGCGCCGCGCGGGGGCCGACGCCGTCGTTGTCGCACCAGGATTCTCATGCCGCTTGCAGATCGCGCATTTCACCGGTCGCACAGCCGTTCATCCGGCCGAATTGCTACACTCGTGTGTCTCCCGCAAATCCAGTCCCGGATCCTGAGCTGGTTCTTTTGGCGATCGGTCGGACGATTCTTTCGAAATTCGGGTTTCTTTTTGACAAGGGTCGGGTGAAGTGTTGTGATATCCGTTCCGATCAACGGCCTGGGGTGATCGATCGCCGACTGAGTCAGGGAACATTTGGGAAATCCCGGCGAATTCGTGGAGGTTCAAATGGGTTGTCCTGTTGTGCATTTTGAAATTGGTTGCCGAGACGTCGCTCGGACTGAGACATTCTTCCGCGATCTGTTCGGCTGGACGATGACTTCCGCGGGGCCGGCATCGATGATCGACACCGGCGCGGGCAGCGGGATCAACGGCCACATCACCTCGCTTGGCCACGAGCCGCACCACTACGCCACATTCTACGTCCAGGTAGACGACATCCCGGCCTATCTCGCCAAGGCAGAATCTCTCGGTGGTAAGACGCTCGTTCCCCCGGTCACGATCCCGACGGGAACCTTCGCCTGGTTCGCCGACCCGGACGGCACCACGGTTGGGCTCTGGACACCAAAGTGAGACAGGGCGCTGCAATCGCGGGAAATCGAGCATACCCAGAGGAGGAGCGGAGGCTCACTCCGTTCGGTTCAGTAATACGCTGAAAGTGAGTCGCATTGGCATTCATCGCCCTCTCGCCGGCCTATGCTCTTTAAGATTTCGGGAAGATTCCACTCGGGGGGTGGTCGTCAAAAACATCGGCCGTTACGCTGGGTATGGCGACCTTTTGAGTCAGGCGGGTCGTCGGGGCTCGGACTACCACTGCGGGGGCTGATGCATGCCGAAGCCAAACTTGGAGAGCTCACACTGGCGACCGAGCTGTTCTGACAAGACGGCCAAAATCGCGGCGGTCGGTCTAATCTTGTGCACGATCGCGACGGTGTCGGCCGGGGCCCAGGGGCCGCCTCCCGATGGGAGCTGGATGGCTGACGCCATCGTGGAAAAAGCGTCGAAAGCAACTGACACGCAACTGGGGGCTTGCCAGGGAATTGCTGTGCGTGACGGACGGATCTATGCGTATGGCGACGTCTATTCGGCCAAACCACGGGTCGGCGTGATCCGTGAGTACGACATGGATCTGAAGCCGACGGGCCGGCAAGTGTGGCTACGGCAAGCGGATCGACCGTTGATCACCCATCCCACGGGCTTGACCTGGGACGAACGTTGGGGAACGTTTCTGGGCGACACCTTCCAGAAAAAGGCCGTCATCTATCGGCTCGACTGGAAGCGGGCCTGGGACGATGGCAACCTCGACCAGGCGGTACTCGCCACCATCGAGGACGACGCGGCGGTCAATGGTTGCCGCCCCACTTTTGTTACCCTCAACGGCAAGACTCTGATCGCAACGGCCGACTACGGCGATATACGACCCGAGATTCGACTGTACGATCCGGAACTGTTGCTCAAGGCTCGCCGTTCCAGCGCACCGGGCGTCGTGGTCCACCGCTCTCTCTCTGGTCCGTTCAACCAGAACCTGTACTGGGATGCCGCCTCGGGCCGGCTCACCTGCGTTCAGAACGTCATTGAAGGGCGGGGGTGGCGGCTTGATGTCATTGACTTATCCAAGGCCATCGCCCAAGGTCGCGCCGATCTTGCCGGCGCACGGCTCAAAACATTCACGTTTTCGCCACACGACGAGCTGGAAGGATACTGGCCGCTCGACCACGAGCGTTCCCTGTTCGTCACGTCGCGGCGCGATGGCAATATTGTCCTCGGCCAGATCCAGCCAACCGAGCCGCGACTTTCACCACCCGGCGCACCGTGATCTTCCTTGACAACCGAGCGCGTTTGTCCAGGCGTTGTGGATGCTCTTGATGATGTCCTCGATGATGTGCATCCGTTGTGGCGAACCGATCCCGGTCGATGAACAGACAGCTCCCGGGCGGGATCTCTGTGCGCGTTGCCTGAGGGAGCCGGTTGACAGCGAGGCGGATGGCCATCGGGGTTCGCCATCCGACTCCCCCGTTTCCCAACCCAACCCGCACCAGGATCGAGTCGTCACCCGCTCGATGTTGATGCCGATACTGGGCATGCAGACCGGTGTGCCCGAAGAAATGATCTGCCGGCTCGAGCCGCGCACCCTTCGCTGGCTCGAGGTTTCCGACATTCTTCAAAGCATGTTGGGTCAGACGGCTGAGCAGCTCGGCCATCAGAGCTTGTTACAGTATGTGCACCAAGATGACCGGGCACTGGCCGTTGAGGAATTTCGGCAGGCGTGCGAGCACGGAGAACGGTACGACCTCGTGCTTCGAATCAAGAACCGGTCACAAGCGTGGCGATACATTCGGATCTCATCCCAGGCGCGTTACGCGCTCGACGGCCGGATCAAGCACATCCGCTGCAATTTCCGTGACGTCACTGACCGTGTGCAAACCGAACACGAGCTGCGCCGGCGCACCGATTTGCTGATCGCCGCCAACGAACAATTGCGCAAGACCAACCAGGAGCTCAAGAAGACGCAGAGCCAACTGATCCAATCCGAGAAACTTGCCTCGCTTGGCACCTTGGCCGCGGGCATGGCACACGAGATCAACAATCCCCTTGCCTTCGCCGTCAACAACCTGGTGCTACTCGAGCGGGATGTGGTACCACTGTTTCGCTTGCTGTCGCTGTTCCAGCAAGGAAGCGACGATCTCAACGCCTCCAGGCCCGATCTATTCTCCGCGGCTCGCGACCTGATGGAGGAGATCGACCTGCCTTATCTGGAGGTTCACCTGCCTCGCTTGATCCTATCCACGCACAAAGGACTCAGCCGTGTCGCCCAGATCGTCGAGAAGCTTTGCGGCTTTGCCCAGCTCGGTCGAGCTCCGATCGGAGAGGTCAACGTCAATGAAGCGATTGATCAGTGTTTAATCATGCTCAGTGAGAACCTGGCTCGATCCGGGATCACGGTGGACCGGCAGTTCGGTGAGCTACCCACCGTTCGCGGCGCCGTCGCCGAGTTGAACCAGGTCTTCCTTGATCTCTTGGCCAACGGCGTCAGCGCGATCGAGGCAGCCAGTCAATCGAACGGGCGCATCGCGGTAACGACCCGTTGCCAGGGAGACGAGATTGTGGTCGAAATTATGGACAACGGTTGCGGCATATCGGCCGACGTCCTTCCCAGGATTTTCGACCCGTTTTTCACCACCAAGCCGCTCGGCCGGGGACTCGGTCTTGGTCTCAGTCTCAGCCACGGGATCATCACCAAGCATCGTGGACGCATCGACGTCCGGAGCGAGGTCGGGTCCGGAAGTTGCTTTCAGCTTCACTTGCCCATCCACGTGGACAACCAGGCCAGTGACGAGATGTCACCTGAATCAGCTTGACGGTTATATCACTCCTTACCCCATTTCTTAATTGTTTCTTCGTGGTTTCCTCGCGCAATTTCAACTCAGTTTCAGTGCAATTGGGTCATGCGTTCGCCGTCAACTCCCCATTGAACGAACCATGCCGATTCGAGGGTCGACAACGTGACACCCAACAATGACGACTGGATCGGCCGGGAGATCGCGAATGGGCGATACACGATCGTCGGTCTGATCGGCCAGGGGAGCATGGGGCACGTCTATCTTGCCTCTGATCATAACCTGGAAACCGATGTCGTCCTCAAGTTTCCAATCGCGGCCGACAAGGCGTCTCATGGCGATGAGTTTCTCGACCGATTCGCGCAAGAGATTCGCTCGCTGGTCCAGCTCAGTCATCCCCATATTGTCAAGGTCATCGACGTCGGCCATGTGCAGGGACATCCCTTCGTGGTGATGGAGTATCTCGCTGGGGGAAGTCTCAAGGACCGGATGCTGGGCGGTGACCGCGGTGAATGTCAGCCCATGTCGCCCCGTTCTCTGAGGGATTGGCTCCTCGAGATCGCCAAGGCGCTCGATTTCATTCATGCGCAGAAACACATTCACCGGGACGTCAAGCCGGCCAATATTCTGTTCGATCGCCACGGCAACGCCTTTCTGGGCGATTTCGGCATCATCAAGGCTCTCGCGACCGAAGAGGCGGACTGTCGGGGCAATTCGCTGACCGCTCCGGGTTTCTTGGTGGGCACGCCCAATTACGTCGCGCCCGAGATCGTGATGGGGCGGCCTTTCGACGGCCGGGTCGACCAGTACTCGCTGGCGATGACAGTCCATGAAGTGTTGAGCGGGATCAACTGCATGGAGGGCCCGACCCCGTCGGCGACCGTGGTCAACCAGACGATGGTCGTCCCACCCGCGCTGACCGAATTGATACCGGGTATCCCCGCTCCCTTGTCCGACGCGATTCTGCGGGGTCTATCCAAGGACCCGGCGGCACGGTTTCCGAATTGCGTGGCGCTGGCCCAGGAAATTCTGGTCGCGGTTCCCTCGAGTGAGACCGCCGAAGCGGAAACACCTTGGTCGCAACCCACGTCGCGAGGGGTGCCCGGGCGCGTGCCTTGCCCGGCCTGTCAGGCCCCGATGCCGGTGGGGCGCGAGCATGCCGGCGGTCGTGTCCGCTGCACAAACTGTCGGGCAACTTCGCTGGTCAGTATCCTGTCGGCGAACACAGTTCAATTGAAGCTGGTCGAACCGCCCGGCCCCGCACCTGTTTCGTCGTCCCCCATCGTGTTGAGCGGACCAGACGACGGGCCTGAGATCGATCCGACGGCCGCCACCGTTATCGTGGAGAGACCCCGAGACGAGCCAAGTTCCCGCTCAAGAGCCAAAAGGGCGCGGTATGCCGGATGGGTCGGTCTGATGGCGCTTGGCTTGCTCGCGATGGCCGCGGTGGGGATCGGTCGAGGGCTGTGGAACCGGCCGTCCGGCGCGTCTCCAGCCATCGCCGGAAGCGATCGCGTAGCCGCGGCACCGGCCGTCACCGACGATCGACCCGCTCTGCCGCCTTCCCTGGCTGACTCCGTCGAGATCAATGTCGCTTACGGCACCGAGAAACAGCAATGGTTGGAAACAGCGACCGCGGAGTTTGAAAAGACGCCGGTTGGCCAAGGAATCAAGATCAACCTTCACGGCATGGGCTCGATGGAAGGAGCGCGGGCCGTCCTTGAAGGGCCCAAGCCGATCCCGATCCAGGTCTGGTCGCCGGCCAGCAGCGCGTATCGGGACCTGTTCGAACGGCAGTGGCAAGCCAAACATCAACTTCAGCCCATCCTCAAGGCCGACAACCTGGCGCTCACACCGATGGTCTTCGTGATGTGGCGCAACCGTCACGAGCCATTCCTCAAGAAATATCGGACCGTCAGCTTTCAGACCGTGGACGAGGCGATGAAGCAACCAGGAGGCTGGGGGACCATCGCCAATCAACCGGACTGGGGTCGTTTCAAATTCGGTCATACGCACCCGAACCAGTCCAACAGCGGTTTGCTCACTCTGGTTCTGATGGCTTATCAGTTCGCCAGGAAAGAGCATAATCTTTCGCACAGCGACGTTGCTCAGGCTGGATTTGCGGAATGGTTGCGCGGCTTTGAACAGGGAGTTGCACGGCCTGGCGGCTCGCTCACCAGCAGCACGGGCACCTTGATGCGCGAGATGGTCTTGCGCGGACCCTCCCAGTACGATTGCTTGCTCATTTATGAGAACCTGGCCATCGACTACCTCGATGCCGCGCGCGACCGCTGGGGAGAGATCCAGGTAGACTATCCCGAGCCCAACATCTGGAACGAGAATCCATATTACATCCTGGACGTCCCCTGGAGCGACGCGAGGCAACGGGCCGCGGCGGGCGAATTCCTCAAGTTCCTCATGAGTGCTCCGATTCAAGAGCGTGCGTTGGAGCACGGCTTTCGACCCGGCAACCCGGCGGTCTCGGTGCGATTCCCCAAGAGTCCCATCATTCGCAACAGCAATCACGGGGTCAGGATCGACCTCCCACGCATGTGCGAACCGCCCAAGGCCGAGGTCGTTCAAGATTTGCTCGATACGTTTCGGCGGATCGAAGATTGATGAATTGACAGCCGAGGCCCGATCAGGAAGAGCCCGCACTTGGGTTGAGGCTGGTTTGAGGTTTGTTATGCGTGTCGCTGCAATCTATGATATTCATGGGAATCTGCCCGCGCTCGAGGCTGTACTCCAAGATATTCGACAAGCCGAGGTCGACCATGTCGTGGTCGGGGGCGATGTGCTTCCAGGCCCAATGCCACGAGAAACCATCACGTGTTTGCGGGACCTCGACATTCCCGTGCAGTTCATCCAAGGCAACGGCGACCGCGAGGTGCTTGCCCTGATGAGAGGAACGGAAACAGACACAGTCCCGGAACCGTTTCGAGAAGTCGTGCGCTGGACGGCGCAGCAGCTTGATCCTGAACACGAACCGTTTTTAGCCAGTTGGCCCAAGACACTCCGTCTTGAGATTCGCGGGTTAGGCGAGGTGCTGTTTTGCCATGCCACACCGCGAAGCGACACGGAGATATTTACCCGCATGACCTCGGAAGACCGCCTCTTACCGGTCTTTGAAGGACTCGACGTACCTGTGGTCGTCTGCGGACATACTCACATGCAATTCGACCGAATGATCGGAACGATTCGAGTCTTGAATGCCGGCAGTGTGGGAATGCCGTTTGGGGAACCCGGTGCCTACTGGCTCTTACTTGGCCCTGACGTTCAGCTCGGCACACGCCCTACGATCTCGAGAAAGCCGCTGAGCGCATTCGCGACACGACGTATCCACAAGCTGAAGATTTTGCAGCGCAGCAATGTGTTGCGACCCCCATCAGTGCACGAAACACTGAATGCAATGACGAGGGTCGAATTGCGGTCATAGCGACGGTGGACGGCGTGCTGCGCGCAAGAACGCCTGAGCTTGAGCTCAATGCATCCTGATGGGGTGGTGACTTTGCACTACTTGCTCTTCTACGACGTGGTTCCAGACTACGAGCAGCGCACGAATGGCGCTGCGAGCGGCGCACCTGGCGCACGCCAAGGCCGCCTGCGCCGGGGCGAGTTGCTCCTGGGCGGGGCGCTGGCCGACCCCGTGGACGGGGCTGTCTTGCTGTTTCGAGGAGACTCCCCGGCGGCGGCTGAGGCGTTCGCGGTGGCCGATCCTTACGTTACCAATGGCCTCGTGACGCGGTGGAGGGTGCGTGCCTGGACAACGGTCGTGGGCGATGGAGCCGCAGTTCCGCTTGCCTTTTGAAACGATCCGAGTCCATGCGAGTGACGGTTTGGCGTCGTTGACGGTGTGGGGCGGGTTTCTTAACCCGCCTCGATGCGCCAAGGAGGGAACCAGCGGGTTAGGAAACCCGCTCCACCGGTTTTTGCTATCCACCACCACGGACTAATGCTCTGTCAAACTTCTAAGTTCAAGTCAATCTTTCGTCCCGAGACAAGCTGGCATACAATCATCGAGCGGCTGTCATCTCGAGCGAGGGAGCCAGAGAATGGGTTTGCTCGAGACGGCAAGCGACCGCCGCACTTGCGGGCATCGGGGCTTGAGTTACACCCGTTTTTTGGCGAATCTCCTTGCGATCGACGAAGACCTCGAGCATAGTCGCCGCTGACCCCGCTTCCTGAAAGTGCTGCATGTCCGCCACGACTCACCCGCCTGATGCGACTGACGATTCGTCATCGCTTTTGTCCCGCCCGCCATACGTGCTATTCCTGGCCGGGCGGTTCCTCGGCACCCTGGCCACCGGTTCGCAGTCGGTCGTCATCGCGTGGGATGTGTACGAGGTCGCTCGACGGACCATGTCCGTCGCGGAGGCCGCTTTCGCCGTCGGGATGATCGGCCTGGCCGAGTTCCTCCCGCTGTTCGCCCTCACTCTTATCGCCGGTGAGACTGCCGACCGTCACGACCGCCGGCGCATTCTCGCGCTGTGCTACCTGGCCCAGGTCCTGATATCGGCGGCGCTGGCCTTTCGTGTCGGCGCTCAGGGGCGGGCTGTGGCCGATCTTCGCCCTGGCCGCGCTGTTCGGCTGCGCCGGGCATTTTTCCAGCCGACGGCGAGTGCATCGGCCCCATGCTGGTCCCGCTCGGATTACTTCCGCGGGCGATCGCGACCAATTCGCTGGCCACCCAATTTGCCAGCATCCTCGGACCGGCCCTCGGCGGGCTGCTCTGTGTCGTGTCGCCGATCCTCGGCTACGCGGTCAGCGCCGGGCTTTACGCCGCCGCCGCGTGCTGCGCCCTGTTGATTCGCGCCGACACCCGGCCGCCGTTCGAGGCGCATCGCTCGCGGGTCGCTCAAATCCGGGAAGGGCTGGTGTATATCGGGGAGAACAAGCTGGTACTCGGGGCCATCTCCCTTGACCTGTTCGCCGTGTTGCTCGGAGGGGCGACCGGCTTGCTGCCGGTGTTTGCCCGGGACGTGCTTGAGGTAGGTCCGCATGGGTTCGGCATCCTGCGAGCGTCCCCGGCGGTTGGGGCCCTCATGGTCGCCATGTATCTCGCACACCGGCCGATCCGCGCCCGCGCGGGCGTGAAGATGCTGCTGGCAGTCAGCCTGTTCGGGCTGATGACCGTGGTGTTCGCCTATTCCCGATCGCTTCCGTTATCGGTGTTCGCCTTGGCGGTGCTCGGCGGGGCGGACATGGTGTCGATGTTTACCCGGCAAAGCCTGGTGCAGATCGTTACCCCGGACCGGATGCGGGGCCGCGTATCGGCGGTTGCGACGTTGTTCATCGGCGCGTCGAATGAACTTGGGGAGTTCGAAAGCGGCGTCACGGCCCGGCTGCTTGGGCCTGTCGGCGCGGTGGCGTTCGGTGGCGTCGGGGCAATGGTGGTGACGGCGGTCTGGGCTTGGCTGTTTCCGACACTGCGGAACGCGGACCGTTTGGTGTGAGGGCGTGACCGGGCCAGGCCATTCATCGCAAACGGTGTGGAATCGACGAGAAGGGATTGATCGACGGCGGGCTGGCTCGGAAGAAAGGGCTCCGGCTATAATGGATATATTAGAGGCCGTCCATGAAGAAAATAACCATTGAAATGCCCGATGATATGGCGCTGCCGTTTGTTGATACGGAAGAGCAGTTCGCGCGTGCTCTCCGGCTCGTCGCCGCAATCTAGAGCGGATCACATGCGTATTGCTAACAGTGCGGCTGGGCGTCAAGAACTTGTAGGGTGGCGTCGAGCGATGCGAAGCGTCGCGAAGGCCCACCGATCGCCGCGGCACTCCGGTGGGCCTTCGCCGCGATGAATCGCGGCTCGGCGCCACCCTACAACCCGACATCCCTAGCCTGTGAGCCATCCGCGCGTTAATCGCTCTAACGGCTGCGCCGTTGCCGGTGACGAAGCAGACCATCCGCGTGAACGCGACTCGGCAACCTTGCTATACTGGAACGCGCGGGCGATGCTCGTTCGCCCAATTCAAAAAAGGGAAACCCATGGCGTTCCAAGACTTTTGGATCAATGTACGGAGGGCGGCGGGGCCAATCACTGGCCAAACCCGGGTTGAGGATTCACCCAGGCTCGATCCGAACGAGATCGAACGGACTTTGCGTGGTCGAACGACCTTGTGGTTAACTCCGCCGCGGTAGCGGGATTCGACGTCAAGGACGTTGATTTCCTACCCCAAGCCGAGCGGAAGCGATTGGCCAAGCTCGTGAAGGATTTCCAAGCGCTTACCTCCCGTGTGAATCCGCAGGAACCCGCCCCGGAGGATGTCGTGGAGCGAGCGCTGGCTCTCTTCCGAGATATCATTCTCCTCCTTGAGTTCGACCGATACGAGGACCCCGAAGCATATCGTCTGGGTAAGCAAATCGAGCGAGCGATCAAGGCTCAATGGCCGGCGGAACTCGCGGAACTTCGTTTCAGTTCGGGACTGGACAGTATAGGCGAACCGGGGATCTGGATTTGGGTGTTCCTCACGGAAGAGGCGTCGATGACGGACGACCAATTCCTGGAGAATGCGAGAAAGGTGCGTGATTGGCTCGACCCCATCGCCCGTGAGGTCGCTCCCGATCGCTTTCCGTACATTTCGTCTCGATCGATCGCGGAAGAAGTCGACCTGGCGGACGCGTGATGAGCCTACACGTCGAACTTCTGAAACACGCGAAACAACTCACCCAGCTCGACCCGCGGCGCCCGAAGCAGGTAAATCTTCGGCGAGCCATATCGTCGGCCTACTACGCGCTATTCCACCTGCTGACATCGGAAGCATCGGCCCTGTACGCTGCCGAGTCCGGGCTGGCCGCCAGGATCACTCGGACGCTCAACCACGGGGAGATGAGGAAAGTGTCCGCGATGATCGCCAATAACAAGCTCCCCAAGGGCGTGCAAACGCCCAGCGGCGGTTACATCACCCCGCAGGGGGTGAAGACCGTTGCCGATGCATTCGTCCGTCTGCAACAGGCGCGTCATGAGGCGGACTACGACTTGAAACGCACATTTAGCCGGAAGCAAGCGATTGAGTTCGTACGAATGGCGAGAGAAGCGTTTGAAGCCTGGGAGAAGGTCAAAAAGACCGATGACGCACGACTCTACCTCGCCTGCTTCCACCTGTGGAAGCGCTGGGATGAGGACCCGCGCTCAGCCATGGCAGGCGGCGTGCGTACAATTGCCGAAGTTGTCGGCATAGAGCGCCACGCGCTGGCACCCAACTTCGAGTCGGTCGCCGTCGCAGACCGTGTAGCCGAGTGACGCGAACAGGCCGATCAGCGTAGCAAGGTCGTCACCGGGCTGAATGGGCCAGCAGATGCCAGGCTCCCACCAGCGGTGCGATTCACCTGCTGGTCTCTACACATGCATCCGCGATTCAAGTTTCCCCCCCTTGCGAAGGGGGGGCAGGGGGGGGGGTGGTCCTGGCGACAACCGAGTACAGGGCTTCTGAAGGAGATTTTGACCGGCCTTGCGTCGCCTCGTAGCTCCCAATTTCGGGAAAACGTTCGCGGTGTCCGAAGCGTGCGTCGTCACCCCCCGAACCCCAAGAGGACTACCCCTCCCTTGCTCCCCTCCGATAGGGGAGGAGAGTTCGCCAGGGGAGACATTTTTCGCGCCATAGAGATTTGTGTAGAAATCAATGCCCCGCACAGCGAGGCAAGGGGTCTATTTGTTATCGTTTCTAATGAAACCGTCCACCTTGACATCATAAATTTAGTACTTACACTAATTTTAGTGTGCGAGTGCTCTCTGCTCTTCGAGTCGGTGACCGGAGGTGCATCATGGTGAGCGATTCCTTCCGGAATCCTTTCAGGCCGGCGCGGGACACATGCCCCCTTATCTGGCTGGTCGAGAGAAGGAGAAGCAGGAGTTCAATCGCTTCTTGGACCAAGAAGTGATCCTGGAAAACGTGATCCTCACCGGCCTGAGAGGCGTCGGCAAGACCGTCTTGATGGAGACATTTAAGCCTCTGGCCATACAGAAAGGGTGGCTATGGGTCGGCACGGACATGTCAGAATCCATTAGCGTCTCAGAGGATCGCCTCGCCACGCGACTCCTCGCCGATCTGTCCTTCGTGACTTCAGGCATCGAGCTCACCCAGGAACGAGAATCGACGGCGGGCTTCCACCCTATCGTTGAGAAAGTCACGCAAAAAATCGACTATGCTTTCTTGAGGGGAGTTTATGACCAAACACCGGGTATGCCTTCTGACAAAATCAAGGCCGTGTTAGAACTCGCATGGCGGTTCCTCTGCAAGTTAAAGGTTCGCGGGGTGATTTTTGCCTATGATGAATCTCAAAATCTTTCCGACAATGCGGCGAAGGACGAGTATCCGCTTTCGCTCCTGCTCGATGTCTTCCAATCCATTCAGAGGAAGAACATCCCCTTCATGCTCGTTCTCACCGGTCTGCCGACTCTTTTTGCCAAGCTGGTCGAAGCGCGCACATACGCCGAGCGAATGTTCCACGTCGTCTTCCTCGATCGGTTGAACGAAAAGGACAGTCGAGACGCCATTCATAAACCCATCGAAGATGCGAATTGCCCCGTAAAAATGAGCAATACTTTGATCGATGGCATGATCGAGATTTCCGGCGGTTATCCGTATTTCATCCAGTTCCTGGGCCGCGAATGCTACGACGTCGTCTTGCAGAGGATCAGGAGCGGGGGTGGAGTGAAGCAAAGAAGAGCGATATCCGTGCCTTTTGATGAGATCGTTCGGAAGCTAGACAATGATTTCTTCGCTGGCCGTTGGTCAAGAGCCACGGACAGGCAACAAGATCTCATGGCGATCATCGCCGAACTTCCGAACTGCGACAATGAGTTCACCGTCCAGGAGGTCGTGGAGAAATCGAGAGAAGGAACTCGCGACAAGCCCTTCAGCTCCAGTCACGCAAGTCAGATGATCGGGTCTCTTTGCGAAGCGGGACTGGTATTCAAGAACCGCCATGGAAAGTACTCCTTCGCGGTCCCACTGTTGGATCGATTCATAAAGCGTTTCAAGGAATCTGGCACTTAGCGCAGGATCGATGAAACTCGGTCCGCAACTCGCCAAGCCTTCCGCCTCGTTGAGGCTCAGAGAACGCTTCGATTGCCACACCCAAACCTCTCTAGCTCGATTCGGCAGATTGAAGATCGCCGAATTGTCAGCCAACTTTGCCGCAAGCAGGGATGGACGAAGGACAACAGGCATCGCGTCGAGGGTGTGCGATAGATCTCCACCGGTTGATACGCGCCGAAGGGCGCTCACCCAGATGTTGACGACGAGCCCGTCAATCGACATCGGCATCCTCGGAGGCCCTCGCAATCGCGCGTTTCATGATCGCACGGACATCGCCGTAGGAATCACTTACGAGTGCGTGCGGGCTCCGATGAAGGATGTCAACCGCCTCGCCGAGCTTGCTCGTCCACCAGCCGTCCGGGAGTTGCCTGGCGGCGTGCGTCCAATTGCCGAAGTTGTCGGCATAGAGCGCCACGCGCTGCCACCCCACTTCGAGTTGGTCGTCGTCGCAGTGCACGTAGCCCAGTGATGCGAACAGGCTGATCAGCGTCGCAAGATCGTCACCGGGCTGAACGGGCCAGTAGATGCCAGGCTCCCACCAGCGGTGCGATTCACCCGCGGCCCACGCGATGCAGTTATAGGCCGTTGTCTCGGGGCTGACAACGACGTAGCCGTCGGTAGCCAGGGCCGGAAAAATTCGCTCCAGCTCGGCGCTCACTCCAGATATCCCTGCTGGCGGCCCCACGCGAGCCACGAGCCGGCCATTTCCGCGACGCGACCGGCCACTTCGGAAGGGACTGGGTTCTCGCCGGTCATGGTGGCGAGCAAACCAAACCAGGATACGCTGGGCTTTCGCTCCAACTCCCTCAGGATCAACGGGATCGCAGGCTCTCCCAGGGCGACGATTTCGTGAAAAAGGGGATCACGGCGCAGAGCGCTCATGTTCGAGCGGTAAGCGGTCAGCTCGGCCCACTGGTTGGCCAAATCTCGGAACTTCGACTCGACGGTCTGACGCTGTTCGGGCGTGAGTGCGATCATGGCATGCTCCTGATTGTTCCAGGATACCGGGAATGCCCGTGTGCTGCCGAGAGGATTTCGAAGCAGGTTTGATAGCGTCGCCATCCGGCGTACCGGGACACGGTAACCAGAGCCTGAGAATCCGACGCGGCGGTCTTCGAGCGTAACACCGACAAGACGCGATGGGTCGGAGGCGTGTTTGCGTGCAGGAAGAGCTTGGGATTAGAATGGGACGGGAAACCCAAAGGAATCACCCGGGGTCCCCAGGCAAGTGGAGCGCAAGGCACAGAAAGGAAGGGACATGAAGACCATCACGCTGGAAATGCCCGATGACGCGACGGCCTTGGACTGGTGTTCGGAAGATGAGTTTCCGCGTCAGCTTCGCCTGGCCGCGGCGATTTTCTGGTATGACCGTGGGTTGATCTCTCAAGGCAAGGGCGCCGAGATCGCGGGATTGAGTCGGGCGGATTTCCTCGACGCTTTGTTCCGCGCGAAGGTGCCCGCATGCCAGGTCACCGTCGATGAGCTGAAGGAGGAGCTCGAATCGTGGCAACGCCTGTCCGGCGAATCGTCAATGCCTCGCCCTTGATCTTGCTGGCCAAAGTCGGGCAGCTTGACTTGTTCCGCGCTGGAGTACCGGAAAATCATCGTCTCCGACGCCATGCTCCAAGAAGTCGGCGCACGTGGTGCCGCCGACCCGGTCTATCAAGAGATTCTGCGGGCGACATGGTTGAAGATCGTCCCTGCGCTTCCAACTCCGCCACAAGTGCTCGTCTGGAACCTCGCAGCCGGTGAGAGCTTGGTGAAAGCTCGCCCTGACCGATCCGGACTGCGAAGCGATTCTGGACGATCATGATGCACGGCGCTGCGCCCAATCCCTGAAAGTTGGAGTCCGAGGGACTCTCGGCCTGGTCGTTCTGGCGAAGCAAATCGGGTTCATTCCATCGGCTCGTCCTGCGGTTGAACAATTGCGGCAATCCGGGCTTTACCTGACAGATGACGTTGCGAACCAGGCCCTGGGCTTGGTCGGGGAGTGAGGTATTGTCGGAGGCTCGCCCTGAACTGGTCAGCGGGTATCATGTCCTTGTTCGCGATGATCAGCGTTAGGTAAGATAACAGCCGGAGCCAACCAACCACTCAAGACGAGTCGTCGCCGAAGTTGGTTGATCACCCGCCCCGAATGCACCCTCTTCCCGAGTCAGGAGCGGCGATGGCTGCCGAGTGGTATTTCCGCGTGACGGGGGCTGAATTCGGCCCGATTTCCGCCCCCGAATTGGTTCAGCAAGTCGCGGGCGGCAAAATCGGCCCGGACACGGAGGTGCGGAAGGGCAGCGGTTCCTGGGCTCCAGCGTCGAGGGTAGATGGACTGTTCGATCGTGCCGCCCAGATTAAGGTCGCTTCTGGTAAAGCCGTCGTACCGCCGTCTCTGGCCCCGGAAGAGTCCAGCGTGTTCGTCCCCGCGGCGAATCGTCCCTTCGCAACTGCCCCCTCGTCGATCAAGTACGAGGTCGTCGACACGGCTGAGGACGACACATTCCGGGTCGAGATTCTCGCCTACTCGAGCCTTGGGGGCGCGAAGGACCACCAGACCGCCGCCGCGGTCTACTTCGCCAACCAGGCGGGCATCCGTCTGAAGCAGGTCCGCATGACCCTGCGAGACGGGGAGGCAATCGCCGAGTCGGGCTGCCCTGCACTTCATGCTCGGCCAGGTTCACATGGAGAGCAGGATCGGCGGCGTATCGGGGCTTGGCAGGGCGGTGATGAATAAGTTCGTCACAAAGGAGGCGGCGGTCCTGCCCCGATACCGAGGAACAGGTCATATCTATCTCGAACCATCCTTCAGCCACTTTCTGATCCACAGGCTGGCTGGCGAAGAGGTAATCGCCGACAAGGGGATGTTCTACTGTGGCCAGGGGTCGCTCGACATCGGCGCTGCGATGCAAAAGAACGTATCGTCGGCCCTGTTCGGCGGCGAGGGCCTGTTCCAGACACGAATCAGTGGATGTGGTATCTGTGTATTGGAGTCGCCGGTGCCCGCCGACGAGGTGTTGCGTATCGACCTGAAGGATGAGACGTTGCAGGTGGACGGCAACTTCGCCCTGATGCGGACGGGCCGAATCGAGTTTTCGGTCGAGAAATCCACCCGGAGCTTGCTCGGCACCTTGACCAGCGGTGAAGGGCTGCTCCAGACATTCCGAGGAACCGGCTCGGTCTGGCTGGCCCCAACACAGGACATCTATCAGCGGTTGCAGTCAGGCGGGATGGCCAGCTTGCGAGCCGCCTCTCGATCATCGACTACAACAACCTGAACACGTCGTGAGGTTCGATTCATGGCAAGTTCAGCGACCTGCTTGATGAGGATACGGCGGTCCTAGGGTCGACCAACGAATGAGATTCTGCTAATATGGATTGTCCTCCTCATGCGAATTCGCAACCTGACCATCGATCGATTCAAATCTCTTGTCGGATTTCGGCTCGACCTGGAGTGCTTCACGTGCCTGATCGGACTGAATGGTGCGGGAAAATCCACGGTCCTTCAGTGCGTCGATTTCCTGGCTCAACAAGTTCGTGGGGACATCGACGGATGGTTAAAGGAGCGGAACTGGCGGCCGAGAGATCTGAATTCTCACCTCACCTCGAGGAAAAACATCGACTTCAAGGTGGAGATTATCGGTGATTCGGGCCAGTCATTCGGTTCCTGGCAGGCCAGCTTCAACACGACCAAACTCTATTGCACGTCGGAACAACTCTCGGTCGGTGGAGCGGGACTGGATGTTCAAGACGGTGCGTATAGCGTTCACGACGTGTCGCCCCCTGCACCGCTTGTGGTCTCGGTTCCCCGAAACTCGAACAACCACGGTGAGTTGCGCTTGCACGTGGGTTGGCGACCGATTCCCAAGCCTAAGAACCCGGTCACCTTCAGTTACCAGGGGTCGATTCTGTCTCAACTCAAGGAAGAGACTCTGCCCGCTCCGATAATCGAGTTCAAGCGATTCTTCCAGAAGACCCGATCCCTTGACTTGCTCTCGCCAGAGCAATTGCGGCAGAGAACCAGGGAATCCGACGGATCGCTGGGGCTGGGTGGCAAGCGCCTGTCGTCGTTTTTGTACGATCTTGGTGCCGAGAAACGTTCCGAGATTAACGCGTCGTTGAAGCGTGCGTACAAACAGCTCGATGAGATGAACGTCAAGCCGCTTCGATCCGGCTGGAAGCAATTAGAGATTCGAGAACGATACGGCGATAAGACTTTGATCACGGAGGCTCGTCATATCAACGATGGGATGCTCCGACTCACTGCCATTCTTGCCGAGCTTGGCTCGGATCACCGTTTCTTGCTCCTGGACGAAATCGAGAATGGCGTGAATCCGGAGCTTGTCGAGTTTGTCGTCAACCTGCTCACGTCGACGCCCCAGCAGGTCCTGGTGACGACACATAGCCCGATGATTTTGAATTATCTGGACGACGAAGTGGCACGATCATCGGTGGTGTACTTGTACAAGACATCCGAGGGATTCACGAGGGCCATCCCCTTCTTTTCGATACCCTCCCTGGCGAAGAAGTTGGAGGTCATGGGTCCAGGAGAAGCGTTCGTCGATACGAACTTGACGCTTCTCGGCGATGAGATCGAACAGATGGCGGAAGGGCGCTGACGATGTATTTCCTGTTCAGCGGCGAAGGAGCCACCGATCTCGGAGTCGGCCGACCAGGGCCGCTCGTTGCAGAGGGGGAGGATTACCTGTACGGGCCGATGACACTCTTCACCGATCGGATCATCGAGTCCCGCCACGGCTACTCACCGCTTGAATTTCTGTGCTGTGGCTACATCTCCGAACGGAATCTCGCTGCTCGGGGCCGCGAATTGAAAGCGGTGAAGAAATCGGCGCGGCTGCCCGGACCGAAGCGGCCGATAGAAACGCGCTACTTTTTCAACACCGCCCGGCTCCTTGCAAGGTTCGCCCGGGAGAAACGAGTGGAACGGAACGATGACGTCGTCGCCGTGCTCTTCCGTGACGCGGACGGGACAGCTTCAGCCCAGCGTGGTCTCTGGCAGGACAAGCGCCGATCCATGCTGGATGGCTTCGCCGAGGAGGGCTTCGCACGGGGTGTCCCGATGATTCCCAAGCCCAAGTCCGAGGCTTGGATCATTTGTGCCTTGAAGGCCGAACCTTACGTCGGCTGTGGCCCACTGGAGGATCGTTCGGGCAACGACAACTCGCCTGACTCCCTGAAACGGGAACTCGAACAAATGCTCGGCGAGCCCGCGACCCGTGAACTCCTGCTCGGCAAGATCGAGGATCGGCTCGATCGATTGCCATCGTATCACGATGCCTAGCTTCTTGTCGTTCCGTGAGCGCCTAGCGGAAGTCGTGTGATATTGGAAGCGATCCGCGAAGGGCTAGTTGGAACCGGACAGTTCTACTGTGTTAAGACTGGACATCTTGAACGCCGCACGACACACCGCGTGTTGAGAGACGTTGACGTTAACCGACTTCAGTTAGCTAGCGTCGCGTCACGTCGCGCCTTCCCTCGACCACAGCTTGTGGTAAGATGTGAGCCACTCTCGGCGGGTGA
The DNA here is from genome assembly GCA_963779785.1 of uncultured Planctomycetota bacterium. Lineage (GTDB taxonomy): Bacteria > Planctomycetota > Planctomycetia > Isosphaerales > Isosphaeraceae > CAVRFS01. The sequence continues at coordinate 27,086 of CAWAAW010000014.1, forward strand.
GGGCCGCTGCGACGTGGAGCTCGGCGGCGCCCAGCACAGCACCAGTAACCAAAGGCAAGAGGGCCGTCTGGCCCAGCCACGAGGAACGCATGGCGCACCAGTTCTTCGGCTTCACGGCGGATTCCTTCGAGCAGTTTGCCCGAGCGTTGTCATTATCCATCTTTGGCCCTGGGGTAACCGTCTTCGGAGACGGCCCAGATGGGGGCCGCGAGGCGATTTTCAACGGAACTCTTCCGTATCCCTATCCGCCTACAGATCAGTGGTCGGGATACGGCGTCATTCAGGCGAAGTGCAAAGCCAAGCCTGAAGGGACCGAAAAGGACCAGAAATGGGCCCTCGATCTCCTGAAGAAAGAACTCGATCTGTTCATTACGTCTGCGAAGCGAACCCCAAAGCCCGAGTACTATGTGTATGTGACGAACGCCGATCTGGCGGCCGGGGGGCAAGGATGGGATGCCGCCAACACCCTCGTAGAATCTTATTATGGCAAGCTACCGCTCAAAGGGCACGCGGTCTGGGGTGCGAGTCAACTTTCGGGATACGTGGATCGGTTCGAAGAGATCCGCAGACGGTTCACTGCCTATCTGACCGCCGGGGACGTTCTGGCGGCACTGCTCGACGCTATCGAGGGTCGCCGACCGGACACAGAGCAAATCCTTACTACATTTCTCTCACAAACCCTTCTGGAAGACGAAACTTCGCGGCTTGATCAGGCAGGGAAGCGGACCGACGAAAAACTTCGACTCGCAAACCTGTTTATCGATCTGCCTGCCACCGCTGAACATTCTCTAGAGGCGCCGAACGAGAGTTGCGACGCTGCTGGAAATCTGCCTGCCGGCATTCTGGCGGACCTATTGCAAGATGGCAGCCGGCGCCTCGACCCCGAGGCAGTATATGAACTGGAGACAGCGAGAGAAAAAAGGGTGAGGACTGCCCCAACGCGATATGTGCTGCTTGGCGGTTTCGGGTCCGGAAAATCCACCATTGGACAGCTCCTGGCCCAGATCCACCGGGCTGCTCTGCTCGATCGCCGGCCCCAGCATCTGCTTGAATGGGAGGTTCGCAAGGCGATTTCAGAAACCCGCGCGGCTTGCGACCGCGAGCGTCTGCCCTGGCCGTCGACGCCCCGATTCCCCTTCCGGATTGAGCTTGCCCGCTTTGCGAAGGAGCTAGCCGACGAGAAAGTGAGCACGCTTGCGGATTACCTTCGAATTACCATTCGCGGGGCGGCAGACTTCGAGTACCACGATTTTATCAAGTGGTTGAAACACGCTCCTTGTCTCTTGATCTTAGACGGGCTGGACGAGGTCCCGCCAGCGGGAAACCGGGACGCGGTGGTCGGAGCAGTGAACGGCTTTCTGGCCGAAGCCCGCCACGCGGGGGGCGACCTGTTCTTGGTCGCAACCTCTCGTCGGGACGGATACAACGGCGAGTTCGCAGGTGGAGAGGTCGCGTTCCGGTCATTCCGACCGCTCTCCCAGGACCGCGCCCTTCGATACGTACAACTGTACGCTGGCGCAGTCGATTCGGGATCACGACTCAGGCGGATGATCTCGTCGATAAGCTCCGGAGCGCCGCCACGAATCCATTGACCGCCTCGCTCATGTCGTCTCCGCTCCAGGTCACTTTCATGGCGACTGTGGTGTCCGCGCGTGGTGATCCAGGGCAAGATCGGTGGCAACTGTTCTCGAAGTACTACGAGACGATCTACGACCGAGAGCTTCAAAAAGCGCTACCTACTTTCCAACAGGTTCTCGCTGGACACAAGGATGTGATCGACCGGCTTCATCACGAGATCGGGTTCTGGCTCCAGTTCCAGGGAGAAGCCGCCGGGGCCAATTCGGTGAGCCTGCGCGTCGACCAACTTCGGCAGTTGGCGGCTGACTTCCTGGGCCCTGATGGAAAGGGGTTCGAAGGCCGGGAGCTCGACGATCTGGCCGATGCGATCACGGAGGCATCCAGGCGCCGGCTTGTTTTCCTGACCAGCCGGGTGGAAGGGGAACTGGCGTTCGAGGTCAGAGGCTTGCAGGAGTACAATGCGGCCGAGTGCCTGATGACTGGCCGATCCGACCGGGTGCTCAACCGGCTGAAGGCGATCGCCTCCTCGCCCTACTGGCGTAACGTTTTCCTGTTCGCTGCGGGTAAGTGTTTCTTTGATGCACAGTCTCGTGACTATCAGGATCCCTTGGCCTTTTGTGTGAGGACCTGAATGCTTCGGCCGATGCGATCCTGGAGATCGTGCGTGCCGGGTCCGAACTCGGCCTGGCCATTCTGGAGAGCGGCGCGCCGGCCAAGAATCCGACTTACACTCGCCACCTCTCGAAGCTTGCGCTGGAGTTGCTGACTCAGCCCGACGTTCCTGGCCGCGAGGAAGGGGGCGTTGGAGTCGCGGAGCGGCTCGCGGCTGTTTACCGCGTGTCGGCCAGCGGCTTGTATCGCGATGCTCTGCAAACTCGTGCGGGGCAGGCTGATCTAGCCCGCACACTTGGGGCGTGGCCTTTGCTGGCTCGACTGGCTGATCGGGGAGTCGACTGGGCACGCGAATTGGCCGACCAGCACTGGCCGCCGGACGCGGGGGAACAACGGCGAATTGCGTTGGGGGACAGCGACTGGGCCGACTCGGCGTGGCTCAGTAAACGGGTTTGCGAGTTGGTTCCCCAGGTGTCGCCTACCGCGGCGCGTGCGCTTTTCAGAGGGCAACAAGACGAAGACCCAAGCCGGGCCAATATGCTGGAGCGACCGGTCCTCGCCCAGATTGGTATGATGCGGCTGTGGTAATTTTTTTTCATAATAATCTGATTGGACATGCACGGTTGTTGCCAGGAATTCTAGGACCGGATAATGTTTCGGCTATGTACACGAGTCTGTTTCGCCAAGCCACGGATACTCGCGAGGCGTTTGCGACGATTCGGAGGATACCCTCGGGGCATCCGGAATGGATACCCTACTGCGAGTCACACCGACTGCTCGAAGAGCCAGGGGCGAAGGCATTGGCTGTGACGCTTCGCTCGTGCGTTGCTCGGGGATACAATCCCGCGTGGGAGTATAGTCGAAACCATTGTAGCTGGTACCTTCCCTGGCCGCTCGCGGTATGCCTAGCGACAGCGCAATCCCAAAGTGAGCTCATCGAACTGGCACTCAGGGCGGAGCGAGGCCAACTTGGCGACGCTTCCGAATGGCGAGCCGCAGAAGAAAGATGGGCGACGAAGGGTGCGATCATCTCGGACTTCAGCATCGTCCCAGCTCCGGGGAGTCCGTTCGACGCGTCGATCGCCAACGCTGGTTTTCCCGCCGAGGCGATTAGTGCTTTGTCAATGAGGCCGCGCGAGTACTCGTATTCCGAGCTCAGGTCTCTGCTCGACGTGGTGGAGAACGATGGCCTAACTGGATTAATAAAAAGGATGTCCTGGGTTGTGACCGATATTGGGAGTCAGTGCCCGGACGTCCAAGAAACCGATTTCAAGCGGCTTTCAGCACTCGTGCGGGGGATGGGCGAAAACGATCCTGTTTCCCTCGGTTTGTACCACCCGCGGGACACGGACTTCCGTGTGGACCAGATTGAATTCTACAACGAATGTGGGTTGGCTCAAACCCTATGGTTCTACCCGATAAACGGGGAGAACGTCGAGGCTTGGGTGGGTCTTTGTGAACAGGAATTCATCCGCGGGCCCGATCGGATCGGCCTGCTCCGTCTTCTGGGTCGATGTGTCGCGTCCGGTTACGTTGTGAATCGGATCCCGCCGGGCCTTTTGTCCCAGAGGAAGTACTCTGATCCACGAATCGACTTGGCGGCCCTCCTGGTCCGGCTCAATCACGGGAACCTTAGACCGGATGAGGCCGGCGATCTTGCTGCTTGGGCCGCTGGCCTGCTCGACCCGCTGGCAGAGCGAGACGCTGCCGACCTCCTTTTCAGGGCGGTCGAATCGCACCTTGTCCGCGTTGCGGCGTTGGAAACCTTTCTGATTGCGCTCCGTGAGAAACTCCCTCCGGCGATCGAACTCGGGGTCGCTCGCTGTGAGGGGTTACTGAGGCGGGTGTTGCGGAGGCGACCGAGCGGGCTCCAAAAGCCGGGTCAGTTGGCCGAGCTGAGGCTACCGAACGTCGCAACTGCACCCGCATGAGCCCAGTGTTGGGGGAGGACGGTCAAGCCAGTGGGACGACGACACTCAAGGCGGGAACAGTAGGGGGACAAATAAGAATTTGCCGGCCCGCCCCGCGCGGGCGCTTCGATGACGGTGTATGAATTCGGCGGGGTTCGATCTTAGCCTGCACGACGCTCACTCACATTCGCGGTGAACCGCCTGCTCGTCACGCGTGAATCCTCCGCACCAGGAGGGGCTAGCGTACAATCAAAGGCTGGATGCCAGCCCATGCGACGGAAGAGATGAATGAGTCTGCTCGGAAAGGAATCCGACGAGAACGGCGTCAAGGAACCCGCCTCGCGCGATCATCCCCAGGCAGCATCCCTCCGTCCCACCCCATGCAAGGACGCCACGGGCCGAGTTCTCCCTATCACGCCCCAGGAGCAGGCGCGGGACGCCAGGGCCATCGCCGATCTGGTCGAGTGGATGCTGGCTATGCCCGATGAGGACCCGCCGGGAGCCTGAGAAGAAGCCATGCGAGATCTCGACGCGCTGCCCTCACCGCAAGCTTTTCGAGCATCTCTATTAATCATGGCGCGGCCGCGCTGCTGACCCCAACTCTCGGGGACACCCATCGGAGGGTGTCACGGCCGGGCATTCCAGCCTACGCCACGCTTGGCCCCGGTCCCTCTGCCGGGAAACTCGGCCGTGAGGAATGCTTCCCACGCTTTAACGCTTGGGGACGTCGCTCGCTTCAACTCCATCCCCATCTGCCCATAGGTTTGCTCGCTTCCCTCCGGCATAAAGATAGGGTCCCAGTTGAATTTGTACTCGCCATCCGCTTTCTCTGTGACGTTGCCCCGGGTTTCTCCGCGGTGAACGCGAATCCGCCTGCCGTCGCAATAGCCGATCACGGACAGGGCAACGGCCCCTCTCGATTCGCCGGGCGCAAGAAACCGCACATGCGGTTTCCCACGGCGTTCCAGACGACTTGTCCCATACCCCCAAGGAGGCCATGAGCGCCTTCAGAGCTCGACCGCCAAGCGTCGAGGAAAAGACCCCCGTGCTCCACCACGCAGGGTTGCCTCACGTACTCGTAAGCTTGAAGAGCTTTGTGCCTCACAATCACATCAATGTCGGCAAGCAAGAGATCCTGGAGTCCCCTCTTCACGGAGCAAATATCGACACCGAAACGGGACTGGACGTCATTCCGCTCGACATAATCGGTCACTTCCCTGATCTTGAACTGATTTGCCGTGACGTAGTAGACCTTCAACAGAGCGACTCCAAAAATTCATCGATGCTTCTGCCCTTGTCCACCGGGTCCAATTCCACAATCGAGACATCCCACCGAGCGAGGAGCATCTTCTGGATCTCCCCGGAGCCGAACGTCGTCAGGTAGGCGCTCGGGTCGCGTTTCCCCTCCCGCCGCATCTGTAGTCTTAACTTGTGCAGTTTGTATAAAATATACCTCATATTAATGTCACTAAGGCTATATCCGACGAAGAGGAGCGTCTTGCCAAGGATGTCCGCCCGCAATTTGATGTCGATCGCGGATTTCGAACTCGAGACGCTCAAAATAACTCGATTCGGTGAGTACGAGGCTGGCGTCGTCGTCGAAGCTACCGTGGAACTTCACGACATCGGTCGCGTCTGAACCTGAGGCGACAATGTCATCGATGTTGGCGATCGTGTGGCACGGCGATGCCTTTCAATTCGAACGCCCGTTCGATGATCCGGTCATAATTTGTCGTATAAATGAGCGGCAACCTCATGTCGACGAGGGCGCAGTGGGCTTTCGACTTCTTGATGATGTCGTCCGTCGGGTTGAACAACCGGTCCATCTCGCTCCTGAGTGGGCCGATGCCGCCCTTGATTGCGACATAATACTCCGCGAGTTGGAGATTATTCCCGTTGAGTTTAAACACCTCGGGATCATAGCCTAGTTGATTGGCTATGATGTCGATGAGATCGGACCAAGACGGAAGTCCTAAAGGCACAGACAAGCCCGCGCCAATGAATGGGATTAGCCTGCCCTCGTCTCGGAGTTCGCGGAGGATGGCTGACTTTTCCCCAGTATCCACCGCATTCTCTCCGAACAGACCGTCCGGTTTGTCCAACGGCTTAATGCCTTCCGTCGTGATTTTGTCTCCCAATCCGACGACCAATGGAAATTGGGGGATTCTCAACGGCCAAGCAGAAGCTCATCATGGCACGGCAATCACCGGTAGGCAAGGGGTAGAGACCCGATTCGTGCAAAAACATGCTCCGTTTCGGTCGCTCTAAGACGTGAAAACAAGGACGTATTGCCTTATGATAGCGACCTCGTCCGTTCACCAGGTCATGGGGCACGACACTGGTCCCAACGGCCCCTCAGTTGCCCACGCGGTCAAATAAGCGAGGTATTACTCTGTATCAACCCGGGAACTCGTACGGTCGGAATCCACCCTTTACCCGCTAGCCATTGTCGAGAACCGCTGACGGGCAGCGTGCTCGAGAGCAAGAAGCCTCGGAAGGGCTATAATACGACGGCTTGATCGCGAGGCACAAGGAAATGCGACTGATCATCGTCGGAAAAAAATGGCTTGGGAGAGGAGTTGGACGTGAAGACCATCAAGTATAGAGATCCCCGACAGCTTAAACCCGTTAGAGTGGGGCTCAGACGAAGCTTCCGCTTCCGAGCTTCGACTGGCGGCGGCGATCCAATGGTATTCTCAGGGTGTGATCTCGCAAGGGAGGGCCGCTGAAATCGCCGGGCTGGACCGGACGAGTTTTCTCTCGCGCTCGGCCGGGCAAAGTGGACGCTATTCAAATCATCGACGAGGAGCTGAAGGAGGAGGTCGAGCGTGGCCTGGAAGCGTATCGTCAACGCCTCGCCGTTGATCTTCCTGACTCGGCTGGGTCTAGTGGACCTCCTGAATGAACCGGGCGTGGTAGTGCTCGTTCCCGATGCCGTGTTGGGTGAACTCGGTGCCTGGGCCCGGACGATCCTGCGGCTGTGACGGTTCGCTCGACACCTTGGATTCATGTCGTGCCGACGCCTGCGATACCCGACTTTCATCAGGTGCCGAAGCTCGGCGCGGGGGAAACGGCCGTTCTGGCTCTTGCCCTGGCGGAGCCCGGACCAGACAAAGACGTGGTGATCGACGACTGGAAGGCGAGACGGTGCGCGGAGGGACTCGGCATTCCACTCCGGGGTACGCTGGCGTGCCTCTTGATTGCCAAGAACCTCGGCCGGATCGAATCACTTCGACCGCTCCTTGAACAACTTCGTCAAAGCGGAACGTACCTCTCAGATGAGTTGATGCACCGACTGCTCAAACAGGCTGGGGAATAACGTTCGTGGTCGAGGGGATTACAGACGGGCACGAAGCATCTGCCGATCGCCGACGAACGGTTTCGCCGGCGTCGGAACGGCTGGAACGGGAAAAGCGAGGGTACTAATGATGGCAATCCGGTTCGATGATTATATGGCCGAGGTTCCGAAGAAGAGGCAACAGGCGATCAAGAAGCGGACCGCGGAGCTGATCGCCGAAGAAGCGACCCTGCGCCAGTTGCGTGAAGCCCGCGAGCGGTCGCAGGAAGAGGTGGCGAAGAAGCTGCATATCAAACAGGCGGCTGTTTCCGAAGCCTGCAACGTCGCACCGATATGTACCTCAGCACCTTGCGGAGCTATATCGAGGCGATGGGCGGGGAACTCGAAATCCTCGCCCGGTTTCCCAACCAGGCCTTGCGTATCACGCAGTTCCAGACGCTTGATCTCGAGGGACGCTCGCAGGGGTAATGTGACCCAGGACGCCCTCACCTTGTTCTAACCAGCCATGCCCGAGTATAGTGCGATGCCTCATCGGCGCACCAAGCGAGCTACTGAGAGCCAGGAAAGTCATGTCTGCGGAACGGAGACGATTGCGTCGACACCTGGCCAGATGCGGCCGAGACCCGCACTAGCCCGACTGCGCGAGCGAGGGACGCTGGCCAAGGTTCGTTGCCGATGCACAGCCGGTCCCCTCGCTCACGCTTCGGGTTGGTATGGGAGCAGCCTTCGGGGAGCGCATTACTTTCCTGACTCTCAATAAACCCAACGCGGCGAAGCCGCAACCAAAGAGGATGAGCAAGAACGGCGTTCTCCGATCGAAATCGGGTTTGCACGCAACCTACTTCGCAGGAACAGGTCCTGGAAGGTCGGGCGTCGCCGCCTCGGTTTGCGGCGTCACGACGGTGATCGAATGGCTCAGGCCCACGCGCGATGAACGCGACGTCGTTGAAGTCGCTCATCGGCTCCGGGAGCGCGCCGCTGCCGTAGAAGCCCAGCGTCACCACGTTGTTACGTGTTTGGCGGTCGTCGTGCAAGCGCAGCGCATAGACAATGTCGTCGCGGAACCAGCAAACCCCGGCGCGGAGGCGCCGGGAGCCCCTGGCTCGCAATAAGGGCGTGAAAACCACCCGGTGCCGGTCTCGCGGCGGGCGGCCTGCATGGTGATGTACTGTCCGACCAGGGTCGATCGTCTCGCGTCGCGTCGCCGCTGAAATGGTAGAGCCGGCCGCGTGCCCCGAAGCCGCGCTGATTTCGCCACAAGAGCGCCATCCGGTGCGCGGCGTGGACGGCCAGCGGCGTGGCCCCATCGCGGCCGCACACCTCGCCGTTTACCCATTCCCTGTGCGTCTCCGCCAGCGGCCTGCCGTCGTGCGCACGAAACGCCGGATCTCGGTCCAGGAGCGATGGTTCGGATCGGTCGGCTCGATCCGGCCGATGCACAAGGCCGGCGTCCCGCCGTCGCGCGCCTCCACGGCGGCCACAGGCCGGCGCTGGCGAAGTTCGATTCCTCCTCGCGCTCGAACGTCACTTCGCGGCCGGCGACGTCAATGAGCGAGAGCCCGATCGGGCGGTCGGCTGAACGCCACAACAAGAGTGCAAGTCGGCCGTCGAATGGGGCCAGCGTCGGCTGTCCCGCTGCGCCCAGGACGACGATCGCAGGGCCGATCGCGGGATGTTCACCCGCCACAACGATTCTGCGCATTACGACCTTTTCGCCGGTGCGGTACGCCACCCATGTCGCGCCGTGCTGGTAAGCGGCGGTCACGTCGCCGGCGATGCCTGAAGGCTTCACCACCGTCTCGGCCGACCAGCGATCGCCGTCCTTGTCGACGTCTGAGCCGAGCCACTCGCGCAGGTGCAGGGCGCCGCCCTTGGGCAGGAGGAGCAGAAGCCGACCGTTCCTGGGCGTGCCGTGCGTGACCAGCACCGGAGCAAAGTCGGCGCCGCCGACGTCGTACTGCCGGCCGATGTCGGTACCGTGATCGTAGTTGATGTCGGCCACCACGTTCTCCTCGCCGAGGATCCCGTTCCAGTTCCAGTCGATCAGGGTCGAATGGCCGTCGGGGCTCGGCTTGAGCTGGTACTGATAAGGAGTCATCGCCAGGAACTGGATCTTCTTGATCGGAAACGGCAGCCGCTCCGACAGGTGCCGCTCGTTGAGCACCAGGGACGAAAGCGCCCCTCCGAGTAGACGCACAGGTCGAGGCGGTGGCCGGCGCCTTCAATATACGTATAACTCATCACACTGTTATAGATCGGGCAATTGTGCGGCTGAAAGGCGTCGTGGGGCAGGCTTAGCTCGTGCCCGAACTCGTGCGTCATCACGTCGTGGACGGGCAGGCCGACCCGGAACTTCCCGCGGTCACCCATTAATAGCGCGTTGGCGAAGCCGGGTTCGCTCTCGACGCCGAAGAACGCCGAGTGGACGACGCCCCGGTGGGCGTACGAAGGATATGCTCGTCGAATTGCTTGAGGACGTTGTCGAAGTCGGCGTGCGGTGTGGGCGGAAAATAGATCGGGTGCAGCGATCCCTCGGCTGCCGTCCGGGTTCGCGACCGGGAGCGACGCGAAGTAGCGTACGGTCACGCCGACCTCGGTCCTGAGGAGGGGAACATCGACGTTGTCGAACCGCTCGATCTCGACGATGACGTCTTTGCGGCCGGGCTTGCAGCCCAGCACCTTGAGGTCTAGCCCTCCCGGCCGGATCGCGCCCTGCTCCCAGGCGTCGGGCAGACCGTCCAGGTCGTCGTCGAGGAAGCCTTGTTGTGCCTCGCCCCGGCGCGCGGCGAATTGGATCGAGACTTCAGGGCCGCCGGCGGACGCGGGGAGCGTCCGCTTGCGGACGAGGTCATCCATGCCATTGCCGTCGATGTCGCCGGGGCGCCACCAGGCGTCGGTCTTCCACTCAGCGGTGGTCGGGACGCTCGAATCTCGACGGCCGAGGCGGGATCGCCGCCGGGGAGGAGTTGGCGACCTGCGATGATGTCGTGGCCTGCGTGGCCGAGGAACCTTCCCACCGCCAGATGCGCGCCTTGCCGATTTCGAGCAGCGCTCGGGGCTTCCCACTTGAAGGCCGGCGCCGGCAAGGGCGAGCGTGGCGGCATTGAGTCGACCGTCTGCGTCGACCCATATCAGCCGCTGGCGCGCCGGGGCGCCGAACGTGCCGACGTCGATTTCCGTGGCGTCGCTTGGTGCACCGAGCGCGAGCGACCTATCAAACCGCGGGCGACCGCCGTCGCCGGGGCGGTTCAAGAGCACGAGAAGCCGGCCGTCGCCGCGCGGGACGAGCACGTCGATTCGCCCGTCGTGGTTGATGTCGGCGCTGAAGGCGCGCGCGACCGACATCGGGAGGTCGGCTGTGGGGACTTCTCCCACGCGCTCAACGCGAGTGTACGTCCTTGTGCCGCGTTTCATGCCGAAGGCCAGGCGCAGCGAGCCGTCGCGACCCAGTGCGAGCAGCTCGTCGGCAGCATCTCCCGTGAAGGGGCCGACGGCTGCCGCGACCACATCGTTGCCGAAGCGAATGTTGGGCTCTGGGTCCTGCACCCATTTTCCCAGGGGCGATGTGCGCTCGACTGAGATGGTTCCCCCGGGAGGCTCGACCGCCACCAGGTCGGCCCGGCCGTCTCCGTCCGCGTCGCCAACCAGCGGGATCCATGGGGGCTGGGCCCAGTCGCCCCACCAGCAGCGCGGGCGCTCAGACGGAACGTCTCCTCCGTCCCCATCACCGCGTTCGGAGCGAGCACGACCAAACTCAACAGCATCAGTGAAAAACGGCCTGTCGTCACAATCGGCTTCATGGCAGCGTCTCCGCAACCCGAAACTCCCGAATCCTCCCCGTGCGTTGGCATGGACCGGACGATCTGAAGAAGCTCAGCAGGCCGAACGAAAGGCTCGCGCGCTTCGCGTAGGGTGAATCGAGAACTGGCGACGAGCATCGTGACCGCCAAGCAACTCGAGCGATAACCGCCCTAATCTCCAGCATGATCGGTTCTACTGCAAGACCTCATATTCACTTTCCTCACGTGGTCCCGAAGCTCCCGAGAAAAATCTCAATGCACTCGCGAGCATGAATGGGCACAACACGCTCTTGGCAATGCCAGACGTCCATGATAGGGTGAAAACCACGGGAGACATTGCATGATGACCATTCATTTACCCGAAGACTTGCAGCACTACGTCCAAACCGAGGTGCAGAGCGGGCGGTTTGCTTCGCCGGACGAGGCGATCAGCGACGCTCTCCGTTTGCATCGGCAGAAAAAGCAGGAGGCTTAATCCCCAAAGAAGGCAATCACCCCGGACGAACTGAACCAGCAATTGATGGAAGTAGGCTTGCTCAGCCAGATACCCGCCAGACCCGACCCCATGGACTATCAGGAATTCTCACCCATCGCTATCGAAGGTGAGCCACTCTCCGAAACGATTATCCGCGAGCGCCGCTAAGTGGCTGTCTATCTTTTCGAGAAGTAGCCGGCATGATGCCTCCATCTTTCGAGTTCATTGTTCCTCCTCGGTGGTGGGCTCTCATCGATTCTGTTGAATATCATTGATTCCTCGCGACTTCCTTGCGTCGCGAGTCGCAAGGGGACAGAAGACTGGCATAGCGGCGGCAAGTCACAATTGCTTGGGGCCGTTGCAACGATGGTTAAGCGTTATGTCCCAACCTTGTGAAGCAGGTCGACCAAAGCCGATGTGACGTTGATCTCGCGCTTGGAGGCGACGAGGGCGATCGCCTGATCGGGATTGTGGCCACACGCCTCCATCAAATGTGCAGCAACCACGACCGCAGACCGGCTACGGCCAGCATGATACTGGACCAGGACCGGACTATGCGATGCGGCTAACCTCTTCAAATCCTCGATAGCAAGGCGGAAGACCCGAAGGTCGTTTCCCGGCCCATCGATCAGCCGGTAGGAGACCACCTCGGACAACCCGAACTGCGCGGCATGCTGCTCGGTGAGCGTGCCGTTGAGACTGAGGACGGAACGAAACCCTTGATGCTTCAGAAGCGCTGCGTCCAGGACCTCCAAGTAGTTGCCGATGGCGACCTCGTCGGTGATCCAATCCACGGCCTGTTTCTCCGGCGCCTCATCCTCGTTTCGGCTGGGCTGCATCAACCCCCGAACTGATCTGCTTAAGACAGGCTTGAGTGTAACATCTTCTCGCACCGAGCACTGCCTCTTGGACGATCTGTGTGTCTCAGCCCGCCTATACGACGAGTTCGGGCGGAAAGCGGGGCATAACAGCCCGGTTTCCGCCCCGCAGCCCCGGCGAAACTCGTCATATAACGATCCTATTCCGGTCTCCTGTTCCGTCGCCACTCATACCGCTCCCCCCGGCGTGATCAATTCGCCGGGAAGGACCACAATCCCGCGCCTCGAAAGGGCCTTGAGCCGGCGCAACCGCTTCTGCTCGGACTTGTCGGCCCAGACGATCCATTGGCGCTGCGCCAGTGTCTTCCGCGCGCGTACCCAGCCGCGCCCGCCCAATCGCGCAGCTTGGTCGCGGATAGGTCCAAGGCAACGGCCAAATGGGGAAGCCACCACTCGTTCAGGCCGAGCTCCCCCACCCCGGGCTCCTCGTGGGTCAGGCCACAACGGCGCAGTAGTTGTTGCACCTGCCCCTTCGTATATACCCCCTGCTTCCTCGGCGGCCGGAACCCGGCGGCCTGGAGCTTCGCCGCGATCTGTCCCGCAGAGTATCCCTCGCCGCGCCATCGGACCAGATGCTCGACCAGCCGGTCGTAGCCGCGGAGATGCTCGTATCGACCCACCGGCCGGACGATCGTATGGTGGCTCGTCGAACCGCCCCGCCACTGGATCGTCGCCTCCACCTCCTCGCTATCGTTACGCACCTGGACGACGACCCGCTCCACCAGCAGCCGGATAATCTCCTTGCGGTCCGCGGCCGTGGTCCCGGGCGCATGCCAGAGGGCCGGGATGTCGCGGGACAGCGCCCGGATTCGGGCCCGCTCGTCCTCGCTCAAGGATGGCGGCTGTACCCGTAAGAATCGATCATATTCTTCTTCGAGTTCCTGCTGCTCGCGCATCGCCTCCTCCCAACGTCGCTCCAGCGTGCGTACAACCAACCGGTTCTCGGGATCGACCGCCTGGTACTGGCGCTCGGCCCGCTCCGCCTCGTAGCGAGCCCGCTCGAGTCGCTGCCGCCAGTGGCGATGGAGCCCCTCCCGCTCCCGATCGATGTCCGCGATGGCGGCCAGGCTCAAGTCCAGCGCCGCCGGCTCCAAGGGCGCAGGACCTGATCCGACACCAGGCCATCGATCACCGCCGCTTTCAATCCGTAGCAGACCTTCTCAGTCCCCCTTTGCAGATGTGTTTCGCATTTATAATGAATATTGGATTTGCCGGGGTAGCAGGCGTGCAGGAAGCGGCCGCAGGTGCCGCACACCAGCAGTCGCGTCAACAACGCCGCCCCGGCACGGGGCGTCCCGGCCGTGTCCGGAAGCGAGCGGTTCTGGTGCATCCGCTCCTGATTCGCCAGGTAGCGCTCCCAGGTGATGTAGGCCGGGAGGCGATCCCGCTGCAACACCTTCCACTCCGACATCGGGACCCGACGTTGCTCACTCTTGCTCGCCCCCGATGCCGTCCGTCTGGCGTCGCACGGGCGTTGCCCGTAGGCATAGGCCCCGGCATACATCGGGTTGTGCAGCATCTGATTTAACGTCGCCAGTGAGGGCCGTCGCCATTCCAATTGGCCGCGCCGGGGACCGTCCTGGGGCGCATCCCGAGCCGGATGCCATTGGCCAACAGGTAGCGGTGCACGCCGTAGATGGTGCCAAGTTCGTCGAACCTGTCGAAGACCGACTGGACCACGTCGCGGGCCTGCTCGTCCGGGTCCAGGGCCACTTCGCCCGACGGCAGCTTGACATATCCGCAGGGCACCTTGAAGAACAGCTCGCCGCGCGTGGCCTTGTTCAGCTTGCCGCGATCCAGGCGATTCCGCATAGTACATAATTCAAATTCACTCATGGTGCCTTTTAGCCCGAGCAAGAGCCTATCGTTGGAATCGTGGGGATCGTAGACGCCATCTTGGTCGGCCAAGAGCGTCCCGAAAAGGGCACAAACCTCCAGCAGATGATGCCAATCCTTCGACGAGCGGGACAGGCGGCTCATCTCCAGCCCAAATACGATCCCGACGTGGTCCATGGTGACTTCGGCGAGGATGCGTTGGAAGCCGAGCCGACTGGCCGACGTCTTGCCACTCTGCCCCTGGTCTTCGTCGATGATCAGGATGCGCTCCTTGGGCCATCCCAGGGCCACGGCCAAGTCGGCCAAGGCGTACTGACGCTCCCGTGACTCCTTATGTTCGAGAACCTGCTGCGGGGTGGACTGTCGGACATAGATGATCGCCCAGCGGTCGAGATGCCGAACGAGGATCTTGGTCGAGCGCGACCCTCGATGGTCCCGCCGGCCGCGCGCGGGACGGGCGAGGTCGTTGTCATGAGCATTCATGCGACACCTCCGGTGAGCTTGTGGGCGACCCCAGTTGCCGGGCCATGAGGCGGCTCAGCGCCCGCAGGGCCTTCCGCCGGGCCTCGACCGGTAGAGCCGGCCAGAGCCGGTTCATCGGGGGTTGCGTCGTCAGCGCTGCTCGGCGCGGGGGGGGACGGATTGGGTACCAGAGGTGGGCATGGTGATCCTCCTTGGTGGTCACTTTGCCGACGTGCCTGGCTCCATTCGGCCAGTTGTAGCAACGCCGACAGCCCGATTATGGGCGCGTCGCAGGAGGATCGGCGAGGTGGTACTTCGGGGGGATTGTGGTTAGCTCTTGGACACCAGTGCACTCGTCAAACGACATGTCCGAGAGACTGGCACCGCCTGGGTCCGAGCCTTGACCCGTGCCAAGACGTCTCACACGATTTATCTCGCCCGCATCACAACCGTTGAAATCTTTGCCGCCATCACGCGACGGCAACGCGGCGGCAGCCTGTCGGCTGCCCAGGCTGGGGCGATCCTCGGTCACTTTCGCCGCCATCTCGCCCAGCGATATCTTATTGTGGAGTTAACCGCGGCCCTCTCGGGCGATGCGATGTTCCTGCGCGAAAGCACGGGCTACGGGCTTACGATGCTGTGCAACTCGCCGCGGCGATCGAAGTCAATCGTCTGTACCGCACAGCGGGCCTCGGCCCCGCTATTCTGCTGTCGGCCGATCAAGACCTCAACGCGGCCGCGAATTCCGAAGGGCTGGAGGTGGATGATCCGAATACGCATACATAATCTGCTCGTCCGGGCTTACGGACCTCGCCACTGTCGGCACGTACTTCGTTGAGTCCTTACTTAAATGTGGTTCTTCACGGGATGCTCTGTGCCGTCGGAGCTGTGCTCGCGTGTAATCCAGCCGCTCTCACCGTGCCAGCCCTGCGCCAAGCGCTCGCCTACAACTGACAGATCAAGAGTTCTCGCCCGTAGAGCGAAAAGCGGGCCGAGTCCAATATAAGGTAGGAGTTCTAGATTATGGCAACGCGATGCGAATATCGGACCTTTCCCGCCCGTTTTTCCAATATCGGACTTGGGCCGCCTTGCGGCTTTCTCCGCCTCCATGGCGTGTCCGCCTATTTTACCAACATCGGACCTGTCCCGCTTTCGCCCCCTTCTCCGGACCTGTCCCGCGTTCTCGGACTGTGAATCTCACACTAAAGAATCTCTGCCATCCGGCTCTTTTGTCGCGACAATGCATAACTCTTCGCCGTTTCTCCATTCGGGGTAGTGTGGTTTGGAGTCGCACCGGCGTCAATCAAGAACTGAGCAACGCGGCGACTCCGATCGTCGTCGAGTGAATTGGATAAAGCACAAAGCTCCAACGGTGTCGACCCAAGACAGTCGAGCTGGTTTGGGTTCACCCCCGCGGACAATAGCATGGGGATAGCGTCCGAATGACCGTAAAGGATCGCAAGCTGCAAAGCAGAGTATCCCTGATGCAGCCGATCGATCTCGCTCTTATCAACCTCGATCACCGCCGCTAACGTCGACAAATCACCGTCGCGAGCGGCGATCGCAATCCGTGGCGGCTCGGGCACTGGTCGCCCATCGTCCGTAACCTCAACGCTTTCAGTCCAATCGGTGTAGGCAGTGACAAGCAATCGTGCACCGTCCAAATCAATTTGAAAACCGCCCTCACCGATACCATCATCGAGCTGAGCTACCGTATATGCTTGCAAACGTGAAATCAGTGCCTCGTCGACAACCTCGGGCAACCAATAAGTTACCACCACTTTCGCCTCAGCATCTTTGGTGCTCAAGCGAATCTCGCCACCGAGTACGCCTAAGTCAGCGAGGTCCCGATCAAGGTACTTGTCCACGGTGTCCTCGGTCAATTTCCGCCCATCGAGCTGATCGGGGGCGGAAACTATTGCGTCCGAAATGTCGTCCGACACACTGGCCGAGAATATGTACGTTAATCGCATTGCTCCAATACTCCTCCGCGTCTACTTCATCCAAAAGTCGGTGAAGTTCTTCGCGTATTGCTCGAAGGCCCGCTGCCGCTCCCGAGCGCGTTGATGTACCGCTTCGATGCTTGACTCCTCGTAGGAGTCTGCGCCGACTCGTCGGCAAGCTGGTTCAACCTCGGCCAGGTGCGGGTTCGGGGGGACGCCATAACGAATTACTGGATCTGAGTTGAGTATGGTGTCGCCGGAATCTGCCGAACCTGGTGGTCGCCGGCCGGATTGGCCGTCAGCCCCGCCGTCCGCCGGATCGATCGTCGATTCGGCTGGCTCCAGGACCTCGACCAAACGCATGTCGACGTGGTGCATCCCCTGTTTGTCGAAGAGGACAAGGTCTTTGCCCCGGAGATCGCATGCCGCGTTCTCGGGATGCAGGATCGTGAACGACCGGTTGCCGATCGTGACAACGAACGGCGTGAACGGCCGAGCACTGACCATGTCGCGGAGCTGCTGTGGGGTTGCCATTCGGTAATTCCTTCAGCGCCGTGGCGCTTCCTCGAACCCGTGAGTGCGAGCGAACTCGACCAATGCCATGTCTATTACCTTGGCAGTGTCTGTCCGGAATTTGTCGGCTAGCCTGTCTACCCATGCCTTCCACTCTGGCGACCCCTTGAGGGTTATCGCGATAGCAAGCCCCTTCTTCTTCGCTGCCGTTTTCGGCATCTTGGCCGCAGACTTCTTCTTCGTGGCCATGATGGGCGTGTCCATGTCGTCTCCTTTGGTCTAGACCTTCACCATACCTATCCTACCACCCGACCTGCACCTGTACTCTACACCTCCATTCAAGTCTAGACTCAGGAAGACTTTTGCAGGCTTTGGTATTGACTGAGATCTAGTCTGAGGAAAAAAGGCGAACGGTGGGACCGATCACCGAAATGGAGTCAGTTTCGATCAACAGGACGGCAGCGCGCTTGGTGACTGGACAGGGCATGACGCAATCGGCGCATACGCCGACGTCGCTCGGCACGTTGCGAAAAGCGCGGAGTCAAATCGAACCAGGAATTTGGCGTGGCAAAGCTTGGAACGGACGGGCCGGCCAGGCGTTCGCGCTTGTTGAGTTCGGCGTGGTGGACAGGGCCACCGCCAATTCCTCGCCGCGGACCACCACGGGCCACAAACAGGATGACCAGACCGCCAAGACGAAGCCCCCCGCAGGAAGCTGCTCGCGGATTCTGGATCAGAGCCTGGGGTCAACGCGGGCCCGCTCTCCAAGGAACCGGCCGCTCGAATGACCCAGCACGATGGCTGGGCTTCTTCGAGGGTGGGCTGGACGATCCCCGCCACTCACGCCAAAGCCAACTCACTTCGCATCGAACACCCGATCCGAACGTTGACGTACCGCGCTTTGGTCACTCGTCGATCGAATCAGGATCTTTATCTTTCATGCGATAACTGTCTCCTTGAATAACGATCCCCTCCCCGTGATGCATCAGCCGGTCGATCAAGGCCGTGGCCAGGGTGTTGTCCACGTCAAAGATTTTGCCCCATTCCCGGAAGGGTCGATTCGTGGTGATCACGATCGATCCAACTTCATAACGGGCGGCGACAACCTGGAACAACAAATCGGCCCCATGCTTGTCGATGGGCAGATAGCCCAGCTCATCGAGGACGAGACAGGAACTCAGGTACTCACCAGGCACCATCAATACACGAATTAGACGGCGCTTGCCAGTGTACTGCGACCTTGGGAACAAGACCAAGACGCTTGCTTGCCAGCCTATCGTCCTCTCGAGAACAAGACAGAGAGACAAACGGTCTCATCAGGCGCCGGGAACAACGACCCCGAGTGCTGCTCACCAAACGATCGCCTTCAGAAGAACGAGGCAGAGAGATAAACGAGGCAGAGAGATAAACGGTCTCATCGACGGGCTGGGAACAAGGACCCTGAGCGCTGCTCACCAAACGATCGAAAGCGCTGCCGAATCCGAGATCGGTCCCAAAC
>CAWAAW010000015.1:0-216119 GCA_963779785.1 uncultured Planctomycetota bacterium
CCGACCCGCCTTGGACCAAGGTCTCGCATGGAAAGCCGCTTACGCGTGAAAACGCCCTGGCCTACGTGGAGGCGCTCAAGGAATATCTCGCCCCGGCCATGCGTAAGCTGATCCTGGACTATCCGAACTGGGACCCGGCGAAGGAGGGCTGGTACAGCATGCCGTGGCTTTTCGATTCGCAAGAGCCGATCCATGGTACCTTGAGGGGTGCCACATTCCAGCCCTCGATGTTCCCGCTCTCCGGCCTGAAGAAGTCCATGACGACCTTCTTGGTCACCATGTACGACCCGACGGCCGCCTACATGCTGGGGCAGGTCCGGGGTGACGATGCCAAGAAACCGGACCTCACCGGCGGCAATCCACTGTATCCCGAAGGTGCCATCGTCATCAAAGCGGCCTTAACGACCGCGATGAAGGCCGACTGGTCACCGATGGACGGAGCGACCGTCTGGACGCTCTATGCCCCCGCCCCCGACGCCCCGCCGAACACACCGCCGGGATTCTTCGACGTCTCCTTCTTCCAGTTCGACATCATCATCAAGGATTCGACAGCAGCCCCGGAGTCGCAGTGGGTCTTCTCAACGCTCGTCTACGACAAGCGAGTCAAAGGTGATGCCTGGGATCGGATGGTCCCGCTGGGGGCGATGTGGGGCAACGATCCTCTGATCAACTCGGCGGCCGATCCCAACGCGATCTTGCAGCAGAGCGTGATTAGCCCGATGGCGCCCTTGTACGCGACCGAGACCCTCGGTTACGGAGGGCGACTGTCGGGACCCAATGACGCCGCAGTGGTGCAGGACGTCCTGGTCAACGGCAAGGCCGCCCCTCGGGTCGCCGCCTCGAGCTGCATGAGTTGCCACGGCGTGGCCGAATGGCCCATGAAATCGTTCATGCTGCCCATGGCCAGCAACGTCGGGACCGAGTCCCCCTATTTCGGTCGAGCGTTGCCGACGTCCATGGACTTGAGGACGGGTCAAGGCCCGAACTATCTCTACGAGCCGGGTTCGATGCTCTTCAATTCTTGGTTCCAGAGCTACCGGGGCGACGTCCCCAAGGACCCCGGGCGTCCATCCCTCGACTACCATATGAACCTGACCTGGAAGGCGCTCCCCCTCTGGACGAAGTACAATCCCGACTTCGGGGCCGGCGGGGCCGGGTCCATGACAGCGACACCGGCCTCGAGGTACTCGATGATTTTGGCCGATCCCGCCCTGACCCCTAGTAGCGGCCTCGCACCCAAACACTAGCCGGTGAGTCCGCGCCCCACCGGATGTTCATCTGGCCCCGGGTCACGCCGAGAACGGTCAGGATCAGCCGACCGGCTCGACTTCGTCGTCGAATTCCTCACACCACTCGATATGGGCTTCCGATAGTAACGGAGAAAAAAACAACGATCTTCAGAGCGGAATAGGGGGGACGTGGGGTCAGCCTTTGTGTTTTGTAGGGGGGACGTGAGGTCAGCCTTTGGGGGGACGTGGGGTCAGCCTTTGTGTTTTGTTTTTCCGCCCGCCTGAAGCGGCAACATGATCGTCGGCGCCTCGGACGTCGTTTCCGGGGCACTTCGAGCATGCGGCGGAAAGGGTGTCGGGTACGAGGAACAGAAAGACCCCGCCGTTGCGCGTCGGCAGCATCCGTCCGGATTCGAGGTTCAAAAGCCGCTGATACGCGAGGGCGGGCTCCCCGGGGCCGGCAATGTCGTCACAGCGTCGCGGGCCGGGTGGGCCCCCGCGCCCGTTCGAGACGAAAAGGGGGGAACGCACCGCTTGCGAACTTGGGGGTTAAACCACCAAATCTCATTCCCCCCCCCTTGGGGTTAAACCGGCGGATCATCACGTTGAGGGCCGTTGGCTTGTAGCCGAACCTCGCGGCGACCTCGGCCAAAGCGCGTGCCTCCACGAAGAAAGCTCGCAGTGATTCGTAACGGCGGTGGAACGTGAATTCGGGATCGAGAGAGAAGCGACGACCGGGTCGAAGATCCACGACGCGTGCTCACATCCATTAACCGTTTTCTGTCCTCCCTACGGCCGGGTTTACCCTACTACCGCAACGCCGACAAAACCATCCCCCGAGGGCTCGGCTCTGCGATGTGCAGGAGACAAAGACAGTTCGGGAGCAGACGCGCCGATGAGCCCGCTCGGTTTTAGGCTCAAGAACCCAAGGTCAAACCACGCGGAAAAAGGTTAAGGAAACGGCGGTGGACGGACCGGTTTTTCCGCAGATTTTGGCGTCGAGAGCCCGGAATTGTTAATGATTTTTCCGGCCGCGGAAATCCGCGATGAGCGTCCATCTGGTCTCCGCTCTGGGAGGGCGGACGTCATAGCATCCCTATAAACCGAGCGGCCAGTGCGACATCGGCGGTTCCGCGTCACAACGAGATCAACGAGTTTCTGGTCCGGAAGATCTGCCGCGACTTGCAAGTGCCGGAACCATGACGCCAACCGAAGCGATTATTCAGATTCATCAGCCCATTATTGCCGTTTCGATTCGATGGACTCCAGGTCGCGGACGGTGATCAGGCGGGTGCCGAGGTCTTCATCGTAGTGGGTGTCGCCTCGGACGCCGATGCGGCGGGAGAAGAAGGGGTCAACCTCGATTCCCGGCGGGACATCGAGGTAGGCGAGCGTCGAGCCGTCGGCGCCGATCAAGGCGTAAAGCTTACGACCGTCGACCTTGCGAGCGGACGGTTGTACGAAGCCAACGGCGTTATAAGGTCGGGCGCGGGGCCGTTCCGCGGCGGCCAGTTTGCGCTCCACTTTGGCGACCTCGCGGTCGCGGCGATGGCTCTTCGCCAGGATTTCCTGGATCGTCCGGGCGGCCTGGGCGGCCTGCTCGTACCGCGTGACCCGCGCCAGCCGGACGCGAATGGCCTCTTCCACCGCCGGATCGGAACCAAGCCGCTTCAAGAGCGCCTGGTAGCCGGCGCGCACCGCCTCGAACCGCCATTGCTCGATCGGTTGATCGCTGACGATCGCGCGATGCATCGAATCGAGGTTTTCCATCTCGGTCTTGAGAGAAGCCGGCAGCGGTTTCTCAGGCGCGGAGGGATCATCCTGGGCAGGCGCGTAGGCAGCCTGAATCTCGGCGACCTGAGGTTGAGGTTTCGAGGTTGCGATGGCACGCGTGCCGTGGGCTCGGATGTAGCGGACCTCAGTCGTCGCCGGCATGATCGCGCACCAGATCGTCGCCGATTTCCCCCGGCCGATTGTGAGCGGCGGTCGGTCGATGAGCCGGACCATTGTGCCCTGATGCAGGTAACCCCTGGGCGGCCCGGGCAGCCGGGCGCTGGGATGTCCGGACCGTACCAGTGCCCGAGGCGCGGTCACCCAGGCTCGCTCCGGTGGATTCGTCTCGGACATGGTCGGGTCGGCGACGCCGCGTCTCGGTGCGGAAGGAACGATTCCCCAGTCGATCGCCGTCCGTTCGATCCAACAGAGCGTCGTGGCGGGGGGGTCGATCGCCAGCCATCCCCCTTCAACGATGCCGCGGATGCTGACACGGTCCCCTCGACTCAGGGTGTTGTTGACGTAAGACGCCTCATTCGGTTGGTCATAGACCATGAGCTTGTCGACCGTGAGCTCCGCGGCGGTTGGCCATTCGGTGGTCGACGGAACGGCGGACATCGAGCGGAGTTTCGGTTGGCGCGGCGGGTCAGCCTGGCCGGAATCGGCGAGCAACACGCACGAAAGCGCGGTCAATCGCAGGGCCAACCCGACCATCGGCGACGGCACCTCCCCAAGTCATTTGATTGCACCGGCGCCATCAGCCAGCCATAAGCGGCTCGGAGATCAGTTCGGCGCGGCGGAGCGCACCGGGCTCGCGTCGCCAGAACGGTCCAGGATGGCGGTTGATAATCGGGATCGGCTCGGGCGTCAAGGTCCACCGCTCTTTTCTTTTGACCGTCCGCGATTTAAGATGTCTTTCTGATCGATGAACCGACAACGACGACGCTCAGAATTGGACGTGGTTCAAAGTCGGCTGTCATTCGGGCCATACCAGCCCGAAGCGTAAGCGAGGCGAACTCCAACCCTCGCTTACGCTTCGGGCTAGTATGATGGGCTTGACGACTCCAAAAAGGTGCTACCAGAGGACCTGCGTTGTTGAACCGTGCCCAGAATTGATCGAGCAAGATGAATCGCGCAATCCAGTCGCGGGACAGGTTCCGATGGGACGATCCGGCTTGGTTGGATTGAAATCAATAGCGTAACCTGCCCCTGGTGAGGAGTTTTCGACGGATGTATGCAATTTTCGAGGACGGCAGCCATCAGTTCCGGGTCAGCGAAGGGGATCGAATCCGCGTCGATCGCCGCGAGGGTAAGGCGGGCGACGAGCTCGTCTTTTCCAAAGTCCTTCTCATCTCGGGAGGGGAAAGCCATCCGACGATCGGTGCGCCGGTGGTCGACGGAGCCAAGGTGGTCGCCAAGATCGTCAACCAGTTCCGAACCAAGAAGATCATTATCCAGAAGTTCCGCCGGCGCAAGAACGTGCGCCGTCGCAACGGACACCGCCAGCCTTACACCACGGTTCAGATTACCAGCCTGGTTTCTCCCGGTTGACGCGTCGTCCCCAATTAGCAGCCTTACCCAAATTGTGCATACCGTTCTAGCATGCCGGTTTTCGCTGGGCTAGCACGGTTTTTCTATTTGTGGATCGGCGGCGGATGTTAACATAGTCCCGCTTACGTCAGATCTCCTCGATCGGTTCTCAAGTGGAATCCCGCGCGATTCAACAGACCGATCCCCTCGATCTGCCGATATCTGGCGTGAGGCGTAAAATTACTAGAGCTTTAGTACACCTATAGACTTTTGCACACAAATCGGCTAAACCCTGGTAGGTGTCCAAGATTTGCGGGGCAATTCGGGGTAGGTCGAGACGTGGAGAGCCGTCATGGCAACGGTAGGCGAACGGGTAGGGATTGCGACGAAGTCCGAGGCACTGGAGCCGGCATGGACCGTCGGCAAGGAACGCGGTCGAGGACGCCGCGGAATGGAGGTTCCGCGGGTTTTCAGCATGGAGGGATTGAGCCCGTTCGACCAGGTCGACTGGGAGCTGCGCACGGCGGAGATCAAGGAGGAGCGGGGGCGGGTCATCTTCCAGCAGAAGGATTGCGAAGTTCCGCGGAACTGGAGCCAACTGGCCACGAACGTCGTGTCGAGCAAGTACTTTTACGGCGATGTGGCCAGCGGCAACGGCAGTCCGTCGCAGGGAAAGCGCGAGTACTCGGTTCGCCAGTTGATTCGACCGCGTGACCCGAACGATCGCCGATTGGGGTAAAGCCGATGGCTACTTCGCCACGTCCGACGATGCCGAGCGATTCTACGACGAGCTGACGGCGCTTTGCTTGAATCAATATGGGTCGTTCAACTCGCCGGTCTGGTTCAATGTGGGGCTGTTCCACCAGTACGGCATTTCCGGGCCCGCCAACAACTGGCGATGGGAAGAGGAAACACGGGGCGTCCTCAAGGCGACGAGCGCCTACCAGTACCCGCAATCGTCGGCGTGCTTCATCCAGAGCGTCAGCGATGACATGGAAGGAATCATGAAGCTGGCCACCAGCGAAGCCATGCTCTTCAAGTTCGGCTCGGGAACCGGCACCGACCTGTCGACCTTACGCTCCAGCCAGGAGAAGCTCTCCGGCGGCGGCAAGCCGTCGGGACCGGTCAGCTTCATGAGGGTGTACGACGCCATCGCCAGCGTGGTCAAGTCCGGCGGTAAGACCCGCCGCGCGGCCAAGATGCAGACCCTCAAGTGCTGGCACCCGGATATCCTCGAATTCATCGAGTGCAAGACCAAGGAGGAGAAGAAGGCCCAGGCCTTGATCCGCGCCGGCTACGAGGCCAACTTCAACGGCGAAGCCTACAGCTCGGTCATGTTCCAGAACGCCAACCTATCGGTCCGCTGCACCGACGCCTTCCTGCACGCCGTCGAGTCCGACGAGGACTGGACCACCCGTTCCGTCACGACCGGCCAGCCCATGGAGACTTACCAGGCGCGGATGCTCATGGACAAGATCGCCGAGGGGACCTGGCTCTGCGGCGACCCCGGCGTCCAGTACGAAGACACGATCCAGCGCTGGCATACTTGCCCCAATACCGCGCCGATCAATTCATCAAATCCTTGCTGCGAATACATGTTCATCGACGATTCCGCATGTAATTTATCGTCGATCAACTTGATGAAGTTCCGCCGCGACGACGGCGAGTTTCGATGCCGAGCGGTTCCGGGCGGCCGTGCGCATCTTCATCACGGCGCAAGAGATCCTGGTGGACCACGCGAGCTACCCGACCGAGCGGATCGCGGCCAACAGCCACAAGTTCCGGCCGCTGGGGCTGGGGTATGCGAACCTGGGAAGCTTGCTGATGTCCTCGGGCTTGCCGTACGACTCGCAGGAAGGGCGTGCGCTGGCGGCCGCCATCACGTCGATCATGCACGGGCAGGCCTACCTGACCAGTGCCGAGCATGCGGGCCATCTCGGAGCATTCGAGGGGTTTGCCGTCAACCGCGAGCCGATGCTCAAGGTCATGGAGATGCACCGCGCCGCCGCCGAGGCGATCGATCGGTCGGCGCCGGCCGATCTGCTGGCGGAGTCGCACTCGGTCTGGGCCGATTGCCTCGAGCTGGGCCGCAAGCAGGGCTATCGCAACAGCCAGGTGACGGTCCTGGCGCCGACCGGCACGATCGCGTTCATGATGGATTGCGACACAACGGGCATCGAGCCCGACATCGCGCTGGTGAAGTACAAGCAGTTGGCCGGCGGCGGCATGCTCAAGATCGTCAACCGCACCGTGCCGATGGCACTGCGCAAGCTGGGGTATGACGAGCCGGTGATCCGCGGGATTCTCGACTACATCGACACCCGTGACACGATCGAGGGGGCGCCCGGGCTTGCGGGACGAGCATTTGCCCGTCTTCGACTGCGCGTTCGCCCCGCCGCAAGGGGGCCGGAGCATCCACTTCCGGGGCCATCTGCGGATGATGGCCGCCGTGCAGCCGTTCCTGTCGGGCGCGATCTCCAAGACGTGCAACGTGCCCAACGAGGCGACCATCGAAGAGATCCGCGGCGCCTACCTCGAAGGCTGGAAGCTCGGGCTCAAGGCGCTGGCGATCTATCGCGACGGCTCGAAGGGAAGCCAGCCCGTGAGCACCAAGTCCGAGGCGGGCTTGGCGTCTGGAGGCATCCGAGACGTTGGCGAAGGCTCAAGCTCAGACCGATGCGGCCTTGGCCAGTGCCGCCGCCGAAGTGGCTGCGATCACGCCGGCTCGAGCTGATTCCGTCGGCTGCCAATCAACCGCGCCGCGAGCGGTTACCGCATACCCGCCGCAGCCTGACCCACAAGTTCGACATCCAGGGTCATGAAGGCTACATCAACGTCGGCTTCTATCCCGACGGCCGGCCCGGCGAGTTGTTCATCACCATGGCCAAGGAAGGCTCGACGATCGGCGGCTTGATGGACGTCCTGGGCACGGCGATCTCGATCGGCCTGCAGTACGGCGTGCCTCTGGAGGTCTTCGTCAACAAGTTCGCGCACAGCCGGTTCGAGCCGGCCGGCTTCACCAAGAACCCGGACATCCCGATCGCCAAGAGCATCGCCGACTACATCTTCCGCTGGCTGGGCATGGAGTTCATCGCCGGCTACCGCGAGGCCAACGCGCCCAGGCGTCCCACTGCGGAACTGGAAGACTCGCCGATGGTCGACCACCCCGCCGATGCTCAAGGTCAACGGCCACCGGACCGCCACCATCGCCGACCTGGAGCATGCCGAGGCCGTCATGGGGACGTATCAAGCCGCAGCCGGCCGCGGTCCCCGCTCCCCAGCCGGCGACCGAGTGACGGCCTGGCCGAACAAGAGCGTCAGTTCGCCCACTTCCAGAGCGACGCGCCCGCCTGCGACAACTGCGGCGCCTTGACCGTCCGCTGCGGCACCTGCTACCGCTGCTTCAACTGCGGCAACAGCATGGGCTGCTCGTAAGAGTTGAAGGCGAAAGTCGGAAACTTAAGTCGTGGACTCCGCTGACCTTTCGCCCGAGAACTTCGGTTCAGGGCAAGAGGTCGCGGACCGCGATCCGTCCCACCTCGCGTCCGCCGAGGATGACCACGAGTGATTCATCGGGTCTCAAAGTCCGGATCTTGCGGTAATCGGGCTTGGAGTTTTGCTTGTTTACCGGGCCGGTCGGTTCAGTGTAGACCTCGACACAACGATCAATCAGATTGATGATCCAATAGTTCGGGATCCCCGCCGCGGCATAAATGCGCCTTCTTCACGGTCCGGTCGCGTCGCAGGCTATTGTCGGAAACCTCGATCGCGATCGGGACATTTCGCGGTCCTGGTTTGCGCTTCAAGTAAGTGCGCGGGTCACCCTTGACGACTTTGCCATCCGGCTCGGGCTCGCTGGACTGGGTTGTCACCGGATTCTGCATCGACACATACCACCCCTCCGGTACCACTCGAGACAACGCACGTTGAAGTAGCTCAGTGGCGACAACGTGCGGCGGGTTTTTTGCCATCTTGAGGACCAACAGACCGTCAAGCAGTTCGACCGAATCATCTTCGGTGAGAATGCCAGCGCGGATCATCGCGTGATAGGCTTCGACGCTCAATCTGTAAAGCGACTCAATCAAGATGGACTCGTCGTCGATGGTGGTCGGAGCGGCAGCAGCGGCACGAGACGCCTGCCTTGCCGCGGCGAGTCGTTCGAGTCGTTCCGACGGCCATAAGAAGTTCTCTTGCACTTCAGAGGACAGCATCGCGGCTCCGTGAGCGCCCAATGATGAGAGCGGCGCTCACGGAGCACGAGGTTTTAGGTGGTTGAACCTCGAGTGAGCTGAGTGACTAATCAGGCTTTGCGCGCCACATTCAGCCAGGTGTGGACGTGGGGCGAGCCGCGGAAGAACCAGGAGAAGGCCGGGCCTTCGAGCCTCCAGATGTCCCAGACGCCGTCGTTGCCGATGTCGCCTTCCTTGTAGAAGGAGAGCCTCAGCTTGTCGACGCCGCCGTTGCCGTCGAGGCACGAGCGAACTTCCTCGGCGTCGAAGGCGCGGAAGGGAGTCAGCATCTTCTCGATAAGCTGGGAGACCATCGCCTTTTGCTGGCTATCCAGGTCGGCGATGGCCAAGCCGGTTTTCGGCAGGTCTTTCCCCTTGAACTTGATGAGTCGCTGATCGTCCTGCTCGGTCTTGTTGAGGATGAGGGCCTGGGCTTGTTGCTTGTCGTCCAGGGTTTTGAAGATCTTGTTGGCCTGCTCGCCCTGATACCACCAGACGTTGTTGGTATGCTTGGCATCTTCCTTGTCGTGGCCGTCGGCGGCATGTCCATAGAAGATCGGTCCGCCGAACGCGGCGCCGTCGACGCTGTTGCCATCAGCGCGAAGCGTGTCGTGCCGGCCGGTCAGGACCCATTCGAATGGCTTGTCGGTCCCAGGCTCGCCAAAAACGGCCACGCTGTAGGCTTCGAATCCCCCGGAGTCGTCGTCCATCTGCTTCATAAACCGTTCGTAGCCGTCCTCGCTGCAGAGATTTTTCATGATCTCCTGGCAGAGGGCTTGCTGCTCCGGCTTCATGTCGCCGATCGTCGGCGGGACGATCTGCCAGTTGTTCTTCACGGTCGACCGGAGGGGATGGTTGAATGGGAAGCAGATGATCTTCCGCTGTTCGGGTGTGATCGTTTTGTAGAACCGCGCGACGGCGGTCTCAGCGAGTGCCGAGGGGGTGGGGCCCACCTGGGCCGGTCCGGCCGCAGCCAGGGCGGTCGAGGCCCTACCAACGAGCGGTACCGCCGCCGCGAGGGCGCCGGCGCCGATGGTCTTGACGAACTCGCGACGCGAGACCGACGCGAGGAACGCTCTCTCCGAAGCCGCCAATTTGCATTCGTTGACATCCGCCATGGGAGCCGATCTCCTTGTCCTCGGTGTGATTGTGGGGGAGGGCCCTACGCACGATCGACGGAAGACAGCACGTTCTCGACCGGATCGGAATCCCGAAACGAGACGCAAACCCACCTCCCGTCCTAGACTCAGGCTAAACCGAGTTGGTGGCTCACGTCAACAGCCTGATGCGGACGGCTGATCTCCGCAAGGAAACAATCAACTAAGGCGTTTCAGCATATCCGCGATGCGATCGGTCAGGTGCCGGCGGGCGGCGTCGTCCGGGAGCCAGGCGACGCGATCGGTCAGGTCGGTGAGTCGTTCGCGCAACAGGGCCAAGGCCGCCAGCCCGAGGGAGCGGTCGCGCGTCTCCGCATTCATGGCGTCGAGCTGGCGGGCGATCTCCTCGCCGGTCGACCCGGTCGGGCACCGCGGCGAGCGGATGCGTGTCGGCCTCCTGGGCATGCGGCTCGATCACGCCGGCAACCAGCGCCTTCAGCGGCGCGATCTGCTCCTCACGGTCCCAGACGTAACGGAACACCCAGAAGTCCGAGACCTGGGCTCTCGACCGGCCGCAAAGCAGGGCCGACGCCGCCACCAGCTTGAGCACCTTGACGGCCCTTCGATCCGAGAGCGCCACGCCCAGGTCGCGCACCTTGGAGACGACTTCGGCGTATCGCTCGGCAATTCCGGCCAGCTCGACCTGGTAGATCTGTTGCGCCAGTACGCGGAGATCGGCCGCGGAGACCGACGACTCCAGCGGGCCGGCCCGCTCCAGCTCCCAACCGGCGTTCAGCAACCGGGGCAATTGATCGCGGTTGAGGTTGTCCACGTGAGAACGAAGCAGGAAACGGTCGAACAACGCACGGAGGGCGTCGTCCTCAGGCAAGTGGTTTGAAGCGGCGAACAACGACAACAGAGGCAATTGGTGGACCTCCACACCCCGGCGGTAGACCCGCTCGTTGAGCACCGTCAGCAGGTTGTTCAAAATCGCGCTGTTGGCGTTGAACAGCTCGTCCAGGAAGACGAATTCACCCTCGGGAAGCATCCGGCTGGTCACCGTGGCGACGGTCCCTTCACGGAGCCGTACCAGATCGATCGGGCCGAAGACTTCGTTCGGCTCCGAGAAACGGGTCAGCAAATACTCGAAGTAATTCCCGCGTACCGCTACTGCAAACTGCCGGATCAGGGCGGACTTGGCGGTCCCCGGCGGACCATGCAGGAACAGATGCTCGCCGGCAGTCACCGCCAGAGCGATCAGATCGACGATTTCGTCGCGGCCAACAAACCGGCGCTTTGAGGGGTTCGACGACCTCGCGTCGAAGGCGAGCGACCGTATCATCCACCATGAACCCCATTCCTATCCTAACCTTCCTATTTCATCTCGACGCAAAGCCGGGGCAGTCCGAGCCGCCGGGTCGGCGTGGCCGTGCTCCTGGAGCACCAGTTCATAATAGTCCCAAGTTTTCCCTGGCTGCTCGGGCCGCCAGGATGGCCGATCGTTGCCGATCAAACGCTCGGCATACAAGAGCAAGAGCCCGGAGTGCCCGCCAAAGTCCAAGGGAACCAGCGGAGCCTTCGTCCACGTCCGAGAGCACGCCCGAGAGCGGCCAGCGCCGAAGAATGTTCGCCAGCAGCTCGACCAGCGGGTCGGACGGATCGAGGCCGCGAGCCCGCCGCAGGATCTGGGGCAAGTAACGTAGCATCAGGTCGGCCGGAGAGGTGGTGCGACGGAGTCGACCGGCAAGCCAGGCATCTTCAGTCGCTTCTCCAGATCGGCCACGCGTTCGTCGTGGCAAACCAGGGCCCAGCTCGCCTGCCGGACGAGCTCGGCCGCCGCGCAGGCGACTCGACGGATCGAACGTGATGCGAGGACCAGCCACCGAGAGGCCAGTCGTCTCGAACGCCTCGGCCAAGATGGCGACGCCGCGCGCCGAGGCACGGTCGTGCGGCGCCGTCGCCGAGCGAAATACGATCTTCCCCTGATCCAGAAGCTGCGTCAGGAACTCGTGAAACGCGGTCATGTCCGTAAGGAAAGCCCCTGGCCTGCCAGAGCGTCATCGCGACTGCGATCCAAGATAACCGAAACCCACTCGCGGAAGCGAGCGGCTCGACTTACTTGCCCGGCCGATCATCACCGTCGGTGCCGGTATAGCCTGGCATCGCCTCGAGCCCCGACCCCCAGGTGAAGCGATGAACACTGTCAGTCCAGCGGTCTCTGTAGCACCGGACGTCCTCCCGGGCCGATCCCGAGTACGCGAGATCAGAACGATCGCCCCGAGACCCACGAACCACCACGTGCGCCATCGCG
Source organism: uncultured Planctomycetota bacterium (assembly GCA_963779785.1). Classification (GTDB taxonomy): domain Bacteria; phylum Planctomycetota; class Planctomycetia; order Isosphaerales; family Isosphaeraceae; genus CAVRFS01. The sequence goes on from CAWAAW010000015.1 coordinate 12,170, forward strand.
GCGGCCAGCTCAATTTCGCGTGATCCGGCGCAAGCTCGACCGGCCGAGCAGGCCAAAACCAGAAAAACAGCCCCAGGAGCATGCCGAAGCCGCTCAGCCCCAAGCCGAGTACGAATCCCGCCGGCCGGTAGGTGAAAACGACCGTGTGCTTGCCCTTGGGGAAGATAAACGGCGCGGAAGGCGAGATAGGCGGGCCGGATCGGAGCCGGCTGGCCGTCGACGGTCGCCGACCAGCCGGGGTCGAATGTGTCCGACAGGACGAGATAAGCCGGCGTCGCCGCGTCGGCTTCGATCACAACGCGTTCGGGTAGGTCCTCGACAATCCGGGCCGTGCCTGAGACCGTCGCGTCAACCGGGAGCGGATGCGAGGGATCCTCGACGACCAGGTGGTCGCGGAGCTTGGACTCCGAGCTCAGGCGTCGCAGGGCGGCGATGGCCGAGAGTCGATCCTCGGCGTAGACCGGCCGGCCGGCCAGCCGCGCCCGCGGCAGAACATCGAGGTTGCGATGGACAAACGCCACGCCGGCCGGTTCGACTTTCGCACGAGAGGGATTTCCCCATCGACCGCCGGCCGGTCACGAAGTGCGAGACCCCCTCAATGTCCAATCGACCCTCGCCGACGGCGGCATTGTCGGTGTAATCGAGGTAGCGCTGAGCCGTCATCGGCGTCTCCCCCCTCGACGAGGAGATGTGCCAGACGACGGGAAGGCTCCAGTCCAGCGGGTCGCGGACAGCGAGGAAATCGATCGCGCTTGGAGGCGTAACCCGGCTCGCCGGAAGACTTAGGGGCCACTGCCAAAGATGCGGATCAGATGGGGGTCGGACTTCAAGAGACGGACCGCTTCGGGTGGTTCGGTCCAGTACCGCGGATCCACCGTGGGCACATCGACGATGTGGGCACCCAGAAGATCAGCCAGGACCAAGAACGGGAGAATCGCGGCCAGCCGTGCGCGGTTGACGGGATTGCCGGTCCGCACCGCCATTCGAGCGACCCACCAGGCCAGCGCCGCCAGGACCGCCGTGCGAATCACGCCGAACGATCAGCTCACGGCCCAGCCATCGGAACTTGGCGATGTGATCCGGCCCGGTCCATCTCTTCGGCTGGCTCCAGACCGGGACATAGATGTAGATCATGATCGGGATGGAGAGTGCGACGAGCACGCCGGCCAGGATCAACCCACCGCGGAGCGACACCGCGCCGGGCCGCCCGATCCGTTCGACGCCAAGGGCCGCCAGCGCGGCCACTCCCAGCGACACCCAGATATGAAACCGCACCGGTTCTCGCGAACTCCCCAGCACGGGTATTCGATGGGCATAGTCGAACAACCATGTGAACTTGCCCAGCATCAGAATACACCCAAGACCGATGAGCAAGACCCAGAAGTTGGCCCAGCGGTCCCGCTCCGACGCGCCGCCGGCGCCGACGACCGCCAGCACGATCGCGATCAGACCCATGTAGGCGTTCATCTCGTGGTAGGGGTAAAAGCCGTCCATCCAGTCGGTGCCTCGAGCGCGGGTGCCATAGGCTTCGCGAATGACCAGCGTCGGCAGCAGCTCGGGGTGCCACGATGCCATAAGTCAAATCTCCGTAAGATAATCCGCCCGCACGTGGTGAGCGATCGAGTAATTCCTTGGATGGGACCCACTGCACGGCCGAGAGCAAGACTCCCACGCCGACCAGCACGACCGACATCCCCAAGGCGCGCATCCGCGCCTTCCGTTCACGCTCGGTCGCCGCGCGGTAGAGTCCGTACAGACCGACCAGTCCGATGGTCAACAGGGAGTCCTGAAGGTGGCCGGCGAAGACCTGGAACGCCAGCGCCAGTCCGCCGAGCACGGCTCCTCGCCAACGACCCGAGGACCATGACCATTCCAGGCCCCAGATCACAAACGGCACACTCGCCAGAGCATTGATCATGCTGGTGTGGATCAGGTGGCCCCAGACATAACCACTCGCGGCGAAGACGGCGGCCCCGGTCAGTGCCCCCGCCGGCCCGACATGCCGGCGCAGCCAGAGGAATGTCCCCACGCCGGTCAGCCAGATCGAAAGCACCGTATCGAGGTTGAACGCCTGCCAGGTCTCCATCCACGGATAGAGCAAGTATTTGAGTGGATGCAGATAGCCCGCCTGGCTCTCACTATAAAGCGGTAGACCGCAATAGAGCCCCGGGCACCAGCGCGAGAACCGGCCGGCCCGCAGCTCGTCGGCGAAGAAGGCGCGATAGGGGTAGTTGATCTCGGTGATGTCGAAGTAAAAGAGCGCCCCGCGAAGGCTGACCGCGTCCCAGAAGAACCCGGCGATCGCGGCCGTCCAGACCAGGATGCGCCACGATGTCGCCTCGACCCCAAGGGCGCCGCTCGAAATGCGCGAACGAATCTTCAGTGGTCACGGAATCCCCGCTGGACACGACACGCGCCTCGCTGGCTCGAGTTAGGGAACGACAACCTGCAGACGATCCAGCTCGGCGGGATCCCGACCATCCGCTTTCCAGACCGTCGTCAGGGCCGGCCGCCAATCCATCCGCGACGCGGAACGGACGTACCTGATCCGCTCACCCGCCACTCGGCGGCTGGTCGCAAACCGGCTCTCGACTCCTCAGGTGGTTGCAGAACGAGCAGCTTTCCTTGGTCCGGCCCCAGTCCGCGCGACCAGCCCGGGAACCGATTCGGGTACGATCGAAAACGGGATGCCAACCACCTGCTTGCCCGAGAGAAACGCGATCCGGTAGACGTCCCAGTATCCCCCGAAAACGTGAGTCACATCCGATGGTATCGCGAACCTCGCTCGGCCTGTCGACTGGGCCGGCGATTCGGACGTCCCCGAACGGCCAGCTCCGACCAGGGTGGAAGCGGGACCTTGACCACATCTCCATGCTTGTTGATGTAATGACGTGTATCTCGATACCAGGTCAATGTGGACGAGCTCATCACCGCGACCAGGAATCCCGCGACGACCCAGGCCGCCACGCGACCGGAGAGCCTTCGGCGCGACAGGCTCGTCCAGCACGAGCCCGAAGCCCAGCGACCAGGGAGTCAAGAGATAGATCAGGTACCGGTAGTTATCGGAGTTGAAGATATTCCGGTTCACCAGAAAGGCGGCCACGATCAAGAGTGCCGATCCGAGTACGCCGCCACTGATCGCCCTCCGGGCCGGCTCGGCGGACCTCGCCGAATCGCGCGCCAGCCGGGCAACCGTCACCCCTAAACCGAGCAGCATGAGGATGGCGAGCCATTCCTTCGCCCGCGAGATGCCGGTAGAAGTACGATCGCCGGCAACCCAGAGGACCAGGCCGCGAAAGACTCCCGCATTACTGGCCGTCTTCCGGTCCAGGTCGTACAGCTCGGTACCGGCAATCAGGCGCGGCAGACAATGGAGCACCAGCAGGCGGACGTGCTCCTGGATCGCCGCGGCGTTCCAGGGTCGCTTCGAATTGCGAAGGATAGGCGTCATGGGGATCGACCCGGCGGCCGATTTCCCGAGGCAGAAGGCCGGCCATCATCGCGATCAGGAACACCGCGGCCAGGCTGATCCCCACCTTCGACCGTCCTGACAGGAACCAGGTGAGAATCGCCGCCGGCACCAATCCCGCCAGAGTGAACAGGAACATGGCGTCGAGATAGAGTCCCAGGCCGCACCAAAGCCCCAACGCGGCCGCGCACGCCCAGCCGCCGCGCGTCAGACAGGCGTGCAGGCCCACGAACGCCACGTTGTGCCAGACCAAGGTCAACAAGTGTCCCCCCGTGATCCGTCCCGACAGCCAGATCGTCCCCAGCGACGAGAATACCAGCGGCACGATCGCCCAGCCGGCGACCTCCAGCCCGAACGCCCGCCACGCCAGCCAGAAGGTCGAAGCCACGACCAGCACCCAGATGACTGTACCCGCCGCTGACCAGCGTGGTGGCGTTGGTCCCCCAGACCCGGGCTTGAGGGTAAGAGAATAGCATGGGCGTGATGCCCATGTACGGTGTTCCTGGATAATGCCACCGCCATTGTCCATGCACGGCATCGAGCAAGGTCAGTCCGTCGACGGCCAGGTCGCTGTCAACGTGGTCCTCGGCGTTCACGATCAGCGGGCACGCGAATCAGGACCGTCCAGACCAAGCCCAGGCCCAGCATCACCCAGGGCCAGACGGGGACGTCGATCGATAACGGCGGAGGACTGATGGGTCATGGGGAAAAGGTCGAGCCCTCGGCGCGGCCTCAAACGAAGAAGTCGGACACCGGACAACGAAATCCGGGCAGCTCGGGGAGGTTTTCGATGACCGCGTCCTCGCTAAGAACCAGAGGGGGCTCGATCATCCGAGCGATAGATGGCCACGCTCCGCGTCTCGCGGATAGACGACCCAGACCAAGAGGACACCAGCCTCCAGGTATTCCGAGATTTTCTTGCTCATCTTGCCCTGCCGATTTCCCGGAGAATAGACCTCGACGGCAAGGTCGGGCGGCACGGGGGGAAGAGCCTTTTCCTAACTGGGATCGGGGCCAACGAGCAGTGCGTGTAGAAGCAGACGTCGGGGCCCCGGACCGTATCGGGATCACGCTCGGTCACCACGGCCGAGTCGTTGGAGATCGCGTAGCCGAGTCCCGATTTGCGGCCAAATGATCCCAGAGCATATCCGCACGTTGACGCAAACACGCCCATGCTCCGGCGTTGGCCGGCGGCATTTCGACAATCTCCCCTCGCACCAGCTCGAAGTTCCCGTCGCCGAGGTCGGCCGCCATGAACTCCTCGGCGGTGAGCAGCTTGGTCTCAGCGACTGTCGCCATGACAATACTCCCGACAAGCGATAGGAAATGGAATCGAATATGCCTCCGAATCAGACCGCCTCGGCCATCGCTTCGAGCTGCGACGACGAGCGGTTTTGTTCCTTGACCAGGTAATCGCGGCCAAACCTGATGCGGATGTGGTCCCAGGGGAGGACTTCCTCGACCGGCCGCTCGCGATGGCTATAGAACGGGACATCGATGCCGAGGTCGGCGAAGGTATCCCACCAGAGATTGGGATTGAAGTGCTCGCTCCAGGCATCGAGCCGGGCACCTCGGCGCCAGGCTTCTTCCAGAGCCGGCGCGACCAGGCGGTCGCCGCGCGTCAGAATGCCTTCGAGCATGCTTCGCTCGATATCGTGCACCTTGACCGTGACCGAGCGAAGCTTGACCCTGGACCGGAGGTACCGGTGCGCCCAGTGGAAATAGTCGCGGGTCCGCATCCCGTTCCACTGGTAGGCTGTGTGCGGCTTGGGGATAAAGTTCGAAACGCTGGCGGTGACGTCGGCGTAGCGGCCGGTGACCTCCTTGCCGATCCGGGCGATGGTCTCGGCCATCTCGACGATGCCGTCGAGATCGGCGGTGCGCTCGCCGGGGAGTCCGCACATGAAGTAGAGCTTGACCTTGCGCCAGCCGCGACGGAACGCCTCGGCGCAGCCGTCGTACAGATCCTGGTTGTTGATGGGCTTGCGGATCTGTTCGCGCATGTCGTCGCGCGCGACTTCGGGAGCGAGCGTCAGGCCGCTCCGCCGCCCCTCGGCCAAGAGCGCGGGGATCTTCTTGAGCATCTCGGTGATCCGCAGGCTCGGCAGGGAAATCTTCACGCCCAGCGGCGTGAATACCTCGCTCATCCGTGCCACCAGCTTCTCGAAATCGGGATAGTCGCTCGTGGACAGCGAAAGCAGGCTGATCTCGTCGTAGCCGGTGGCGTGGTAACTGTCGAGCGCGGCCTGGACGATCGTCTCCACGGTGCGATGGCGGAGCGGGCGCTTGATGACCGTGCTCTGGCAGAACCGGCATAGCCACGGACAGCCCCGCATGATCTCGATGGCGATCCGGTCGTGGGTCGTCTCGACGAATGGCAGATCGGCCGGGTCGGCAACGGGATCGCGTCCAGGTCCCGGATCACGCAGGGCTTGATCTCCTCGGGGACATCGTCGCGCGTCCGGCGAATCTCCAGGATCGTGCCGTCTTCGCGGTGGATCGGTTCGTAGAACCGCGGGACATATGCCCACTCCACCTCGCCGGCGATTCGCGCCAGCTTGTCGGCGCGCGACAAGCCCGAGCCCTGCAGGTCTTTCCACAGGTCGCAGACGACCGGCAGGCTTGGCTCGCCGTCGCCGATCACGAACAGATCGATAAAAGGCGCAAGCAGCTCCGGGTTCTGCGCGCCGGGCCCGCCCGCGATCACCAAGCGTGTCATCCGGACCACGGTCCTCGGCATGCAAGCGCGATGCCGCCGAGGTCGAGCATGGTGAGCACGTTCGTATAGCAGATCTCGTACTGGAGCGAGAAGCCCACGACGTCGAACCGGCAGAGCGGCGTGAACGTTTCCAGGCTGTAGAGCGGCAGCCCATGTCTGCCGCAGCGCGTCCTCGAAATCAGGCAGCGGTGTGAACACGCGCTCGCAGGCCCAGTCCGTCGCATTCATGAGACTGTACAGCACCTGGAGCCCATGGTGGCTCATTCCCAGCGCATACGTATCGGGAAATGCCAGGCAGACGGTTCCTCGCGCGGTCCGGTGGTCCTTGGCGATGCTGTTCAACTCGCCCCCCACGTACTGGCCGGGCGTTCGAATGGTCGGCAAGATCCGCGAAACGACAACGTCTTTAAGATCTTGGTTCAGCATGGTTTCCATCCTCAAAGAGTGCATCCACCCCGACCCGGCGAGTCAGGTGGTGTGTGGCGGGCGGAGGGTCGTGGGAACTGAAAGGCCTTTCACGCCGCCCATCACCCTTCAGCGCAGATATTGTGTATCCTACACGGTCACCGGTTTTCTGAATAGCTGCGCGCAAGGGCTGACGCCCGGTCACTTTCCACAAAATGGATAGATTTGCCGGCGCAATGGGCGGAATTCAGGCGATCGGATACAATACTCTAAGATCGAAGCGATTTCCTGACTCCTCTCGATTCAAACTCATACGAGCATGACCGATCCGGCACAACGCCCCTTGGTGGGCTTGACGATGGGGGATGTGGCGGGCATCGGCCCCGAGGTGATCGCCCGCGGCTGGGCCGATCCTCGGCTGCACGCCCTGGCGCGGCCACTGGTGATCGGCGATCCCGTCGTGCTCGAGCGTGCCTTGACACTGGTCGGCGGCCCGTCGCGAATCCGAGTCCAGGTCGTCGCAACGCCTGAGGAGGCGGACCCTTCCGCGTTTCTGATCCCATGCCTGAACGTCCCGGGAAATCATGGTGATCTGTCCGAGGTCGCTCCGGGTCTCGTCGACCCGCGCCGGCCGCGCGGCGTTTGATTTCTGGCGATGGCTACCGACCTGGCCCTCGACGGCCGCATTGATGCGATCACGACCTTACCGCTCAACAAACAGGCCCTCCACCAAGCGGGCGTCACTCACCCCGGTCATACCGAGATCCTGGCGGAACGCTGCGGCGTGGTCGACCACGCGATGATGCTCTACCTGGAGACAAACGCCTCGGTTGGAAGCGAATCCGACACGCGTGAAAAGCGTCGCGGTACGGGTTTAGGCGTGGTCCACGTGACCTTGCACGTCGCGCTTCGGCAGGTGTTCGCTCTCGTGAGTCGGGACTCGGTCCTGTCGAAAATCCGACTGGCCGATCAGGCGATGCGACCCTTGACTGGCGGATTGCCGCCGCGGATCGCCGTCGCGTCGCTCAATCCGCACGCCGGCGAGGATGGCCTCTTCGGCGATGAGGAGCAGACAATCATCGGCCCGGCCGTGATCGATGGACGCCGTGAGGGAATCGACGTTTCCGGTCCGTTCCCCAACGACACCCTGTTTCAACATGCGCTGGCCGGCGGTTACGACGCCGTCGTGGCGATGTACCACGACCAGGGCCATATCGCGCTCAAGACCATCGGTTTCGATCGCGCCGTCAATGTGACTTTGGGTCTGCCGATCGTGCGCACCAGCGTCGCCCACGGAACCGCCTTCGACATCGCCTGGAAAGGCCTGGCCGATCCATCGAGCCTGATCGAAGCCGTGCGCGTCGCGGCCAGGATCGTCGCGGGCAAGGAGTCGATGGCGTCAATCAGGAACGCATAATGCGATCATTGAATGTAAATCCCATGCTCTCCACGACTGAGTCGCGCCGGTTTACAATCTGGAGGTGGTAGAGTACTTTACGTATGTGTTCGGTGGAGGATTCTGGGGATTCGCGGTCTGAGAACCTAATACTGTGACGTTGGGAGGATCTTTTTCCAAACAGCCTAATCCAAGTGCCGGGACGGGTTCAATCACGGATCAATCTCGCCAACAAGGGCTGGAGCCACTTGGTTGGAAGGCATTTCTCAGGCAGGCCAAACGCAAGCCAGTTCACCGTAACCCAGGCCGAATTGCGGGGCATTCTGCAGAGCAAGCAAGTCGTCGGAACCTCGATTACAAGGGTACTGCAAAGTGCGGACGGAATCCGTTACGTTCGCGAGGTTGATCTTGGCACTCAGATTGGCTTGGACAAGTTCAATAGTTTTAATCCAACTAATATTATGTCAGTGCTTACTGATGAATTCGGAAACCTTGTGACCGCTACACCTGGAATCATCTGGTAAAGGGGTCGAGGACCATGACCGACTGCGAAATCGAGCAATCTCTAATCCGCTCCAGCAAATTGTTGTTAGAGGGAAAGACTAACCAGCGATTGCTGGACGTGCTTTTGGCCGAATTTGGAAACATAGATCAAGCATTCGTGATCGATTGGATTCCCGAGCAGGGCGAGGACATTTATACGGTTGTCATTCCGCCTGATACCGTCACAATTGTCGAAATTTCACGTGATGATTGCGCTCCAGAAACGCCTCTGATCCAAAGGGTGCCGTTCGATCAGTATCGGCGGGGCACCAGGAGCACCACGAAGGAGATTAGGCGCGAGCTCTCTGTCCTAGGAAGACTTCTGAAGCAGCGATTCCCAGCCAATCGAGGATGACAACTCCTGATTCGCCCATTTTGGATTGAAGAAGCCGTCACAATTGGCTGTCTTGATGTCAAGAACGGTTCCCGACCACTTTTCCCTCCGATATCGACTGGAAACGCTTGGCCGATCCATCGAGCTTGATCGAGGCCGTGCGCGTCGCGGACCGGATTGTCGCGGGCAAGGTGTCAATGGAGTCGATCAAGCACGGGCAAGCTGCTCCCTGAGCCTCGGTCCACTCATTGCCTGCATGCTGACCTTTGGGGACTGTCTCGCTTCGGGTAGAATAACCAAGTCATCTGTCGGAATAGCATGGCTGAAGGAAGGTTGCCACGATGATGAAGCCGAAAACGCTCGAATTGAAGTTGGGGCCGCTGCCACCATCGGGACTGGGACCGGACGGTAAGTTGAAGATCGAAACCGAGGAAGAGCGCCGGCAGCGCTGGAGTGGCCCGGCGCCTCCTTCACGAGATCGCGGAAATCCCCAACGACCCCGGTGATCCCCCGGATGAGGAATGGATGAGGGGGATCGACGAGATGCGTCCGCATCGTCCGGTGTTCAAGGGATGTTACTGAGTCATGCGGGAGTACGAAATCCTACGGAATACCCGGACTGCGGGGATAGCCTTTACTTTAAATCAAAAACAGGCTCATTTGGCCCATCTTTAGAGACTTGAGCTGTCAGCCCCGACGTTTTCGGATCGGCATACGAAGCAACCGAGACGGCAGATTTCCCTTTCTTCGGCAGCTCCACTTCTCGGCCGAAAAGATTACTCTCGCTTCGTCCGAGCGATGCCGAGATGCCAACCTTGTAGTTTCCCGCGGGCATCCCTTCGGCGCCCGCGTAACCAATGAGGTTAAAGGTACCATCCTTGATCTTGGCGGTGACTCGAAATGGTCCTCCCCCAACACCTTTGGGAGCATCGGCACCCTCTCCGGCGAACTCGAAAATGATCGTTCCGCCGGTCATTGGCTTACCGTTCCGGGTCACCTTGCCCTTCACCGGATACAACGGCGGATGATCTTCGAGCGAGCCGCTACACGCCGGCAGCAAAATCGTGCCCGCAAGTAACAACAACTGCCACCAATGTACGTGACCAGATTGCAACGATGCCTTGCGAATCATCATCAAGTCCTAACTTGTACGCCCGATTGTGAAAAGTGTCGCCCTGACGCTCTCGTAGCAGGTCGCTAGCGGGTGACAGGGCGAAGGCTTTCGATCAATACGAATCGCCCGAGATGACTTCTCCGCCAGCGGGGCTGATCAGCCAGACGAAAACGGAGGGAGCGGTTGACTCCTTGACAAAATGCACCGATCCATCGGCGAAAACGTGGTTCGCTCCGCCGGGATGGAAAGAGTAAACCTCGTTGTTGCTGCTCCAATTCGTGTGCTGCCGGCTGCCGTCGCCGTCGGTATAGAATTCGCTGTTGTAATCGGCCCAACCCCAGCCCGAGCCTTCATTCGTGTAGATCGTGGTCCCCGACTCGCCGATTCCCAGACTGGCCGTAGGCGTACCGTCGGGAATCAGCTGCCCGTTCAGCCAGAATTGAGGCCGCCCTGCGTCCTCCGAAACCATGATTGTGTTCGACGTTCCATCCGTGACTGAAGCAATCCGGGGCGCAACGTTGCCGTGCAGTAAACCGCGCGTATCGACGCCCGCGGGGTGCGGAACATTGTTCGCATCCATCCAGGCTGAAACCACGCCATCGTCGACCGCATAGTCGCCCCCCGCGAGCGTGACCGACCAGCCGGCTCCGTAAAAGGCTTGAGAGAGCGGATCAGTATACGACGCCGTGCGGTAGCCATCTGGCGCTGACGGGCAGACCATCATGTTGAGCTGTGTTCCCACGAACGTTGTATTCACAGGGGCACTGAAGGGCTGTGAAATGTTGTAGGCGTTGTAGATGTTTCCTTGCTCGAAGTAGGGAAGGCAGATCGTAACCCACGTTTGCACGTCGATCATATTATTACAGACTTCGCCGATCTGGATCGGGCAGGGGGGCTCATAATTGTCCGGGCCGACGAACGCCTGATTCGTCAGGTCCGCGGGTTGAAAGGGTGGCTTCGAGAGCGGCGTGCTGATCGCCCACGTCGGCGGCAAGACCTGCCGCGAACTCTCGAAGTTGTGCATCGCCAGACCGATCTGCTTGAGGTTGTTGATGCACGCGGCACGCCGCGCCGCTTCGCGAGCGGACTGCACGGCCGGCAACAACAAAGCAATCAACACCGCGATGATGGCGATGACGACAAGCAGTTCGATCAGCGTAAAGCCATGCGATGAACGTGAGAGGCGATGCTTGAGCACGTCGAAGATCCTCCAGGAATGAAAACGTGAAGTACAGAGGGAAGAGTACCACAGGAGCGTCGGCGGACGATGAAACTGGAATGAAGATTGGCCGAAGTTTCAAAACGCAGCTCACGTCGCGTCACGTCCCACCGAATCCGCTTTCCTGTTCCAGCGGGCCACTGTCGTCACTGATCGGTGAGTTCCGGGGACACCAAGCGTGATTATCTAGGCAGGCGCAATAAGCAACAAGAGCGATATAGTGTGTTGGTTCAGCGTGAATGAGACAAACGGCGTCGCTCTTCAAGCTAGTCAATGGAAACAAACACTATGGATGGATTTATCGCTTTTGGGCCAATCCCGGGAGGCCGTGGGGCGGCATCGTGCCGCCCTTTCCGGTCTTGGCCCCTGAGTCTGGCGCTGGGTCGCGTCCCCGCGTTGCCCTATCCTCCGCCCAGGTCTCCTCAGTGTACCTCACTGGACTGTGGCCGGGCAATTTCTTGCTCCTCGGTCTTGGCTCGCCTTCTGGCGCTGGCCTTCGCCAGCTTCTCTTTCCGAGCGGCCCAGATGGCCTCCGCACGCCCGGCCAGTTTGTCCGCCGGCGTGACGTAGCCGATCGCGCTGTGCAACCGCACCGTGTTGTAGTAGATCACGAACTCGGCGACTAGCCGCCGAGCGTCCTCCAAGCTCAATGGGGTCTTGACTCGAATGCACCCTCCTTTCAGGGTCTTGAACCACCGCTCGATCTTGCCGTTGCTTTGCGGATAATAGGGAGATGTTTTGACATGAGTCATTCCACAGATGCGAATGAACTCTTTGAAGTCCCGGGCAATGAACTGCGGGCCGTTATCCGAGATGATCCGGGGATGCTCGCCGGGATACTGCTCGCGAGCCCGCTGGAGGATCGTCTCCACCTCGGCCTCGGTCATGGTCTGGCGGATCTCCCAGTGGATGACCAACCGACTGTAGCCGTCGAGGATGCTGCACAGGAAGAAGAAAGTCCCGCAAATGTTGATATAGGTGACATCGATGTGCCAGTGCTCATGGGGCCGCAGGGGCTGCTCGAAGCCCTGTCCCTTCTTGGACGGCTTGCCGCCTCGGGGAGCCAGCTTGCCGGCCGCCTTGAGCACACGGTAAACGCTGGAGGGGCTGACGGCCACGATATCCGCGTCGAGCATCATGTAGGCCAACCGCCGATATCCTTCCAAGGGGTTGAGGTCATGGAAGGCGATGATCGCGGCCTTCTCCCAATCCTCCAGCCAGAAATCACGGGGGAGCGACGCGTTGTGCCGGTTGGGAGTTCCCAGCCGTCTGCTCCAGCGGCTGAACTGGGTTCGGGCGATCCCCAGCCATTGGAGCAACCGCAAGACCGGCAATCCCGTCTTGCCGGCCCAGCCAAGGATGAACTGGACGACCGCGTCACGGACGGCTTGGGGAACCCAGGATCCCGTCAGAGTTCCCCAAGATCTTTTTTTAGTTTGATATGTTCCTCCATAAGTTCCGAGAGGACCTCGTGCTTACGCTGGAGCTTCTGTTCCAGAAACGTGATCCTCCGGTCCTTGTCGTCGCCGGCTCGGCGGGAGCGGGGCTCGAATGCGGCAGCGGCGTTCTCGAAGAATTCCTTCTGCCAACGGTAGAACATCGTGGGGTGGATCCCGTGCTGGTCACACAGGTCCGAAACGGGGGTGTGTTCGAGAAGATGGAGCCGAAGAATGGCGACCTTCTCCTGAGCTGTGAAGCGATTCCGGATTTTCTTGGACATGGGAAAACCTCCACTCGAAATTGTAGCTTATTCGAGCAGACGGTTTGTCACATTTCGACTGAAGCGAAACAATAGCGCCGGCAAGCGAGAGCCGGCACCGCGCTGGACGGAACGGCTTCGCTCAACCGCTTTTGGGCCAACGTCTATCCCTTGGGCAGCCGATGAATTAACATAATCGTATTCGGAAACGACCGGTTGTGCGCCGGTCCAGGATGTTCGAAGACCGCTGATGAGGGATCGCCATGAATACAATCGACTACATTTACCGATTTGATCCCAAGAATCCCAGCGTGAAGCCGCCTCCTCCCGATGCCGAGGCAGCCCGGAAAACACTCGAGGACGGCAACCGGATGTTCGCCCGGTGGATGGAAAGTTGCCGGACGAGCACCGTCTCCAAGGGCGAGCCGCGCTACGTGGTGCAGTGCAACGGCCTCGAGGTCGGCATGAACCGGACGTTGGGCCAGATGCCCAAGCAGGCGCCGTTCGCGGTTGTCGTCGGCTGCTCCGACGCGCGCGTACCGCTGGAGATGCTGTTCGGGCAAGGGTTCAATGACCTGTTCGTGATTCGCGTCGCCGGCAACGTCCTGGGAGACGTCTGCATGGGTAGCATCGAGTTCGCACTGAATGCCCTGAGCGAAAGCGTCAAGTGCGTCGTCATGATCGGGCATCTCGGCTGCGGCGCCGTCACGGGGGCGGTCGACTCGTACCTGCGGCCGCTCAAATTCTGGTCGAAGTCGATGCCCCCCATGCTCCGCACGATCATCCAGCGAATTTTTGTCGCGGTCCGCGAGGCGGATAACGGGCTCAAGGAGTCCTGGGGGCCCGATGCGCGCGACATGCCGGGTTACCGCGAGGCTCTGATCGACATCGCCGTCTGCGTGAACGCCGCTCAGGCAGCGTTCGACCTCCGCCAGGAAGTCGAGCGCATCCGCCAAATGGGAGATCGAAGTCCTTTACGCCGTGTTCAGCCTGCACAACCACCAGGTGAGCATGCCGGTCAATCCCCATGCGCCCGTCTTGCCTGAAAACGTCAACCTGGCCTATGCACCAACCAATCCCAAGGAGTTCAACACGATCGCGGTGCGGATGGCCGAGATGCTCAAGCCGGCATCCTTAACCGGCAGCGGCGGTCAAAAACCGGCCGATGGATCGGCCAACGGAGGAGTGTTGCCAGTTGCGACGGGCGAAAGTCTGATTTTGCGCCACGACGATCAATTCGGGAGAGAGGGTTCCGCTTGAGGTTCGCCGATATTGATCATCGCCGCACGATCTCGACTTCGACCCAGTTGGTCTCGGTTTGTCCCGGCCAGATCGAGCGGATGTCGGGATCAGCCCAGCCGCGGTCCAGGTCAGCCTCGATCCAGATCCGTGCCCGGCGAGTCCCCGGCCGCTCGATGACGGCGGGAGGCAGCGATGAGATCGGACCCAGCTCGAACCGGCGGATCACCGTCTCGGGTTCCGTCGATCCGAGGCGGGCGATCCCTTGTCCGCTCAGAATCAGCCGGCCCGCGGGAAACCGGCCTGACAGCCCCTCGAACTCAATCGAGATCGCATGCGCCAGGTCGGCGGCAAGCGGAGTCGCCACCGCGACTCGAGGCGGGTTGCGCATCGTCCATTCACCACCCAGGGGCAGATAACGCGCCGGCTCGCCGTCGTCGGCGACAACCGGCTCGAGCCGGATGGCCCGCGTGATCGACTCGTCGCGGGTCGCGTCGGCGAGAGTCAGGATCGCATCCAGCCGAAGGATGGGGTCAAACTCGAAGTTGAACGGCACCTGGGGCAGATCGATCGCCCAGGAATCGGTCAGGCCGGCCGTGCGTACCCGGGTCTGGAGCACCAGGCGATGCGGGCCATTGGTCTCGAAATCGCCCGGAAAGATCGAGCAGGCGACGCGGCCATTCCCGGCTGTCCAAAGGGAGAACTCCTCGAGCGCCGCGCGTCGGGCGCCCATCACGCGATGCGACCATTCCAGGTTCGCGGGACCGACGCGACGACCGTCGTCCTGCAGGAACGGCACGTCATAGGTCACCACGATCGGGATCTCGGCTCGCAAGGCGCGAGGGTAGCGGCGGCGGGCGTTCCAAGTCACGTTGAAACCCCGACGGACGATCGCTTTCTCTTCCTCGGCGACGAGCTGGTCAAGAAGCCAGAGCCGCGCCAGCGCACGACCGGCGGCCTGTCGTTGCGGTTCCGACTCGGACGTGCTGAAGATTCGTAAGAGTTCCCCGACACCGGCCCGGCCATGCTCCGCGACGGCTTCGATTTCCTCCGCCGTGACGTTCGGCTCCTCGAGGCGGGCGATCGCCTTGCGAGCTCGCCAGGCCAGGAGCAGCTTGCGTCCGCCGCCGATCAGCAAAGCCGCGGCCAAGACGATCCAGACCACCGCCTTGGGCTCGCTCAGCCAGTTCCGCCCGGCTCCGGTCCCCAGCGCAAGGAACGCCGAAGCTAATGACCATTCAACCACAGATGAACACAGACGAACACAGATCGAAATTGCAATCACAACAATCATAAATTCCGTTCGATCCGCTATTTCTTACTTAAGCTCATGTTATTATTTATATTAAGCTGTATTAATCTGTGGTTGACTTCTTCTCCGAAAATCAGAGAGGTGCGCGGCCGGCCCGACAGCGGAACGCGCGACGGTGCCTGGGCGCGTGCCCGGTGTCGCACCGGCGGGTCCTTGTGGTTTCTCCACGCTGCGGCCCGGCTTTTCGGGGATGACCCCCGGTTTTTCCCCAAGGTCTTCGGGCATTTCCTCGATGATGGTCGGCTTGCGCACCCGAGGCCCTTCGCCTTTTTCGCCGCCGACGTAGTGCGCGCAGCTCATCGACGGCATCCTGGAGGTCGTGCAGGTCGCGGTGCAAGGCGTGCAGCTCCGACCAGATCCGGTCGGCCGGATCTTCCGAGCCCTCTTTGTCCGTGATGATCAGCAGATTGTCCTCGGCGACGATGTGAAAGGTCAGGCCCACCTGGTCGAGAAGCAACTTCAAACCGGTCTTGAGTCGAACCCCATCGAGCTCGAGCTGAACGGTATCCTCGGGCTCGACGGTCTGCCGATCGAGTGCGGCCAGGTCGAGCACAACCGGCGCCTTGAGCGTCTGCTGGAGATGCGTGCAGACCTGGTTCAGCGGAGTCGGACGGGAAAAGGGGAAACGGTAGGGGCGTAATAGTGCGTCCTGAAGCGTGCCGCCGATCGCGGAATCCTTTGATCCGAGCTGAGCTGACCTGACGGTCCGTCGGCAACGATCGGATCGACCCCAGCCTTGGGCTCTGCGATTGCGCCATCGTTCTTGGGACCATCCGTCGAGCTTCCCCGCGGCAAGCGACTCGAATTCGGTGGCGCGGTCCCACCGCGTTCCTGGGCGAGCAGCGCATACCGGCCCGAGATGATCAGGCCGGCAACCAGACCAACCGCAAGCAGGAGCCAATGATTGCGTGTCATACGCCGGTCCTCTCGAATGAGCCGGCTCCCCTGGCGAGTTGCGCCGGCGTTCGCATCGGCATTGTACCGCCTGGCCCTCCGAGCGACCAGCGATGGCGAAACCGATCCGATCACCGAAGTCGATTCGGCAAGACTTGGCACAAGAAGAGATCGCTAACTTCTTGCTTCCCGTTGGATTCGACGGCATCCTTGACCAGGGTGGAAGCGCAGATTGGATGAATCGAGGCGTCACTCGCTTCTCTCCATGGCAGGGCGATGCTCGGGTATTTCTTGGCGGCTCATATGAGCGTATTTCATGATGATTTGTTCGTGGGTAAGATGGCGCTGATCACCGGCGGTGCCACTGGCATCGGCTTTGGCATCGCCGAGGCTCTCGCACGACATGGGTCAGATGTGGCGATTGTCAGTCGCAAGCAAGAAAAGCTGATGGCGGCGGCCGAGCAGATCGTCGCCACGACGGGCCGTCGCTGCCTGCCGCTGGTCGCCGATGTCCGCCAGCCCGAATCGGTCGAGGCGGCCGTGGAGCAGGTGTCCGAGCTGGCGGGCTCGACATCGTGGTCAATAACGCCGCCGGCAATTTCTCTGCCCTCGGGCCACCTGAGCCCAACGGCTTCGGCACGGTAATCGACATCGACGCCAAGGGAACCTGGAACGTCTCACGGGCCGCGTATCAGGCCCGGCTCAAGGAATGGCGGGCCAGATCCTCAATATCAGCGCGACCTTGCATTACGGCGGCACGCCCGGCCAGCTTCACGTCGCCGCGGCCAAGGCAGCCGTCGACGCCCTCACCCGCACCCTGGCCGTCGAGTGGGGGCCGCAAGGTATCCGGGTCAACGCGATCGCCCCCGGCCCGATCGGCGACACCGAAGGGGCACGCCGGCTCTTCCCCGGCGAGGCGGCCGACATGATCCGCGGCGCGTCCCGACCCGCCGGCTGGGCTCGATCGACGACATCGTCAATCTCGCCTTGTTTATACTGAGCGAGCCGGGGCCAATCTCAACGGTGCGATCATCGTGTCCGATGGCGGGCTATGCCTGACCGGCAGCTTCGAACGCGGATTCGAGTCGGCCTCTTAACGTCGGATAATGCGCTTGGGCGGCGCCGGCTTGGCGAAGATGGCGCACCAATAAGGAGTGCCATTCTCGGCGATGGCATAGCCGATCCCGATCTCCTCGAATGCCTTGAGCTCTTCCGCGTCTTCGCCGACGAGCGATTTCGTGGCTTCCTCGGGGGTTGGAGCGTTGGCGCCGAGCATGATACGGAGTTCCCGCAAGCGGACCCCTTCGTCGTCGATGATCTTGAATGGGTCGCCCTCGGTTTGAGGTTGTCCTTGGCCGCCATGCCGGCGGCGAGCTTCATGGCGGCACGGCCGAGTGCCGCTTCCGCTTTCAGCTTCGGTCGTTTGGCAGCCACGCGGTCGAGATTCATCTGCTTGACAACCGCCTCGGCGGCATCTTCGGGTTGAGCCGGGGTATGGGCAGACCAAAGTCCACGCACCAGTAGATGACGCCGTCGTCATCCGTGACGTGGGCCGCTCCCATCTCGGTGTAATCGGCCAGAATATTGGCACGGTGGCCGGGCTATTCATCCAGGTCGTCATCACCTCGTCGACAGTCTTCTGGCCATTGGCAATGTTCTCGCCCACTTTCACAAAAACATATCCCTGGCGTTTGACGCGGTCGGCCATGGTCGACCCGTCGCTGCCCTTGTGTTCGAGAGTCGGGTGAGCCGCCATGTCGCGAGCGTGCACCGCGGCGGCCTTGCACAGTTTGTCCGAGAGCTTGAGCGGCTCAAGCGTCTCCTGGCTGCCCTCGCGGTTGTGAGCGGCCAGAAGTGGCGCGAGCGTTCGGTCGATCGGCTTGTCGGACCCGTCAGCGAACGACAACACTGCCACCGCCAATAAGATCTGCACCATAATCCCGTCCCCAGGCTTATTCGAGCTCGATCAGGAGACACCTACGCTCTAAATCCTATCCTCTGAGTTTCTCCGTACGATACTAAATTCTTCTTGAGTCGATCGGTGTACTCGCTGCCGTTCAGTCGGATCTACGTGCGCTGCTCTCCGTCCGGCGATGAGCGGGGCCGCCACACCTCCGAACACGGCCGCAAGCAGCGCCAGCAAGCAGTGGCCGACGATCAGGAAAGGGTCTTCCGAGACTAGCAAGACATCGCCAGAAAAATCGGACGTTATCATGAGATAGCCGTCTTTAACCTCGTAAGTGAGCCCGAGTTGTTTCAGGCATAAATGCAAAGTCGTCCTCAGCGGAACGCCTTCGACGTCGATCGTGATTGCCGAAGTCAGGCTCTTCTCACACTCCTGGAGGCCGATCGGGTCGATATAAATGGGAATACCCTTCCCATCAGCACCTGTTGTCGCCTTCTTGATGTACTTGAGGACGTCTTCCAATGAAGTCTCTTTCGGGAACCGCATCGGGATCGGCTGCTCCAGCATCTTCAGTATACGGATGTTTGCCGGATCGGCTCTGTCTTCAGTGGCGGGAAGACCGCTCACAGAGGGCGGAAACCACGGGCGGATAGCGCTCAGGAACTGGCCGGTCACGAGATACGGACAGGTCGCCTGAAACGGATGCAGGCCGAAGGCCAGGATCAAATAGCCCCAGCCAAACAGGGACGCTCCCAGCCAAATCTCTCGGGAACGACCTCGGACCATCAGGGGCCGAGAATCGCGAAGCCAAGCAGCACACAGGTCAAAAGAAACGTCAGGCCGGCCCAGAGCGCTGGGGCCAATCCCGAGGTAACCACGGCGACTGTACCCGTCAGCGCGATGCCCGATTCACCGATGACTGCCGGCCGTCGCCACCATTTTCGAGGTGGATGGCCGGATTCTTGCGTCTCGGCCGCGGGTCTCTCAGAATGAGTTAACGGGATGGCGAAGAGAATAGTGGCCAACATGCCCCCGAGGATGGCTGTCAGTAAGGCCCAGAAGCAATGGGCGATCGGCGTAAACGACAGATCTCGAAACCCGAAGTCGGCGACGGTTACGCCGGCCTTGTTGAAAACGTCTTCGAGCAGGGTCAACGTTGGCAGCCTGGTCGCGATGAATGGGGACCAGAACGCCAGGGCCAGGTAACCCCAGCCGAACAGGGCGAAGCCGAGCCACCACGCTCGCTCGGTCACTTCACGATTGACGACTCCGATGGCCGCGAGGCCGAGCACTCCGCAGGTCGCCAGCAGCGTCACGCCGGCCCAGGTCTCCGAGGCGGATCGCAAAGCGGCCACGCAGAGCGCCGCGATCAACACGGCGCCCATCAATCCGGCGATCGAAACGCGAAACGAACGCATGACGATCCTTTCCCGAGTTTTGATCCCAGAGAACTGAGCCGTCAACAAGTCGCTCAATTCACAAATCATACGGTCCGCCAGTCGACAGGGAAACGCTGAGCTGTTGAAGAAAACAAGAGAAAGTGCATCGCTGGTCGCCCCGAAGTGGCCATCGCGCGAGCGGGGCCGTAGAATGCCGCTATCAAGAGTCGCGGCGGCAAACACGTGCGGTTCGGCCACCGAACACGGAGGAAGCGCCGAAGCCTTCATGGTGCGAGAGCAAGAACAAGGGCCATGAGTGTGAGTGTGGCGGCAGTTGTTCTCTGCGGCGGTGAGAGTCGTCGGATGGGGCGTTCGAAAGCCTGGCTCCCGTTCGGCGATGAGCTAATGCTCCAACGCGTGGTCCGGCTTGCCGGCACGGTGGCGCGACCGATCGTGGTGGTCGCGGCTCCGGATCAAGAGATTCCGGAACTGCCGGGGGACATTGCGATCGTACGTGACCTGATCGCCGGACGCGGGCCCTTGCAAGGACTGGCCGCGGGTTTCTCCGCCGTTCCCGACACCGTCGAGCTCGCTTTTGCCACGGCCACCGATGTCCCGTTTCTCGAGCCACGCTGGATCACCCGGCTGGTCGAGCTGATCGACGGGTACGATCTGGCCATCCCGTTCACCGACGGATATTACCACCCGTTAGCCGCAATGTATCGCTTTCGCGTCGTCCTGCCCGTGATCGACGGGCTGCTCCGCGAGGATCGTCTCAGGCCCGTGTTCCTGGTCGAGGCCGTCAAAAGCCGGATCATCAACGACGCCGAGCTGAGGACCGTCGACCCGGATCTGCGAACGCTTCGAAATCTGAATCATCCAGGGGATTATGAAGAAGCCCTGATTGACTTTCGTGATTCCGGGATGCCGAGGCCGGGCTGATGCAAAATTGGTCTGCATCTGATGGACCCCTGGCTCATATTCAGGCTGATGCGACGAGTAATTGAATATGTCGTCAGTCCCACCACACTCTCAAAAGCCCGTACTCGTCGCGGCCGGTGCCCAGCATTTGGTCGATCTCCTCTTGGTTTTCATAGACGTAAACTTCACCGCCCCAGTCGTCTTTCTCGGCGATCCGGGCAAGTTCGCGGGCTTGAAGATGGGTCTCGGTCAAGATGAAAAGCGTGTCGGCGTTCCAGAAATTGTCGGACAGGTCCCGGAACTTGATCAGCCCCGAAGTCAGCAAACGGCCCGGTTTCATGTAGTTTGCGAGGCCGGGTCGGTCCTAAGAGCACTGCCAGCCACAAGTCGCGGTGGCGAAGCAAACTGGCGAAAACACGCTCGCCGTCAAGCGCGTTAAATTGGGTTCTCCGAAGCAACTCAAGCTGAATGTCTTGAACCGTCGCGTCGCGGAGCGAAAGCGACTCATTCATGGATCACCTCCAGCGGAAGGTCGGAGCGGTCAAGAAGGTATCAGTCCGCAATGGGACATCTCGCCGTTCCAATCCAACGCGTCGTCGGTCTTCAGCCCGAAAGGTTCATGATCCGTCGTTCTGCGAGCCTTCTAGCCCGTCGTCTTGAGCATCCTCAGTGAACCGACAATCACAAGTAATCAACTGGCCACCGCAGACAGGGCATCTCTCGACATCGCAGCCAAGAACATGATACTGCCCCTTGATCACTCCACAATCGCGGCAAGGCCTCTTGTCGGCCCCCCAATCGTCCCGTTCGTCGCCGAAGCGAACCCGGCCGACCTCCTTGTCCCCGATCGAGACGGTGGTTACTTGCTGAGCCGCCTCGATCTGCTCAGGCCAACCGGCAATCACGGTCGTCCCGTTGTAAACCACGAACTCTTGGTCGCTGGCCATTTCATTCTCCCATGATCGTTTCTTTCACACATCAGCAAGTCCGGGGAGGAACCACCGGCTAATAGAGTCTCGGCCCTTCTCTGTGAGCTGGTATTGCTTCTTTGACAGCGATTTCTCCTTGATCTCTTCCACTAATCCCGTGGGTCGGATGATCCCGTCTTCCAAGAGATACATGAGTAAGATTTCCATGTTATCCAGAACCCATATGTCGTCCCTGTCCGGATTGCGAGCGAAAAGCTCAACAACCCTTCGTTCCAAATCGCCGTACCTGAGGTTTAGATTCGCGAGGTTTTGCTTATACGCTAGCATCGATTTTCGGTCGATCTCTCCCTTGTCAAACCGGGCATGGCAGGTGGGGCACAGTGCGATGAGGTTCTCAAATTCGTGTACCTTGCATTTTGACCAGGCGACGATGTGGGCAATCACCACGGGAACCTGCCGGCAAGTCGGTAAGGCACACCGATGGCCTGCTTCAATCAACACCGACCTTTGCAAATCCGAAGGAATCGGGGGGCGATTCGCCATCGTTCTCACCGTCCCTGGCCTCGGTCTCCTGCATCCACACGCTCAACCCTACCACAGATCTGCGACTCCCGAAATCCCAGGAGCGTGAGATCACGTGCCGGGCAAGTTCCCAAACCTCCCCGATCACCCGGCTGGTCGAGCTGATCGACGGGTACGATCTGGCCATCCCCTTCACCGACGGGTATTACCACCCGTTAGCCGCGATCTATCGCTTTCGCGTCATCCTGCCCGTGATCGACGGGCTGCTCCGCGAGGATCGTCTCAGGCCCGTGTTCCTGGTCGAAGCCGTCAAGAGCCGGATCGTCAACGACGCCGAGCTGAGGACCGTCGACCCGGATCTTCGAACGCTTCCGAAATCTGAATCATCCAAGGGATTATCAAAAAGCGCTCGAAGACGCAGGCGTGAGCGGCGCGGCTGGTCCAGGCGCGGCCTGACTCATTTCTGCTTCTTGACCCAACCGATATGTTTCCGAACACCTTCGTGGGCCAGAAGGAGTTCTCGGGTGTTGTTCTTCCAGTCATCGCGGCCACGAATGCTATCAGTCGCCAACCGTTGTTGTGCTTCCTGGGTCAAAAGCCATCTTTTCCTTGACCGCCTACTGGTGCCCCTTGACAATATTACAACGATGTAATATAGTCCCCGGAGAAGCGCGAGGGAGACAATTCCTATGGAATGGGTTGTTCTTTTTGACGTTGAGTTCAATGACTGGTTTGAGGTTCTTGAGCAAGGGCTTCAGGACGAGATCTGGGCCTACATCGAATTATTGGGGCGGTTTGGTCCGAACTTAGGCCGGCCGCGGGTCGACACGGTCAAATCCTCGGCGTTTTCCAACATAAAGGAACTCAGGATCCAATATCACTTCGATCCTTGGTGCATCCTTTTTGCCTTTGATCCAAGCACGCGGTGGCCGCGGGTCTTGGCCTTGAGGACGACCTTGCCTTCGCTCAGTTCGCACTGTTGGTTGAAAATCGTGACCATGGCCTTGTAGCTGGAGCGGACGTGAGTCGGCACACTTGGCGAAGTATTCGATGATCCACTGCAAATCTTCGGCTACCTGCTGCCGCGAGCGTTGTCGCGCTTCGGCATCCTTGGCCGCGGCGAACAGTGCGACTGGGCCGGTTGATAGCGGAGGCGGAACACTTCGGGCAGCGCGACGTACGACTCGGGGGCATGACGCTTGACCTGGGTGAAGAACCGCTTGATCGCCAGGGCCATCAGCTTGATGCGACCGAAGCTGGCCATGTGAGAGAAGACGTGGGTCGAGTGGAGCTGTTGGTGGGAGATGTGAGTTCGAGCGAGTCGGCCAACCGGGTGGTCACGTCGTGGAAGATCAGGATGGCCAGTTCGTTGTCGCGAAAGAGTCTTCTGGTAGCGTTCGACGGTGCGAGAAGAGACGGTGACGCCGGGCTGGAAGTTGAGGGCGTATTGGACGTCGATGCGGAAGATGTAAGCCTCGGCGGCCTCATGGGCGGTCCAGCCGAAGAAATCGGCCAGGAAGACCAAGCCGGGCATGGAGTACAGCTCTTTGGTGGGGGCGCCCAATTCGCGGCTGAAGTGCTGGGCCAATACGCCAACGGGCATGACTTCGAGGAGGATATGTCGAAAGACTTCCTGCCAACCCGAGGTGATGATCCGTAGACCGGAGGGGGGAATGATGCCCTGGAAGGGGTAGGAGGGGCGATTTTGTAGGGGGTAGAACATATGGATCATGGCAGGCGCAACTCCTTATTCAGGGACCGGTTAAGTATATAGCCACGTCCACGTGAAGTCAAGAGAAAAATGATCATAAACTCAGATTTTACAACAAGTTGGGCCGAAAATTGAGTTCAGTGGACTTTTTTCGGAAAGTCCGAAATGCGATCTTGCTTGTGGGGGGTAACAAGCGTGGAAATAAGAAATGGTACGTGGAGCAAATACGAATTGCCGACCAGCGATTCAAGCGACATTTGGAACATTTGAAGCGAGAAGAAGAGGGTTGACCCATGGCGATCAATGCAAGAGACCGTTTCGCGATGCTACCCAAGGCGCGGCAAAAGGCGATCAAAGCGCGCACCGCGGAGTTGATCGCCGAGGAACTGTCCCTGGCGGAGCTTCGGGAGGCTCGCCAGCGTTCACAAGTTGAGCTAGCCCAAAAGCTGGGCATCAAGCAAGCAGCCGTCTCGAGCTCGAGCGCCGGACTGACATGTATCTGAGTACGTTGCGCAAGTTGATCAAAGCAATGGGAGGAACCCTCACCATCGTCGCTGAATTTCCTGATCGTCCCCCCGTGCGTATCAATCAGTTCAGCGCGATTGATGAGCCGTCTTAACAGCTATCTCATCACGCGGAACCGCGCCTTTTCACAGGAGATGCTCGTTTGAAGGCGATCGCGAAGGAGGCCCTCAAGAACATCGCGAACGATCGGTAGATAAGAGTCGCCAAGCGCGGCAGGCGTTCTCTTGGTCCATTCGCGGCGACAATCGCCGAAGGTTCGGCCTCACTTCGACGGCGTTTCCTCCCACCACCAGAGCCGGGGCAAGGGCTTGCGGTCCGGCCAGGTCTGGTCGAGGGTATCGCCTTCGAAGAGTTCGCCGTTCTTCATCACGTAACGGATGGAGTTCGTGTTGTGGATATCCGCAAGGGGGTCGTTGGCTAGCACGACCAGGTCGGCGAGCTTGCCGGTCTCGATGCTGCCGAGGTCCTGGGCATAGCCGATCGCCTCGGCGCCGTGGAGCGTGGCGGCGCGGAGGACTTCCATCGGCTTCCAGCCGCCGCTGGCCAGGGCCCACATCTCCCAGTGGTAGCCGATGCCCTGCATCTCGCCGTGGCTGCCGATGCAGACGTGGCCGCCAGCCCGCGCGATCTTGGCCGCCGAGGCGGCGATCCTCGGGAAGACGTGCTCGTCCTTGTGGAACCATTCCGAGCGCCTCACCTTGGCGTCGAGGATCGCGTGCGGGATGAATCGGCGGATCTTTGGGTCGTCGTGGATCGTGGTCGTCGTGAAGAAGTGGGTCTCGCCGAACGGCCCGCCGTAGGCGACCAGCAGCGTCGGCGTGTACGAGATCCCGGTCCGCGCGAACAGCTCGACGACGTCATCGAATAGCGGGAACGACGGGCAGGCTGTGCTCGTTGCCGCTGAAGCCGTCGAGGGCGTGCGTGAGGTTTAGCTTCAGGTCCAGCCCGCCCTCGGTGGTCGGCATCACCTGGTGCTTGCGGCAGGCCTCGATCATCCACTGGCGCTGGCGGCGATTGCCGATCATGTACGATTTCAAGGTGTTCGTACGGTAGTATTTCTTGTAGCGGGCTACGACTCCGTCGACCTCGTCGGCGGATTGGAAATCGTTGTCGGAGAAGACGCCCGGTCCGGTCGAGAAGGCCCGCGGACCGACCAGATCGCCGGTCTCGACCAGGTCCTGGTAGGCGAACATGTCGTTCGTGCTGGTCTGCGGGTCGCGGCCGGTGGTCACGCCGTAGGCGAGGTTCGCGAAGAAGCTCCAGTTCTGCATGTCGAGCACCCCGCGACGGATCTCCGACCAATGGGCGTGGGTATCGACGAAGCCGGGCACGATCGTCGTTCCGGAGACGTCCAGGATCTTGGCGCCCTCGGGAGCCTTGACCGCGCCCTCGGGCCCAACAGCCGCGATCCGGTGGTCGGTCACCACGACATCGCCCTTGGCGATTACCTCATCGCCTCGCATCGTGATGATGCGCGCCCCTCGGAGCACGATCGTGCCGTGCGGCCGGTGCCTCGGCCGCTCGACAACCACGCCAATCTCTTCGGGCTTGGGCTTCCGCGCCTTCTCCTCCGCCTCGGCCTTCTCCTTGTCCGCGTCCTTACCTTCCTCGTCCGTCTTGAGGGGCGGAAAGACCACGGAATCGAACGGGAGGCGGAACAGGCTGGAGCCAATGGCCCAGGTGATCGTCTTGCCGCCGTCGGACCATGCGGCGTAGTCGGCGCCGATATCGGTGAGCTTCTTGATCGGGAACGGACGGCTCGTGGACGGAGACCTTCGGCGCCTCGCCGCCGAACCGGGGCATGGCCAGGAGGTAGAGCTGAGTGGCGACACGTGCCAGGACCCATCGGCCGTCGGGGCGGAGCAAGATCTCCTCGGCGGGCTCCGGCTCGGAGGGGCGATAGGCGGTCTTGCCCGTGACCTGGAGATGAGTCCGCCGGTCGGTGCCGTCGAATCGCATCGAGACGAGCCCTTGGGGCGTCGTCACGTAGATTCGGTCGGGATCGCCGGCGAAATGAGGCCGGCTGGCGCCTCGGGCCGGGCTGATGAGTGGTCGCGTCGCCACCGTCGGCGGACACCCAGACGAGGTCGAGCCCGGCGCTGGGTCCGAAATCCACCGGGTTCTCGACCCGCTCGCGACGAGGGCGCGAAGGGCCACGATCCGCTTGCCGTCGAGCGACCAGACCGGGTCGCGATAGAACGCGGCGGCCCGCGTGAGGCGAATCGGCTGGCCGCCGCCGTCACCGGCCCGCTTCCAGATGTGGCCACCCTCCGGCGACCAGCTCACGTAGGCCAGCCACTTGCCATCGGGCGACCAGCTCGGGTGGAACTCACGCGCACCCTGGGCCGAGATCTGCCGTGGCTTTCCCTCGGGCAGGTCCATGATGTGGAGCTGAGTCAGGGCCGAGAACGCCAGGTGCTTGCCATCCGGGCGATGGCGCTGGGGCCTGGATCAACCGCGCCCGCACCGGGCCGTCGTCCACCCTGATCGGGAAATTCAGCCGGGAGCCGACGGGTTGCGAGACCTTCGCCGAGAACGGGATCACCCGGTCCTCGCCGGTCGCAACGTCCAGCCGATGGATCCGGCCGCCATAGGCTGCCAAGACGGACTTCCCATCGGGTGTGAATGCATAGCCGGGGATCAGGTCGCGGGTGAACCGCGACTCCTGCTCGTCGCGCTGGACCGGCAGCTTCAGCCAGCGCTCCTCGCCGCTGGCCAGGTCGCGTATCCGCAGGCCGGTCTCATTGTCGACGCGCGTACCGTAGACGAGCTTGGTCCCGTCGGGCGAGAGGACCGGGCGGAAGGCGCTGCCGCGGGCCTCGGTGACCGTGTCCTCATCGCCGGTCACCCGGTCGCGACGCGCGACCTGTGAAAGAGGAAACCTCAAGTTGTTATAAGCGTTGAACATCTTGGTGCGCTTGGTGTAATAGAGGTGCTTGCCGTCCTTCGAGGCGACGGCGCCGATGGCGTGTACCCACTCGTCGGGCTTGGCGTCAGGCTTCGGCTTGCTCTTGGTGACCGGGACGCCGGAGCCGCCGCGGACGTGGTACATCAAGAGCTCGAAGGCCCCCCAGGGGAGCTGCGGCTGGCGTGAAGCGAGCACATAATCGCCCTCGGGCGTCCAAGACGGCGAGGCGAACAGGCTCTGCTTGTCCTTGGTCAGCGGCCTCGGATCGGAACCGTCGGCATTGGCAACCCACAGGTTCTCGGCACCTTCTCGGTCGCTGACGAACGCAATCATCTTGCCGTCGGGCGAATAGCTCGGCTGGCTGTCGAACGCCAGGCCCGTGGTGATCGCCTTGGCCTCGCCTCCGGCGATCGGGATGGTATACAGGTCTCCCAGCAGCTCGAAGAGGATCGTCTTGCCGTCCGGTGAGACGTCGAGCGAGACCCACGTCCCCTCTTCCGTCGTGAACTCGACCGTCCGGTCCGGCTTGAGCGGAAGGCCTGCAGGCTTTTTCTTCGGCTCGTCCTTCTTCTCCTTGGACTCGGAATTCTCCTGGCCTTTCGCTTGCTCGCTCCGCGCAAGTGTCTGGTGCTGGGCGCGCATCGCGACCGGCAGGATCATCAACAAGCGAATACAGCTCAGACCGGCGATCCGGATCAGAGCTCGCGGAAGCTTCATGGGCATTCCGTTTCTGATAGGTTGAATATGTGGTCAGATGGGGCGAGCCGTCGTGGAAGCGATCCAGCGCTGGCCCCGGAAGGTTAACCCGACCGTCTGTTTGGAAGAGAACAGTAATCGGCGGTCCTCAGCTCCGGTCCCATCATTCTTACGATCGGCCGTTCGCTGGAAGGGAACCGCGGAAGCCAATTGGAGTATTCGGACCCCAGAACGTCCTCGGGCCCACATCACTGAAGGAGTTGCATACGTGGCGACGATCATCGCGCGTGCGCAGGCCGTCGACAGCCGGCGCTGATGATGCCACCGGCATAGCCGGCTCCTTCTCCGCAGGGATAGAGTCCAGCCATTCCGGGGCTCTGTCGGGTCTCCGGGTCGCGGACGATGCGGACGGGGGAGCTGCCGCGCGATTCGGGGCCGGTCAAGGTCGCATCACGCAGGAATCGGCCGCCGAACCGCCGATCGACTCGGGCAGCCCGGTCATCAGGGCTTCGACAGACCGCGTCGGGCAGAAAGCGCGCGGAGATCGGTCGTGCGTCGCCCCTCGTCGACAACTTGTCGGGATCGTCCCTCGACTTGGTCGTCCCTTCAGAAAATCATGGGCCCACTGAAGGGTGCCTCGTACGACTCCCCGCCCGCCAGATAGCGCAAGCCGCTCGACGCGCTGCTGGTAGTGGATACCCGCCAGCGGATGGTCGCTGCCCGTCTCGGCCGGATCGATCGTGACGACCAGGCCGCTGTTGGCGAACGGAGAATCGTGACGACTTTCGCTCATGCCGTTGGTGCAGAAGTGCCCGGGCTCGCTGACGCAAGGCATGACGTAGCCGCCGGCGCACATGCAGAAGGTGAACAGGTCGCGACTCCCGGCGCGCACCGAGGCATTGTAGTCCGCGGCCCCGAGGGCCGGGTGGCCCGCGCTCGGCCGTATCGCGCGCGATCGATCGCCTCCTGGGGTTGCTCGATCCGCACGCCGAGCTGAAACGGCTTGGCCTGGATCGGCACGCCCCGGCGCAGCAGCATGTCGTAGGTGTCTCGGGCACTGTGGCCGATAGCGAGAATCGCCAGATCGGCGGCGATGTAACCCGATGACGTCGAGAGACCGCGGAGCCGGCCGTCCGCGATGTCCAGGTCCTCGACCCGGCACGAAAACCGAATCTCGCCGCCCAGTTGCTCAAACTTGCGCCTCAAGGTCCGCACGACCAGAGGCAGTCGGTTGGACCCCAGATGCGGCCGTTGCTCGTAGACGATCGACGGTTTGCCGTGACATTCGGCGAGGATTTCGAGGACGCGCGTCACGTCCGGCCCGGTGTTGCGCGACGTCAATTTGCCGTCGCTGAACGTGCCCGCTCCCCCTTCGCCGAAGAGGTAGTTGCTCTCAGGGTCGAGCGGTCCCTGCTCGTCGAATCGTCGGACGTCGGCGACCCGATCCTTGACCGATCGACCGCGCTCCAGGATCAAGGGGCGATACCCATCCCGGGCCAGGGCATATCCCGCGATCAGGCCGGCCGGGCCGGAGCCGACGATCACCGGCCGATGGCCAGAGCGGTCGCGAGCCCGGTTCAGGCCAGTCGAAGCGATCCGGAACATAGGGCTGAAAGTCAACGGCGGCGGTTGCCGCGATGCGCCGGGCGTCCTCCTCGGCCAGGTCGACGGCCGCGGCATAGACGAAATGGACGTCGTCATGGCTGCGGGCGTCCAGGCTCTTCCGGAGGATCCGCCATTGTTCAATGGCGCCGGGGGCCAGGCCCAGCCGCGCCGCCAGCTTCTGGGGAAGGCTCTCTTCCGGCTCGCCCAGCTCCAGGCGGATATTGGCGACTCTGATCGACATGGATGGAAGGCTTGATCTCGTGGCTTACCGGGGGAGCGGACCGAAACAGATCAGGGTGATGTCATCGACCTGGTTATGTCCGGAGGAAAACTCGCGGATATCTTGGATCAGCGCCCTTCCCACCGCTTCCGGGCCGCCCGGAGTCTCGGCGAGCTTCTTGATCAACCGCCGCTTATCGCGCGAGTCGTACAAGTTCTTCGCGTAGATTTCGAGCGTCGGTGACGCCGTCGGAAAACACCGCCACGACGTCTCCCGGGTTGATTTTGCCCTCGGTCTCCTTGTAGTCGGCTTCGGGGACGATGCCCAGCGGAAATCCGGCGATCTCCTCGCCGATCTCATCGACCGTGCCGTTGGCGCGGCGGATCATGACCGGAAGATGGCCGGCCGAGGTGATGGCCAAGGTGCGTTTTTCGATGTCGAGGACACTGAGACTGAGGGTGATGAACTTCTCCTCGATGCCCGCCGAGAAGAGCAGAGTATTCAGCTCATTGGCGGCGGCCGCCGGCGAGTTTTCGGTGAGGATGCAGTAGCGGGTGTCTCCCGAGAATTTGGCCATCATCAAGGCCGCCGCCACCCCTTTGCCGGAGACGTCGCCCACCGCGACCGATAACCGGTTCCCGGGCAGCGGGACAAAATCGTAATAGTCGCCGCCGACCTCATAAGCCGGGTCATAGTGAGCGAAGAACTCGAATCCCGGTATGTTCGGCACCGACTGCGGCAAGAACCGCTTCTGAACTTGCTCGGCCAGTTTGAGATCCCGGTTCACCCGTTCTCGCTCGAGGAGCGATTCGTGCATCGCCGCGTTTTGGATGGCGATGGCCGCCTGGCTGGCCACGGCGGCCAGCACGTCGAGATCATCTTGATGGAACTGTTTGCGGTCGCTGGTATCGAGCTGGAGTAATGCCCAGCGCTTCTCGATCGGGGGCGACCAAGGGCACGCACATGACCGATCGGATTTTCAGGTCGGCGATCGACGCGCTGGTCGGCAGGTTTTTGTCGGCGCCGGCGTCCTGGCTGAGGACCGCTTTCTTCTGTCCCAGGACGTGATTGACGATCGATCGGCTGATGCTCATGGGCACTTCATCGGCCGGAATGACCGTCGAAAAGATCGACCTCTTGGCAGGGCGGTACTTGAATGCCTTGCGGATCAGCCGTTTGGTATCGGGGTCGACCAGCACCAGGAAGAGGCGTTCGGCCTGCGGGAACAATTCCATCAGCGAGTCGAGGATCTTGGGTGCGACCGTATCGATCTTCAGCTCGGTGGAGAGGTTGCGGGTGATTTCGAGGATGGCCTTGAGCTTGACCTCGGGCCTGATCATACTCGCCATCGCACTCGAGCGCGAGGCGTCGAGGACATGGAGCTGATTGGAATCGCTCCCCTCGGCTTCCGACACGATCATGATCTCGCCGCCATCCTTGGAGGGAGCGTCCGAGGGAAGCTGGGGGTAGAACAGGAACTCGACGTCGCAGATATTGATGCGGTCTCCCGGCGACAGCCGGTGGTCGAATCCCGGAATGACCTTGTTGTTATTGACTTTGGTCAGGTTCCGGGAGTTGAGATCGGCCAGGAAGAACTCTTCTCCCTTGCGATAGATCTCGGCGTGCCGGCGGCTAACGCCGTTGGGATCGAGCACGACGTGGCAATATTCGGGAGACCTGCCGATAATGATTCGCTCCGGCTTCAGCTCGATGATCTGACCGGATGTCTCGCCATTGGCTCGTTTCAAGAATGCCATTCCCGTCGACTCCCCAACCCGCTGGTTCTCGAAGCGGGCCATCCCCCTGCCAGTGCTTCTCTTCATGATACCCGATCTGGGCGGTTCATACGCGGGCTCGGCCCGCTGTTGTCGGACTCCGGCAGAGACCGCTGCCTTCCCAATCTTCGAGTCCTCAGGCTCGACCTGGAGCGGCTTGGCCTTCCTGCGAGAATCCCTGTGGTCAGCGTTTCGGCACGGCTCGTTTCTGGCACGCT
Source organism: uncultured Planctomycetota bacterium (assembly GCA_963779785.1). GTDB lineage: Bacteria > Planctomycetota > Planctomycetia > Isosphaerales > Isosphaeraceae > CAVRFS01. The sequence goes on from CAWAAW010000015.1 coordinate 43,828, forward strand.
CGGAGCGCACTTCAATTCGATAGAGTTGATTCACCAGTTGTTTCTGGTACTTGAGAGCTCTGCTCGCACGATGCTCGGATTTCCGGAGACCGGCGAGGCGATGGCGTCCGAAGAGATTTCCAGGCACATCTCCACGAGCGCGGGATCGTACATGTCGGGAACATCGTCCTTGGTCAAAGTCTTCATTCCATCGACGACCGCTTTGATATCACCTTTCCTCGAGTCGATGGCGATTTGGATGACGGCGACGAGTTCCTTGTCGCGTCCCTGAGCATTGTTCCACTGAGTCAGCTCCGATTTCAGAGCGCTCAAGGCGTTCAGATCCATCCGACGATACCAGATCCGGGCGAGCTGGATGTAGGCTTTCGAGATCGCCTCCGGCGAGTGACGGAAATACCCGGGGACCGCGAGCCAGGCAGCGACCCATTCGTCTGGCGGGGCCTGGAACTGCGCGTAGCGCATCTGCTCCTCGGGACTTGCCTGCTTGGGGATCGATGACCAGTGCGGCTCGATCCATAAAACCGGGAGGCGTCTGGGCGGGATCGATCGGTACGGCCAGGGCGTCCGGTGAGCGAGCGGTCCAACCGGCGATCGCCCCGGCCAACAAGCAAGCCGCGGTCGTCGACATGACGATCCGCCAGCTCAAACGCGCGGACTGAGGCCGGTTTTGGGACGACCGGCTCTTCAACTGATCGGAATCGCCCGCTATTGCCGACGAGGACAAGCGCCGGTCTCGAATTCGATTCGACGGTGCGAAGGAGTCGCGTACGAATCCTCGGCCCGCGACGGCGAGTCTGGGTGCGTGTCCGGCACGAGCGCCGTCGATCCCAGTCGAGACGGATCTCACGAATCTTCGCCAGATCGGCCAGCATCAGAGCGGCCGATTGATAACGATCGTCCGGGTTTTTCTCCATCAGTTTGAGGACCAGCCGATCGATTTCCACCGGGAGGTCGGGGCGATGCACCAGCATGCTCCGAGGTGCTTCTCGCACGTGCTTGAGCGCCAGTGCCAGCGCGGTGTCCGCGCGGAACGGCGGGACCCCGGCCAGCATGTGGTAGAACGTCACACCCAGCGAGTAAAGGTCGCTGCGATGATCGATCGCGTGACCTTGTGCCTGCTCGGGACTGATGTAGAGCGGTGTTCCCATGGTGATGCCCGACTGGGTCACGTGGGCGTTCCCGCTTTCTTGGTCGCGGCAGAGGCCAAAGTCGGCGACTTTCACCTTCCCCTTGCGTGTCACCAAGATGTTCTCGGGCTTGACGTCGCGGTGGATCAGCCCAACCTCGCCGGCCGCCCCGATCGCCTGCGCCGGTCTGCCGCATGATCGGACAGCGCCAGCGGCAGATCGAGTGCACCCTTCTTCAGGATGTAGTCACGCAGATTCGTCCCTTGCACATACTCCATCGCGATGAAGTGGATCTGATCAATGCAGCCCACCGTGTATACATGGACGATGTTGGCATGATTGAGCTTGGCGACGGCGGTTGCTTCGGTCCTGAACCGGCTCAAGTAGGTCTGGTTGGTGACGAGATCGGGTCGGAGAACTTTCAAGGCGATCGGGCGATTGAGACTGAGTTGGGTGGCCAGGTAGACCTCGCCCATCCCGCCTCGACCCAGCAGTTTCTCGATCTGGAAATCGCCGAGAGTCACGCCGGTCAGGTCGGCCAACGACAGCCTGCCGCCGTCGCGGGTCCACGCGAGTGTGTCTTCGGCGGGTCGCCGATCGATTTCGCTCATAGTCGCGGTCGACCTTGATCAGGAAGAGATTCGGTGCAGCCCGAAGATGAATTGGACACATGTCGTCCAGCATAGTTTACGGAAATCAGAAATTATCGGCAAATGGCAAAGGCGCGGAACAGCAAGAATCCTACGCTGGCCAGTGGGACTTTGATCGCAATTCAAGAGCGGTTGGGTTGAGTTGATCGCAACCGCCCGGCCGACCGGCGATCATCGCCTGCCGGATCAGGTCAGGTGAGGTCAGGTCGGATCGAGTCGATCATGGTGGAATTCCCGGAAACCGAAGAAGAAGACATTGTCTCACACCAGCCTGGCCGGGTATGTTGAGATGAGTGAGGTTAAGTCTCGCGCAATCCCTCGAATCCATCCGGTCGTTCGCCGATTTCATTAATGTGCGGCAGTGGCGTTGTTCGGTTCTCGACGTTTGACCTGACCTCGATGAGGGTTGCGACGGTCGCACTGTCGCGGTCGATCCTTCAATCGCTAGACGAGTGATCGCACTTGCCGGAGGTAGGGTAATGAGGATATCAAGCCGATCCAGGCTCCGATTCCTGTTGTTGTTCCTTCCCTGTGCCCTCGTCCTGGGGATGCCCTCGTTAGCTCAAGATCCCGATTTGGCCTTTCAGCAGATCGTCGGTCAGCCGCGCGGCCTTCCTCAGCTCCCTCCGCAAGGTGCGTGGGGAGAGATCATCAACGCAACGACGCGTTGGATCGTGATCCAGAATCATTCGGGCCAACAGTATCCGATCTCCATCGAGGACATCGGGGAATTCTTGGTCCGCTGGCCCAGCAGCGTGGACGACTTGACTGCTAACTCCTGGATCGAGGCTGTCGGGCCTGACCTCGGCTCGAACATTCTTCAGACCTCCCACATCGACGTTTTCGAAGGTTCCGATCGTACGCTGGTCGCCCCAACTTATAACAGGCTATTGCCCAACAACTCCGTCGTGACCACGCTTGATCCCGGGTTCAATCGGCTCATGAACGCTTGGGACTACGGCGGGCAGCTGCAACTCTACGGCTGGGCCTATCCCGTCAGCCCGGGAATCACACGGAATACCCAATCGGCTCCATGTCGTCGGCAACGCCGTGAACCGCGTTCCGCTCCGCGTGGGCCTGCCCGGCGGCAACTTCGCCGAGGTCATCCCGGGCGATGCGGTCCAGTTCACCGTCAGCCAGGTGACCCGCGGGTCGATCAACTATGTCCGTAAAGGCGATTACGCCTACCTCATGCCCCTGCAAATCAATCCCAGAGGCGTGAGACTCTCTCAGTTCGTCCTCTACAAATCGATTCCCTACAGGCAGTTCAACCCTGCTGTCAGATAAGAAGATTTCCACCACCGAGAGCACAGAGAACTCAGAGAGAGAAGGATCGAATTCGCAATTCGAAAGGATTTGAAACTCGTACTACGTATCACGTCGAGTTTCGGTTTCAGATTGTTTTCTGACTTTCTCGTTTTGTATTCTGCGATCTCAGTGTTCTCTGTGGTGAAAGATTCGCGATCTCAGTGGTGATGACAGACTACTTGGCCGGATCGTCGGCTTTCATTGCCGGGGCCGTGTCGTCGTCTTTGTCCTTGCCTTTTTTGTTCTGATCGTCGTAGTCGCGATAGAGTGGCAGATACCGGTAGTAGACTTCCAGCGTCAGTATGGAAAGCGAAGTTTGAAAGAGTCGACCGCCCGATCGTCCCCAACGGTCGACCTCGGGGAAGACGGGGTCCCAGCTTCCTTGGGCACAGCCCTGCCCGGTCATCTGGGTGTTGATCAATCCTTCGCGGACCTTGAGGTTCCATTCCTCCCAGTCTTTGTTCTTCATGTTGTGCAGGAGCTGGGTCGCATAGTACCAATAATAGATATTCCGCTCCTCCGTGTTTCGGAGGTCGGACGCGACCAGGGACGCCCCCTTGACCAATGCGGGAAAATCACGGGGCCAACCGAGTAATTGCCGGGTGACTAAAGCCTCGGCGGTCATCACATTGGTGGCGCCCCGGCCGGGTTGATAGGCGTAGGTCACGCGTTGTTGATCGGCCGCGACTTGATCCAGATAACGCGAGGCAGCCTTCAGCACTTTTTGAGGCGGCTTGATCCCCGCGAGATAGCCGCTTCGTAGGCCGAACAATTGCCAGCCGAAGACGGACGTATCGCCAAGCTGGCCGGGCTGATACCGCCAGCCGCCGCCTACTGGGTCCTGCGCATTGACGATGAACTGAATCGCACGCCGGGCCGGTTGCTTCAGCCTGGGGTCTTGGGATAAACCGTAGGCCTCACAGATCGCCATTGTGCCGATCCCGTGGCTGTACATAAAACCCTGTCCCCCGGGACCGATGAACAAATCGCCGTCGGGTTCCTGGTGTTCAACCAGCCACTCGAGCCCTCGTCGCACGGAATCTTGGTACTTGCTCTTGACCGTATGAATGTAGCCGGAACCGAAGAGTGGTAGGAGTGCCAGGCCGGTCGCGGCGGTATCCGACTGGGTCGCCGGCATAGGTGGGCAAGGCGCACTCTGCTGGCACTGCTCCTGGAAGTTCAGGCTCCAGGACCCGTCTTCTCGCTGGTGTCGCACGATCCAGGCGACGCCGTCTTCCACCGACTTCTCGGAGCGCGCCGTCCCTCCTTCACGTCTCACCAGTCGGGCGCGGGTCAGCCCTTGCCGACCCGCAGAAGGGAGCGGAGACGCTGGACGCCAGCTCCGGCAAGCGAATCGTGGCTCCGATCGAAGCCTTGTTGACGCTATCACTCAGAGGTAATGGACCCGCCAGCGCGGGCGCGAATCGATTCAGCGACGCAATCTCAGGCTGTCCGACGAGCTGGAGCGCCGACTCACCCGGGTCAAGCCCGAGCGAAGGAGGATCCAGAGTGTCTTCCTTGGTAAATGGATCGCCTGACCGATTGGCCGTCGGTCAGTGACGTGAGATCACCGAGCTGGGTATCGATCGCGGGCGATTGGATCGATCCGATCGGGACGCTGCGTGATCTGCCGGATCTGGATGAGGAGTGCCAGGAGCAAGAGCAGAAAACAGTGGAATAGAACGCTCATCCCCCAAGAAGGGACTGAGCGGAGCGTTGTTGGTCTCGTACTCGCCACGCCAAAACTGAGACCATCGCTCTTGGAATCTCCGACCCAAGGCGATTCCCGGCAAGCTCCTGCTCATGGCAGACACTCACTAATGTGGGAGACGAGGTTGAAGGGCGCCGATCTCGCGAGACCGAATTCATTACGATTCATATAGACGTCCGTCACGGCCCACGCCAGCGGGCCTCCGCAATTTTCAAGGATCAGAGATGAACGGACTGAACCGGACACGAAGGGTCTTTATCATCCTTCGTCCTTGATGAGATCGAGCTCGGCCCATTCCAGTCGCTTGAGGTTCTCGATGACCTGGGTGGAGTCGGCGACGACGACGGCGACCAGCGCGTCCGGGTGAATCTGTCGATGGGTGGCTTCGATCAGGGAATGAAGCTCGACGCCCGCCATTCGCTCGGCGAACCCAGCCTCGTGGTCGACTGGCAAGTCGTGGATGACGAGGCTGGCGTATCGGTTCACCAGAGCCGCCGGCGTTTCGAACTGACGGGTTTGTCCCTCGATGAGCGAGCGGCGGGCGTTGTCCAGCTCGGCCTGACTGGGGGGGCGACCGCCCACCAGGGCCGCCACTTCATCGTGAATGTCGTCGAGTGCCTCGGCGACCCGATCGCTCTGGAACGACGCGCCGATCGAAAACGGGCCGGCACTCCGCCGGCAATCGAAGTGGCTCCGAACGCCGTAGGTAAAGCCGCGTTCCTCCCGTAGCTTGGTATTGAGTCGCGAGGTGAATTGACCTCCCAGAATCTGGTTGAGGAGCAGGATCTGATCGTAAACCGAGGAATTTCGAGGCAGGCCGAGATGGCCCACCCGAACGACCGCCTGCGCGGCCCCCGGCCTGTCGAGGAGGAGGATCCGAGGATGAGAGGGCTGCTCAGGCCGATTCGAGCACGGGCAAGGCGATGTTCGGACCCGACAATGACGACAGTCGGCGATCGAGCTCGGTCGCCAGGGAGTCGGGGTCAACGTCGCCGGCCACAACGACCACGGGCCGGGTCGGGAGCAGGAACCTGGCGTGAAAGTCGGCCAGGTCGGCTCGGGTGAGACCGCCGACACTCGCCTCGGTTCCACCCAGAGGAAATCGATAAGGATGGCCGTCGCCGTAGAGTGCCTTCAGGAAGGCCCGGTATCCGCGGGCCTCCGCACTGTCGCGCTCGGCTTGAAGGGCTCGCGAGCGTCTGGCCGTGAACGCGCTGCCATTCCGCCTCCGGAAAAGTCGGGTTCAAGAGGATATCGACGGCCAGGTCAAGGCTGGCTTGCAGATCGTCTCGCAAGCACTTGAACGACACGTACGCCCCATCCCATCCACAACTTGCCGCGATCGTCGCGCCCATCGACTCAGCGGCCAGGGCGATCTCTTCCGCCGTTCGCGAGCGTGGTGCCCTCGTCGAGCATGGAGACCATCAACTGGGCCAGTCCGGCCCGGGCCGGTGGTTGAAGCGAGGCTCCGCCCGGAATGACGATCGACCCCGCCACGGTGGGCAAGTCACTTCGCGGAAATACCCAGAGTGATACGCCACACGGCAAGGTCATGATCCGCGGCAACGGCGGACGGTAGCCGATCGTCGTCGAGCTGGAAGGGACGATGCCGCGGTCGAGCGGTGCGCCCACACTGGTTTTCTGGCGGCCGAAGACCGATAAGCTGACTCCGTGGGACTCCGTCGAGATAACGCTTGGCGACGCCGAGAATCTCTCCGGGCAAGACGCCTCGAAACCGCTGGACATCGGTCGTGATCAGGGACGGATCTCCTCGGTAGACGTTATAGGCGTTGAGACGGTCCGCCACGCCTCCGAAGCCTCCGATATGCTCGAGCGCGAAAAAGAAGCTCGCCACCCGCTGATTCTGGACGCGACGCAGCTCGTCAGCCTCCGGGCCCGATGCCGCGATGGCGTTCAGCTCGGACTCGACCAGGTCCTTGGCCTGGTTGATCGAACGCCACGGCCGGAGCGTCACGATGATTCCAAACGATCCGGCCAGCTCCCGTCCCGATTGATAGGCCGTCACGTCCTGGGCGATCTGTTCCTCGATCACCAGCTTGCGGTAAAGACGGCTCGACCGCCCGCGAGCCAGGATGTCGCCCAGCAGGAGCAAGGGCGCATCATCGTCGTGAAAGTGGGGGACCGTCGGCCAGACGAGATAGAGCCGATCGAGCTCCACGCGATCATGGAGGATCAGCTCGGAGCTTTCCTTGAGCCCAGGATCAAAGGCCCAGGGCCGCAACGCCTTGGTCCCACCGGGAATCGGCTCGAAATAACGTTCCGCCAGGGAAAAGGCTTGGTCTTCGTCCAGATCGCCGACGATCGCCAGGCTGGCGTTGTTCGGGACGTAGAAGCGTCGGAAAAACGCCGAGACATCCTCCATCGTCGCCGACTCGATGTCCTCCATCACGCCGATCGTCATCCAACTGTAAGGATGCTGGGGAGGATAGAGAGCCTCGGCGAGCAAAGGCCAGACCATGCCATAGGGCCGGTTTGCATAATTCTGGCGGTACTCGTTCTTGACGACGTCTTTCTGAATCCGCAACTTCTTGTCGTCGAGTGCGACCAGCAAGTTGGCCATCCGATCGGATTCCATCGCGATCGCCCGCTCGGCATGAGCCGTGGGAAGATCGACGAAGTAATTGGTCCGGTCCGATGACGTCGAGCCATTGATGTTTGCTCCCAACGGCTGGAGATGTTTGAAAAAATCACCGGGGTAATGCTGGGAGCCTTCGAACATGAGGTGTTCGAAAAGGTGGGTGAAGCCACGCTGATTCCGTTCTTCATTCTTGGAACCCACATGATACCAAAGGTTTATCGCCACAAGCGGAAGGCCCGGCTGGTGGCGGACGACCACGTCGAGACCATTGGTCAGGGTTTTCTTGGAAAATCGAAAATCGTTGAGAGCGTTGGAATTCGTCATCGTGTGCGAGTGGGGTCTCGAATCGAGTGTGGTCGTGGTCGTTGTCCGGTCACAAGTGAATCACTCGGACAAGTAATATTAGGTGGTAAGTCGATCCGCGTGGCCAGCCCGAGTTTGTCGGGGCCACCGCGACGGAGATTCCCGTGCCCATCGAAAGCATGCGTGCTCCGGCAAGAGGCGTCATCCAATCCACTCGGCGCCGATTCGGCTTGGTGCAAGTTTCCGAACGTATTGGTTCACGATCCTGAAGATAAATGGAACTATCCGGAGTCAATGCTCTCTTTTGCATGCGGGCGGACGATACAATTCTTTGGTGCCATGTGCCTAGAGCGGTCCAAGCTCGGGTGGCTCACGGGGCCATACTAGCCCGAAGCGTCAGCGAGGGGACGCTCGCCGGAATCCTCGCTGACGCTTCGGGCGAGTATGATGGACGTCTCAGTCGCGCTGTGCGCAACTCATGAGTGAGCCGCTCTAGCATGGGTCGTATCCGTTAAGCCGGGATGAGAATGATCTCCGAAGAGGTGACATTTGAAGGCTGCTGAGGATCTGCTGATTCCGGAGCCGAGTTGATAAAATCGTGAGGACTTTTCAGCGTGCGCACGCGGACCCCACCACCGGGCGATTGCGATGTCGCTGACTCATGACATCGAGAACAAGGTTAGGCTGTGAACTGGGAAGACACCATCATCGACGCCGCCGCGACCGACACGGGCTTGCGTCGTTCGAACAATCAAGACAGCTACACGTCCGTCCGTGCCTCCCATGCCGAGGCTTGGCGGCAGCGCGGTCACGTCTTCCTCGTCGCCGACGGGATGGGGGCTCACGCGGTCGGGGAGCTCGCCAGCAAGATGGCGTGCGACTTGATTCCGCATACGTATATGAAGGCCCGGACGGGCACGCCGTCGGAAGCGATCGCCAAATCGTTTCGCGAGGTGAGCTCGCTCATCCATAGTCGAGCATCGGCCAATCGCGATTTCCAGGGGATGGGCACGACCTGCTCGGCGCTGCTCTTGCTGCCAGAGGGCGCACTGATTGCGCACGTCGGTGATTCTCGGGTCTATCGCATCCGTCACCATCGCATCGACCAGCTCTCGTTCGATCACAGCTTGGTCTGGGAGCTCGTGCGTCGCAATCACTTGACCTCGGAACAAGCCAACCTGTCCGTCCCCAAGAACGTTATCACCCGAAGCTTGGGGCCGGAGGTCGACATCGAAGTCGATGTCGAAGGACCCCTCGCCGTCGAGCTCGGTGATGTCTATCTCCTCTGCTCCGACGGTCTCTCCGGTCCGGTCGAAGACCACGAGATCGGTGCGTTCGCGGGCAACTTCCATCCGCGAGACGCCTGCCGCTACCTGGTCAATCTCGCCAACCTGCGCGGCGGACTGGATAACATCACGGTGGTGATCGTCCGGATCGGGGCCTGGATCGATCCGGACTCGACCGAGGTTCTGAAGCAGCCGGCAAATTCCAACAACGAACGAGCCCACCACGAACGCAAGGCTTGGGGTTCGAAGCTCTCCGATTTTTTCAAGGGCCGCGGCCGCTCCGCCAATCTTGCCGTGGCCGAAGACCATCCCTATCGAACGGCCGAATGCCCCATCGACGAAGCCTTGATCGATCGCCTCGACGTGCTGACGCGCCAGATCCAGGAACAAGCCATCTCACAAGCCTGGTCCCTTGACTGGACCGCACTGGCCACGTTGCGACGCCAAGCCGCCGAGGCGCGCGCCGCAAACCATCCCTGGGTCTCGCTTCGCAAAATTGGTGAGATCATCTCGCTCCTCGGCGTGGCGGCTCGCTTCTTTCGAAAGAATGCTGGGCCGAACCATTCGTTGCCTTGAGAGGATCACCCCGTTCGTGGACGAGCAAACCCTACCAGCGGGAGGTTCCCGGCCAGATCCTTCGACCGTCTGCGCCGCGCCGCGGCCCCTCGCGAATCGACGAGCCGGCCTCTGGTCCCGCCGATCGAGCTGAGTTCGGTCTACTGCCTGAGCTGGTCTCGACCACGTCGATGCCCTCTACGAGGGAGACGTCCCGGGCTTCATTTATGCCCGCGAGGCACACCCCAACGCGGCCCAGCTCGCCGACAAGCTGGCCCGACTCGAGGGAGCTGAGGCCGGCTTGGTCTGTGCTTCGGGCATGGGAGCGATCGCCTCGGTTTTTCTCGCACTCCTGGGTCAGAATGACCACCTCCTCGTTTCCGACGGCATCTATGGCAAAACGACCGCGCTCGTGACCCGCCAGCTCCCGCGGTGGGGGATCAGTCATGACGTGTTCGACCCGACGGACCTCGGTTCGCTCAGGTCGTTGTTGAAGCCGACGACGAAGCTCATCTTCGCCGAGACCCTGACGAATCCCTTGCTCCGCCTTGCCGAGCTGGATTTCTTGGCGAAGGTCGCGCGCGAAGCCGGCATCCCCTTGATCGTCGACAATACCTTCGCCCCCTTGATCTGCCGCCCGATCGAGCACGGTGCGAGCTTGGTCGTCCACTCCGTGACCAAAATGATCGGCGGCCATAGCGACCTGACGCTGGGCGCGGTCGTCGGCGATGCACGAGCTGGTCGATCAGGCCAGGATCGTCGCCACGACCCTCGGCCAGACCGGCAACCCATTCGAGAGCTGGCTGGCCCTTCGTGGTATCGCGACGCTCAGCCTGCGGTTCACTCGGGCTTGCCAGACATCACTCGCGCTGGCACGTCAATTCGAGTCCCACCCCGCGGTCGCCCGAGTGTACTACCCGGGCTTGCCGTCCCATCCGGACTCCGCGCGTGCGGATCGCTACCTCAAAGAGGGCAGGGGGGCCATCGTGACCATCGACCTGGGCTCGCGTGCCCGAGCCGATCGGTTGATCAAAGCACTCTCCTTTGTCATTCCCTTCGCACCCAGTCTCGGCGACGTGCAGACCACTCTGAGCCATCCCTTCACAACCAGCCACCGCGGCCAGGACGACGCCCAACTCGCCCGGCAAGGCATCACACCCGGTTTGATCCGCCTTTCGGTGGGCCTGGAAGGCCCGGAAGACCTCTGGCGGGAGTTTCGACAGGCGCTGGACGGGCTCGAGGCCGAGCGGGGCGGTTGATATCTTACGCGGTTAACAGCGTTACCACGCGATATCATCGGGCTGTTTCGCCCCTTTAAGGGCCGAATTTGGGTGGATGCCATGTTCCCTGGGGCGTTGCCCTTGGGAGAGTTGGTATAGTTGGGAAGGTGGTTCCCCCGGCCGGATGGGAGTTCGTCGAGGGCTAAGAATAAGGCGGGGAAAGTGAATACCGTGCATGGAGAGAAATCGGGACGGCCGGGCGGGCTGGACCTGTCCGAGACCGACCACCAACGGCTTGAGCGTTGCGCTAAGGAGGGAGTGCTCAACCGGGCGTCGTATGCTCGCCAGGCGGTTTCAGAGTAGATCAAGGCTGATGAGGGGAGGAATTGATGTCCACGGCCACGAGACAACCGCCATCGCCGCTTGCGCCGGCAGAACCGAGCCAATACCGCCTGACGGTCGACGAGTTCGAGCGGATCGCGGAAGGCTTGGACAAGCCGGTCGAACTGGTCGACGGGTTTTTGGTGGAAAGGACCGATATGGACCCGCCTCACGTCCTGATGAGGGAGCGATTGCGGCGGCGGCTGGATCGATTGGTCCCCGAGGGGTGGTTCGCTCGCGATGAAAAACCCCTGCGGATACCGGATTTCAACGAACGGTTCCCGGACGTCGCGGTCGTGCGGGGGGACCCCGAAGTCTACGGCATCCGGCATCCCGAGCCGGAAGATATCGCGATTCTGATCGAGGTTTCGGTGTCGGCCATCCGTCGCGATCGAGGCGAGAAACAAACACTCTACGCCGCAACCGGTATCCCCGTGTATTGGATCGTCAACCTGAAGAACCGCCAGGTCGAGGTCTATACCGGTCCGGGTCCGGACGGCTATGCCTCACGCAACGACTTCGTGGAAGGCCACGACGTGCTGGTAATGATCAGTGGCATCGAAGTCGGCCGGATCGCCGTGGTCGACATCCTGCCGCGGATCGATCCGGCGGCCGGCGGCAACGGGGCCTGATTTCCGAAGACCCCACATGCACCTAGGCGCGGCTGGAACTCGCGACCCAATTCAAAGCGATGGGAGAAGAGCATTGGGAGGCGACGGAGACTTCATCGACCCAGTTACCCTTGGTGGGTCCACTGCGTATGAAGAGAATTCAAATTAGTTTGCGCGTATTGATCGCTACGGTTGCACTTTCGGCGGTTGTCGTTGCCGCGTGCATCTCCGTGTGTGATTGGTTGCGGGAAATGGAGAAAAGTAGGCATTATTACCTTGCTGAGGCCGCCGGCTACGCTCGGGACGAGGGATTCAGCAAGGCGGCGTGGCAGAGCTCTCTTACCCACCTCGAAAGCACGGGGGGACTAATGGTGTCGGTTCATTTATCGGCCTTTCGGTTAGTAAAATGAACTGACACCGAAGACCGTTTATGAACTGACACCGAAGAACGTTTATCGGCCTTTCGGCTAGTACGGGGAATAATGGTGTCAGTTGATTTATCGGCGTTTCGGTTAGAAAAATGAACCGACACCGGAGGACGTTTTGAAGGAGCACGGCTCCAACGCCCACCGGCCGCCAAATTGAGCGCGGGCAGATTAACTGACCTTTGGGCCCATCCCGGCGAGCGTAGTCGTATTGGAGCCGCGACAGCTTGTTTCGGATCGCCGGACGCATTAGTTGATTTGGACGAGCGCCTGGTTGACAGGGCGGCGCGGGGCTTACAACCACCGGAGGAATGCCCGTATATGTCATGGGCATCGGTTGGAGACGGGCCGCGTGTCGCCATATGTCAACTGTTCCGGTTGGACTCTTTCGTTGTCGGGCCGCAACGCTCGAATCGCCACAGACCCTATTGTTCAAGGACGCGCGTAGGCGTGTTCAGGGTTCGGCTTGGGTCGCGTGTGGGACGGGTTCAACCCGGCCGGTCGAGGTGCCTGATTAGCGAAAACGATGCGACGGGATTAGTCCAAACGAACTGTCATGGCGCTTGGGCGGCACCGAACCCTCTGAAATGGCGATCCATGCGTGCGTAGCTGCCGCTGTCGGGCCCAATTTCATAATAAGGGCTACGATCATGTCGACCAATGCAGAATTTCCCACGAGGTGGAACCGGCCGATCAGGTTTCGGGGACCAACTCGCTACCGTGGCCTGGCGCTTTTCCTCGTTGGGATTGCGGCGTGCCTTTCTCTGGGTCCGATGACCAAGGGCGTCCAGCCGGGTGCAAATGTGATCAAGCGGAGGGTCGTCGTTGCGCAGACCATTATGCTGCGCAGTGGAAACGGAACCACCTTAGCTTTCTTAAGAAGCTTCGGCCCTGATCGCAATGCGCTCGTATTCTTTAATAAGGAAAAACGCTTGTACGTGAGAGCTGAAAAGAATGCGCCTCGCATTGTTCTGAACGAAAACAAATTGAACCTATTGAATGTTGGTATTGTTGATTCGGGTTCTCCAGTTGTGTCGCTTAGTGACGGGGGCACTCTTGGGTCCAGCCTCCGCTTCGCCGACGGCGTGCCGTGGCTGTCGATAGGCGGCGGCGAGGGCACTGGAAGAGCGTTGTTCGAGGGCTCAGGGCCGACGGGTAAATCATCAATTTCCCTCATCGACAAAAATGGCACCACGCGTGTAAAGGTATTCGACTCCAGCTCATTCTCATTTATATCATTATTTGATACCAAGAAAAAAGTGAGACTGCTCTCTGGTGTCTCGCCGGAACAGCCGCCCGAGTTCAACCTGTACGAACCCGGGCCGATGACGCGACTCCGGATGACCGAGAAGACTGACGGAACGCCGCTGCTCAGACTGACAGACCCGAATAATGGGGAGTCACGGATATTCGAGTGAGCGTATGTTTGTTCTATGTTTTTCGGTCCATGGGATGTGTCGACGTGCTTGGGCTGTGCGTGTGGCGCCGTGAGAGGTTCGGTATTTTCATCACCGCGAGTTTGCCACGACGGGGGGTTAACTATGACCAATTTCGGGATTGACGCAGACTTTCGTGAGCGGGCTGCCCTTACTACCAGGTGTTCGGTGGTGTCGTGCGTGCTAAGTAACATGATGGTCAGGTGCCGATGGCCCATTTTGTTGTCGCTGCTGCCGGTTTTTTTTTCGTTGGGGCATTTCGCCGGAGCCGTCCAGAGGGAGCCGGATACTCTGCAGGCTGGATCCATTGTCGCGGAGAAATTCGAGCTGAGGGGGGCCGATGGCAAGTTGGCGGCGACACTTTTCCAGGGGCCCGACGGCGCGGTGATGCTGACGTTCATTGACCAGGAAGGAGGATCGCCGCTCATGATCGGTCTCGATGCGAAGGGATCACCGTCCATATTCTTTTTCGACGAGCGGCGGAAGAATAGGATGGCCCTCGCGCTCGACGGCGGCACACCGCACGTGAACCTATTCGACGATCGGGGGGACGTCGCTTTGGCTTTTGGTATAGTAAAGGGGATCGGACCACGCCTTGACGTCGGGAAAATCGGTTCTAATCGAATCTCAATCGGTATTTCGCGGGGAGGCGAGCCGTCGATTGAGCTAATGGGTCAGGGAAATACCCCGCGAATCTCGATGACAATTCTGGAGAATTCCCCCTTCATCGCGCTGTCCGACGGCGGTCATGGGGTTCGATCGACTTGGAGAGTAATGCCCGATGGGGCTGCATCTTTCTCCTTGTGGGATCTTGAAAGGCGGGAGCGGCTCGTTGTCCAGACGGACAAAGACGGAAAGCCGGCGATCCGTTTTATCGATCCAGCCAACCAGACGGTTAAAGAGATCAAGACGAACGTGCAATGACGGGGGCACGTGTGGCTGTCAAAATACTGGAGCTAGCTTTCCAGAAAGCGTTGTGGTCGGTTGAGGCGTCTCCGGCGCCCTATTCTCCGAATCGCCAGCAACAGCCTTGGCCGGTGTGACGCGATCACTCGGTGTGCTCCGCGTAATCGGTCAGTGTAGCGACATCCGAAACCACGTCGTGCTTCCGGTACGACGTTGCATGCTTCGAGGGAATAATGGTGAGGAATAATGGTGTCAGTTCATTTATCGGCCTTTTGGTTGGAAAAATGAACTGACACCGAAGAACGGGAAAAATGAACTGACACCGAAGAACGGAAGAACGGGAAAAATGAACTGACACCGAAGAACGGTTCATTTATCGGCCTTTTGGTTGGAAAAATGAACTGACACCGAAGAACGGTTTTATCGGCCTTTTGGTTGGAAAAATGAACTGACACCGAAGAACGGTTCATGATTATGGAAATTTCAAACACGCGCGGTGGTTACGATCATCGTCCGCATCCTCCGCATGGTCTGCCCAGCCGGAATTCCCCGATTTCGGCGTAAACTCTTTCCACATGGGAGCAAATGCCAAATTTACCCCGCACAGGCCCCGCCACCGGCACGGTCCGCCGGCGACGAGTCCGGGTCGAAAGCCGTGGTTCGCGACCTCGAGCCTCGAAGAGTTGAGGCCCTTCGGTTGACGCTCTTGCTCTTGATGGATGCATGCGCTTACGCCGCGCGAGCCAGCTCGGCCGCCGTCACCGAGCTGGCCGCAGGCGGGCGTTGATCAGGATCCGCCGGACGATGCCCTGTCCTCGACTGTCAATCCCGGGACGGCGGCCAGGTCGGAATCGCCGCTGACCACCGTGCAATTGCCGAGCGACAACGCGATGGCCGCGATCATGATGTCGATGTGCTGCCTGGGACGCCCGATCCGCCTGAGCTCCGCGGCGAGCCGTCCGTACTCTTCGGCGGCCCTGCGGTCGAAAGGCCAGCAGCGGATTTTATCGAGGCCCCTGATCAATCGAGGCCGGTTGATCTCGCGCGATGCGCTGAGCTCGATGCCGTAGAAGAGTTCGGCCAGTACCGGCATGCAAGTGCCAATGACTGCCCCTCGCTTCCGGGCACTCTGCAATTGGACATCCACGCCTCGGCTACGGTGGATGAAATGACCCATCATGTTCGTGTCGAGCAGGTAGCGAGTCATTCCCACAAGTTCTCGATTCCCTTATCCATGTTGGCGATGGTGTACTCCTTCACCTTCTGTCGCCACCGCCCCAGGTCCGCTTCCTCTTCGGGGGTGAGCACCAACGGCTCGAGGGATTTATACCACTCAAGCCATTCCGAGATCGCCTCGGGTGAGTTGTCCCAATCCTCCTCGGAAATCCCGGTCCCCCCAGAATCCGCGAGCTCCGGTTCGACCCGCAGTCGACAGCCTTCGGGCAAATCCACCGGGTCGTCCGGCACGATTCGCCCGTTAATCCAGGTCGCATGGATCACTCCCCACCCCCTTTCCGCTTCCGCTCGGCTTTCATCCGGGCCCGATGTGACCATGGCTGCCCTCGCGCCGCCGTTGTCATTGTAACTGGGATCGACCCCGACGACATCATTCGGCCGCTCCCCTGCCCCGCCCCGCCCGATCGGCCCCTCTCGCTCGCTCGAAAACCCCGGGAAATCCCGCCCCAACTGGGAAGCCGTCCTGGTCGGACCATCGGAACCGTGGCGCCAATGAACGAGGTCCGAAGGTCCGAATCGCACCAATGCCAAAAGGACCCCGCACAGGCCCCGCCACCGGCACGGTCCGCCGGCGAGCCGACCGCCGGCGATCGGCGTCAGCGTTCGCGTCGTCGAGTCGGTCGCTTGGGAGTCTCGTTGCCGTCGACTCGGGCCTTGAGTTCGGCCTGAATCCACTCGCGGAGCCGCAGTATCCAATCCCCTGGCGTGCTCGATTGCCGATCGGCGAACCACCGTCGTGACTTCATCGCGCACGGACGGGCAGGAATCGACTCGACGTCGCCGCCAGATAGGTCCTGTTCGGCTGGAGCTGCTCGATCACGACGACGTTCTTCTTGAACCGCCAGATTTCGGACACTTTGAGCGCGGCATAGATTTTCGGGCGGTCGATCCTTGGATTGCGAGATATCGACTTCGACGGCCAAGTCAGGGTCGGGATAGTCGGCGACGTCGTTGGATTCCCGTACGGCGACGGCGCGGACGGCTTGGAGCTTGCCTTGATCGAAGAAGTAACATAGATCGGATTCGAGGCCCGTCGTTCTCCTTCGATCGCTTCCAGGTCGTGGAGCCCATCGGCTCGAAATCGATCGTCAGCCCCAAGCAGACTTCGGAAACGAATGGGTCGAGAGACATTCTTGGAACGTTCGTGGTTGGGGCCTAGCGTCATGATCTCCATGTCCTCACCGTCATAGGCCAAGCGAATGTGAGACTGTTCTCCGATCGCGTCGGAAATCCGGTCGTAGAACTCCCAGGAGACGTCGCGCATGACGCCGCGCTCTTCATCCGGGACGGGGGTCGTCTCCATCGGCACAGCCGGCGACGGCGGTCGTCGAGTGATCGTGGACATGGTCAGGTCTCCGTGAATCTAGGACCCGCGGCCGAGCGGCTCGCGAGCCGCGGCGGTGAATCGCGGCGCCGTGGATTCCCCAAAGCCGATTATAACCTCGATGCCCTCGGCGTTGTCTGGGTCGGCTCACGAATCAGTCGCGCGACCGTGACTGACGGGTCGGACCTGGACAGACGCCTGACCGCCCCTATGCCTGCCTTTCACTTCACTTCTACTTCCCGCCCCGCCGGCTGCGGACCGTTCGGCCTCGACGTCGCCGTCGACTTCCGGCCGCGTTTCCCTGGCTGGTTTGCTCTTGCTGGGGACGAGGTCCGGGACCTGCCGTTCGAGGGCCCACGCGACATACTCGCTGATGTTCTTGCCGCGGCGATGGGCGTGCACCAGGATCCGCTCGAAGAGATCGTCTTGGAGGTGGATGGTCCGTCCCGGGCCCCCCCTTTGCCGCCTGCAAATGTCAGGAAAATCCCGGTCAGGTCACCAACAATGGCGACCGACTTCGTGGCCCGAGTTGGTGAGAACGGTCTGGGTCTCGGCGTCGATCTCACACGGGTCGTTGAGCGTTTGGGCGATTTCCTCACGGACTCTCACGCCGCACCGCAACCTACCCAGCGTTGCATCAAGAAGGAACATCCAAGACCTCGAAACTCCAGTTCTTCAGACGCTTGTCGCAACAAATACTTGCGCGCTTCTTCCGACTCACGGCTTGCCCAGCAGGGCCTCCCAGTCGTGGATGTTCGTGTCGAAAAGCCGCCGACTCAACATCTCGAGGTGTTCGAGATCGCGAATCGCCTCAATGTCACCGCGGATTCTTTCGTCGGCATTGCCGAAGCGGATCTCCCCTTGAAGAACCAACAACCTTTGAGCCTCACTGATCCGGCCCTCGTTCCGGCCTTCTTTCAGAATCCACTGATACGTCGTCGATTCCCGCATGGTTTGAACTCCCTCCAGAAGCTCAAGCGTCATTTCGTCCGAGTACCGTAATCCTTGGCTGATGCGAAGTTGCTATTGACGCGGTTTTCGTGGATGTTTTGGACCATCCGCTTTTGTTACGCGAGGCATCGGCATTCGTGTTGTGCGCGGGTCTCATGACCCCGCCGGAGTGCCCGACCGTAGGTCTCCGTCCTTCGGAGTGTGCTCTGAGAGCACTAATGCCTTCTGAAGCCAGGGCCGACGGTGAGCGCTGGAGACCTTCGCTCAGGCACTCCGGCGGGGTCGTGAGACCCGCGCCGAACATCAAGCCCAGTCGCATGTAACAAGAATAAAAGCGAGACAAATCTCCGTACGGCATCCTTGCTGTCAAGCCCAGCTTCGCATCAGCCGACCGTAATCCCATCAACAGAAACTTCGCGGTCCAGAGTGGCAGCTCGGTCTCTCGGCTCGGCGTTGATCCGGTCCGCCATCCGCCGCACCACTTCCGGCAAGTCGGCTTCCGACACATGCGTCAAGGGTGCCAGCGGGACCAACCCGACGCCGGCGGTCGTCGACCCTAGCCACACGGAACTGGAACCTCCGCTTGAACCATGCCCAAGACTCGAAGGTGTGCGGATCTCCGACTTTGGCTCGATCGACTTTCCGATTCGATTGTGAAGTCAGGCAACTGGCGGAACCAAAAAAGAGGGATCGTCCCAAAGTTCAGGAAATCGATGCGGCGGCGAGACGATGCCTCCCGATTATGCCATGGGCCACATATAAGTCCAATTGCTGTAATGAGATACTGCCACTACCCCTACTTCGAACCGGTTGTATCGATTATACCTGTGTCACACACAAGTTGAGTTGCTGCAAGGAGATACTGCCAAAACCCCTGCTTTGAACCGGTTTTGACGATTATGACTGTGTCACGCATAAGTCCAATGGCCATAAAGAGATACTGCCAAGACTGTTGCTTCGAACCGGTTTTATCGATTATTCCTGTGTCACACGTAAATCCAAAAGCTGTAAAGAGATACTGCAAGAACCCCCGCTTCGGACCGGTTCTACCGATTATACCTGTGTCACACGTAAGACCAATCGTTATAAGGAGATGAGAGTTATTGGCGGGGTTCCGATTATTCCTGTGTCACACGTAAATCTTACCGCACCAACGAGATACGGCCTAAATGAGTTCTCCGCCCCACGCAAGTGTGTGCGCACAGCGCGACAAGAGGCCGTCGCGGCCGACGGACGTCGTTTGACCGTCCAGGCCAGGGTTTCGTCATCTGAGCCTCGTCCTGAGTCTTGTTTCGCTCCGCGACGGAGCACCGTTGGAATCCGGCACGGAGCTTGCGTTCGCTCCCTCGTCACCGTCGCTCGGCGAAATGACACGCGCTTTCGTGCAAAGCTGCGATTTTGGCCTTTTCATCGGGAGCATTCTCTTTACGCTGAGCACTCGGGCCTCAAGCTAGGAGTGGCCTATGCTTGGGTGGCCCAGGGTGGGGTGATGGAACGACACGGTTGGACGTGCTCGTGGGACGGTTTCGAGACGCGTGTTTTTGGTGCGCGCGATCGAATGACACTGCGAGCGAGTCCTTTCCCCCCCTTGCGAAGGGGGGGTGGACAGGGCATAACGAACACGCTCGGCCAAGCCGGCAGTTCCGCGAGGCCAAGCAGCTCGGGACCCGCGCACCAGGCCATGGTTCCGCTGGGACCACCCCCCCTTCGCAAGGGGGGCAAATAGAGCGCACCGAAATCGGGATGAACTCAGAGCTTGTCCAGAACCGTCGTTTCATCACCCGAGGCCATGGGGCCATGCCGACTTCAAAGCTGTCGCACTGTGCGCAAGCTCATGAGTGAACCGCTCTCGGAGCATGCTTGCTCATTTTTGTACAGTCCTCAACCAACGATTCCGGTCATGCCCAAGATCGTCGTCCAGGGTCGTACGTTCTACTATGAAGAAGTGGGTAGCCAGGGAGACCCACTGGTCTTCTTGAGTGGGCTGGGGGGAGACCACCGGGCATTCAGCCGTCCTCAGCGGTACTTTGGAACCAAGTTTCGAGCCCTGGCCTTCGACGCGCGTGACGTGGGACAGAGCGACCGAGTCGATCATCCTTACACCACGGCCGACATGGCCGACGACGTGGCCGGCTGGCTCGAGGCGATCGGGGCGAGCGCCGGCGCACGTGCTGGGTCAATCGCTGGGGGGCCTGGTCGCGCAGGAGCTGGCCTTGCGCCATCCTCGGCTGGTCAAGAGCCTGGTGCTGGTTTCGACGCACGCCGGCGCCGGACGCCTGGCGCAAGGCGGTGATCGAATCGTGGGTCGTGCTCCGACAGCAGCTCGAGATCGGGGCATTCACCCGGGCGGTCCTTCCCTGGCTGGTCGCCCCCAAGTTTTATGGCCAGCCGAACCAGGTCGAGGGTCTGATCCAGTTCGCCGAGAGGAACCCCTGGCCTCAAGATGCCGCGGCGTTCGCCCGCCAGGCGCGGGCCGCCGCCGAACACGACACCAGAGACCGGCTGGGTCAGATTCGGGTGCCTTGCTTGGTCATGGTCGGCGAGCACGACCTGGTCAACCCGCCGCGGGTGGCCGCCGAGCTGGCCAGCGCAGCTTCCCAATGCGCGAATGGTCGTCCTCGCCGGGCATCGGCCACATGCCCCACGTCGAGGATCAAGCGAATTTCCGGCTGGAAATCGAACGATTTCTGGATCAATGGGACGGCTTGAAGGCGTCCCAGGTTTGAGTTGATTGATTTCGCCGTCGCGATCAGGAGGAGAAGCGGGATGAGACTCCCTCGGGCGAGCGGCGTCTTGTTGCATCCGACATCGCTGCCGGGCCGTCACGGGATCGGCGACCTGGGCGCCGAGGCCCACGCCTTCGTCGATTTCCTGGCCTCGACAGGCCAGCGCTGGTGGCAAATGCTGCCGCTGGGTCCCACGGGATACGGCAACTCACCCTATCAATCGCTCTCCTCGTTCGCCGGCAATCCCCTCTTGATCGACCTTCGATGGTCTGGTCAAGCAGGGATGGCTCGATGAAAAGGCGTGCCCGGACGACCCCGGCCTGCCCGCCGATTCGGTCGATTTCGACGCCGTGGCCGTGTTGAAGGAAGGCGCGTTGCGGCTCGCCTTCGAGCAATTCAAGACGAAGGCCAACGACCCTCAGTTTCAGGAATTCATTACCGCGAATGCAGCCTGGCTGGACGACTATGTCTTCTACCAGGCTCTCAAGGACAACCACGGCGGTCTCCCTTGGTACGAATGGGAACCGGAGCTGGTGGCCCGCGACCCATCGGCGTGCGCACGTTGGCGCGAGCAGTTAGCCGATGGAATTCGCTATCACGAGTTCGTGCAGTACGTGTTTGATATGCAGTGGCGGGAGCTGCGTGCGAGCTGTCAGGAGAAAGGGATCATGCTGATCGGCGACCTGCCGATCTTCGTCGCGCACGACAGCGCCGACGTGTGGGCCCGGCCCGAGCTCTTTTATCTCGACAAGCGCGGCCAGCCGCTGGTCGTCGCCGGGGTTCCACCTGACTATTTCAGTGCGACCGGTCAACTTTGGGGAAACCCGCTTTACCGCTGGGAGGCCCACGCCGCCGAGGATTATTCGTGGTGGGTCGCCCGGCTTGCGCGACTTGCTGCGTCGCGTCGACCTCGTCCGGATCGACCATTTTCGGGGTTTCGAAGCGTACTGGGAGATACCCGCCGGCTCGGCGACCGCGGCAACCGGCCGCTGGGTAGCCGGCCCGGGAGCCAAATTCTTCGAGGCGATCCGCAGGAGGTTGGGCTCACTCCCCTTGATCGCCGAAGACCTGGGGTTGATCACGCCCGGCGTCGAAGCGCTTCGCGATGAGTTCGGCCTGCCGGGAATGCGTGTCCTTCAGTTCGGATTCGGCCCCGACGCCGGCTCGGAAAAGTACTTGCCCCACCGGTACGTGCCGCACTGCTTCGTCTACACGGGGACGCACGATAACGACACGACCCGCGGCTGGTTTACATCAACCGAGATCGCGACCACTCAATCATTTGAGGAGATTCCGAGCCGAGCGGGTCTTCGTGCTGCGCTACGCGAACTCGACCGGAGACGAGATCCACTGGGACATGATCCGGCTGGCCTTCGCGTCGGTCGCGGACACCGCCATCATCCCCTTGCAGGACATCCTGGGGCTGGACAGCCAGCGCCCGGATGAACTTTCCCGGCAAGGCGGAAGGCAACTGGCGGTGGCGGTTCCAAAAAGACCAGATCGACGTGCGTGCACGGGGACTGCTTGCCGAGCTCACCGCGGTTTACAGTCGGTGGAACGGTGCCATCCCCAACGACCTCGACCCTCGATTTCGACCCTCGAAGCAAGACCGAGTCACAGCGGCCGATCCGACTCTGACGAAAATCACTCAGACCGGGCCATGAATATACGACATCAAATGCTGATTCTCGGCATGAACCTTGTCGTAGAGGACCTTGATGACGTCTCCGACCGAGATGATGCCCACGAGCTGTGTACCGTTCAAGACGGGCACCTTGGCGATGTGGCGCTCGCTCATCTTGCCCATGACGTCATCGACATCGTCGTCCAAGAGGCAGGTCACGGGAGTACCGGTCATGACATCGGCGACGAGCAGCCGGCCGAAGCCTTCGCCGCGGTTATGGATGATGCGCAGCGTGTCGCGTTCGCTGAAGATCCCGATCAGTCGTCCGCGAGTGGTCGACGACGGGAAGGGAACCAATATTGTTCTGGACGAGCTTGGCAATGGCCTCGCTCACGGTCGCGCCGCTATCGATCGCGATCAGGCGGCGACCTTTGGAATCAAGGACATCTCGTACAAGCATAAGCGTCTCCCAGAGACGTGCAACGAGCGTGGCCGACGAATTGCGAATTTACCGAGCGACGCTCTCGACCTGAGAATTTGGAAGTGTGACGTCGAGCCATCGTGACATTTTTTTTCTGGCGATGCAAATGATTTTTTTGCCGGACTTGTCAGT
The DNA here is from genome assembly GCA_963779785.1 of uncultured Planctomycetota bacterium. Taxonomy (GTDB): domain Bacteria; phylum Planctomycetota; class Planctomycetia; order Isosphaerales; family Isosphaeraceae; genus CAVRFS01. Next base: position 66,820 of record CAWAAW010000015.1, read on the forward strand.
TCTGGAAACAGAAAGTCTTGGGCGAGGACTGATGTCGAAATGACCGAAAGAATTCATTCTCAGAATCGGGACGATTTCGTCTGTGACCGCAATCCCGTGCCTCGTTCGCGGAAACAGGTGGTACTTTTCCGAAAAGGCTCTCCTTGATTGCATGGGCCGACTCCTCGAACAGCAGCGTGTTCGTTCTTTGCTTCGTCTTGCTCCTGACATTTCTGATTCGGGCATTTCACGCCGGCCAGCCGATCGTCGAGAACTACGTGGGGCGGCAAGTTCCGACGGCGATGGTGGCGCGCAACCTGGAACGGGGCTCGGGCCTGCTGCGGCCTCGGCTCGATACGGCGCCTTTTCCCAATTACTTCGTGGTCGAGCCGCCACTCTACGAGTGCGGCGTCATCGCTGTGAAACGATCGATCGGATTGAGCCTGGAGGCAGCGGGGCGAGTTCTGTCGGCCTTGGCGACCGTGCTGGCGGCCTGGGGACTCTTCGAGCTGGCACGCCCTCGCCAGGGACGGCGCGCGGCTCTCCTGGCCGTATCGGCCTTCGCCGTCTTTCCACTCACGATACGCTATGGACGAGCCTTTCAGCCCGACGCCGCGATGCTCGGCACTGTCGTGGCCGGATTGGCCTGCTGGGATCGCTATCAATCCAGCCGGCGGTGGTACTGGCTGGCCGCCGGCTGGGCTCTGCTGGCGCTCGGCTTCGCGCTCAAGGTGATCGCGGCCTTTCTCTTGATCCCGCTCTTGTTCGTGATCTTACGGAGGCGGCGAGCGGCGGACATTCTCGCCGCCTGCTCGACGCTGCTGCCGGCCTTGCTGTGGTATGTCTGGGCCGATCACCTGGTCGGCGGGACGACCGGTTCCCGAGCCTCGGCCGACAACCGGGCCATCTGGCTTCATCTTCTCGGTCCGGCGGGACTCTTGAAGACGGAGACGCTCAAATTCGTGGCCTGGTTTTTGCTCGTCCGGGCGTTCACGCCATTGGGCGTGGGTCTTGCCCTGTACGGGCTCTTGAACCGGAGCGCGGACAGAAGACGATCGGCTCGCGGCTCTGGTGGGTCTGGGGAATCTCGACGTTGGTTGCGATGGCGTTTCTCGCGGAAAAACTCCATCATGAGTATTACTGGCTGCTGCTGGCGCCGGTCGTGGCCGTGGGAATCGGGCGTTCGCTGGACCGAGTCGCCGTGAAGCACGGCGCGATCGCGGTCGTCGTGGCCTCGGCGCTGCTCTTGCTCTGTGCGGTACCAGGCGCGATCGACCTGGTGGACGCCTCCCGAATGGAACGACCTGGAGGCCGCCGCCCGGCTCGTGTCGAGAACTGTCCCGCGCGATGCCTGGGTCGTCGCGCCGGAGGCCCTGCTCTTCCAGGCCGACCGCCGTGGGTGCCGGATGGAGTGGACGACGCCCGCGGCCCGCAGGGCGGCCGGGGAATGGGGAGCCGAACATCGAGGTCGACGGACCGCTCGATCTCCTGGAATATTATCGCCGGCAGGGAGCACGATATTTCGCCGATCTGGGGAGTCGCGATCGCGACACTCGGCGAAAGGGCTTGCACGAGTCCGTCCGGCGACGATACAAGGTCATTGTGGATAGTCCCGAGGTCATCATCGCCGATCTGGTCGACTCCGAGATGCACTGGAATGCCAACTGAGGTTCGGCCGGTTACTGTTCCCGAGTTCACGGCATGGAAGTCGCAACGGCGCCGGATCAGCGTGTTGACGGCGTACGACTTCCCGACCGCGCGGCTGCTCGACGCGGCCGGGGTCGATTGTTTGTTGGTCGGCGACTCGATGGGGACGACGATTCAAGGTTGGGAAACCACCTTGCGGGTCACGCTCGACCAGATGATCTACCACACGGAGATGGTCGCTCGCGCGGCCCGGCGCGCCTTGGTGGTCGCCGACCTGCCGTTTCTCAGCTATCAGGTCTCGGCTCAGGACGCGATCCGCTCCGCCGGGCGAATCCTCAAGGAGACGAATTGTCAGGCCGTCAAGCTCGAAGGGGGTCGCAAGATCGCGGCGACCATCAAGGCGATGGTCGAGGCGGAGATCCCCGTGATGGGGCACGTTGGCCTCACTCCGCAGTCCATTCGGCGGCTGGGCTCGTACAAAGTTCAGCGCTCGGCCGATGAGATCCTCGCCGACGCCCAGGCGGTCGCCGATGCGGGGGCCTTCGCCGTCGTTCTCGAGTGCATCCCCCGGGAGCTGGCGGCCAAGATCACGGCCCAGGTGCCGATCCCCACGATCGGCATCGGCGCCGGCCCGAATTGCGACGGGCAGGTGCTGGTCATCCACGACATGCTGGGACTGATCGAAGGGTTCAAACCCAAGTTCGCTCGGCGGTACGCCGAGCTCGGCGAGCAGATCCGCGCCGCCGTCGCCAGCTACGTCGCCGATGTCGCCGAGGGACGTTTCCCCAGCGACGCGGAGAGTTTCCGATAACCAGGTGCTCGGTTTGTTTGATGCGTCCAATCCAACAGGAGCCCACTTCCGATGAACACACCCACCCAGGAGGAATTGACGAAAAAGCGGTGCGTTCCCTGTGAGGGCGGAGTGCCCCCGCTCTCTCGTGCCGAGGCCGAGGCGCTTGCGAGGAACCTCGAAGGCTGGGCACTCGACCCGGATGCGAAACGGATCAGCCGGTCCTGGACGATGAAGAACTTCATGGCCGGCATCGACTTCTTCAACAAGATCGCCGCCTTGGCCGAAGAAGAAGGCCATCACCCCGACCTCCATCTCGAAGGATACCGCAACCTCAAGATCGTCTTGTGGACCCATGCGGTCGGCGGCCTGACCGAAAACGATTTCATCGTCGCCGCCAAGATCAACCAGCTCCCGGTTCAACTCCGGCATTGAGCCTCCTCCCACGAACCGCTCCAGCCGAAAACACTTGCAAGCTGGATCACAGGGTGGATGCCTTTACCTCGGCAGGGACCTTCGATGCCTCGCTTGAAGTCCGGCTGGATTTTGGTCGCGGTTGGGGCGCTGGCCATCGGCATGGCGATCACGAAATTCAGCCCGGATATTCGGTGGCGCATGCTCAGCAATACAGGTCGGAGGGATCTCGATGAGGGTCGTCGTGAGGAAGCGGAAGCCAAATTCCGCGCCGCCCTCGCAGTTGCGCAATCGTTCGACCAAGGCGACCCACGCCTGGCGGAGAGCTGCTTGAACCTGGGCGACGCCGTAACTGCCCGAGGCCGACCCAGCGAGGCCGAGGCACTCTATCGTCAAGCACTCGCGGTTCAAGAAAAAAGCAAGGGCAACAATCAGTCTGACACTTACCAGAGTCTGATAAGTCTGGCGACCGTCCTCAAGGAAAAGGGTCGGTTCGCCGAGGCGGAAGCGATGGCCCAGCGGGCATTGGCTGTCGCCGAGAATCATGGCCGGGAAGGGTACGACGTGGCTTACGCCCTGACCCTGCTGGCCACCGCCTATTCCGGCCAGTCGCGTTACGACGAAGCGGAGCAGCGCTATCAACAGGCCTTGTCCCAGTGGGAAAAGACGCCCAGACCCGGGTATCCGGGTGCATCCTACTGCTTGAGTAGCCTGGCCTGGATCAAGTGCAAACAGGGCCAGTACACGGAGGCCGAGTCATTAGCCGACCGGGCGCTGGCGACCCGCGAACAGGTCCTGGGGCCGAAACACCCGGACGTCGCCCTCGTCCTCGCCGATCAGGCGTGGTTCCGCTACAAGCAGGGCCAATACGAATCGGCCGAGCCGCCGCTACGGCGAGCGCTGGAGATCCAGGAGAATGGGCTTGGGCCGATGCACCCGAACGTGGCCTCATGCCTCAATGAGCTCGGGATTCTTCTGTCGGCACGCGGCCAGTATGCCGAGGCCGAGTCGATCTTCCGCCGTGCCTTGGCGATCAGGGAGAGGGCCTGGGGTCGCGAACACCCCTCGGCGAGCGTGGCCGAGAGCCTCAACAACCTGGGCGGGCTCCTCGTCACCCGGGGAAAGTACTCCCAAGCTGAACCGTTGCTGGGAGGAGCCCTCGCGATGTACGAGCAGACCGTCGGGCCGGAGGACCCTCAAACAGCGGGGTGTCTCCGCCTCCGAGCGACATTGGCGCGGAAGCAGGGCCGTTGCGCCGAGGCCGAAGCGCTCGCTGAGCGAGCTTTGGACATCTTGGAGAAACGGCCGGAACCCGATCACCCCGACATCGCAAGCGTCTTGGAGGAGCTCGGACTGATCGCCATGGCCCAGGACGATCTCGAGAAGGCCGAACGATTTCTGCGGCGAGCCCGGAACCTGTGCGAAACTCGCTTGGGCGTGAACCATCCCGAATTCGGTCGCAGCCTTGATCTCCTGGCCCAAGTTCTCTCGAAGCGGGGCAAGTACAAAGAGGCCGCGCCGCTGGCTGAACGATCGCTGGCGGTCCGAGAGCGATCCCTCGAACACGAAAACCCGGACGTGGCGCAAAGCCTGGACACGCTGGGGCAGGTTCAAAAAGGACTGGGCCAGTTCGACCGAGCCGAGGCCTCGATCCAGCGTGCCCTAACTCTTTTTGAGAAGGGATTCGGACCCGAGCACCCCAAGGTGGCCGAGTCCCTCGACCACCTGGCCAGCCTTTATCGGGATCAGGGGCGAGTCGTCGAGGCCGAGCGGTTATCCAAGCGGGCGCTGTCGATTAAGGAGAAGAGCCTTGCGGCAAATCGACCCGAGACGGCGGCGATCCTGGAGCGACTTGCCCCAGCACTCCGCGAGTCCGGGCAAGCCGCCAAGCCGGAAGATCCCAAGACGCGGAATGAGCTGATACGGATCAAGACCCACTGATCCCGATGGGAGACCGGTTTCGAACGGTCCTAGACGATCGTTGGCCACCAGGCGGCAAATCATAGAAAAAGATGCAACCGTTCTCGGTCCCGCGGCACTACTTTCCAAAGAACGGTAAGCCGGAATCGAACTGAACGAATCACCGGCTTCTACGATCTATCGGCTCCCGAACAGTCAGCCGACAGCGCAGACCGAACGCGCTATTGGCGGGCCACATCGCGTTCAGAGAAAGAGAGGTTGCCGTGAATGTTCCCAAGGTTCGAATTGGCTGGGTCATCGCTATTGTTGCGATCGCCGCACTCAACTTCGAGGCGATCCGAGTATTAGCTCAGGTCCATGATCGTATCTACAGTTTACGAACCGTGGACGAATACCGGGCATTTGAACGCATTTCCAAGCTATGCTTCGTATTGGAGTTTGGGGCTCTCCCGATCGCGAACATCCTGGCGGTCGGTCTCCTGATTGGTTTTTGGCGGCGTGGAAGCCGCCGCTTTCTCTGGGGATTTGAGACGCTTGGCTTGACGGCTCTCGCCCTCTTCATCGCGTTGGCGAGTTTCTTCACCGACGAGTTGTTGTGGCCTTACCTCAACTTGGTCATCGAGCCCATTGTCAGAGCCCATGGGGCGGTCTTTACGACCATCGAGTACCGGAGCTTCGAAGTGGTCCTTGCGGCCATGCTCGTCCTACCACAAATTGCGATTGCCCTGATTGGTGGATTCCTCAGTCGTCACGGTCGAATAGCCATTCGGTCCGACACAATTCACGTCTAATTGGCCAGACCAGGGGCGCAATCTGGGTTTCTTGCTTTCATCACTACACATGTTCCGGAACACTCGGATGTTCATCGGGAGTCACGGGTCAATGGCTGTCGACTTTCCGGGCAGGTTCCCAAAGCATCTCCAGGCGCTGTTCACATCAGGGGCGGTCGGCGACCTCGGTGACGGGCACCTCCTGGAGCGTTTTGTGGAGAACCGCGATGAGATGGCGTTCGAGGTTCTTGTGGCTCGACACGGACCGATGGTCTACCGGGTCTGCCGCGCAGCCCTGGTCGATTCGCACGAGGCCGAGGACGCTTTCCAGGCGGTCTTCCTCGTGCTGGCGCTGCGCAGAGTCGATCCGGTCCCAGGCGTCGATCGCGAGTTGGCTCTTCGGTGTCGCGTCCCGCGTTTCCGCGCATGCCAAGAGCGACGCCACCCGGCGCCGCAAGCACGAGCATGGCGCGGCCAAGCTGCGGCCGACGTCCGCACTCGAGATTGTCCACGAACGGCCCGACCCATCCCCCGCACTCCACGAAGAGCTCGCCCGCCTCCCAGGCCATTACCGCGATGCTCTCGTTCTTTGCTATCTCGAGGGCCAGACATGTGACGAAGCCGCGCGGCGGCTCGGCCGCCCGGTAGGGACGGTCAAGGCACGCCTCTCCCGGCGCGCGGGATCTTGAAAGACAGACTCATGCGACGAGGCGTCGCTCTGACTGCCGGCGTGCTGGCCGCGGGTGTAACCTCCGAGGTAACCGCGGCGGTAGTCCCGCAGGGACTCTCGGCAGTGACTGTTTCGTCCGCCTTACAGTTCGCGGCAGGGGCGTCAGTGGTCTCAAGCCGCGTGTCCACTCTCACTGAAGGAGTGCTTAAAATGATGTTCTTGCGCAAAATCGCGATTGCTGCCGTTTTCTCGCTTTCGATGATGCTCGCGGCCGGAACGTCGCTGATCGCCTGGACCGCCGCTGGTCCTCCGGGCCAGCCCAGAGCGAAAGTCGAGGCGAACGTTGAGCGTCCGCCTGTTGTTGACCCGGTGAGCCTGGCGCTCAAGGAGGTTCTACCCGATGCGACAGCCTCGGCCGACCCCTATACAATGACGCTGGCGTTGATCCGTTTAGCCAGACGCAGGTCGCCTCCGGCGACCGTGATGCCGCTCTGTCTACGTTCCGCCTGGCTGAACGGGTCGCCGACACGGCGAAGAATGAGGGCCAGAGCCGCCCATCCGCTCTGATGCAAACGGCCGTGGCCAGGGGAAAGATCGGCGATACCGATCCTGCGCGGGCGACTCTCGCCCGACTCGGCCGCGAGGCCGCCGGGCTCAAGGTCGAGGCGCGGTACATCTTGATGTCCAGGGTCATTGAATCCCAAGTCACCGCTGGCTTGAAAGCAGATGCGGAACAGAACCTCAAGAAGGAGCTCGCGGCCGTCGAGGCGATTCCCGACGAACGCATCAGGGATGGTGGGCGTCGTAGCCTTGTACCCAGCCAGATCATGCTCGGACACTACGATGACGCCCTCAGTCAAGCCGAGCGTTACACCGCTGAAGAGAGCAACACTCGGGCGTCGCTGCTCGAATTGATCATGACGTCCTACAAGGTCTGGGGCGGCGAGAAACCCTCACGCCAGGTTATCGAGCGGGCGTTGCGGTTGGCGGGTGAGATCACGTATCCGGTGCCTCAAGGTTCGGCGATGAAAGCGATCGCTGTTGCCCTTGCCGAGGCTGGCGACATCCAAGGCGGCTTGGCCATTGCTCACAACATCTTCGCCCGCTCGGGACGCGTGAATGACGTCGTCAATGTACAGCTCGCTCCCTGGGAAGTTCCGCTCGCGCTGGTCGATATTGCCCGAATTCAGATCAAAGCCGGCGCTGCTGTTGCCGCAAAGGACACACTTCGAGAAGCGTTCGAGGTCGCCCAGAGTGCGGACCCTCGCGACGTGATCCGCACCGATCGTGTCCGCAGCGTGGGCGAGGCCCAAGCCGAGATCGGCGACATCGAGGGAGCCAAACAATCGGCCGCGGCGATCGCGGGAGACAACGTCAATCAGAGCCTCGTATTGATCGCGATCGGCCTGCGCAGGCAAAGACCAATGACATCCCGGCCGCGCGGGCGAGCTTCCGTGACGCTTTGGCCGCCGCCTCGAAGATCGGTCCACGTGGCTACGTGATCAACGATAACCCTTCCGCCATCGCCAACGAAATCCTCCACAAGATTGCCGTCGCCCAGGCCGAGGCCGGCGATTTCAAAGAAGCCTTGGCGACGGTCGCCGGCTATGGAAATGACGCCTGGAAATCCGACGTGCTCGCCACGATCGCGCCCATCCAGGCACGTCTGGGCGACATCCCAGCGGCGCTCGCGGTCACCCGCTCCATACCCGACCTCTCCAAAGCCGCCAACGCCTACTCATCCATCGCTTCCATCCAGGCACGCGCCGGCGACCATCGTTCGGCGCTCACATGGGCTTCGCGACTCGACAACCCGGCCGCCAGGGCCTTTGCTTTGATCGGCATCACAGAGGGCATCGCCGTGCAGAACGCGGAGAAACACCAAGCAGACGCCAAGCCGTGAGAATCGCGGCCGTCGCTATTTCTCGTCAAGAGCCAGGTCGATGAACAGGGCGGCCGTCCAGCCGTAATGGGCACTCCCCAGGCCGTCGCCCGTCTGCGAGTCGTAATACTCGTAAAGGATCGGCGTCCGGGAGACGAGCTTCAAGCGTCTTTTCTCGCAGGGCTGCGGCCTGGTCCTTGAACCCGTATCGCTCGAGCCCGCGGATGGCGACCCAGTTCAGGTTGATCCAGGTCGGGCCGCGCCAGAAGCCGCGCGGATCGTAACTGGGGAGATTCTTCGCCGCGCTGGCCAGCGGCCACGGCGTTGCCAGCCCGTCCGGGTCATTTAAAAGCGTTGCAGTCCGCCGGGCCTGCTCAGGCGTGGCGATGCCCGTCCACAAGGGCCAGGCGATGACTGGCGTGATTGACGAAGAGGGTGATCCGTCGGGCCTCGTGTCGTTGTAGCATCCCAGGGCCTCGTTCCAGTGATGCTTGCGGATCAAGGCGCAGGTCATCGGCCCGTGCGTCCCACGCACGGGCGGCATCCGCGTTACCGAGCGTCCGGGCCATCTTTGCCAACTCGAGGCGGTCCAGGTAGAGCCAGCAGTTCAGGTCGAGGGCCTCTTTGAACCCTCCATCCCAGCGCGGTGAATTGTCCCAGCCGCTGTCCCATCCCTGCCAGCGACACAACCCACGACCCTGGTCGGTATGCGCGAAGAACCAGTCGTGGTTGCGCACCAGCTTGGGGTAGAACTCGGCGATTTTCTCGTGCAGAGCCCGGCGTTCCTCGTCGGACCGTGCGGTGTCGTAGAGGCGGTTGGCGGCAAGCGTCAAAATCCCGGGAGCCTGGATCCCGAACTCGCCGAGGAACTTTGTCCCGTCGCGGTGGATCTCGCGCGGAATCTTGCCGGTGGGGTGTTGGCCTGAGAGCATCACGTCGATCTGCCACATGGCCAACTGCCGAGCCTTGGGACCGCCATGAAGGAGCCCCAGCACATGGAAGCCGGTGTCCCAGATCCAGATGCCGCGCATGTAGTACGTTCCGGGGCTGATGATCGGGTGCGGCCAGGCGCCGCCGGCTGGCTGGGTGTCGATCCAGAGGGTGGCCCAGGCACGCGCGAACGCTGACCGTCGCTCGGCGATGCCGGAGGGGAGGGCGGGCATCTCGGCGAGCCACTGGTCCAAAGTCAGGTAGGGGTTGCGATTCGGGTCGACGATGCCCAGCTCGCGCACGATCGCGGTACGTTGCGTCTCCGGGCCATCGGTCATCCGGCCGAGAGTCAACAACAGCAACAGGCTCGTGGTCATCGCCGATCCTCGCCGAACATGGGGATTACATACAATGGCGAGACTGTGATGGACGCAGGTACCAGCCGGTCCCGCCGAAGGCGATCGAGTTTGTTCTAATCGAGGAGTCGCTCGAACTCAAGCACCGTGCGATGCGTCTCAACCACCGGCGTCCCACGGTCATGGACTGTGAGTCGTTCAAAAGGCGCAGGACGCGGCAATCGATTCAGAATCCAATCCATCCGCGAATGCGCCGCCATAGCCCGCGCTGCGGCGACGGACTGGTCGGCGATTCGGCCACTGGTCTTGTAAACGAACCGAACCCTCGGTCGAGGCTTGCTCCACCCCGATGGCACGCGACGGGACGGCCTTGAGATGGGCGAGCAGCCGAACGGTCGTCCCACCGTTTTGCGCCAGCCGCTGCCAGAGGTCGACCTTTTCCGGGCTCTGGTGCAAGTCGTTCAGACAGCTCGCCATCACTGCCTTTCCTGATCCCGGACCTTTCAGGAAGAGATGGACCCAGGCCCACGCCTCACGATAGTCGCGCGGGGTCATCTTGCGGATGTCCGTGATCGAGGCGAGCCGCTCCAGGTCGGGGGACCATCCGCTCGCGAGATCCTTGGTGATCAATTCGACCCGCTCGAGCTCGGCGCCCGGTGGAACCAGGTCGTTCTCGAAGAACTCGGCAAGTCCCTCATCGAGCCAGAGCGGCAGATCGCCGAATGAGCCGTGCAATAACGCATGGGTCGCTTCATGGCGCAGGTCTTCTTCGAGCCGAGGACTCGAGTACGTGTAGACGACGCGCTGGCGACCCTGTGCCAGAAAGAACGCCCGGCGCGGGGGCAGCTCGGGGTAATAATATTTGAGGAAATGAGCAAATGCGTCGCGATTGTCGAGCACATAAATCTCGACCGGGTCCTCGTCCGCGCTTGGGAAAAAGTCGAGATGTTCCTTCAGATCGCGCTCGAGTGCCTTCAGGCAGCGAAGCGCTTGTGCATCATCGGTCATTGCGAAGTTGGAGAAGATCAGGAACGGACCGCTGGCGATCTTGTGACGGGTCGGCACCAGCGTTTGTCCTCGGTCCGAGAACGACGCGCATCCGACGCAAGACAGGAGTACCGCCAGCATCCAACAGGCTCGATACACAGTGTGACTCCCGTCCCCTCAGGAAAGCGGCCGACCGCTCCGCAGATTCTGGAAACGCTTGGCCCGGATCGCTTTCTCGACCGACCGCCAAAGACCTTTCCAGTCGTTGCGAGGCGATAAACCCCAGGGGAGATACGCGCGGAGGAATTGGAGTGTGTCGGTTCGGGTCCGGCCCTGAACCACATTCAGACTCAAACTCAGACGCGCCAGGTTCTGAACGCGCCGCTTCATCGGCAGCGGATGCCGCAGGCGAACGCCGACCAGATCGATCAGGCTGAGCTGATGACGATGATCGTCACGATTGATCTTGATCAGGATGTTCGATGCCTTCAGGTCCCGATGAGAGAGCGAGCGCTCGTGCAAGGATCGGACCAATTGCGCCAGCGAGGCGCTCGATACCATGGATCCGCGCGCGACGAGCATCTGGCGGAAGACTCGGGAGAACCTCCCTGACGTAGCTCCCCAACGTGACGGCGTCGACCTCCTTCACGGTGATCAGATACGTCTCGCGCGGCAGGTACCAAAAGAGCGGGTCGCACTTGAAAGTGGACCGGCGCGCCAGGAAAGCGAGGTTCTGCGGAGTCGGGATCCCGCGGCTGGAGAGGTCCTGTCCGGCCTGCCACGACTGCCAGGCGCGTGAGGGCCGGAACAAGGTGAGAAGCGGATCAATCCATTTCTTGCGATTGAATCGCTTGTAGATAACCTGGATCGGCTGCCCTCGCACCGTCATCGTCGTCTCGGCCACTGTCGTGGTCCGCGAATCCTTCAAGACGATCGTCGATCGGCTCTTGAATGGGAGGTCGGGATCGCCCAGGAGAGCCGAGAATTCGCGAGGGTCCAGGTCGCGCGACGCCACGCCCCAGTTCGTCTCACCGCGAAAGACCTTGAAGTACTTGTTCGACGACCGGCAGCGGCGTCCCCAACGCCGCCAGAGCCGCTCAGCCCAGAGCCGGGTCGTGTCCTCGATCTGACGGGCGAACCGACGAACGTCGGTCGGCGGTTCCGAGCGGCTCTCCAGGTAGGTTTTCAAGAAACGGTAGCGGTCGGTTCGAGTGCAGCGCAACCAGAAAAAATGGTCCAACAGAGCCAGATTACGCCTGGCCAGTACCCAGGTGACGCGCCGGCATTTCCGGAGGGCGTCGAGATCGATCATAGAGAGTTCCGGTCGATCGGGGGTCTCGAATCGAACGAGGATGTTGCCCGGATGAAAGTCTTGGTGCAGCAAGCCGGCGTCGTGAAGCCGGGCCGTCATGACAGCAAGGGCTTCGGCCAGCTTTTGTCGAGTGTGCGAACGGAGTGGGTCAGGCCATACCGGGAGCTGTCGCTCGACAAACTCGTCGAGTGGAGTCGTGGCGGAAATCGCCAGGGTGACCAGGTAATTCTCGAACAAGAATTTCCGCTTCCGCCGTTCGCCCAGCGCGATCGGTGTGATCGTCGGCACTCCGATCATGGCGAGATCCTGTGAGCGCCGACCTTCATTCCTGTCCCTTGCCGCGGCGAACCCACTGCCGGAGCATGGCTCGCCAATCCGGGATCAGGAAATGTTTGATATAAACGATTCCTTGTGGCAGATCCACTCGGTAAACGACCCGGTGCGGCCCCGATTTGACCGTGGTCAGCCGTCCTTCGTCGCGCCACTGATCCAGTCGCAATCCGTCGGGACCTAGGAGCACGTCGCCCCAGCCGGCTCGGAACCACCAGCCGACGTCTCCGCATTGCGACCACTCCCAATCGGGACGTTTGAACATCCGTTTGGCGCCCGCCGCGGTGTTGGACTTTGTGGAGCGTCGAGATCACTCGAACGCCCCGCAACGGTCGATCGTTCACGCGGAGTGCAGATACTCATCGATCGCCGATCTGGTTGAGACTTCGGGATGGTTTTACCTTGGCGGCGTATGGTTCAAAGCCTGAACATCGGTTCGGCGGGACTGAGCCGATCGATCTTCCAGGAAGGGCCGAGAGTGGCTCGGGGCATTCCTGTCATCGACGTCACGAAGGTTTCCGCCCAAGCCGAGATCGAGTAGTTCGATTCCACCTGCTGGCGGGCCAGTAAGCCCATCTTCCGGCGAAGCCTCACGTCGACCGCCAGGCTCGTAACCGCATCGACCCACTCGTCGGCCGTCGCGGCCAGGATCCCGGTCTCGCCGGTTCGGATCATCTCGGCATGGGACCCGACCGGGTTGGCGACGACCGGCAGACCGGCCGCCTGGTACTGAAGGACCTTGAGTCCGCATTTTCCGCGGCTCCAGAGATCGTCCGGCAGCCAACTGATGCCGATCTGCCCGGCCGCGAGCTCGCTGGCCTCGGTCTCTTCGCTCCAGGCGACAGGAACGATCCGAAGGGGAAACGACGCGGGGAAGCGGTCGCAGATCAGGCGAAGACTCAGGTGCGGAATGGCCTTGCTCAACCGTTCCCAGATTGCTCCCGCTTCTTCCAAGCCCCGCAACGTGCTCGAGGAACCGATCCAGACCAGATCGACCGACCTCGGCGAAGACTCGTGGCACGCCATCCTGTAACGCTCAGGGTCAACACACGTGGGAATGACATGGACTCGTTCGACTCTGGCCCCGGCTCGCAAGCGCACAGTCCGCCAGGAAGTCGTTGCCGGCGACGACGGTGTCGACCAGCCGCACCGTTTGCGCGAAGCGGCGAAAACGCCAGGCACTCTCGTGACCACGTCGATCGTAGGAGTCACGGAAGAGAACCGCGTCGTCAAAATCGAAGACGAGATGCCGCGCGGCTCGGCGCAAGAACACGCAACTGCCAGAATTGGTAATAGTTTGCGCTGCAAGACCACAGCGTCGAACTGGGACGCGCGGCGAAGCTGGAAGAGCCTGGGGCAGCACACGTCGCTCCAGCCCCTGGCACACGAGCGACCAGCCCGCGTCGCCGGAGCGGATTGGCAAAGGCCCGGATCCGGTATCGACAACAGACGTGGTCAGGTGAATCGACCAGGGCGAGTAATTTCATCCCGTCCTCCATGACGGTCGGCGGTCATCCTTGTCGCCCGCGGGTTTGAATCGTTTCAATCGCTCCCGACGATCAGGCCAGGAGAAGCGATCATAATCATGGAATGGCGAAATTCCAAGACCGACTGGCCGGACGCCACTTCGGTCGCCGATCGACCTCGAAGTCGGATTGTGGCCATCCCCCAATCATGGTACACACTTCGCCGCCCGAGCATCGGCGCTCTCTCGCGAGCGACGATGATGCATGGACGCACTTTGGGTTTTCCGGTCCGCGGCATCTCCCGAACATATGAAAAACTTCGTCCGCCTCGTGCAGTTTGCTTTGCCCTACAAGGTTCGGTTCGGGCTATCGGTCGTTTGCGCGGCGATGGTCGCCGTGCTTTTTTTCGCCGAACTCGGAACCGTATATCCGCTGCTGCATATCCTCTTCAACAGCCAGGATCCCCAGCGCTGGGTTTCGGAAAAGATCGTCGACCTCCAAGCCGACCTGCGCGTCATCCAGGCTCGCCAGTCCGAAGCGCGATTTGTGCAGGATATGGCCGACAATGGAAACCGGGATTTCGCTATTCTCGGACTACGTTACCAGGCGATCCTGAACGACTTCGATGCAAACGAATCGGCGCTGCGACGAGCACAAACGTCGCGTGAGCGTGACCGACCCGACCGAGCGCCCCGATCAGTCCATGAGCAAAGAGTTGGCTCGGCTCGAGCTGCGCCATCGCACCGCGTACTGGAAGCGCGATCGAAGGAATTGGGCGATTGCGGCAGCTTTCTCAAGAACGGCAAGCCCGAGCTCTTGGCGCGATCGCCTGCGCACGATCCAGCAAGACGCGATCCAGTACTGAGAAGACATTAAATCGATATAAATTTTCGCAGCCATACGTGAATAAGTATTTACCAAATGATAGTTTCAAGACTCTGCTGTTGTTGATCGTGCTGGTGATGCTGGGCGTGGCGTTGAAGGGCTTCTTCATGTTCCTCCAGGAGGTGCTGGTCGCCGAAGTCATGCAGTTGACGTTGTTCGACATCCGCAACGTGTTCTTCCGTCGCACGATCAACCTGGATCTGGCGAGCTTCTCCGACCAGGGTTCGTCCGAGCTGATGGCCCGATTCACCAGCGACATGGATTCGTTCGGGCAAGGGCTGAACACGCTGATGAGCAAGGTGATCCGGGAGCCGATGCGGTTCATGACCTGCCTGGGGGGAGCCCTCTTGATCAACTGGCGGCTTACCTGCCTGACCTTGGTCTTGGTCCCGATCTCCGCCGCGACCACTTACCGCGTCGGCAAGATCATGAAGCGGGCCGTCCGTCGGTCGCTGGAAAGCATGTCGTCGATCTACAAGATCCTTCAGGAGAGCTTTCAGGGGATCAAGGTCGTCAAGGCGTTCGCCACCGAACGGGTGGAGCGCCGTCGCTTTTTCGGCGAGACGAAGAATCTGTATCGAAAGAGTGTTCGCGTGGCCATGATCGACGCCATGTCCGACCCCGTGCTGGAGATGTTGACCCTGACGACGGTTGCGATCGCACTGCTGGCCGGTTCCTATCTCGTATTGAAAGGAACCACCTTTCTCAACCTGGGACTCTTCAAGCTTCAGCTCGCATCGCAACTGATGTCGATTCAAGATCTCTTGACGCTCTACACGATGCTGGCGGGTGCATCGGACCCAATCCGAAAGATGGCCAACGTTCATTCCAAGATCCAGCGAGCCTCGGCCGCCGCCGACCGAATCTGCGCCCTGATGGATCGGAGTCCCAAGGTCTCCGAGAACAAGCGCGCCGCCGCATTGCCTCGACATCGCCAGACCATCGAGCTCGACCAGGTGACCTTCAGCTATACCGAAGGTACCCCGGTTTTGCAAAAGGTTAGCCTCAAGGTCCGCCATGGGGAATGCATCGCGCTGGTAGGCCCAAACGGTTGTGGAAAGACAACCTTGATGAACCTGCTGCCTCGATTCTGGGATGTGCAGTCCGGGGCGATTCGAATCGATGGACACGACATCCGCGAGGTCCAACTCCGCAGCCTCCGCCGTCAAATCGGCATGGTGATCCAGGAGACGATCCTTTTCCAGGATACGATCGCCAACAACATCGCCTATGGAGAACCGCATCGTAGCCGCGACGCGATCGTCGCGGCGGCTGAACGTGCGTATGCCCATCAATTTATCAACGAGTTACCCCGCGGCTACGATACGGTGATCGGCGAGCGCGGTTACGGACTATCAGGCGGTCAACGCCAGCGGATCGCGCTGGCACGGGCAATGCTTCGCGATCCCGCCATTCTGATCCTCGACGAAGCCACCAGCGCCGTCGACATCCAGGACGAAGTGCTGATCCGCAAGGCCGTCGAGGAATTCGCCCGGGGCCGGACCACCTTCTTGATCTCTCACAACCTGGCGTCAATCCAGTTTGCCGACCGAATCGTCCTGCTCAACGGCGGACGAATCGAGGCCGTGGGGACCGACCACGAACTGAAGCGGACCTCGGCCCTCTACCGACGGCTCCATGAGATTCACTATCACCGCGAAACCGCCTGAGCTCAGCCGCCACAAATCGACTCGCCAACCGCGCCCGTGTTGATCCCACCTCGCGGAATTCACTTGCCTTTGTGTGTTTGCACCATGGAGAATTGAGTGCATTTTGGTCCCACCACGCGAAATTCGCTTGCTCTCCTCGATTCTTCAGTTAGACAATTGCATGGATGCAAAATGCATCGCCATGCCGAGTCAAACTCGTTTTTATGCTGCCCCGATAGAGAATTGAGTGGATGGCAGTAGGCCAGCTAGCACGGACCGAGTTCGCGAACGCTACCAATGGCGATTGATTGCGTGCTCCGATTGATTCGGGTTGCATCGAGATTATTTCTCTCTCGTGGCAATGATCTCTGTCACATTCGATGAATTGGATTGTATTCGCTATGGTAGAAAGTAGCCCTAGACTGCATGCATTCACGCTTACCCCCAAAAATTGACGCATCGAATGACGCGGTCATGGGATTTGGCGGATACGGCGACGGCGAGTCTTAGTCAATGCGTCGTATCTCTAGAGAGATTGTGCTTTCGACTGTTCTACCGCAACGCTTGGTTTCAACTTCGGACGAGAGGACTGTCCATGGAGACACGATGGACATGCCGGGATTCGCGAGGCTTCTGCTCCTCGCCACCGGTTTTGGTCAATTTTGGGGTATGCCTCGTCATGGTCGTGGGAGCCGCGAGTTCCGTCTCGGCCGCCGATCATCCGTCGCCTGGTTCAACCACCAAAGGGCCTGCCTCGAAAACTTTGAAAGTCGCTGACTCAAAGGCGTCGTACGTTGACCAGTTGATCGAAGACGGCTGGAAAACGACGGGGATTAAACCGGCGAGGGAGGCCAGCCCCGAAGAGTATCTGCGACGAGCCTATCTTGACCTGCTGGGTCGAATCCCCAACGTCCAAGAAGCCCGGGCCTTCTTGCAGACGCGGGAGAGCGACAGGAAGGCAAAACTGGTCTCCTATCTCCTCGATCATCCTGATTTCGCGAAGAATTTCGCGACTCAATGGACGGTGCTCCTGATCGGACGCAGCAACCAAGGGCGAATGGTCAACCGCGGGGCACTGACGAGTTGGCTCCGCAAGCAGTTCGCTTCCGACCGTCCATGGAACGAAGTCGTCCGTGAACTCGTGTCGTCCACCGGCAACAACCGGGAGAACGGCGCGGTGAATTTTGTCCTGGCTCACCTCGAGTTCGACGCGGTCCCCCTGACATCACGCACGACCCGGCTGTTCCTCGGTCAGCAAATTCAGTGCACCCAATGCCACGATCACCCGCAGAACCAATGGAAGCAAGCGGACTTCTGGGGCATCAATGCCTTTTTCAAGGGGATGAAGACCGAACAGGTCACCAAAGCCGACGCGACCGGGTTGGACGCATACGACCACACGGAACTGACGGACGAGCCGACCGATCGCTATCGTCACCTTCGACACGCGTAAAGGGCTCGTCGGTGTCGCCTTTCCCAGGTTTCTCGACGGCCGGAAGATCAGTCAAGGTAAGGATGTGATCCGTCGCGGTGAGCTGGGCAAACTGATCGCCGACCCGAACAACGAGATGCTCGCCAAGGCATTCGTCAATCGGATGTGGGCTCACTTTTTGGGCCGGGGCTTCGTCAATCCGGTCGATGACTTCGGCCCCCACAACGAACCCAGTCACCCCGAGCTGCTCGACAAGCTTGCCAAGGAATTTCAAGACAGCGGATACGACGTCAAGAAGCTCTGTCGCAAGATCATGGCCAGCCGGGCTTACCAGTTGAGTAGCGTCAGTAACACAAAGTCGAAGTCGGGTTCCGAGTGATAAGGACGAAGGCCTGTTCAGCCAGATGCAACTCAAGCCCATGACCCCCGAACAACTCTTCGACTCGTTGCTGACGGCTACGATGGCGCATCGCGCCGGCGCCGGTGGCGATGAGGGAAATCGCCGGCGCGATGCCTGGATGAGGCAGTTTCTATTCGCCTTCGGCAACGACGAAGCCGAGGAAGGGTCCAGCTTCCAAGGAACCATCCCCCAAGCCCTGATGATGATGAATGGCGAACTGATGCAGGAGGCGCTATCCGGCAAGCCAGGAAGTTTCCTTTGCGACGTGATCGAACAGGCCCAGCGGCGGGGCCAGAGCGCCCGAGTCATTCATGGTGGACTCGATCTATCTGGCGGCGCTCAGCCGGCATCCCTCGACGAAAGAACGCGAGCAGGCCGAACACTGCCTGGCGACGTTCCCGGATAGCCTTCAGGTCTTGCAAGACCTGTTCTGGGCCCTGCTCAATTCCAACGAGTTCATTTTGGTTCATTAAGGCCGATCAGCGGAGAATTCATCTCATGCCCACCGAGCAGTCGATTTTTGGTCAGATGACGCGGCGCCATTGGCTGGGACACCTCGCCTCTACGGCCCTCGGTGTTCCGGCCATCCAGTTCTTCTCGTCGCTCGAAGCCAGCGCCAAAGAGCTTCGGAAGACGAACCGAAGCTGCATCGTCCTCTGGATGTCGGGAGGTCCTAGCCACCTGGATATCTGGGACTTGAAACCCGACAGCGAGAAGAACGGCGGTCCATTCAAGCCGATCGAAACCTCGGCCCCCGGCGTTCGCATCACCGAGCATCTGCCCAAAGTGGCCAAACAGATGCACCACTTGAGTATTCTTCGCTCGTTGGACTCCAAGGAAGGAAACCACGATCGCGGCACGTACATGATGCACACCGGGTATGCCCCCAATCCCACGGTCGTGCATCCGGGCTGGGGCTCGTCCTGCGCGATGGAACTGGGCGAGCGGCTTCAGAATTTCGACTTGCCGCACTGCATCGCGATCAATTCGCCGGGCATCGGCGCCGGATTCTTGGGGATGTCCTACGCGCCGTTCGTCGTTCAGAACCCCAACGCACCGATTGCTAACCTGCAACTGCCCAAGGACGTCGAGCCCTGGAGGATGGAGCGGCGGCTTGCGTTGCTTGGCTCTGTCGAGAACCAGTTCGTCGTACAGCGCGCCTCCCAAGCGGCGGTTGACCACAAGGCCGTCTACAGCAAGACGCTGCGGATGATGAACTCGCACTATCAGGATACCTTTAACCTGAACAAAGAGCCGGCCCAGGTTCGCGACGCCTACGGCCGCGGCTCATTTGGGTCGGGTTGCTTGATGGCGAGGCGGCTGGTGGAGCAAGGTGTCACCTATGTTGAGGTCTCCCTTGGAGGTTGGGATACGCACACCAATAATTTTGAGGCACTCTCCAGGAAAGCTCCTTCCTGAGCTGGACAAGGGCATGTCAGCCCTGGTGAACGACCTGGCCCAGCGCGGTCTACTCGATACTACGACGATCGTCTGGATGGGTGAGTTCGGCCGCACGCCGCGGATCAATCAAAACGCGGGCCGTGATCACTGGCCTCGAAGCTGGTCGGTCGTCGTTGGCGGCGGCGGGATGAAAAACGGTCAAGCCATCGGTGCCACCGACAAGGACGGAGTCGATGTCGTCGACCGTCCGATCGGCGTGATGGATGTGATCGCGACCATGACCAAGACGATGGGTATCAACCTGCAGACCCAGTATACGACGCCTCGAGGCCGGCCGATAAAGATCGTTGACGGCGGCCAGCCGGTCAAGGAGCTATTCGCCTGAGAGTGACTCCTCGCAAAGGTCAATCATAGAAATTGACAGGAAGGCGCCGTGGCTCCTGGGAGCAGGCGCCTTCCTTTTAGCGATCGCTCGTCTTCCAGCCGATCGCCGCGATGCCTAGCCCACCCGCCAAGATCAGCGGTCCGCCCAGGGATGCGACGGCTCCGAGAGCCATCGCCAGTGCTAGAGCGTTGATCCAGCGATTACGACGCCATGCAGTCGTCAAGAGTGCGATACCCAGCAAGAGAGACATTGGGAGAATCGCGGGGTTTCGCGGCGAGTTCCAACTCCCTTCCGTGCTTCGGGTCTCCAATGTTAAAGCATTACCGGGTGATGGCTCGTCGATGCCTGGGATGACTCCGATCAAGGTGGAAGGACGGCCGAAGAAGCGAATGCGATCGGGCTCATTCGGCTCGGGTACTCCGACCAGAGGGCGCGTTGGGTTCGCGGGCGATTGTCCCAGGTATTTTTGCGACGACGTGAGATCGTCGTCGAGGCCGGCTCTGCGAATCGTCTCCACCCGGTCACCACGAGCCGACTGGATCATCTTGGAGTCCTGTTCGGCTCGATCATTCCGCGTTCTGGCTCCCTCAGATTCACTCCATCGAGCGCTTCTCTCGGCGCTCCGCAGGGCCATCTCGTGGTTGATCAGCAACGACACCAACCTTTCATGATCACGGCCGGAGCTGCGATCGATCTTGGTGATGAAGTCGCCGATCGAGCGGGCGAACCAATCGGCGCGTGCCATTTCGAGTCGAGCCATGGGCACGGGCTCTAGCCCGTCGACAATCCCTTGGATCATCATCTGCGGTGGGGCGGATATGGCGACCAGGGTCCTCGCTGATTCCCCTGCCGGCCCTGGGAAGGGCCACCGACCAAGTCGAAGACATCGATTGAAAAGGGACGGGGTCGGTTTTCCAGATCAAGGCAATTCGAGATTGCCGGCGGTCGTCGAGCGGAATCGACCATGTTCCCGGGGACGATCGGAGCGGAGTGGTTGGAGTGGAGTCGACGGTCGCCCAGAGAAGCGTGCTGGCGGCCGGAAGCTCGAACGACAGAAGCCGGCCACTGCCAGGGACCGTCTCATAGACGGCCCGGCCGATACTCGATCGATCGGGCATCTCGGCTACCATGACGTCGGCGAAATCCACGCGGGCCGAGTCCAGGGGCGAGTCACTCACGTCGGAAAGACCTCGAGGCAATTGAATTCGCAGGACGCCTGATTCTTTGAAGACCCGAAACGCACTCAGGCGAGCCCCGGTGTCGACTTCGAACTCCTTGGCTTGAAACCGGGTTGCATAAGGGATCGGCTGCAACCCCGCGTTATTCTCGGTCGACAAGGGGCGGCCGGTCGCATTCACGACACCCAGATAGGCATCGACGGCTCCTCGTCCCCGCGGAGTGATCTGAGGATGGACGATCTCTCGATCGGCCGCCAGGGAAAGGCTGGACCGAAGGACAAACCGCTGGGAACCCCAGATCGGGCGTCGCGGGGTGATCGACCAGAACGCGGAAGGTAAGTGGGTCTCCGCCGTCAACTGATATTCGTTGCCGGAGAGATGGAGCTCGGCCTTGGCGGCCCAGTCGGCGGGCATCTCGAGATGAATCGCATCGAGCGCCCCCCCGATCACGTCGTAACGGAGCACGGCCACCCACTCCGCCGTGTCGGGATGGATCGTCACTTGACTTTCGATCGAGACGCTGACTCGGGGAGGAATCGACTCCCAGAACATTTCGCCGAGTTTGCGAGGATCGTCGACGCGATAGGTGAGCCGGTGTCCTGGCGCGGGTCGTCCCGCCCGCGGGCGACGATTCGGACGTGATCAGTGTCAAACCAAGCGATCCTTGAATCTCCGGTTTGGGGATCGAGGAAATGGTCAAGAAGCCGGTGCTGATCTCCATGTCCTCCCACCGATCCAGGGCGGCCGGATTCGATGTTGTCGCGAGCCACCTTTCAGCGGTTCCTCGCTGAGCGGGGTCCAGGCGAAGATGTGGAGGCGTCGCCGAGGTCGATCGATCGTGCGATCAAACCTGAGGTGCAATCGATGATCGGCGGAGATCGTCCAGTCAGTCAACCCTTCGGCGGTCACTTGGATGACACGAATGTCTTCCGGCAGCTCGGCTTGGACCTGGCGGAGATGACCGGAGAGCTCGACCAGTTCGGCCTCGACGGTCATCGCGATCCGCCCCGATTCGATCTGGAGTTGAACGGTCGGTTTGACCTGGATTCTGGTCGGAGTCGGGCTGGTACGGAGCGAGGCGCGACTGTCTCGGACAAACCGGCTGGTGCCGCAGAGCGTTAATGGTTCATCCGGAAGATTACCCCAGGCTTTCACGAAGGACTCGTCGCTGATGGGGTCGCTATTTGGCAACGGATCGAATCGCCCCACCCAGTCTCCGGGCCTGCGAACGCCCAGCGTGCCGGAGTATCGTTCCACTCCAACAACTTGAAGGCGAGGAAGCTGACGGACGGGCTCATCCGGGGCATCGGCAATCGTTGGGGACTTGCCCCCCTTTCCTCGGGTTGCGTCCAACGGCTTCCAGCAATCGAGGGCAATGGTTGAACCGGCTGGAAGAGGAGGATCGATGCGCAAGGTCCACTCATCTCTGTTGGTATTTTCTTCCCAGAATGCGTCGGCCGAACCGGGAACCTGGGTCGATCGAAGGATCAGACCTGGCTCGTGCGCCAGTCTGACCTCCGACAGCTCGCCGGACTGATTGTACGTAAACCGTCGCACGGACACGATCACCGGCGGGATTGATGTCCCACAAGATCAGCCCTTCCACGTTTGCCGACGAAGCTCTCAATCCGGGCCGGCAACAGGCTTCGGCCAACGAATCTCGATCCGATCAGCGGGACCGAGCCGGCCGGCCAGCGACCGATCGGATTGGAGCTCCGTCCCACCCCTCGTGGTCAGCTCGCCCTGCCGCTGTCCGACTTCCGGTGCTGCCAGGATCACGCGAGCGGCAGGCATTGCGTTGACGGGAAGAACGAGCGTCTCTTGCCCCGCCTCGATCTTGGTGCCAGTCGAGCGACGAACTCGGAGCACATGGCTGCCGGCGCTCGGAATCGCGACCACCGATCGCGCTCCCCCAGCCTCGATCGAAACGGGTATCGATTTTCCATCGAGGGTCGCTTCGATATCGCGCGCGAAGGCAACAGGAATAATCCACGAGAACGGCCCTGGGCCGAAGGCTACCAGCTCCAGCTCGGTCTCCACCACGACGTCCTGAGCGCTCTTGCGCAACACCCGATGGACCGCCGAGACCGCTCGCAACGACGAGCTCGGCGGCTCGACCCCGGCCTCCGCTGATCGGCTCAGCCGCGTGTAATCATCGAGACGGAGGACCACTCGTTCGGCGGGCCGCGCGGGATCAAATGCTCCTTCGTAGGGGAAGAACGCCAGGATCGCCGAGCCTTGACCGGGCTGGTCGGCGGCCTGAACCGAGGCGATTCTCCCCAATAACAAGCCGAGCAACAGAACACCGCCGGCCGAGATCCCCACGCGACGAACCAGCGAGCTCTCGGCTCGGCTCGCATTCTGTCCTGACGCACGGGATTGCGAGGCCCTCCGCCCCAGCTCGAGGATCAGACACAACCATCGTGGCGCCGAAGATGGCGGCGGAGTAGCCTACGAGCCGTGAGGGGAGAAACCGATCGAGCAAAAGACTCCCCGCGATCAAGGAGGTCAGAACCAAGAATCGCCCGCGAACCAACCACCGAAGGCACCCAAGCAAGACGATCAACCAGGAGCAGGCGACGATCCATCCCGACGATGATTCGGCTTTTCACGTCGATGAGATAAACGAACGAATCTTTTTCGGGCCAGCCCGGCCTCGAGAACCTCGAGGTCGACCAGCCCGGCGGCAGTTTGATCCACTTGGCCGCTTCGTGACCGCCGGCTGAAACGACTTTCGGCGAGGGTTCTCCCCGCCAGCGCGCCAGAGTCTGGAATCGATCCGATTGATCAGATCCCCAGATGATGGATTCGGCGATCGCTTCGCTCAACGCGATCGCGTTGCTCAAATCTGGACGCCTCCGCCTCGGTCGTGATCACGAGAACGTTCGGCAACGGAACCAATGCCAACCCGTACTGCCGCAGGGTCGTCAACGAGATATTGGGCTGTTCCCCTTTGACCTGGCTGGGGACGCATTGCGATTTTGGCCCAAAGCCGGCACAGCTCAGCGCCAGCCGATCAACGACTATGGGCCAAGGTCCCGAGTCCCAGCGGCTCAGCCACTCTGCGAACGTTAGCTCGTCGGAAACCGAGTCGACCAGTCGGTCGTCGAGCGTGCGTAGCCAGTCCGTGTTCGGAGCAGCACGACGCACCCCACGGAAAACTCCAGGGCCGAGTCCCGAGTCCCAGCGCGGCCAGGGGCCAGCCCAAGCCTACTTCCCAGTCGCCCGCGATCAGACCGGGACCGTGGTCGACGGCTTTCCAGTCCGGCGGCGTGACGAGCTCCCACACAAATGAGAGGCAGGGCAAGCTCACAAGCGGGAGCTCCGGTCGCGCACGACCGCCATCGATCATCGGGCCGTCAGGTACCGCGTAGTCGACGACGATCGTGCTCGATCTCGGCCCTTGGCTCAACCACGGGATCGGGATGGATATTCCGGCTGTTCGACTGGATCGGCGCGACATCGGATCCATCGCGCGAACACGAACCAAAGTCATCCTCGGGGACGGAACCAGATCGAGCGAACGCGCGTCCGCGAAACTGACGAGCAGACGCAGACGGTTCAGGGACGACCCTTTGGGATCAGATCGGAGGTGGTGAGGATGGCCTCCCGGACGATCCCGGTCGTCGGAGAGGGAGCCAGCAGCTCCGTGGAAAGATCAAGCCGGCTGGCGGCCTCGGTGTAAGCAAACGCGTGGACGACCTGGCGGCTCGCTGAGGAGCGGTCTGGTCGATTCCCTGCCTCGCTCTTGGGATCGGTCTGGACAGTAAGGTCGATCACGTTAGAAGGGTCGAGGCGCCGCATTCCAACCGTCTCTACACCGGGTGTGTATCCCGGTCGGTGATTCGACCAAAATTATCCCCCGCAACAGGTACTTCTTTGGTAATGCGACCAGCGGTATCGATCCGTGTGAGCTCCAAGGATATTCCGTATGAAAGTGAATGGTCACTTCGGTGTGACTGGGCACCTTGACGAGCAGGCTTCGAACCGATCCTTCATTGGGAAACCCCAGTTGCACGCGGGCAGGCGAATCGATTGGTCGTGGGGCAGGAAGCACACCGCCGTTGGCATCGATAAAGTGCCAGGACTCCAGCGAGCCGCCAGCGGGATTGATCCAGATCGGGATCGAGTCGAGGGGCTCGGCCCCAGAACTCACGACAAGACGGCCGTCCAGTGCGAGCCGATGGCCGGTGGGATCCACCCGCGCAGTGACGCGAATCGAAGCCCGCGGTTCTTGCTCGATCCGTTCCCGCTCGACCCACGCCTGGGCGCTGTCGGCAATCCATCGCCAGGCCAGTGCCTCGCGCAGCTCAGAACCCGTGCTGCGGGGAACCAAGAGACCCGGAACTTCCAGGGGATCGATCCAGGCCAGTCCCCGGGCCGAGGTCGGCTGGATCATCGTGCCAGGGTCGACCCAGGCCACCCAAGCCTCATCGACGATCCGGGAGCCAACGGGACGAACGCGAGGAAGTTCAAAAGGACCCCGACTGCCCAGGATCGTCGAGTTGGCACCGATCAGGAGAACCAACTCTTTTTGCGAGAGGCTGGCCGACGGAAGCGCTACGTGAAGCCTCGTGCCTCCTGAGGGCAGCACGGACGGATGCCAGACCAGGGGATCGTCCAGACCGCGAAGCTGGACCTGATCGGGGAGCCAGGCCGGACCGAAGTCGATCTCGAGCTCGGCCAACGAACCCTGTTGCAAGGTCCAGCTCAGTTGACACTCCAGCCGGCTCGTTGAGCTACCGAGGAAAAGCTGGCCTCGAACCTCGCACGACGATTCCGCCCCGGGCTTGCGAAAGACAAGCTCGGCGACCGGCTCGAGGAGATTCCGACTCGAATTCTAGGCGATCTACCGAGCCGAGGTCTTCCCTCGAAGGAAAGATGCGTCGCCCCGCTTTTTCCCGGCACTGCTGGAGGACGTGGAGCTCATCGAGGACCACCGTTGTCGTTCCCCCGGTCCATATGGCGTTGATCGGCCGGATCGCGGGGATCGTCCAGGAGCCCTCCGTCGGCACCTGAACGTGGGCCAGGAATCGCAACTCGGTTGACGATTTCCGATCACCGTCCACGGTGACGTTAAGGCGAGTGACCGATCCCGACCGCTCGGTGCGATACCCGCGCACCGACGGGCCTTGCACGTCGATCAGCTCGAGCCCCGGATCGAGCTCGACCTCCAGGTGCTTCAAATTACGAGGATCGAGCTCAACCCGCCAATCCGTGGTCCAGTTGGCGAGGCCGCCTTCGCGATCCGACGTCCCTCGCAGGTCGATTTGCGTTGTGCTGGAAAGCCATGGATTCGTTCCCACGTACGACTCGCCCTGGTCGTCCGGGTCGTAGAGATGAAGGTCGATGCGACCGGATTCCGCTTCGATTTCCCAGAGGTACCGATTCGGGTCGCCGGCCGGACGCGGACCTCGTCGCCGACCCTGCCGGCTCGATGGGATCCAGTCCTTCGGGACCTCCAAGGCCAGGACAGTCGTCTCATCGCCGGGTAGAGCAAGCGTGAAGCTACGACCGTGCGGATGCGACCGCGGCTTTAATTCCCAATCGAGCGCGATGGTCTGGATCGGTGATTGATCGATCCACAGGCTCGTGAGTCCGGAATCGCGAGCGCCGAGGAGCTTGGTCGTTTGCCCTTGAGCATCAGGGAGGATCGCGGGGGTCCAGGGTTCCAGAACGAAATCCGATGGTCCCGAGCCGGCAGCCTCGATCACCAGCTCGGTGCGGCCCGAGAGGACACCCGCGTTCCACCTGGCGTGATGACGCGCGCGGATCAAGCGTGGCGATCGCGTGATCCGCTTGCTGGCCGATCCCTTGATCGCGGCGCTGACCAATGAGCTGAACCGATCGGGGGACATGACTTTGAGTTCGGTGCCGGCGGGGAGATATTTCGAGATCTCCTTGGCGGGAACCGGGATGCCGACGATCTCAGGGTCCGACGCGCCGGTAAGAACGATCAGCATCAAGGACGTGAGGAGCATCCAGCCCCACGCGTGTTTTTGTCGCGAGCGATGGAATGACGGCGCGAGGGAGCGAATCTTTTCCCCACCGTGCGAAGGGCGGGGCAGGGGGGGTGGACCTGGCGGAACGCTGTCCTGATACGCGGTTCGAGTCCGGCTGGACCCATCCGGGGGATCGGCCGAAGGGCAGGGTTCGCCGCTTCGGTCGAAGGTGTTGGTTATGCCCTGTTCACCCCCCCTGACCCCCCCTTCGCAAGGGGGGGAAAAGGATCGCTCGATCGCGGCAAATTCCGATCGCGCGCAACAAAAAGATGCATCTCGAAACCGGCCCTCTAGCACGGTCAAAACCGACTTTTCATCACCCCCCCTGACCCCCCCTTTACTAGGGGGGAAAAGTGCACGAAATCGGGATCAAAGTACAGCTTGCGCAAGGCCAACTTTTCATAGGCCCGGTCGGGGAATACTCGGCTGTCGAACCGAAGGTGAAAGGGACCATGTGGCTTCCGGAGTTGAGAACATTCGACCGGGATTCAACCCGGCGGACTGGCCGCTCGGGCGCGTTCCAGGCTCGAGCCTCGCGCCTCGTCCTTGATCGGTTGGGGTACGGAGATCGAAGTCGGGACGTAATCCAGCGTGGTTGTCGACGGAGCGCGAACCCGGATCGCCGTCGAGTCGTCAGAGCCGACGCTCGGAGCTTGATTCAAGGACGACTCCACGGTTTGCGGGGTTGCGGCCAAGCCCGAATCCCGAACCGAAATCGACGGCGATCTCGACCGCTCCAGCGAGCGCTCGATCACCAGTCCCAAGAGAGTGAGCGCCATGCCGATGAAGGCGTACTGGAGAGCCAGGAACATCACGCTCCCCTGAAACAGAATGGCCGCCAGCAGTCCGATCGCGGCCGTACCCAGCCAGATCGTCCGAAACCGAATCTTGGAAAAGATTGTGAAAAAACCGATGAGCAAGGTCACTCCCGAGCAGATCGAGACCAGCCAGGCGCGGGAGACGACCCAGACGCTCAGGGCGACCGGTTGTCCAGAACGACTGAACAAGTAATGATGCGAGTCGTCCGGATTCGCCCCATCGAATTCGTCAACTGCCGTGGACGAGGTGGTGGTACCGAGAATCCATTCGTTCACGCTGGACACGTTTCCGCCAGGGGCGTTGCTTCCAGACATAACCATCCCAGTACCACTGATTTTCATCAGACCAATCGCGAGGGACGCCGACCAGCTCCAAGTTCCAAGGCAGTCGGACTTCCCAGAGAACCTGCAGAACGACTCCGCCGTCGAGTAGCCGTGGAACTTCCCAACGGGAACGGACGCCCTGCCCGGTCTCCTGGTATTCGAGCTGGACGAGCACTGGTTTCGACACAGCATCGCTTGGGAAGCGAAGCCGGTAGCTGGAGCGTGACGAATCATAGTCCACGGCTTCAGCAATCCGGCCGATCGACTCGAGCCCCAATCCAACGCGCACCTTCCGGGAGGGCAAACGAAAAATCAGGGCCATGCGATTCGACCCAATACAGCGCCCTGGTCCGGATCGAGTCGTCCAGATCGCGAACCGTCTTCAACAGCAAACGCGGGACCACGATGGGTGGAAGTGGGACCGGATCCAATGCCATCGCCTTGAACGTGAACGGACGACCTCGGCCGGCCCGACTCTTCCTCCGTGTATTGAATGACCGGTCCGTCTCCAATCGATTCCGCCACAGCGTCTTCCGAGGAACGAATCCAGCCTGCATCGATCCCTTCGAGAACGATTTCCGGCGCCAGCGACAACCCCACACGTCGTCGGTCCCGGCACGCCCTTCCGAAAATGAGATCCATGGGATCGAGACTTCTCGCGCAACCTTGGCCTCGAGGCTCGGAACCAACGGAAGCCGATATCGAAAACGCAACGTCGTCTTGTCCAGGATCGGTCGACTGAAATTCAAGCGATAGCGCTTCGCTCCGTCCGCTTCCTTACCCAGTTCCTCACGATCGCACGATTTCCTTGTCGAGCAGTTCCCAACGGTCGGCAATCGCCGCGGGCACTCGAATCTCGAGCTGAGCTCAGGGCTCCGAAACGGACGCTGAAGCTCGTCTGCTGGAGCAATTCGACCGCAGCGTCGAGTGACCTGGGCGGAAATCGCCGTATCTTGCGAGAGCGACCGGGCACGCCGCGTGACTCGAATCGGCAGGTACTTGGAATCGCCGTCGTCCGCCAGCAATAAGGGAGGTGAGCTCATGTCTCCACGCAAGGCTGCCGAGGGCCAATCCCGAGTCGTCTCCTGAGCTTGAAACTTGAGGGCGCTGGCCTTCTCGATCCGTCCCGATTCGTCATCGAGATCCAGCACCAGACTGCGATCGGCGATCAGGGCGTAGGAGGCACTGACCGTTGTCGACGGGTCGCGGGTGAACAGACCGAGCTTCACCGGACCCTCGCGCGGGATCTGCTGGATCCCCGCGAGTCGAAGCGTGATCTTGTTCTGGTCGCGAGCCAGCGGCGTCAGTCGAATCTTCAATCTCCGCGCGTGCTGGTTGACATCACCATGATCGCCACCGGCGATTTCCGGAGACAAGCTCGAGCTCTCGACGATGTCGGGCGGCCCTACCGAATCTACTTGAAGGCCCGCCGCGACCCCGAGTTCCACCTCGAAGAGACGACCACGAACCCACTGGAGGTCGATCGTGGTCTCGCTTCGAGCATGAGTCGGACCGACCCGGAACAGAGCCTTCGTTTCGGCCCGAACCAGGGGTGGTGCCGGATCGACGCCCAAGTCGAGCAGGAATGGCTGGTCCAGGAACTCAAAAGCCATGGTGGTCGCGGGACGTTCGCGCAAGATCTTGGGCAAGAAGCTCGTGTCGATCCGGCGCAAGCCTCGGGACGTTACGGGGCTGACCCAGATGTTCGGACTCTGAGTGATGCCGATGAAACCGGATTGCTCCCGTGCATTGGTCAGAGGAAAGCCGGTGAACGAAATCCTGCGAGCGTCTGAGATCGAAAAAGGACGGCGGGTCTTTAACACCAGCCGTTTGCTCGCGCCCGGTCGGAGCGGTTCCGCGAGCTTGATCGTCAACTTGCCCGCCCCTCGTGTGCGGTCGATGCCCGGCTCGATTGGTCGATCGTCGAGCTGCAGCTCCGTCACTTCGTCCTCATCGTCGATCCGAATCTCCAGGACGCGAGTCATGCCCCGAACACAGCCGATCGCCCACGACGACCGCGCTCGCATCTGCTCGGAGTCGACGTCGATCGCGATTTCGCCCTGCGCCGTCAGCAGCGGAGGGTTACGCGCACCGGAATCTGCGTTGTTGGTCCAGCTCACGACCAGTTTGGATCGAGGCGAGAGATGAGCGGTCAGCCGCGTCGCTTTGCCATCGCCCAGGTCCTTTTGCCCGAAATACTCATTTGCTCCGATGATGATATCCGAGCTCGCGCCGGAAAAGTCCAGACTCGAGCGAGGTCGACGCTGCTTCCGGAATCGCCAGCGAAAGCGCCTTGCGCGTGGGTTTGTACTCAACGGGACCTTGAGCTCGACTTGAACGCGATGCTCACCCTCACCAGCGAGCTTGACCTGCCACTCTTTCTGCTCTCCCTCTCTGCAACTCCAGATCAATGCCAGCTTCGCGCGCGCCGATCAACCACTGATCATCCAGTCGGATCGGAGCCCAAACCGGTTCTGATCCCCGGACGACCACGCGTGAAGTCGACCTTGAGGTTGGCGAATTCCCCTTCAATCTGACCTCGGACCCGAACCGATTTCACAACCGATCGCGGTGAATCGACTCGATTGCCACGTCGCTCCGTTTGGCTCGACCTCGGACCCGGGCTGGCCGGCTTTGATCACCAGGTCAGGGCGCTTGATCCTCAGTAAGAGTTCATTGAGATCGATCGGACTATTCAAAATGATGTACCAAGGCAAGGGCGGGTCAGCCGTGACCGCGGCCGCTCGCGGCGGAGCCGTGGACGGAGTGGGTGGGGAATCCGCCCTCGCCAGCGGGGCGATCGCCTGGAACAGCAGCAGATGGCCCATGCCAATGATCAGATACCGGGAGAAATCCAAGGCACAGCACCTTCGCGAGTTGCACAACTTGGCCGAACCTGCCGCCGCGCAAATCCCTGTCCCGGGATGTCGATTCCCGAATAGAGGAGGAGAATGGTGTTTTCCAACGAGTTCGCAACGGTCGTGATCAACTATAACACAGTCGATCGCGCGTCCTCCATGCTCCGAATAGTTCACGCCTTCCTACGATGCGTGCATCATCGATCCAAGCCTGTGCGGAAGTGATTCGACGTGGTTCAGTGTTGCAGTGTTCCGTGCTACGCATTCAGTAACTCAGGACACTGAACACCGGACTCGATGATCACGTCACGCATGAAAGCTTTAGCTACGGTGTATCTGACTCTCATTCTGGCCTGGGGCCTTTTGGCGGGGGTCGGAGCTCGCCTTTGCGCTGGAGTTCCTTCCAGGTCGTCAGTCCTTTGCCCTCGGGATGGTCGGGATCGTAGCCGAGATCTCCGCGCCCGGTCAGGCGTTTCAACGTGTCGAGAGCCAGCTCGCGCAGGCCGACTGACTCTTGTTCGGGCCCGAGCAGGGCGACCAATCGTTGATACGTCTCGGGGTTAGATGCTTCTTCCGGGGTGAAGCCGACCAGGATTTTCCCGAGGAGTCGAACCGGTCTCCGTCGCCGAATTCCTGGACGAGTTGGTCGAAAGCACTGTTTGGAGGCGTCGGGACCGCGTCCGATGTAGTCGCGAATCGCGGCCAAGGCGCTGAGCCGCGTGACCCGATCGTCCGTGCGACGGAGCAGGGGCGTCAGGAGCGAAAGATCGCCGAGCGATTTGAGCGCCGAGATCGAAAGTTGTCTGATCTCCGCGTGCTCGTCCTCGCTGGCCGCGACGACTTCCGCCAGGACGGGCCGGCCGGGATGAAACAACTTCACAAACTGCGCTCGAGCTTGCAGCTCGGCCGACGAGGGCTCGGTTTCGGTCGACCAGGATGGCAAAGAATCGAGGGTGCTCCCGTTTGATCGTTCCGGTCGTGTCGACCGTGACGACGCTGGATGGCGGACATCGATTCGTGTTTTTGGTCGACGGTGACCGAGGGTTCCCCTTGAGTACAGTAGATCTCGAGTCGGGGGGCCTGCGGGGCGAGGCGACCGTCGAGCCGTTGATCGGGCCTCGCCAGGGCCAGGCTGTCCTCCGGCGACAACTCGATCGTGGCGGCCCGCTCGGAAAAGACCACCTTGAGCGAGCCCGCGGGGGGCTGACGAAGCAGGACTCGACCTTGGAGCAGTTCGATCGCGGGAATCTTATCAGCGGACTGCGAGAGCAGGCGAATCTCCGTTTCACCCAGCATGGTGAGCTGAAGCTTGCCGATCGAGATGACCGCCCGGCAGGGAGCCAGGCAAAGCAACCGATCGGAGCGGTTCAGCGATGTCGGGCCGGTCGAGTCGTACCCATTCGCGATCATCGGGATTGTACCGCAGCAGGATTCCATCGGAAGCGGTCCGCCAGACCAGCGGCGCCGGCGGGAACTTCGACGGGAAGTCGCGGGTTCCTTGGTCTTGGAATCGGCCGCTTTGGCGACCTTGGTTGCGCTCGTCTCTTCCGATTTTGAGGTGGGACTCGCCGCCTCCGGACCGCCGGCTCCGCCCGTCTCGGTATGCGCGGCGATTTCGCCATGCTCACTCGCCGAGTTGTCCGTGCCGGGTACCGGATACGGCTCGGTGCGGGCGGCCACGGTCGGATCTTGACCTTGTGGGTCCATGAGAGCAATCGAAGCATCCCTGTCGCCGCTCGCCGCGGGAGCAACCAGCAAGATTTCCGGCGACTTCGCCGTCAAGCTCCGCCAGGCCGACCAGCTGGCCAACAGGATGAGGGCGAGACACGCGGCACCGGTGCCGAACCGCTCGATACCAGGGACGCGGAGACGTCTCGGGCACGACCCAGGGCTTGAATGGGCTTGGTCACCGGCTCCGGCTCTGGCGGTTCTTTCGGCTCCGCTCGTTTTGCCTGAATGGTCTCTCGCCCCTTGACCAGTTGATACATCCGGTGCCGCGCCTCGGCCGGTACTTTCACTTTCTGACCGAGCAGACTGAGAATCTGGTGAACGCTGGAAACTTCAGCAAGGTTTACGTCGGAGGTCAGGCATTTCTTCTCGAATTCCGCGACGGCTTCCGGATCGAGCTCGTTATCGAGGTAAGCGGCGACCAGGTTGGGGTCGGTCCCGTCGGGGCCGGATCGGCTTGGCACCGAAAGTCGACGCTGCCGGGTGACTCGATGGATTCGTTCCGAAAGTTCTTGAGCGAAAGGACTTCCCGCAACCTGGCGTCCGATCTCCCTGACCTCGTTGGGTTGTAGCGTGTCATCGAGCCAGGCTAAAAGCGTCCGGAGAGTCAAGCGCATCCCACGGCCCTCGATTTCTCTTGTTGAATATCGATCATCGGTGCGGCACAGTGGTCCCTCTCCGGGCTGGCCATCCTGTCTCGGCCAGGGAACGCGAAATCTTTAATATTATTAGTGCGATCTCGACGCGAGATCCGTGCGAGACCTCGCGGATTGTTTGCGTCACCGTCGATCAGACGTGAGCGACCGGTATCGCTGCGCCTGACGCCGTCTCTCCGCCCAGACCGCGTGCGTTCGGTGCCGCTCGCGGTCTTGGTCTAGGGCTTTCTCGGCGGAATCATGGGTAGCATGGCGGTCCGTCCTCAGTGTTCCGGCCAAGGTGAGTGCCGAATGCGCGACGACCGACAAGCCGGCGCCAGCCAATCTTCGCATCCGGCTGAGTCTTCCTCAGTTTTCCTGTCTACTTAAGTCCTGGTAGTGGCGCGATCATGGCACCGTCACCTGCTGGAGGGGACTGGACGATAAACTCCCTGGCTCCGGAAGGGGCGGTTCGGCTGTCCTCGTAAAAGGAGAGACGGCCGAGGTCGCGACGGACAGCACAGAGACTCTTGCGAGTGCACCTCCTATCGAGGCCGGGCAGTCGGGAGATAAGATGGCGATGGGGCGCGCCCGGTCCACAGCATTTCAGAATGATTGCTTCGAGGCGATGACTATCCTGCTTTGCCTCGAAATGGCACCGCACACTTGGATAGCTTCGTTGTCTTTTGTTCCTAAGACAGTAATGACCACCAAACTCGCCCCGGGGAACGTTTTTCGGGCAGACCCGGCAATGTCTCGAGGTTTCCGGTCTGACGATCGCCGAATCGACGTACGAGGAGGGAACTAACGTCCCGGAACATTACCACGTAAACGCTTTCTTCTATTTCGTCGTCGAGGGCGTCTGCGAAGAAACGTGCGGGGGGAGACGAGGTTGTGCGGGCCATCCACACTGGTGTTCCATCCCGCCGGCCATCCACACTCGAACCCATGGCGTGCGCAGTCGGTCGTGCCCTCCACATTGAGATCTCTGGTGGCGTGCGCCGAGTCGCTCCGCGCCGTTCCTGTCTCTTTACAACCCTCTCGTATTCCGCGGCGGCGTGGCTCCCTGGCTGGCGAGCCGGCTCCGCCGGGAGTACCTCCACCGGATGGTGCTTCTCCCCTCTCGGTAGACGGGCTAACGCTGGAAATTCTGGCCGAGGCGGCCAGGGATGAGTCGTTGGTCGGGCAGTATTTGCCCCGGGTGGCTTCATCGCGTTCGCGATCTCCTTCAAGACCGATTCGCGGGTGACGCTGTCCTCAGCGAGGTCGCAACAGAGGTCGGCATCCATCCTGTGCATCTCGCCCGCGTCTTCCGCCGAGACTACGGCTGCTCACCCGGCGACTACGTCCGCCGGCTGAGAGTCGAGTTCGCCTGCCAACAACTCGCGTCGTCCGACACCTCCCTTGGGAAATTGCCCTCTTCTCGGCCGGGTTCGCTGATCAGAGCCATCTCACCAAAGCCTTCCGGCTTCGGATGCGTATGACGCCCGGCGAGTTTCGTAAGCACTTCGGCCGTGCTTGAGGGTTACAAAGGGATGTTTCCCCACGACAAGACCGGGCAAGCGCGTAGCCCTAAGCTTGTTGGAGTGCTCGACGCAGCCCATTGTTGGAGTGCTCGACGCAGCCCATCGGATCGAAGGCTCGCCCTTCACACGGGTCGGCGACCGGCCGTCCTGGGAAATCGTCGGACCTGAAAGGATTGATCTGCCATGATCAGAACCACAATTCGAGCGGCCCTGGTCTGCCTGGCAACCACTGCCACGCTCGTCGTCCATTCCGCATTGAGTAACCGATGCGTCTCGCTCACGCAAGACACGAATGGCCGGAGCGTCGCCAATGACTTAATCGAATCGATCACGACCAAGTACAACGACGACGATTTCAAGGGCATCTACGACCTTGCTTCCGAGCTTTCAAGAAGAACATCAGTGAAGAGAAGTTTGTTCGGTTCTTGAGGCGCAATCGCAACGGCGGGAACATCCTGAAAAGTTCGTTGAAAACGCTGAAAGGCAACATCGCGACCTATCTGTTAGAATTAGAATCGCGAGACATGATACTCACATTCGAAGCGAAGCCGCCGGACCGATTCACTTCCTTTGGCTTGAAGAATGCCCCTGTCGAACTCCTTGGCAGGCCCGAGATGTTAGGAGCGACAATCCGCTGGCGACCCCGTTCGACCGGGCCTTGGACGTCGCGGCGCGGAAGTATTTCCTCAACCCGCGCGGTCGGGCTGTCGATCGGTGTGATCAAGGACGGAATGAACTTCGTCTATCATTATGGCGGGGAATCGAAGGGAGAGGCGGGCTTCCGACCTCGAAAACTCTCTACGAAATAGGATCGATTACGAAGACGTTCACCGCAACGCTGCTCGCCCAGGCTGCGTGCGATGGGAAGGTCGACTTGGGCGATGATATTCGAAAGTACCTGAGGGAGAGGTTTCCCGCACTCGCGTTCGGTTTCCCGCACTCACGTTCAAAGGTGGCCGATCACATTGCGGGATCTGGCCAACCATACATCGCGGCTTCCGATGCTCCCGGAGGATGTAGGGAGTCAACTGGGTGCCAACCCCCTAACGCCCGAATCGAACTACGATGCCACGTTGTTCTACGCCTGCGCTACGGACGGTGAAATTGGAGGGCCGTCCTGGGGAAAGGTCTGAGTATTCCAACTGGGGCATCGCTCTACTTGGTCATTTCCTCGAGAATGCCTACGGGCAGCCGTACACGGCTCTCCTCTCGCGGCACATCACCGGCCCCTTGCGGATGGTGAGCACGACCTACAAACCCGTCGAACGACAGCGAAATCGAGCGGCCGTCGGATACTTCGAGAACGGCAGACTTGCTCCATATCAGGATAGCGGCATGTTTGGACCTGCTGGTGACATCCTATCGAACCTGGATGACATGCTGTTGTATCAAGGCGCAACTGACCGAAAGTATCGCTTCCATCGCACTGACCCATCAACCGACGGCGAACGGGGTTGGCTTGGGGTGGGGTGTGAGGAAGAGAACGATCATCGTGAGATCCAGCACAACGGCAGTACGAACGGGTTTACAGCACATGTTTCCGGTTTCTTAGATTCCAAGAGCGGCTGCGTCATACTGACAAACAGCAAGGTCGGACTCGGCGAACTCATTGCCGCGATTCATGCTCAGTTGAAAACAAAATTGAACTACCGGAGTTTCGACCATACTTTCCGGTTTCCAGGTGTCTGAACGACTTTCTCGGCGGTGTGACCGCGACCACCCTTGTCCGGCGAAGCTGCTGGGGCAGCTACCGTCGTAGTCACGGCTCAGACAATCAGGGACGCGCACAGGCTCGCGAGCAATTCGAGCGGGCCAAACGGAGGCGACGCAGGTCAGGACGACCAGGCCGGCAAGCAGCCAGAGGGCGTGAGACGCGGTACCTTCGACGAGAGGGGCGATGGGGTTGGCCCAGCCTACCGTCCGCTCCGCGAACCATGCGGCGGCAGCAACGCCGGTGAGCACCGCCCCGGCGATGCGGAACGGTCCGTAGACGCGGGAGCGAGCCAGGAGCACGAGCCAGGGCATCACCGCCAAGATGACCAGGAGCTGGATGGCCTCGATTCCGAGGTTAAATCCCAGCACGCTCGAAGCCAGCGTCCAAGGATCGAGTCCGAAGCCGTCCAGCGTCGCCGCGAACGCCAAGCCATGCACCAGCCCGAAGCCCCCAGCGATGAAGACTTCTCTGCCCCGGAAGATCGGGACCAGGGCGTGGACGGCCGAGACCAGGATCGAGAGGGCGATGACCGACTCGACGAAGGCGACGGGCAGTCGCGCCCATCCGAGCGTGCCGAGCACGAGCGTGATCGAGTGGCCGACGGTGAACGCGCTCACGACCTTGACGATCCGCCGCAAGGCCGTCTTCCCTCCGGCGTAGCCGCCCCAGCGCCCGCTCGCGGCGAGGAGCGGCGCGGGGAGGATCAGCGCCAGCAGGAACAGGAGGTGGTCGGTCCCCTCGGCGATGTGGCGCATGCCGAGGCGGAACATCGCGCCGAACCCCCGGAGCCAACTGCCCCCGGAGCGGTCGATGGCGATCGCGGCGTTGGTGTCGCGCATCGTCCCCAGGAGCACCGGCTCCTCGCCCGTCACGCCATTGCGCCAGTCGCCGGCCAGCGTGACCACTGCCGTATGGGTGATCAGGTGGTGAAAGATCGCATCGTAGCAGAACGTCAGCCGGTCCACGGGCGCGCCGGGTGGTGGAGTCATCGTCAATATCACCCGCACGTCGGGTTCTTTCTCTTGGACCGGGATCACCTCGCGCACCGTCACCGACCAGGGCCGCCCGTCCGGGGCGGACGGGCGGACATGCAATCGGAGGTAATCCTTGAGTTCCTCTCCGTATAACCGCACCGTCTGCATGGCGTCCATGGGGAGTGGCTTCTCCCAGCCCGTCGCCAGTTCGCCGATCGGCAGCGTCAACTCGGCATCGATCTCGGCGCGATGGAGCCGCAGGACGACCGCCGAGTTGGGCATGGGGTGGCCCCACGCGGGCTGCGCCGCCATTACGAGCAGGAGGGCAGGGAGTAGCCGTCGCATCGATACCTCAGAAGGAGAATTCGGCGCCGTAGTCGGTCAGACGGTCCCGCCAGATCGTGTGGACATGATCGCTCCCCTGGCAGGCGAACTCGATCCAGACCCGCGGCCCGTCGATGCGCACGTAGTCTCCCCGATCGCTCACGGCCGTCGCACCCGAGTACGAAACCTTCACCTTGTCGAGATCGGCCTCGTAGAGCTTGCGGTATTCGGCGCCCTGGGGACTGTCACCCGTCCATGCCGCGATCGCCTTCTTGACGAAATTCTTCGAGGCATCGGAAAGCTCGGAGACCGAAACCCCCTCGCTCTTGGCGGGGAATTTGCCGTCCTTGCCAGGGCCGACATAGACATCGTTGAATCGTGCGTCGAGCTTCGCCAGTTTCGACTGCTCGGGTGTGAGGGAGGCAAGCAAGCCCTGCAAGGACTCGCGCATCGGGGCTAGCGGTTCGTGCGTTTTGCCCTGGTCATCCTTCCACACCGTCGGCTGCGCGGCGACGTGGTAAGGGGTCGCGGCGCCGGTCGTCCCTTTATAGTAAATGTTGATGGCGAGATGGTGGCCGCCCAATTGCAGGATCCAGGGCGTGGTTCTGGACGGCTTGCCTAGGAAGGCGATCATGTAGTTCATCGCCCCGAAACTCATCCCCCCACCTCCGCCTGGCCCGCCGCCCTTCTTCTTGGCGAATCCGCCGGCTTTCTTCTTGGCCGGATCGCCATCGAATTTTTTCTGATCAGGACCTCCGGGCCCTCGGCCGCGATCCCCTTTGGCGAAGGCGTCGTCGGTCGCGCGGACGTCCTGGTATCGTGAGAAACCCTCTTCGCCCAGGGCAACCCTGGCGACCTTCAGGGCCGCTTCGATCTGCTCGGGCTTGAGTTCGCGGTAGAAGACGCCGTTGCGCACATTGGACCCACCTGGAAAGTTCGTCCACCGGACGGCGAGTTTCGGCGTGAGTTCGATCTGGGCGGTCGCACGCTGCTGTTCCGAGAGCGTGGCCAGGAAGGCGTCCGCGGCGTCCACGACGTCGGCCACCTTTGGCGAGGCCAGCAAGTCCGGCGCTTGCGAAGTCGCCGGAGCCGTTTGCGCAGCGGCGCGAGGCCCTGCGGAACCGAGGTTGGCCGCGAGGAGGCCGAGCGGCAGGGAGGCCGCGGCGGCGAGGGCGAGGACGGTCGACTTGTTCATCCGACGTTCTCCTGTTCACTGTCACTCGAAATACTGCCTGTCCCGCTTGTTAGCCGCTAACGCCTTGACGAAGCACTCGGTCGTCAGCAGCCTCTTGTCTCCTTCGTCCTTCCGATCTTAGCGAACTGGCCCCGCGCTTGGGCGAGCAGAAACCCTAAAATCCTCTTCATGTTCGAACCTCTGGCCGTCCCGAGCCGCGAACTCGCGGGGTCTAGAGCGGTTAACACACGAGTTTCGCATAAGAAGGCCGCGATGTCGATTGACACTAGCCCGATCCGCAAGTCTTGCCGTCTGCATCTTGCCCGACGCCCCAGGGGCAGCCACAGTCAGGCAGGGCAACGCCCGGGTCCGACCGACCACCCACTTCAGCTCTGAATGGCGAGCAGGCGAACGCCGGTGCCACAGGGCTTTCGGCATACTCCGGATCGTATTCCCAGGGCGTTGCCCTGGGCTTTCTGCTCGGCCCCTTCAGGGCAAATGTCAGAATGCGAACACAAAACGCAAAGCAGGGACGCTGGCCGAGGCCGGCGCCGGACCGACCTCGGCGCTGCCCCCTGCTCGCGCGTCGGGCTAGGATCGCGTGTGAACTCGTAAGAAAACCGCTGGACACGGCCCACCAGTCTTCTTACGGAAAACGTCTTATGTCTGCATATCCTTCATCTTACCGCGCAACCTATCCCACAAACATTCCCGAACGGGATTGCCTTCATCGCGTATACCGGCCCATGAGCCGGCCTTCGGCCAGGATGTGTCCCTTCAGGTCCTGAAGCAGTTGCTGACGCGTAGCCCCCGGCTTCAGGTCAGGACGGGTGTCGAGCGCGTAGAGGAGGAAGAGGTAGCGATGGGTGCCGCTGGGCGGGCAAGGACCGCCGTAGCCAAACTTGCCGAAGT
The DNA here is from genome assembly GCA_963779785.1 of uncultured Planctomycetota bacterium. Classification (GTDB taxonomy): domain Bacteria; phylum Planctomycetota; class Planctomycetia; order Isosphaerales; family Isosphaeraceae; genus CAVRFS01. Next base: position 106,592 of record CAWAAW010000015.1, read on the forward strand.
CGTTCTTACCCTGTCGCGCGGTCGCTCCGCCGGGAGTCAGCTTGACCTCGCCCTCGGGCGGGATGCCCTCGCTGAGTCCCTTCAGGTCGGACGGCAGGTTGAAGAGCACCCAGTGAGTGAAGGTCCCGACGGGGGCGTCCGGGTCTTCGACGATCAGGGATAGAGAGCGGGCCGCCTCGGGAACACCCGACCATTCCAGCGGCGGTGAGGTGTCCGTGCCGTCGCAGGTGTAAACCTTGGGAATCGTCCCGCCTTCTTTGAACGCACTGCTCTCCAGGCGAATCGTCGTACTCCGGACCTCGCGCGACTTGGGCTCGGCGAGGATCGAGTCCGAAGAATTGTGCCGACCGCAGGACACAAGGCACAAGGTTGCGAACAGGAACGCGATCTTCGTTCCTCGCATCGTCCTGACCTCCATCGGGATGAGCGTCGATCACGTCCATCAGCCTGACATCCGACCTCCCGCATCGCCGTTGATCTTACCTCCCCGAACAGGCACGATCAACAGCCAGGATGCCGGTCCCATCGGCGATTGCGCTGGCGGTTTCAATGGCAAAGGATTTGTGCTACCTTCATGCTCAGGACGTGGCGGGCTCCCTTCAGTGACGCGAAAGACCGCCGACGTGGAGAGGGCGACGCCATGAGCGAAATCACCTGGCGACGGCTATTCGGCTGGCGCCACGCGTTCGACGAACCGGTCGTCGTCCTGATCGTGGCCGTGGTGGGCGTCGGGCTGGTACTCGCGCCCCTGGTGATCATCGCCCTCGACCGCGCGGGCTGGCTTGATCCGGCGCTCAAGGCCGAGCTCCGCGGTCGCTACCTGTCATGGCTGGTCATCGTGCCGGTGATCGTCCTGCCGGTGCTGCTCGGAGCGGCCCCGACGATCCTCGCAGTCGCCCTGTTGAGTCTGCTCTGCTACCGGGAGTTCGCCCGCACCACCGGGCTGTTTCGCGAGAAGGTCATGAGCGCGATGGTCGTGCTGGGCATCCTGGCGGTCACATTCGCCGTCGCCGACCACTGGTATCGGCTGTTCGTCGCGATGACGCCGATCGCGCTGGCCGTCCTCGCGGCCGTGTCGACCTCGCTCGACCGGCCCTCGGGGTACATCCAGCGGGTGGCGCTGGCGAACTTCGGATTCTTGCTGTTCGGGAGCTGCCTGGGGCACCTTGCCTACATGGCCAACGACACGCGGTTCCGCTCGCTGATCCTGCTGCTGCTTTTCAGCGTGAAGCTCAACGACCTGTTCGCATACGTGGTGGGCCGGTCGCTGGGCGGGGCGAAGCTGTTGCCGCTGACCAGCCCGAACAAGACGGTCTCCGGCTCGCTGGGCGCGGCCGTGCTCACCACGCTCCTGGTCTTCGGGCTCACCGGCCTGATGTTCCCCGATGGGCCGATGAGCGGGACTGTCCAGCGGCTGGCGTTGGGGTTGCTGATCAGCATCGCGGGCCAATTCGGCGATTTGAGTGTCTCGGCGATCAAACGCGACGTCGGCGTGAAGGACACCGGCACGCTCATTTCCGGCCACGGCGGCGTGCTCGACCGCGCCAACAGCCTGCTGTTCGCCGCGCCAACCGTGTTCCACTATATCAACTATCTCGTAGGCATCGGCGCCGACCAGGCGACTCGGTCCCTGACGGGCGGGGGGTAAGCGATGGACCCGTGGAGCTACAAGCCGGCGACGGATCTGAAGCTGCCGCCCGTCGAACGGGCGCGGAGCATCCGGCGCGAGCCGGGGCTGATGTCGAACGTGGGCCATTTCACTTGTCACAGCCTCGCCCGGACCTACTTCAGTCTGTACCACCGGATGCGGGTCGAAGGGGCGGAGAACCTGCCGGAAAAGCTGCCGTTCGTGTTGATCGCCAACCACGCGAGCCACCTCGACGCGCTGGCCCTGGCCGCGACGATGCCGCGCCGGCTGTGCGGCCGGGTCTTTCCGGTCGCCGCGGGCGACGTCTTCTTCGAGACGCCGATCACGTCGCTCACCTCGGCCTTCTTTCTCAACGCGCTGCCGATGTGGCGGAAGCGGTGCGGGCCTCACGCCCTGGCCGAGCTACGGGCCAAGCTCGTGGACGAGCCGTGCGGCTACATCCTCTTTCCGGAGGGGGCTCGGAGCCGCGATGGCCGGATGCTGCCGTTCAAGGCGGGGCTGGGCATGCTCACCGCGGGCACCGGCGTCCCGATTGTCCCGTGTCACCTTGTGGGAGCGTTCGAAGCGTTCCCCGCGGGTGCCCGCCTACCCCGGCCGCACCCGGTACGCGTCAGGGTCGGCCGCCCGCTCGTCTTCGACGGGGTTCCGAACACTCGCACGGGCTGGGAACGCGTCGTTTCGGAGGCCGAAGCGGCGGTCCGCCTGCTCGCCGGCCCGTCGGAGAGTCCTTGACTGCTGGTCGCCGAGTGTTTGGAGCGGTAGGATGAAGAACGCTCCATCCACGAAGGCTGCGGACAGCTCTTGAAAGGACGAACCCAAGTTAAGGTCGATCCCGTGCCGATTGACGCCGAGCGTGCTCGATCCGCGTTCATGGCGGCTGTTCAATATCAGGACCCGTCGGATCGTGCCGCAATCCTGGACCGCGAGTGCTCGTCTGATCCGGGGCTCCGCGAGCACGTTGAGGCGCTGCTACGGGCTCACGATGGGTCGAACAACGTGCTCGATCAGGCGCTCACCGATCGGGGCAACCCGGTGACGGCAACGTCGGGCGAATCACCGATCGATCCGCCGGATCGTACGGGAGTCATGATCGCGGACGCTTCCGAGTCCGCTGAGGATTGGTACTCGGACCACGGAAATCCTGACGCGAGCGCAGCCGATCAAACTGTGTTTTTTCGGCTGCCATCGGATCCACCGGCGACTCAAGATCGGCCGGTGCCGGCGATCGCTGGCTACGAGATTCTGGCCGAGTTGGGGCGCGGCGGCATGGGCGTCGTCTACCGAGCGCGACAGGTTCGCCTCAACCGCGCCTGCGCCCTGAAGATGATCCTCGGCGGCGCCCACTCCTCGCCCGAGGCGGCCGCCCGCTTCCTGGCCGAGGCGGAGGCTGTCGCCCGGCTACAGCACCCCAACGTCGTGCAGATCCATCACATCGGCGAGTCCGACGGCTTGCCTTACTTTGAGCTGGAGTTTGTCGACGGCGGCAGCCTGGACCGTCGACTCGATGGAACGCCCTGGCCGTCGCGGCGAGCCACCGAATTGATGGAAGCGGTGGCGCGCGGCGTCGCCGAGGCGCACCGTCAGCAAATCATCCACCGCGATCTGAAGCCGGGCAACATCCTGATCGCGGCCGACGGCACGCCCAAAATCACCGACTTCGGTCTGGCCAAGTCGCTGAACCAAGACAGCGGCCTGACGCGGACGGACTCGATCATGGGCTCACCGGGTTACATGGCGCCTGAGCAAGCCGAGGGGAATATCAAGCAGGTCGGGCCGCTCGCTGACGTGTATGCCTTCGGCGCGATCTTCTACGAGCTGCTGACGGGACGTCCACCGTTTCGAGGGACGACTGTGCTGGAGACCCTTGAGCTCTCCAAGACCACGGAGCCGGTGCCCCCGTCGCGGCTGGTTCCGGGCCTGTCGCGCGACCTGGAGACGATCGCGCTGAAGTGCTTGCAGAAGGAGCCGGGGAAGCGCTATGAATCGGCCGCCGCGATGGCCGATGACCTGCGGCGATTCCTGGCCGGTGAGCCAATCATCGCGCGACCGGTGCCGTTTTGGGAGCATGCCTGGCGCTGGTGCCGCCGGCACCCCGCCCCGGCCGCGCTGACCGCGGCGATTGTCCTGGTGGCCGGCCTCGGGCTGGCCGGCATCCTCTGGCAGTGGGGCGAGGCGGTCAAGGCCCGAGACCTGGCCTCGACTCGGGCGGTCGCCGAAGCCAAAGCGCGCCAAGAGACAGAGACAATCCTTGTGGACATGTATACCACCAGCGGGATCTCCGCTGGTGACCAGGGCCAGTACGCCACGGCGTCACTCTGGTTCGCCAATGCCGCTATGCGGGCTAAAGGTGACCCCGACCGCCGGCTCGCCAACGCCGTCCGCGCTCGGACCTGGGGGCGCCGCGCGCTCGCGCCGCTCCATGCGGTCGTCACTGACGAATCATGGCCAGGCGGCCTGGTTTTTCATCCGGGTGGACGCTACCTGATCACCAAAAACATCGTCGACGGCCAGACCAGGGATGTCAGCAATACACTTTGGGACCTGGAAGTCGAGCGAGCGATCCCGTTCCCCGGCGGCCTGACGACCGTCCCCGCAGCGGCTTGGAGTCCCGACGGCGGCACTCTGGCGGTAGGCGGCCTCGGGGGCGATGTCGCCGTTGCTCAATTCCCGGCCGGTGATGAGGTAACCCGCATCCGCTTCCCGGGTCGCATCCGGCTGCTGACCTACAGCGCCGACGGGCGTTACCTGGCGATTGGCGGCGGGACATCGGCTCGGGTCTGGGATGTCCGGGCCAACGCGTTCGCAACGCACGAACTCGTCCACCCCAGGCCGGTGACGGCGCTGGTTTTCCATCCCGAGGGACGCTACCTCGCAACCGGTTGCCGGGATGACTTGGCCCGAGTCTTCGCCGTCCCCGGCGATGCCGATAGCCCACTCTGGCCGCCCGTACCCCACGTTCAGCAGGGTGCCGGCGGAAGCTGGGACCTTGTGTTCTTTTCCCCGCCGTTGTTCGTCAATCGCGGACGAGGGCTGATCACGTACGGCGGGACGGGGGGACTCTCATGGCGTGCGGTGCAGACGGGGAAGCCGGTCAAGACGCTGAGCTCGCCGGAAACATCCGGGCGGATTTTCGCGACGGAACTCAGCCCCAACGGGCGGTATCTTGCCCTCTGGGGTATTCAAAATGCCTCGATTGTTCGCCTCTTCGACCTTGCCACGGGCCGTGCTGTCGAGCCCGTCCTCACGCACAAGAATACGGCATACCATGCGGCCTTTAGCCCGGATAGCCGGATGCTTTTGACCAGCTCGAGCGACAATACGGCCCGGCTATGGGCCGTCCCGGGTGGTGAGCCCCTGGCCCCGCCACTCGATCTTCACCGCCCCGTTCAATTCGTCACATTCGCGCCCGACGGTCAATCGGTGGCCACGCAAGATGGCGAGCTGGTCCGCATCTGGCGCTGCCCGGGGACGGTGTACCGATCACTCGCGTGCCGGTTGGGGCCCGTTCGTTCGCCGCGGTGAGCCCCGACGGCGCACTCGCGATCCCGACCGGGATGAGCATGTGGTTGGACCGGATTCGGGTGACCCGCGCCTATCACGTCGCGACCGGTCAACCGGCCGGGCCGCCGCTCCATTCAGGTTTTTTGATCATCGATGCCGTGTTTTCGCCAGACGGCCGATCGGTCGCCACCGCCGGCGGCACGTGACGATCAATCGTCAGACGGGCCGGAGCTGCGGCTCTGGGACTGGGCGAGCGGCCAGGAGCGATGGCGAGCCGCACTTCCCTCCGCGCCGCGAAGCCTGGCATATCGCCCTGACGGCCGACGGATCGCCGTCCTTTGCAGTGGAGGCGAGCTGCTCGTCTTCGACCCGGGCGAGGGCCGCGAGACCGTCCGCTGGCGCGCCCACGACGCGGAGGCCGCTCAACATTGGATCAATAACGGAAAAGTCACCTTCAGCCCGGACGGCCAACTCGTGCTGACTTGGGGGATGGGCAACGACCTTCGGGTCTGGGACGGCGGAACGGGCCGGCCGCGCTACGCCCCTATCAGCCATCGGGACAAGTGCCACGACGTCCAGTTCTCACCGGACGGCCGATTGATGGCGCTAGCCTCTTACGACGGCTCGGTGCGGCGTGCGAGATCTCGCGACGGGGACGACGATCGTCGAACTGCCCGCGCATCCCGATATCGTATACTCGGCTCGATTCAGCCCCGATGGCCGGCTGCTGGCGACCGCCTGTCGCGATCGCACGGTCCGGGTTTGGGACTGGCGAGCGCGGCGGCTGGTCTGCCCGCCGTTCGAGCACCAAAAGGAGGCCGTCGCCGCGGTTTTCACGCCAGACGGCCGCTGGGTGCTGTCCGCGAGCGCAGATGATTCTGTCCGTGTATGGGACTGGCGATCCGGCAAGCCAGTCACGCCACCATTGTCGATCGGCGATACCCATGAGCCTCGCGATGACGCCGGACGGCACGTACGCGGTAGTCGGCGGGTTCTCGGATACGCTGGGCGTGCTCGACCTGCGCGCATTGGCCCCGGCCGACGCCGATCCGGAGCTGTTGCGCCTCCGCGCCGAGCTGCTCGCGGGCCAGCAACTCCACGAAGGAGGCGGCACCGCCAACCTGTCGGCCAGTGAGTGGTTCGACCGCTGGCAAGCCTTCCGCCGGCAGTCGCCCACTCCGGGCATCGCGGAGCCTCACGTCAGCATCGGCGCTGTCTCCAATGGCGTGTCGCGCCGGATGTGCGGCCCGAGGATTATGCAGCTCGCATCGATGAGGCTGACGCCTGGCTCCGTGCCGGACAGGTCGATGAGGCGATCGCGACCGGCCGCGAGCTGCTCCCCGCCCTGAAACGGGATGTCGATCAGACTCCCGATGACCCCGCGTCGTGGTATCAATTCGCCCTCGGTCTGGTCCTTGCGCACGACCGCGCCACGTACCGTCGCGCCTGCGGCGCGACGCTCAAGCGCTTCAGCCAATCAAACCACCCGGGCATTGGCGACGCGGCCCGCGCCTGCGTGATCGGTCCCGACGCTGTCGAGGACCCGTCGGTCCCACGGCGGATGGCCGAGACCGCTCTGGCTCGCGAACCAAAGGTCGCTTGGCGGCACTACGTACTCGGCCTGGCCCATTTCCGCGAAGGGCGTTGCGAACGAGCGGTCGAAAACCTCACTCGTTCACTCGAGCTCGGCTCCGAATGGCCTGGCGCCCCGATGAATTTTCCAGCACTGGCGATGGCGTACCACGCGCTTGGTCAGAATACACCCGCGCGTCAGTGGCTGGAGCGGGCACACGGCAGGCCCGCCGGCTCAACACGCGGCGACGAGGTCGGGGGCGCCATGAGCCCGTCGGCACCGTGGTGGGACCGCGTCGAGTTCCAGCTCTTGCTCCGCGAGGCCGATGTGCTGCTACACAACGCGACCTTCCCGGCCGACGCATTCGCCCCACCATGACGCGTGGACCCTCTTTTGTCTGAACGACGTCCGTTTTGACAATTGACTTCTATGGCGTGGGGCGTGAGCCGTGAGGGTCATCGGTTTGAGAAAGGACTTTAGCGATGCCGGTTGGAATTCTCCCTGAGCTCGTTTGTCCGCAAGGCCACATCTGGCGGCTCGACGACCACGACGCGGACCGGTCACACGATGAGCGGATGCGATGTCCTATCTGCGACGGACGCGCGCTCCATAACTTCCGCGATGAATTCGTCACCCGGTTCCAGTGCAGTCGATGCTCCAGGATGATCAAATCTAAGAAGCCGCTCCGGGTTGGAACGACGGTCGCACACTGTCCCTGTTGCGGGGCGCAAACGCTGGTGGAACCTTTGGGGGGGAAAGGTCCCTGGCCATCATCTCCCGAGCCGGCCGAACGGTACGAACGGGCCCTGGCTCCGCCGGCCTCAGACGCTTCCAGTGGCCGCGATCAAACGGGGGAAAGCACTTTCGCCCTGCCCGTTTGGAAGGCGGCCGGGCCGTCGAGCCCGGCGCGGTCGGCTTCGGTGCCCCGCTCGAGCCGATCCGGCTCCCAGGCCGCGGGGCTGCCGATCGTCGACGGCTACGTCCTCTTGACCGAGCTGGGCCGAGGCGGGATGGGAGTCGTCTATAAAGCGAGGCACGAGAAGCTGAAGCGAACCGTCGCGTTGAAGATGGTCTCGATTCACCCGCGGGACGACGCACAGGACCTGGTGCGATTCCAGGCCGAGGCCGAGGCGGTCGCCCGTCTGCATCACCCCAATATCGTCCAGATCTTCGAGGTCGGTGACCAGGACGGGTTGCCCTACCTCGCCCTCGAATTCGTGACGGGGGGGACACTGAAGAACCGGCTGGAAGGCCGGCCCCAGCCCATCCGGGCGGCGGCGCAACTGGTCCAGCAGCTCGCACGGGCCGCCCACGCGGCTCACCAGCGCGGCATCGTCCACCTCGATCTCAAGCCGGCCAACATTCTCCTGCAGCCGATGCCACCAAGCGAGAACTGGCTCAACGCGACGGCGGGCGCGATCGAAGGCAACCAGGTGTACGGGGTGCCCAAGGTCAACGATTTCGGAGTGGCCAGGCGGATCGATGACGGTGACTCCCCGAGCGGCCATGCCGGCATTGCCGGCACGCCAGTCTACATGGCGCCGGAACAAGCCAAGGGCCACGCCGAGGAGATCGGGCCCGCCGCTGACATCTACTCCGTGGGCGTCATCCTCTACGAGATGCTGACGGGGCGCCCGCCGTTCACCTCTTCGTCGGCCATCGACGTCTTGAGGCAGCTCGTGTCCGATCCTCCGGTCCCGCCACGCCGGCTCAGGCGGGAGATCCCCCGCGACCTCGAGGCGATCTGCCGGCGCTGCCTGGAGAAAGACCCTCGCCAACGCTACCCGACCGCCCAGTCGCTCGCCGACGACCTCGGCTCCTTCCTCGAAGACGAACCGGTCCGGGCTCGTCCACCGGGGCCCGTCGAGCGGTTGTGGAACTGGTCCGTCAAAAACCCCGTCCCCTCGACCCTTCTGCTGACCATCTCCTCGGTCCTGTTATTCGGCCAATGGAGCCTGCACCGCCTGGCCGACCAAATGGTAGAATCGACCACCAAGGAGAGCGCGGCCCAACAGACCGAGCTGATCAAGGTCGTCAACTCGTTGTATACCGACGTGGCCGCCAGAGCCAAGAACGCGGGCGTCGTGGTGACTCACAGGTATCCCGACCTGGAAGGATCGATCCCCATCCCGGCGAAATTCACCATCGAACTGGGGCAGCGAATGCAGAGCCCGCCGAGAGCGACGATCACGACAGGGGGCTGGACCAGAGCTTCTTGCAACTGAAGCTCTATAGCGAACACCCGTTCCGAGCACGCAACGACAGCCCCCCGAAATACCAGTTCGGCAAGGACGCCCTGGCGTTCTATCGGGACCCGGAGAACAAGGGCCTCTCCTTCGACCGGATTGAGAGGACCCGTGCCGGCGCCAAGGTCCTCCGCTACGCCACCCCGCTGATCATGGAGGAGCGTTGCCTGAAATGTCACAACGATCCCAAGCTTTATGAACTGGCCGAGTATCGCAAGACGGACTGGAAGGCCGGCGATATCAGGGGTGTCCTGGAAGTGGTCTGCCCGCTCGAAGACAACGCCGAGCAGACTCAAAAAACGCTGCTCAACACCTATCTGCAAGTGGCCGGCACGGGCGCCGCGGTGCTGACCTTGTCGTGGGGCGGGCTCAAGTTGGGTAGGCGGAGACGTCGCGTCTGACCGGCGCGACCTAACTCTCAATTATCTCTGCCTTCAGTCGGCCGGATCGCCTGTGATCCACACATTTGCGTTCCGAACACCCGCTCTTGGGATCTTAAACCCTCGCTTTCCAGGCGATCACTTCCAATACGTCGGACTGAGCTTGGCCATGCGCGACCGACAGATCGGTCAGCGACGAGGGCGTTCGGGCAGAGTCGAACGGCCTCGTCCATTTCAACGCGAATCTCTTCGTTCATCTGACGGCCCGCGGTGCGGTGACCCCGTCAGCGCGATGCCGTCTTGCCCGAGAGAGCGATTTCGCGGATCCGGCGAATCACCCCCGTTGTGTCGTCGAAGGGGGATTCGCCGACGTAGCGAGCGCGGATGATCCCATCCCGGTCGATCAAGAATAGTCCGTGTTGCGGTTGGCTATCGTAACAGCCGAAGTCGCGGAATGCGCGGTGCGTTTCGTCGACAAGCAGGTGGAACCTGTCAGCGCTGCGAACCCCGAGGAGCTAAGACGCGGGCGTGGTCGGCGATCGGTAAGCCAACTTGGCTGAACAAAGCCCAGTAACACCCCTATCGCATTACCATCTTCCTGGTTTCTAGTTCGTGCCGCCCTTAGGGCACGGCTTGGCGCCTCCGCCGAACGTACCGTTGTTGGAAGATTTCCCACCCGCTCCCAGTGACGGCGCGTCAAAGAACCAGTTCACCCACGCCAACTCTTGCAGATGGTAGGTCAGACCGTTCGCCCCGACGATCGTCCACTCTTTCGTAAGCGTACTGAAGCCAGGCGATAGCGGATCGCCAACTTCGAGGTTTGTTTGGCATCCGGAAACCTGGCCCTCCCCTCCCCAACTCGGGGTGGAATTGACTCCCGACGGATCATTGAACGCTTCGGCGAGCTCGTGCGAGAGCGTGCTGACATCCATACTCCCGAATATGCCGCTAGTGTCGAGAGAGAACGGACTATAGATCTGCAGGTTGGGACCAGACTGGAACGAATTGTGGTAACCCAAAATGCAGCAATTGGTATTGATACTGGTACCGGAATCGGCGGAAACCACACTCTTGGTCAGGAAGATCGGCAGGGTCCCGGCGTTGACCGTCGCTGCCAGCGGCCCTTTGATGACGCCTGCACGGCGGCATCCAGGTCATTATTATCCACGACTCCGACCGACCCGCAACCCGTGCCCATCGTTAGAGTTTTTGCGTCGTAGTTCTGTCCGGGCCCCGACGAACCGGCGCCGGAAAATGTAAGCTTCTGGGCAGGAAGAACGGACGGTTGCAGAATGAGGTGGTAATTCGTCCCTCCCACCAACGACCAGTGCTGGGCGCGCTGGTTAGCATCGATGTACTGGGTCGTGCCCACGTTCACGCCGTTCATCGTCCAGGTGTTATTCGTGAATAACGGGGACCCCGTGATGATATCAACGGTCGTGTGCCCGGGTGCGCAGGGGTCGGGAGCAGTTGGATCGTACGTGATCGTCGTGTGTGGCGTGGTCGTTGTGTCCGTAATCGTAATGACGAGGGGCACGATTTGTGTCGGGATCGTGGTTGTCGTCTTGGTCGCGCTGAACGGACTCTTTCCAATGATTGTGCCCGTAAAGGTATCGCCACCCATGGCGGCGGACGCCGTGATGGAATAGGACCACAACGGGATCGGTACAACGGCGCTTGCGACTTCGTTGTGGAGGTCGAAGCCGGCTGGTCTGGGGTAACGGTGGCGTGGGTTGGGGTAGATGATTCGTATGCCCGCGGCATTCGCATGGGGGTTCTTCGTCATTCCACCTGGCCGGCTGGCAACGGCCTTGGGCAGGGACTTTCCACCGGCTTGGCTGATGGCGGCCTTGGGTTGGTCGGCGGCCGAGACGAATTTCGTCAGAATCTGTCCGAGTCCGACGCCGGTTACCGCTGATCCACTCACGACCATCAACGCGACAATGCTCGTCCGAAGTCGAAATGGTTTCATAAACTCCTCCTGACCGGGATTTCGAAGAGGGGGCAGGCTCAGTATGGTGAGCGAGCGCTTCCGGTTATTGAGACCTCGCTTATAGGCTAATCACGAAAAGGGCATTGAAGCCGAAGAAGGGTCGATTTTCGTTGAGCGAATTACCTTGGTCTCTTCCGGCGCTGCTTGGAGAAAGACCCTCGCCAACGCTACCCGACCGCCCAGTCGCTCGCCGACGACCTCGGCTCGTTCCTCGAAGACGAGCCGGTCCGGGCTCGTCCACCGGGGCCCGTCGAGCGGTTGTGGAACTGGTCCGTCAAGAACCCCGTCCCCTCGACGCTTCTGCTGACCATCTCCTCGGTCCTGTTATTCGGCCAATGGAGCCTGCACCGCCTCGCCGACCAAATGGTAGAATCGACCACCAAGGAGAACGCGGCCCAACAGACCGAGCTGATCAAGGTCGTCAACTCGTTGTATACCGACGTGGCCGCCCGAGCCAAGAACGCGGGCGTCGTGGTGACCCACAAGTATCCCGACCTGGAAGGCTCCATCCCCATCCCGGCGAACCTGTCGTGGGCCGGGCTCATGTTGGGCAGGCGGAGACGTCGCGTCTGACCGAAAGCGACCCCAATCTGCACTGGTCTGGATTCTGGGGCGCACTACAGTCGATGATAAGTTTCCGATTCCTTGGCACTCTCGTCGACGACACGGCGTTCACCATTTGTGAGTGGATGTAGTCCACGATGTTCGACGTTTTTCGCCAGGTCAATCGCGCTGTGTGTTGATAGTCCGAGCGCCGCGTCTTGATCGCGGAAAGGTCCCGATGAGTCTCCGCCGATTTCGCGATTACCTTGAGCTGGTCAAGTTTAGCCATACGCTGTTTGCCCTGCCGTTCGCGCTTCTGGGAGCCGCGCTGGCGGCTCACGGCCCGGATGGCTGGCACGGACGCGTCCAGGACTGGATTGGTATCCTGCTCTGCATGGCGACCGCCCGCTCGGCGGCGATGGCGTTCAACCGAGTGGCTGACCGGCACTACGATGGTCTAAATCCACGTACGGCCAGCCGGCATCTTCCCGCGGGCCGTTTGAGCGTGCGCTCGGTCATCGCCTTTACCTTGGTTTGCTCATTGGCTTTCATCGCCTCGACGCTGCTCTTCCTGCCCAATCGCTGGCCCTTTTGCTTATCCGTTCCGGTCCTGCTCTGGCTGCTGGGATATTCTTACAGCAAGCGGTTCACCAGCCTGGCTCATTTCTGGCTGGGTCTGTCGCTGAGCCTGGCGCCCTTGGCGGCATGGATCGCGCTGCGAGGCGATGTCGCATGGCCGCCGGTACTGCTGGCGCTGGCGGTGCTTTTGTGGGTGGCGGGGTTCGACATCATCTACGCCTGCCAGGACGTGGAATTCGACCGGTCGGTCGAGCTTCGAAGTATCCCCAAAGCGCTCGGGGTTCGCCGCGCTCTCTGGCTGGCCGCCCTCTGCCATGCGCTGATGATCGCTCCCCTGGTGGGATTGGGTCTGGTCTACCCCTTGGGGCCGATCTACTTCCTGGGGGTCGCGGCCGTGGCTGCGTTATTGATCTACGAGCATGCCCTGGTCCGCCCCGACGATTTGACGCGGGTCAACGTCGCTTTCTTCCAAGTGAATATCATGATCAGCCTGGGGCTGCTCGCCGTGACCGTGGTCGACCTCTGGGTCTGAGACGCGACGAATTGACGGCCAAGCCGTGACCGAAGGAAACCGGTCTTTCTGCCTACTGCCTACTGCGTACTGCCTACTTCGGGAAGTCTCCCATGTCCGAGTCTGGCCCTGAACGGCCCACGGCGGCGCGCTTTCCCACGACTCGATGGAGCCGCGTGGCCGCCGCCAGCGGCTCGGACAACCCATCGGCCCGCGAAGCTCTAGAGGGTCTGTGCCGCGACTACTGGTTTCCTCTCTATGCCTTCGCCCGCCGACGCGGCCAGTCGCCCCACGAGGCCGAGGATACCGTTCAAGGCTTCCTCGCCGACCTGCTGGAGCGCGACAGTCTGGCAGGGCTCGACCAGTCGAAGGGGCGGTTCCGCGCCTTCCTTCGAGCCTCCTGCGACCACTACCTGGCCAATCAGCGCGACCACGACCGGGCCGCCAAACGCGGCGGAGGAATTACAATTGTCTCGATCGATCGAGTCGACGCCGAGAATCGCTACGATCGCGAGCCGTCGCACGAGTTGACGGCTGAGCGCCTGTTCGAAAAGCAGTGGGCGCTGATGTTGCTGGAGCGCGTGCTGCGCCGGCTCGAAGCCGAGTCAGTCCAGGCGGGGAAGGCCGAGTTGTTCGCACGGCTCCGCCCAGCCTTGCAGGGCTCCGACCTGGACTCGCCCTATTCCGCCCTCGGCGCCGAGCTGGGTATGAGCGAGGGGGCGATGCGGGTGGCGGCCCATCGGCTGCGGGCCCGCTATCGAGAGATTCTCCGCGAGGAAGTCGGCCGCACGACCGACGACCAGGCGAGCATCGACGAAGAGATCGCCGAGCTCTTGGCCGCACTGGCCGCGGACTGACCGTTTTTCTGTAACGCCCGTCGAGGTTTTCTTCTTCCATCAATAGCGGAGGGGAATCACTGAGTTGGGAGGATCGACGATGAGTGCCGACAACCGATGCCGGAGCTGCGGCAGCGTGCTGATGGCTGAAGACCTGGGGCAACTTTGCCCGATCTGCCTGTTGCGATCAGGACAGGCCGAGAGCGATACGGGCCCGTTCATGAGCGGGACGTTCACGGCGGCCGGCGCGCTGGCCACTCTGGACAAGACGCTCGGCGGCATTCCGCGCGTCTTGCTGCGCGACTCCGAGCTGAGTGAAGGGCCTGGGCCGCTTGGTTCAGCCCGGTTCGCATGAGATGCCCGCAGCCGGCGGCGGACCCGGGCGATCTGCAACTCCTCGGCGAGATCGCCCGCGGCGGCATGGGAGCCGTCCTCAAGGGCCGAGACCCCGACCTCGGCCGTGACCTGGCGGTCAAGGTCTTGCTCGAGTCGCACCGCGACAAGCCCGAGCTGATCCGCCGCTTCATCGAGGAAGCCCAGATCGGCGGCCAGTTGCAACATCCGGGAATCGTGCCGATTTACGAGCTGGGCACCTTCGCCGATCGTCGGCCGTATTTCGCGATGAAGCTGGTGAAAGGGCGGACGTTATCGAGCCTGCTGGACGATCGATCCGACCGAGTACACGACCTGCCGCGCTTTCTTTCGATCTTCGAGTCCGTCTGCCAGACGATCGCGTATGCCCACGCGCGAGGCGTGATTCATCGCGACTTGAAGCCCTCGAACATCATGGTTGGCTCGTTCGGTGAGGTGCAGGTGATGGACTGGGGCCTGGCGAAGGTCTTGCCGCAAGGAGGCGCGACCGATGACGCTTCGGCCGGCAAGACGAAAGAGCGAGACACAATCATCGCCACGGCGCGAAGTGGCGGGGACTCAGACTCAGACCTATCCAAAGCCGGCAGCGTGATGGGCACGCCCTCCTACATGGCTCCCGAACAGGCCCGCGGCGAAATCGACCGGCTCGACGAGCGCTGCGATGTCTTCGCCCTCGGCTCGATCCTGTGCGAGGTTCTCACCGGCGAGCCGGCCTTCATCGGCCGATCCTCGGGCGAAATTCAGCGAAAGGCGTCGCGCGGCGAATTGAAAGATGCTCTCGATCGTTTGGATGGAAGCGGCAGCGATGCCGAGCTGATCGCCCTGGCCAAGGATTGTCTTGCCTCCGAGCTGGAAGACCGCCCGCGCCACGCGCGGCGAAGTCGCCGCACGGATCAACGCCTATCAGACGGGCGTGCAAGAACGGTTACGGATGACCGAGATCGCTCGGGCTGAGGAAACGGCCCGCGCAGAGGAAGCCACCAAGCGGGTTCGCGTTGAACGCGATCGGTTGCGGTTGACGATTGCCCTGGCGGCTGCGGTGCTGGGCTCGTGCTGCTTGGGTGGCGGCGGAGCGCTTCTGGGTCGTCCAGCAACGACAGGCCCGGCTCAACGGCGTGGAGGCGACCCTGTCACGGATTCAGGCGATCCGGGATCAAGCCGCGGCCGATGGCGCCGATCCGGCCCGCTGGCGGGAGGCGCTTGTCGCGGCCGACCAGGCTATCGTCTCGATCGGCGACCTGGCCGAATCGGAGCCCGGCCATCGACTCGCAGTCCTCCGCGCACAGATCGCCGAAGACCAGAAACACGGCGAGCGCGATCGCAAGCTCATCGACGAGCTGAACAAAATCAGGAAGTCCGTGGCCAAGATTTCAATCGACCCGTGTGATTCGGACGTGGATGATCGCTTTGCTCGGGCCTTTGAAGGGTACGAGTTGGACCTGGAGACCACGCCGATCAAGGACGCGATCGCTCGGCTCAAGTCCCGGCCTGCGGAGTTCGTGCGCGAAGTGGTTGGCAGCCTCGACCACTGGCTCATTTTCCGCCACAACCTCATCCCGCAGCTCGACGAGCCGGAGAAAAAACAACGACTCCTTGGACTGCAGAGACTCCTGGAGCTCGTCAAGTGGCTCGACGCTGACCTGGAGCGCAACCGGTTACGGGCTCTGCTCGAGCAGTCCGACCTGAAATCGCACCGCCAAGCCCTGAGCACGATGGCGAATCAGGCCAAGGTCATCGAGTTTGGCCCATCCACGGCGCTGCTGCTCGCACGAATTTTGAACGAGGCCGGGGACGAAAAAGGGGCCATCGTGGTCCTCCGTGCGGCCGCGGTCCGTTACCCGGGTGATCCCTACACCAACCTCGAGTTAGCAACTCTGCTACGTATAGCCGAGCCGCCGCAGCCGGATGAGGCAATCCGCTACTACACGGCGGCCCGCGCCCTCCGGCCGGAAACGAGCTGGGATCTGGCCGGTATCCTAGAAGACCAACGACGGAATGATGAGGCCGAGGCACTGCTCCGGGACCTATCCCGAATCGATCCGGAGTCTCTGCCCATCTATTTCAGTGAACGGGATTTGGCCAGGAACCCTGACAGAGTGAAAGAGGCGCATGCTGTCGGGGAACTGATAATCGCCTCATTGCGCGACCAGATCGGGCGCAAACCCAACGACGCCCTCGTTCACTGGAAGGTTGCCCGCTGGTGCTGGTTAACCCATGACCTGCCGAGCGCAATCGCGGCGTATCGTGAGACAGCCGCGATTGATCCCAAGAGTGCCGAATGCCGACGTGAACTCGGCCAATTGCTGTTTCAAAAAGGCGACTTGCAGGACGCCATCACGGCCTACCGTGAAGCGATCCGAATCGCGCCGTTGGTGGGTTCGTATCGTGACCAGCTTGCCAAAGTGCTGGGACATTCTGGCGACAACAGGAGCGAGATAGCGGAGTTGAGAGAGGCGATTCGCCTCAAGAACAATCAATCACAGGAAACCGGTCCAGGCCTCGGGGGCTGTGTCGATGTGGATTTTGGTTTCCTGTCGGGTATCTATTCCAGAGCGGACGAGGTTGAGGATTTGTACGCGCGCTTGGGCAGCGCCTTGGCCGAATCCGGCGATCTATCCGGGGCGATCTCCTCGTACCGCGATGCGATCCGACTCAATCCCGAAGACTCGGCCTCGATCGGAGCTCGGTACGGACTAGGCACGAGCCCTTGCCGAATCGGGGGACGTAACGGGAGCGATTGCTGCATTCCGAGAGGCCATCCAGCACGACCCTCGGAGCGGGTCGTTCCGTCTTCTTCGGACTATCCTCATGGCGCAACGACCCGAGAACGCGATCACGGCCATCGGGCGCGTCCGCGATCAGGCGCGCGATGACGGGACAATCGGCCAAGCGATCGGCCAGGCGACGGCTCAGTACGGCCAGCTCTCGAAACTGGGCGTCTCAATTCCGAGGATCTTTGGGCTATCGGCGATGTTGTGGTCGGATGGTCTGCCAGCGCACTACTATGAGCGGCGCTTCTTCGCGGCCTCGGCGGCGATCTGGTCCGCCGGTTTCGTGGCCGAATCCAAGCTGGCCGACGACATGCAGGCACAGAACCGCTACAACGCCGCCTGTTCCGCAGCGCTGGCGGCCGCCGGCAAAGGGATCGACAAGCCACCGCTTGACGAGCAGGCCAAGGCCCGCTGGCGTCATCAGGCCCTCGATTGGCTCAAGGCGGATCTGGCCCACTGGACCAAACAACTCGAAACTGGCACGCCTGAAGCCAAGGCCCTCACAACCAAGACCCTCAAGCATTGGAAAACTGACCGCGACCTGGCCGGCATACGCGACGAAAAAGAGCTGGCCAAGCTGCCGAGCCCGAACGGAAGGAGTGGCAGGCATTCTGGTCCGAGGTCGCAGCGCTTCTCAAGAACGCGGATCTAAACTAGAATCAGTCAGGTCACGCAGAGCGTCCGCGGTCGAGATCGGCATGAATCCTCACAAACTGTTCCGGAAAGCGCTGAACGGTCCCAAGAATCTGCCGTTCCATGACTTTCTCCAGCTTGCACGCGCCTTCGGTTTCCAACTCGCGCGGACCAGCGGCAGCCATCACATTCTGATCCATGACGACGTTGCCGAGCCCTTGAACCTTCAGGAAGTCGACGGCAAGGCCAAGCCGTACCAAGTCCGCCAATTCCTCCGACTCGTCGAGGAGAACAACCTAACCCTGGGTGAAGAATCATGAAAGACTATCACATCAATATTTTTCACAGCCAGGAAGATGATGGGTATATCGCCGACATCCCCGACTTGCGCTACTGTTCGGCCTTTGGCGCCACGCCGGCAGAGGCGCTCGCGGAGCTTGAGAAAGCCAAGGTGGCGTGGATCGAGACAGCACGCACCGAGGGCAAGCCGATCCCAAAGCCGCGTTATCGCCCGGCGATTTATCAAAGCAATCGAGTGTAAATGGTCCAGACTCAGCATCGATTAAGACCGCGGATTCTAACCACGAATCGCACGAATGACACGAATCAGAATGCGGAAGACGGACACCACTCGATTTTCAATCCATTCTCAGAGTTTAAATTTTGCATTTACTGTTTTCACCTCCAGGTCCAGCGACTTTCCTCGCATTTGCCTGATTCGTGCGATTCGTGCGATTCGTGGTTCAAGGATGTATGGTGAACGGCCACGAGGAATCTTAGAATCAACGGGCGTGGAGAACCTGATTTCTTTGGCCCAAAGCGACGGCCCGAGGTAGAGGATGCCGGCTCGAGACTTCTACCACGATGTTGTCAAGTCGGCCTTGATCGCCGATGGCTGGACCATCACCCACGATCCATTGGTCCTCAAATGGGGAACCAAGGATCTTTTCGTCGACCTTGGTGCGGAACGACTGTTGGCCGCCGGCAAGGCGGGTCAAAAGATCGCCGTCGAGGTCAAAAGCTTTTCCGGTTCATCGGAGATCGATGACCTTGAGAAAGCCCTTGGGCAGTTTCATCCTCTACCACGACGTCTTGGGAGAGAGTGAGCCGGATCGACGTCTCTACCTGGCGATTGCCAAGGAGATCGTTGACGATCTTTTCCAAGAGCCGATCGGGCAATTGTTGTTGAAACGCGAGCGAGTTCGCCTCCTCGTCTTTGATCCGGACCCGGAGGTCATTGTCCAGTGGATACCACATTAGATTCCTATCGCACGATCATCGAACAGGTACTGACCGAGTATTCGAAATATCCCTATGCCTACGGGCAGATCGAGCGTCAACTCGTCTTCGATCGGACGCGCGACCATTACCTCTTGATGAGCGTCGGATGGGACAAGCGGCGAGTTCACGGGAGCCTGGTCCACATCGACCTGATCGACGGCAAGTGCTGGATTCAGCGCGACGGCACCGAGGACGGCATCGCCTACGAGCTGGAAGCCGCGGGTATCCCCAAGGACCGGATCGTTCTGGCGTTCCAGCCCCCGGAAGTTCGACCCGTCGCCGGTTACGCCGTGGCGTAAAGGTGACGTTTACGCTCCAATAGAGGCATGTGTCATTCCAACCGCCGGAGACCCTGGTCATGCGCAGCCCGTTTCCCGGGATGGACCCATACCTCGAGCCGTTCTGGGGTGATGTTCATTCTACGATGATTAATCGGTCGCGTGCCGCGATCCAAAAACAGTTGCCCGGCGATCTGGTCGCTCGGATCGAAGAGCGGGTCTTCGTGGAGCCGGCTACGCCAGAACTACGAAGATTCGTCCCGGACGTCCGGGTCGTCGAGCGCCGGCCACAGCTACAGCCGCACCTCCGGACAAGCAACGGTGTGGCCTTGGCCGAGCCTCTTATCGTTCACATCGAACAAGACGAACCAGTGCGGCAGGGCTTCATCCAGATCCTTGACCTCAAGTCGGGCCGTCGCGTCGTCACCGTAATCGAAATCCTCAGCCCGTCGAACAAGGTCACTGGACCGGGGCGCGATCTGTACGTCAAGAAACAGGAGGAACTACGGGCAGGGAGTGTCAGCCTGGTCGAGATCGACCTGCTGCGGACGGGTAGACGGGTTCTATCCGCGCCGTTCGAGTTGATTCCCGAAGGACACCGGACACCCTACGCGGTTTGCGTACGCCGGGGCTGGAAGCCTTTTGAATTCGAGTATTATCGAATTCCCCTGCGCGAGCGGCTGCCGGCGATCGCCATTCCCCTTCGCCAAGCCGACGACGACGTCGCGCTCGATCTTCAGGCAGTGCTCAACGAGTGCTGTGAAGAAGGGCTATACGTCGAAGATATCGACTATTCCGAGCAGCCCGACCCGCCGTTGGAAGGCGACGACATCCCTGGGCAGACGCCTTGCTCCGCGAGCAAGGTCTCCGCTAGCCAGCGATCCTTCCCATCAGAACATTCCGCCCCAGCAATCGAGTCCGGTTGATGATCCGTTCAATCCGGACTAAAATCACTGAAAGGAGACAGAGGACCATCCAGTCGATCCACAAGGATGGGTGCATGCTCTGGCCCTACCGAATGAGAGGACGGGTGAGCGATGTCGAACGGACCAGACCGATTGAGTGCGATCCGCGAGAAGGTCGAGGCCGGGCGGAGATTGAGCTTCGAGGACGGCCTGGCGCTCGAGGCGTCGAACGACCTGTTCGCGCTCGGGATCGATGGCGAACCTCGTCCGCGAGCGGTACAACGGCAACTTCGGCTATTACAACGTGAACACGCACATCAACCCGACCAACGTGTGCGTGTACACGTGCGATTTCTGCGCGTTTCGGGCCGATCTGGGCGAAGCTCGGGCCTATGTGATGGACCGGGATCAGATCGTCGAGCGAGCGCGGCAGGCCAGTGCGCGTGGGGCAACCGAGCTGCATATCGTTGGCGGCCTGCATAACAAGCTGCCGTTCGATTATTACCTCGACGTGGTGCGCTGGATCAAGGAAACCGCGCCCGAGATCCATATCAAGGCTTACACGGCCGTCGAGATCGAGTGGTTTTGCAAGATCACCCGGAAGTCGGTCAAGCAAGTGATCGAGGACCTGGTCGAGGCTGGACTCGGCAGCTTGCCCGGCGGCGGCGCCGAGATCTTCCATCCGGAAGTCCGCGAGAAGATCTGTGGGGCGAAAGCATCGACCGAAAGCTGGCTGAACGTCCACCGGACTGCGCACCAGCTTGGCCTGCACTCCAACGCCACCATGCTTTACGGCCATATCGACGGCCCCAAGCATCGGATCGACCACCTGGTCCGGCTCCGCGAGCTTCAGGACGAAACCGGCGGGTTTCAGACATTCATTCCGCTCGCGTTTCATCCCGACAATTCGCAGATGTCGGACATTCCCAAGCCGTCGGGCTTGATGGACCTCAAGGTCATGGCGATCAGCCGGCTGATGCTCGACAACTTCCCACACATCAAGGCTTACTGGGTCATGCTCGGGCTCAAGACGGCCCAGATCGCCCTGTCGTTCGGGGCCGACGACCTTGACGGCACGGTCGTCCACGAAAAGATCTACCACGAAGCCGGCGCCGAGACGCCTCAGGAATCGACCGTCGCCGAGATCCGTCGCCTGATCACCGAAGCCGGCCGCGTTCCGGTCGAGCGCGACACGCTATACCATCGCGTCGAGCGCGATGCCGGCTCGTGGACCACCCGCGAGCATATCGATGTCACGGGTTTGACGCTCGCCGGGGCGGCCAGAAACTGACCCTATCGAGTTCCCTGCCCGTGAGGAGGTCTTGTCATGTCAGTCGAGAGATCCCGACCCGGAAAGCCAAGCCCAATCCGCCATTCTGGGGTCCCGATGGGCGATACCGCCCGCCCGCGGAGAATGGTGAATTACCTCTTCACCTTCCCGACCACCTGGAACTGCCCTGCAATGACGATCAGCGGGAACGCCAAGTTTCCGAGGCCGCAAATCTGCGAGCCAAAGCCGCGGAGCACCGCGCCGAGCGGCTCGCGGCAAAACTTCGCGACCTGGGCATCGATCCCGATGTGGATTGACGCCAAGCGCAGGCTTAACACCAAGCAGAAATGCGTCACCCCATCCATCTTGCCAAGCGAGCGTGCGTCACCTCGTGCATCTCACCAGTCTAGAATCATCTGAGGTCATCACCTTCGACTTGACCGTTCCGCCTGGTCATTCTATGATCCGCCGCATCTCAGTTGGCGGGAGGCGTTGCTTCGGTCCGCGCCTTTTTGGATAACGACCTCCTCACACTCTCGCACCTGCCCGGCTCAAGGAGGAGCTTCCGCGATGCGCGACCATAACAAGGCGTTTTGCCGCCTGGTGGCCGAGACGTTCGACTGCCCCGGACCGGTCTTCGAGTTTGGTTCGTACCAGGTCGAGGGACAAGAGGGTTACGCCAACCTACGCGAGTTGTTTCCCGGAAAGAATTACGTGGGTTGCGATATGCGACCTGGCCCCGGGGTGGACCGCGTTGAAGATGTCACGGCCATCAGCTTGCCTGACAGCTCGGCCGGTACGGTCCTCTGCATCGAAACCTTCGAGCATGTCTTCGAAGTACGCAGAGGGTTCGACGAAGTCTTCCGCCTCCTCAAACCAGGAGGTGTCTTCGTCATCACCTCGCCATTGAACTTTCGAATCCATGCCTACCCGGACGATTACTGGCGGATGACACCCAACTGCCTTCGACGGTTGTTGTCCCCGTTCGCCGCGCGGTTGTCGGGCTATCAAGGATACCACTCCTTCCCGCACACCGTCATGGGCATCGGTGTCAAAGGACCCATTCCGGTGGGCTGCGGAGCGCGGCTTGAGAGGTTGGTCGGAGCCTATCACGACTGGCTGCGGCGGACCGAGGCCAGTCTGCCCATTGGCGTGAAACTGCGAAGAACGCTGTCTCAGCTCTATCGTTCCAAGGGTGAGAGACAGCAGATCGCCGACTATTACGCGGCGGATTTCACCATTGAGGTCGACGCGGTGATATCACCGAGCCGAGGGCGACCCACGCCGATCCATGCCGCGGCGGCAACCTAGTGACTTCGATTCCGAAGTGAGCCTGGCGAGAGAGGGAGGCGCGGCTGATGAGGACCGATTCCATGCCGAAGACAGTCGACCGAGTGCTTGTCCTGGGCCTGGACGGCGCGACCTGGAGTGTGCTCGAGCCGATGCGGCAGCGCGGGCTGATGCCGAACCTCGATGCGTTCCTCAGCCGGGCCGCGGCCGGAACGCTCCGCTCGACGATCCCGCCGGTGACCACGGCGGCGTGGACGACGATGATGACCGGCTGCAACCCGCCGCGGCACGGAGTGTTCGACCACCGCTATTACGACGCGGCCGAAGGGCGGATGAAAGTCAATCACTCCGGTCGGATCCGGGTGCCGACTCTCTGGCACTTGCTCTCCGGCATGGGGCGATCGATCGTCTGCCTCAACCTGCCCGGCGTGTATCCCCCGCTCAAGGTGCGGGGGATGGTCGTCTCGGGAATGGACGCGCCTCATCTCGAAGCCGCCCTCTCGGCCGCCCCTGAGTTCGCCGCCAGGCGACGGGCCGAGGCGCCCGGCTACGGCCTTGGTTACTTCTGGAAACGCGCGCCCCTATCGCTCGAGGAGTTGACGACGAACGCAAAACTGACGGCCGAGAGTTTCCGGGGCCGTGCCGACGGAGGATGGCTTGCCGACCGAATCGTCCCGGACTGGTCGGTCTTGATGGTCCAGTTTCAGAACCTCGACCCGTTCCAGCACCGCGTCTGGCCGTATCTGAACGTCGATGAGACCGGTGTCGACCGCCCCGAGTGGAACGCGGCGGCGGCCGCAGTGATCCGCGGATTGGACGAGGCGATCGGCCGGCTGTGCGAGCTCGCCGATCGCCGAGCGGCCGCGGTCATGATGGTCAGCGATCACGGATTTGGTCCGTGCCTGGGCCGCATCCACGTCAATCGGATCCTGGTCGATGCCGGCGTGGCGCGGTTGCCGGGTTGGGCCGGCCGGATCCGTCGACAGACCTGGAAGGCCGGTGAGCGGCTCCGGCTTTGGGGCCAGAAGCGCGACAACCCGACCGCCAAATCGGCATCGTTCGACCAGTCGGTCGCGGCCCAGTATCACTTCGACTGGCGGCGGACGCTGGCCTTCGCACCGCACCAGGACACCGCGGCGATGGTTTACGTCAACTCGGCATCGCGGCATGGCGGCGTCAAGACGGCCGCCCCAAAGATGTCGCCGCGACAGATCGATGACGCACGCACGGCGGCCGCCCAGGCACTCTCCGCTGCCCGCCATCCCGACACCGGTGCCCTCCTGTTTCCGAAGCTAATCGAGACCGCCGCGGCCTATCAGATCGACCCGGCCCACGAAGGATATCCCGACTTGATCGCAATGCCGGACGAGCCTTACTGGGTCCGCACCAAACTGACATCAAGCCGCGCCTGGGTCGAGCCCGATTCCGAACTTGCCCGGCACCCATCGGCCTGAAGGCATCGTCGCCATGTCCGGCACGGGACTGCCCACTGGCCGATACCTGCGGGCCCACTTGACCGACGTCACTCCCACGATCCTCGCTCTTTTGGGACATTCCATCCCGGCCCACATCGAGGGCATACCGATCGACGGCTCGTCGTCATCCTCGACCGAGCCACATCCCGGCTTCTCGACGACGCGCCGCGACGATCCCCAGGAGCCGCTCGAAGGACCTCACCGCAAGCCGTTCGAATACACATTCGAGGAGCAAGCGTTGATCGAGCAGCGTCTCGCCGACCTCGGCTACCTGGAGTGAGAGCGTTGCCGGCGGATTTCACGAGGTAGCCCTCGAACCGATTCCCGGGGGATCGGTCATGCTTGTTTCCAGGTAGCGATGTACCTCGCGACGCAGGTGGTCCCATCGGTCGTTCATGAGCCGGAAGCTGGACTCGGCGATGCCCAGTTCGTCGCGTTTGCCGTGCCCCATCAAGGTCTGGCAGGCGTCGGCCAGCGCCTCGGCCCCAACCGTGAGAAAGACGCCCTTGAGGGTGTGGGCCTCCCAGGCGACTTTGCGTCCGTCACCCGCGGCGATTGCGGCCTGGATCCGCTCGAGCCGCTCCGAAATACCCGTGAGAGCCATGCCGAGGATTTCGCGGATGAGGGCGGGATTGTCGCCGCACGAATCGACGAGCACCTCGGGATCAAAGCCAGGGCCCGCGGTCTGCCGGTTGCTCGCGGCCTCGGGCGCGCACTCGGCGTGCGTCGACCCGCCTCCCCAGCGGAGCAGGGCCTGGCGGAGCGGGCCCGGCCGTACGGGCTTGGTGAGGTAGCCATCCATGCCGGCCGTGAGGCAACGCTCCCGGTCTCCCTGCATGGCATGGGCGGTCATGGCGATGATGGGGATGTGCCCGCCTGAAGCGGCTTCCCTCTGGCGAATCTGGGCCGTCGCGGCGTATCCGTCCATCTCGGGCATCTGCACGTCCATGAGGATCAGGTCGAAGCGACCGCGGGCCGATGCCTCCACCGCCTCCTTGCCGTTCTCGACAGCCTCGGCCCGGCAACCGAGCCGCTGGACCATGCCCAACGCGACGCGACGGTTGACGTCGTTATCCTCCGCCAGCAGCACATTGAGCGGCGATCGGAAGCGGCGCCCTCTCGGCGGACGAGTCGGGATCGGAGGAGCCTTCCCCCTCCGGCGCGACGAGCACCCGGCAGAGGGTGTTGTAGAGGTGCGAGCGGCGGATGGGCTTGCCGAGCCTGGCGGCGAACAGTCCCGAGCCGTCTTGGCTAGCCGCGGAGGAGCCGGGCGACGTCAGCAGCACGAGCGGCATGTCGGTGAAGCGGTGGGCCGTCTTGATGGCCGTGGCTAATTGCGGCCCGTCCATACCGGATAGGTCGTTGTCGAGCAGCACCAGAGCGTACGGGTCGTCATCCGGGGCGGCGAGCAGCTTCGCCAAAGCCTCGGCACCCGAGCCGACGGCATCCACCCGACACTTCCAGGAGACCAGAGTCTCGCACGCGATCCCACGATCGTTGGCATGGCTGTCCACGACCAGCATGTGGAGGCCGTCGAGGTTTACAAGGGGCGGCACGTCCGCCAGTCCTTGCACCTTGCCGAGGTCCAGCTCGAACCAGAAGGTGCTCCCCTTGCCGGGCTCGCTTTCCAGGCCGATCGTCCCGCCCATGAGGGATATCAGTTGGCGGCAGATCGTAAGCCCCAGCCCGGTGCCCCCGTGCTTGCGATCGCTCCCGCCCTCGACCTGGGTGAAGCTCTCGAACACGTCGTTCCTGGTGCTCGCGACCGATGCCGATGCCCGTGTCGGTCACGGAGATCCGCAGCGTCGCCCGATGCTCCGTCTCGCGCAGGAGACGCGCCTCCAGGTTCACCTCGCCGCGGTCGGTGAACTTGACGGCGTTGCCGGCGAGGTTGGTCAGGATCTGGCGAATGCGGGCCGGGTCGCCGACCACCCGCGCCGGGACGTCCGTTTCGATGCGGCAGGTTATCCGAAGCCCCTTCTGGTGGGCCCGGGGAGCCAGCAGGTCGGCGACTTCTTCCATGAGTGTCCGCAAGTCGAAGGGGATCGCCTCCAGCGTCAACTTGCCCGCCTCGATCTTCGAGAGGTCGAGGATGTCGTTGATGACCGTCAGCAGGGCCTCGCCGCTGGAACGGATGGCCTCGGCGTAGCCGTGTTGAAGGTCGTTGAGCTGGGTGTCGAGCAGCAGCTCGGTCATGCCGATCACGCCGTTCATCGGCGTGCGGATCTCGTGGCTCATGTTGGCGAGGAAGTCGCTCTTGGCCCGCACGGCCGCCTGGGCCGCCTCCATGGCCCGGCGCAGCTTTTCCTCGGCTTCCTTCCGCTCGCTGATGTCCCGGCCGACACACTGGATCTCGACAAGTTGACCGTCCGCCGCGAAGAACCCGCGATTGACGAACTCCATCCACCGCACCTGGCCCCGCACGTCGAAGACTCGGTTGACGATGACGACCACCGGGTTCTCCGGCCCGAGCCGGGTCAGCTCCGCCTCCACTCGGTCAACGTCGTCAGTGTGGGCATTCGGTTGCCAGCGATGACCGACCAGATCCTCACGCCGTCTGCCGAAAAACCGGCAATAGACGTCATTCACGAAGGTCAGAGCGCCGTCCGGGCGGATCCGGCAGACCAACTCCGTCTGGTCCTCCACCACCGTCCGGTACCGCTCTTCGCTCTCCCGGAGCGCCTGCTCCGCCCAGCGGCGGAGAGTCACGTCGTGGTAGATGACGATCCCACCTCGGAGGCTACCATCATGGGCACGCAGGGGCCGGCCGTTGGCCCAGATCCAGGCCCCCGCGCCGGTCTTCACATTCTTGATGTACGCTTCTGCCGCATCCGTGCTTTCGCCTCTCATGGCCCGCGCCAGGGGGAGGTGCTCGGCGGGGAAGACGGTCACGCCGTCAGGCAGGAACAATCCATAGCTCCGAGACCAGTCCCGGGGCGGCGTCTCGGTGGGTCTCAGGCCGTGGAGTTTTCGGGCCGCCTGGTTGAGGATGAGAAAACGGCCCTCCTTGTCGGCAACGACGACCGCGTCGCCCAACTGGTCGAGGATCGACTCCAGCAAGAGCGTCTGGTCCTGGAGCTCGTCCTCGGCGAGCTTGCGCGGAGTGATGTCTTCGATCTGCGCGACGAAGTGGCTGGGGCGGCCATCGGCGTCGCGGACGAGCGAGGCACTCAACATGACCCAGACGATTTCGCCATCCTTATGGAAATAGCGCTTCTCCATCCGGTACGAGCGGATCGTGCCCGCGAGGACGGCGTCAGCTTGGTCGAGATCGGCCTGGAGGTCGTCGGGGTACGTGATTTCTTGAAACGTCATTCCCAGTAGCTCGTCCTTGGAGTACCCGGTGATCCCGCAAAGCGAGTCGTTGACCTGGAGGAATCGGCCGTCGGGAGCGACCAAGGCCATGCCGATCGCCGCGGCATCGAAGGCGCCGCGAAACCGTTCCTCAGCCGTGGTCAGCTCGGCCGTGCGCTCGGCAACACGGTGCTCGAGGGTCTCGGCGAGCTGACGGGAGTGAGCCTCGCTCTTGCGGAGCACCTCCTCGGCCCGCTTGCGCTCGGTGATGTCGCGGACGATGCCGGTGAAAATCCGCCGCTCACCCAGCCGGACCTCGCTCACGGAGAGATCCACCGGGAAGGTGCTGCCGTCCTTGCGACGGCCGACGACCTCGCGGCCGATGCCGATGATCTTCCGCTGGCCGGTCCGGAGGTAAGTGGCCAGGTAGTTGTCGTGCTCGTCGCGATACGGCGAGGGCATCAGCACGCTGATGTTTTGGCCGAGCAACTCCTCGGCCGAGTATCCGAAGTCGCGCAGGGCCGCGGGATTGAGGCTCTCGATCGTTCCCCGCTCGTCAATGGTGATGATGCCGTCGACGGCCGCATCGACGACGCCGCACATCCGCGCCTCGCTCTCGCGGAGGTTCGCATTAGCCCGGGCCAGCTCCTTGGTCCGCTCGGCGATAATCCACGCCAACTCGGCTGGCGTACTCAGGGTGACGAGGGCCGGCCAGGACCGGCTCAGCGTCCACGCCGTCCACCACGCGGCGACTCCCGTCAGGAGTAACAAGTGCCCCGAGTGCCGATACACTGGCGCGAAGAACGCGCCCATGTCGAGGAAAAAAGCCAGCCCGCTGAGGCCGATAAAAAACGCGAAGGTTCGGATGACCAGCGCGCGGAACGGATTCAACACGCGCTGGCTGTGACCGAGACGCCAGATGATCATTGGCATCGCAATGGACGCGAGGCATAACATCGCATTGCCGGCCATGTGCTCCCAGACGAGCCAATCCGGCATGACCCGCGGGACGAACTTGCTGATAGTGAACAGTCCGATTTGTCCATCGAAGCGAGGCAACATCACGTGGTGCGATCCTTGGTCTGAAGATCGGAGCGGACGGCCGAGGTGCTATCCTACGCGCATTTCCCCTGGCAATCGCGATTCTCCAAGACGTGGATCAAGTCGGTAAGACGGACCGGCTTTACGAGGAAATCGTCCATTCCTGCGGCATAGGCCCTCCCGTCCTCGGGCTCACCGGACAGGCCGATAATCCATGGGCGAATGTTCCGCCGCCCTTCGCGGAGTCGCAACGCCGCCTCCCAGCCGTCCATCTCCGGCATCTGCACGTCGAGGAAGATCACGTCGTAATCGCGGACAGCAGCCGCTTCGACGGCCTCGCGGCCGTTGCACACGACATCGACGTCATGATCGTTGAGCCGGAGGAGTCCCCCGAACGCCGTTCTGAGGAAGGCGTCGTCTTCCGCGAGCAGGATGCTCAACGCGGGTTGAGGGCCGCGCGGCGGGCAGATGGTCTCGAGCATTGTCATCCCTCCTTGGAACGGAGAGGTCTGTCCCCGCGTCTTCGGGCGACGACGCCCGGCTTGAGCAATTTGCGGCAACCTGTCCGCCGTGTCAACATTCGACGAAGACGCGAAGCGATCTCGGAATTACTTGGGCAGTATTGACGATCGAGATGAGAATTATGGTGTTTTCGGAATGATTAAGCAATAGCATTCAAGAAAAGAGGCTTAAAAACTTACACGCTAAATCGGGCCACTTTGGCGCTGATGTTTTCTTCCGCGTCTGATCAAGTCCAACCGGCGCCGGGGCAGGAGCCGCTCCCATTCTCGTTTCTCGTCGGGCCAGAGGATGGCGGCAGGCGTCACCACCACGTCGTCGCGGCTGTTGTCCGCGGCGTGCCGGAGCGAGGCCAGCAAGGAGTCAAAGACTGTGGCTTCCATTGTCACCTCTGTGATCGTCTTATCCGCGAAAGAGTCGTCGAAAGTCTCGATTTCGGACAACGACCCTCACCTCAAGACCCGAATTCCATCGTCGAGCGGTCGGTAGATCGCGACATAAGACGCCACCCTGAAGACGCGGACATCGCGACCGAGGTCCGGATGCCCCTCCCCAATCCAATCCCGGGTTGGCTCGCATGGCGGCGGAACGCCTCAGGGATTTCGTCGATGATCCGATCGGCGGCCTGGGGACTTTTTAACTTATGGCCAATATAGTCATAAATCCCATCGATGTCGGCGAGGGCATCCTCATCGATCTCGATTCGCTGCATGAGATTGGGTCGCCCTTAGTCAGTCCGTGATCCCATCACGGGCGAGTCGCTCGCGACCTCGTCGCTTCACATCATTGACGTCGATGGGAATGGCTGGCACACCTTGATCACAGCGTTCAAGAGCAGGCTTGATTTGATCCTTCAGCCAATCGAGATCTCGTTGATGTGCGCGGAACGCTTCGACGCAGTCCTCAGGAGACATGTCCAACGCTCACTCCTGGATCTGCTGGCCGAGAAGGTTGTAGAACGTTTCAATCTCGCGGCTCATGTCGGTCGACATCAGAACTTCTCCTGCCACACAACCCGAAAACCTACAGGATTCGATTGTACTCGGCCGTCTCTATTGCATCCAGGGTGTTTGAGATGTTGGTCTTTAGCCACGGATTGAGCACAGATCGAACACGGATGAAAGCCCTCCAATTGATTCTGATCCGTGTTTGATCTGTGCTCAATCCGTGGCTAAACGTGTCTTTACTCGTCAGGCACAGCAGGTGCGTCACGGCAGTTCCTCGCGCTGCTCGTTCTCGCCTTGCTCATGGCGCACGAACGACGGCTCGGTGATGCTGCCCGCCGTCGACAGCACGAAGTCACGCCACTCTTCTTGTCTCATCGAGGCTGGGCCAGCTCGCCCGGGTCGATCGTCACTTGCACTTTGTGGTTCGCGAATTCCTTGCCCAACTGCACGGTGATGTGCAGACCACCATCCGGGCCCACCACGGAATGAAGAACCATGCGATTCATGCTAATCCTCCATCGGACGCAACGGCCACTCTTCAGATCCGTTTCATTGGGTTATCTCTTATTCGGCCACGGATTAAACACGCGACCCTTCGGGACTCCGTCCTTCGGCGGGTGCCCCTCGACAGGGATGAAATCCCTCTAATTCATTTTGATCCGCGTTCAATCCGCGGCTCTGCTTGCCCTTGATCGCCAGGTGAAGTCGGTCGGCCGGAGTCGAAACGTCGCTCATTCTAGCATGTGGTCGAGGTTGTGGTAGTTGACCAGGCAGGATAAGCCATCGTTGCGGCCGTCCCAGAGAGGCCAGACGAAAGGGCGGTTGTGGAACCGCTCGCAGTGCTGCTCGAAGAACCCGTTGCGCAGCCAGTCGTCGAGCGACGTGCCCGGCTTGACCCCGGCCTCGGTGAGCAGTTTGGTCTCCAACGACGCCGACCATTCTGACCCGCACCGAGCGTACGCAGGAAATTCCGCTGGCGAAGAGTAGTAGGTCGTCAGAGTTGATGCATCCATCGAAAGGATGAAGAAGGAAGAACGCCGGACATCGGGGAAGCCCGACGTTCCTGAGTCTGTCAGTCGACGGACCATCCTTCGTGTCTCATCATAGACGGCAGGGTGGTCAGATCCTGTCCCACGTGACGGGTGTTTACAGACTCAATGCACCTGGTTGTCGCCTCTTAATTCGACGAAGAGCGTTCGCCGGCACACTACGGTGTCATCACACGCCTCAGATCAAGTCCAGCCGACGCCTGGGGCGTGTGAGCCGGCTGCACGCCGAACAGACTCCCGAGATCAGAAAGCGGTGGCCCGACGGGACGGAAACCGTGGGTCAGGCTGATGGTGTTGCGCAGCTTGAGGATCTCGTCGTTACTGAACTCGACGATCCGGTTGCACGACGTGCAGTGCAAGTGATCGTGGGCGGGATAGCCGTAGTCGTGCTCGATACGCGCTGCGGTTGGTCAAGCGGAGCTCGCGGAGCAGCCCCGCCTCGACCAGTAACCGTAAGGTACGGTAGACCGTGGAACGGCTGACCTGGCGACCGGCATCGTGCAGGTCTCGGACCAGTTCATCGGCATCAAAATGTTTATGTGTATTGAAGATATGACGGACGAGCACTCGCCGGGGCTCGGTCAGTTTTTCACCCCGGATCTCGAGGAATTCGCGAAATTTTTCGACCGGCGACTCGGAAATCGCCAGGGGAGTCAGTTGATCGTGCTGGATTTCCGCCACGATTCGAATCCTCGGGCCAGCCGTCGGCTCCGCCGCCGCTTGGCTTTGGAGCCGAGTCACAAGTCGATAATGATTCTCCATTGTAACCGTGGCGGGACCGGTCTTCCAGTCGGGCTAGCGCGGCGAGTCGATCGGCGTCAGCGGGATGACGGGGCCGCCGGGACGGCTGGCGCCGGGTTGGTTGCCGACGGAATCGGCTGACCGCTCGGTCGAGGGCTCAGCACCGGAGCCGGGCTGATACCACTGGGATTCGATGGTGCCGCGGGCTGCGCAACCGGCGAAATGCCCAGCGGAACGGGCGGGCCCGACGACCGCCGGGGCAGTCACGGCTGGCTGACGGCTGAGCTTGGCCTGAAGGTTTTCGAGCGCCGTGTGGATGTGTCGGATCGCATGGTCGCATCCTTGAGGATTTCCCGAATACGAGAACGAATGGGCCATCAGCCGGCCTAATCGATGCTCGTAGACGACGATATGCACGTACTCGATGAAATCGGTCGCCGGGCGCCCGCAATGTCCCTTGAGCCGGTACAGCTCACCCGACTGAACCGCCTCGACGATCGGCCGGAGGTCGGCGGGCCGAAGGTGGTGTACGCCCTCCGAATCGACGACGGTTCCATCGGCGAAGACCTGCAGGAACATTCCGAACTGGCTGCCGTCGTTGGAGCGGCCCAGTGCGAATCGGGTCAGGACCGGATCCGCGGTGGTGATCGCCGAGCTGACCCGGGGCTGAGGGGCCAGACGCTGTCCGGGCCCGGTCGGCCGTGTGGCAGGGCTGGCGGCGGTCGCGGGCGGTCTGGCAGGCAATCCGTCGAAGCTGAGCAGCGTCGAGGATCGCCGAATCGAGCCGACGGCCGTGCTCGGAACATAACTCGGGTTGGAGCCCGAGTCGACGACCGTACGGGAACGACGAGCCGACGCGCTGGTCGGCGCCGGCGACGGATCCGTTCCTGACGGGGGAGAACCGCCAAGACGGAACAGTCGCCCCAAAAAGCCCGGATCATCGGCCCGGGCGGACCCGAAGGCCGCCACCAGAATCAGCAGGCCCGCTGTCAAGACAGATTTTCCATAAACTTGCGACAATCGGGGATGCATCGCCGACCTCCTTGCCGGTTCGCACTCAGGTTTTGGCCAGCCCGCACCGAGGCACAACCCGTTGTACCCTGTGGGGCCACTCGTTCAGAACGAGACGACGCGGTAGGCCTCCTCCACGGTCGTCGTGCCTTCCATGATTTTATCGACCACGCTGTGCTTCAAAGTTCGCATTCCCAGATCAACAGCGACCCGGCGCAGGACATCCTTGGGAATCTGCTGGAAGATCAGGTCGCGCAACTCCTCGCCGACAACCATGATCTCATAGATGCCCGTTCGTCCCAGATAGCCGGTCTGGAAGCAGGCCGGGCAGCCCAGACCGCGATGGAGCCGCTGCTCGCGAAACTGTTCGGGATCGAGCTCCAGCGCCGTCAGCATCTTCTCGTCGGCCGTGTAGGTGACCCGGCAATACGGGCAGATTTTGCGGATCAGGCGTTGGGAGACGATCGCCAGCAGGCTGCTGGACAGTTGATAGCCGGGGATTCCGAAGTTGTAGAGGTTGCTGATGGTGCTCGGCGCGTCGGAACCGTGCAGGGTGCTGAAGACAAGGACGCCGGTCAGTGCGGCGCGGATGCCGATTTGAGCGGTTTCATCGTCGCGGATCTCGCCGATCATGATGATGTCGGGGTCCTGGCGGAGCATGGCCCGCAACCCCTCGCTGAAGCCCATGTCGCCCTGAGCGTTGACCTGCGTGTGGTTGACGCCGGGGATCCGGTGCTCGACCGGGTCTTCGATCGTCATCACGTTCTTGAGCGGCGAATTGATCCGTTCCAGGCAATTGTAGAGGGTCGAGGTCTTGCCGGCGCCGACCGGCCCGGCCACCAGGATGGCCCCATACGGCTGCGCGATCAACTTGTCGAGCGTCTCGGCTTGCTCGGCGGTCATGCCCAGATGGGTAAAACCCTTGACGTCGGTCAGGACCTCATGAATCCGGATCACGATCTTCTCGCCGAAGATCGTGGGCACGGTCGCCAGTCGCAGGTCGCGATTCCGGTTGTTGTGTTGGATCGTGATTCGGCCGTCCTGCGAGTGGCGCCGTTCGACAATGTTCAGATTGGAGATCACCTTGAGTCGACTGATGACCGGTGTGGCCATGGCCGGCTCAACGAACAGGATATCCTGGAGCTGGCCGTCGATGCGGTAGCGAACTGCGCAAGCCGTTCTCTTGAGGATCGAAATGAATGTCGGTGGCCTGGCAGTCGCAGGCGCGCTCGAGGATCTGGTTGACCAGCTCCGACAAGGTCGCGGTCGCCGGCTTTTTCCTGAAGCTCCTTGCGGACATCGCGGTGATGCTGGGTGCGATTGGGTGAAAGGGACGCCGGCAGACCGGCAGCCGATGGCTGCGGTTCGCCGTTGTCGGTGGCCAGGGCGCTCAATCGCTCGAAGGCCAGATGGTTGAGCAGATCGGGTGAGATCAGATTGAGCTCGAGGATCGACTGGCGCAAGTCGCGATTGTGCTCTTGGCCGTACACCTGGGCGATCCGGACCTGCTCGGTGGACAACAGGCCTTTCTTGAGCAAGACCGTGAGCAAGGCCTCCTCGACCGGGAGAAAAGCCGGGCAGGACGGCTTCACCGGAGTAGCCGCCGCGGTCGAGCGATCGAGCGCGGTTGATCCTCGGGCGGGAGGGAAGGATGGGGCGGGCGAAGAATCCACGACGGAGACCTCCTCGGGGTACGATTCACCCGTGGGTTCCCACACGGGCGAACCGAGTCACAAATCCCAGATGTCAATTCGAAGAAACGTTTACGGCGAGAAGGGTGCGATCGGAACAAGGCTCCGCGTATTGTTCCCCAATTTCTCCTCGTTGCCAAGAAGTTTCCGGCCGACGCCCCGTTTTTCGGGTTTTTTTTCCCCGGAAAAACGAAACAGCCGGCGACGGGTCCACCTGAGAAGGTTCCCTACGCCGGCCGTTTATCTTTTTTATACGTCGACCGACATCAACCCGGCGATCGCCCGGGCAGTCACCAGCCCAGCAGCTCGTCGAGCATGCGGTCGAGGGCCAGCTCGAGCTTTTCCGGTGACTCGTAGGCACCGGCGGCGATCTGCTGGCGAATCGCATCGACTTTCTCGTAGCGGATCTCGGGCAACTGGCCGATCCCGTCGAGCATCTGTCCCAGAGGGGAGATCTCGACATGGTCGCGCGGCGCCCCGGCATGCACGGTCTGACCGGCATCCAGGCTGAGCGCGGCCAGTCGCGGGTAAATGGGTTGAGGGCCTTGCGTTCCCCCCGCGCCTAGAATTTCCATTTGCGCCTCCCAATCAGGTGCTTTGGCCGAGGGCTCAGCCTTCGGCAGTACCAATTGTTGTAAGACTCGATACCCACGGAGGCCACGTCAGCGGGAGAGCCAGCTCACGCCAGTCGGATCTCCTCGCACCGGTCTCCGTCAACGTCATGGATGCTCTCGGTCGAGCATCTACACTCTTACTTATCGACCGGAAGCTGGAGCGAGTTTAATCAAAGACCCGAAGATAAGGCCGTCCTTTTTTGGCGAAGTGTATCACCGGAGCTCGCTCCGGCCGCCTTGAGTGGGCCGTTTGAGTGCCTCGGCCAGGCGCGGCGAGATCTCGTTGAGCTGGTCGGCCAGGATCCGCACGGTTTGCTGAAGCTGAACGATCTCCTGCTGCTGCTGGGGTGTGGCCGGCCGCGCCAGCATGGTATCAAGCGTCTTGACCGCATCACGTAACTCCTGAGCCCCCTTGGTGAAAACCAAAGCCGTATCGTAAACCCCCTGCACCCGCAGGTCTTCGTGATTCGGCTTGTAGAATGGGCTCAAGACAAACGGGTTGGTGTAAATCTTCTGGACCAGCTTGTTGGCCCAGTCGGTGGCGTCGCGGACATTCGTCACGGAACGTTCGATCTCGGTGCTGCTGCGTGCTAGCATGGTGGCCGCCTGGCTGGCGATCTGATCGGCCTGATAGAGAACGCGGTCGGCGCGGGTGCGGGTACCTTCCAGACCGTCGAGCAGCCGATCGACCTTGACCCGGTCGGTGGCGACCACGTCCTTGAGCGAGGCGGTCAAGTCACGCACCGAGGCCAAGCTCTCCCGCACGTTCTGACGATTCTCGGACAAGAGCGACTGGGCCTGCGTGGTCAGGTCCTCGACCCGAATCAACGTCTTTTCGATCCGGGGTGAATTCGTGCTCAACCGCTTGGCCAGGTCCTCGACGTGACCGACCGTCGATTCCACGGCCGGCCGGATCGAGTCACTCATGTCGCGCAGGTTCGTGGTCGTCTCCTGGAGCGAGCCCAGCATTTGCCTCAGGCGAGGTCCGATCGAATCCACCGTCTGGCGTACCTCGGCGATCGTGTGGCTCAGGTGATTTCGCTCGACCGGACCCAGGCCGACCTGCTCGATGATCGGGTCGAAGAAAGAGGTCTCCACGCCGGTAATCGACTGCCCCGGCACCAGGCCGACGGCCATGCGTCCCGTCGAGACGATGTTCACGTGGCTCATCCCGGTCAGGGCGGGCACGATCGTGACCTTCACGTCCTGGCGCAGCTTCTTGACCAGGCTCGCCGGCAGCGACAGCCGTACCCGGGCGCGAAGCGTTCCCTCGACTTCCACCAGGTCGACATCGACCACGTTGCCGGTGTCCAGTCCGGCCACGCGTACCGGGCTGCCGATCCGGATGCCCTGGCCGTCGCGAAAGACGACGTCGATGGTTCGGCGAGTCGCCAGGAAACCAGGCCCGTCGCTCGCCAGACCGACCAGGGCGATCAGACCGGCCACGGCCACGATCACGACCAGGCCGACCCAAAACTCACGCACGGAAGATCGAGTGTTCATCCTGGTTCCCTCCCTGGGGACGTCTCCATCCGAGCCACGACCATGATCTCACTCAGTCACGGGCCCGGCGGCGCCAGCAGCGTCGGGCCATAAAAGGGGACCGCGTGATAAACCAGCATGAACCAGCTCGAGTTCGCGATCAAAATGGCCACGAACGAGAGACAAGTGGCTCGAAACACCGGCGTGGCAAACGGCGGCGCAACCCCATGACCGGGGTGCGCCGGACTGAAGCCGGCCTCCGCCGACTCGTCCTCGAAAGCGCCCGGTCCCAAGCCTTCATAACAGCAGATGGCGGCCGGCAAGGCCCCGAATAGCAGCCCCTTGACGATCAGGCCGACCACATCGCGGAACCACATCATCTTCACCAACATCATGAAAAACGTCTCGGTCGAAAGACCCATCATCGACTGAGACGCTTGCCAGCCGACGAACGTGCCGACCGCGATACCCCATTGCGAGAGGAAAAGACAGGCGACCGCGGCGGCGGCGATCCGCGGTGCGGCCAGTCGGCCCCGCGCGTTGAAGACGCCGGACGGCGGAAATCGTCGAGGGCTGATGGCTCGCGTCGCGATCCGCCACGGCGTCCCGACCGCTGCCGGCCGTTCCGATGGCGAGCCAGGATGCGCAGCTCCGGGAATCATCCGCGCGGCCAAGATGCCCGCGAGGGTCAACCCGGTCATCAAGCCCCCCAGATTACGCAGCAAACCCACGCCGACGACCGCGCCGGTGCCGTCGACAAACGTGCTGCCGTAATAAGCCTGGAGCGAGAGGAACGACCCCATGGCGATATGGACCAACCCCACCAGGGGAAAACCCAACAAGAGCATCCAGAAGAGCTGGTGCATCAGGGTCTTCCAGAATCCGGGCAGCTCAGTCCGCGTCGCCCCGGACAGGCCGGAAGACCGAGCCGGCGGCCTCGAGCGCCAGGAGCGTCACTCCACCCATGTAGGCCGGGACCGCGAGCACGGATCGCCCGACCCAACTGACGGGCCCGATCAAGGCGCGAGACGGCAGTGCGTCGGTGGTCGGGTGCATGGGCACGCATCCTCTCATGCTGTTCGGCCCTGAAAACAGTGCCGTGCGCCGCTGACGATCGTCATCAAGACCGACTGGTAACGTCTTTCCCGGCAACGGTGGGGCGGCGGTCGTGGAGCTGTCGGGTCTCACGCTCCCCTGCCCTAGCCAGGCCCGCCAGCGGTCAACCGCGCGGGAACGTTCCTCGGGGCTCTCCCAAGGGACGGTAGCCGAAGTCGCGCCCGGTCCGCCGGCGCAGCTCCTCGTGGGCCGCCAGCCGGACGACCGGGTCGCCATCTCCCAGACGGCCGACCAGGGCCGGCACAACCTGGGAATCCGGCTGACGGCCGCCCAGCCCGACTGCGCGAGCCCGCACCAAGGGCGCCGGGTTCTGGATCTTGCGGAAGTTGCGCGGACCGTGAGCGCACCCCCAACACTGGGTCAGCGCGATCGCCCACGCCACTTTCGCGATCCTTTGCCCGATCGGCACGACGCCCTTCCCTGGTTCGCCGGGTCGTGAATCAATCAACTCCCCGCGCGTTCCACGCGCCGGGCTCCTCTCGTCCAGAGTCGCGGCGAACTGTAGTCAAAATCGGCGTAAGCGACAATGCCAATCGCGCCTTTCCAGCACAATGGTTCCGCTTATTGTTACACCGGCGAGCGGGGGGCGTGAGCCCTCTGATCTCCAGGCATGACGGTGGGTTGCGTCATCAGGGGGCTCACGCCCCCCGCTCGCCGGAACGATCTGTTACCTTGGTGCCAGCGGAATTGAACCATGCCACTTCTTGTGGTAAATCCCGATTTTCGCGACAGGTTCGACGCAGAACCGGCCTTTCCTCTTCAGAAACCGTCGCTCGACCCATTCGCGGAGACCGTCCGATGAAAGCCGATCACGTTAGCCATCCGCCCGACCAGATCCTGAGCTCCTACGGCCTGGGCAAGCTCGATGATGATGCGGCGGAAGCGGTCAACCAGCATCTTGAGCAATGCGCCGATTGTCGGAAACGGGTCGCGGAGATGTCGGACGACGGCTTCCTCGGCGCATCCGCGACGCCCAGAAGCCTACAGGAAACTCCGCGTTCGGCCACGCGCGACCCGGTGCGTTGCATACCGACCAGGGCACGGACGCCCTGGCTCAGCCGCTATCCGGCGCACTCCCGACGAGCGTGGCCAACCACCCCGATCCCGAGATCAAGCGAGAACTTGCCTGGGGCGGGACGGGCGTGGTGTCCTCCAGCGTACTGGCCCGCATCGCTGCGACCGTCGGCCAGGTGCCGCACGTCCTGTTGCGCAACAGCGAGCTCGAGAACGGGCCCGGCCCCATCGTCAAACTGTCGTCGACCGAGATCCCCGAACTCCCCGAGCGTCTCGATCGCTACCAGTTGTTTGGCGAGATCGCCCGCGGCGGCATGGGGGCCGTCCTCAAGGGGCGCGATAACGACCTTGGCCGCGACCTGGCCGTCAAAGTTCTGCTCGAGTCACACCGCGACAAGCCCGAGCTGATCCGGCACTTCGTTGAGGAAGCTCAGATCGGCGGCCAGCTCCAGCATCCGGGAATCGTCCCGATTTACGAGCTGGGTACTTTCGCCGACCGCCGTCCCTTTTTCGCCATGAAGCTCGTCAAAGGGCGGACGCTGTCCGGCTTGCTCGACGAGCGGAGTGACCCGGCCCGCGAGTTACCACGATTCCTGTCGATCTTTGCGTCCGTCTGTCAGACGATGGCGTATACGCACGCACGCGGCGTGATTCACCGCGATTTGAAGCCGTCGAACATCATGGTCGGTTCCTTCGGCGAGGTGCAGGTGATGGATTGGGGTCTCGCGAAAGTCTTGCCCCAGGGAGGCGCGGCCGACGATGCGGCGGCGGGCAAGACGCGGGCCGGAGACACGGTCATCACCACGGCCCGAAGCGCGTGCGACGCGGACTCGGACCTCTCGATAGCCGGCAGTGTGATGGGCACACCTTCTTATATGGCCCCCGAGCAGGCGCGCGGTGAAGTCGATCAGCTCAACGAGCGGTGCGACGTCTTTGCCATGGGCTCGATCCTGTGCGAGATCCTGACGGGCGAGCCCGCGTTCACCGGCCGATCCTCTGGCGAGATCCAGCGCAAGGCCTCGCGCGGCGACTTGAAGGACGCAACCGATCGGCTGGATGCCAGCGGCGTCGATTTGGAGCTGATCGCCCTCGCGAAGGACTGCCTGGCCACTGAACGGGAAGACCGCCCACGGCACGCGGGCGAGGTGGCCGCACGGATCAACGGTTATCAATCGGGTGTGCAAGAGCGGTTGCGATTGGCTGAGATCGCCGGCGCCGAAGAAAAAGCCCGCGCCGAGGAGGCCACCAAGCGCGTCCGCGTCGAGCGCGATCGCGTGCGGCTGACCGTCGCCCTGGCGGCCTCGGTGCTCGGTCTCGCCCTCCTTGGTAGTAGCGGAGCCTTCTGGATCGTCCAGCAACGACAGGCCCGGCTCACCGGCGTGGAAGCGACGCTGGCACGGATTGAAGCAATCCGAGATCAGGCCGCAGCAGACGGGGCCGACCCGGCCCGCTGGCGAGAGGCGCTCGCGGCGGCTGATCAGGCCCTTGCCTCGATCGGCGACCTGGCCGCGTCGCAGCCAGGCCGACGCCTGCGCGTCCTCCGCGCCAACATCGCCGAGGAACTTGCACAGGCCGAGGGCGACACGAAGTTCATCAAGGAGCTGACCAACCTGAGGACGTCGGTGGCCAGGGGCCCATGTGGGACCTGCCTCCCGCCGGACATCGCGACGTCGCTACGCGCGGGCCTTCAAAAGCTACGGGCTGGATCTCGAGAAAGTGCCGATCAGGACGCGGTCGCACGGTTGAAGTCCCGACCGAAGTCTTTTGTTCGCGAAGTGGTCGGCGGCCTCGACCACTGGCTCATGAGCGAAGAGTTCGACAACACACCGGAACGCAAACCAAGACTCTTCGACCTACCGAGAATCCTCGAGCTGGCCCAGGGTCTGGACTCCGACGCCGAACGCAACCGGATACGTGCCCTCCTGAAACAGGCCAACCTCAAATCCGAGGTTCAGGTCCTTGGCGACATGGCACGAATGACGAAACTGGTTGAGTCTGGCCCCTCGACGGGCTTACTCCTGGCCCGGTTGTTATCGCGCGCTGAGGACTCGAAGTCCGCCATCGCCGTGCTTCGTGCCGCGGTGGTCCGATATCCCGGCGACCTGTGGACCAACCTCGAGCTCGCGTCGCTTCTCAACGTCGCGGAACCACCCCAGGCGGACGAGTCGATTCGCTACTACACGGCCGCACGTGCGTTGAAGCCGGAGACGGGCTTCGACCTGGCCCAGCTCCTCCAACGGCAGCAACGAGTCGACGAGGCCGAAGCCCTCCTCTTCGAGGTCGCCCGGCTCGATCCGGAGCCTACGCGCATCTTTTTCGACCTCCATACGCTGCTGTACCAGCGTGGCAAGAGGGAGGAGGCGCAGCCTCGTCGCTGAACGCATGATCGCTCCGTTCCGCGAACAGGTGAAACGCGAGCCCAACGACGCGCTGGCTCACCGGAAAATTGCTGTCTTGGCATCTGATGACTGGTGACGTCCCGGGCGCGGTGGCGGCGTACCGTGAAGCTGGCCGGATCGATCCCAAGGACGCGGGGAGCCGGCGACGCCTGGCTAAACTGCTCCATGCCAAAGACGATCTGCCCGGTGCCATCGCCGCGTACCGCGACGCGATCCGGATCGATCCGATGCTCGCAGGTGATCATTACGATCTCGCCGCGGCACTGGAGCGTATCGGTGATCGGGAGAGTGAGATCGCCGAACTCCGCGAAGCCGTACGCGTCGAACGGCTCCTCCAAGATCCGGCCTCAGGAGTCGCCCCGCAGCAAAATGATGGTGCGTTCGGCGACTATTGGATCGACAACATTTCTGACGGGGTTTCGGACATGGCATTGTCCGTGGGTTTTCACGATGGGTACAAGTACGGTAGTGCGCATCGGTTTGCCGGCGACCTGGCGGGCGCCGTCGCCGCTTACCGCGATGCCATCAAGCTCAACCCCGGATCGGAGATTGAGGCGCGATACAGTCTCGCCGTGGCACTTGCCGAATCAGGCGAAGTGCCCGGTGCAATCACCGCATTACGCGAGGCGATTGAACACGCGCGCTACCATCACGATCACAAACATCCTCAACAGCTCGCGGTGGGTGCGGCTCGTGAGGCGAGTCAACACGAGCCGGTCCCACAGGTCGAAGCGTTCAGCCTGCTTCGGGCCATCCTCATGGCAGGGCGGCCCGACGAGACGATTGCTCCTCTCCGTCGCGTCCGCGAGCAGGCCCGCAACGACGGAAAACTGGGCCGGGCCGTCGACCTCGCGATCAAACAGTTTGAGCAACTCTCGAAACTCGGTACTCCGATCCCGAGATTCTTCCACCTTCCCTGGGGCTCTGAGGATAGCTTAGCCGAGCAATGCTACAAGCGTGGGTACTTCGCTGCGTCGGCAGCGATCTGGGCCGCTGGCTTCGCCGCGGACTCGAAACTGGGCGACGACATGACAGCCCAGAACCGCTACCACGCCGCTCGTTCCGCCGCGCTGGCGGCAGCCGGCAACGGGATCGATCAGACGCCCCTGGATGAGCAGACAAAAACTCAATGGCGAATGCAAGCCCTCGATTGGCTCAGAGCCGACCTGGCGTACTGGACCAAACACATGGAAAGCGCCGCGCCCGAGGCCAGGACCCGGATCCGACAAACCCTACAGCATTGGAAGGAGGATGGCGACCTGGCCGGGATCCGCGTCGAGGAGGTCGTGAATCCGCTCGCCGAAGACGAGCGGAAGGCCTGCCTTTCTTTGTGGAAGGAGGTCGATCAGCGACTGCCGGTTCGGGGGAAGGAAAAGCGGTTCCGAAGGGATCACCAACACAATCGGGATGAAGCTCACACCGATCTTGCCTGGTGAGTTTCTGATGGGCTCACCCGCCGATGACAAGGAGGCTCTCGACTGGGAAAAGCCCCAGTGCCGCGTGCGGATCACACGGCCGTTCTACCTGGGCGTCCACGAGGTCAAACAGGCGGATTACCTGAGCGTGATGGGCGAGAACCCCAGCTTCTTCTCATCCAATGGTCAGGGCAAAGATCAGGTCGCCGGCCGTTTGACGGCCCGATATCCCGTAGAGAATGTCTCGTGGCTCGACGCTGTGAGATTCTGCAACAAGCTGAGCGAGAAAGAGGGCCGGAAGCCGTTCTATGAGATTGGCGGTGAGAAGGTGCAAGTCCCCAACTGGAGTGGGACAGGCTATCGCCTGCCGACCGAGGCCGAATGGGAGTATG
Organism: uncultured Planctomycetota bacterium; assembly: GCA_963779785.1. Classification (GTDB taxonomy): domain Bacteria; phylum Planctomycetota; class Planctomycetia; order Isosphaerales; family Isosphaeraceae; genus CAVRFS01. The sequence goes on from CAWAAW010000015.1 coordinate 149,402, forward strand.
CCTGCCGCGCGGGCGGGACGTCTCGCTATTACTTCGGAGACGATCCCAGCGTGCTTGGGCGTTATGCTTGGTACAAGGACAATTCTGGAGAAAGCACTCAGCCAGTTGGTCTCTTGCGACCGAACGATTCCGGTTTGCACGACATGCTGGGAAACGTGTGGGAGTGGTGCGGAGACACGCCCGCTTCTCGCGATCGATTCAAAGATCAGCTCATCATCGATCCACATGTTCTCAATAACGATGAAGCGCATTTCTTTCGCGGCGCTGCATATCCCCATGACCCCGGCGGTATGCGCAACGCCCAGCGGGCAGCGAACTTGGCGACTTATCGCGCTTCAGACGTAGGCTTCCGTGTTGCGCGGTCAATGGAATGAGCCGACTGATTTCGCGGGCGGAGAGCCAGCAGTGTTCTTGGGGTTCAAGATACGGAAGAAGCCGGCGACCTCTTCTCCTCAGGTTTTTCGTGAGGGAATGAGGCGGCCCGTCGGGTCATCGGTCGGGTGGCGAAGCCGTGCCGCCCATCACCCGTGCCGTCCGGGCGGGTCGGAAGAAGAGGCCGAGCGGCTCCTCGCGGATGGGGGCCGCATCGAGCCAGACTTCCATCCGCTCGAATGCTTCGGGTTCCCCGGCGTGAATTGCCTGCCCCAGCCTGGCTGCCAGAGTCGGTCCCAGCCACCTGGATGATGGTCGCTGGTCTCGTTTCTAGTTCTCTGACAATTGTCGTTGCAAGGACGATACCTCGTGGTTAGGATGGCCGGAAAGTCAGGCTGCGGATCTTGCTTCGCCCGGAGACGCCGTTCTCATGCTGACCCGACACGAGAGTCTCTCACCCGAGGCGGTGAGTGGTACGTCGCTGAAGATGCTCCCATCGGTGCGCAAGAGACTCCGCCAACCGTTGCTGGCCACACTCGTTCTGGTGATTCACCTTGCAGTCGCCGCTGCGGCTCTTGCCATCTGGTGGCCGCGGAGTCTGAACGGAATCCCGGACATCGGCGGTTCGCTCGATGTCGACGCGTTTCGCCCTCCGCGCAACCCAGACGATCAGAACGCCTTCTTGGGCACCGGCGTGCCGACCGAGAAGGTCGGACAGCCTCTCCTCGCGGCCGACCAAGATCGGTTCCTGCGGCTCGAGCAGCAACTGGACCAGCTCCGCATGCTCCTGAAAATCCCCGGTCTGTCGGCTGCCGTCGTCCGCGACCAGGAGGTTGTTTGGGACAAAGGGTTCGGGTTCGCCGATCGGGAGAAGGGCGTACTCGCGACGCCCGAAACCCCTTACCACGTCGCCTCCCTGACCAAGACCTTCGGTGCTACCCTGATCTTGCGGCTCGTGGAGCAGGGCAAGTTCGACCTGGAGGAGCCGGCATCCCGCTACTTCGCCCACGTGAAGGGCGACCGGATTAAGATCCGACACCTCCTTTCCCATACTTCCGAGGGCATCCCCGGCGAGCGCTTCCACTACACCGCCGGCGCCTACTGGGTCGTCAACCAGGTCATCGAGAAGGCTTCAGGGAAGTCCTTCCGCGAGCTGATGGTCGCCACGTTTCTCGGACCGCTGCACATGGATCGGAGCGTCCCAGGGCACGATATGCTCACCGAGGGAGACCGATGGGCCGACCGGCTGGGCAAGGACACCATCCGCCGGTACCGGGAGGTCCTCAAAGACTTGGCCCGGCCCTACCACCTCTATGGCTCGGACGAGGTCGTGGCTAATCCGCCGTACCGCGCGTACGCAACGGACGGCGGGGAAGGCCTGGGCTCTATTGACGCCAGGGAGGGCCTGATCTCCACGGTCCGCGACCTGGCCAAGTATGACGCCGCCCTCGACCGTCACCAGTTCCTCCGCCAGCAGACCCAGGAGCGAGCCTGGACGCCAGCCGTCACCAATGGCGGTCAGGCGCTGCCCCACGGCCTGGGCTGGTTTGCCCAGCGCCACCGCGGAGTAAAGCTGGTCTGGCATTTCGGCTACTGGCCGTACAACTTTTCCGCGCTGCTCCTCAAGGTGCCGGAGAAGAACCTGACCCTCATCCTCCTGGCCAACAGCGACGGCTTAAGCGCCCCCTTCTTCTCTGATCACTGGGATGTGGAGACATCGGCGTTCGCCAGTTGCTTCCTGCGCCTGTTCGTGTACAAGGAAGGTGGCGGGCGAATCCCGCCCGACCCCGCGTGGGCGGCGGGGCCGCAAGAGTTCGCGCGGGAGCTGGCCCTCCTGCGCAAGCGGACCGACTACCCGTACGTCAGTGAAGAACTGTCGCACGCGGCGATGACAAAATGGCTGGCTGAGCGCCGCGCGCGAGCCCACACGCCAATCAACGTGGACCCGGACCGCCTCGCCACCTACGTGGGGCGTTACCGGCTCGCTCCCGACCGCGTCGTAACCGTGAATCGGCAGGGGGACCGGCTGACCATCGACTTCCCCGGTCGGACCCGGTTCTCTCTGCTCCCCTGGGCGGAGGAGAGATTCTTCCTCAAGGTCATGGACCTGGAGCTGACGTTCGCCCGGGACAGGGAGGGCGGGGTGAGCAACCTGGAGATCGATTACGAGGGCCATAAGACGAACGCGAAGAAAGTCAATTGATGGGCAGCCTCACCTCCTGGGGGAGCCGTCCGCCGTAGGCATCGAGGATCTACTTGAGCAGGTAGCCGCTGGTCCGGCCGCCGCTTAAGGAGATCAAGGCCGGCGGTTCGATTCGGCAGAGTCTTCGTCCATACGATCTCTGCGCCATGCGCATCTCGGGTCGGGCTGAGGCGATCGCGGAAGCGTGCCGTAGGGTGGGTCGAGCCGCGACTGGTCGCGGCGAGGCCCACCACGCGGGCCGTGGCGATCGTTGGGCCTCACGATGCCGAGCATCGTTCGACCCACCCTACGACCGATTGCGGCTCTGCCGCGTTGGGGATTGGCCATATGAAAGAACCTGTCCATGACCTCGCCGGGGAGCCAGGCCAAGGCGTCGAAGCTCAGGGCGGGACTCATGGCGGTGAGGCGGTCGGCGCAACCGATACGCTCGGACGCCGACAGACTGCGGCGCAACCGGTCGCGGATGACCTCCTCCATGTCATCGGGCTGCGGTGAAACATAGCGCAGCTCACGCCCGACGTGGCCGGTGCGCCCATAGCGGATGGCGACCGTCTAGGTGTCAAGCAAGTCGGGGCCAATGGTGACCTGGTAGCGGCGGTGATGGTTCCTCTCGTCGTCGTGGGCCTCTAGTGCCCAGTCCTTGATTATGCAGAGTGCAGGGCGCCGAATGCCGCGACGGCCGTCTTCCTCGCGTACGCCGCCCGTTTCACCCCTTGAGGCGGTCTGCATAACCTGTGATGCTCTCCAACGGTCCTAGGTGGGTGCGGCGAGCATCGGCTTCCCCGGCCTGGCTGCCAGAGTCGGACCGAGCTAACTGGATGATCGCTATTGTTGCCGTTTCCAAATTCTCTGACAATTGTAGTTGCGAGAGCCGCACATTGTGGTTAGGATGGCGGGAAAGTCAGGCCAAGGATCTTGCTTCGCCTGGAGACGCCGTTCTCATGCCGACCCAATTCGAGAGTTCCGCGCCAGTGGGGACCTAGCCGAGGGAGACTGCCAGATCCCCGATCCGATCGGGCGCAGCCGAGGCGGTCCGGACACGGCCGACAGGCAACTTGGAGTCGTGGCATGCCAACGGCCGTCGGCAGATCCACTCGCGAGAAGGACGGACAGAATAAGAGCGACCGCGTCCCGCGAGGGGCGTTTGTGAAGACTCGAGCTGGATGAAGGGGCGGGGAAGTCGCAATGCTTCCCTCCTACCGGACGATTCGCGGGCCTATCATGCCCAGGTGGAACCCTTTTCCCCACCGGAGGGTCGAATTCATGAAGTTGCGGACTGAGTGGATGACGCGTCTCGCCGCGCGGGTCTGCGCGGCGGCCATGGCGATGATGCTCTTGGCCTTCGGGCTTGTCACATTCGGAGCCGAGAACGGGGCGCCCCAGGATGGCGGCCGGTCGCCGCAGGATGCTGCCGGACCGGATCGCGGCAAGAGCCAATCAGGAAGGAAGGATGCTCCGCCGCAGGCCCAGGTCAAGCTCGGCCTGTCGATCAATGACCCCAGGGCGTTCCGCGGATACACTCTGCTGAACCCAATGAACCAGAAGACGACGTACCTGATCGACCTGGAAGGGCGTGTCGTCAAGAGCTGGGAGTCCTCGCATCAGTCGATGCACCCCGCGTATCTCCTGGAGGATGGTCATCTCTTCCGGGTCGCGGCGCTCGCCGGCGAAGACGAGTCCTTCGGCGGCGCGGGGGGCTCGGCCGGGCGGGTCCAGGAGTTCGATTGGGACGGCAAGCTCGTCTGGGATTTCGAGCTCCACAATGCCAAGCAGTTCCCCCACCACGACGCCGTGAAGTTGCCCGGCGGCAACGTGCTGATGATCGTCTGGGATAAGAAGACAGGCGCCGAGGCGATCGCCGCCGGGCGGAAGAAGGAGCTGGTCAGCGACTATCTGCTCCTGGACTCGATCGTGGAGATCAGGCCAACGGGCCAGACGACGGGCGAGATCGTCTGGGAATGGCACCTCTGGGACCACCTCGTGCAGGACCAGAACTGCGAGCAAGTCGAATTTCGACGATGTGGCCGCGCATCCGGAACTGGTCGACATTAATTACCTTGAGAACCGCCTTCTTCCGGCTCCCGCTCCCGGTCCGTCCGATCGCGTGGCCAAGGCTTCCGGCCCGGGCCGTGATCCGGCGAAGGACGCGGTCAAGGACGCCGAGGCCGCGAAGCTCAAGTCGATCGGCTATGTCGGCTCGCCCAAGCAGCAGTCGCAGCGGGTCAACCCGGACTGGACCCACGTCAACTCGGTGGACTACAACGCCGCGCTCGACCAGATCGTGATCAGCGTGCACGCGTTCAGCGAGATCTGGATCATCGACCACAGCACCTCGCGGGCCGAGGCCGCCGGCCACACCGGCGGGCGCTGGGGAAAGGGGGCGACCTGCTTTATCGCTGGGGGAATCCGCGCACCTACCGCGCCGGCACCAAGGCGGACCAGATGCTCTTCTCGCAGCACAACGCCCAATGGATCCCCCGCGGCTTCCCCGGTGAGGGGCACCTGCTCGTTTTCAACAACGGCGGCTACAGGTCGGACGGGAACTATTCGTCAGTCGACGAGCTTGTCCTCCCGGTCGATGGGCAGGGACGGTACATGCTCCAACCGGGAGCGGCCTTCGGACCCGCGAAGCCCGTCTGGAGTTATTCGGCGCCGAACAAGTCCGACTTCTACGCCTCCTTTATCTCGGGCGCCCACCGGCTCCCCAACGGCAACACATTCATTTGCTCCGGACCCAAAGGCACGCTCTTCGAGGTGACGCCGGATCGGCATGTGGTCTGGAAATACGTGAATCCGATGACGGTCGGCACCGGTCCCCCCGGCTTCGGCCCCGGCGGCCCGCCGCGTCCGAATCAGGTGCTGCCCTCGTTCCGGCAGGACATGCTGGGCTTGTCGGCCGAGCAGAAGAAGGAGCTCGAGGCACTCCAGACGACCGTGGACGCGACGCTCGAAACGACTCTCACCGACACGCAAAAGAAGACGCTCCGCGATCGGATAGCGCCCTCGGCCCCGGCGGTTTCGCTGCGCCGACGGTGCCCGGCCAGGTCATCTCGGTCTCGACCCAGGTGACCCTGAAGCCGACGCCCGAACAGAAGGCGCAATTGGCGACCCTTCAGAAGGCGGTCGATGCCGGGCTGGACAAGGTCCTGACCGACGATCAGAAGAAGCAGCTCAAGCAAATGCGGGCCGATTTCGCCCGTGGGGGACGTCTGGGTGGTCTGCCTGGAGGTCTTGCCCCCGGCTCTGGCGGCCCAGGAGGCGGTCCTCCCGGGTCGCCGGGAGGCAATCACCATCTTTTCCGGGCGTACAAGTACGGCCCAAATTATCCCGGCCTGGCCGGCAAGGTAATGAAGCCGGGCAAGACCGTCGAGGAGCTGCAATCCCACGAGCCGGAGGAGGCCAAGGGCTCGGAAAAACCCAAGGCGACCGCGAGTCGATGAGCCCCGCCGCCTGCAAGGCCCCCGCGCAGCTCTAACTGGCGTTCGTCCGGGTCCCGCGGATGCAGCGCCAGGCCCACGCCTACATAGGGCCGTGGGCAGGCTTCGCCCACGCCAAGCGTGGGAACGAGTCACCCGTTTTCCTTGCGACAGTGTCAAATCTTTCCATAATTGTCCGGTTGCCACGGGATGGCCACAAGGGACGCGCGGGTCGGTCGGCTCGTTTGTCACGACACCAGCCACACCTCGCATAGATCGTCGCTAGACCGACGAGTTCCGCCGGCAGTATGCGACGCGTGCCGGGATCGAGGGGACACATGAACAAGCGGCGCGGCATTGTGGCTTACGACGCTGCCGTTACATCGGTCAGGCGAAAGCCCACCTACAACATGTGCTGACGGCGGCAGCGGCGCCCAACATGACCCGGCTGGATGACTGCTGGGCTGGGGCACCGGTCTCTCGGACCCGTCGTTCGCGGTTCGCCGCTCTGCAAGTTGCTGCCTGAGTGGGGGTTACGAATTCACCATCAGTGTCAATATTCGTGTCACCAGCCGCAGAGTAGCTCAACTCCGGTGTGGTGTCCCGGGGTATCCCCTCGAAGATTCCCGGCGAGGACATCAAACGACCAACCGGCTAATTCGCTGACCTCCCACATTTTTTCGAAAAGTTGCTATCTGCTCGCAGTCTCTCCTGCCTGTATATGGGTAGAGCGAAGGTCGCAGGCCCCGAGGACACGAGCATGGCCGAGCTCCGTCCGAACCCCGTCATGTTGATTCCTGCTCGTGCCTGCATTTTCGCGTAGGCGTTCACAGGTCGGGATACCGGAGAGCGAGGATTGCAGAATCATTGGCAATTGTCAGGCCGATATTTTACAATTGTCATTTGAGGCAAGAAGGTCTGGTTCTCCGAGGATTCACGGTGTGAACGAGTACGAAACCTTTCATCCACCCACCCGTTTCCCCGCATGATCAGAGGATTCGGACTTTCGGGAGTGATGACCCATGGCGAGGCAACCCTACGGCATCGTTCAGCAGCAGATCGAACGGCTCTTGCAGCGGGGAAGTCTCGCCGGTCTGTCCGAGTGGCAACTGCTCGAGCGTTACGCGACCCAGCGCGACGAGCGGGCCTTCGAGGCGCTGGTGGCTCGGCACGGACCGATGGTCCTCGGCGTTTGCCGCCGCGTGCTGCTCAACGAGCAGGCCGCCGAGGATGCCTTCCAGGCCACATTCCTCGTTCTGATTCGCAAGGCCCCTTCCCTTGATCAAGGCAAGCCGCTGGGGAACTGGCTGTACACGGTCGCGTTCCGCCTGGCCCTTCGCATCCGCGCCAATGAGGCCCGACGGCTGCGGCGCGAAGCGCAGGCCGCCCGAAGCAGGCCCGGCACCGAGAGCCACGCCACGACCCCGGGCGACCAGGCCGTCGTCCTGGAGGAAGAACTCCAGAGACTGCCCGAGAGGCACCGCGTACCTCTGGTGCTGTGTTACCTCGAAGGCAAGACGAACGAGCAAGCCGCGGAGGTTCTGGGCTGCCCTCGCGGGTCGATGTCGGCGCGGCTGGCCCAGGCGAGGGAGCGCCTCCGTGCCTGCCTGGCCCGGCGCGGCTATGTCGTTCCCGCCGCCGGCATCGCCACCTTGCTGGCCTCCGCCAGGGCGGAAGCCGGAGTGCCCGTCGCGGCTGCTCTCGGACACCGTGCGCACGGCCCTGTGGTTTGCCAGCGAAGAAGCGGGTATCGCAGGCGTCGTTTCCACCCGGGCGGTCGCGCTGGCCAAAGGAACGCTTCCGGGCGATGTTGGTGTACAAACTGAAGATCGCCGCCGCCGTACTGGTGGCGGCCGCGATGCTGGGGACCGGCGCCACGATGCTGCTGAAGGCGGCCTCCCCGGCCAGTCCGCCCATTCCGGCCGTGGAGCAAGAACCCGAAGCGCGGCCGGATCATGCCGAGGTCGCCGGCGAGCGTTTGCCCAGCGGTGCCCTCGCCCGCATGGGTTCGACGCAACTGCGGCACGGCGATACCGTCTCGTTCGCTGCCTACATGCCCGACGGCAAGGCGCTGTTGACGGCGGGTCGGGACAAGACGGTCCGTTTGTGGGACCTCGCCACAGGCAAGGAACTCCGCCGTTTCGATTGGGGTGAGTTGCAGCCGGACAGCAAGTCAGGGCCCTCCCAGGACGCGACGCTGCAACAATATGAGCATCAAGTGTGCGGACGACAGGGCATTGGGCAGCCAGGCCGCCCTTTCTTCGGATGGCAAGATCGTGGCGGCCTCGCGAGGTGGGGTCGTCTGCTTGTGGGAGACGGCCAGCGGCAAGAAACTGCACCAGCTCCAGACCGGGCAGAAAAGCTTGGTTCAACTGGCCTTCTCGGCCGACGCCAAGTTCTTGCTCACCCTCGGCACCAGCGGCCAGGCCATCGCCGTCTGGGACGTGGCGACCGGCAAGTGCGTCCGGAGTAGCGAGGGCAAGGCCGGCGGCGGCCTTGGAATCAACGACCAGAACGCCCTCGTTTCTCCCGGATGGAAGTACCTCGCCTTCTTGACGCGGAACGACGCCGGTAATCGGTTGATTCACATCAGGGACCTCGCGACCGGCAAGGAACTGGCCCAGATCGATGTAGGCGGGTTCGGCCCGACGCAGACTCTCTCGCTTCTCTGCTGACGACAAGACTCTGGTCTGGGATCATCATCCGGCCCGCGGCATAGTGCTCACGGACGTGACCACGGGCAAAGAGCTGCGCCGCCTGGGATACCACCCGCCGCCCGGATGGGGACGTCCCCGCTGACCCGGCCATGGCCATCGCCCTTTCGGCCAGACGGCAAGTCGCTCGCCGTCTGCCGCATGAGCCACACCATCGAATTATGGAACCTGGCATCGGGCCACTGCACCTATCCCGTCGGTCAGCCGACCGAGGCTCAGCTCGAATTGCGGAATGTACTGACGCGGCGGGCGCTCGGGTGCGTCCGGCCCTCGCTTTCTCGGCCGACGGCAAGAGGCTGGTCATGTAGCCTGGGCGGCGAAACGATCCGTCAGTTCCAGGCCGATACGGGTACGGAAAACCTGTCGGAAAACCCAGCGATGGACAACGGGCATCGGTGGCCGGTCTCGACCCTGGCCCTGTCGGCCGATGGCAAGTCGCTGTACACGTACGCCCACGGCGACCCGGTGCGCGTCTGGGATTGGGCCACCGGCAAGGAAACAGGGCAGTGCAAGGCGCCGGACCGCGCGACCCATGCGGTTTTCTCAGGCGAAGGCCGGATTGGCTTCGCGACCGACCGTGACTTTACCCTCTGCGGCGCGGGGGGCGAGAAGACGTGGAAGATCGACGAACCCCCGGTATCCCTCGCCCTTTCCCCCGACGGGTCGTTGGTGGCGATGCGATTCTGGCCCAACCCGGAAGTGCAACTGAGGGACGCGACGACGGGGCAGAAACGGTATACGCTCGGGCAGGCCAGCGACCGCCTGGAGTTCGGACACCCCCGTCCTGACCGAGGTGACGGGAGTGGTGCCCGCGCATCTGGTGTTCTCCCCCGACGGCCGTTGGCTGGCTGGGGCAGGGCAAACACGGCAGTTTTGCCTCTGGGATGTGGCTACGGGCACCCTCCTCTGGCAACTACCTACGGAGTCGGGCCCAGCCATTGAGCGCTTCGCCTTCTCAGCCAACAGCCTCTGCCTGGCGACCGTTAACGCAGACCATACCGTGACCTTGTACGACGCTGTTACCGGCGCGAAGCGTGGCCGGCTCGGTGAGGCCGACCCGAAAAAGCGCAGCGTGCACCTGAGCGACGGTGGTACGCGGGATTTCATGCAAATGCGGCGGGACCTTCCCGTCTGCCTGGCCTTCTCACCGGACGGCCGTTACCTGGCGACGGCCAAGGATACGCCGGAAATCCACCTGTGGGACGTCCTCGCCGGCTGGAAGCTGGGCCAGCTCGAAGGCCACGAGGGCGGTGTGGTCAGTTTGCTGTTTAGCCCCGACGGCAAACGTCTGTTCTCCGGCGGTTCCGACACCACCGCGCTGACGTGGGACCTGACCCGGCTGACCGGCGATCGTCGCGGGTCTCCTGACCCCGCGCCCAAGCTGCAACCACAGGACCTGGACGCGCTCTGGACCGGCCTGGCCGGCAAGGACGCCACCCGAGCCTTCGACGCCATCCGCAAGCTGAGTGCTTCACCGGATCAGGCGGTCGCGCTGATCCAGGAGCGCGTGCGTCCGGCTTCGTCCCCCGACCCCAAACGCCTGGCTCAGCTCTTGGCCGACCTGGAGAACGGGCGCGTCGAGTTACGGCGGCAGGCGGAGTCCGAGCTGGAAGGACTGGGCGATCTGGCCGAGCCCGCCCTGCGCAAGGCCCTGGACGGCGAGCCGCCGCTGGTCCTGCGCAAGCGCGTGGAGCGACTGCTGGACAAGCTCTTCGTGCCGACTGCCGGGCAGATGCGCGACCTGCGCGCGGTCGAGCTGCTGGAGTTGATCGGTCGCTCGGATGCGCGGCAGGTGCTCCTGTCCCTGGCTGGCGGAGTGCCGGGCACTCGCTTGACCCGGGAGGCCAAGTGCGCGTTGCAGCGGCTGACCAAACAGGCGGTCACGCCTTGAAGCGGACCCGAGCATCTTTTTGAGGACCATTCCCATGTTACGTTGTTCTCCGTCCGCCCTGGTCCTGGTCGGTCTTCTGATCCTTGGCCTGACCCGGGCCGCGGCGCCCCGCCTGTTCAGGATTCCGTAGGACGGATTGAGAATCCGTCCTACCCGATGCCCAGGCCCTGTCGGCTCGGATTGACGAGCTCATCGGCCTCCGCCTGGCGAAGGAAGAGATACCGCCCGCGCCACCGGCCGACGATGCCGAGTTCTTTCGCAGGCTGAGCCTCGATCTGAACGGCCGGATTCCCGCGGTCACCCAGTTGGCGGACTTCCTCGACGACACTCGCTCGGACAAGCGCCGGCTGTTGATCGACGAGCTGCTGGACGGCCCCGATAACGCTCCGTTGTACGTCCAGCACTTCGCCCATTTCTGGCGCCGGCAGTTGCTGGCCCAGACCACCGTGCAGCCGGAGGCCGTGGTCGCCCCCCTCGAAGGCTGGCTGCGCAGGCAGCTCACAGCGAACACCCCCTACGACCGGTTGGTCCGCGGGCTGCTCACCGATGCGAACGCCGCGGGTTTCTATCTGGCCAACGAAAACAAGGCCGAGAACCTGGCCAGCCGGACCTCCCGGCTCTTCCTCGGGGTCAAGCTGGAATGCGCCCAGTGTCACGACGACCGTTCCGGCGGCAACTGGAAACGGACGCAATTCTGGGAGTACGCGGCATTTTTCACCGGCCTGCGCGAGAAAAAGGCGACCCGGTCTATGTCATGGCACCGCGCCCGCAGGATGCGGGGCCTGCCCGCATCCGGGTAGGCGGTTCGAACACCTGGGTGGAGGCCCGCTTCCCGGACGGGGGCAAACCGGACTGGCAACGAGCCGTCACACCGCGTCAAGCGCTGTCCGAGTGGATCGCCCGCGGCGACAATCCCTGGTTCGCCAGGGCCGCCGTCAATCGCCTGTGGCATTACTTCCTCGGCGTCGGCCTGATCGACCCCGTGGACGGCCTCGGTACCGAGGACAACCCACCGAGCCATCCGGAATTGCTCGACGAGCTGGTTCGTCAATTCGTCGCCCACGACTTCGACCTGAAATTCCTGATTCGAGCGATTACGGGCAGCAGTACGTATCAGCGTTCCAGCCGCCAGACGCACCCCCGCCAGGCCGAGCCGCGCCTGTTCGCCCGCGCCGCGAGTCGCGCCCTGACCCCGGAGCAACTGTACGACAGCCTGGTCCTGGCAACCGGTTATCGGTCCGATCCGGCCAAGAGTCGGCTGCGTCTGAGCCCTTCCACGCGGGTCTCCACGGGCCGTGTTCCTGGCCCCCTTCGACGATCCCAGCAGTCAACCGGTCGATTTCCAGGCGTCAATTCAGCAGGCGCTGATGATGATGAACGGCAAGTTTGTCGAAGAAGCGACCAGTTCTGCCCGGAGCGCGACGGTCGCCGCGGTCATCGACAGCAACCGGCCCGTGGCGCAGCGCATCGAGGAGCTTTACCTGGTCGTGCTCTCGCGCAAACCGCGGCCTCGAGGAGGCCCGGCGCCTGCTCGACTACGCCGCGGCCCGCGAGAGCAAACAGGCACTGCGCGACATCTTCTGGTCGCTCCTCAACAGCACGGAATTCGTTCTGAATCATTGACTCTCGCCTCTTCTTCAGACCAACAGGAGCCACTCATGCCTCGTTCTTCGTTGCACCTGTCCCGCCGCGACTGGCTGCGTCTGTCCGCCGCCGGCATCGCCGGCTACTCGATGTCCGGCTGGCTGGGGACCCTGGCGGCCGATGCCGCCACCGACCCGAAACGCCGACGCTCGTGCATCCTCCTCTGGATGAACGGCGGTCCTTCGCAGATGGACACCTTCGACCTCAAGCCCGGTCATGCCAACGGTGGTCCCTTCCGCGAGATTGCCACGGCGGTGCCCGGCATCAAGATCAGTGAGCACCTGCCGCGGCTCGCCCGGCATATGGACCGGCTGGCCCTGGTGCGCTCCATGACGAGCAAGGAAGGCGATCACGACCTGGCCAACTACTACCTCCACGCCGGCTACCCGCAGCGGGGTCCGATCCAGTATCCGACGCTCGGCGCCCTGGTGGCCAAAGAGGCCGGCGCGGAGGATGCCGACCTTCCCGCGTTCGTGAGTATCGCGCCCGAACGCCTCTTGAACTCCGCGGCGCACGGCCCCGGTTTCCTCGGCCCGCGTTATGCTCCGCTGATCGTCGGCGACGGCGGCACGAGCTACGGGTCGCCTGCCGATGGCGATACGAGCGCGAAGAGCCTGCGGGTGCCGAACCTGACGCCGCATGCCGGGGTCGGCGGCGAGCACCTCGAGGCCCGGCTGCGCCTCGTGCAGCAGATGCAGCACGAATTCGTGGCCGACCATCCCAGCGCAGCAGCAACGAGCCATCAGACCGCCTACGAGCGAGCCGCCCGGCTGATGCGCACTTCCGCGGGGAAGGCGTTCGATCTCGACGAGGAACCGGCCAAACTGCGCGACGCCTACGGCCGCAATCGGTTCGGTCAGGGCTGTCTGCTGGCCCGGCGCCTGGTCGAACGCGGCGTACCGTTCATCGAGGTGTCGCTGGGCGGAAACAACGGCTTCGGCTGGGACACGCACACCAACAACTTCGAGACCGTTCGCGACTTGAGCCAGGTCCTGGACGCAGGCTGGGCGACGCTCATGGACGACCTGAAGGAGCGTGGCCTGCTCGATAGCACGCTGATCGTGTGGATGGGCGAGTTTGGCCGAACGCCGACGATCAACGGCGATCAAGGGCCGCGACCATTTCCCCGGCGCCTGGACCGCCGTGCTGGGTGGAGGTGGCATCAAGGGAGGGCAGGTGATCGGCAAGACCAGCGCCGGCGGCGAAACCATCGAAGAGCGGCCCGTTTCCGTTCCGGACCTGCTGGCCACGGTTTGCCTGGCCATGGGCATCGATCCGATGAAGATGAATCAGTCCAACATCGGCCGTCCCATCTCCCTCGTGGACAAAGCCGGGAGGCCGCTGGAGGACATCGTGGCCTCTCACTGATGCGGCCCTCGCTATCGTTGGGTGGAACCGGGACATTTCGCTCGGCCGACCTGGAGGATGAAACGGTGCCGACATACGGTAGCGGATTCGGGCGTCGCGGCCCGGTGCCGCCGAAGTGCTCCCCAGTGCCGTCGAACCAAGTCTGAGGAACTGGTGGGCCTGACCCGAGCTGAGACTCGTGGCGGCCCGCGCTGACCGACGGACCGCCCAGCCTCACTATTGCGTTCAGACCGGACATTTCTATTGCCGCACGACACTAACCGTCGGTGACGCTTGTAGTCATGCGACGGGACTGGTAACCTGCTGAAGATGCGGCCGCGAATCGTCCTGGCCGGTCGAATAGCCATCCCGAGGGAGGCAATGGATCATGAGCCATCGATTGGCCAAGCATGCCCTAATGGTCCTCGCGCCCCTGCTGGGCTCAGCCGAATTCGCGCAGCCCGGGTCGCAGAAGGATGAGAAGGCCATCGTCGAGAAGTTCCGCGCGTTCGCGAAGGAGGAGGCCGCGAGCTACAGCTTCCTTCTCGAAGGCAGCGACCGACCGCTGCGGTTTCATCCGGCGTCGGTCCTGTCTTATACGGACCCCGTGGTAGGGGGAGTCTACGGCGACGTCTTCATATGGACGGCCGAAGGGAGGCCGGAGGTGGTGGCCGCGATCTACCGGTTCTTCACGAGGGACCCCCACCGCGGGCGCCGCGTTCGACTCGCTGTCGCTCGGCAAGCTGACCGCCGAACGGGACGGCGCCGTCGTCTGGTCCCCCGCCAGGCCGGGGGTGGAGTTGAAGCCGATCCCCGGCGCCCCCGCCCCGGCCGACTCGGCCGCCGGCCGGCTCCGCCAGATGCGCGCCCTGGCGCAGGAGTTCACCAGCCGCCAGACCAATCGAGCGGGGGTGGACACGCGACATGCGCTGCTCTCCCAGCCCCTCTATCGCTACGAGGGCACCAAGGGCGACCTGATCGATGGCGGCCTGTTCGTCTTCGTGCACGGGACCGCTCCCGAGATCTTCCTGCTGATCGAGGCCCGACGGACGCGGGATGGCGCCCCCGAGTGGCGTTTCGGCGCGAACCGGCCGCACGGCATCGATCTGAGGCTGTATCATCGTGGGGATTTGATCTGGAGGGCCCCCGAGATCCCCTGGTCGCAAATCATCGACCCACGGGAACCGTATTGGGGCTTCCGTGTCGAGATGCCCGGTCAGCCGTGATCTGCAACGGAAGTTCCTGGCGAGGGTTCGGCAGGCTCCTTGCTTTCTCCCTGCATCCACACGACGATCCGGTCTCCCAGCGGCGGGCAGAGCCGAGCGGCCACGCCCACGAGCCGGAACGTCCAAACGAACCGTCTCAAGACCGAGAGCCGCCGCCGAGGGTGGTCGAACAAGCGGGCCACCCGGCGCGCGACATCCTCGACATCGGCGGTCATCCAGGGAGCGGCGTTGTCCAGGATCGCGGCGGGTTGCCCGCCAGCAGGGACCCGCGAGCTGACGGAGTCCATGAACTCCGTCTTGATCGGGCCCGGCTCAACCAGGCAGACGGTGACCCCCTTTGAATAGAGCTCGCGGCGCAAGGCATCGTTCCAGTAAGCCAGGCCCGCCTTGGTCGCCCCGTAAGCCCCCAAGCGCCGAGTTGGGCACGCAGGTGATGGCGGAGCCGATGTTGACGATCATCCCTCTCCGTTCGATCAAGGAGGGCAAACTGAGCCGGGTCGAGCATCAAGGGGGCCGTGAAATTGACCGCGATCTGACCAGCCAGTTGCTCGGGTCGGGCATCGGCGAACAGAGTGGGCAAGCCCAGGCCGGCGTTGTTGACCAGGACATCGAGCCCACCGAATCGTTCGATCGTCTCGGCGACCAGGCGTCCGGGAGTCGACGGGTCGGCCAGGTCGGCGGCGATCGTGAGGATCTCGAGACCCTCTTGAAGGGTCCTCAGCTCACCGGCCAACCGCTCGAGGCGATCGCCACGGCGGGCCGTCAGTACCAGCGCCCGTGCCTTTCCACCTCGCACCAGCTCTCGGGACAAGGCCGCGCCGATGCCGGCCGAGGCGCCTGTGATCAGCACGACCCGGCGAGGTCGAGAAGCCAAGCCGTCGTCCGACATGCGCTCAAGCTCCTTCGGACGGTGCGACGTGCGTCTCGTCCAGGTCGGTCCCGGAATCCCAGATGGTCTCGTCGAGCGGGTCGGACTTGGTCTCGGTTCCCCCAGCGTGTCATCAGACTGTTGGGAATCTCGAGCTGATCGCAAATCCGCCCGACCAGGAAGTCGATCAGGTCGTGGAGCCGCCGGGGCTGGTGATACCAGCCGGGCATGGCGGGAAGCACGACCGCCCCAGCCCGGGTGACCTTCACCATGTTTTCGAGGTGAATCAGGCTCAACGGGGTCTCCCGCGGTACCACGATCAGCTTGCGCCGTTCCTTGAGGTGGACGTCGGCGGCGCGTGTGATCAGGTTGGTGGTCATCCCGCCGGCGATCGCCCCCAGCGTACTCATGCTGCACGGGATGATGATCATCCCGCCCGTCGGGAACGAGCCGCTGGCAATCCCGGCCGTGAAATCCTGGTAGTGGTGATAAATCAGCCGGCCAGGCTCCAAACCGCCGAAAACCGCGGGATCGAACCGATCGATGACGACATTCAGGCCCATTTCCTCGTGGAGAACCTGGGCGGCGCTCGGACTGAGCGAGAGATGTACCGTCCGGCCCAACCGGCCGAGCACCTGCAACAGCCGCACGGCATACGGCGCGCCGCTGGCGCCGGTCATCGCGACCACCAAGTCGTTGGAACTTGCACGGATCGGCGTGCTTCATCCGTTCGGCTCCTTCAAGTCCGAGGCGGTGCTGAGGTAGCGGCTTGATCCCCACGTAGAGGGAGGCGATTCCGCCGGTCAAGGAATATTGCCTCAGCTCGGTCAGGCCGCGGGTGGCCAGCAGATCAAGCATGGCCTGGCCGTCGGGAAACTCCAGGACACTCCGGGGCAGATAGTCGTAAGCCCGGTCCGCGTTGGGAGCCAGGGCCTGGCCGATCCTCGGCAGCACGTGGCGGAAGAACGCGAGATAGAGCCCGCCCAGCAACCGTCCCCTGGGGCGAGAGAACTCCAGGATCGCGACTTTGCCACCCGGCCGGGCGACGCGAACCATCTCGTCAACGCCGCGGACCGTGTCGCGCACGTTTCGCAGGCCGAAGGCCACGCTCACCACGCCGAACGTATTGCTCGGCACGGGCAATCGCTGGGCGTCCCCCTCCACGAGCGTCACCCGGCCGGCCGCTCCCGCCTTGTTCACCTTGGCATGGCCCAGCAGCAGCATTTCGCGGCAAAAGTCGGTGGCGACGATCGGCGATTGTCCGCGGCCGGCACGGTCGTAAGCCAGCGCCAGGTCGGCCGTTCCGGTGCAGCAGTCGAGCACGGGAACACCCGGCTCGGGAGCCGCCACCCGAGTCGTGAAGCGTGCGCCACGAACGATCGATGTTCAGGCTGAGCAAGTGGTTGAGGAAATCATACCGCCCCGCGATCGATGCGAACATTCGCCGCACTCGCTGGTCGGACTTGTCGATCCCGGGGACGGCCTGGAGCGGATTGGCGACCGCGCTCGATTCATCCGCGACAGCCGGTTCGACCTGACTCGTAGAGACTCATTCGGAAAACCAAGAAGTTAGTGCGGCCCGGCGATGTCGCGAAGGCTTACTCGATGTCCGGACTTCGGGTGAAACTTTAGCTATTGTGGTCGACGCGAGGGTTGCCGGCAAGGATCGGACGCGGTTCGGGCGTAATTCGAGAATTTGAAGACGAAGAAGAAAGGAAAGGGCACGTCAGCTTTTGTTTTTTTCTGCTGTCACTTTGGGATTTTGGGCGACGGGTGAAAGGGTGTCCGGGGCGATTACGTAGATGTTTGATCAGGCGTTCGTCGTCGCACAGGGCGGCAGCCGCACTGAAGGATGGCCTCAGCCCCTCGGGGTCGTTCCAACACATCTCCGTCCCTTTCACGGTAATTGACTTCCTTCACCAGCGATTCCATCCACGCTGTGGTTACGGGCAGGCCCTGCCGACGATACTCCGGGTAATGCATCCGTTTCTGGTTGTTCTCCAGGTAGGTGATTGTCGTGGCAATGATCGAGGCGGGTCGGTGTCGCATGCTTTTGGTGGAGGCTCACCGAGTCTGGTCTGCCAGTGCCGCAATTCCTCCAGTGCCTTGCCACCTCCCCTTGCCAGCAGCCGCGACCACACCATGTACTCGCTCGAGGCCTCCTCGGGGTCCTGGTGCACCGCCTTCGCCGCTGCGAATAAATAACTCAGCACATGAATGAAATCGAGGATCGCAGTGAAGTCAGGGCAATAGCTTTCCAGATCGACCAGTTCCAGGGCAGACCGTCGCCCAAGAACGCTCTGGCCTTGGCCTCGAAGAATCGTCGCCGTTTCGCTTCCCGTGCCATTTGCTTGCCGAGTCTTTGGAAGCCTCCAGGCTGCCGAGACCGTACCACGAGTCGCTTGGGACGCCAGTCGTCGTCATCCAGCGGCAACGCCATATCGATGATCACATCGACGGTCACTTCGGGGGACGAAGCGGCACGCGGCGCGGCGACGACAAGGCTCTTGTCTCGGCGATTTTGGCCACGTGCTTGGGATTGGCAGAAACACTCCGGCGGTTCTGGCTGGGGATCGTGGCCGGACGTCTTCGCTGGGCGGATCAGACAGGCGTTCTTAGTCGTGCCAGCTCTCTGTGGTGCGGTGCACGCCGGGACTATGCTCTGGCTCGCGGGTGCGAATCCGTCCCCCATCGCACTCGACGACGGCCAAGTCCAGGCACTCTCGGGACACTGGGCCAAGGTGTCGGCGGTCTTGGGGTGGGCATCACGACGCTTGGCCAGTTCCCAACCGACGTCGTGCACTACACGCTCGATCGTCTTGGCCGAAACCGGCTGGTCACCCACGTGTCTCATCACCAACTCAGCCCGATGAAACGACCGCGTTTCCGCCGCCGCGATTGTCATCCGCTGGATCAGCAACGGTGTCAATTCGCGGGCATCAAACCCCAGCGTCTCTCTGTCGGGGGAAAAAGGCCCGGCGGCAGGCCGGGCAATAACCTTGCAGCTCCTGGACCTCGACAGGGCCGTCGATCGAGGTCACCGTGCGTTGCTTGAAGTCGAGCTCGCAACGAACGCGGCATTTCGGGCAGGGGGCTGTGGCCATCCGCCCCGCGGTTAGTTCCCCCATCTGTCGGGCTTGGATCTCACGACTGAGCTGCTGTCCGAGTTCGTGCGCCCGCGCTTCGATCACGGAATAATAGGGAGGCCCGGTGATCGTACCGTCGGCACGATCGAGAGCTACAGAGACCTGGGCCGCTTCTTTGAGCAGCCGGCTCAATTTCTCCTTCAACGCGACAGTCGCTCCATCCATGAACGTGTCCCTCCCTGGCGAAGACAGTTCCTGAAAGCTTCAAAGCCGACGCACATTACCAAAGAATTTGGAATTCTCATTGACGATTTCACTAGTAGTAAAAATGGCAAATTTGCTAACGAGTTTGATCTCGATCCCGTTGGGGATCTGGGTTAAGAAACGGAGCCGTACTTCCCGGACTCCGTTCCCGACACCGTCGATACGCACGAGCAAGGACGCTCTATGACCCCCAAGCATGCGGTGTTTACGTTGATCATCGGATCGGCCCTCCTGCGCCTGATCTCCGCGTTTAGCTTGGGTTTAGGCAACGACGAAGCCTATCACTTCCTGTATGCCGCTCACCCCTCGCTGAGTTATTACGACCATCCGCCGATGATGGCGTGGGTTGAGATGGCGGGCTTGGCGATGTCGGGGTTCCGAGGCGTCCGCATGGGCGTTGCGGATCGGTTTTATCCTGCTGTTCGCCGGCTCGACCTGGATCCTGGCGCGGTTGACGACTCGATACTATGGCGCGTCGGCGGGCTTTCTGGCCGCTCTGGCCCTCAATCTCTCGGGATATTACGGGCTGGCGGCCTCGACTTTCGCCTTGCCTGACGGGCCGTTGTTGTTCTTCTGGCTGCTGACGATCGATCGGTTGAGTGTCGCCCTCGATGAATCCCGGGCCGGACGACTGAGACCCTGGATCTGGGTGGGTATGGCGTGGGGTGGCGCCCTCTTGAGCAAGTACCACGCGATCTTCATCCCACTTGGGACGCTCCTCTACATCGTGCTCCATCGACCGAAGCGGCGCTGGCTGGTTCAGCCTGGTCCGTACTTGGCGATCGCGCTGGGGCTGGTCATGTTCAGCCCGGTGATTGTCTGGAACGCCAGCCACGGCTGGGTGTCGTTCCTGTTCCAAGGCGGGCGGGCGGTGGGGGGCTGGATGCCGCGACCCGACTATCTTGGTGAAGCCTTGCTGGCCCAGGCGGGGTATCTGTTCCCGTGGATCTGGATCCCACTGATCGTCATTCTGGTCAGGGATTGCCGCGGCTGGCGCAGAATCGCGTCGGATCACGAGCGGCTTCTGGCTCTGCCTGGCGGTTGTCCCCCTGGGCGTGTTCACCGCGGTTGCGTGTTTTCGCCCGGTCTTGCCGCATTGGGGCTTGATCGGGCTGGCGTCGCTCTTCCCCTTGCTGGGACGTAACTGGGCGGCGAGGCTCGAAAAACGCCCCGAGACGACGCGACGGTTTTTGTTCGCCTCCGCTTGCGCTTCCCTCGGCTTACTCAGCCTGGCGATCGCCGAGTACCGTTACGGCTGGCTCCAGCGCGGAGCCGACGGCCGCTGGGGACTCGTCGATACCAGCACCGATCCCACGCTCGACCTCTATGGCTGGGACCAGGTGGCCGACCGGATCGATCAACTCGGCTTGATCGACGATCCTCGCACGTTCGTATTCGCGCCGCTACTGGTATCAAAGCGCCCAGCTCTGCTTACGCGCTCGACAAAAAGTGCGCCGTCCTCTGCTACAACGCCGCCGATCCGCGTGGGTTCGCCTTCTGGAGCCAGCCTCAAGACTGGGTCGGCCGCGACGGAGTCCTGGTCGTAATCGGTGAACCCGAGGCGAGCGCAGGCCCGTCATTACGGGCAGGGGTTCGCGCGAATCGAGCCGGTCTCCGACTTCTGGGTCGAGCGGAACGGCAAGCCCGTACGGCGGATTGCGCTCTACCGCTGCACCCAGCAACGCGTGGCCTATCCCTTCGGCCTCGATCGCACCGAAATGACTGCGCGCCGCAACTGGGAGCGAGACATCGGTCAAGAACGACTTTCGCGATGAACCTCTGACGTCCGGTTGTTTCAGGGCGGAATGCCGACCTCGTTGACGACGTAGTCTCCAGCAAGTACCCTCCATCGTGGGTTTGAACGAAGGACTTGTCGGACGTCTAACCACAGATGAACACAGATAAACACGGATAGGAAATGATCTTCTTGGTAACCCCAATTGTTCGGGTCCACGTCGGTCAGTATCTCCATTCTAAACTCATCTGTGTTCATCTGTGTTCATCTGTGGTTAAACTGGTCTTCGATAATCCGTGGTTCGGAGATACGCACACTGCACTGTTTCATCCAATTGATTCACAAGACCGCAAGGAGTTCGATGATGACCGACTCACCCAACGCATTCACGCGCCGCTCGGCGCTGGCCCTGATTGGTGCCGCCGGCGTTGCCGCGGCGGCTGAGCCAGCCGCGGCGGCCTTGGCCGATCCGTCGCCAAGTCTCCCGAAGTACATCTTCGGTTACGGTTCTCTGATCCAAATCGCGAGCCGCACCCGAACCGTGCCCAGCGCGTTCGCCGCGGCGCCCGCGATCGTCAAGGGGATTACACGGGGCTGGTATTACCAGGCTCCCAGCGCGAGCTTGAACCCGACTTACCTCGGTGCGGTGTCCGACCCCAACGCCACCACCAACGGCGTGATCTACCAGGTCACGGATTCCGAATTTGAGGCGACCAAGCTCCGTGAGGCGGACTATATTCCAACGAGGATAGACAGTTCCGCCATCACGCTCTTGGATGGCAGCCCGGCCCCACCCAAAGGCGAGTTCTGGTATTTCGCCAGCAAGACAAAGCAGACGGCTGACGCCGGTCACCCCATTGTGCAGTCGTATGTCGACATCTGCGTCGATGGCTGCCTGGAGATCGAGGCGATGTATCCGCTGGCGAAGAATGCGAGCTTCGCCGAGCAGTTCATCCGCACGTGCACCGACTGGAAGACGCCGTGGTTCAACGATCGCATCTACCCCTGGCGACCGTTCATCTATATGCCGCGGGCTTCGCAGATCGATGGGTTGCTGCGGAAGGTACTGGGTGATGACCTGTTTAATCAGATCATCGTGAAATGACGTGTTGTTCAGGAGCTGAACAGTTGGAACCGAGGAACTCAATGAATGACACAGAGTTTATGCAACTCGCCATCGAGGAATCGAAAAACGGTGACTGGCCTTACGGCGCGGTCATCGTCAAGGATGGAGCGATCGTCGTCAAGGGATTTAATACCGCGACGCGTGATCGGGATCCGACAGCCCATGCCGAAGTCAACGTGATTCGGGCGGCGCTCAAGGTCATTCCTGATTTGTCATTGAAAGGCTACACGCTGTACACATCCAGCGAGTCTTGCCCAATGTGCACCGGCGCCATAGTCTGGGCCGGTGTTTCTCGAGTCGTATTCGGCGCTTCGATTCAACAATTAATCGACGTGGGCCAACCGCAAATCAACACGTCTTGCGGCGCCCTCATCAACACGGCGTTCATCAATGTCGAGCTGACGGGTGGCGTGCTGGCGGACGAAGCTTTGAAAGTTGTGCGAGATTGGAGGAAATGAATCATGGACGCCGCGCAGATTAGCAAAGTTTATGCTCAACTGGACCCGCCGTTGTGGCTGGTGACCGCGGCAGACGGCGGTCGGCGTGGCGGACTGATCGCCACCACGGTGACCCAAGCATCGATCGTTGGTGAAATGCCGCGCCAGCTCATCACGATCGACAAACGGCACAACACGCACGCGTTGATCGAAGGCAGCGGCGCGTTCGCCATGCACTTGATCGACGAAACACAGCTCGATCTGGTTTGGCGGTTTGGATTGCAGTCAGGCCGCGACGTCGACAAGCTTGCCGGTCTGCAATTCCGTACCGGAGTGACCGGAAGCCCGCTGCTGCCCGAGGCGCTGGCCTGGTTTGACTGCCAAGTGGAAACACGCATGGACTCGGGCGACCGCACCGTCTTCCTCGCTGCCGTCGTCGATGGTCGACTGGAGCGAACCGATCCGCCACTGACAAGCCGCCGCTTTTTTGGTATCGCGCCGCCGGACAAACAGAAGATCATGAACGAACAGTACGATCATGATGCGCGCCTCGACGCCGTGTCGATCCAGCAATGGCGCGACAAAAAGTAGAAGACTCGAGTTTTTGGAGGAAGTCCCGAAGAGAACATGCTTATTTTACCGCTCGTGGGCTCAATTGAGACGTTCCGTGACTCTGGGAGCGCGGCCGGCGGTCTCTCGCGATTCGATCACAAGCCTTGAATCGATAATGCCTTCCGGATAAGATTCGGGCTTCTCTCGTTCAAACCCGCCGAGCAACGGTTGTTATTACTGTGGAGCCAAGGAGACCGGTCTGATGAATGAAGCCAGCATAAGTCGTCGCCTCTTTTTGGAGAGCACCGTCGCGAGTGGAACCCTGCTGAGTCTGGGCTCGTCCCTGGCCTTGGCCGACGACGCGATGGGAAAGCCCGCGGCGGGCAAGATCGGCGATTTCAAGATTTCTCTGGCGGAGTGGTCGCTGCACAAGGCACTCTTCACCGGCAAGATCCACAACATCGATTTCCCCAAGATCGCCCGCGAGGAGTACGGGATCGAGGGAGTGGAGTTCGTCAACCAGTTCTTCAAGGACAAGGCGCACGACTCGGCGTACCTCAAGGACCTGAAGACCCGCGCCAATGACGCCGGCGTTACCTGCGTTCTGATCATGATCGACGGTGAGGGCGACTTGAGCGCCACGAACGACGAGGCGCGGAAGAAGGCCGTCGAAAACCACAAGAAGTGGGTCGATGCCGCCGCGAGCCTGGGTTGCCACGCCATTCGGGTGAACACGGGAAGCCACTACAGCCCCACCGAGGTCGGCCCGGTCGCCGAGGCCTGCGGCCTCTTGGCCGACTATGGCGCCAAGAATGGTATCGAGGTCATTTGCGAGAATCACGGCGGTCCGTCAAGCAATCCGGACGCGCTCCTCGCCTTGATCAAGGCCGTCGGCAAGCCGACCTTCGGAACGCTCCCGGACTTCGGTAACTTTCCCAAGGATGCCAAGGGAAAGTACACAATCGACGTCTATGAGGCGATTGCCCGGATGATGCTGCACGCCAAGGGTGTTTCCGCCAAGAGCTACGACTTCGACGAGTCGGGCAAAGAGACCAAGCTCGACTTCGCCCGAATCATGAAGATCGTCACCGACGCCGGCTACCACGGATTTGTCGGCATCGAGTACGAAGGAAGCCGGCTGGGTGAGCCCGAGGGAATTCGCGCCACCAAGAAATTGCTCGAATCACTGCGGGGCAGCACCTATCAGCCGGCCACCAGACGCGTGAATCCACCGTGATGGATCGCGATGGCCGTGTTCATGTCACGGTTCGGTAACAGCCGCTTTCGAGAGCATCGACCATCGCTTGTTCCACCCCGGGGTTGACCATAAATGAGTTGCGGCGTATGGTGTGCATCCACGCGACGGCAGAGCGGTCCGTCTCGCGGTCAGCGATAGCGTCTTGTCTCATCCTTTCCTCCCCCGGTCCAATCTCATTGCAGGATGCACGGATTAGCGCGAGGGATGGAGCCGTTGACGATCGATCGAACTCACATTCTGGTGCTCAATTTCAACGGCCACGGGTTGCTCGCCGACTGCTTGCCGAGCATCGTGGAGGCTGCCGTTCGAGCTCCAGTCCCCTGTCGCGTGACCGTGGTTGACAACGGCTCGAGCGACGGTTCCTGCTGAGTTGGTCGCAAGGTGTTGGCCAGCCGTCGGCTTGGTTTGTGAGGACAATCTCGGACTGGCTTCGTTCAACCGCGTGTTGAGCAGGCTGGACGAGCCGGTGGTCCTGCTCCTGAACAATGACATCAAGCTCGATCCAGGCGCGGTTGGGCCGTTGCTCTCGGTTTTCGCGGAGCATGACGACGCGCTCTTCTCGGCGCCGCTGTGCTGGACCTTCGACGGCCGGACTTACGAAGGGATGAGGACCCGGGTGCGCTCGCGCTTCGGGATCATCCAGGGGATGTGTCGGGTGCCCGGTTTTGAACGGCTCCTCGACAAGCGCGACCTCACTGCCGCGGCCGGCCCCGTCTTGGCCGTCGATCGACGCCGGTTCCTGGCGCTCGGCGGGTACGATCCCATCTATTTCCCGGGAAGGATCGAGGATCTCGACCTGGGCTTTCGCGGCTGGATGGCCGGGTATCAAGGCTATTACGTGCCTGAATCGGTCGCCTATCACCGGGGGTTTGGCACCTTCGGTCCCCAGTTGGGCGAACGCGGTCTGTGACGAGCTGGCCAGCCGCAACTCCTTGATTTTTATGTGGAAAAACATCAGCGGCGCTCGGTTGCTGAGCCATTTTCTCTGGCTGCCGATCCGCTTGGGCCACGCCCTCCTACACGGGCGTTTCCATTTTGCTTCGGCGCTACTCGCGGCCCTGCGGCGCTGCCCGCGGATATGGGCGGGTCGGCGCACTTAGCGGTGGGGCAGGGGAGGTGGACCCAGAGACAAGAGGCGTTCTATCAGCGGTTTCAGTGGTAATGAAACCGGCCTTGATACAAAGGTCCGTAAAACGCACGGAGGCGTTGGATGTCTGCCCGGGCTGTTCACCTCGTGATCGACGCTCGACCACGAGGCCCCCGAGGTCTGTTGGCGGCTGAGCTGGTACTCGGTCGAAGTGTGCTCGATCACCTGCTCGAGGTAGCGGTCGAGCTGGCGACACCGAGTGAGCCCGTCGTCGTGCATGCGCGCGCGGACGATCACCACCAGCTTCGCGAGCTTGCCGGCAAGCCGGCGCCGAGGCGACATCGTGTTCATGAGCGGACCGCCGCGTGCCGATGCCAACGTCCTGCGGACGGATTGCTTTTATGACGCCAAGCGACTCCGGCGGGACCTGCGCCGAGGGCGATCGCCGGAATCCGCCGTGTTATGGCGACTGGACCGGCCTGAAGCCTTACAGACCGCCGATGAGGAGCTGAAACGGCGCCTGACCTATCAGCCGATTGGAAAATACTGGGCGTTCCCCCTGGCTCGTACACTGGCCCAGGTGCTCAGCCCGACCCGGGTGCGGCCCAATCACCTGACCTTGACCGCGGGGGCTCTCATGCTCCTGGCGGCCGGCTTGATCGCCGTGTCTCCTGCCGGCTGGCTCGATCGATCGATCACCGCCCTGGCCCTGGCCCTGGCCCTGGTCTTGGATACAGCCGACGGCCGCCTCGCCCGATTGCAAGGGACGAGCTCGGCATTCGGACGCTGGCTCGACCAGGTCCTCGACGAACTGGCTGACCTGGTCCTTCACGCCGCGATCGCCTGGGCGGCCTTCCGCCAGGCCGGTCAACCGATCTGGCTGGTCCTCGGAATCGTTTACGCCTCCGGGAAGTATCTGTTCCTGGTGCAGTCGATCCTCGGAGATGAGCTGGAGACGCGCTCGAGTGAGACCGTGCCCCAACCAACCGCTTGCGGAAATCCATCGGCAACCGGCCGCCGTGTCCTTGCCGGGCTGGCCGGGTTCTTGCGCCTGATTGGGCATGCCGATGTGCGCTGGCATCTCTGGATCGTGCTGGCGTTCCTGGGCCGGCTCGATGTCGCGCTGGCGGCTTATGCGATCTATTTCCCGGCTCGGGCGTTGGCCGGTTCGGTCAGGAAGGGGGTGCGTTATGCTTGAGCCCCGCCTCTCCGTCCTGGTCGTGGCCAAGAACGAGGCCCACAATCTCGCCGGCTGTCTGGCGTCGGCAAGCTGGGCCGACGAACGGGTCGTCGTGGTGGATCCGGCCAGCCGCGATGTCACTCTGGAAATTGCAAAACGCGACGCGGATATCGCCGTCCTTCGCATTTTTGACAACTTCGCCAATCAACGGAACGCCGCGCTGGCACTGGCCGCGGGTACTTGGGTGCTGTCGATTGACGCCGATGAGCGGGTGACTCCCGAGCTTGCCGCAGAAATCCAGCGCGTCATCTTCGGATCCAGCGACGTCCGAATGCGGGTTCCGCGTGCCGATCCGCAGCGAGATCCTGGGCCGGCAGTTCGCCTTTTCAGGGACCCAGCACGATCAGCCACTGCGCCTGTTCCGCCGCGATTCCGGGCACTGGGTTGGCTTTGTGCATGAGACGGTCGAGCTCAACGGCTCGATCGGGTCGCTTCGAAGCGAGCTCCGGCACAAGACGCTGCCGACCATGTCGGTCTTTCTCAATAAGGTCAACGATTACACGACGCTCGAAGCGCAAGGGTTGACGGACTCCCGGCGCCCTTATCGATTCAGCGACCTGACGCTTCGGCCCATCTGGACATTCTTCAAGCTTTATATTTTCAAGCAGGGGTTTCGTGACGGCGTCGAGGGGTTTATGTTCTGCGCGATTTCCGGGGTGTCGGCGGCGGTCCGAGCCTGGAAGCACCGCGAGTTGACCCTGGCGAGGAGGGTCCCATGATCGCCCGCCATGAAGCGGTGGTCGGCTCCCGGTTCGATGCGCTCCACCATCGGTTCAAACGCGATGTGGCTCGGGACGATCCACGGCTACTTGGGATTGTCGACAATCTCGGGCCGATGGCCGGCCGTCGCGTCCTCGACCTGGGCTGCGGCAAGGGGCGGTTCTCCAGGACGTTGAGCGAGCTCGGCGCCCGGGTGATCGGGCTTGATCTGTCGGCCGCCATGCTCGCCGAGGCGGTGGATCTGGATCGCGTCCGGGCGTCGGCGCGACGGCTGCCGTTCGCCTCGGCAAGCTTTGACCGGGTCGTGGCCGTCGAGGTCTTTGAACACCTGGCGCCTCGATCGGTCGATCAGGTCTGCGACGAAGTCTGCCGTGTGCTCCGGCCGGGCGGGACCTTTGTCATTGTGGACAAAAACGTCTGGTCGTGGAACGCTCAGCGGCCCTGGCTGCCGAGCTGTGGCGGTGAAATGGATCGACGAGCGCCGGGGTCTGTGGATGTATTCGCCCCGCGAGAGCGTGCGCGAGCGCTGGTTTCGTCCGGGAGAGCTGAGCCGGCGGCTGGGGCGATGGTTCTCGGAGGTCCGGGTCGTTCACCTGCTCTCGCCCGCCGAGCAGGGCCGGTTCCCGTTTCAATACGTTGCCGGCACGCGACTTTTCGCGCTGTGGGCGGCTCGAGCGCCGGGAGGGTCCGCGTGACCGAACTGTACTCGCCGTTACTGGCCTCGTTCCCCTTGCTGTTGTGGAAGACGCCGCCGGGGCTGGAGTTGATCCTCGCCCAGGAAGGGGTGGCGTTCGAGACGGTCAAGGATGCGCATCCGCTTTCGTTCCGCGGCGGCCGGTTCGTTCTGTTCGACAGTCGAGCGGTCCCGTCGAGTGCGATCCACGGCCTGTTGACTTCGGGCCATGTCCTGATCGACGTCGACTCGCTCCGTCGCGACGAGCCCGTCGATCCCTTCGAGGCACTGATCGACCAGCAGGCGGCGCGCTCGTCCTGGACGGTCGGTCCCTATACACTTTCCGAGCGGTTGGCCCGGTTCCCCAAGGCCTGGATTCGTCGCCGCCTGATCGACAAGCTGCGCCGAGGCCGTCACGGGGTCGGGAGGCTTGTGGGTCCGCCTGGCCTCGTTTCCCTACCCGTATCGTTCGGCTTTCAGCTTCCGCGCCGACCTCGACGAGCCGGAGCCCGATGACTACCATCGCTTCGCCATCGCCCGAGATCCCCTGGCGGACTGTTCCACGCATTTTGTCAGCACGCACGCCTATGCCGATCATGCCCGCGTCTTGAGCGACCTGAGACCACACGATACGCAATCGCACGGGCATTTCCATCACGTCTACCGCGAGCCCGAGGCCAACCGGGTGAACGTGACTCGTGCCCACCGGATCCTCCGGAGCGCGGGCTTCGAGCCCGTCGGCTTCGCCGGTCCGCACGGTCGCTGGGATAAGAGCCTCGACGACACGCTCGAAGACTTCGGCTACCTCTACTCGTCCGACTTCCAGCTCGGCTACGACGACTTTCCGTTCTATCCCTGGAAAGGGACTCGATTCTCGCAGCGTGCTTCAGATTCCCGATTCACCCGGTCTGCGAGGGCCTGTTCCTGGAGGCTGGCGTCGACGATCCCCGGGTGATCGGCGACTATCTTCGCGAGATCGTCCTGTCCAAGATCGATGCGGAAGAGCTCGCAATCGTCTACGGCCACCCCGAGCGCAGGCTCGGCCGGATGCCCGAGGTCCTGGCGATGCTGTCCCGGGCGATCGATAAGAAGCCCTTGGTCTGGCGCACCACGCTCTCGGAGCTGGCAGCTGGTGGCGATGGCGGTCCGATCGGAGGTGGCTGGTCATCTCGCACGACGATCACCGCCTCGATATCCAGTTCGACGAGTGGGATACCGAATATGATCTCGCGATCGAGATCCACCGCGGTCGGTTCCGTTGCTCGTTTGCCGGTGACGGGTTCCCGGATGTCCCTGCGGCTCAGCGACCTGGTTTACGAGCGGACCGAGGAATACCGGACCGAGCGTGGTTCGCGCCGTCGATCGACCGCGGCTCCTTGAGCCTGAAACACGCCGTCCGGACCGCGCTCGATTGGGAGACGGTGACGCCCGTGGAGGAGATTCCGCGCTCGTCGATCTCCAACCGATTCAAGCGCGGCCTGAGACTTTGGAAACACCAACGCGCGGGGACCCCGTCATGAATCCAGCCGCGCCGAGCCGTGCGCCGCATCGCCGGGCTCGTCGATCTCATGGCTGGCGACGCGGAGTCAGGGTCATTGCCGCCAAGGCTCTGTGCTGCTGCACGCGCCGTCTTTTGCCTTTCAGGCGCCGGGAGGGGGCGAGAACCAACTGGTGCAGACCGGCCGGCACCTCGAAGGGATGGGCATACCGGTCCGGCTCTTTTCCGCCTGGACCGACCGTCTCGAAACGGCCCGGCTGCTCCATCTCTTCGGGATGTCTCGCGAGGGCCTCGAGCTGGCGCGGGTCGCCAAGGCGCGGGGCGTGCCCGTGGTGTTGTCGCCGATCTGCTGGTACGAGCCGCTGGCCCTGGCCGCGCTCGAGACCGATCTCGTCCGAAAACTCGCGAGTCTGGCGGCCTGGGGCCTTCGGCTCGTCGCCCCGAGGATTCCGAGCTGGCGGCGCGAGCTACTGAATCTGGCCGATCTCGTCCTGCCCAATTCGCTCTCGGAGGCCGCCCAGTTGGTGCGTCTGTTCGGGGTCGCTCGCGAGCGAATCCGTGTCGTGCCCAACGGCGTGCTCGCCACCGTCGCGTCGGCCTCTCCCGAGTTGTTTCAGGAGCGATTCGGTGCTGATCCGTTCGTCCTCACCGTGGGCCGAATCGAGCCGCGGAAGAATACGCTCGCGCTGGTCCGGGCCGTTCGACCGCTGGGTCTGCCGCTGGTGGTCATCGGCGAGGCCCACCCGGCTTTTCGGCGATTACGCACAGGACTGCCGGCGCGCGGGTGGAGACCAGGTCGTCTGGCTGGGACAGCTCGATCATCACGATCCGCTGCTGGCCTCGGCCTACGCGGCGGCCAGGGTGTTTGCGCTTGCCAAGCTGGTTCGAGACGCCCGGCTTGGCCGCGCTCGAGGCCGCGCTCGCGGGCTGCCCGGTCGTGATCACTCCCTATGGCTCGACCTGGGAGTATTTCGGCGACCTGGTGGAATATGCGCGCCCTGACCGTCCGGGCGAAATCGAGCGGGCCGTGGCGAAATGCTGGGAAGACGGCGCCGACCCCCGGCTGTCGCGACGGATCGCGACGCACTATCTCTGGCCGAAGGTGGCCCAGATTACCGCGGAGGTCTATGATCAGGTCGCTCGCTAAGCCCAAGCCTGTTGTCGTGGGACGCTATCGCTACAGCAAGCTCCGCTGGCGACTGCTCGTCCACGCGCTCGACTTGGTCGGTACGATCGCTGATGGCGATCGTCCGGCGGATTCGACCGGCCCGGCCGGTCGACCGTCCGCGGCGGATCCTGGTCGTCCAGCTCGATCATCTCGGCGACGCGGTGCTCAGCACTCCCTTGCTCGCCGAGCTGCGGGCGGCCTATCCCGAAGCCCAGATCGACGTGCTGGCCTCGCCGAGCAATCACGAAGTGTTCGAGGCCGACCCCAACATCGATCGCGTTCAGGTGGCCGAACGGACCTGGTTCGAGCGCAGCCCCGACCGCTGGGACCTGTTGGCGGCGGTCTGGAAGCTGGGCCGATCGTGCGCGGGCAGCGGCTACGATCTCGGCATCGACGTGCGTGGCGACGTGCTGACCGTGCTGGTGCTGGCCCTGGCGGGCGTCCCGCGGCGCGTCGGCTGGGCGATGGGGGGCGGGGCGTTCCTGCTGACCGACGTGGCCGAGTGGATCCCCGGGCGGCACGAGGTCCGTTCGCGACTGGCATTCTCGCGCGGTTGGGGATCACGCCGGATCTGTCGGCGCGCGTGGACGTCCACGTCGACGACGAGGATCGGATCGCGATCGCCCGCCGGCTGGCCGAAGCCTGGCCGCGCCGCGATGCTCGACGGCATCGAGGCTCATGCCCGCTCGGCGCCGCGGACGCCTCGGTCGAGGAACGCGGAGCCGCGGCCTCCTTCCAGACCGCTCGACGTCGATCGCCGATGCGGCCGACTGGCTGCACGCCGACCGGTTTTCGCCGCCTCCCTCCGCTGCTGGCCGTGCACCTCGGAGCCGGGAACGCGGCCAAGCGCTGGCCGCCCCGTTCGTGGAAGGTCCTGATCGGGCGTTTTCTCGACGAGCGGCTGGCGGGTCGTGGTGGTCGGCGGGCAGGAAGACCTGCCGCTCTCGACCGTCCTGGAGCCGCACGACCGGCTTCGCGACTGGACCGGCAGCCTGACGGTGACCCAGACCACCGCTCTGCTGGAGCGGGCCGATCTCTTCATCGGGGCCGACTCCGGACCAGCGCACCTGGCGGCCTCGGCCGGGACCCTGTCGGTGATCCTTTTCAGCGGGACCAACCAGCCGCGGCAATGGCGGCCGTGGTCGCGCCACTCGCTGATCCTGCGCCACCGCGTGCCGCTGCCACCCGTGCCACCAGAAGGTCTGCCCGCTGGCCGACCACCCCTGCATGTCGGGCCTGAGCCCCGACCGCGTCTACAAGAGCGCCCTGCGATGGTGGTCTCGCACCCACCGCGCAGAGTCGCCGCATACGCCGATTTAGAACGGTTCACTGATGAGTTGGGCGCACCTCGAACAGCAAAGGTATGAATCGGAACCCGAAGCGCGTGTTCTGAAGTCGCGCCTCGCGTGTTCGCCCCGAAGGGGCAGCAACATGACAGCCCAGGGCAACGCCCTGGGGAATCAACGCGACACCAATTCGCAATGCCCTGAAAGGGCGTGACAAGGACCAGTGCCATGCCTCAGTCGCTCGCAAAGAACCTGATCCATCTGATCTACAGCACCAAGGATCGCGTGCCTTGCCTCTCGCCCGAAATCCGATCCGGGCTCTTCGGATACAAGGTGGGCATCCTGAAAGAATGGAAAAGTCCAGCTCTACTGATCGGCGGCGTCGCGGATCACGTGCATGTGTTGTTCTGCCTCTCGAAGAATCACGCCTTGGCGAAGGTAATCGAGGAATTAAAGAAGGGGTCGTCCAAATGGCTGAAGACGCAGGGACCGAAGTTTCACGCCTTTCACTGGCAGGCAGGTTATGGTGCCTTCTCGGTGAGTCAATCCCATGTTGAACGGGTCCACCAGTACATCGGACTTCAAGAGGAACACCACCGCAAGCAATCATTTCAAGAAGAGTTTCTGTCATTCCTGAATCGATACGGAATGGAATATGACGAGCGGTTCCTCTGGGAGTGAACATCATGTTCGGCCCTTTCAGGGCAGGGCTCTTTCTGTTTATCAGGCTCCCCCAGGGCGTTGCCCTGGGCTGACATGTCACTGCCCCTTCGGGGCGAAATCCGAGCGTCACAAATCCAATTCTCGCGCTTCGGGTTAGCATCGCCCGTGGGCCACCTGAGCATGAACCGCTCTGCTCCTCAGTCTGTCTATGACTCCGAAAAGGAATATCCATGCAAAAGCTACCCGGTTTCAAACTCCCGGAACGGATGCGGATCGACTGGCGCGGTTGGATCGCCCTGGCCTGGGTGCTCTGGTGGGGGTGGGCTTATGTCCTGATGGTGATCCATGCCCGATCGCCGCAGATTCTGAACTGGCTGCGGCAGTTTGCAAATCGGGGGTAGAGTCGGACGTATGACGCAACATCAATTGGACACGAACCACGCCGCCCGACTCGTCACGCTGAGACATCCTCTGCGACGGTGTGTTCGGCTGCGCCTTCACGCCAGCGATCCGTTCGCGATCGCGGTTCCGATTGTGGCGGAGATGCTTTTCGGAATCGGCTCACTCCCGCGTGCGGCCCAGAATCTCGCCGAATGGGCGAGGCTGAGATGACGAATCCCTGGCCCGGACGGTCAATGACGTCGATCGGTCGCGACGAGCACTTCGCGCGCTGAGCGCCACACACTTTGCGTCGGGCGGAAAACTGCACTTGGCCGTATATCATTGGCGCGATAAAACTTACGTGTGACGCAGGTATAACCGGAACGCGCAGAAGCTTCCATCTCCTTACAGCAATTGGACTTAAGTGTGACACAGAAATAATCGATACAACCAGTTCGAAGCAGGTACTTTGGTCGTATCTCATTATAATGTTTCGACTTAAGTGTGACACAGAAATAATCGATACAACCGGTTCGAAGGAGGAGCTTTGGCGGTATCTCATTACGTTGATTTGATTTACGTGTGACACAGAAATAATCGATACAACCGGTTCGAAGGAGGAGTTTTGGCGGCATCTCATTACGTTGATTTGATTTACGTGTGACACACGTATAATCGATGCAACCGGTTCGAAGTAGGGGCTTGGCAGTATCTTCTTACAGAAATTGGAATTATAAATGGGACATGTCTGATCGACACGATTGGTTCGAAGCAGAGGTTTTGGCAGTATCTCATTACAGTAATTGTACTTATATGTGATACATGCCTGATCGACGCAATCGGTTCGAGACCGGACCGGTTAGATCTCCTCGCAGCGTCGTGAACAAGGGTCTAACCGGTTACAGTCGAGGGCGACCGGTTATCTCTTTCGCGGCGTCAAGTCATTTCACCGCGGCCGTTTCGTCTTTGACCACATCGCCCCTCGGGGACGGCAATTGCCGCAAGGTGAGCTGGCCCGCATACCAACCCGAAGCGTGAGCGAGGGCGCTGCCTTCGTGTCACAAGAGACTTGTGGCATCCCTCGCTCACGCTTCGGGTTAGTGTGGCCGCTCCCGATCGTTCTGGTGGTGTTCAGTCTCAATAACCTTGACGTGCCGCTACTAGCCACGGTCGCCGGAACAGATCAGGGGTTATTCCGGGCCTTGGCCAGCCGAGCAACGAACTTGGCGTGTTCGGGCGTGGCGCAGCCGAGGTCAAGCACAGCCCGCTGCCGCCGCGTGTCGCCGGAAATAAGCGCTCGCGGGTCGAGCCACAGCCCTGGAAAAACCGTTGAGCGATAC
This sequence comes from uncultured Planctomycetota bacterium, assembly GCA_963779785.1. GTDB lineage: Bacteria > Planctomycetota > Planctomycetia > Isosphaerales > Isosphaeraceae > CAVRFS01. The sequence continues at coordinate 183,597 of CAWAAW010000015.1, forward strand.
AGCCCATCTCCGTCGATCGGTCGTTGCACCAGCGCGCCTAGTTCCTGGCCGTACCAGAAGATCTCGTCTGGGTCGATCGCGTGGACGACGTACTCCAGGACGCCGGCCCGTTCGTAATCGGCCAGCTTTGGGCCCAGGTCGACGAACCGGGTCGCCTTGGCGACCTCGACAACCAGCTCCGGAGGGCCGTGAATAAAGCCCTTCTTGTTTTGGGTACGTCCGTCACACTCGGGCAGAATTCGGAGCAATCCGTCGGGCTGCGGCTCACTCTTCAAGCCCAGGATCGTCGTCGCGTTGTCCAGAACTTGGACTCCCGGGGTTTGCTCGGCGTAGTAGCCGAGCCACATGATCACAGAAACGTGGGAGAGACCGTGCTCAATTCCAACGGGACTGGGCATATAGACCACTCCATCGATCAACTCGGCCCGAGTGCCGGGCGGCATCGCCTCATACAGGGCGTGGAACGTCGGCTGGTCGAGCCGTTGACCCTCGACGAGTGTGCGCGGCGGGTCGACAACCGGTGTGCGTTCGGACATGACCTCGCTATCTCCTCTTGAGCCGCGTGCCGACCCCATCAAGCCTATCAGCGCGAGGCCGGACCTTCAAGCCAAGGCCACAGTCTCCCGCCGAAGTCACAATCAGCGGTACCCCGGGTTTTCTCATGATACGATCAACCGCCCAACGAGATGCCAAACGGGCGGCCGATCGCCTTAAGCCGTTCGCGGACGGCCTCCGGCCCGAGACCCAGTTCCTTGAGGATCTTGGCGTAGTGGCTCGCAGCCGGGCTGATTTGGGGATGCAGTTGGCCGGTCGCGCGGGAGGACTGGAGGAGGATCTCCAACATTCGCCGGCTCAACTGTTCAGCCTCGACCAGGCGGTTGGTCATGTGCAGCAACCCCGCCAGGTTGTTGAGGTGAAAGGCGATGTTGAGGTGGTTGGGTCCGTACGCCGCCTCGTCGATCGCCAGCGCCCGGCGGCACAGCCGCTCGGCCTCGTCGTGGCGATTGGTGGTATGAAGGACCAGTGCCAGGCTGTTGAGCGTTGTCGCGATCTGGGGATGATCCGCGCCGAGCGACTTCTCCCAGATCGCCAACGCCCTCCGGTACAGCGGTTCGGCTTCGGTCATGCGGTTGGTGGTCTGAAGCACCAGTGCCAGGCTGTTGAGGTCGCGGGCGACGTCGGGATGGTCGGGGCCGAGCGACGCCTCGTCGATGGCAAGTGCCCGTCGAAACAGCGGCTCAGCCTCGGCCAGGCGCTTGGTGGCGAGCAGCAGCTCCGCAACGTTGTTGAGCGCGGTGACAACCTTGTGGTGAGCGGAGCCGAGCGTCGTCTCGTAGATTGTCAACACCCGCCGAAGCAACGGCTCGGCCTCGGCCAGGCGCCCGGTGGCGAACAGCACCCCCGCCAGGTTGGCGAGCGCGGCGGCGACCTCGGGATGGTTGGGGCCGTACGAGGCCTCGGCGATCGCCAGCTCTTGACGGAATTGCGACTCGTTTTCAGTCAGCCGCTTGGTGTCCATAAGCGAGCCCTCCATATTATTGCATCTTGTTGGGTGTGGCTAAGCCGGTTTAGCCCTCCACGAACTCGGGCGTGGTCTCGATCGGCTTGAGCGTGGCGAAGTCGAAATCGTTGAACCTCAATCGAAGCTTCCTTGACGGCAATAAACAGCGCTCGATCGGGTTCGACACGGCCTGTTTTCAAGATACACCTGCCCATCGATCGTCGCGGAGGTCTGCGCTCCGACCAGTATTCCGGCTTTCGTTTCTGATGAGCGACAGCGGCGATCCAAACGCACTGATCCAACTCAAGATAATAGATAGCAAAGGGAAATCGATCGAGCGAACACTTGCGAAATACTGTATTCTTGTAGGCCGCCCAGCGCCGAGGATGTCACTGGACGAGTTGGGTGACGCGCTGGACCTCAGCCAGAAACACGAGCCCGAAGCCGGACCGTCGCGATTCGTAGTAGGCCATCGCGCGATCGATCTCCCCCTCGGCGTCGTGGTGGAAGACGACCTGCTGCACCCAAGGAAATCGGCTTCTGGTGGGAATCCAGAGGTTCCCCAATTTACTTCGCTGGACTGTGCTCGCGTGCCGCCTCCCTTACCCCGGTGACCCCGAAGGGTGCAAACGACTGTTGCTTCCTCTTCGGTTTTAGCCATCACCTCCGGGTTACGGGTTCGGCGATCACATTGGTCGTTTCGAGGCTGCAGAGTTCACTCTGAGCTTATGCGATATCGCGCTCATGTTACGGCCCGCGAGCTGGCTAGCCCTCCTTTCGAGGACGTTTACGTTCGAGCTTTCGCTAGCCGGGTCACCCAGAGCCAACGTCGAATATAACTACGAGGATAAACAGTCAATTCCCACGACCGGACTTTCACCGGCAGGTCTAACGGCATTATGGGCTGCAGAACCCGGTCTGACCCCGGTGGGAACACGTCCGGATCTGTGGGGGGGCCTGGGTGGAATACCACCCGGTTCTACCCGGCCAAAGTCCTCCCCAAGTCCCCGTGAAGAATCTCTGCCATCCGGCTCTTTTGTCGCAACAATGCATGACTCGTCGCAGTTTCTCCATTCGGGGTAGTGTGGTTTGGAGTTGCACCGGCATCAATCAAGAGCTGAGCAACGCGGCGACTCTGATCGTCGTCGAGTGAACTGGATAAAGCACAGAGCTCCAACGGCGTCGACTCAAGACTGTCGAGCTGGTTTGGGTTCGCCCCCGCGGACAATAGCACGGGGATAGCGTCCGAATGACCGTAAAGGATCGCAAGCTGCAAAGCAGAGTATCCCTGATGTAGCCGATCGATCTCGCTTTTATCAGCCTCGATCGCCGCCGCTAACGCCGACAATTCGCCGTCGCGAGCGGCGATCGCAATCCGCGGCGGGTCCGAGATTGGTCGCCCATCGTCCGTAACGTCAACGCTTTCAGTCCAATCGGTGTAGGCAGTCACAAGCAATCGCTCACCGTCCGAATCAATCTGAAAACCGCCCTCACCGATACCATCATCGAGCTGAGCTACCGTATAGGCTTGCAAACGCGAAATCAGCGCCTCGTCGGGAACCCCGGGCAACCAATAAGTTACCACCACGTTCGCCTCGCCATCTCTGGCACTCAGGCGAATCTCGCCACCAAGTACGCCTAAGTCGGCGAGGTCCCGATCAAGGTACTTGTCCACGATGCCCTCGGTCAGTTTCCGCCTATCGAGCCGATCGGGGGTGGAAACTATTGCGTCAGAATTGTCGTCCGACACACGGGCCGAAAATATGTACGTTAGTCGCATTGCTCCAATACTCCTCCGCTACTACTTCGTCCACGAAATAGGAGGGTGTCAGCTCATTTTGCGCATCGGAAAAATGAATTACCACCATGAAGTTCTTTGCCGCCAGTCGTCCATACCGCGGATTTCGTGCTTGTCGAAGAACGAGGAGGGTTCCTCGCCGCTGAATTGGCGGTAGTCGGTGGAGATTGGTTCGACGAGCTCGGTGAGACGCTGGTTTGTGTCGTCGCGGCGTGAGTAGCTGATGAAGCGGTCGTAAGGCATGGCTCACTCCGCGTTCTTGGTCAACCATCCGCCGGACGAGACGACATACCGAACGGCCGTCCGACCTCGTCGAGCCGCGCGCGGATCTGCTCCGGGGTGTGTCCCATCGCCGCGAGCAGTTTGACGTAGTTGTTACTGGCCGCGCGAAGGTGGAGATGCTCGTGGCCAGTCCCGCGAGTGAACTGGAGGAAGATCTCGAGCGCCCGTCGGTAGAGCGGTTCGGCCTCGGTCGCGCGGTTAGTGTCCTGGAGCAACCCCGCCAGATTGTTAAGGGTAATGGCGACGTTGAGGTGATCGGCGCCGTATGAGGCCTCGTTGATTGCCAGCGCTCGCCGGTAGAGCGGCTCGGCCTCGGTCAGCCGGTTGGTGGCCCAGAGCAACGCCGCCAGGTTGTTGATGACGGTGGCGACATGGGGATGGTCCGGGCCAAGCGACTTCTCCCAGCTCGCCACTGCTCTCCGGTAGAGCGGCTCGGCCTCCGCCAGACGGTTGGTGGTTTGAAGCAACACCCCCAGGCTGTTGATATTGGTGGCGACGTCGGGGTGGTCGGGATCGAACGACGCTTCGTCGATCGCTAGCGCCCGCCGGAATAGCGGCTCGGCGTCGGTCAGCCGGTCGGTGTCCTTGAGCAACTCCGCCATGTTCTTGATGGCGGTGGCGACTAGGGGATGATCGGGGCCAAGCGACTTCTCCCAGATCGACATCGCCCGTCGGTAGAGCGGTTCGGCCTCGGGCATCCGGTTGGTAGCACGCAGCAGCTCCGCCAGGTTGTTGAGGCGAATGGCGAGGTCGTGTGGTCGGCGCCGAAAGACGCTTCGTCGATCGCCAGCGCTCGACGGTACAGACGCTCGGCTTCCTGGAACTGACAGCGAGTATGCTGGTACATGCCCAGATCGTTCATGAGCATCGAGGTTGGCGTCGTCAAGCCGGCGGCGTCCGCATGGTGCGCAACGGCCGCCACGTGTGGTGCCAGTGGAGACCAGATCGGCCAGGTCCGGGCGTCGCTCGGGTCTCCTTTTGCTGCCGAATTCACGGCGTATAGGGCGGTTTGTAACCCGGCACTGGGCTTGGTTTCGCCCTCACGCCTACGACTTATCTCCTGTACCAGCCGGTGGACCAAGACCGCGTCGCCCGTCGCATCAAACCGGGCCAGCGAGTACGCCGCAAGGCCCGCGAGCGCCTCGCGGGGATCGGAGATGGCCTCGGTCAACGGCGCGGCGTCGAACAAGAATAGCGGGATCGGCTCGGGAGCCAGCCAGGCCAGAACCTCGATCAGCCGCTGTTCGGGCTCGGTCAACTGGGCGAATGTCGTCTCCCACGTGACGGCCACGCTGGCCGGGTACTGCATGAGCCTGAGGTCGTGCCAGCGAAGCACTTCGGGACGCTTCGCCTCCCAGCGCTCAATGTACTCGGCGAACGAAAGACGCAGCTTGTCGATATACGCACCGGATTGCTCCAGGGCCAGCGCCAGCCCGTCGAGCTCGCGAGCGATCGAGGCGGCCCGCGACGCGTCGTCGGCCGAATTGCGGCGGTGCGGGGTGCGTTCCAGCAGGAATGCCACGGCCGCATCTGGCGACAACACGTGCAGCTCGAACGGCTCGACCCCGGCGCTCCAGTTGGCGATCCGGGAGGTGATCAGCACGTGACCGGCGCGGAGCTTCGCCAGCAACCGCTCGACCTCACGGGCCGCCTCGTCGGTGTCGACGTTGTCGACGATCAGCAGCCAGCCGGGATGGGCATCGAGCCAGTGGAGTACCTCCGCCATCTGGTGATCGACCGGAAGCTCATCGACTTTCATTCCCAGCACGCCGACCAGGTTGGCCAGGTTGGCGCGGAGCTCCGGTGCTGACGGGGCCGAGATGAACAGCAAGGCGGTGTAATCGCCGGCATGACGCCAGGCATACTCGATCGCGGCCCGCGTCTTGCCCACGCCCCCGAGCCCGTGAACCGCCTGCCGGCTGACGATGGCCGTCGCCCGGCCGTTGGGCACGACCAGCCTCGCGCGCAGGTCGTCGAGGAACCCATCGCGCCCCTTGAAGAGCGTGCCGAGGGTGACCACTGGCAGGTTGCATGGCTTGTGGTCCGGCGGCGGACCCTCCCAGGGAAAGCGGATCTGGGCCAGCAACGCCTCCAGCTGGTCCTTGGTGGCAAACGAACTCCAATCCTGATCGCGGATGACCTCGGCGCGGTATTTACGCTGGAGTTGGAGGACAGTCTTGCTCTCCGGCTTGCGCGTTTCGTGATCGAACGGGGTCCCCTCATCAGCCAGCAGCCGGTAGACCGGCTTGTTCAGCTTGCGAGCCAGGAAGTACTCCCACTGGGTGTACGATCGCCGGGGCTGATCGGGAGGCCATTTCGACGGCTCGCCCCCGTAGGCAAAGCCGATCAGGCACACGACCGCGTCGCAGGCAGCGATCCGCTGCTCCAGCTTCTCGGCGATCTCCAGGTACGTCAGGTTGAAGATCGCCTGGTCATCGACGTCGTATCCCCGTTTGCGCAACGACTGGCTGGCCAGGAGGCGATAGCTCCCCAGGTCGCGAGATGGTGGCGCTGACGAAGATGCGTTTCATCGGAGCTTGAGCCTTCCGGAGTGGGCTTCCATCGCCAAAGTGGTGCGGTCTTCAATCTTCCGGCACAAAACGCAGCCACACCTGATAGATTCTACCGCCTGGCGTGCCCCGGCGAAACTTGCCGGTCTGAAGCTGCGGCCATAAGAAGTCGCGCTTATAATATTTATATATTATATCGACATAAATGTCGAGCGGCCGTCCGATCTCGTCAAGGCGGCGTGGTTCCGGGGACACCATGTGCGCCGTTTAAACCGGCGGAGAGTTGCGAATGAAAGAGTCGTACGGGAAAGACCCAGCCAGTCATCCCGACCCCGAGTCATGCGTCGGCGGCCGTGAGGACGCAGGCGAAGCGTTGACAGGGGCACACGCAGGCCAGCCATTGAGCTCCGAAATCACCCTAATCGGCGTGCCGACCCCGTATGGTGAGGGGGAAGGCAACATGGCGGACGGCGCTAAAGGCGAGCCGGCCGCCAACGTCGCGGAGTCTGAGACCCTGAGCATGCGTGGAAACTCTTCGCACGAGAAACGGGAGATCCCACGGGTACCCGCTGGTGGTGCGGCGGGTCGGCCGGAAAAGGTCTACGACCGTACTTCCGGCATGTACGCCCATGGGAAGTCGGACGATCGCGTAGTACCGGAGAAGCCGCCGAACAAGGGTGTGCACGAGGCACCTGCGGAGGTGGTGGAGGGAAGGCGATCGGCCAAGGGGAACACGATGCAGGCGACCGCAACCCGGACACAGAGCCGGCTGGATGCGCTGATCGCTTTGGATCGTGTGCGAGAAGCAGCACGCCGCGATCGGCGTGCACGGTTCACCGCCCTGTTGCACCATGTGACGTTCGAGCGACTCAAGGAAGGCTTCTACGCGCTCAAGCACGAAGCGGCCCCCGGGGTCGACGGCCTAACATGGCAGCAATACGATACCAACCTCGAAGAGCGGCTCCGCGATCTCCATCGCCGGATCCACGGGGGGACCTACCGGGCGCGACCATCCCGTCGCGGCTTCATACCGAAGGCGGACGGACGGCAACGGCCGTTGGGCATCGCGGCTCTGGAGGACAAGATGGTCCAAAAGGCCGTGGTGCGGGTGCTCAACCAGATCTACGAGGTCGATTTCCTGGGGTTCTCCTACGGATTCCGCCCCCGGCGCAGCCAGCACGATGCCTTGGACGCGCTCTGGGTGGGACTCATGAGGAGGAAGGTGAACTGGGTGCTTGATGCGGACATCCGAGGGTTCTTTGACAACATCGACCGCGGATGGCTGCTGAAGTTCCTCGAGCACCGGGTCGCCGACCGAAGGATTCTCCGCCTGGTCCAGCAATGGCTCGAGGCGGGAGTCATCGAGGACGGCCAGTGGACGAAGACCGAAGTTGGGACGCCACAAGGGGCGGTGGCCTCACCGCTCCTGGCCAACGTGTTCCTTCATTACGTCTTCGACCTGTGGGTTCAACAGTGGCGGACCAAGTCCGCGACTGGTGACGTGCTCGTCGTGCGTTACGCCGACGACTTCGTCATGGGGTTCCAACACCGTCACGAGGCCGAGCGGTTCCTCCGCGAACTGGGGGAACGCCTCAGTAAGTTCGGCCTGGCCTTGCACCCCGACAAGACGCGACTGATCGAATTCGGGCGGTTCGCCGCCGAGAACCGACGGAAGCGTGGGGAACGCAAGCCGGAGACCTTCACGTTCCTGGGATTCACCCACATCTGTGGGCAAATCCGCGGAAACAAAGGGTTCATCGTGAAGCGGGAGACTGCGACCAAACGGCTCCGAGCCAAGCTGAGGGAGGTAAAGGGCGAGCTGGCGCTCCGGCGTCACGAGCCAGTCCCGCAGCAAGGCAAATGGCTGCGCAGCGTGGTGCGCGGGTACTTCAATTACCACGGAGTGCCAGGCAACACGGCGGCTCTGGAAGCGTTTAGCACGGAGATCAAGCGAAGCTGGCTGCGCGCACTGCGAAGACGTGGACAGCGGCGCCTGATCACGTGGCAACGGTTTCGGCCGCACGCACATCGCTGGATCCCCCGACCCAAGACCATGCACCCGTTCCCAGACGCGCGTTTCGACGCCAAACACCCGAGGTAAGAGCCGTGTGCGGTAATTCCGCTCGCACGGATCTGTGCGGGGGGACGCCCGCAAGGGCGTTCCCTACCGCGACACATTAACTCCGGTCCACATTTGGTCCAGGTCGCTCATGTGGTCCTTACCAGATCCGGATGACGCCGTAGCCATCGAGTTGCACGTCAGCACTGACGATGGGAACGTGTTCGGTCAACGCCTGAGCCACGAGCAGGCGGTCGAACGGGTCTTTGTGATGGAACGGCAACCCGATCAACCGGGCTGTATGGGTCGGCAGGAGAGGGAGTACCAAGAACCCGTTCTGCTTCAACGCGACGTCGATGAAGTCCTCGTAGGGAAGGTTCAACTGCCATTTGCCCATGCCGACCTTGATGGCGATCTCCCAGTACGACGCCGGGCTCAGCAGCACGTCGTTGGCCGGATCGCTGATCGCGGTCAAAGCCGGCGCACTGAGTTGTGGATCGCCCTCGATGAACCAGTAGAGAGCGTGGGTATCCAGAAGGACTCTCACGGCATGTATTCCGCGAAGTCCTTCAGGTGGTCGTCATCATCGGAGATGATCGTAATCATCCCTTTACCCAAGCCCGGAACACGAGGCTTGCGTTCCGGCGGCTTCTCGCTCACCAACTTCGCTACGGGCTGATGATTCCGGGTCAGAATCACTTCATCGCCTGGCGATAGGCTGTCGAGCAGTTCCGGCAACGTCAGCTTGATGTCTTCCACTGCCATAGTCGTTTGCATCGTCGTTCTCCTTTGGTTCCGACACGGAAGGACACGGGCGGAACACAGACCAAAGTAGAGTATTAAGGAAGTAGTTCACTTCCGTGTTGGGCTGCCCCGCCCATTTTACCAATATCGGATCGGGGCCGCCTTCCCGCCAATATCGGACCCGTGCCGCTTTCCCCGCCCTGCTACTGGAGCCCCGTTCACAACGAACTCGAACGTGCCGGGCGGTCCCTGCCCAGCCGTGGCTATCGTTTCGTGGCTGCCCGTTCTGCTTGCTTAAGGAGGGCCTCGATCGACTCACCGAACCCTCGCTCATCCTGGGGATAGAGATCCTTGAAACGGATCCGCCACGATGGTCGAGCACAATGAAGCTCGGGCAGGCCCGGACATTCCACCGCGTCGTGATCGGACCGGGACCGTCGTCCTGCGCGTTTCCGCCATCCCACCAGCATCTCCAGGTGATCTCGCCCCTGGCCTTGAGCTCCTTGAGGACGTCGCGGTTGTCGTTGTTGTTGATCCCCAGGACGACGAACGGGCGGCCGCGATACTGGTCGATGATTGCCTTCAGCCGGGGATAAGCCAGGCGGCAACCGCCGCAATGTTCGTGGCTGCCAAAGTCGAGCAGGACCACTTTCCCGCGATATTCGGAGAGTGTCATCCGCGTGCCGTCGATGTCTTCTCCTGTGATCTCCGGGGCTGTTTGGCCGATGCACAGCGTACGGATATCGACCAGCTCGAGGTCGGCCACAGCGGCGAGCGTCTCCTTTTGCAGCACCGTGCCATGAAGATCCTTGATGTCGCCGTAGTCGACTTTGACGCGTTCAAACATCGCCTCGGCTTGTTGGCGGAGGGATTCGGCACCCGTCTTTTGGAGCCATTCCACATCGACCGCGGCCACATCGCGATCTCGGCCTCCGCGCGGGATCAGTCCCTCGCACGGCGAAGCTCTCGACGAGCTCGGCCTCCTCCTTGAGATGCCGCGCCAGCATCAGCCCCATCCGGCCCCGCGTCTCGCGGGATTTTCCCTGTTCACAGAGGGCTGGATAGAGCCGGTCGACGTGCGGCGCAGGTCGGGGATAGCCGTCATTGAAGGCCGTCGCGATGGTTCGTTCACCCAGGTTCTCGGCGATGAAGTCGAGGTGGTCCCGGATCAGCGCATCCACCGCCTTATCCAAGGTTTCGGCGCGTCTTCATTGTTGTCGAAGAAGCCGATTTGATGTTGGAAGATCCAGAGGAGTGCGTTGAAACCATCAGGGCTCCGCGGGGCACCTACGGCGATTTGCCACATCTTGCGTCCGAATTCGGCCCATTTCGGAGCGGCCGCTATTTCGGCTTCCAACCCCTGATTGTTCTGGCCGCGCGCATTCAAATCCTCGCAGGCCTTCTGTCCGCGGCGAGAAAGGCCTCCTCAAGGATCTGGAAACGGTCAGCGGAATCGGGGGTCGTCCCCGGGTGATGTCCTCTGGCGACATCGCCGAGAGTCTCCCGCGTCGGCCGGCCGTCGAATCGAGCATGGGGGACGTCGGCAAACTCGGCGATGACTCTCTTGAACAGCAGGTCGGACTCACGACGGATTGCGGCCGTATCGGCCTCGCGGAAGTAACGCAATCGGGAGCGGTCGCTCTTGGCGAACTCCTGTTCGCGGCGCGCTATCTCCGCGATCTTTTCTCGAGGTAGCTGTTTCAAGACATTTGGCCCGAACACTGAAACGATCATCGATTTGATCTTCTCTTCGTTCTCGGGGGCGTCCGGCTTCTGAAAGATCTCGGTCCAAATAGCCTTGAGCCCGAGATATTCGGCTAAGGCCAGAATCGCCTGCCCCTGCACAACGCGGTTCGGGCTCCGCTGGGCAACCGCCTTGAGAAACGCTTCGCGCTCTGGGCCAATGTCGTTCATCGATTTGATGCAGATCGGCCCGATCCGGGGATCGCCGGCATAGTTGCGAGCGAGCAATTCCAGGGTCCGGTCGATCGGCACCGGCGCCGGCCCCGACCCTCTCTGGTGTTTTTCGACGACCCAGAGCAAGGCGTCGACGGCGGCCGGATCTTTCGGATAACGCTCTGCCAGAGCGACAAACGCCGGAGCATGATCTTTAAGGAATGGCCCGAGACGCATGTAAATCTGCGTGTTCTCGGCTTCGTTTTTCCCCGCCGCGGCCTTTTGGTATGATGCCATCGCGTCGTCCCAGCGCTTCACCAAGGCTCGGAATTGTTCGGCGGGAGGAACGTCCGCCTTTGCGAGCGCGCTTGTCACATAGGCCGCTTTCTGCACGGATGGCGGCTCGTCGCCTCGAGGCCCCGCAACGCGAGGCGAGAAACCCAACACGACACCGGCCGTAAGCCCGAAGGCCAACAAGAGTCCCGCCGCGACGGAAACCGCTTTCAGCTTGGTCCAAAGCATGGCTTGAACGACTCCTTCCCCGAGAATCATGGCCGAAGTTGAAGCGGGAACGGCCCCGAGCGTCGATGCGCCGCCGGCCGCGAACCGGGTCGCGGCGGGCGCGGTCGCGTCCACCGTCGACGCAGCGATAGCCGCCGAAGCTGTTTCTGCCGTCCAGGACGAAATGATCGTTGCGGCTGCCGGAGCGATTCCTCGCGTGGTCAGGCGGACGCGGAGAATCGTCCGGGCTCGGACCCATCGGCGGCGGACTGTCCGCTCGGAACAGCGGAGCTGTCGTGCCGCCTCATCTTGGGTCAGGCCTTCCAGCTCGCAGAGCACCACGACCGCCCGGCACGATTCCGGCAGCCGAGCAACCTCTTCGATGACAGCCTGGGCTTTCTCGAAGCGGTCCGTGTCGTCCGCAACACTCGTCTCCGCGAGAGCGACTTGAGACTCATGCGTACGGCGTCGGGCGGCGTCGGCCTTGAGTTTCTTTGCGACGCGACACGCCGTGCCGAAGAGCCAACTCGAAAGCCGATCCGGCGCTGGATGGCCCCTGCCTTCCGCGCGAGGACGAGGAAAGTGGCCTGGAACGCGTCATCGACGTCGTGGGGATCGCGGAGTAACCGCCGGCAAACTCTTTGGACCATCGGCCCGTGCCTCACGACAAGAGCAGCGAAGGCCGCTTCGGCTGCGCCTCGATGCGTCGCGAAGTTGTCGAGAAGGATGTCGTCGGGAAGGCCGACGGTCGATCCCGTTTCGAACAGAGTGCGAATATTGCCCAAACTCCCGGCGGTCCGCATGCTCTTCATCGCTCTGCCTCCCAAACCGACTTACTTCTTTTGTACTGCGTCGGTGGGCCGATTTCCGGACAGCGAATTCCTCAGTCCGAATGAGGGCACTCCTCAATTGGGCAAAGTACTCCTCACCGCGAAAAGAGCCGGAATTCATGATGAGACCGATCATCGGTTGATCGACCTCGGCATTCGACGCAATCCTATGTCCAACACAGCTTTGAATTCCAGCCCTTAATTGTGTGGAGCGGTACCCTTATTAAGCCGTGTTGTCGAACCGGAAACGATCTGAGAGACGGGCTTTGCGTCTCCGTTCGGCAGGTGAGCACGGCCGAAAACCAAAGATTATCCTCGCGCTCGCCAGTTGGTGCGAGAGTCTGGGCGACCGGTGTCGACCGGGTATGGCAAAATAGGCCTGTCCGACGCCGTACTGGCGCACCAACTGGCGGGCGCTAGGGGACATTCAATTACGATGGCTTATAATCTGAATCCGTACCGACATCCAACGTGTTTTGAATGGTGGATCGTTAGGAGAACCCTGGGAATGCTGATAGCAACACCGAGCAAGTCGTTATTTTTGATCTTCACCGTCGCGGCCCTTTCGATCGCTTCCGTATTCGTCGAGTGCCGAGCAGCCGAACTGCACGTGGGAGGGGCGACTGTCAGCATTACGCCTGATCGGCCGGTTGCGCTCGCGGGCCAGATGCATACCCGGATCGCCCGAAACGTGGAGAGTCCGGTGATGGCAACGGCGCTGGCCCTCGAATCCAGGGACGGCGACAAGGTGGTCGATCAGGCTGTGCTGATCTCGTGCGATCTGGTGGCGATCGACGACGCGGTCCTCCAACGGGTTCGTCGGCGACTCGCGGAGCGGATCCCCGGCCTGGATGTCCGGAAACTTCTGCTCAACGCCACGCATACGCACACGGCGCCCGTCATGACGGAAGGGGATTACGAGATCCCCAAGGACGGCGTCGTGCAGCCGGCGGAGTATGCGGAGTTCCTCTCGGCGCGGGTCGCCGAGGCCGCGGTCAAGGCTTGGGAATCGCGCAGGCCAGGTCGGGTCGGCTGGGGACTTGGACATGCCGTGGTGGCCCAGAACCGGCGATCGGTCTATGCCGACGGCCGCGCCCAGATGTACGGACCCACCGATCGGCCGGACTTTCGCGGCATCGAAGGTTCGGAGGATCAGGGTGTCGAGGTCCTGTGCTTCTGGGACAGCGACGGGGAAACTGCTCGCCACGGCGGTCAACGTCGCCTGCCCCTCGCAGGAGGTCGAAGGGGGATCGGCCGTTAACGCCGACTTCTGGCACGACGTCCGTGAGTCACTGCGATCGCGCCACGGTAAGGATCTGCTTGTCCTCGGCTGGACCGGCGCGGCCGGCGATCAGTCGCCCCACCTGATGTACCGGAAACGCGCCGAGGAGCGGATGCGGGCACTCCGCGGACTGACCCGACTGCAAGAACTGTCGAGGCGCATCGTCGCGGCCTGGGACGAAGCGTATGAAGGTGCCCGCAAGGAACAGCATTCCGACGCCGTCCTGACGCACAAGGTCGCGACGATCGAACTCCCGGTCAGAGCCGTCACGCGACGCCGAGGCCGCCGAAGCCAGGTCGAAGGTCGAATCGCTCTCCAAGGACCCTCGCAATCGTCGCCTGGTCGTCTGGCACCAGGACGTTGTGAAGCGCTACGAGCGGCAGAAGGCTGGCTCCGTCGAACCGTTCGCCATGGAGCTGCACGTGATCCGGCTCGGCGATGTTGCGATTGCCAGCAACGTCTTCGAGCTGTTCACCGAGTTCGGGATCCAGATCAAGGCCCGCAGCCGGGCGATCCAGACGTTCGTGATCCAACTGGCCGGGCCGGGCTCGTACGTCCCTACCGCGCGTGCCGTCCGCGGTGGCGGATACAGCGCGATCGTCGAAAGTAATCTCGTGGGACCGGAAGGCGGTCAAGTGCTCGCCGATCGGACCGTGAAGCTGATCAATTCGCTGTGGCCTGAAAAATAGGTAGCTCCGCAGAGAGTGTAGCAACCAACTCGGGCCGATGGAGAAGTCTTGTCCATTTTAGGCTGCGTAGCGTTTAACAGCATCCTCATCCCACGAAATGCCGCTACCTGGCACGTCTGGGATCATCAGATGGCCGTCTTGCAATTGGAATGGCTCGGCCAGAATCGGGTTGGCGAAGTCCTGCCATTCCAGCCAGTGGGCCGTCTCCGTCACCCGCATGAGGTGGGCGGCAACCTCGGGGTAGAGGTGAGTGGACATCGGTATGCCCGCCGCGCCGGCGATTGCCGCCGAACGCAACCATCCCGATACGCCCCCGATTCGCATCAGGTCGGGCATGACGAAGTCGCCGGCCCCGGAGACGATCGCCTGATACAGCGCACGTGGGCCATAGAAGTTCTCGCCGAGTTGAACGGGCGTCTTCAAGTCGCGCGTGAGCTGGACGTAGCCCGCGAGGTTGTCGTAGACAATCGGCTCCTCGAACCAGAAAAGGCCCTGATCATCGAGCGCGTGACAGCGCTGCAAGGCGTCACCCAGCGATAGTCCTTGATTGAAGTCACACATCAGCTTGACCTCTTCGCCTACCGACTGTCGGACGGCTGCGATGGCTGCCAGATCATCGGCGAGGCGTTCCCGACCGAGGCGCAGTTTGAGTGCGGTGAAGCCGCCTTCCCCGACAAGTGCTTCGGCTTCCTTACCGAGAGCCTCCACGGGAGTCGGCCAGAGCCCGTTGCTGTTGTAGGCGGGTACCGGGCCGAGCGTTCCGCCCAGAAAGACCGCTAGCGGCATGCCGGCCGCTTGAGCCAATGCGTCCCAGGCTGCCATGTCGAGCCCCGCCACGGCGATCATCGACAGGCCTTCGCGCCCGACCAGGTGCAGCGCATTCATGCCCTTGCGGAAGAACTCGAACGGCGCAACCGACTGACCTCTTGAGCACCTCGGCCAAATCCATGATCGCAGGCGCCAGATAACGTGCTGCCTGCTTGAGATACGGCTCCAGGTAACTTCGGCCGACGATGCCCTCTTCCGTGTCGAGATCGATGAGGATCAGCGGCCAGTCATGGAAGAATCCGACCTTTGAGAGAATCGGGCGTTTCAACGGCACGATGACCGGCCGAACGTGGACATTTTTCAGCGTCAATTTACAAAGCGTCATGAACCACTTCCTTTCGGCTTTGTGGTTCGGCCTGATCCGAGTCGTTCACGATGACTCCGCCCCGCGGCTCGATTGCGTCTGCCAATCCGCAGAAAGGCGGCCCCAGTTCCAGTTGCAGTTGGGCGAGGGGCGTCCCCGCGACCTCGACGCGGTAGGATTCACCGAGGCGTAGGTAGGGCAAAGCCGTGAGCGTGCCGGTGGTAATTACCTCGCCCGGCAGTAATGGCGGCGCCCACGATTGAGCCGCCAGCACCTGCGCCAGAAAGCCGAGCGCAAGCAGCGGACTGCCCAGAGCGTTGCGACCCTCCCCCTTGGCGACGAAGTCCTTACCGCCGCGGAGCGTGACCTCGAGCGTTTCGAGACTCGTGGCTATGTACTCGGGATTTTCCGACTCTACGTACCAGGGACTTCCGACCACGAGAGCCGCGTGAACGCCGAAATCGGCAATGGCGTCCGACGGCGGTAAAGCGCCAGTCTGGGTAATGGGAATCCACGATCTCGAACCCGATCGCCACCCACTCGAGACAGCGTGCTAATTCCTCGACCGATGGATCGCCGCTCGGAACCGCATGGCGGAGCTTGAGAACCACCTCCGGCTCGAGCCGCGAGGCGACCATGCCGTCAAGCGGGAGGCGGAGGTAACCTCCCTGGGCGAAATGGACGGTCTGGGCATACATGTGCGCCCAGACTGGTTGACTCACCTTGAACCGATCCCACATGGTGCGATTGGTAAAGCCGATCTTGCGGCCGATCGACTGGTATCCTCGTTTCAAGAGCCGATCGTGGAGTACGTGCCCGACCTGATAGCCGCTGTCGAGATCAAAACTGATTTCACGTTGCGATGGTGACGCGGTGATGAGCGCGGCATCGCGCGCCTGCAGAAGATCGGCTACGAGTCGTTCATGGGCCAGGGCATCCCGCATGTTTGGATTCCCAAAATGGTCGGATGGACATTCGAGAGAAAAACATAGACTGATGTGTACATCGGCGCCTATCCTTTGTCGCCCGTGGGGACCGGCGTTCCATACCCCGGATGGCGTCGCCGGAATACCTGCCAGCGGTCGAGCCATTCGTCGGCCGTGAGGGTAGTGACGCCGCCAGCGTCATGTACGCGCTGACCTGAGAGGACTTCAGCCCTGAGGCACAGGTCATCCGGATCCAAATCGTCCGGCGCGTACAGGTCATCGAGGTCGATGATGTCAAGTGCATCGGTGAGCCCCCCGATCACGACCCGGCGGCTGTCTGGGCTAACGGTCACGCTCAATCCTTTCCCTGCAAGTGGCAAGGCCGGAGTCATTGGCATGCCTGTGTGCCAATCCCAAACTCGAGCCGTTTTGTCGAGGCTGGCAGTCACCACCCAGTTGCCATCGGGCGTAAAAGCGGCCGGGTGGATTTCGTCGCGGTGCTCGAACGCCGGGCTTACCAGCCGGCCCGACTGCCAGTCCCAGACACGGGCGCGGCCGTCGCGACTCGTGGTCAGCAGGTGCTGTCCGTCGGGGTGGAACTGTGCGTCGAATACCCAATCAGGATGCTGGATCGGCTCGGCCACCGGCTCGCCGGTCGCGTAATTCCAGATGCGTGCTCTCCTGTCGAATGACGCGGTGGCGACATGCCGCCCGTCCAGCGAGAAACGCACGTTGTGACACGGCGCTTCGTGAACGAGTTCATAGCGCACCTTGCCGGTCTCGATGTCATACGCCGAGACTTTTGTCATCAACCCCCATACGAACAGGGTCCGGCCATCAGGGCCGAAACGTACAGCGCCGTTGCCGTGGATGTAGTGTTGTGCTTCCGAGAGTTGCCGCAGAGCTTGCCATTCCGCTGCCACGTGACCAGAGGCGGTATCGAAGAGCAAGAGCTCGCCGCCGGCACAATAAATGGCAAGGCGCCGCCCGTCCGGCCTGTAGTTCAGGGAACGGGGCTCGGAGGGTAGCGGTACAGGGTCGAGCGCTGACTTTCCTGTGCGCCAATCGCAGAAGTGGACGCGCGACGGCTGCTTACTACGGCCGCTGAGTATTGCGACGTGGCGACCATCCGGGGCGAAGGCCGCTCCCATTATGATTCCTCCTGGCTCGAGTAGCGGCCCGGCGGGCTTTCCGGTATTCAGTTCGTAAACGCGAGTTCTGGCAACTGTGCAGCGCATCTGGTTCATTCCGGTGGGCAGCAGGTACTTGCCATCGGGACTGACTTCGGCGAATGAATACATGCCGTCGAGTGCGAGCCGGAAACTCGAGGGGCTTTGCCGGGGTAGCGCCCAGACCCGGATCATGCCACCATCCTGGGCGGTGGCGAAGGATTGGCCGTCCGGCGCGAAACCGACGTGATAGATACCAGCCGCATGCACCAGTGGCTGGCCGATGAGCTGGCCTGATGGCACGGAACGGAGCTCGGCGGTGTTATCCGTTGAACCGATCAGCAATCGCCTGCTGTCCGGGCTAAACGCAAGGGAGGCGACGGAATTCCGGTACTCAAAGGCGAAGATGGCACGTCCCGTTTCCGCGTCGAAGAGTTGTGCTATCCCTAGGCCCGCTCGTCCCTCGCCCAACGCGATATACTTGCCGTCCGGGCTAAGCGTGATCACACACTTGGCGCCACCGAGGAAGGGCACCGCGCGACTCTTGGCCCCGGCATCGGCGCCCTGCGGCGGCAGCGACATTCGGGCCATATACTCGCGCGGAACAGACCGAACCATCTCCCCGGTTCTGGCGTTCCACCATAAAAGGTCTTTTTCGTTCCGTGTTAGCAGCTCTCGACCGTCAGAAACAAAAAGTGGCGGAGTTACTTTGGAGCCAGGGACGATTCTGGGTCGCTTGCTCACGTGCGGCACAGGGGCGAATGACGGTTCGGCGGAGTCCCGGGTCATGGCATAGACGCGGCATTGGCCGTCCTGGCAAGCTGTCGCCAGGCGATCGCCCTTCGGGTTGAAGGCGAGAGCGTCTATTGCGGAGGGATGGCGGAGTTCCGGCGTGGCGAAGACCCGCCCCCGGCAGTCCCAGACGCGTGCCGTCGAGCCGGCGGCGATCGCCAGGAAGCGCCCGTCGGAGCTGAATGACAACCATGTCACGGGGGCGTCGAATTGGATCTGCCGCTCCACGTCGCCGGCCGGGAAGCTCGCCACGGTAACGCTGCCAGTAAGGCAGCCGAATGCCAGTTCCCGGCCGTCGGGACTCCAGGTTGCGCTACTGGCCGTGGCGGCCGCGTCCGGCAAAGGCAATGGCTGCTCCTGTTCAAGGTCCCAGATACTCAATCCACTTGGGAAATCGGGCCCCTCTGTCTTGGGAACCCTTCTGTACCAGCAGGTAACGGCCGCCGGGATGGAAAGCAAATTGTTCGAAAGCCCCGTAGCCGCCCGCGCGGCGGAAGCCGTGGATTGGAGTGAAGGCGCCGCGCGCCCACGTGCGAGCCCGGATGCGGTTGAGGCGCTGGCGCTCCGGGTCTTCCCTGGCCAATCGGACCGCGTTGGCAAACCAAAGCACGGCCTGGGCTGGTTCGTCGCGCTGCCCGGCTACCACTCCCTGGGAAGTGTGCATGTCGGTAAGCGCAAGAGCCAACTTGCGGCGGGCTGTCTCGGCCTGTACCCTCGCCTCAACGGCCTTGGCTGTTTCCCCGTCCCGATCGGCCGCCAACGCGGTTTGCACCTGGGCCTGCTCGCGAAAACGCACCAGGCCGATTCCCAGGCCCGCAAGTCCCGTCATCACCAGCAGGCCGATCACTGCCAACGAAGTTGCCACCCCCGGATGGTGCCGAGACCACCGGGCCAAGCGCTCAAACCCTGAAATCCGACGGGCTTTGATCGGCTCGTCGTCCAGGAAGCGCTGCAAATCGGCGGCTAGGTCGGCGGCCGTGGCATAGCGGCGGGCTGAATCGCGGTCGATGGCCTTATGGACAATGGTTGCCAGATCGCGAGGCACCGCCCGGTTCACAAGGCCAAGCCGGGTTGGCTCGTCATGGATCACTTGCTTGATCAGCCGGTTCCGCTCCCGCTCATCAAACGCCGACCTGAACGCTAGCATTTCGTAGAGGGTCAGGCCCAGGGAATAGACGTCGCTGCGAGCATCGGTCTTCCCTTCGAAGGCTTCCGGCGGCATGTAGCGCAGGGTACCGAGGACATCGCCGGTTTGAGTCAGGTTCTTCTGATCGTCCACCTTGGCCAAACCGAAGTCGGTTACCCACACCGTCCCCTGCGTGTCCAGCAACAAGTTCGACGGCTTGATGTCGCGGTGATTGATCCCTTGCTTGTGGGCGTACTCCAGCGCGTCGGCCACCTGTGCACCAATGGAGGCCACGCTCTGCCAGTAGGTCAGCTTCCGGCTCTTGGACTTGCTCCCGTCACGGCCTTGGCCCGGGAGCACCACCGAGGAGGAAGAGAGCATGAACGAATCGGACACCGCTGTCGAACCGCGGGCGTCCGACCCCTGGTCCTTTGCGCCGGTAACGACCTCCCGCTCCTGGAGTGCATCTTCTGCGTATTGAGAATCTCTCGTTCTTTCGAATTCTCCCGTCAGGAGCGAGCGGGCCACCTGCGCGGCGGACAGTTCGCCGTGGGGCAGGTTTCCTGACCTGCCTTCCGCTTCTCCGGCAGGTTGGGAAACCTGCCCGACATTCCGCGCCACGCAGAGCTCGCCGTCGGCGAACGCGCCGGCCTTGGCGTTGCCGAGTTGCAGCTTTTTCAGCTCATCCAGCACCTCATCCAGCCCCAACCCCTGGATGAACTGCATCACGTAATACGGCATGCCGTCCTGCTCGCCGAAGCCGAAGACCGGCACGATATTGGTGTGGTGCAACTTGGCGGCCGATTTGGCCTCGCGCTCGAATCGGCACTGAGTCTTGGCGTCGAGCAGCCGGTTCTTGGGTAGCACCTTCAAAGCCACGTGCCGGCCCAGCGACACCTGCTCGGCTTCGTAGACGACGCCCATGCCGCCGCGGCCGATCTCGCGGATGATACGATAGTCGCCCAGGCGCCCTGGCGGCGGCAACTGGCCGGAGGTTGGGGGCTCGGTCACCTCCTCGCGATCTTCCTTGACCTGCTCCATCTCGACCATGGCCGGGAAGAATTCGCGGATGTCGTCGGCTAACTCCGGATGACGGTCGATGTACTCCTGCAAGGCCGGACGTTCGCCGCGCCGGTAGCGGTCGGCGAACTCGTCCGCGAGATGGTTGAGCATGACGAAACGTTCTGAACTATCGTCGGCCATGTCAGAATCCCTTCCTGCCCACCGGGCATTGCGACGAGGATCTCCTTGAGGCGCTTGAGAGCACGGAAGTAGCGTTTGGCCGCGGCCGACTCCTCGATTCCCAGAACGCGAGCCGTCTCGCCCGCGGTCAGCTCCTCGAAGTGCCGCAGCGAAAGGATCTCCCGGTCCATCGGGTCGAGCGTGTTCAGCGCCTCCTGCAAGCGCAGGATGCGTTCGGCTCGCAGGACTGCCTGGGTGGGAGAGGTGTGCCGGCCCAGCAACTGGGCTGCCAGCGCCGCGGAGCTGGCCGCCGGCAAGGCACCGCGATACAGCGACACTTCTCGGCCGGCGTCGCGCATCTGAGTGCCGAGGTGGTGTCGGTGCAACTTCATCAGCCGCTCGCCGACGATCAGCCGCAAGCCAGAGGAACAGCGGCAACTTGGGATCGCGCAGGTACTCCGCAAGACGCTCGGCGACGTCGACGTAGGCGTCCTGGACCACGTCCGAGGCGTCGAAGCGCGCTTGCAGACGGGTGTCGAGGCGCATCTCCACCATGCGGCGCAGTCGGTCGCGATATCGGTCGAGGAGGGAATTCAGAGCCTCCCGGTCTCCAACCCGTGCACTCTCGAGCAGATTCGCCGAATCGGCCAGTTTTTTCTCCATCAGCACCCCCATACCATAATACCTCCGCACTCCCACGCGTTCTGGACAGCCGATCCGCGATTTTTTTGGAACTACGATGTGGATCTGAGAGGCTACGCAGGTAACCTGCGGGAATGAAGGCGCTGTGAAACGGCCGTGCAAAGACCAACCCGAGCCGCAGATGAGGGGATCGTTTGGACATCCCTGTAGAGTCTTCGTCCGTACGATCTCTGCGCGATGCGCGCATCGCGGGTCGGGCTGAGGCGATCGCGGAAGTGTGCCGTAGGGTGGGTCGAGCTGCGGCTGGTCGCGGCGAGGCCTACCACGCGGGCTGGGGCGATCGGCGGGCCTCACGATGCCGAGCATCGTTCGACCCACCCTACGGCCGATTGCGGCTCTGCCGCGTTGGGCTTGTTCCTCTTGAACCTCCGTTCGCTCGGCGTGTGCATCGTCCCACCATTTGGCGACGATTTGGCTGAGCGTCCGGACGATGTCGGTCCGGTTGGAAGGAGCAAGCGTCGCTCAGATCATGTCCGCCCGGAAGCGCTTCGGGCTTGGACGGAGTGGGAGGACAGATCGAGTTCGATTGGGTTGCATGTCTGACCTCCGTGCTGAGTACGACGATATGCGTGCCACCAGCGGGCAAGTTCCAACAGGGCAGCAACAGCCACTATAGGCGATCCGAGCTTTTGGTGAGAAGGTGCCTTAGGTGGGGTACGCGCAACCGGAGATCGACAGAGCCTTGCTTCGGATGAGAGACGAATGAGCCACGAATTGGACACGGATGAGAAACAAGGCTGACCAAATTCGTTGTTCGACTTCGGTTTCAAAGCGCGTCGATCGCGGCTGCCACGCGGTTGGCGGAGCGCGTGGCAGCGTCCATGCCCCAGGACAGATTGTCAGCGAACGAGCCGGCGAAGTGGACCCGGCCCACCGGCTCCATGATGTGCGGCCAGAATCTCTTCAGTTGGCCGAGCGGGAACCCCATCCGCTCGCAACTGAACGCCCAGGGGTCTTTCGCCCAGTTGTGCACGATCGCCTGCTCGATGGTCTGCGTCTTTCCCGGGTAGAAGCGCCGGAAGGCGGCGACGGCCTCGTCAGCAGTGACATCCGGGCGGCCGCTACCCATCAGCACCCCGCGCGTCCCTGGCACTTCGTCGGCCGTCTGGTAGACCAAATACATCGCCGGGTCACCGGTTTCCAGGTTGATGCTTGAGACGTCCCCTTTCCAAAACTTCGTGCGCGACTGAAGCACGACCCGCGCCTGCGAGCCGAAGACGACATTCCGGATCACGAACCCCTTCGTCTCGGGCCAATCGGGTTGCACGGGGATCCTTCTAAGAATCGCGAGCGGGATCGAGCATACGAGGTACTCGGCCTCGAGCTTCGCGGGCTCGCCGAATTCGCGGAAGTGGACAGTCACGCCGGAGTCCCCGCGCTCGATCGAGGTGATCGGGCAGCCTAAACGGACCCGCTCGCCGAGCTTCGCGGCGAACGTGTCGGTCATGAGCTGGTTTCCTCCCTTGAGCCTGAACACTTCTCGCTTGAAGACGGGAAGACCGCGGCGCATGACGATCGCCGATTGCCAGAGTCGGAACAGGGCCGAGACTTCGCCGTTGCGCGCGGCCTGTGCACCGTCGCCACGGCGGAGCCCGTTGAAACGGATCGCGGCGTCCGATGCGCCGTCCTTTGCGAGCAGCTCGCCAGCCGTGATCTCGTCGAGCCGGTCAAGTCCCACACCGAACGGTTGATACTCGTCGCCGATTGCGTCGAGGTATGGCCCGAAATACAGGAGCGGCAGCTCCGTCCAGCCTCGGCGCACAATGAAATCCACTTCCTTGGGATTGAACCCGAACGCGCGGAGGACCTTCGGCTCTTGGAGCTGCGCCTCGGTGTACCAGGTACCGTCGATTCGCCGGAGCATCTGGATCCGGCGCGGGTAAGCGACGAAAGGGAGGCCGAACTTCTCAACATACTTCCAGTATTGCTCATATCCGGGCCTGGTGAAATGCTCGGCCCCAACGTCGGCGTAGAGCCCGTCGGGGAGTGGGTCGTGGATGGTCTTCACGTGCCCGCCTGGTCGGCCCGACGCCTCGAGCACCGTGACCTCGTGGCCGCGCTCCATCAGTTCGTAAGCACAGCAGAGCCCGCCGATGCCCGCGCCGGCGACGATGACGCGCTTCGCCGCCCGGCTTGCTGGACGTATCGACGCGACTGATTCATTGGCCGTGACGCTTGCGACGACTCCGGAGGCGGCGAGGCGGAGCGCATCGCGGCGATTCCAGTGCGGCAAGGGGCGATCGTCTGGTGTTCGGGGCGAGCCAGCGGTTTTCATTCTGTGTCCTCCTGACACGATACTAACCGACCTGTCAGTCGATTCAACTGGCCGTCGGATCGGTGTTCCTGCTTGCGGAGGGGCCCGCTCTCCTCCGACAATCGGTTGTTCTGTCTGGGGGCGCTGCTTCTTATTTCGTCCGAGGCCACTGGCGGCCGACTGACGAATCAAGGCGACCCATGGGGAGGCGAGCAATGCGGTCGGGTATGGTGATCCTTCTCTCTGTCGTTGGTCTGTTCACAGCCATCCCACCGACTCGGGGCCAGTCAGGCGCCTCGCTCGGGCCGGGACTCCCGAAAGTGGTGCTCGTCGGCGATTCGATACGGCTCGGCTACGCGTCCCGGGTCGCCGAGCGGCTCTCGGGTAAGACGATCGTCATCAGCCCGCCGGAGAACGGCGGCGACAGCGCCAACGTGCTTTCTCATCTCGACGATTGGGTTCTCCGGCAAAAGCCAGACGTCGTCCATCTGAACTGCGGCCTGCACGATCTGAAACGGTTCAAGACCGACGGGCGTCATCAGGTCGAGCTCGCTCGATATGCGGACAACCTCCGTCGGATCGTTGCCCGCATTCGTGAAGGGACGGATGCCGCGCTGGTCTTCGCCGACACGACTCCCATCCTGGACGAGCGGCATGCGCGGAGGGGCGCGGATTTCGACCGGACCGAGGCCGACGTGCGACAATACAACGCCACGGCCGTCGCAGATCATGCGCGAACTTGGCGTACCTGTCCACGATTTGCACTGGGTGGTCGAGCAGGGGGGCCTGGAAACGATGCTCGGTCCCGACGGGACTCATTACACCGTCGCCGGCTCCGATCGACTCGCCGAGGCGGTTGCCGATTGCGTGCTTCGCCAGTTGACGGTTCGCCGCTATCGGCCTCTGCCGCGGCCGGCCTCGGGACCGCAGGCTGCCGCGGAGTATCGCAAGGTTGCCGCCAGTCGGGATGCGCTGGTTCCCGAAGCCTACCGGCGGCTCAAGGTCGGCGAGTTCCGCATGCCGGCGAACGCCGGCGTTTGGAAGGAGCAGCGACCGGCTGTGTTCCGGACCGTCGTCGATTCGCTCGGCAATCTGCCGCCCCGTCCGTCGCCCTCGCGAGCCCGAATTATCTCCCGTGAGATCCGTCCAGGCTACACGCTCGAGAAGGTCTCCCTCGGCAATGGCGTGGACGGCGAGGTGACGGCGCTGATGCTCGTGCCGGAGGGCCGGAAGCGGCCGGTGCCGGCCATCCTTTGGCTCCACTCCTCGACCCCTGACAAGACGCAAGTGATCATCCCCGGGACCAACGGTGGCACCGAATCGCTCGGAGAGACCTTTGTTCATGCGGGCTACGCCGTGCTCTCACCTGACTCCTACTGGCACGGCGACCGCGCCGGCACTGGGCCGTCGGGCACAGCGGAATCGGGCCGGACCGAGCAGGAGGACCTCTTCAAGCTCAACCTGTGGCTCGGTCGGACTCTCTGGGGCATGTTCGTCCGTGACGACCAAGTTGCGCTCGACTACCTCTGCGGCCGGCCGGAAGTGGACGCAACCCGCATCGGTGCCACCGGCATGAGCATGGGCAGCACGCGAGCCTGGTGGCTCGCTGCGGTCGACGAGCGGGTCGCGGCCGTGGTGGCCGTCGCCTGCCTGACCCGCTATCAGAACCTCATCGCCCACGGTGATCTCCGCCAGCACGGCGTCTACTACTTCACCAACGGCCTGCTCAGCCATTTCGACAGCGAGGGAGTGCTCGCGCTGATCGCGCCCCGGCCGTTCCTGGCCCTGACTGGTGAGCTGGACGCGGGCTCGCCTGCCGACGGAGTCCGCGCGCTCGCGCGAACCGTCGGGGGCACCTATCAGGCGCTGGGGGTGGGCGATCGCTTCCGGAGCGTCCTCTACCCGGAGGTCGGCCATACCTACACGCCGGAAATGCGGGCCGAGATGCTCGCCTGGTTCGAACGCTGGCTGCGACCGGAAGCGGTGACTTCATCGACCCCTCGCTGACCCGCGCACGCCAAGCCAAGGGATCGGAAGCACGCTAAATGTCCTCTCAATCCCGTGTTGCTTCCGAGAGTTCCTGATGGGCTACCGGCCACGATCGTTGGCGGGAATCGCGCGGTTTGTCGATGGTAAGCTCATCAACGACCTTGCCGTCCTCGGTCCAGGCGCGATAGCTCAATCGATTCAGGCTGGGCATCGATGTCGATGGTTTGATAGGTTGGCATGTGCGTGAATCCCACTTCGATGTAGTCGCGGTGGCCTTGATCGACGAACTTGTCGCCGGAGACCGCGATCAGATAGATCGTCCCCTGGCTGGAGTCCTCGACTCGATGATTCGCGCGGAGTGGGTATGTCCTCAGGTAGGCGTGGTCGTGGCCTTGGAGGACGAGATCGACGTGGTGCTTGTCAAAGATGGGAACCCAGTGCTCACGCATGGCCGGCGAATCGCGCCAGGGATGAGAGGGATAGACCGGGTGGTGGAAGATCACGAACTTCCAGGTCGCCCGTGGTCTCGTTTGAGCACCTGGTCGAGCCACTCGGCCTGCCGTTTTGCCTGGATCGGGGTCGCTGACGGCGAGCGTGCTGTCGAGCACCGCGAAGAACGCATCGCCACATTCGAAGTGGTAGACCAGGTCGGGATCGAATTCCGTCTGGTCCGTTGTGCGGCAGCTCGAAAAAGGCACGGTAGAGTCGAGGCCCCATGTCGAGGTATTCATGGTTGCCCACGCACGGCATGAGCGGCACGCGATCGAAGACGCCCGCCGCCCTCAAGAAGAAGTGATCCCAGTTCGTCCGCTCGTTGCCGCGGTCGACCAGGTCTCCCGCCAGCACGACGAAATCGGCTCGCGGATGACGGCGATAGGCCGCCTTGAGCAGTCGTCCCCAGCCTTCGAGTCCCGGTTTGGGCGTCACCGAGATAAAGGAACTGAACGTTTCGTGCTCGATCCGGTCCGGTTTTGACGGTCCGCCACGGGCCCCATCCGGCATCCGTTCCATCGCCGGCTGAGTACACAGTAGACCGTGTCTGGCTCGAGCCCATCCACCACGACCCGATGGCGACGAATGACAGGATCATTGAGCAAGTTGCGGACTTCGAGGAGCGTCGATTCACCCGATCACCGACGCGGACGCATCCTGGCCGGCCGGCGCCCGAGCGAGGCGGAGGGCGGTCGACTTGACCTCGAGGGAAGTCCTCCAGCTCCAAACCAACTCCCGCGCAGGGTCGGAACCGAAGGCGATCGTCACCTGATCGGGGAGCCGGCTCGATACGACATGGGTCTTCCAGACGCGACCGGTCGCCAGGAGCGCCGAGTGTCGTTCGGCGTGGGCAGGTTGGAGCAAGACCGCGTCGACCAGCTCCGCGGGCATGCGTCTGAAACGGCTTGTACGCATCGTGGGCCGCACTGGAACCCGGGCGAGCCACGGTCGTCTTCCAGGAGCGACCCGAGCTTGGATCAAGGGAGACGATGGTTCGTGAAGCGCGGTTTCTCGACCGGTCGCCGGCCGGACGAACACGACATAGTGGGCCACGGGTGTGCGATCGAGGTTGTTGACACCCAGCCCGATCCACCCGGAGTCAAAAGTCTTGCGATAGACCCTCCAGGCCGTGTCGGTATTGTCGAGCACGAGGTCGGTCGGCTGAAAGCCTTGATCGCCGACCCAGAACGGGACCGACTTCACCGGGACCGCCACGTCGACAACGACCGGACACTCCACCTTGAAGCGCAGGTAGCCACGAGCGAGAGCCGCTCGCTCGCGAGGGTCGAGAACTGCAAGGAGCTGGTCGCCCCGAGTGGCGATGGCGGTCAATTCACGCTCGGATTTCAACCGGCTCAGACGAAGCCCGATCGCCTGGAGGGTCTCCCGAGTGGTTGGAGACTTGATCGAGGGGCGGATCGGTCCAGAGACCGATCCAGGGCTCCGACCATCAGGAGCAACCTCGTCCTGTTCCGCCGACTCGTGTCTTCCATGACGCGAGATCCTGCCATTTGCGACTATTGCTGAGGTTTTCAACGTTCTTGGTCTGCCATTCTTGGCATTTGGGAGCCGCAACGCAACTCTGCCTGGCCGGCTCGCTCGCGAGAAGACCGTCGCGACGTCTTTCCCAGCAGCCTACCATTGCTGACCTGGAAGACGAGGGCAAAAAACCATGGCCTTCCGCTCGGTTGGGCGGAAGGCCATGGTGAAGAGTAGAGAAGAGCGTTCATTCTACTGGGTCGGAAGAGTCAGTTCGACTCGACCGGCCGTCGGACGTTTGCTAGATGATTGACGAGGTTGGCGGCATCGTTGGCTCGCCGAAGGTCTGAGTACTTAGCCAGAGGTGCCGAACTCGTCTCGTCGGCGTAAACGCCGACGACGGTGTATAGACCGTTCATCTCGCCTGTAGCGGCCTTGGAAAACAGACCCGACCGGATCAGCGAAGCGAGATTTTGCTGCCACAGTTGGGTTTCTGCCAATTTTGCGGTCATGGCGAGCCCCTTGAAATTTTAGAGAAGAGGCCTTCCGTGGGTTATTCGAGGCTTGCTTTCCAATCTACGGAACCGGATCAGCAATACCTTCGATCCTCGACCACTGCTTCGTAGCATCAACACAGGCATCCTGCCAGGAACCTACGAGTCCAGTGTCGGATGCATTATCCTCGATCGGGCTCTACTCGTATAGACGAGCTTCGACGCGACAGAGTTCGGGCAAATCCGACACAATCTAAATCGCCGGGCGGCTTGCCCGCGAGATCCGCTCGCGGCACATCAAGAACCAAGAAGACCTTCTACCAGATTTATTCGCATCGTGCAATCAAGTATGGGGCAAAATTGGGGCCATTCGCATGAAAAATTTAATTTTTCGAGAAATTGACGCTCGCTGCTGCGTGACCTAAATATCACGACGATGGCGTCCTCAACCTTCTCGATGGAACTTCTTACTTTATTGAAAGCCGGAAAAACTGCTATCCAATCAACGCAACTGCGAGAAAGCATTAACTTTGTAGATGTCGAGTCCTCGACTCGGTTCGGCCCGAACGTTCTGAGAAGCGTTGTCTCCAGACCACATGATGTTTCGCAAAACCCACGACTCCGTCTTCAGCATGACGATCCGAACGACAGTCTTCGCTTTTTGCCCGGTGGCCGATTTGAGTGCCATCACGCTGACGAGACAGGCCGCTATGCTAAGATTCAGAGCACAAACTTGGCAGACACAACAGAAGACTGTTGACCAGGTTTTCACCACGAGTCTGATCATCTGCATCTAGCTAATTATGGGTGCTTGGTATCATGATCGTCAAGTGGACGCACGCGGGAATTCGATGACGTCTTTGAAGAATATACACATTCCGGCCGTCAAATTGACCACAAATGTGCAAAAAAGAGTTCAAGAGGCGGTTGAGATGACATCGCGAGCCAGCGCCAGGGCGCCATGGACGACCACTTCCTCGCCCAGAGCGGCGGGAACGATGTCGAAATGCCCGCGGAAGGGTGGAAAGACGTCGCGATCGACCAGGCGGCGGATCGGATCAAACCACGCCGATTCCCCAACCAGCGAAACACCCCCGCCCAGCACGATGCGGCGAGGTGCGAGCAGCGTGATGGCTTGTGCCAAGGCAAACGCGACGGCCGTTCGGGCCCGATCGAGGATCGCCGATGATTCGGGATCTCCCGCCAGCGCCTCCTGGGCGATCATGACGGCGGTGATCTCGTCCGGGTTTCCCCGGGCTCGTCTCAGGACGACCCAGTCATCTCGCTCTTGGTGGAGCTGGGCCCGAGCATGGTCCTGGCCGGCCGCGGCGATGGCCCAGCCCGAAGCAACTTGTTCCAGCTCGAGGATCCGAGGCCCGAAGTCGTGACGTCGATCACTCGCAGGTGTCCAACCTCGGTCGCACCCTGACCGAAGCCCCGATAGATTTGTTGATCGACGATCAATGCGCCGCCGATTCCGCTGCCGACATTCATGTAGAGCAAGGGCGAATGACCGACGCCCGCGCCGAACCGGGCTTCGGCCAGGCCGGCGGTATCCGCGTCGTTTTCGACGACGACCCGGGGAACGTCGAGATGGCCGCTGATCCAGGATGCGAGCGGGAAGTCATCCCAACCCCCAACCTGGTAAGAGGTTTGGGTCCGTCCTCGCGACGCGTCCACCGGTCCTCCAAAGCCGATGCCGACGGCCTGGATCTGGTGTCGGGAGAGGTTGGCCCGGTCGAGCAGGATCGGCAACGCGGCTTCGAATCTGGGCGAGAATCCCGGGTGCGCCTCGGGAGGGATCGACGCGCAGCCGTTCGAGCGCGACCAAGCTTCCTTGGCCGTGACCGATCCCGAGTTGCAGCTTGGTGCCGCCGATCTCGATTCCCAGCACCCGGACTTCATCCATGCGATCAGCCGGCTCCGGCTCCAACCCCGTTGGTGTGAACGGCATACTTGGCGGAGAAGCGTCGGTAGAGGTCGTCGATGATCCAGTGGAAGACGACCTGGTGCAACGATTCGACGATCCCCATGTCGTCGATCGCGGCGTGGAGGTTGTGATGGGCGAGGTTCTTGAGCTTGCCGCCGCCAAAGCCGGTGAATCCCACGGTCGTCAGGCCATGTTCGTTGGCCCAGGCGACCGCTTTCAGTATGTTGGGACTGTTGCCGGAGCCCGAGATGGCCAAAAGCAGGTCGCCGGGCGAGGCCAGGTTCTTCAGTTGTTCGAGGAAGATGCGGTCATAGCCCTCGTCGTTGGCCCAGGCCATGATTCCGGCCGTGTTGTCGGTCAGACTCAAGACCTTGAGCCGCTTCTGGTTCTCGAAGTCGCGAAGCGTGCATTTGGCCAGATCTTCGCAAAGGTGGGAGGCATTGGCGCCCGAACCGCCGTTGCCGCAGATAAAGACGAAACGGCCGTCGTCATAAGCGGCTTCAACCAGCTCGCTCACTTTTTCGATCTGGGCCTGATCGAGCCGTTGAATCTCGTCGACAAACCCGAGAGAGATAATCGGAGACTCCCAGTGTCGCACCAAGCATCGTCGTCGGACCCTCTCAATGGAATCGAATCGAATGGTCGCTCGGGGGAAAACCTCCCGCTGATCGCGGCAGGCAGGTTAGCCTTGGTTGGAATACGATTGAGGCGTTGTGCCGACGCAGGATGATTCCTCGTAAGAATGATACTCCACGCCGACTCGGTCGGTAAAGCCGAAGCGTCGATCGCCGGAGGATCGCGTCGTCGCAACGACCGTTGTCGCGGAGACTTAAGCTGGGGAGCGTCGTGCCGACCGATTCGATTCTGGGACGGGCTGACTCGGGCTGGCCTTGAATGGTCTGCTTGTCCTGGGTGCGTACTGGATCGCCCGTTATCGGGCTCAGGCAGCCGCGCGGGCTGGCCGCCGGGCTGGGCACCGCCGTGGTTTTCTGGACCGCGACCACACTCGGGCTGGAAGTGCTCGGCGCGTTCGGGGCGATCGCGCTGGGTCCCATGTTGGCCTGGACCGGTTTGATCGCCGCGGTGGGGGACTGGTTCGTTGGCTTCGAGCCTCCAGGCGATCAAGAACGATCCCAAAGAGGAGCCCGCCACCGCCTTGAGCTGGGATGCACGGGTCTGCCTGGCTCTCTGGCTCACGGCCGCCCTCGGGCTGGGGATGCGGTCGCTGCTCCTGGCCGTGAAAGTGGTGAGCGACGGACCGATCTATCATCTCTATTTCGCGGCGCGATGGTGGAAGGCCGGCCGTCTGTTCCTGGTGGCCGCCCCGTTCGGAGAAAATGCGGCGACCTATTTTCCCGCCAACGGCGATCTCTGGTTCACCTGGCTGATGGCCTCCTGGGGAGGGGACCGGCTGGCCAAGGTCGGTCAGGCCCCGTTCTTGGTTCTGGCAGCCCTGGCGGCGTACGGGTGTGCGCGTTTGGTGGGGGCCGGCCGCTCGGCCAGCCTGGTCGCGACCTGTTGGTTCGCGTCCTCGACTCCGCTCTTGCTTTACTCATTCGAGCCCAATGTCGACACGATCTTCGTGGCCGGCTATCTCCTGGCCGCCTATTTTTTTCTCCGGTTCGCACGCGGCGAGGGCGACACGCCGGCGCTGGTTCTGGGTGCTCTGGCCGCCGGTGGGGCCCTGGGAACCAAGGCCGTCGGGGTCGTCTTCATTCCTCCCTTGATCGCCCTGGCGATCGGTGGAATCCTGGTCCAATCCGGGCCGGCTCGGACCAAGGTGGCTCGTGTCCTGGTGGTCGCGCTCGTCCCGCTGGTGTCCGGGGGTTACTGGTTCGTTCGCAACGGGTTGCTCACGGGCAATCCGCTCTATCCGCTGGAAGTCCGGGTGTTGGGTCAGACGGTGTTGCCCGGGTGGTACGGTCCCGAGGCGATGCGGACCAGTCCTTACTACCTGCCCCTGGCTGATTGGCGGTCGCTGGGCGATATTCTGCTGGCGGTCCTCGATCCCAGGCTGGTGCCCCTCTGGATCGTCTCCCTGGCGGCGGGCTGGATGCTGAAGGGCTCGACTTCGCCCGGCAACCCGGCGCTGGGTTGGGCATCTTCGCGCTGATGGCCGTTGTTGAACGTCGTTCTGTACTGGGTTTGCATTCCGTACCGGACCCAGCAGCGATTCATGCTCCAGGCTTTGGGGCTGGCGGTCGTTCCGCTGGCAATCACGCTCGACCGCCGTCCTTGGCTTCGCATGGCCGCCGTGGTCTTGCTCGGTCTTCATCTGCTCACGCCCGAGACCTGGCCGTTCGCCGCGCGTGAGGAGGACATCCCCTGGGACCTGACACCGCGCGATTCCCAATGCGGTTGGCAGCACCGTGCCGCTGTTCTCAAGGATCGAACAGGCGTTCCGAGCCAGGAATCCCAGAGAACGACCCTGGGGTTGTGGTCGCTTGGTCGCGATCGGTCTCGTCGCAGTGCTCATGGTCTGGGCCTGGAGCCGGAGATCGCTCGCCCCGGAATCGACCGAGGCGCCGAAGGGCATTGGCATTCGCCATGGTGGCGACGGCGACATTCCTCGCGCTGGGCTTCCTCGACCTCTGGCTGGGTGGTTTCGACTCGAGGCTGCGGTTCTTTCCTCCGTTTCGCGACTTCTACCTGGGCTGGCTCCAGCTCGATGCCTGGTCGGGACCGAACGGTTCGCGGGTGGCCTATGCGGGAACCAACATCCCCTACTATCTTTTGGGTACCGGCTTACGCAACGAGGTCCGGT
>CAWAAW010000016.1:0-264870 GCA_963779785.1 uncultured Planctomycetota bacterium
GCCCATTACGGGAATGCCGCCCGATTTTCTCGAGGATGTGCGATTGCTTCCCAACGGAAAGGAAGTGGTCGACCATGGGATGATGTTCGGTGCCGACTATTTCCTCGAATTCTTGGAAGAAGTGCGAGGAGCTCAAGAGCAGCGTCCCCAAAGGCTGAGGTTTCCGGCTTCGGCGGAGCTCAAGCAAACCATCCGGTTGGCCCTGATGGAACGGTCTCGTTGCCGACGAGGAACGAAGACGTGTCAGGGCCAAGTAACGCCAAGATCGCGAACGTTGAACCGGTCGATCGAACATGCGGAGTGGCCCTGTCGCTCCGCCGAACCAGCACCCTGGAGGTTACCGGCCCATCCGCATCATCTGCCCTGCTTGTGGGCAAGTCAGCCATCGCTCGCGACAAGCCGTGGGACATACCGTGCAGTGCGAGGCGTGTCTCCATCGTCATCGATTGACGCCAGACATGCTCGGAGCCCGAACCGTTGAAATCAGACGAAGAGGCGACGCGCCGCAAGGCAGCCCGGACTTCTGGCAAGCACCGCCAGACGGATCAATCGCCGCGTCATGCCTCATTCCCTGTGCGCCGTTTGATGGGAGGGGCGATCGGCACGGTTGCCCCGTCTTGCCTGTCGGCATGGATGACCGTGAATTTTTTCCGAGATCCCGCCAGAGTCGGTGTGGTTGCGGTGGCATCGAATCCGGACGCGACGCTGCCTGAGATCCCAGTCCCCGTGGACAGCAAACCGACTGGTGCTGAAAGTGCGGGAAAGTCACAACAGAAAACCAGCGAGGCCTCGGACCCATCGACGGACACGGCCGCCACGGAGACCCCTGCAAAAAACGCAAACCCGATGCCAGTGCCCCGACGGACTCGGCTGTAGCCACGGCGGATGACACAGCCAAAACTCAGCAAGGCCAGCCCGCGGGCCGAAACCTCCTCATCGACCGCGGACAACTCCGGTAACGCCCAGCAGGGCGACAAGACGCCGACCGATGGCTCGGCAACCATCGCGGATAGCTCCGCTAAGACTCAGCAGGGCGACAAGACGCCGGCCGACACAGCTTCATCGACCGCAGACAGCTCGGCCAAGGCCCAACAGGGCGACAATGGACCGGCCGATGCCTTGACAACCACTGCGGATAACACGGGGAAGGCACAGCAGAGCGACAAGACGCCGGCCGACGCCTCCGCAACCACTCCGGGCGCCTCGATGCAAGTACGCCTGGCGACAGCTCCACAGCCGATGCCTCCACAGCCATGGCGCCGACGGCTCCGGGAACGGTCGGTCTGGCCGCAACTCGGCTGCCGGCGGAGCCGCGAATCCGGCTGCCACAGATTCCTCGAGTACAGCTCAGCAGACCGACAGCTCAGCCGCCTGCGCGGCCGGGTCCCCTGCCCCCGGAGACGCTGCCGCTCCCGCTCAACAACCCAACACGTCGGCAGCCGGCGCGCACCGGAACTCCGTCTCCAGGCGACTCTTCCGGTGCAGCGCAACAACCCGACACGTCGGCAGCCGGCGCGACCGGAACTCCGTGTCCGGTGACTCTTCCGGTGCAGACCCAACAACCCGACACGTCGGCAGCCGGCGCGACTGGAACTCCGTCTCCAGGTGACTCCGCCGGCGCGGCCCAGCAGACGGGCATGTCGGCGGCCGGCGCGGCCGGGAATCCATCCCCAGGAACTTTCCGGGACGGCCCATCAGACCGGCACCTCGGCGGCGGGCGCGGCCGGGAATCCGTCGAGCCAGGGAACTTGCGGGAGGCCCATCAGACCGGCCGTGCCGCAACCTCCACACCCGGTAAGCCGTCCGCCGCGAGTTCCTATGGCGCGAACGGCCGTGGTGGCAATCCCAACCCATCGGGACGAAGCATCCCGGCAATTGCACAACAACGGCCACGGTCGCAATCCCAACCCATCGGGAAGGAACAATCCGGGCGCCTGCGGCCGAAGAACGTCCGCATCGCAATCCCAACCCATCGCCATCGAAGTCGCCCGGGAAATCGGGCGCCACGGCAAAAGCGGCCGCGTTCATCACGATGCCCGGGCGAGCACGAAAGGGCATTAGAATCGGCCCGCTCCACGTGGAGCGACCGGCATCTACTAGCAGGTTTTTGGAGGACCAGACTGGTAGCTGATAGCCGATTCGCCCGTTGCTCGGGCGAATTGGCCGCCCGCCCGTCACTTGGCGACCGGGCCTCCGTACGTGGTCGGCGAGAGTTGGCGGGCCCGGTATCGCTTGGCGAGGTTGGAGAAGAAAAACGGGAACCCTTTTACGGGACAAACTTGGCGGGATAAACCCTCGAGTGTTTCCGATGATCGTCGCTCAGTGTTCGCATCTTACTCCAGCACCATTGGACAACGTCTTGGGGCTAGCGGTCGCCGATGTCCGACCCGGCACGGCATATTTGACGTCACTTCACCGGTTCAAAAGAACGGGGAAACATTTGGTGTCAGGCGACATGGTGCCTCTCAAGGAAACATATTATAAACAGTTATATTATTATATTGAAACATTTGGTCAACTACATATTTTTGAGTTAACATTAATTGATATCAATAGTCTATTATCTCAAATGCGGAAAAAGAATAGCGGCCGAAGAGCCTCAGAGTACCGGGGACACTATACTTAACTCTGCGGCCCTCCCCTGAGTCCCAGGGACACCATACTTGCATTGAGTACCGGGGACATTATGCTGAACTCCGCGGCCTTCTCCCTAGAACCGGTTTGTCCACACGGTCATCTTCGCTTTTCATCGTCAAGCGAAGAGTCGCGTCGTAACTCAACCGCCTTTGGCCGTCTATCTCGGTTTTGCGAAAACATCGGCGGGTAAATCGTCGGCTGAACCGGCCATCACCGCCTCGGCCTCGGCGCGGAAGCCGGCTAGCTCCCTGAACATACGTGCGCCGGCAGGTTCTTTTGCTCGTTCACCGACCGCACGGCCTGGTCGAAACAGGCTCGGGCCTGGGATGCATGCCCCAGCTTTTGATGGGCCATCGCCAGGAAGAACTCGGTCGAAGGCACGCCTTCACCTCGGCCGGCGGCGAGACTCCGCTCCAGGACCGAGATCGCCTCGGCGTACCGCCCCGCGCGATACAGAGCCACCCCCAGAATATCGAGGTGGTCCCCGGCCGGGAGCCAATGCGACAGCCCGGCGTGCCTGCGCGACCGCCCGCTCGGGGTCGCGATGGGCGATGGGGCCGTTCGCATGATCCCAGGCGCTGTGTTGAGCGCAGCGGATCCTCAGGCAGCAGCGAGCCGCCTTATCCCGATCGGCACGGGCTTGCTCGTGATCGCCGAGGGCCTCGCGGACGATACCGCGGAGGTCGTACAGCGCGTAGTCCTTCGGGTCTTTCGGGATGAGGGTGTCGAGGTCGGCCAGTGCCTCGCGGTGACGGCCAAGCCGGATCAGGGCCTGCGCCCGGCGGTAGCGCGCACGGTCCAGATCCGGTTCGGCGGCGAGGATGCGGCTGAAATCGTCCGCGGCCAGGCCAGGCTGTGTCGAGGGCCAGGGCGACCAGACCGCGCTGGAATCGGGCCTCATGGTCCTCCGGCGCTCGTTCGAGCAATCGGCTGAAGGCCGCCAGCGCGCGGCCGGATTACCCGTTTCCTCGTACGCCTCGCCCAGGAGCCAGCAGGCGTCGGAATCACCCGGATGCAGCCGGAGAAGCTGCTCGAGGTCGGCGATCGCTTCGGGCCACTTCTTTTGCTGGACGAACAGCCAGCCGCGGCGGATCAGCGCTTCGGCATCGTCGGGCCTGGCGACGAGCCGGCCGTTTATCTCGGCCATTTCGCGGCGCGCCGCGCCGGGGCTCATGACTTCACCGACGACCCGGACCGCCCTCAGCGGGGGCATGGGACCAACGGCGTCGCGCGAATCCGGGGCCGTGGGATACGGCGGAGCGTCCCAGTCCAGCCCTCGCGGCGCGAGCTGGTCGCGGATCTGCCGCAGGTCCCACACGAGCACGGTCTTTTCGCTGGTCCTTGCAATCAGCTTCGTGCCGTCGTGGCTGAAGACGAGCGGTGTCGGTGTCACCGGCCGCAATGTCGTCAACCGCGCAAGCTCTCGTCCCGTGGCGGCGTCGGCCAGCAGCACCTGATCGGGCGCGATTCCCAGGGCCATCAGCCGGCCATCGCCGGTGAATGCGGGCGGGTGCGATGCGGACCCATTGCGCTCCTGGTCGATCCGAAGGCCCGATTCCCAGGTGCCCACGCGCCAGAAGTGGTAAGACGCGGCGCCGGCGGCGTGCGTAGACGAAATGAGCCAGCGGCCGTCGGGGCTGAAGCCGATAAAGAACAACGTGTTGGAGATGGTGCCCTTCGGTCTCAAGATGCGATCGAGCCGGCGCCGGTGCAGGTCCCAGACCCGAACCCCGCGCTCGAACCAGCCGCCGACCGCCAGCCAGCGGCCATCCGGGCTGACGGCGACCGAGGTCATGCGGTCGATTCTCCCCGCTGTCGAGGGCCGCTGCCCGGCTCCAGGCCGGGTGGGGATGGCTGGAATCGACGAGTAAGACCCGGGCGTTGGCGTTGTCGATCAGCGCCAGGGTCTGGCGATCGGGCATCCAGGCCGCCTTGCTCCACTCGCCTGCCCCCGTATTCCCGCAGCAGTTCGGGCGGGCCAATGCAGATCGTGTCCGGTCCGTGCTCGGGATCAAGGCGGATCGGCCAGCGGTACAAGCCCCACCGGCTCGAGCTGATCAAGCGTTGGCCGTCGGGGTGAAACAGCACGGTCTCGCAGTAACCCGCTTTGAGATGGGCCAGCTCGCGTCCGGTGCCGGCCTCCCAGAGGCGGACGCCGTCCCGATCACCGGTCGCCACGAGCCTGCCGTCG
Organism: uncultured Planctomycetota bacterium; assembly: GCA_963779785.1. Lineage (GTDB taxonomy): Bacteria > Planctomycetota > Planctomycetia > Isosphaerales > Isosphaeraceae > CAVRFS01. The sequence goes on from CAWAAW010000016.1 coordinate 4,829, forward strand.
GGGCTCACATCCGCCGACATCACCACGGTCGCGTCCTGCGCCTCGGAGCGGTTGCCAAGCATGCCGGGGTGGAGCGTCCGACACTCTGGGGCCGCGGCGACTTCCCAGACGCCGAGCTTCCCACCCGCGACGAAGGCCAGCCGGCAGCCGTCCGGCGAGAACCGCCTCGCAAACTGCCCGATGCCATCGCTAAAGGCTCCCCCGAGACTCCGTCCCAAAGCCGGGTCGTGCCATCCCAGCTCGAGGTCGCCAGAAGGTAACCCGAGTGCGCGAATTGGGCGGCAATGAATCGATCCGTGTGCCCCTGGAGCACCGAGGACAGCGCCTCGCGGCGGACGTTCCAGACGTAGACGCGGTTGTCGCCCTTGCCGGTGCCGATCGCCAGCAATTGCCCATCGGCGCTCCAGGCCAAACCAGAGGTGCCGACCTGCGACCGCCAGTTCGCCAGCTCGCTGCCGGTTTCCAGGTCGAGGATCGTGACCCGCGGCGCCTTCCCGTCCGTGCCGCCGACGGCGAGTCGCCGGCCTTCGGGATCGAGCGCCAGAACACTCGCCGTGAAGTCCAGCGGCAGCCGCCGAACGACCCGGCGTTCCTCTCGGTCCCAGACGGTTATGCCGCCCTCCAGCGCACCGAACAGCAGGCGGCGTCCTTCAGGGTGGAATACAACACCGGTCCGGCCGGCTCGGCAGGTTGCCGATCAGCTCCCGGCGTCCCAGGTGCCATACCCGCAGCAGGTTGACGCTGTTCCTGGCCGCGAAGAAGTAGACGGCAACCAGCAGCTCGCCGTCTGGGCTAAAGACGGGATAAGCATGCCAGAAGCGGCTCGTCGAGTTTGGCCCAGGCAGGCGGGCCAGTTCGCTGTCGTCGTTCAGCCGGCGCACAACGATCTCGCCGGACCTCTCGACAACGGCGTACCGCTCCAAAGAGGCATCGACGTTGATGTCGAAGGTGTCTCCATAATCATGTTCCCACCGTACCCGGAGGTCGGTCAGACCCAGGGCGGCGATGGCACGGTTGCGGATATCCGGCAATCGTTTCCGGCCCTCGGGGTCGGCACCCAGAACCTTCGCGGCCTGAGCGAGTCGGTCCAGGCTCTCGAACCGCTGGCCGATCAACCCCGTGCGCCGCAGCGCCGCCCCCTCGGAGACCAGCGAATTGCCCAGCGCCAGCCGGGCCTCGTGTTCGGCTTTCTCGGCCCGGGAGAGACTGTCTTGTACGTCCACGCCGCCACGGTGGAAACAATCGCGATGGAAACCGTAAGAGCCGCGGCCAGCGCGGTGAGGCCGGCCACAGTAGGGTTGCGGCGGCACCACCGCCCGGCTCGCTCGCGCGCCGCCGATCCGCCGCGCCAAGATCGGTCGTCCATCCTGGAACCGCCGCAAATCTTCCACCAACGCCGATGCGGTCGCATACCGCTTGGCGGGATCTTTTTGGAGGCACTTCAGGCAGATTGTCTCAATGTCATGCGGCAGGCCCGGCACCAATTGCGAGGGAGAGACCGGCTCGGTCGTCTTGACTTGCTCCAGGGTTTCCAGCGCGGTCGTGCCGCGGAACGGCGGCCGGCCCGTCAGTAGCTCGTAGAGGATCGCACCCCCCGCGTAGACATCCACGGCCGGTCCGGCCGCTTTGGCGTGCCCCTGGGCCTGCTCGGGTGCCATGTAGCTGGGCGATCCCATGACCGCCTCGCTCCGGGTCAACGCCGAGTGGCTGTCCAGCATCTTGGCCAGTCCGAAGTCGCTGACCTTGGGCGTGCCCTCGGCCGTCAAGAGCACGTTGGCGGGCTTGAGGTCGCGATGGACGATGCCGAGCCGATGGGCCTCGGCGATCCCCAGGGCCACTTGCTCGGCAAGGCGAGCCGCTCGGATCGCTGGCCAGGGAATGCCGTCGAGCTGCTGGTCCAGGCTGCCTCCCGATAGGTACTCCAGCTCGAAGAAGGGTAAGCCCTCGGCCTCGCCGATATGGCGGATCTGGACGATATGGGAATGCTGAAGCCGGGCGATCGCCTCGGCCTCGGCCAGGAACCGTGCCACCTCTTCAGGTGCGGCATGAGCGCCGGCCAGGATCATCTTGAGGGCGCAGGGCCGTTTGAGCCGGACGTGGCGGGCCTTGTAGACGACGCCCATCCCGCCGCGGCCCAGCTCGCCGAGGATCTCATATCCCGCGACCATGGGCTCGCCGCGGCCCGTGGGTGCATCGGCCGTGGCCATTGCATCGGGAGTAACCTTGAGCGGATCGACCAGGACACCGGGCTCGTTGCCGTTGACGGAGACCGGGATTCCATCATCGCGTGGCTCGAGGTCCCACAGCGTGGCATTCGTCAAAGCCTCCAGCGTCTGCTGGCAAGCAGCACAGTCTTCCACGTGCAGCTCCATCTCTTCGCGCACGGTCTCGGTAAACCCGTTAGTGAGGAGGAGCTCGAGCTGTTTGCGGTTTGGGCAGTTTGTCATTCGATCCCTTCCAGCTTCCGGATCTCATCCTGGATCACCTTCTTGACTTCGCTCCTGGCCACATACACGCGGGCGACCTTCATCTCGAGCTGGACGGCGAAGTTCCGTGGACACCATACTTAACGTTCGACCATGGCCAGGGCGCGGCGCCGCACCGGCTCGCTGAGGGTGGGATCGCTGCGAATGCGGGCGGAAACCTCGGCCTTGGATAAGGATTGGGCGGACAGGAACTGGACGAGGCTTCGGGCCTCGCGAAGCACGCGAAGCTCCGGGGTCAGCGGCGATGCATCCCAAACCTTCACGGTTCCATCCAGGCTGGCGGAGGCAAGTTGGTAGCCGTCAGGGCTGAACGCCACGTCATAGACCTGGTCTGCGTGTCCGCGCAGCGATAGGACTTCGTGTCCCGAGTTGACATCCCACAGCTTCACGGTTTGATCGTCGCTGGCGGAGACGAGGCGGCGGCCGTCCGGGCTGAATGTCACCGATTCGACATTGGGCCGCGTGTCCGCGCAGAGTAACGACCTCCCGGCCCGTGGCCGCATCCCATAGCATGATGGTGTGATCTGTTTCGCCCGTCGAGGCGATCAGGCGGCCATCATGACTGAATGCCACGCAACTGGCTGTCGGTCAGCGTGACTGTGGAGCGAAGAGATTTCCCTGCCCGTGGCCACATCCCAGAGAATGACCGTGCCCCGCACGTCGGATGAGGCAATGCGGTGACCGTCGGGGCTGAATGCCAAGCTCCAGACTTCCTCCGTGTGGCCGCGGAACGTAAGAACGACCTGCCCCGTGGTGGCGTCCCACAGCCTCACGGTTTTGTCACCGCTGGCCGAGGCGACGAGGCGACCGTCGGGGCTGTATTTGACACCAATGACTCTCGAAGAATGTCCGCTGCAGGGTCAGAAGCAACTGGCCCGTGGCGGCGTCCCAGAGCTTTACAGAGCAGTCATAGCTTCCCGATACGATTTGGCGGCCGTCTGGGCTGTATGACACCCAATTGACCAGATCGGAGTGTCCGCGTGAGGGTCCGAATCTCTTGGCCCGTGGCCGCGTTCCATAGCTTCACGGTACCATCCCCACTGGCCGAGGCGATCTGGCGGCCGTCCGGGCTGTACGCCACGCCGCAGACCGCAGACGTATGTCCGCGCAGGGACAGGACGTCCTGCCTCGTCGTGGCATCCCACAGCCTCACGGTCTGGTCACACTGGCCGTGGCGATTTGGCGACCATTGGGGCTATAAGCCACGCTCGAGACCTGACCAAAGTGTCCCAGTGGGGTCAGTATTTCCTGTCCCGTTTCGACATCCCAAAACCTCGCGGTTTGATCACCGCTGCCAGAGGCGATGTGGCGGCCGTCCGGGCTGAAGGCAACGCTGGCGACGCCCTGCGTATGTCCACGGAGTGTGAAGACCTCCTTGCCCGTGGCCGCATCCCAGAGCTTCACGGTTTTATCCAAGCTGGCAGAGGCGATTTGTTGTCCGTCGGGGCGAAAAGCCACGTCCATGACAAAGTTCGAGTGTCCGCGGAGGGTCCGAATCTCTTGACCCGTGGCGGCATCCCACAGCTTCACGGTGCTGTCTGCGCTGGCGGAGGCGATGTGGCGGCCATCGAGGCTATACGCGACACGCAAAGACAAAGTCATTGTGACCACGCAAAGTGCGAAGGTGCTGGCCTGAGTCCGAGTCCCACAGCATCAGCGTCGCGTCCGTGCTCGCGGATGCGATGTGGCGACCGTCCGGGCTGTAAGCCACGCTACGCACGCCGGACGCTGGTGTCCCCGAAGGGTCCGGATCTCGTGGCCCGTGGCCGCATCCCAGAGCTTCACGGTTTTATCGTCGCTGGCTGACGCGAGCTGACGTCCGTCGGGGCGATAAGCCACGCACGAGACCTCGGCCGAGTGTCCGCGGAGAGTCATGACATCCTGCCCCGTGATGGCATCCCAGAGCTTCACGGTGCGATCCCAACTGGCAGAGGCAACGAAGCGGCCGTCCGGGCTGTACGTAACATCCGAGACCCAGCCAGAATGGCCCCGCAGCGTACGGAGGTCTAGCTGGCACATACGCTGAAGATAGTACCACTCGAATCCACGCAGGTCGGGGTCCTCGGGTCGCTTCGGTTGAAGCGACTCGAGGCGTTGCTGAACCACGTCCATGTGGCCTTCTTGCCATGCCCGCTGAATCAGGCTCATCTCCGCCACGTAGAGACGGCGGTCGCTGATGATCTTCTCGTCCCGGGCGCGTTGGGCCTCCTCTTTGGCCCGATCGGCATTGGCTTCTGGATTCGACCGCGTTTCTTGTTGGCACGGAGAGCGAAGTAAGGTCGACACCAAGGTGCCCAGTAGGAGCGCCAGCGCGATACCTGCGGCCAGACCGGCCACGGCCCGGTTGCGCCGGCACCAGCGCCAGGCTCGCTCCGCACCGCCGATCCGCCGCGCCAAGATCGGTCGTCCATCCTGGAACCGCCGCAAGTCCTCCGCCAGCGTCAGAGCGGTGGCATACCGCTTGCCCGGCTCTTTCTGAAGGCACGTCAAGCAGATCGTCTCGATGTCGCGCGGCAGGCCCGGCACCAATTGCGAAGGGGGGACCGGCTCGGTCGTCTTGACCTGCTCCAGGGTTTCCAGTGCGGTCGTGCCGCGGAACGGCGGCCGACCTGTCAGCAGTTCGTAGAGGATCGCCCCCACCGCGTAGACATCCACGGCCGGGTCAGCTTCCTTGGCCCGCCCTTGGGCCTGCTCGGGCGCCATGTAGCTGGGCGAGCCCATGACCGACTCGCTCCGGGTCAATGCCGATTGGCTGTCGAGCATCTTGGCCAATCCGAAGTCGCTTACCTTGGGCGTGCCCTCGGCCGTCAAGAGCACGTTGGCGGGCTTGAGGTCGCGATGGACAATGCCGAGCCGATGGGCCTCGGCGATCCCCAGGGCCACTTGCTCGGCAAGGCGAGCCGCCCGAATCGCTGGCCAGGGAATGCCATCGAGCTGACTGGTCCAGGCTGCCGCCGGATACATACTCCAGCTCGAAGAAGGGCAAGCCCTCGGACTCGCCGATATGGCGGATCTGAACGATGTGAGCGTGCTGAAGCCGGGCGATCGCCTCGGCCTCGGCCAGGAACCGCGTCACTTCGTCGGGTGCGGCATGAGCACCGGCCAGGATCATCTTGAGCGCGCAGGGCCGCTTTAGCCGGACGTGGTGGGCCATGTATACGACGCCCATGCCGCCGCGGCCAAGCTCGCCGAGGATCTCATATCCCGTTACCTTCGGCTGCGCCGCGGTCATCGTGGGTGCATTGGCCGTAACCTTCAGCGGATCGACCAGGACGCCGTGCTCGTTACCGTTGACGGGAGTCCGGATTCTAGCAGTGCGGGGCTCGAGATCCCAGAGCGTGGCGTTGGTCAAAGCCTCCAGCGTCTGCTGGCAAGCGGCGCAGTCTTCCACGTGCAACTCCAACTCTTCGCGCACGGTGTCGGCAAGCCGGTTAGTGAGGAGGAGATCGAGCTGCTCGCGATCCGGGCAGGATGTCATTCGAGCCCTTCCAACTTCCGGATCTCATCCTGGATCATCTTCTTGACCTCGCTCTTGGCCACATAGAGGTGGGCGACCTTCATCTCGAGCTGGGCGGCGGCCGCGGCGCCCGAACATCCCTCCAGCGCCGTCAGCCGGAACGCATCCCAGGTCCGCGGAGCGACCCGCGGCCGTACCAGCAGCATCGCCCGGTCCATCAGCTCGCGGCGGAATTCCTCCTCGAGGTGCTGGACCAGGTCGTCGCCGGCCTCGAGGCTCTCGAAGAACTCTCGCATCGCGCTGTCGCCGCTGCCGAGGCCGACTCGCCGCCGATCGGCCACCAGATCGCGCCAGGCATGATGCGTGAGCGTCTTCAGCCATCCTCGGAAACTCTTGGACGGATCATAAACGAACGTCGCCATCAATCCGTTGAGCTTCAGGAGCACAACCTGGGTCACATCCTCGGCGTCGGACTCCTGGAGTCGCCATCGGCGACACCATTGGAGGATCTGGGGCCGGTATCGCGCGACGAAATCATTCCAGGCCGCCTGGTCGTTCGGGTCTCGGCGGAGCCGCCCCAGCAAAGTCACGCTGGTCCGCGACGAGTGGTCTTGCGGCATCGGGATCATCTCCGAGAAACCCTGAATCTTCCCCCGGCCTCGTCTGAATGCAAGCTTGTACGACCTAAGCATAACAAAACCAAAAGCAAAAAAAACCAATTCAATCGACTTAGGTTTTTAAACGACGAGAGTAATGACTGATAGCCGGCTCGCTCCTTGCTCCGGCAAGGTAGCGCGACTAAACGGTCTGGCGGCTGGTTCGGCCCTTATCAGGGAATCCGCAGCGCGATCATTCCTGAGTGAGGTCGCCGCCTGCGCCGGCAGGCAACTCGACTCTACTACAACGAGGATGTGATCAATGACAGGCTTGGCGAAGAGACGGTGGTTTCATGCGATGGTAGCGATCCTGCTCCTCGCGCTCGGCGCAGCAGCGGAGACGAGGGCGGACAGCGTGGTGTACGCCACCGCGGATAACGGTACCACGAACCTGTTCGGGAAAATGGACCTGACGACAGGTCAGTTCACCCAGATTTCGACGACGACCCCGCTATTCGGGTCCCTGACCGTCGGTCCCGGGGGAACCATCTACGGCGGGGAGGGCAACCTCAACTACAACCTCGCGACGATCAGTCCGTCGGGCGTGCCGTCCCAGTTCGGCACGGTCACCGCACCCAGCAATTCCTACGGTTTCACCGGGCTCGCCTCGGCGGGGGCGGCAGGCTTTTACGCGATAAACCAGGTTGGTTCGCTACCCGGGCCATTCTCGGCAACCCTCGAACACATTTCCGCCGACGGCAACAGCTCGAGCGTCGTGGGGACCCTGAGTACATCGTTTTGGAGCTTCAACAGTGGCAACCTGGCTTTCGGGCCGAATGGGAATCTCTACTTCAATGTCTGGCCCACGCCGAGCAACGTCGCCACTCTCTACCAGGTGAATACCACGACGGGGGCTGCGACCGCGGTGGGCTCTGGCCTGGGTACGACCGACCCGTTGGCGCTGGCCACCGTCGGATCAACGCTCTATGGCATCGACACCTTCATCCCCTCCACTCCGTCGATCTTTACGATCAACACGACAACAGGCGTGGCGACCGAGATCGGCACAGTTTCCGGCTTGCCAACGGGATACACCCTCGACACGTTGGCCTCCGTACCGGAGCCCGCCACGATCACCCTCCTCGGCACTGGCGCAGCTTTTCCTCCTGGTTTTCTCTCGGCATGTTCGCAGAAGGTCGTGCAGGGGGTGAGATCCGCGCAGGGGGTGCAGGGCTCATCTTGAGAACCCGGTGAATAGGAAAAGAACAGCGGCGAGTTCGTTTCTCGCCGCCAAGCAGAAGTCTCGGGCGTCCGGCAAGCTCGGGCACTGGATCTGCGCCGGAGGCCGCTTGGTCAGTCATTCCATCGCGGATTGCGTCGAAAAAAAGATCTACACCATGTCGACTTTCCACTTGGCTTTCGGGGACTTGGCTTTCGCGGGACAACATACCGAATTACTGGATCTGAGATGAGCATGGTGTCCCCGGAACCCCTGTGGTGTCCCCGGAACCCCCCCGGGGAATTAGACATGTTGTCGCCGGAATCCAATCGCGGGGATTTAGACATCCTGTCCCCGGAACCGACTCGGCGGAACGGTCACTTCACCTTCGACACGGGTTGGTCGGGGTGAGCGGGGTTCGCCACAAGCCGGCGATTGGCACAATCCGCGAATAAATCGAGCTTTTCCAGCACGGTCTGGCCGATTAGAACTTCGTCCCCGAGCACCAGAGCTTCTTCGAGCGTGTCTCGCCCCATGACCGCGAAAACGATCGGCTCGGTTACGGCAACAACCTCGGTCCGCCCATCGGCATACTCGGCGACCCGGTTGCCGCGAGACATGAGGCCGAGAGCCTCCATGACATGCGCGGGAATGATTGACCGTACCGCGCCGGTATCGACCATGGCATCCGCCTCGTAGCGCCTGACTGCCGACTTTTTCAGCTTCTTCCGACGATAGAGCGCTTCATCAACGGAATTGGTGAGCAGCACTTTAACCCGGATTTCACCCATGTCAAACTCGGTTCCCGTTTGAGCGGTTTCATGGCTTTCGAACCGCGTCAACAAGCGGCATCGAGCGTCGTGCCGCGTCCGCTCCAGCATGCGTTGTTTCACCCTGGGGATATCAGTGATGGCACCACGAGTCCAGGATAAACGTGGGCGTAGATCCACACGATCGCGCCGACCAGGAGCGCCAGCAGGATGCTGTGCCCGAGGATCGCGCGAAGCAAGGCCCCTTCGTGTCCCCCCTCTCCGGTGGCCGCCGCGGCGACCACGATTGACTGAGCGTCGATCATCTTGCCCATCACGCCGCCAGTGGTGTTGGCCGAAGCCATGAGGACAGGATTGAGTCCCAATTTGAGCGCCGTAATTTTTTGAAGGTTGCCGAACAGGACGTTGCTCGAGGTGTCGGATCCCGTCAGAGCGACGCCGATCCAGCCGAGTAACGTGCCAAAGATCGGGTAGAGAAGCGGTCCGGTCCGAGTGAACGCCAGTCCAAGGATCGCGTCCATGCCCGAGTACTTGGTCACGAAGCCAAGGGCGAGCATTGAAAGAATCGCGGCGATCGCTGGGACCATTTTGCGGACGGTTCCGGCCAGGAGGCGTGCCATCTCGGTTGTGGAGAGTCCCAGCAAAAAGCCGCTTCCGAGCGCGGCCACAAACACGGCGGTTCCTGTAGACGACAGGGGGACGATGTCGATCTGAGCCTTCTCGTAATCCTCGGGCAAAGCGGTCTCATGTCCGGTTACCGCCAATCCCTTGACCACTTTGAGATGCAGCCAAGGAAGCTCGGGCTTCCAGGAGAGCTGCTGGTCGAGCCAGTCCTTGACCGCGGGAGTGCCCCACGGCTTGATCGACGGAATGCCCCAGATCAAGACGGTGACGGTCAAGAGAGCGAATGGCATCCAGGCCCGCGCAACTCGTCCGGTGGTCAGCCTGTTGGATTGGTGCTCATCCGGCTTCGGTCCTTTCGGGGGGTTGCCGTTGTTGAACTCGATGTCGCGCTCAAAGCGCCAGGTCTCCTTGGGACGCCAGAAGCGGATCACGATCACGCCCGCCACCATGCTGGCGACGGATGAGATAATGTCGACCAGCTCGAAACCGACGTAGTTTGACCAGAGAAACTGCACCGAGGCGAATGTGCCGCCGATGACCGAGAGCGGGAGCCAGACCGCCAGCGTCTCCCGCCAGGTCGCCATGGTGCGAACCAGCCAGAAAGGGATGATGAGCGAGAGGATCGGCAAGATCCTCCCGGACGTGGCACTCAAGGCGTGAACATCCAGGCCGGTCACCTTGCTCAGAGTCAGAATAGGGGTGCCGATCCCTCCCCAGGCGACGGGAGCCGTATTCGCGATCAAGCAGAGCAAGGCCGCTTGGAAGGGTTGAAATCCCAATCCCACTAAAAAGGCCGCTGATATGGCCACGGGTGCACCGAAGCCGGCAGCTCCTTCGATGAACGCGCCAAAACAGAAAGCGACCAGCACCGCCTGTAACCGACGGTCCGCCGACAGCCGGGCCACCGACTCCTTCATGACCTCGAACTGGCCGGTAGCGACGGTGATATCGTAAAGGAAGACCGCGGCCACGATAAGCCAGATGATCCGGAAGAGTGCAAAGACGACCCCGACCCCGGCGCTGGCCAAAACCATCGTCGCCGGCATCCGCAATGCGAGGATTGCCACGATGCAAGCGGTCCCCAGCCCGGCCATCGCGGCCTTCCACGCGGTGGCTCGACCCGACACCAACAAACCCAGAAGGACCAAAACGGGCAAGGCCGCTATCGAGGTCGACGCCATCCAGTTCCCGAGCGGATCATAACGTTGGGTCCACACGTTGTCCATGCGCCTCCTTATCATATAATGCTAAAATAGGCGACCCTGCGGTGCTGTAGGTCCCGTCGGATGGTTACGTGGACAGGTGCGACTACGATACGGAAGATAGAGTTATCCGGGTAGTCTCCACCGACTTGGTTGGGGTCGCGCGCGTTGGCCTGGATCGCTCGATCGCTCGGGAATCGACCACGTTTGGTTCGGTTGTGGCTTGACCAAAAGGTAGGAAAGCGGTTAATTTTAACTGTCGCTTTCGCCCGTGGATGGCGAAGGATGACAAGACGATCTTGCAAGGAGCACCTGGGTGCAAATCGAGATCACGACTCGCCACGGCGAGTTGAGCTCCGAGCAACAACGATACTTGCACGATAAGGCCGAAAAACTGCTCAAGTACTTCGGTCGCCTGATGGCGATCGAAGTGACGGCGGACCAAGGAAAACATGCTTGGGAAGTGGAAATCTTGGTATCGGCCGAACATAAGCACGACTTTGTTGCGCACGAAACCGGGTTGATTCCAGAGGTGGCGATGGATCAATGTGTCCACAAGATCGAGCAGCAACTCCGCCGTTACAAGGAAAGGGTCCAACATCACAAAGGCGATGTCACCCATGGCGGTCTGTCATCACGGTCGACCGAGGATTACCCGGCTCCTGAAGCGACGCAAACCGATCCCGACGAGGTCTAACCCTGATCCGACCGTGAACCGATCATCTCTCGGCAGTCGCCGCCAGACGCAATGTCGCGCAAGCTCGGGGTCGCGGTGGCGATCACCCATCGCACGGCGCCACATCGAGTCGGACGCCGGGCATTGCACTATCCGATTGGCGGCCCGTCGTTGGAGGGGCGGATGAAGTTATTGGATTTCGTCGTTCGAGAGGCGGTCATTGTTGACCTGCAAGCCACCGGCAAAGAAGAGGCGATCCGCGAGATGGTCGGAAGCCTTCACCGCGCTGGGCGGCTGGCCAATGATGATCTGGAGAGCGTCATCCGGGCGATTCTGGGCCGCGAGGAACTCGGATCGACGGGTATCGGCCAAGGTGTCGCGGTTCCCCACACGCGCCATCCGACACTCCATCGCTTGATCGGAACCGTGGCGTTGTCGCGCCGCGGCGTCGACTTCGCGGCCTTGGACGGCGAGCCCGTCGACATCTTTTTCCTGCTGGTCTCGCCTCAAAATCAGCCTGGGGACCATCTCAGAGCCTTGGAGAATATCTCCCGACATCTGAAAGATGAGCGATTCGTCGGTTTCTTGCGTCAGGCCCAGACCCGAGAAAACGTCGTCGCTGTTTTGGAGGAGGCCGACCAAGGCTCTCATTGAATAATCAAGAAGGGGACGACTTTCAGACAGGCCTATCACCGGGACAGATGTTCATCGGGCTCGCAAGTTCTTGTCGTCGGACGCGGGCTTGCGATCCGTCGGAACCATCGTTTTTGTTTGTTTGGTGGGTTGCGTTGCGCTGACCCAGCCGAAGTGCCCTCGTGCTCGCCCTTTTTCCGTCAGTGATCAGGGTGCGCTGCCACGAACACAACGAGAGAACCGATCTAGCCCGCCGGACGCTTGCATGAGTTCTGGTTCAACCCGGTGGTCGCTTGTGACCGGCCCCCGCCAATCGAGCCGCCGATGAGCCCCGATACGCCGATCGCACGTCGCCAAGTCGAAGTTTTGAACAGTCTCGGCCTGCATCTGCGGCCCGCCGAGAAATTCGTCGAAATGGCTTTAAATTTTCAGGCTGAGATCCGAGTGCATTACAACGGCAACGAAATCAACGGCAAAAGCATTATGGGCTTTATGAATCTGGCCGCCGAGTGCGGTACGCTGCTGGACTTAGAGGCCCGCGGGCCCGACGCCGTCGAGGCGGTCGATGCACTGGCAGGTTTGATCTCGGCTCGGTTCCATGAGCAGGAGAATGGTGACTCAGGCGAGGCCTCGGCTGTAACGGAGCCGGCCCCATGAACACGAGGGACTGCGAAATCCCCGACCAGCGCGGCCCTCGACGCACGTCGTCCCACACCCCGAGTCCACCGGTGCCGATTCTCGAGCCAATGGCTCGCGCGTTGACATGGGAAGCCGGGCAAGACGGCGCGTCCCATCGCACGATGCCGATGGAGATCCTGCATGGACTGGCCGTCAGTCCCGGTATCGCGATCGGCCCCGTGGTCGTGCTTGACAACAGTGGTCAACGGTTGCCGCCCCGCACGATCGTGATTGACGCGGTCCCTTGCGAGCTGGACCGGCTCGATCACGCGTTCGAGGCCGCTCTGATCGAGGCTAGCCTGGCCGAGGCCGAAGCACGCTCCCGGCTCGGACCGCAGTACGCCGACATCCTGGCGGCGCACTGCCGGATGATCACCGACCCGAGCTTGCGCCGCGACGCTCGCAAGCTGATCGAGCAAGATCAAGTCTGTGCGGAACACGCCGTCCTTGATGTGCTCGAGGGGTATGCAGTCCGTCTGGAACGACTCGCCGACTCGTACTTGGCGGCCCGCGCCGCCGACGTCCGCGACATCGAGTCCCGGATCTTGAGCCATCTTGATCGGACGCTCGCCGCGATCGTTCCAGGACGACCTGGTGGCACCGACGGTCGTGCTGGCACATGACCTGACCCCGAGTGAAGCGGCTGGCCTTGACCCTGCGCGAATCCGAGGCTTTGCCACCGAGGCGGGGGGCCGCGCCAGTCATACAGCGATCGTGGCGGCGGCGCTGGAGATTCCGGCCGTGGTGGGATTGGGCAAGTTCCTCGATCGGGCCCTCCAATGCCGGATGGCGATTATTGACGGTGACGAGGGCCTGGTCGTCCTCAATCCAGACCTCGAAGCCCAGGACCGCTACCGCAACACGAGCAACGAGCGATCGGCTCGCTTTCAAGTTCTCATGCAGCAAGCCGATCTGCCTGCCCAGACGTTGGATGGCGAGGGAGTCGAGCTCTGGGGCAACATCGAATTCGGCGGCGAAGTCGAGGTTTGTCTGGACCGCGGCGCCGTCGGAGTCGGCCTGTTCCGAACCGAATTCTTGTTCTTGAGCGCGGAAACTCCGCCGAGTGAAGAAGAGCAGTTCCAAGCTTATGCCGCGATCGTACGTTCGATGCTCGGCCGGCCGATCACGATCCGGACGCTGGATTTGGGTGCCGACAAGGTGATGACCTACCGCAAGGCAGGCTATCTCGAGTCCAATCCGGCTCTGGGGTTGCGAAGCTTGCGGCTGTCGCTCCGTGATCCGGATCTTTTCCGGCCTCAACTCCGCGCCCTTTTGCGGGCGAGCGCTTTGGGTGAGGTCCGAATCCTGTTCCCCCTGGTGTCGACTCGGGGCGAACTGATCGATGCTCGGACAATCCTCAACGACGTGGCCGCCGAGCTCCGGCGTCGAGGGGCACCCGATCGGTGAAAAAGTGCCAGTCGGCATCATGGTCGAAGTGCCGGCCGCCGCTCTGATTGCCGATCATCTGGCAAAGGAGGTGGATTTTTTCTCAATTGGTACTAACGATTTGATCCAGTACACGCTGGCCGTCGATCGGACCAACGAAACGGTCGCCGACTTGTACTGTGCCGCCGATCCGGCGGTTCTCCGCTTGATCGCGATGGTGGTCGAAGCGGCCCGGAACGAGCGGATCGAGGTCAGTGTGTGCGGCACGATGGGTGGAGAACCGCTGTACACGATGCTCCTCTTGGGATTGGGCTTGAGGCAGTTGAGCATGCCCCCGCACCAATTGCCCGAAATCAAGCGCGTGATTCGAGGTATTTCCATGGAGACCGCGCGGGCCGTTGCCGCCCAGGCGCTTCGCCTCACCAAGGCTCAAGACGTGGTCGAATTGCTCGAGAGCTCGCTCTGCTCGGTCTTGCCGGAGAAATGCAACGGGTCTCTTGATCCCGTCAAGGTCATTGATCCGTCGCGATCCGCGGCGCAGGATGGTAAGCAGGTCCAAGGGCTGGTTGGCTGAAAGCCGCATCCAGGTGGTGCATCCAGGGTTCACATCTTCGATGATGATAAAGGTCCAGAGTCAGACATTGATGCAACGGCAGGACTCGGAGTGACTCGTTCCGCGTCTTCTCGATTGCAGAAAGGCCCTTGCCGGCTGATCATTTCGAAAGGGCCAAGGACTGGTTGCGGGAGAGGGGTTCATGCTCTCAAACGCGAAGCGTGGACCGAAGATGGACCGGCTCCTCCCGTGGCGTTGAGGTTCGGAGTGGCGTGCGCGTCCGTGGGATATGACAAAAGCTAGCAAGGTTCGTCTCCGATTCGCCAAGTGCGGCGACCTCCGTCTCGTCAGCCATCATGACCTCATGCGCTGTCTGGAACGGATGTTGCGCCGCGCCGAATTTCCGATTGCGATGAGTCAAGGGTTCAACCCGCGTCCCAAGATCACCTTCGCTCTGGCCCTGGGGCTGGGGATCGAGGGGCTGCGCGAGGTTGTGGATCTGGAGCTCTCGGAACCTTTGGATTTGTCCGACATCGTGGGCCGTCTGAGGGCCGTGGCCCCACCCGGCTTCGATTGGAAGGATGCTCACGCGTTGCCGCCAAACGCACCTCCTCCCCACCCCCGGACGGTGGAGTACTCGTTTCCGGTCGTCGCTGAGCGCCGCGAGGTGGCGCTGTCTCATCTCGAGTCACTACTGGCCTGTACGAGCTGGCCGATGACCCGGCACAGGCCCAATCGCGACGTGAACTATCGACTTGCGCACTCAAGTGGTGGAGGCCGAGCTGACGACCGAGGGTCTGCTGCGTTTTCGTTTGAAGGTATCCCCCGAAGGCTCCGCGCGTCCGGAAGAACTGCTCGAGGCGCTTGCGCTTCGCGACCTTCTGGACCGCGGGGCAGTTCTCACTCGAATTAACATCGATCTTGAATCATGACGTGATCGTGCCATGGGTCTCTCGACTGGAAAGAGGAGACGTGAGTCGCTTCTGTGAATCCGAACCTGACGGTGACCATGCTCCAGCCGGCCCCCAGCCTGGAACAGAACGGCGGACCGAAGCCGGATTCCACGACGAGAGCCCAGCGGAACTCGATCTAATCCTAAACCGAACACCGACGCCGATTCGTCGGCGCAAGTCCCGGAAAGAGACCGCATGAAGAAGGAAATGCTGATCAACGTGCTTCAGCCCGAGGAATGCCGCATCGCCATCATCGAGGATGGTGTTCTCGAAGAACTGTACGTGGAACGCACCAGTCACGAGAGCTACACGGGCAACATTTACAAAGGGAGAGTCGTCAACCTCGAACCGGCCATCCAGGCGGCCTTCGTCGACTTTTCAGTCGGTCGCAATGGCTTCCTCCATGTGTCGGACGTGGAGGCGCAGTACTTCGATCGCAATTCAGGCCGGACACGACGAGCCCGCGCCGGCACCGAGCCCACGCGACCGTGAGCGCGACCGCAAGCGGGACCCTCGACGGGACCGGGAGCCGAGGCCGAGGTCGCGATGATCGCCGGCCGTCGCCTCCCACCGACGCGAGCGAACCGCCAGCGCGCTGCCGCCGGCCGCCCGCCTCGGCTCGAAGAGCGGCCGCGAGAGAAGGGACGAGAACCCCAGCGCGACCGAGATCGAGATAAGGATCGCGGACGCGAGCGCCCCGACATGTCGATCCGAGGCCGCCGCGATCGTTCCGAACCACCCCCGCGCCGGTTCGGTGAAGGATTGGTCGACCCGACGGACTTGCCGCCCCTATCAACACCGACGTCACCGCTGCCAGCGCGGCCGCCAATCGCGGACGAGCTGGCCATGTCACATCACGAAACGGAAACACAGACACCTACATCTTCCGCACCCGCCTGGACCGAGCCCGAGGTGCCGGACTGGGACCAGGAAATCAGCCGGCAGCGCGACCTGGAGATCAAATTCGGTGGGACGCCAGAACGGGTTATCGAACACGAACCCCACGTCGAGGAGGTGATTGAACCGCGAGGGAGAGAATACTGGCGGGTCGAGCCGGTCGATCCCGATCTACCTCCCAGCAGGACTCAGCGGTCGCGAATCCCAGCGGTACCGGCTCCTCCGACTGGTCCCGGGGAAATGCACGGTCAGGAGCGCGGGGGAGCCCGCGTCCCACCGCCGTCTCTTCGTGAACCCAGGGAGAGCCAACGACCGCTCGAGGAGGCTGTAGACCCTCTGTTCGAGCCATCCAGAGGGCGAGGACGAGAGCCGAGAGCGAGATCCGAGAAAGGGGCGAGGACGGGGGCGTCCGTCGCCTCCGCAAGGCCGGCCGCGGCCGATGACGCCGCCCGATCGGGACAAGCCTCTCAGTCCGGGGTCCGTACCGGGGATCGGCCCTGACGACGTCCAAGGGGACCTTGACATCGGAGCGGCCTCTCGAATTGACGAGCCGCCGAGGCGTCGCGGCGGCCGTGCCGCCATCCGATCGCGTGGTGGTGAGGAGGGCCGGCCGCTCGACCTTCCACCCGCTCCGGACCAAGGCACCGTGCGTCCGGCGCGTGGATATCCGGCCCCGAGCGATTTCGAGATCGACCGCGGCCGGCCGGTCGTGCCCGAGCGACCCGCCGACTCCGAACGGAGACGCACGCCGGAACCACCCGAACCCGGTCGCGATCGCGACCGCGTACGCCCTCATGATCGGGCGGGCGAGCCCGGTTACGTCCCGCGTCGCGAGCGACTGCGGTCCGCTGACTCAACGTTCGGCGCGGAACTCTTCCCCTCCGGCCCGGAGTGGCCGGAACGCGACATCGAACCCGAGTTGGAAGATGAAATCGACGCCGGTGCTCCGGAAGTCGCCGAAGAGGATGAACCGGGATTTCTCGGCGACGCGGGTCCCGCCGGCCCTGGCGGTCCGACCAAGAACGACGGCCGTCGTCGTCGTCGCCGTCGCGGGCGCCGGCGGGAGCCCGAACGCGGCCCCGCCAAATTCGAGCCGTGCCATCCCGTCCCGCCGACGAGCTCGAGTCCGATTACCGACGAATTCTCAACGGCCGCTCCGCCCTCGAGATCCGTCGGCGCGCAACCTCGACCCCAGCCTCGCCGGCGATCTGGATGAACTCGACCTGGAGGAGATCGGACGACGCGATGACGCACTACGACGATGATTTCATTGGTGACGAACTCGTCGACGAGCGGCCCGTGGTCGTCGAGGAAGAGATCGACCTCGAGCTCGAGCAGGAGATCCGCAAGGAGATCGAGGAGATCGAGGAGCTCGAGCGCGAGATGGGCCTTCGAGGACCGGCCGAACCCGCGGGCCGTCGCGGCGACGAGCCGGCACGAGGCGGGCGTCCCATTCGCGGTCGCGGCTTGGTCAAACCGCCGATCCAGGAGATCTTCCGCCGCGGCGACGAGGTGCTGGTCCAGGTCATCAAGGAAAGCATCGGCACCAAGGGGCCGACCTTGTCGACCTACATCAGCATCCCCGGCCGCTACCTCGTACTCATGCCCGGGTTGAACCGCGTCGGCGTCTCGCGCAAAATCGTCGACGAATGGCAGCGCCGCAAGCTCCGCGAGATCATGCACGAGCTAAACCCTCCCAAGGGACTGGGTTTCATCGTCAGGACCGCGGGTCTGGAACGGACCAAGCGCGAGCTGGCCCGCGATCTCGCCTATCTGCTCCGGCTCTGGAAGGTCATCCTCCGCCGGATCAAGAAGTCCAAGGCGCCGACTCCGATCTATCAGGAATCGGACATGATCATCCGGACCATCCGCGATATCTTCACCTCGGAAATCGATACAATCTGGATCGACGAGCCGTCGGCGTTCGAGCGGGCGCAGGACTTCCTCAAGGTCGTCATGCCCCGGTTCGTCAATCGCCTCAAGCTCTATGATGAAAAGGTGCCACTTTTTCACAAGTACGGAATCGAGGAAGAGATCGCCAAGATCCAGCGCCGGCACGTGCCCCTTCCGGAAGGAGGCTCGATCGTGATCGACCAGACCGAGGCCCTGGTGGCGATCGACGTCAACTCGGGTAATTTCCGGGTCGAGGACGATGCCGAGCGAACCGCGTATGAAATGAACTTGCGGGCGGCCAAGGAGATCGCCCGTCAACTCCGGCTCCGCGACCTGGGTGGCGTGATCGTCAACGATTTCATCGACATGCGTGAAGAGCGTCATCGTCGCGGCGTGGAGCGAGCATTGCGCGAGGCCATCCAGCGTGACCGGGCTCGAACCAAGGTCCTTCGCATGAGCGCGTTCGGCTTGATCGAGATGACTCGCCAGCGGATCCGCCCCAGCCTGAAACGCTCGATTTACGAGGACTGTTCTCATTGCGGCGGCGCGGGCGTCGCCAAGACCGTCGAGAGCATGGCCATCGACGTCATGCGGCTCCTGGCACTCGCCACCCACCGCGAGGAAATCCGCCGGATCGCGATCTCCGTCAATCCGCAGCGTGGCCACCTACTTGTGCAACCGCAAACGGAAGGAGATCGCCAGGATCGAGTCCGAATGCAACATGACGATTCAGGTCGGCTTCGAGCAGAGCTCCCCGGCCGAATTCCTGAGAATCGAGTGCTTCGACGCCAACAACAGTGAGATCCGACTGCTGCCGCCGCCCGCTCCGACCCACAAACGCGGCCATTAACCGGAGACGACTCGTCAAGGCGCCGGGTCCAGCTCGACCCGGGTCGAGATGGCCGGCTGCCTGTCGACTTCTTCGATCGCTCGACACTCTCCGCACCGCCACTCAGATCCGGAGTTACGCGATGACCTTCCAGCCCGCCGCCGGTTATCCCCTTCATCGGCCACGACGGCTCCGCGGCCATCCCCGGCTTCGCGCGATGGTCCGCGAGACGCATCTGGCCGTCGACGATCTGATCTACCCGCTGTTTGTTTATCACGGCAAGAACCTGAGGCGCGAGATCCCATCGATGCCGGGTCAGTACCAGCTTTCGCTCGACCGGCTGGGCGAAGTCGTCGCGGAAACGTCCGAGCTGGGAATCCCCGCGATCATCCTGTTCGGAATCCCCGAGCACAAGGATGCCCACGGTTCGGCCGCCACTCGCGACGACGGAATCGTCCAGGAGGCGATCCGCGTCTCCAAGCGGGTTGCGCCGGATCTGCTGGTGATCACCGACCTTTGCTTCTGCGAGTACACCGACCACGGCCACTGCGGCCCGCTGAGCGAGGTCGGCGGCCGGGTCGATGTCGATAACGATGCGACTCTGCCGCTCCTGGCCCGCCAGGCGGTCAGCCACGCTCGTGCCGGCGCGGACATGATCGCCCCCTCCGGCATGATGGACGGGATGGTCCAGGCAATCCGTCGCGAGCTCGACGCCTCGGGCTTCACGCCACCTGCCGATCATGGCGTATTCCGCCAAGTTTGCCAGCGGCTATTACGGACCATTCCGCGACGCGGCCGAGAGCGCGCCCAGCTTCGGTGACCGCCGCAGCTACCAGATGGACCCGGCCAACGCCGATGAGGCACTCCGCGAAGTCGCCCTCGACCTGGCCGAAGGGGCCGACATCGTCATGGTCAAGCCCGCCCTGGCGTACCTCGACATCGTTCGGCGCGTCAAGGAGACCTACGGCGTTCCCGTGGCGGCCTACAACGTTTCCGGCGAGTACGCCATGATCAAGGCCGCCGCCGCCAACGGGTGGATCGACGAACGCCGGATCGTGCTCGAAACGCTGACCGGAATCAAGCGAGCCGGCGCCGATATGATCCTGACGTACCATGCGCCCGACGTGGCGAAGTGGTTGCGACAAGGTTGACGACAACCTCGATCTCCGGGGAGTCTCCGTGCGCAAGCTGTTCGACGCCACGTCAAAGGATTACTTCGGAAGGAACCCTCGGACTTGGCTTGAGTTGCCGGTGTCTCGTAAACGAGTGCTCACTCGACGATCGATCGAAACAAAGAGGTGACGTCAAAGACGATGGACACGCCGACACCCGCCCTTTCCCGGCCCGATTTTCAACTTCCCCTGAGCCGCGACGGCCTTCGCCGTGCCAATCGCGTGATCCCGGGGGGCGTCAACAGCCCGGCGCGGGCGTTTGGGGCTGTTGGCGGCTAGCCGCCGTTCATTGCTCGGGCGAAAGGCGCATACCTCTACGATATCGATGGTCACTCGTACATTGATTATATTGGTTCGTGGGGCCCGATGATTCTGGGTCATGCGCATCCCGAGTGTCGCGGCGCGGTCGCCGCCGCGCTGGAGCTGGGATCGAGCTTCGGTGCACCCACGGTGCGCGAGATCGAGATCGCCGAGGTGGTGGTGGCGGCCGTTCCCTCGATCGAGAAGGTCCGATTCGTCTCGTCGGGGACCGAGGCGGCGATGTCGGCGGTGCGGGTGGCCCGCGGTGTGACCGGCCGGTCCAAGATCATCAAGATGGCCGGGCACTATCACGGGCATATCGACGCCCTGCTGGTCCAGGCCGGCTCGGCCGCCACGACGCTCGGGACGCCGAACAGCCCCGGCGTGACCGAGGGGGCCGCTGCAAGATACGATCCTCTGCCCGTTCAATGACGCGGCAGCCGTCGCCGACATCCTTGACTCGGTTTCCCAGGTCAGGTCGCGGCGGTCTTGCTCGAGCCGATCGCCGGCAACATGGGGCTGGTGCCGCCCCGGCCGGGATATCTGGCCGCATTGCGCGAGATGACCGCGAAAGCGCGGGACCTTGCTCGTCTTCGACGAGGTGATGACCGGCTTTCGCGTCGCCTACGGCGGGGCGCAGGAACTTTACGGAATCACGCCCGACATGACGGCTCTGGGCAAGGTCATCGGCGGCGGCCTGCCCGCCGCGGCCTACGGGAGCTCGGCCGCGATCATGGACCAGGTCTCGCCGGTCGGTCCCGATCTACCAGGCCGGCACGCTGTCGGGCAATCCCCTGGCCATGGCCGCCGGGCTTGACCACGCTCTGCGCCTGCTTCGCGAACGGAGACCTCTACGAGCGCCTCGAGGCGCTGTCCGGCCCGGCTGGCTGAAGGACTCGATCGAGCGGCCACCGACGCCGGTGTGCCGCACGTCGTCCAGCGGGTCGGCAGCATGCTGACTCTGTTCTTCCACGACGGCCCCGTTCACGATTACGACGACGCCGACGCAGCGACACCCGGCTGTTCGCCCGCTATCTTCTGGGAGATGCTCGCTCGCGGCGTCTATTTGCCCTGCAGCCAGTTCGAAGCGGCCTTCGTCTCGACCGCGCACACCGAGGACGACATCGATCAAACGATCCAGGCCGCCCACGAAGCACTCCAGGCCAGCCGAGCTTGAAATGACCGCGCGTCGATCGATACGCCAAGCACGATTAATCGCGATCCTCGCCGGGTACTTCGCCGTTGAGGATGGCTTTGAGCCGGGCGACCGCACGGCGCGGGTGATCGGCACGAATGACCGCCGCGCTGACGGCGATCCGGGTCGCGCCCGCTTCGAGCACTCGTTCGACATTCTCCTCGTTGATCCCGCCGATCGCAAACCACGGAAGTGAGGTCGACTCGGCGGCCAGGCGGACGTAGGCCAGTCCCGCCAGCTCGGGCTCGGAGAATTCCTTGGTCGGGCTGGGGAAGACGGGTCCGACGCCGAGATAGCTGGCACCCGAGAGGATCGCGGCGTCGAGTTGCGCGCGGTCGTGGGTCGAGACTCCGATGAGCGCGGTCGGGCCGATGATTCGTCGTGCGTCGCGGACGGACAGGTCGTCCTGGCCAAGCTGGACGCCATCGCAGGACGCCAGGCGGGCCAGGTCCACTCGGTCGTTCAGAATCAAGGGGACGCGGGCCTGAGCCGTCAGGATTCGAACTTCGCGGGCCCGACGGAGCAGCTCTCGGTCGGCAAGTCCTTTCTCGCGAAGTTGGATCACGTCGGCTCCTCCGGCCAGGGCTTCGCCGACAACCCAGGTCAGATCGCCCATGGTCGGCAAACCGCCGGCGAGAACCATCAGCGTGGCGTCGCCCAGACTTCGGTGCGCGGCCACGGCGGTCATCACCAGTTTCTCAAGTGTGTAGAGGTCGTATCGCAAGACTTCGAACCGCCCCGCCAGCCAGACGTCGACCAGCTTGCTGTATTCCTCGAGCGACCTCAGGGCTTCGGCGATTCGCTTGAAGTTCGCCGCCAGCACGGCCCGAGGATTCTCGCGGATCTGTTCGGTCGCCGTCATGATGTGGGTGCCGACGTCTTCGCGAGTGTCGCGCGAACCGAGCAGCAGGTCGGCGTCGAGCCCTCGCTCCGCCTCGGAGAGCCGGTGGCGGACTTCCTTGAGTCGTCGGGTGAGCCCGGGATCGTCGAGCACGAAGCGGACGTAATCTTCCACGACCCGCAATCCCTCGCGCGCGCGGTTGGCCGAGGCGTCGAGGATCCGTCCCAGATCAACGCCCCCTCCCGCCTCGGCCAGATCCAAGGGCGGAATGCCTTCGGCCAGCGGGAGCGGGCTCGAGTCGACCTCGACGGCTTCCGACAGCCGCTCGCGCAACGGCTCAAGGTCCAGGCCGACCGCCATCAGCAACTCCGCGGCCGGCCCTGGAGACGAAAGCAGGCCCGCCAGGAGATGCTCGGTGCCGACCTCTCGTTTGCGGTCGACCGCCCTCGCCTGGATCGTGGCCTCACTCAAGACTGCCCGCATGAAGGGTGAAAGCGGCAAATGTTTCAGGGAGGATGGGTTCGATGATGATGTCGGCCGGACCTCGGCTTCCATCCGGCTCCGTCAAGCTCTCCAACACTTCCAAGCTCAGTGCCGTCCGAAGCTGGGCCATGTCGACTCCGCATTCCACCATCAGATCCACCGCCCGGCTCTCCGACTCAACCGCCAGTGCGGCCAGCAAATCGAGCGGCTCGACCAAGGCCGAGCCCCGCAATCTGCGCCAACTCGTCGGCTCGCTCCAAGGCTCGGACCGCACTGGCCGTGAAGGATTCAAAGATCACGCCCATGACTCCTTGCTCGCATTGGTGACATCGTGGCGTCACGGACATCGACCTGGCGAGTAGACGCCCCGTGTTCGTCGGAACCCTTTCACGAAGGGTCTCGAATACGATTAGTGAGTCCCGACTCTTGAATTTCCGGACTCGCGACTGCATCATGAAAGTATCGTGCCTTGCAAACCCTGCTTTCACAGGTTTTTTGTAAGTTCCGCTCGGCTCATCGGTGTGGATTCGACGCCGATGACGCTGGCTTTGTTTTCCCGCCCCAACATCCTCACGTAAAAGGACCCCACTGTGTTCAATCGGTTGTGCGTTCTGGCTTCCCTCTCAGGATTGGCCGCCCTGCTGGCTCTGGCTCCGCTCTCGGTTGTTTCGGCCGACGATTCCGCCAAGAAACCGACTTCGGTTCTTGATTTTCACGTCAAGGATATCGATGGCAAGGATGTGGACTTGTCCACCTATCACGGCAAGGTTCTCATGATCGTCAATACGGCCAGCCAATGTGGTTTGACGCCGCAGTACAAGGATCTCGAGGCGATCTACGAGAAATACAAAGGCCAAGGATTTGAAGTCCTGGCTTTCCCGGCGAACGAGTTTGGCGCTCAGGAACCGGGCAGCAACGAAGAGATCAAGGCGTTCTGCTCGACGAAGTATAAGGTCAGTTTTCCGCTTTTCTCGAAGATCGTCGTCAAGGGGAAGGGGATTCATCCGCTCTACGATTTCCTCACGAGCGAGTCAACCAACGCCAAGTTCGCCGGCCAGATCCCCTGGAACTTTACCAAGTTCGTCGTGAACCGGAAGGGTGAGGTGATCGCGCGGTTCCAGCCCAAGTAAAGACTTCTCGACCGAGACCGTCACCAGCACGATCGAAAAGGCACTGGCGGAAAAGTGACGGTAGTACGCTTGAAGCCGGGAGAACTGAACGCACCTGCGCCGATCTTCTGACAAGGACGGTCCCCGGCATTCATTGATCCTCGGGATTGGTGGTTGGCTTCGCCAGGAGGAGAACGATCGAGATCGCGACTCCCCGGTTGAAGATCTGGGGTTCGGCTGGCTTCGAGCGGGATCTTCGGCTCATCATAAAGCCGCAAGTAGCGGTAGTAGACCTCCAGCGTCAACGCCGCCAGGGTTGTGCAATAGATCCGGCCTCCTTTGGTCCCGTAGAGACTACCATCGGGGTCCCAGCTTCCAATCTGGTGACCCGAGCCGCGTTGAAGTCTGACGATCCGGTCGCGGATCTTGGCATTCCATTTGACCAGGGTTCGCCGCCGTGTTGATAGAGTGCGAGAGTCGCGTAGTACCAGTAGTAAAAATTGGAGGGTCCCCGGTCCGAGTCATTGCGGAGCAGAAAGTCGGCGGCCTCCGTGCTGGCGGGACCTGGGCCGCCCACCCCCAGGAATTGGCGGCAGACCCAGGCCTCGGCGGTCATCGTGGGGGTTTCCGGGTCCCCGGGCTGATAGCACGCCAATCCCTTGGACGGGCCTGTCGCAACCTTGTCCAGCCAGAGTAGCGTGCCTTGTCGCAATCGAGAGTTCATCCGGGATGGGAATGCCAACTTCCTTGGCCGATTTCAGCCCCATGACGATCCAGCCCAGGATGCTCGTGTCGCCGACCGGAGCGCCCGGCGCATACCGCCAGGCCAGCCCATCGCGGGCGCGACCGCGGACAGAAACGCCACCGCCCGCTCCGCGGGACCTCGCAAGCGTTCATCGCCGGTGAGTGCATAGGCTTCGCAGAGAGCCAGCGTGGCCATCGCGTGGCAATACATGCCGACGACCCGGCTCTGGCCGCGCAGGTCTCCGTCCGGCTTTTGTTGCTCGATCAGGAAATCGAGCCCTTTTTCTACGGTCTCGGCGTAACGACCCTCGATGTGGGTGTAGCCGGCCCCCAGATAGGTCAGCAAGGCCAATCCCGTCAAGGCGGTATCGGCTTCCCAATACGCGCACTCGCCGAAGCAGGTCTCGCCCGGCGGGCAGTGCACCGTGAAGTTATCGTCTCCCTTGACCGGCGTCCCATCCTGGTAGCGGGCGATCCCGCCATCCCAACGGCCGTCTTCGCGATCTTGGTGTCGGGACAACCAGTCGAGCGCCCGCTCGACGGCCCGCTCGCTGGCGGCACTCGCACCGATGCGTTGTGCACGAGAAAAGCGGTCGGGATCGAGTCTCGGCTGGTAGACCTTGGGGATATCCGCGCGAGATCGGCCTCCCCCGCGATCGCCGAGCGCAGCCAGGCCGGAAGCCGTAGCCAGGCACCCTGGCTGCCTTGGGCGTCGCCCTCGCCGAAGGAATCGGGTCCTGAAAGTCCGAGGCGCGTCCTCCGCCGGCGCGTGAGATCGATCCCCGGCCCGTCTTCGGTCGTCGCCGTATCGGCACCGGTACTCGTTCGGGTTTTGGCTGGACTCGCCTCGGGTGCCTACAGGTCTCAGAAAGCGCATTCCGCCAAGCCTTGGTCGATCTTGCTCCTTTGGCACCGATCGATTGGGGTCGAAGCCTCCTGTCAGTCTGAAGGATGAAGTCCCGAGGACGCGGCGCCTCCTTCTCGGTGACCGGAGTCGGAGAAGGCGGTGTCGTCCGTTCCACTTCATCCATGATCGGCGGCAAGGGCGTCGGTGACGGGGCGTTGGCGACGTTCTTGATGATCGACTCGTCAGTGGATTCAGCGGTGCGGTTTCCGGCGGATGCCCGCGACCGGCTCGGCGTGGCGGGCGGCAACGCAATCGGGCCGGCGAAATGCGGTTCGGACTCGGGGTCGACGTCGGCTCGCTGCTCAAACTTCGGGCGATCGATGCGCAGCGCGCTTGTCTTCGAGACCGAGCGGCCCGCAGCGAGATCCCAGTTCGGGCTCGTTCGTCAGCGTCTGACGATCGTCAGCCAGTCGCGTAGCGGCATTCAGTACCGACGATTCCTTCCCTGAGGGCTGTGCCGACTCGACGAGCAGGCGCGACTCGAATCTCTCGAACATGCGCTCGGCTCGTCGCGTCTCGTCGATCCGGGTTGACCGCCCACATGACCGCGGGCACCGTGCTCCCGTACAAGACCAGTCCCAGATGGGCGGCCAGCGACAACACGAGGCATTTCCGGAGTGCACGTCGCGAACCCCAACACGACCAGGCCAGGAACGCAAGTCCCAAGGTTGCCAGGCCCAGGAACGCCCAGGTGCTCAGGTCGGCTCGAATCAAGAGCAGGAACGATTCCAGATCCAGTCCGGTCATCGCAACCAATCTCAAGGGAACCGCGACGAGGAGCGCGGCCATCCCGCCGCACCGATGACGCAAGAAGCGCCTCGCCGCCGCGGACAAGGAACGCCTCCCACGGCCAAAGGAGTATAACCGGCCACCCGCGTCGCTACCATTCGCACCGCAACTTCTTCAATAAGGCGACCGGCGGGTGGAAATTACCCAAGGATCGATCGGTTCCGACCGATCGCATAGATACCGGGACTACGGAGCGTCGCCACACTAAACCGACGTGCAAGCGACGGTCGCTGGCCGATGCCAGGGCGTGACACCGCCGGTCCCCTCCTTGCGCGTCGGGTTGGTATGGCCACAAGCGCCGCCCTGGTCATTTATTTCCCGCCGGTCGCCTTACCCATCACAGGAAACGGGCGTGTCGCTCGTCTAAGCCTCGTGAAGCGCAGCGCACTCGGGACCGCGCGCCCAAAAGGCGCTCGGCAAAAACGGATTCGTCCACATCTCGCAATGCAGCTTCGAGTTCCGCTTGGGCGCCGGAATAATCGGAAGTTCGAAGAATCGCTCTAACTCTATGCAGATCATCAACTTCGAGCTGGGCGCCTGCATTGCCGGCACGATCGGACATTTTGTCGTAACTCTTGAAGCACCACCATATTACAAATGGGCGCCTGCATAACCGGCCCAGTTTAACAATCTAACGTATGTTGAATGTCCACATCGAGTTATGCTCCGGCGCCCGACTAATCCGCATAAAGCGATCCGTGGCGGAGTATTGCCATATACAGTGATTTACCATGTGCTTACGGCTGGGCGCCTGGATAATCGGGGCGAGCGTTACAACCGCGACTTTCTCATGCCTTCGGCTTAGGTGACCGGCCGGCCGAAAGTTCCCCGAGGAGAGTGGTGTCGAGGAGACCGGCAATATTAGCCCGACGCGCAAGACGGGTTTTATGGGGCACAGCAAGTGCACCGGCCAAGGCCGCCGCTCCTCGCTAACACGTCGGGTTAGTATGGGTCGACCGGATCCCGGGTAACCTAACTCCTGCCGTTCGCCTAAACGAATCATGCGGTTGGACCGCGCCACGGAGGTGTTGGTCCGGAGCCGCGTGCTGAAAGCGTTGTTCGTGTCGGCCTTAATCTTCAAAGAGAGTTTGCCAAATACTGTTATTTAGTACACTATGTTGTTCGACAATACACGCCGAATGGCGACGGCTTCGAGTAAGCAGCGTCGCGTTCTTGACCAATCGGTCAGTACAAGAGATTATGGCCGGGCGTCGATTCCAGGTAGGATTAACGCTTCTCGACTGTTAGAGGGTAATTCAGGATGTCACGAGTCGTCCATTTCGAGATTCACGCGACCGACCCCGATCGGCTCATCTCGTTCTATAGCGGCTTATTCGGTTGGACGTTCCAGAAGTGGGATGGCCCGATGGAATACTGGGTGATCCGTACTGGCCCCGCCGAGAAACCGGGGATCGACGGAGGACTGCTCCGTCGCCATGGGGATGCCCCTGTGCCGATGCAAGCGGTGAACGCCTTTGTCTGCACCATCGACGTCGAATCCGCCAAGTTGGCTTGACCGAGCCGTGGAACTGGGCGGCACGGTCGCTCTTCCGCTCATGCCGGTGCCAGGGATCGGCTGGCTCTGCTACGCAAAGGACCCAACGACAACATTTTCGGGATGATGCAAACCGACCCCGCCGCGGCTTGATCCGGGCGTCCGGGCCAAATCAATCATCCGATCGAGGTCCGCAGGCGGCTTACGCGGCCGGTCGGATTTCGCACAACTTTTCAACCGTTACCACGGCCTCTCGCCGCGAGACGTCATCACACGCACCGGACGCGCAATCAGCCGGTACGAACGGCCGTTTCTGACGACTCGCGGGGTAGCGAAAGGATCTGTCATAACTCCAGATTCTAAACCGGTGGACGGCCGACAGATTCCCTCAACGGGAGGTCGGGCCCGAATTCGCAGGTTCCGCGTCCAACGGCCGGGCGTCCCACACCTTCACCGTCCCATCCCGACTGGCGGAGGCGAGCCGCTTGCCGTCGGGGCTGAACGCCACGCTCATGACAACGTCGCGTATGCCCTTGAGGGTGATGTGGCCCGAGCAGATCTTTCGTTGCCAGTAGAACCACTCGAAACCTCGGCGATCGATGCCGCCCTGGTTGGCCGGAAGCTGCTCGATCGAGCCCTTGCTGCAAGAGTTCGCCGTGATGGTCCTCCCAGTACCGCTGGACGAGATTCATCCGGGCGTCGTACAGACGTTGCTCGGCCAGCTCGGTCTGCTCCCTTTCCTTGGCCTGGGCCTTGAGGGCGTCTTGCTCGCGGTTGAGGGCGTCTTGACGAGCATGGAGCGCGGCCAGCAACCCCAGACTGGTACCGATCAGCCCCCCCAGAACCGCCACCACCAACGCCGCCGTCAGCCCCGCAATCACCGGACGCCGGCGGCACCACCGCCAGCCCTTCTCGAGCGCGCTCACTGGCCGTGCCTGGATGGGCTCTCCGCCCAGGAACCGCCGAAGCTCGGCGGCCAACGCCTCCGCGGACGGGTAGCGCCGCTGCGGGTCCTTATCCAGGCACTTCAGGCAGATGATCTCGAGATCTCGGGGAACCTTCGGATTGAGTCTGGAGGGAGGAACCGGCTGCTGCTGGCGCACCCGGTCGAGCGTCTCCATGACCGAGTCGCCACCGAATGGCGGCTTACCGGTGAGCAGAGCGTACAGGATCGCTCCCAGTCCGTAGACGTCGCTCAGGGTCGTCACCAGCCTTTTGCTCCCGGCGGCCTGCTCGGGAGCCATGTAGGCCGGCGTGCCGAGGACGGCGCCCGACTCGGTCAGGCTGCCATCGCCCTCGACCTGCTTCGCCAGGCCGAAGTCGCTCACATGCGGTTGGCCTTGCTCGTCCAGGAGGATGTTCGAGGGCTTGAGGTCACGGTGGAGGATGCCGCGCTGGTGGGCGTGGTGAACGGCCTCCGCGATCGTGACCATGAGCTTTGCGGCGTTTTGCGGGTTTGCGGTGTACGAAGAGAGCGTCCGGCTCAGGCACGGGCCGCCGATCAGCTTCATCGAGAAATAGCGCTTGCCGTCGTGCTCTCCCACCTCGTAGATCGGCACGATGTGGGGATGGTCGAGCCGGGCGACCGCCTCGGCCTCGTTCTGGAACCGCCTCAGCTCCGCCTCGCCGGCGAGCGCGCCCGCCCTGATCATCTTCAGCGCCACGGTTCGATTGAGACTGATCTGGCGGGCCTTGTAGACGACGCCCATGGCGCCGCTGCCCAGCTCGCCGCGAATCTCGTAGTCGCCGAAGTAGCGAATCCGGGTGCCTGGATCGACGGAACCATCATCGCCGGCCGGCCCATCGCTGGGTGCGAAATTGGCGGTGGGTGCAGGATCGGTCGACGGACCAGACTGCTCCGAGAAGACGGGGGTGGCTGTGCCGTCGGTGTCGGTCGATGCGTCGTCTGCTGTCGCGGCTGGCTCCTCAGGTGTGCCGGCCGTCGACGTCGGGCTCGCTCGGGGGCGATTGGCTCTCGTCCTCGACTGTCCAGGACTCCCCCGAGCAGGCAGGCCGGGCACAGGCCCTGCGGGGCGTGGGCAGGCATCTCGCGGCCGCAGTTCGGACATCGTTGCGCTTCGGCCATGTGCGGGCTCCCTACTGAGTCGGTTCCGGACACCTCTCTCATACGCAACCCGGCCAAGGACCTAACAAGAATTCTTGAGGTCAGGCCGTGATCGCCTCAAACAGCGACCGGATCTCGTCTTCCATCTCGGACGGGTCGTCGAGGGTGGCGGCGATCTGCTCCTCGAGAATCTCGCGATAGCGCTTCCGGAGCCGGTGAACGGCCATATGCACGGCCTCCTCGGTCTTGCCGAGCTCGGCAGCCAGGGTCGCGGCCGGAACCGCGCCCTTCCCTTGGGTGAGGACGATCTTGAGGTGGTCGAACAACTCGGAATGGCCCTTGGCGGCGTACTCGCGCGGCCAGCAGGTCGAGGACCTGATCGAGCAAGGTCAGGGCCCAGGCGCGGTCGAACAGGCGGTCGGGCGTGAGCGTGTCGGCCGGCTCGAAGCGATAGCGGTCCTCCGCCCGTTGCGCATCGATCGAAATGGTCGGGATCCCGCCGCCCCACGCAGTCGTTCGACGGAACTGGTCAATCAGGAAGTGCTGGCAATCGGTGCGCAGGAACGCGCGGAATCGGCCCTTGCCCGGCTCGGCCGCCGCAATGATGCCTTTCTCCAACAAGCGCGCGAAAAACCCCTGGGTCAGGTCGAGGGCTTGATCGTGTCCGTTGCCCTTTCGCCTGATGAACGCGTAGATGGGATACCAGTAAGCGGAGCAGAGTTCGGCCAGGGCCGCGCGGGCCTGCGGCGATCCCGGCGATCCCGCTCTGATGATGAGGCTCCAGTGAGTCGACGGAAACCGCCCCGAGGCGTAGGTGTTTGGGTCGGGATCGTGGGGCATGACGATTCCTCTTCCGGGATCCGACGCGAGTTCCTCTCTCTTGTTATCCTCCTCGATCTCAAGACATAAATCGACGAAGGACTTTTTGACGCTGGTATTTTGTGATTCTGCAGGTGAGCGTGACACGCGTCGAGCACCAGTTTTGTCCGCTGACAGCTTGTTGACCGCGGACCCCCACGAGACGGACGAAGTGAGCGGCTGGTCCTCAGCGTGCTGAATAGGCGCCAGGGCAGAATTCAAGCAGCGTCAGGGTTCCAGCTCGTCACGCGCAGTGTGACGCACAAAGAGGACATAGACGTTATCTTCGCGGATGGTGAATATAATCCGATGCTTGTGTTTCCGCTTGCCGCTCCTGCCGTAGAGCAGTTCGCGGATTTCTTCGGGGAATTTGTCGTTCTCGGCGGCAACCGGACAACGCAAGGGCCGGGTTTGCAGCGTGTCGATGGCTTTGTACAGCCCGGCCAGCCATTTTTCGGCAGCGGCGGGCGATGCTTCATCGCGTAGCCATTGGGCTTGGCCGTGTATGTCCGCCTTGGCGGTCGCGGCAAGCTCGATGCGGTATTTCATGAACCTTGCGGGTAATTCCAGGTCGCGGCGGATGTCGGCGAACGCTTCCGCCAGCGGCTGGGTCCGTCCTGCCCGCATGTCCTCCAAGCCTTGCCGGATGCCCTCAAGCACGCGGGCTTCTTCGGCGACTTCACGGAGCTTCTGGTAAGCGGCGGCATCCTGGACCACCAGTTCGGCCCTGCCGTTAATGGTGAGCACGACCGGCTCTCCGGTTTCTTTCAATTGCTGGAGGAACTCTGGAGTGTTTTTCTTGAAATCGGTCAGCGAATGGATGTCGCGGCTAATGTCGAGCATGTGGTCTCCTGGCAAGAGTCCGTTAAGCATTGAATTAGATTCTAGTACCGTTCGCTGCTCGTGCCAAGCAGGGCGACCGCGCCAAGGCCACCGTTGTTCGTCACAACCCAACACACGTCCATTGAAGTCCACTCAGGGTCCGGTTTCCGCCGGCCCGGATCGGCTCATCGCATCAATCCCTCCATCTCGGCGGACCAGCAACTGGTGTGGAGTTCGCGACGGCGCGTTACCCAGTGTGATGATCGGAGTCGAGATCGGTGCGGCCAGGGCGATGGCATCGATGGTTTCGGCACCAAGCCGGTCGAGCGCCCCGGCCTGTTTTTCAATGCGCGTGAGCAAACCATCGTAGGCGACCAGGGCCAGGGTCGCGATGATGATGCCTGCGGAGAGCGGTGACAGGGCGGCGGCCAACGCGGGTCCCCAGGCAACCGAGGGCAGAGCGGATTCCACCGAGATCGACGGCTCCGTCAATCGGCATCGGTGGGATCGCCTGCAAGGCACGCTCAGCCGCGAACAAGGTGCCGAGCAACCCCAGTAGCGGTGCCAGCGCCGCGACGCGTCGCAGCGTTCCCACGTTGCGCCGAAGTCGTTCGGTCTCGACTTTGTGGGCCAGCGCGACGGCACGCTCCAGATCGGCCGGCGGTCGTCCCCAGCGTCGGACCGCCGCCAGCGCCACTGCGCCGCCGGGCTCGGGTTCCGCTCGCAATGATCGAGGGCCTCCCCACAATCGAGTTTGCCCTCATAGAGTCGATCCAGGAAACGAGCCGTGAAATCGGCTGGCACGATCTTTCTCGGGCGGAGCCGGAACGACACGCTCGATGAGCACAGACAGCCCCAGACCCGCACACGCGGTTAATCCACCCCAGATCACGCGATCCGATGGCGGCGTCCGCGCAGTACCAGGCGAGCAACCACTGACCGATCCGTTGCGGTTGTTCGATCGAGAAACTCCAGATCGATGCCAGGTTCATAATTCCCAGGTGTTCTGACGGCACGCGTTCGAGTCGCCTTTAGCTGGAGTGCGACCGATTTGGTCTGGACCATCGCCGGCCCACGCGAAACTCACCAGCAACAGGACGAAAACGCCGCCGGCAATGGAGGGAACAATCGCGTGGCCAGTCCATTTGCACCCACGCATGAATGGCATCCTTCCCGAGAGGTCAGATTTTCTAAAATTATTCAGAATCAAAGACTTATGCGACAGGAATTCATCGGACTGCGCGCATTGGGAGCGGCTGACTTTGCGCGTTCGGCGTTTCGCGGCCTCCAGGCGCGTTTTTGCCTCAGCCGCAATCGAGTCCATGGGGAATTTGGTGCAAAGCCTGTCATAAGTTTCGGCGGCATCGGTCCACTGGTCGAGCCGTTCATAAACTTTTCCCGCTTCCAGCAGTGACACGGCCTGCCAGTGGGGTGCGTTGTAGAGAATGTCGACTTTGAGGAATTCGCGGAGGGCGTCGTGGAACCGATCCTGGTGGAAATACGTTTCTCCGCGGAGATACTGGGCATGGGCCGCCAGGTCGCCCCCACTTCGGGCATCGACCACCGCTTGGAATTTGCCTCGAGCTTCATCGAGCTGACCTAGACCGAACAGAGCTTGCCCCTCGGCGAAATCCAACTCGGCGATCGAAGGGTCATTGGCGGCCAACGTCGTTCTGAGCGACTGGACACGCTCGATCACCGGCTTCCAGCGCTTGAGGGCAACCCAGCACCGATCTGCTTCACCCGGAGAGACGCGGTCCACCCCTTGGGATCAGTCGAGTTTGGCGGTTCGGCAAGGAGGGCCGAGAAGCCCGACTCGGCCGCCACGGCATCTCCTGCTCGCAAGGCGGATTCTGCGCGTAAGTATCTCGCTTCACGGCGGTACGGATTGTTCGGGAACTCCCTTTCCAGGCGGTCGAGCGTGGCAAAGGCGGCGGCCCAGTCTTTCACCTCGAACTGGGTCCGACCCAGCCGATAGAGCACCGCCGGTAGGAGTTGCCGCGTTCGTTCAGTTGGTTTTGAGTCGGCTCAGCGGGGTCAATAAACGGATGACTTCAGCATAGTTCCGCGACAGGTTGGCCGACTCGGCCAGGTTGAAACGAGCGTCGCCGGCGTGAGGACTGGTCGGAAATTCCTTGAGTAAGCGGCTGAAGACCTGATCGGCCTCGCTCGTCTTTTCGGCGTCGACCAACCCCCAGCCCCAGTCAGCCAGCAACGTGTCGACGGTAGTCCCAGAACGTTCGAGGCGACTTCGCGCCGGTTGATCGGCGATCAGACCTTCAAAAACGCGGCCCGCCTCCGAAAACCGGCCGGCTTTGGTCAGCAACCTGGCGAGTGACACGCCCGCAAGAGGAGCTTGGTCAGAATTTGGAAAGCGTTTCAAAATCGATGTATAGACTTCCAGAGCGGCAGTGGACTGGTTGGAGGCCTCGAGCGCGCGACCCTGTGCCAGTGCGATCTCCTGCGCGAGTCGGTCATCAGGAGCTAACTTCGCGAGTGTGTCAAACGTTGCGGCCGCCTCGGCCGGTTTCCCCTGTTGGACGAGTGCCTTCCCTAGACCCGCCAACGCCCGAATTCGTAGCGGCGGCGTGATTGCGTTGCCGGGTTTCACATTACTTGGTAAGCCAACATCCGCAACCAGTCGGAAGAGCGCGGCGGCTTGTTCGGTGTGATGGGCCGCCAGTTCGGCTTCCGCCAGCCGCAATCGTGCTGGAGCGAGGGCTTTGCTCTTGGGAAATCTTTCGGCAAGAACGTCGACGGTTTTCAAGGCATCGTCAAAACGGCCCAGCCCCAGTTGAGCCTCGGCCGTTTGAGCCAGGGCGAAATCCGCCACGTCACCTTGGGGCTTGGCGCGTCAGATATTGGTTGAGAGCGGCTTCGGCTTCCGCGAATTGTCCCGCTTCGACGTGTGCCTGACCAAGCAGAAACTGAGCATCAGCGCCGACCGGATCATTGGTCAACTTCA
The DNA here is from genome assembly GCA_963779785.1 of uncultured Planctomycetota bacterium. Lineage (GTDB taxonomy): Bacteria > Planctomycetota > Planctomycetia > Isosphaerales > Isosphaeraceae > CAVRFS01. The sequence continues at coordinate 39,426 of CAWAAW010000016.1, forward strand.
CCAGACCGGACAGAACGGCCTCCGACTGGGCTTTTTGCCCGGACGCACGGTAAGCCAGAGCTAGCTCGTAACGTGCAGAATGGATCAAGGAGGGTGGTAGGGTCTGTGACGGCCCTTTGGCTGAGCCATCCCTCGGCGCCAGCAGGGATTCGAGGATCGCAACCGCTTCCTTTGGTGCTCCCTCGGCAGACGCGGCGCGGGCCTCGATCAGCCGCACTTCGGTTCTCAGTGGGCTTTGGGGAAACCGAGGTGCAAAGCTGGCGGCCAATCGTCGAGCAGTTGCCGGATCGTTCCGCTCGAGCGCACATTGGGCCGCCCGATTGATCGCGTCGTCCGCCAACGGATCATTTGGAAAGACTTCCACCATGCGCAAGAACCGCGCCTGAGCCTCTGCCAGGCGATTGAGCTTCAGTAAGGATTCGCCCGATCGAAATTGCAAGGCAGGCGCCAGAGACGACTTCGGAAATCGCTTCAATGCCTCGTCAAGGGTCTTGAGAGCGACCTCGTGCTGGTTGTGTTCGAGTTGGATTGTCGCCAGCTCCAGAGCGGCTTTCGCTCCCAAAGGCTCGGAAATGTCGATTGCGAGCGCCGTCAAGAGAGTTTCCGACTCCTTCGACCGATTGAGCCGACCCAGGGCAACCGCACGGTGCAGCCGTGCCTCGGACCGAAGACCACTTCCGGGAGCGACCTTCTCCAGGGTGGCGAATGCTTCCACGGCTTCCGCGAACCGGCCACCGGATTCTTCGATCAGGCCGATCTGCAGCCAGGCGCGGTCGACCCAATCGGGCTCGCCGTTTTTGGCCAGATCGCGCAACCGATTGAGCCCCTGGTCCCGCTGGCCCAGCTCCGCTAGCGTCCGGCCAAGGCCGTACTTCGCGCGATCGGCGAGCCGTCCCCGGGGATAAGAAGACAGAGACTGCTGGTAGGCCAGCCGTAGCGCGCTCGCATGTCTTTCAAAGCGAAGCGAGCGTCGCCGAGATAGGTCCAGGCCATCTCCAGAGCCGGGTGGTTGACCTTCGCCTGCGTGAACGCCTCGAGTGCTTGCCTCGCCCCAGGCATGTCTCCGAGTAGATAAGACAGTTCCCCGACTCGATACTGCGCCGAAAGCACGCGGGAATCGTCGCCTGCCCCCTGGACAAAATCGGCGAAGAGCTGCCGGGCTTCTGGATAGCGTTCTTGATACAGCCGCGAGTTGGCCAGTCCGAATCGAGCGTCGTTCAGTTCCCGACCTGTTGGGCCTGACTCCAAGAACCGGGCAAATTCCTCGGCCGCCAGGTCGAACTTCCGTTGGCGGAGCAAGCCGTTTGCGAATTTGAGGGCGTCTGAGTCGCGGCGCGGCGCGGCGCTCGTCCCCTTCGTCTTGGGATCACTTTGGCCCGGTGCCGCGACCGACGGAGCCGGGGCGCGCTTCAAAGGGACTTCTTGCGCGGAAGCACCGCCGACCATAATCGCGGCCAACGCCAGAACGCTGAATTTGAGTTGCGAAGGCGAGACGATCATCGGAGACTTCCTCCCCCGGTTGCAAACGCCGCTACCGAGTGACCGGATACGTCCATGACCAAGCCCTCAATTCATCATCCGCGGCATAACGTGCAATCCTGGACCCGTCGGCGAAATCATCTCTGGACACCTATCCCCGACTTTCCTCATTTCCTGTAGACGTTATACGCAATTCTCCGCTGATCCCTCAAGGACCCACATGAGAGCCTCCGATATGCTTGAGAATAGCCCACTTCTCGTTGAATTCTCGAATGCCGCTTCCGCCCTGCGCCGCTCTGCGTCTTCCCCTCATTTCCAGAAAAATTGGGAAAGACGTATGGCAATCGCGCGAAAGTCAATTTATTCTACTAAAGATTCGCAGAATTCCCAAAGCACGCACTTAGAAATCTTGTATACTCGAACAAACCACTCGAGATCGCAGCAAATGGGGTGATCTCGGCTCAATGGTTGGTCAGACGAGGTCTCCTATGCGGAGAACGCAACAATGATTTTCAGCCGTTTGATTGGTACGACCGCAGCGACGGTCGTGGGTTTTGGCATCGCGTCATCGGCATTTGCCCAAACGCCCCAAATGCCCGCAAAAACACTGCCTGCCGCTCAGGCGCCTTTGCCCTCGAAGACTCTTCCCGCGCCGGTGAAGTCGACGCCTGTTGCAACTGCACCGGCGCCGGCCCCGCAGAGCCCACCCGTGCCCACGAAAACGCCTCCCGTCGCCGGTGAAGTCGATGCCCGCTGTCTCTGCCCCGACTCCGGCCCCTCAAAGCCCACCCGTACCCACGAAGGCGCCTCCCGCACCCTCCAAGACTCTGCCGGCCGCCCAATCTTCTCCGAGCCTCCCTTCGAAGCAGATTCCTGCGTCGTCGGCACCGGCTCCTGCGACGAAGACCGCACCCGCACCCGCACCAACACCCGCTCCTGCTGCTCCGGTTGCAAAACCGCCGATCGACGAGGCACCTCCGGCACCTCCGATTCCGGCTGTGAAGAAGACCTGATTTCGGTTTGCTGAATCCAAGGGCGTACCAGACCCCGGTCAAAAATGACCGGGGTATTTTTTTTCTACGAGGCGTCGCCGGTCGAGACCAGTTCTGGGATCGCGGAAGATCAGGCTTTCCGGTCTGACTCCGACCGCTGTCACGACCCTTCGGGGTCCTGGTAGGAGACTGGCCGCTGTCGGCCATGGCGGTGACTTTTCGTTTGAGGCAGGAAGGCCTGACCTAAGTCGGAGGTCCTGGCTTCCAGCCATGGTTAGGCCCATCAAAAAACGACCGACCTTGTTGATCCCTTCCTTTCGGAATGGTCAAAAAGGTCGGTCGTCGAGACTGAAATCGAGAGTCCGAATTGGGCTAGTTTAATGCGCGGTCTGGCCCGAGGCGGCAGGAGCGGCTTGGGGCGCCGTCGCGGGTACCATCACGTTCCGGGTTACTGGTACCTGGTGGGCGACAGTCTGCATCTGGGTGGTCATGACTGTCACCGGCACCTGGTAAGGGACGCAAACCGCGACCTGTCGAGTTACCGTTTCTGTCACGGGCCGGCACTTGACGGTTGGAACGATCTCGGTCTTTGACTCGGGAACCATAGTCGTGATTGTGACCGGGACAGTCTCGGTAATCGGCTTTTGGACCATCCTGGTCACTTGAAGGTCGTAGGGCTGCATTTCGATCGTGGTGACACACTGCGTGATCGGGATTGGGATCTTCTCGACCTTCGTTTGGCAGACCTGGATCGTCTCTTTGACGGGATTGAATTTCGTCCGGGTTCTCTGGACTTGAACCGTTTCGGGCACATATTTGACAACCGGCCGCGTGACGGTCACGGGCTGGTAGGTGCAGGTTGTGACCGGGCGGTACTGCACGCAGACGGTAGCGCCACCACATACGCCGCAACCCCCACCGCACGCGTGTCGACAGGTGTGCGCGCATGTGACAACCGGGACCATGGTCGTGACCGGCACCTTCTGATTGATGGTGACGAGCTCAGTCGAGCATTCTTTCCGCATATGGACCACCGGGACGGTTTCGATGACGCATTCCGGAACCATCCGGGTGACTTCTTTGTTCACCACTTCTGTGGTGCAGTACGCCTGATAAACCGTCCTCTGAACGGTTTTCGTGACCGGAATCGGTCGGTGAAACCTCTTGGTTTCCGTGACAGGCTCACAAACATACCGTGTCACCTGTTTGTTGATCGTCTGCTGTTTGGGCACACACACGGTGATGGTCCGCGGCTCGTTGACGACTTCGGAGATCATTCGCGTCACCGGCACCGCCTCGTTGCGATACTCCGTGCGGTACTGCGTTTGCATTTGGGTGACGGGCACCTGGACGCATTCGACCGAATTGACGGTCTCATAAACCACCTGAGCTTGTGGCACAAGGACGACTTGCGAAGGATTCGCGGCCGCTTGCGGCGAGGGCGCTTGGCCCGCACTCCAAGCCAGGGTCCCGTTCAAAAGCCCCAGACATATCACACTCGTACACAGAACCGTTACCATCCGACTCGGCCTCAGTAGTTGCATCGCACGCACTCTCTCATGGAAGATCAAGGGGGGTGAAAACCGCTCAACTCGACTCACTTTGCCCAATTTACTCGATAAGCAGAACGTAGTCCAGAGTGTCGATGCCGCGCAACACGATCTTTTTACCCATTCTGACCAGAGCCTTCAATCTATCACTCACGCAATTCGATGCCGATCTTGCTGGTCCCAAGTCGCGAAGTGAGCTCGATTCGCGTATGCTGTAAGATGTACTCAGGCTGGGGTGTACCTTGAACTAGACATATAGGCGCCGTTCGACAGTTGAGTACATCGTCAAGGAATAACCACTCGAGTCTGCCCAGAGAGCAAATTATTCCCTCCATGTCCAAGATTGAGCGCGAACGCAACCTGGCCGTCTTCATCGATCTCGAGAACCTTGCTATGGGCTTTCAAAACCAGCGCAAGATCCGATTCGAGGTTCAGAAAGTACTTGAGCGGCTTGTCGAGAAGGGAAAGCTGATCGTCAAGAAGGCATATGCGGATTGGAGCCGGTACCCGAGCTACACATCTCCGTTTCACGAGTCGGCCATCGAGTTGATCGAGATTCCCAAGCGGTCCCAAACCGGCAAGAACTCGGCCGATATTCGCTTGGTGGTCGACGCGATGGACCTGGCCTGGAGTAAGCCCCACGTCGACACGTTCGTGATTGTTTCGGGCGACTCAGACTTTTCGCCCTTGGTGTCGAAACTCAAGGAGAACGGTAAGCACGTGATCGGCCTCGGCATGAAAGGCTCTACTTCCGACCTACTGCGCGACAATTGCGACGAGTTTATTTATTACGAGGATCTCGAACGGCAGGAGCAGAACGAGCAGCAACTGGCGACCGATCTCGACTCGTACCTGCCTCCCAACCTGCCCGAGCGGCACCGCGAGCTGTTCAGCTTGTTGATCGAGGCGTGCATCGCGCTACGACGGGAAAACCATGAAGTGCTCTACGCCTCGATGATCAAGGACACCATGAAGCGGAAGAAGCCGTCATTTGACGAGAGTTATTATGGCTATCGAAGCTTCACACACGTGTTGGAGGACGGCGACAACCTGGCGTTGGTGGATATCGAGCGAAACCCGAAGAGCGGTACCTATGTGGTTACGCGGTTTTGCGGCGAGCGTGAACGAAAGGCTCCCGGTACCGGGCCGGTCTCAGCCGAGGGTGCGCCAGTCCCGCCAAGCGCGGTTCCTAGCCCAAACTCCCGCCGGGACAGAAGTTTGCCGACGGGTCGCCGCCGTTGACTTTGAAGGATGCCGGATGAAGGATGATTAGGAGTGGGTTTCCCTGGTTTCATCCTCTTTCCAAAAGGTGTGACCATGATCAAGACTCAGGTGGGTTTGGTGGCCGCCTTGTCGGCTTCGATCGTGTTCGCGGGGCACTTATCCCTTTTGGCGCGGACTCACCCGTCGTTGAGACGATGAAGAGCCACGGATTGAAGCAGGCAGGTGACCTTTATGTCGTCGTGACGGAAAGCGACGTCAAGACCAAGGTCCAGGAAGTCCGCCGGCTCACCAAGCAGTTGAGCTACGCCCTCATGCAGCAAAAGGGGACGTTGAGCGCCAAGGATTATCAACAAACGGTCAAAGGTCTGGGCGATCAGATCAATCAGTACAGGTCAGAGATCAATGTCGTCAACCAACAGATGAACGCGCTCCCTCGATTCCGCAATCGACTCGCCAATAACTACGCGGTCGAACAGTATCAGGAGCTTCAGCTCTATCATAACCAGCTCCAGGCCGAGGTGAATCAGGGAACGCAGTTTCTCAACCAGCTCAGGAGCCGGCCATACGACCCGAAGACGAAGGAAAAGGTCGACGCCGAGGTTCAAAGCCAGCGCGAAACATATCATCAGGCGCTCTTGGACCTTCGCCAGCTCGTCGATTCGGCCAATAAGAAATATGCGGAGGTTTCCAAGAACGAAGACGTTCAGAAAGCACTGGAAAAGCTAGGTGCCGGGGCGAAGACCAAGCCGAGGCTCGGGCCTTCCCGGGAATTCACGGCCGATGTCAAGCTTTTGGAGAAGCTCGAAAAAGAGGAAGCCGGTGACCAATTCCCTGGGGCCGAGCCCAAGCCTGCTCGATCGACCAAGCGTTCCCAAAGAGGCAAACGTTCAGCGAAACCAGCCTCAAGCGCACCGCGCCCTCGTCAACGCCGGAAGCAAGCAATCGTTTCTGAACGACAGCATTAACACCGCAGGTGAATTCCACTGACGTCGAATTCCGCGAAAGAGTACGACCATGTTTCGATCGCTTGTCGGATGGATGGTCTGGATAACGGCCATCACGGTCGTGTTCGAAACCTCGGCCGCTCGGGCCGATGACGCTCGGCCCGAGGAAGTGCTCAAGGATCGCGGCCTGAAACGATCGGGCTCGAACTATATCCTTGCGGCGGAGCTCGATATCCAGAAGAAGGTAAACGAAGCCCGTTCCCTTTCGCAACAATTGAAATACGCCCTGATGCAGCGGGACGCGTTTGAACAGGGCGTTCACGACCAAAAGGCGATGATCCAGGAGCTGACCGAACAACGAATATTCCTCATCCAACAATTGCAGCAGAATCTGCCTGTGGTGCAGCACAACCAGCTCGTGGCAGAGTTTAACATTGTGACGGATCGTCTCAACTTGCTGAGGGGCCAAGCGGCCGATCCCAACTGGAAACAGAAGATCGACGAAGAGGTGCCACAGCGAAGAGCGGCCTATATCCAGGCTGTCCTCGACCTTCGCCAACTCGTGGATTCAACCGCCGGTCGATACGCCGAGCTGGCCAAGGATGTTGCCGTCAAGGATGCCTTGACCACCCTTGGGTCGAAGTCGAAGTCGGCACTCAAGCTTGGTCCTTCTCGCGATTTCCAGGACAAGGTCAAACTGCTGGAAAAGATCGAGAAGTCGGTGCTCACCGAAGCCGTTGAGCTGAGACGTCGCGGCGGGGTCTACGAGGTCGATGTGACGTTGAATAAGAAGGAAACGGTCCCGATGATCTTTGACACAGGCGCGAGCTATGTCACTATTTCCGCGGATCTCGCCAGACGGATCGGTTTGACGCCTCAAGCCACTGACGGGCGTATCCAGCTTCATGTCGCCGATGGATCGGTCATCGCAGCCAGGCAGACGACCATCCCTTCGGTGCGAGTCGGTAAGTTCACGCTCAATAACGTTGCGTGCGCCGTCATGCCGGCCGACAAAACGGATGTGATGCCCTTGCTCGGTCAGACGTTCATCAACCAGTTCACGCACAAAATCGAGGCCGGCCGGCTCATATTGTCGAAGGTTGAAGGAGAGACGTCGGCGCCCAAGACCTCAACCACGAAGAAGACAGCCAAGTCAAAGCGATCGACCAAAACCGCGACCGGCAAAAACGCCGCGAGCGTCAGGGGAAACTCCGACAGTCCCTGAAGTCGTCGCTCAGTGATGTAGCTCGATGCAGAAATATGAGCCACGGATGAAACACAGATAAAACACGGATTAGAAGTCGAACGTCGAATTTGGTCCGTCTTGACTCTCATCCGTGTCGGGCACCCGAGGTGTCGCGTGTTCAATCGGTGGCAAGCAACCCGGCTTTCTTGCTACTGTCTCAATCATTCGGTGGTGTGGGTACTGGTTCTGAACCTGCGGCCAGCGTCTCGATCGTAATCGTTTTCTCGACCATTAGCTTGGGGTCGAATAAATGAATGACCCGGTCGGCCGCGCCGTTGCGCCGCTGGAGCGTACCGGACAGGAACGGCGCCGCGCTGGCATAGACGGTGATCTGTTCCTGACCGGGCTTTGAATTGGTCATGATGCTTTTCCCAACTTCCGGGAATCGGAACTTACCACCGGGCGTCACCTTTTGAAGACTCGGGGTCAGGATCGTTTTCTTGCCCTGGGTGCTGGTCGCGATCAACTCGATGTAAGCCGGCTGATTCGAGCGGTTCACCACCAGGATCGTCATCGCATCACCCACAGAGAAGACGTTGCTCGGTTTGCTAGTCTTGAGTTCGATGTCGATTTTCTTCGTCTCAGTTTCTGTGACGGAGTCAGGCTGAAGTTTCGAGGTCATGTCAACCGTCTTGCTCGATGCCGGAAACGACTGGCTGGACTCCTGGTTCGTCGTTGATTGAATTTCGACGATCTTTGATTGTGCCTTTGAAAGATCCGAGGGGGCTGATCTCGATTGAGAGCGTCGGGATTCCGCCGTGACGCTAGGTGACGATGATCCCGCCGCGGAAAAGAAGCCGATGGTAACCGACGCGATCAGGACAGCCGCGATTGCGATGAGCGCCGCGCAACGCAACTCGGGACCCCATGGGCGGGGTGGTGCAACGGCTTTGAGAAAAGCGTCGGCGAGCTCCTGGGCGGACTGGAAGCGCCGGTCCGGATTCTTTTCGAGACACCTCATGACCACCCGCTCAACGATCGGGGGTACTTTGGCCTCGGGATTGGATTCTTTCATCGGAGGGGGTGCGAGGTTGAGATGCGCCCGAGCATGGCCACGTAGTTATTACCACGGAACGGACATACGCCCGTCAGGAGATGGTAGAGCACGACGCCGGTCGAGTAGAGATCACTTCTGCCATCGATGGTTGGCTTGCCGTCTCCCTTCGTTAGGCCCGCCTTGATCTGTTCGGGGCTCATGTAGGCCGGTGTTCCCAGGATGTCCCCAGCGGCAGTCAGGGTTTGCTCCGCGCCACCTTCGTTTTCGAGCATCTTGGCGATGCCAAGATCCAGGACCTTGAGTCGAATGGCCTGTTTCGGCTGATTGGACTCGATGAGCATCAAGTTCGACGGCTTGAGATCGCGGTGGATGATCGGCTTAGGGGCGCCGGTTTTTTGATCAACGTGTCCGTGCATCTCCTGGAGCACGGAGCAGAGCTGCTTTACAACCTGGGCCGTCCACTCCAGCGGCATTGGTTTGCCGCCGTTGCTTTTGAGGATCTGGTCCAGGCTCCGGCCGTACACGAGCTCCATTTCGATGTAGCCAAGCCCTTGTATGCAGTTGTAGTTGTACACTCTCACTGCGCCGGGGTGATTGATCTCGTCCATCAACATAGCTTCGCGACGGAACCGATTCCATCCTTTGTGATTCTCGGCGATCTCGGGCTTGATTAGCTTGAGCCCCGTTGTTTCGCCTTTCCGCGTCGACCAGCGACACCTTCCAGACCGAGCCCATGCCGCCCGCACCGATCAGTTCATCGAGCCGGTACTTGCCGAAGAGAACTTGGCCCTTGTCAATCAACGGCGGAAGGGTCGTGTCCGAATCTAGACAGCTTTCACCAGGGGATGTCTGGTTTTCGTGGGTGTCTAGCCGCCGCCTTGCTCTGCCTGCTGCTCGGCAGTGTGATCCGGGGCGTCGACGACCCGGTCGCGGGCCGAGGGCGATCCTGGTACGCTCGGCTGGACCTGCGGCCGGCTGGAATCCTGTCGCTGGAGCGGCTGGTGCCAGGTTGCACCGTCGTCGTGCAGAAAGTCCGGTTCTTGGTTCATCTTTCAATCCTCCGCGGAGGCGAAATCGTCTGCGTATTGAAGTTGGATCGATCATCGATCTACAACTGGGATCCCAGTCAGCGTGAAGGCAGCCCAGAAGAAGGGGTGGGCTCCGCCATCGCGCTTACGGCGCGACTCAATTTGGCTAAGTTGGGCCTTACGCAGGGCCTCGGCCTGACTCTCACCCGCGACCAAGTACTGGAAGAAGCGTGGCATGAGCTGGGCCGACTCCGCATCGGGGACCTGCCAGAGCGACGCCACGACCGCGCGGGCACCGGCTAATTGAAAGGCTTGCCGTAAGCTGGCAACTCCTTCGCCGCTACGGACCAGGCCAACGCCCGTTTCGCAGGCCGAGAGCACCACCAACTCGGTCCCCCGCAGGTCGGTGCTCAGGATCTCCAAACCTGTCAAGGTTCCATCATCCTGGTCGATTGATGAGATCTTCCGTTTCAAGCTCTGGTTATAGCCTGCCAGGATCAGGCCGCAACGGAGGAGCGGGTTATTCGAGAGCTGGTACTTCTTACTGAGCTTCGCATCGGAGCCGAACGCAAAGCCGTGGGTGCTCAATACCACAACGCGCAGGATTCTGGATCGTCTTGAACTCCGTTTCCATCGCCTCCTTGCCACAGCGAAGGACCGGATCTTGGCCGGTGTAACGCGTCAGCATGGGGACAATTTCAGCAGCTTCTTTTGCCGTCGACGGCAGAGGCGGCGCCGGGCCGCAGGTTGACGGCGCGGATCTCCTCCTGGAGCCCAACGTGCATTTCCAACGGCATCTGTGAGTTAGCCCGCCGGTTCATCGGCCAGGCACCGCGTGATCGAATGGGAGGCTGGACTGCGTGATGTGGTCCCGGTAATCCCGACTTTGGTGGGCTGTTTCCCAGGTGGAAGCTGAGCTAACTAGCGGTAGGCCGAGGGCCGCGTGTGGCGGGATTGGAGGTGGGGGCCGGCCAAGCACGGACTGCGGCAGGCGCGACGGTGCCCTATGGTTGACGGTGCTTCGTCCCTGGTTCTTGCTGGTCGACGGTCGCCGTGGCTTCGGAGGCTCGGTCCTGGCGAGGAAGGAATAGTCGGGGTTAGCCATCACCAGCGACTGCCCGGAGGCAATCGGTTGGCGGGGCCGGACCAGGTCGCGGCCACTTACAAGGTAGTGGATCTGGTGTCTTTCGATGACGTAGACGTAGGGGCCGTCCTTGAGCGGCGGCGGCCCAAGGCACCAGCCAGAGTACCGCATCAGGGCTCAGGTACCACCGTTTCACCCCGGCAAGGTGGGGATACAGCGGATCGAGGATCAGCTCGGCCAACTTGCGGAGCGTAACGAGCACGCGACGCTCCGCTCGCGCTCGCCAAGCGAGTAGAGCAGCTTGCTCCCCGGGTCGGGTGGGTCGGGCTCCGCACGCGGCGACCGCGGCTTCGATGACGTCCGCCGGCCCGAGGTTGATCATCTGGACTGGCGCATCGTGGCCGCCCGGGATGATCCAGGCCGCGTACACGGCCGGCTCGTCCGAAGGCTTGCTCGGCTTCTTCCCCGCCCGCGGCGGCTGGAGCCGAATCAACTCGATCAAGACCGAATCCTTAGGCAAGGTCTTCCGCACCGTTGCCAACTCGACCCAGGAGCCCCCACCTCCTTGACTGGTTTGGCGGTTGGATTCGCCGATCCTTCGGAACCAGTTCGCCTCGCGCTCGCTCAGGCGATTGAGGAGCTGATTGGTCCGGTCCCGCCTCCCGGGCGTCCATCCGTAAGTCAAGCTCGCTTGAGCAGAGTAGACCTCCTGCAACTCTTGAGAAAACTGCCGGGATTCCGCGTTCTTGGGGTCGCGGGCCAGAAGGTTCTGCCGTGCCAGCGCGTCGAGAGTGACAGCCTTTCCGTTGATGGTCCAGGCTGCACCGAGGTCGCTGATACCCGACTCTTCCGGATGCGCGAGTCCCTGGGCCAAGGCCATGTGCAGCCTTGGCTGATCCACGTCCTTCATGTAAGCCAATTGGGCCGTTTCGTCGAGGGTCGGCAAGTAGAGCTCCAGCAGTCGACGCGCCGGCACGGCGCGATCCATGGCATCGAGCGCCTCACGCCGTTGTCCCGGGCCTCCGCGATTCGGGCTTTGAGTGCATAAACTATCCGTGATCACCAGATCCTCGATCTCCTTTTTTCTGCTCGCGAATCCGCAGGCTTTGCTCGACGTGCGCTCGTGCTTCCGGGAAATTGCGGGTCGCCAGCTCATTCTCCGCGAGCTCCTCGGCGCTGACGGCGATGTCCACGGGGTTCGAGCGGGTTTCTCCATGCGGATCTTCAGGGCCTCTTGCAGGTAGGGCTCAGCCTTCTGGTTTTTCCGCTGGGCTGCGAGGAGCTTGCCGATTGTCCGCTTGCAGGCCGCCTCTTCAAGCGGATCGAACTGACCACCCGCCACGCGTCGTCGGCGGTCCATGACATCCGCGATTCGCTTGACGAACGTCTCTCCCGACAACGAGCGACTGTCCCTGAGATAAAGGTCCGCGACATGGCCCAGGCAAGTCAGCAGGTCGGGATAGGTCGGGTCGAGATTGGGCTGATTCGTGTAAACGCTGAGAGCGTCATCGAAACACATTTTCGCACCTTTGAGTTGTCCCATCCGCACGTAGAGCGCCCCGAGTTCGGCGACGATGCCGGCAGTGTCGATGTGCCACGTCCCGCATCGTTCTCGAATGTCTTGATGCTGGATTTATAGACCAACTCGGCTTCAACGAGGCGGCCGGTCAGTGCATACAGCCCGGCGAGGCGACGGGCGACGCTGGCGACGTCAGGGTGGTTTCGACCCAGGAGCTTGGCACGGTCATCCAGGCACTTCTTGTAGATCCGTTCGGCCTCGCCATAGTGGGATTGATCGGCGTGGAAACTTGCAAGCTCTAAATCGAGGACTCGGGCAAGATCCGTGTCCTCGCAGAGCTCGATGTTGAGTAGGAGCAGGAACGGGTCCGTTTTTGGCGGATCGCCGGCAACCGTGGTTTGCCCTCGTGCACCCTGCGTGCTTCGCCGAGAGCGGGCGTCGGCGCCCCCGTCGTCGCTATCGCCGGGCTACCGCGCTGGCCGCGGAGACCGACGGTTGGATCGGGAATAGCGGCATTCGACGGCCGGGGTGACGGTTGAAGGGGATCCGACTTGGTGAACGCGATCCTCTCGACGCGCTGGAACAAGGTCTCGGCCTTGTCGAACTGGCCCTCGGCCTGATACAGCTTGGCCAGCTTGATCGTTTCATGAGTCCAGAAGATCTCCGATCGACGGCGGAGGACCTGGGTTCGCGATTCCTTTCCTTGGGCCACGGCCCCCCTGGCGGGTCGGGCCGCCCGAATCGATCACCTTCGTTAGCAGGTTTTCCGCCGTTTTGAACCTCCCCGCTTTCTGATGCAGGTCGACCAGGGTGTCGATCAGAATCAGAATCGAATTCTCCGGGGCAGTGACCCAATCCAACCGTTCGAGATACGCATTCGCCATCTGCACCACTCTATCTCTTCGGGTGTTTTCCGCGGCGAATACCTAGTATTTTGGAGATACTGTTTGCACTGTCGCAGGCCCGCCTCGAGTGCTCCATCGACCTTGGTCAAAAGCTGGAAATTGCCGTGATCGAAGGTGTCCCTTCCATCGGTCAGATGGCTCAGGCGAAGGGCTTGCAAGGCCCCGGCATAGTTGCCGACCTTGAGGTAGAGTTTGGCGAGAGTGGCCAGTGATTCCAGGTATACGTAGAACTCGTAGCAGTTCTTCGGCGCGTCATAAGTCTGAAGGCCGTTATTCGCATAAAGCGCGAGCAGCTTGCCGGCGATATCCATCGACGTGTTCGGCAGAAGGCGCTCTCTTGGTCCCAGAAGCCTCCGTTGAATTCCTCCTGCATCCGCTTCGAATATTCGAGGAACCTCGCGATCCGCTCGAGCTCGAAGACCCGGCGGTCCTGGAGCTTCTTCAGCGAAGTCAGGAACCAGGACGGAGGAGCGATCCGATGATACTTCTCTGCGATCGTCTCAAAACCATCGATCATCGTCCCGACCCACGCGGCATCTTCACTCCAGAAAACCTGCCAGGCGTGAAGATCCAGTTGCCTTCGGCTGAGCGGTATTGCCAGCATCGCATCTCGGCCGACGTACCGCTCGCAATAGCCAAGGATGTTGTCGAGCGATCTTTCGATGACTACCTTGTTCTCTTGGATCAGCTCCACGCCAATTGTCAGCTCGGGACCTTGCAGGATGTTATGAATTCCGCTTTCAATCAGGGCGATCATGGTTTGCTTTTGCTGAATTTGTGCCGGCATGCCTCCTGGTTTGGCCAGTTCCGCTTGTGCGCGAATGCGGTTGCTGAGCTGCTGGATCGTTTGAGAGAGGGGCTGGACGGGGTGAGCCGCATTCTGGAGCTGAGTGCGCAGCAGTTGGATCGGGTGGGCGGATGCCGGGGGTTCGATCGCGTCGAACATCTCCTGGGCTTCCGAGGTGCGCGTCGTCGTGACCGCGGCGCCCAGGAGCAAGACAGAGAGCAGCCAGTTTTGCCACTGCCGTGATGACATGGTCGCGTCTCCCACGGGTTGAGGGCGGTCTGGCAGCCAGATCGCCACGCCCTCCCCGAAGATGAATCAATCCACCACTTCAGTCCCCTTCACCTTGGGCGATAGTAGGTGATCCTCGACGAGATGACGGGGGTTGGCTCAGCATTGAAAGATTCCCAATTGACTTTCCTATGTATCTTCGGACCGACCGCTATTACCCCGCGGGAAACACTCTGACTCACGGCTGAATGAAGCTGGAATCTCACCGCCTCCGGGGTCTCTGGTCGTGCAAAGCCCGGGGGGAACGCCCCGAAATTCATGACGGCCTCGTCTTCCGCAACCAGGGCCGGGGCCGACGGCGGGGATGGATCCCCTCCCGAGTTTCTGCTTGTCGAGGGCTTTCCGCTCGTCGCCGGCTGCCATTTCGCGATACACCACCAGGTTGATCGTCCCGACGTCGGGCCCGTAATCGATCAGCCTGGCTAACGACTCCCGCGCCGACAGGATTCGGAACGGTTCGAGCGAATGATTCTCGGTCTGGAAACCAAGTACGGCGGCCACCGGAAGCTTGCGGTTCAGGATCCACATCGGGCTGCTCGGTGTAGTGGCTCTCCCCATAAGCAAGTTATTTTGGCCGTTGATCATGAGCACCACGCCATATCGCGTCGGGGTGTCGTCGACCTTGCGCAGCACGAATATGACCTTCTGTCCCTCACGCGGCTCCTTGATCATGAGCTCACCCCCACAAGTCTCCAGTGGCACGCGCTGGCCGTCGTAATAGACATCAAGCCGAACGGGCCCGAGGCGTCCTGAATCGGGTTGGCCTGCTCGGCCTTCTTAATCCGCATTGCGGAGACGATCGCCTCGTCGCGCACGATCTCACGCGTCCCCCGTCGAAGAATCCGCGGGTCTGGAAGCTCTCACCGACATCGATCAATGCTGGCACGTCGGTGGACGCGGTGAATCGGACCACCTCCTCCAGGCGTTTGCTGTCGCGACCGAAGCCCATGATCCCGACGTCCAGAGAGCGAAGGTCGGGGCTCACGATCACCAGGCCCGTGAGGAATGCGTCGGCTTCGACCTGCTTGCTTCCCCAGGCTAGCCGATAACGGCCGGCGAACAATGCCCGACGACCGCCCGGATTGAAGTGATCCGCCCCCGGGAGTTGAGCCGCCATCGCGGCTGGCGTCGTGAATCACGTTGAGCGGATGGTCGAGATCCATCGTCAGCAGCAGCGCCAGCTCCAGGCGCGTGGCCAGGTTGAGGTTGAGCGACCCGACGCGGTCGCTGGCGGGAGCGTCACCCTTCTTGACCCGGAACTTGAGGATGCCTACGGTCTCATGACCATGGTCTTTGAGGTACTGGATGACCTTGGGAGCGTTCTTGAGAACTTGTCGGTCCAGGGTGTCGGTCGACGCCAGGGCGGGTTTGGCGAGCAGCAACCCGCACACAGTGGCGATGAAGACACCATGACATCCAAAGCAATTCGTCGCGGTTCGGGATTCCCGGTGCTGGCTCATGGGACCGTCCTTTTCGGAATTGTGTGGATCGGCTCTGTCGGCATCGAAGCGAGTCCTACCTTGTGGAAACATCATGTCTTCCCGATCATTAATCCGCGAATGCGATGGGATTTCTGACAAAAAAAGCCAGATTCTCTCGAAAGACGATCGTCCGTCTGCTTGCCATACGGGTTCCACCGCTGCAATAGCGCTGAAAAACCCAGCCGGACGGAGAGCAGACGTGGCAAGACTGGGTCTTCGCCGGCGCCGCCCCCACTTCCAGCTCCGCCTGTACGGCGCTTCAACCGATCTGGGCCTGGCGGCCAAACACGACAGAATGACCCGCTTGGGATGAGAACCCATGCTGCACGTTTCCCTTCCAGCTCGAACCAATGGGAAAACTCGGGAGTCGCCCGACGACGTGCGGGCGGCGGTTGTCAAACTGGGCTAACCTGGTTGGCGTCACCGCCCGCCAATCTGCGCAACATGGCAGCGAACGCCTCGTAGGTGCGTCATGAGAGGCAACCGGATTGAAGTGTCCATTGCGTTCGACACATCGCTCTCGATTCTTCATCCGTGAGTTCCCGGACAAATCGGACATTTTTTTGTCCCAAACGCGAACTTGTTCACGGATAATTCGAGAGCGAACGTTTTGCGCCCAATCGTTATCTCAACCTTTGGTCACATCATGCACACAACCGAGCATGCCAAAGACATCGATCGACGATGTCCGTCGGGGGTCCCCTCAGGAGCGGAGGCGCCGATAGGCGCGGAGGTACCGCGGGAGGATGATCCAGAGGAAGGAAGATTTCACGATAGTCTCGCAAAACTGGTCGAGGACCACCGGACCGAGTTGCTTCGGAAATACGAGACGCGGGTCGGAGCGAAGCTCCGGGCACGGTTTGACGCGGACGACCTCCTTCAAGGTGCGTTGCTGCGCTGTATCGCGGAGCGCCGTAGGAAACTCGACTCGGGCCAATCGTTCTCGTGGCCATCGTCGCCGCAGGAACGGATCGCCCGGATTCGAACCAAGCTCTACAGCGAGTTCATCGATCAGATGCGGCAGCAAAGCACCAGTAGCCGGAACCAACAGCAGGAGATCCCTTGGCCGGACGGCTCGGTGGCCGATGTCGCCCAGAGCATGGGACTAACCACACAGGACACCATCAAGCACGCGGTTCGACTGATCCGGGATAAGCTGACTCCCTACCAATTTGTGATCATCTGGTTACGATGCGCGCTCGACTTCTCCTGGGAGTCGATCACGGAGATCTTGAACGAGCTCGATCACACGACCTTTACGACGAGTAAGTACACAAAGGAATACGCAAGAATCCTGAAGAAGCTCCGGGATTCGATTCCCAGCCCCTTCTCATCTTCGGGCAATCCCCTGCGGAGTTGAGCGATGAGCAGTGTTCCGGATGCCCTGGACCGTTTCGAACTGGATTCCAATCCGGACTCGGACGCCGATTCCGAAATCGAGGGCGAGTTCATCGCCCAATGGGAAGATGCGTCCGAATCCGAACGAGACGTGATTCTCGACGCATACTCCGCGCGGTATCCCCATCTGGCGGATTGCTTCAATAAGCTGATCGCTGCGTCGGCATTTCTTCGCCCTGAAGCCGATCCCGTTAAGCTAGGCTCGTACCGGATTATCAAGCTGCTGGCCGTTGGCGGGATGGGCAAGGTCTATGAGGCCGAGGACATAGTTTTGAAGCGCCGTGTGGCCGTCAAGACGATCCGGACCGGCCGTCGCGCCAATAGGGCGACGACCCGGCGCTTTCTTCGCGAACGCGAGGCACTTGCGCGGTTGCACCATTCCAACATCGTGCCGATCTTCGGGGCTGGAGAAGAGGCTGGTCTCTTGTACTTCGCCATGCCTCTCTTGAACGGCGTCACTCTCGCCGATCTCGTGAACACGTCGCGTTTGGCGGCGTCGCGATCGTCTTCGACGTGGGAGCAGCTCGTGCTTCTAGCATCGACTCGAGCCCACCAAGAGCGCGAGTATCGGAAGCTCACCGCAAGCCTTGGCTGTCCACCCGGCAAGGGAGAAACACCGAGTTCGTCGAGCCCGGGAGAGACCAGCGACCCGACTCACGCTTACCTGTCACTGCTGCCGCCGGACTATCTTTCGCGCGTCGCTCTGGTCGTCGCCGAAGCGGCCAACGCCGTTCACTTCGCCCACCGAAATGGAATCATCCACAAAGACTTGAAGCCTTCAAACCTCCAGATCGACTCCAGTTCCGAAATGAGCCACATCTGGGTCCTGGACCTTGGTCTGGCCTCGTTCGTGAACGACGCGGGAGATTCCGCCGGGCCGGACTCGGCACAGGCCGCCGGGCGGGACACGACTGCGGCGGACGATCACACGAAAGGCGTCGGCTCGCTTCCTTATATGGCGCCCGAACAGATCCTCATGGATGATGTGACGGCCGCGATGGATTCACGCCTCGAAGAGCGGCCAACCATCGGTCCACACACAGATACCTGGGGATTGGGCGTCACACTTTATCAACTGGTTTCTCTGCGACTTCCATTTCCCGGGCGGACCCGCGAAGAGCTGGCCGTCTCCATTCTGTCCAAAGACCCGCTGCCACTGGACAAGGCCATCCCGAGCGAGTTGAGGGCCGTTTGCCTCAAGGCGCTGAGCAAACGAGCTGAGCAGCGCTACACGACGACCGCCGAATTTTCCGCCGATCTCCATCGCTGGAGGAACGGCGAACCAACGATCGCGGGCCAAGCCGGCGTCCTCCGTCGTGGCCTGATGTGGACGAAGCGGAATCCGTCTCGAGCTGGATTGGCGGCGACGCTCACCACGATCGGGGTCCTCCTCGCGGTTGGGATCTGGTACGACGAGAAAGCACGAGCCAACGCGCTCGAAGTGCAAACCCGCGAGCAACAGCGCGAGCTCAGCACTCTACGCTCCAGCGAATGAGAATGTCCCTCAAGCACGACGGTTGGTTCACCGAGTGGAATGATCGCTACCGGCGCAGTCCTCGGATCGATGGGTTCGCGCGATCCTTTGACCCGCTTCGTGCAGAGCGAAGTCGTAGCGAGCCTGGTGGGGATGGACGCGGACGAAGTCTGCGTGTTCAAGGACTTCGGCGCAGTCGGTCGCCATCGATTCAAAGGGCCGGCTCCTGATGGGTGGCGTCAGCGACCCCGACAACGTTTTCAAGAAACTCGACGCGAAACTCTGGGACGGTTCTTCGCCTCACCTGCCCGAAGATCTCGGTGTGGTCGCGACCGGTCCCGTCGGCTTCGCAGCCGACGGCACACCCTTGCAGTTGGTGGTCGACAAGCAGGAGAACTCCCTGACGCTGATGAACTTGGCCCGGCGCGAGCCGATCCAGCGGTTCGTTCCGCCCGGCGGACTGGCACCCGCGGATACCGACGAGCTATCCCCGGCCACGATGTTGCCGGATGGCACGCGCGTTGCGGCGTCGGTGCGCCAACCGGATGGCCGGTATCAGGCGATCGTATGGGACGGCCTGACTGGCCGAGAGATCGCTCGCGTGACGCTGGATGCGCGCACCTTGCGATTTCGCCAGACGCCAAGCTGTTGGCCACCGGCGACAGTGACGGCAACGTGACGGTCTGGTCACTGGAAACCAAGAATTCCTTGTTCACTTGGCCCTGTCGGCGAACGCGCATCAACGCCGTTGCCTTTGGTCGCAGCCCGTTGGTAACCCATGAAGGGTCAAATTCGGCGTTGCCACGGTGGCGCTGGCAACTCGCTGCGGGAGATGCTGGCGGGACTGTCACCGTTTGGGATGTCGCACCCGAGATGGCTCGCGTTCGCTCCACCTTCAGTGGCAACCAATACGGCGTGTTCGCCCTGGCCTTTTCGCCGGACGGTTCGTTGCTGGCTTCGACTGGACGCGAGTGCAAGCTCTGGGATCCCGCAACGGGCCAGCTCCAATTGCTGACCAAGGAAGCCGGACATACCTATGCCCTGGCATTCTCACCGGATGGACGGCGGATTGCGTCAGCCACCAGGGGCCGTTCAACATCGGCCGAGTTCGACTGCCTCGAGCTGCGGAATGGCCACGGCATCCGCTCGCTCCTGGGTCTCCGCGGACGAGCTCGAGCATCCCGTCCTCTCCGCCGACGACCGGCTGGTGGCCGCAATTTCGGCCGAATGGCAGATCGGGATTTGGGACCGGGAATCAGGACGACTGATCGCGGTCCTGGATGCGCTCACCGGGAGGTTGGGTAGACAACGCAGCGATTGCGATCAGCCCTGGCAATCGCTCGATCGCGTTCTCTTCCCATCGCCAGGCCAGGCTCTGGGAGATCGAAACTGGTAAACTGCTCGGCTCGTGGAAGTTGCCCACGGGAATCCAAGACAACCTGGCGTTCCAGGGAAACGATCGCCTCCTCCTGGCCCGTGTGGAGACGACCGACCCCGACGTGGCTCCTTACGGACGCACGGACACGAAGCGGTATCCTCGCATCGGCTCAATCTATGACTTGCTGAGCAAGGCTCCGCTGTCGCCAATCGGTCGAATTCGCGACGCAGGCTCGGGCATCCACACGTCGGTCCTCTCACCCGACGGGTTGATGCTGGTTCTCGACGGTTCCGTTGATTCCGAAAAGCCGGAGGAACGCTCGATACGCGCCTATCGGACGACAGACAGCGCATTATTGTGGACACTGCCGACACATCCTAAAAGAGGCCACAGGACGATTCCCGAATTCGACGCGACCGGAACGGTTCTGCAAGCTTCGACCACCACGACTGCGGGTACGATTGGAATCGTACTCGACATCGCCTCGGGTAGGCTTTTGAGTGAGTACAAGGACTACCGCTCGCTGGGCCCGAACGCGTTAAGCTGGCTCGCCTCGACCGGCTTCCCGACGAACTTGGCCTCTACGACGGCGCGCGCCGCTCCGCTCTTCACTTTCGACGGCGCACGGGTCCTCTTGTTGGGAGCGGTTGGGGCTTTAGCGCGATGGAAACGTCGTGGTGTGTCACAGTCGTGACAGCGAGGCACTCCTGGTCGGTGATCTCAAACAGATCCGCCATGAGTTGACCCGCGTCGGCACCGGTTGGTGAATGGAGCGCGTCGCGATGACCCGCGCGCCCGGGCTCTGTTTCTTTCCCGATGATCCTCAATTTTCGGTGCGGGTCTGATCCGGGTAGAGAGGGCCAACGGGAATCCGGGAATTGTCTTATCTTCGTTCGCGCGGCCAACCCTCCTGTTGTGACTGAACCTTTACCGACTCCGGAGGCTAACACTGTATGGCTTCGGCAACCGTTTCCAACCAGTGGCGCGGAAGTCCTCAGCCCCGAATTCAGATTACCTATCCCGTCGAGGTCGAGGGAACCTGGGTGGAGAAGGAACTCCCTTTCGTCATCGGGGTCCTGGGCGACTTCTCGGGCCAGCCGTCCCAGCCGTTACGACACGTGAGGGAACGCAGGTTCGTCCAGGTTGACCAAAGCAACTTCAACGACGTGATGGCCAGGGCGGCGCCAGGGGTGGCCACGAGCGTCTGGAACCGATTGACCAACGACGACAGCAAGCTGGCGATTGAACTGAAGTTCAGACGCATCGACGACTTCGAGCCGGCCTGCATCGCCGCACAAGTCCTACCGCTCAAGGTGCTCATGGACATGCGCCTGCGACTTATGCAGCTCCTGAGCAAGCTGGAAGGGAACGGCAAACTCCAGCAGTGGCTCGCCGACATGCGGAACAACCCCGAGAGCGTAGGGAAACTGGCCGGACAGATCGGGATCGAGATGGACGCTCCAGCCGCCGACGCCCCCGAAGCGGACGATGCTCTCAGCCTACTTGACCAGGTGGTCGCGGCCACGCGGCCTCAGAGCTCTCACGAGCAGAACCGGGCCAAGGACTACATCGGCCCATTCGTCGGCTACATCGTCCAGCCAGGTCGGGTTGTCTCCAACGACATCGAGATCAACATCAAGACCTGGGTCTCCGAGATCGACAAGAAACTGTCCGCGCAATTGGACGAGATTATGCATGATCCCTCACTGCAGATGCTCGAATCGAGCTGGCGCGGTCTGCATCACCTTGTCTCAAACAAAGAGACCAGTGCGAATGTGGCGATCAAAGTGCTCAATGTTCTTAAACAAGAGATCTTCAAGGACCTGGATAGGGCCGTCGAAATTGATCAGAGTCTCTCTCTTCAAGAAGGTCCACGAGGACGAACTCGGTACTCCGAGAGGTGAACCTTTCGGTGTGTTGCTCGGCGACTTCGAGTTCGGACGTAGGACCGAAGACGTTAGTGCATTAGAAATAATTTCAAGTGTGGCCGCAGCGGCGTTCTGCCCGTTCATCTCGGCGGCCAGTCCCCAGTTTTTGGTTTTGATAGTTGGCAGGAGCTGCCCGGACCGCGCAACATGGAGAGGATCGTGAAGGCGGTCGAATACATCGCGTAGCGGTCATTCCGCGAGTCCGAGGACTCGCGGTTCGTGGCGCTCGCGCTGCCGCGTACTGGCACGGTCGCCTGACCGGGCCATCGCTGAGCCGTCGGAAAGGTTCGACTTCGAGTATGAGGAATTCGACGCGAGCGGCTGCGTTCCACACGACCACTTCACCTGGATGAACCCAGCCTACCTTATGGGCACCCGGTTGATCGACGCATTTGCCAAACAAGGGTTTTGCACGGCCATCGGGGGTACCAGAGGGGGAGGAAAGGTCGAGACGCTGTCAGCCTCAGTCCTCACAACCGATGAAGGCGACACGCAGCAAAAGGGTCCCACCGAGATCGAAATCACCGACCGCCGTCTGGATGAACTGAGCCGAATGGGTTTCTTGCCACTGTGCTCTTACAAGAACACCACCTCCGCGGTCTTCTTCTACGGCCAGACGACCCATAGGCCCGATACGTACTTTGAGCCCGTATCCACGGCCGATGCGGCGCTCGCGGCCCGACTGCCGTGCATCATGGCCACGTCGCGGTTCGTTCATTATCTCATGATCATGGCCCGCGACTGGCTCCGCTCCTTCGAGGACGCCAAGCTCGCCGAGAGTGAACTCAACTGCTAGATCAACCTTTACGTGAATAACCACGCCGATGACCCGACAACTTACCCGCTGCGCGAGGCCAACGTCGTCATCGACGAGATTGCTGAGAAGGCCGGCTCTTACATAGCGGACGTCCGGTTGCGGCCCTGGTTGCCCTTCGACGATCTGGCCGCTGCATTACGTTGGGAGGTCAGCATCCCCATGAGATGGTAGAACGGAAACACAGTTATTAATGTCCATCTTTTATAATTGCGCGAGGAGAGAGTGCGTTAGCAGCAGACCAGAAGCAAGCATTCTTACGTTGCTTACCGGGCAACATCTTGGGGCGATGAGGAGTCGCGGTTTGGTTAGTACGGCGACCTGCAGTAACATACCCTGCACGCGAACCACCGACCGGCTGTGGGGCCGTGTGAGTCGCTCCAACTGGGTCCAACTATGATTGCGTTTGCGCTCGTCTTCGTCTGTGAAATCGTTATCGGTGCCTTGGCGGCGGTATCTCTTTCGAAGCATGGACATCTCCCCGACGAGGTCCCGATTCCAATCGTAGCCGATCCCTGGCGCGGTAAACGCTCTCGTAATTCCATAACAAAGCCGACGGTCGCCGAGGCAGGCCGAATATTAAGGAATCTGGACATATCTGATCAAATTGGAGAAAAGTTATTCTTGTCCAGTAACCCTTGGAACATTGATCAGTTTGCCGCCCAGTTAAGGGAGTGTGTTGTCATTATCTGATCTGCCTTCGCCCGTGGGATCCACTCAAGTCGGGGGGATCGGACTATCTGAGGAGAATATTGCAAAGATCGCTTCCTTGTGCCGTGGAACTCGCGCCCATTGAAGACGGTGGCGTTCCAACGGACTTTGAATTGTTTCGAAATTAACGTAAAGCGCTGGGTATCCGCTCTGCGGGAAGGCAACAATATGTTGGTACATTGTGGGGCAGGGATTGGGCGGACTGGAATGGTTGCTTGCTGCATTGTTGTCGCCTCGGGTATCGCGCCTGCGAGAGCACTGGAGTTAGTGAATGCGGCCGGCACTTGCCCAGAAACTCCACAGCAGCATGCAATGATTTATAAGCTTGCATACTTAATCGTCGACCGACAATGGTAGCTCTTCGCGGATCACTGTCGACTGTGTTGATCCAGTTCCCGCATGCCGGCTGTGATGGTCCAGTGAGAGAACGCGGTCTCGCGGGCCACGCGCGAAACCCCACCCCACCCCAGTTCGCCGGCTTCCGCTGCCGCCTATTGCCGTCGCATCCGCTCGTGCATTTTGGGGACCGGCACTTGATACTTCCGCTGAATTCGTGCGATGATTTGTGTACCCTGAATTCCCCTGTCATGGAACAATCCGTCAGGGTCTTCAATCGCGATTTGAAGAAGTTATTCTTGCGCGTCTCCTCACTGCGGTCGACGTGTATGGCGCGCGCAACTTTCGCTCATTCTGGCTCGCTCGAGGTCAGGCTCCATGCGGTTGATCACCCTGGCGTTGTGGATTTCGGCAATGGGTATCTCCAACCGCGAGGTAAAGGCCGTGCAACCCGATGATCCGACGATTGCGCTGGTCCAGGGTAATAGTGAGTTCGCGCTCGCGCTTTATGCGAAGCTCAGTCAGGGCAATGGCAATCGATTCCTCTCTCCGGTTTCCATCTCGACCGCGCTGGCGATGACCTATGCCGGGGCCCACGGAGAGACCGCCGAACAGATCGCCAAGACCCTCCATTTCAGTCTGACTCCCGACGTGCTTCACCCAGCGTTCCATCGATTGATTGCGGAACTGTACAGCCGAAACAACGTCATTGCTCCTTCCTCGCCCAACCAAAGCCCCGATGTTCAGCTCTTCACGGCAAACGCCGTTTGGTGTCAATCGGGCCAGCGCATCCTTCCCGACTTCCAGAAGCGGATTGAAGTGAACTACCGCGGCGGACTATACCCGGTCGACTTCCATGCCGAAACGGAGAACGCGCGGCGGACGATCAATGCATGGGTCGAGGAGCAAACCAAGGGGAAAATCCAGGACCTCCTCAAGCCGGCAAACGTGACTCCCCGGACCGTGTTGGTGTTGACCAACGCCATCTACTTCAAAGGGCTCTGGACCAACCCGTTCTCCAAGGCAATGACAGCCCCGGATGCTTTCCACACGTCGAGTCACGATCAGGTTCGCATCGAGATGATGCACCAGACCGGTCGATTCAGGTATGCCGACGACGCCTCGATTCAACTTTTGGAACTGCCCTACAAAGGTGACTCACTGTCGATGGTGATCTTTCTGCCCAAGACCATCGACGGGCTGGCGCAGCTCGAGTCCTCGCTTAGCTTCGCCAAGCTTCAGACCTGGCTAGCGGCACTCTCACCGCGGCGCGTCCAGGTCAGCCTGCCCAAGTTCAAGCTCACCGAAACGTTCGAGCTCCAGGATGCGCTTTCAGAGATGGGGATGACGATGGCGTTTGAGCGTGGAAAAGCCGATTTCTCGGGGATGACAGGCACACGTGACTTTGCGATCTCAGCCGTGGTGCACAAGGCGTTTGTCGAGGTCCAGGAGCAGGGGACCGAAGCGGCCGCGGCCACGGCGGTCGTGGCAGCCCGTGCCGCGATTGTAGCAGCGCCCCCGCGACTTTCCGGGCCGACCACCCGTTCTTCTTCCTCATCCGGGACACGCGAAACGGCAGTATCCTGTTCCTGGGCCGCCTGGTCAGTCCATGAGGCGAAAGGATGAAGGATGAATCGGGGAAAAGAAGAGTCCTTCTTTTTCATCCTTCATGCTCGCGTACTGGTCACGTTCTACGTCGTCCTCGCGTTGGGATGGGTGGTGTTCGCCCGATGGGTTGTGCGCCCGCTGCTGATTTCGGCGCAACCGGGACGCGCCATCTCGGGCCTGAAGCGGTACATTCAGGACCCACCCGCACTATTCCTCCCCCAAGACATCCTCGCCCGCTGGCGCAATTTCTCGGCGCCGTGTTGATCGCCTTGTTCCTGCATCTGACTATCGTCTTGATTCTCCGCCAGTATGACCTCCGAGCCACCGTGGGGCGATCTTCTACTGAAGTTCGGGCCGGGCGTCGCGCCAGCCTCGTACTCCTGATCCTCTCGCTGGCCTTCCTCGCCGTGACCGTCGTCTCCGGACCGCGCCACGACTATTATTTCTATCTCCAGATTTGGTACGAGGTCCTCCAGGGTCATGATCCCTGGTTTCTCGTTCCCCCAACGAACGGGATGCCGGTGCTGAACGCATATGGACCACTGTTTAACTTGTTCGCGGGCCTGTCGTGGCTCAATCCGATTACGCCCAAGCTTCTGTTCGCTTACGCGTATATTCTGTTCTCTGTCGTGCGAGTCAAGACTCTCACGGCAAGCCGTCCGATGTCCTGCCTGCCGATGATCGTGCTGACGGCGTTGTTCTGGAACCCGTTTCCCTGGGTCGAGATCGCCATACGGGGTCATTTCGACATCCTGGTCGGGCTGTGTTGCGTGTGGGCAATTCGCGCGTGGGTCCGGGGCCATGACAGGCTGTCGGGGATCTGGCTGGCTTTGGGCGTGCTGCTGAAATTCATGCCGGTGGTGCTCCTGCCCTTCCTCGCCATCGATCGAGGCCGCCTCCGCCCCCGGTTTATCATCTCCGCCACGGCTGCGATCGCCATTGGCATGGCACTGAGCTGCTACGTGTGGGGTTTGGCCACGCTGCGACCTCTTGAATTCCTGGCGACCCGGAGATCGACCGGTCTGTCGATCTTCTGGTTCATCCGCGGCCGCTATTCCCCACTCCGCTGGTTCGGTGTCGCGTCGAATTATGATGACCTGGCACCGATCCTCCTCGTCTTGGCCCTGCTGAGTGCCTGGTTCTGGTATCGGCGATGGCAGCCGCACGTCGATGCTGCCGTCCTGGTCGCGGTTCTGACGACGGTGCTGCTGCATCGTACGGGTTATCCGCAGTATCATATGGTTCCTTTCGTGATTGGCTCGTCATGGGTTGTGCGGCAGTGGGCGGAGATCAGGGGCCGGCCTGCCACGGTCGTCGCGATTGCGTGTTACTTCGGATGGCTCGCCGCCTTCGATCTGTATTATTTGTTCTCTGATGATTATATGAATACGTACTTCTGGCCGAGCACAGGATGCGGTCGGGCTGCCGACTTTCCTCTTCGGATGTGCGTTCCTGGCCGCGGTGGTTAGGGCGTCGATCGACGAAGCGGCGGCGAGGCCGGGAGCCGAGTCTGCGCGGCGATCTTGATCGAGGCCGTGCCGGGCGCTGGGCGTGGCGACAGATTGGTGAGCCGACCAACGCCGCTCGGTCCGCGGAGAGAGCGGAAAGGGTCCGAGTCGGGAGGCAGGTCAATCTATCGGCTCAGTGTGGTTGGCAACTGGATCAAGACGCTCAATCCTGGATTGGCGTTGCGTGCCGAGATCCGTCCTTGGTGCAATTCGACGGCGCGGCGAGCGATGGCCAATCCAAGTCCCATTCCGCCGCTGGATCGGTCTCGGTCGTCCTCGACGCGGTAGAACGGTTTGAAGATCTCGCCGAGCGATTCTGGCGGCACGCCCGGTCCTTGGTCGCGAATAGCAATCGTTGCGAAGCCCTCGCGCGTCGACAATTCAATGAGGATCTGCGTACCCTCGGGCGCGTGCCGGATCGCGTTGCGGAGGACGTTCTCACAGGCACGCCGAAGCAGCTCTCGCTCTCCCATCGCGCGGGCGGACGGGCCATCTCGCAAGACCAGCCGGCATCCGTTGGCTTCCGCCTCGAGAGTGCAGTCCGCGACCAGCTCGCGCACTAGCTCTCCGAGGTCGACTTGTTCGGGATTCCTTGCGGCGGGATCGCCCTCGGCTCGAGTGAGCTGGAGGAGCTCGTCGACCAGATGACTGAGGCGGTCTACTTCCTTTCGAATTCGTCCTAGGGCTGCCTCGCGGTCGGGACTGGTTCGCGCGAGCTCCACTGCGAAGCCAAGCCGCGCCAGTGGTGAACGTAACTCGTGGGAAACGTCCTGGAGCAAGCGTCGCTCGGCCGATAAGAGCGTCGCGATCTGGTCCGCCATGCGGTTGAAGGCACGGGCGAGGTCACCGATTTCATCGCGGCGCGAAAGGTGGTACCGAACGGCCAGGTCACCGCGTCCAAACCTCTCCAGGACCCGGCGCAGGCTTCGCAACGGTGAGGCCAGATGCACGGCCAGCACATAGCACAGGCCCGCCATCAAGATCGGCACCCAGAGGAAGTAGTACAGTGAGTCCCAGGCGCTGATCCGTGGCCGCAACATGGTAATCAAGCGAAAACTGCGGTCGTCGGAACGCTGTACCCGGATCGTTTGGCCGCTCCTGGGTAAAAACCACCAGCGTCGCGGCCGACGCGCGACGGCCGCACGGGTCGAACAGAGCCGACCGATCCTCGCCAGTGACCAGATCCTTTCCGCGGTTGTCGGTCAAGAAATACTCTGCATCAGAGTACTCGCTGAGTCGCTTCAAGTACTCGTTCAGGCGGGCCGGCCCCCCCGTATCCAGCGCGCGGCGGGCATCGTCGAGAAAGAGTGCGGGAAATCGCGGATTGAACGACTCGCGTCCTGAAATCCGCGCAGAGAGGAACATCCACGTCGTCACATAGCCAACCAACGACAGGGCCACCGTCGCGACGAACCAGTACACAATCTTGGCGAAGATCGATCTCACTCTGACCCGCCTCAACACGTCGCGACTTCTTCGAGTCGTTCGGCACGAAACAAGTATCCGACCCCACGAACAGTGAGGATCAAGGCACCGCGTGGACCGAGCTTCTTCCGCAGGTGGCTGATGTGGACGTCAAGCGAGCGATCCAGCGGGGCCGCTGGCCGCTGGTGAATCGCGGCAGTCAGCTCGTCACGGGAGACGACCCGTCCCGCTGCATGGATGAGCAGATCGAGGATGTCAAATTCGATCGTCGTCACCTCCACAGGCTTTCCCTCATCCCAGACCTCGCGCGTACCGGGAATCAGCCTGATCCCATTGACTTCCAGGACTTCCGAAGCGTGGGTGATAACCCTGTGTGTTCGCCTTAAGACCGCACGAATGCGTGCGATCAACTCTTCGGGATCGAACGGCTTGGGCAAGTAATCGTCGGCCCCCGAATCCAGCCCCGCAACGCGGTCGTTGCGGGCGGTCCGCGCCGTCAGCATGATGATCGGAACCTGGCTGCGCCGGCGAATCTGTCTCAGAAGCTCGAATCCGTCCAAGCCCGGGAGCATCACGTCCAACAAGATCAAGTCGTAGGTCCTGTCGTAAGCTTGAGCCAGTCCCCGGCGCCCATCGTGGACGGCCTCGATCTGAATGCCGCCCCGTCGAAAAACTCCTGCATCAACTCACCAAGCTCAACATCGTCGTCAATCAATAACAACGAGAGTTTCGGCTCCGACTGAGCGGCTCTCGATTCGTGGTTCATCGCGACCTGGTCCCCGATATTAAGAAGAAAAGTCTATGACATCATAGGCGTCTTATTGAGTCAGGGAGGTCCGACGCTCTCAGAAGACAGACGAACAGCGAGACCTGGAGGATCGTGGCATTGATCCTCCAGGTCGATCATAATCCCCTTTAGGCTAACTCATCAGCAACAAAGGCTACGATCCGAAGCCGGTTCCACCGAATCCCCCGAACCGCCGGAGTCCCCCGAAACCACCAGATCCCCCGAAGCCGCCGGGGCCACCGTTTGCTCGCATTCCAAAACCCGAGACACCTGGAATACCGATCAGGTATCCGGCAACCGACTGTACGGTCGACTCGGTAGTCGAGGACGAGGTCGACGTCGACGTGGCACTACTGGGAGTCGGCAGCGCGGCCTGAACGGCCGCCTGGTCAGATTGGATCTGGGTGATCTGCGTCTGACTCAATCCCATGCTCGAAAGCACGGCGGCCGCGTCGGTCTGAACCTTAGTTACCGCCGCACTACCGGTGAGTGTCCCGTTGCGGATGGCATCCAGATCATCCTGAACGGCGCCGATCGAGGCATGCGTGGCCTGAGCGCCACTCGGAGTATCGGTCTTGAGGTCTGTTTGGAGGGTACTGATCGCGGTCTGGACGGCCGACCAAGACGAGCTAGGTGTACTCGTGGTTGATGTTGATGTTGATGTCGATGTCGAACTGCTCGTGCTGGAGCTAGAAGCTGTCTGGATGGCGGTCTGAAGCGCCGACTGATCGGATTGGATCTGGGTGATCTGAGCCGAAGTCAGCCCCATACTCGTGAGAATCGCGGCCTGATCGGCCTGTATTTTCGTCTGGGCCGCGGTGCCGCTCAGCGTCCCTTTGTGAATCGCTTCGAGGTCATCCTCAAGCGCACCGACGGAGGCATGCGTGGGTGTCGCACCACTGGGAACGTCGTTTTTGAGGTCCGTCTGAAGAGTCTGGAAGGCTGACTGAACGGCGGAACTCGACATTACACTGCGACTGGGTGGCGTCGATGAACTCGTCGCCAGCAAGGGAGCGGTCAGTAACAAGATCGGGTTTCTCGCTCCCCCGCCCAGTCCTAATGCGCCTCCCCCGAACATCCCTTCTTGTCTGGCGGTCCCAAATGATCCCCGTTCTGCGGCAAACGACGCACTTCCGACCGCAAAATGATCATGCCCAAGTCCGAAGGAACCCATGCCAGTCGACAGCAACTGGCGATCTTCCAAGTTCTCGCACGAGACTCTTGCTCTCGCCGCGTGGTGAGGACGGCGATCCCGGGAGCCGACTGCCAGTTTTTCCAATAGAGCAATCATGAATTCATCCTCCGTGACGACAGGATAACCTGCCTTTTCCAGCACACAGCCCGCCGCTCAGGCGGAGAGGGACCTCCGTTCTTCGGAGTAACCGATCAGGCAACGACCGAGAAGAAAGGTATCCGTTCCCCCTACTCTTGGGAATCGTAATTCACACTTTTCGGTCGTCATCGACCGCGGCGATTTAACAGAACTTAGCGCAATGGGAGGGGACGCGGCATTTCGAACACGACAAGGCGAGGACAGTGCTCACTGTATACTTGGCAATTGTCTTCTCACGCTGGTACCGATAACTACCGAAGCGGTCGACGGCCACAACAGGTTTTGTACTTCCTGCCGCTCCCGCAGGGACAGGGGTCGTTTCGATTTGCTCCCCGGACAGCGCGAGCGTTGCTCGTCCGTCGGCGTTGAGATGAGGGTTCGTCCGCCGACTCGTATGCGATCCGCGATCCCATGTCCGAGTCCAGGCAGATGCGGATAATCGACGCGACCAACTCGGATTCCTGGTCAGGTGTCAGCCGGCGGAGGTCGGTCGATGAATGGAATTTCCGATCGATCTCCCGAATGATCTTGATCATTTCCGGCTGAGTGACCGGCAGTCCCGCACCGCCGGTCATGATAAAACCCTCGACGGGAATCGCTCGAGTCGCGAGCGCTAGGCCTTCTACCGCCATACTTGCAAGGCTGATATCAACCAGAGTGTGCGATCCCCCATGCAGTAGATCTTCGACAATCACCCCGACTCCCGGCTCCACTTCGTCAACCCGATAGACCGAATAGTCGGCGCTGAGCATCGCATTCAGGAGGAACATTTCATCAGAATCGCGGCCGGGAGGCGAATCGCGCAGATACCTCTGAATGGCATTCATGCCATCCTGGTACATGTCGTAGATGCAATAATCCATCAGGACACTCGTCTGACCCTCCGATTCAAAGACGAGGACGTCGTTACGGAGAATTCCGAGTCTGCGTCCACCCTCCTTCATGGTCTCGCCGTCCAGGGACTCGACCAGTTTGTTGCCCAGCAGGAGCCCAGTCTGGCGGAACCGCTTATAGACCGGCACCAAGTCAGCGTTGTTCGACATCCGAACGTTTCCTCGCAACTTTTGCAGGACAATCTCGACGGTCGCTCGCCAATTCAACGAGTTCGTTTCAGCGATTTTACTCAAAACCAGGCGGGTGGAAAACCCGACGGTCCGGCGTGCCGACACTGTTTCGGCAGCGAGACTGTGGGCCAGCCGCCCTCGACCGACCGGCCGCACATGGCCGAGGCCGGCTGACCAATGACACGCGATCGACTTCATTGGTACTTGTAACGAGAATACAAGAGACGTTGCACCGGCCGGTCGAGTTTGAGGTCTCGCGTACGTTGGTTTTTGGATTCTCTACGAAGAAAAGTGGATTGACCGAGCGCTCACTGGTGCACTTTGTAGTGAAGAACGACCTTGAGAGTGAGGGGACGATCCGTGACGTCGAACAGAACGGCCCGAGGGTTTACCTCGCACCTCGAAACGCTTTTCGGGGCAGGGACGTGTGTCGGACTGAGCGACGGGCAATTGCTCGCGCGTTTTATTGCTGACGGCGAGGAGGCTGGCGAGCTGGCGTTCGAAGCGTTGGTCACCCGGCACGGACCGATGATCATGCGGGTCTGCCAAAACGTCCTGGACGATCCTCAGGACGTCCACGACGCATTTCAGGCGGTCTTCCTGGTGTTGGCCCGCCGAGCCGGCGCGATCCGCAACGTGGAATCGGTGGGAGGCTGGTTGCATGGGGTCGCCATGCGGGTGACGGCTCGGGTCAGGCTCGGAGCGATCCGCAGAGGCATCCGAGATCGCCGGACAATCGAGGTCGCCGAGACCCTCGCGGTGGCAGGTCTGGCGCGGAACGGCGAACTCGGGGCCGAACGAGAGGAGGGCGCCGAAGTCGTTCATCAAGAGGTGAGCCGATTGCCGGACAAATACCGCGCCTCCGATTGTCCTCTGCTACCTGGAGGGCCTCACTCACGACGAGGCCGCCGCCCGTTTGAGCTGGCCGGTGGGAACGGTCCGCAGCAGGCTTGCACGCGCCGAGATACGCTTCGCCATCGACTGACCCGCCGCGGCGTGACTTCACCGGCCGCTCTCGGGCCATTGTCAGGCTGGTTGGCCGGCGAGCCACTCGCTCCATCGGCGTCGGTCGCGGCCATCTCAAGCGAACTGGTGGTCTCGATTACCAAGGCTGTTTCTCAACTCTCGGTGGGTCGAACCGTGGCAAGTGTCGCGGGTGGCTCCCCTTCACTGCTTATTGCTCAAGGAGTTCTTAAGACCATGATGCTCAAGAAACTCATCGTCGCAATCTGTGCGGTTTTGCCGTTAGGGACCATCGTCTTCGGCGGGGGCCTGGTCCTGGTCCGGAAATCCCGGCGCAGGATCATAAGCCACCCGCGGCTGAATCGATCAAAAAAACAGACGCGGACGTACAAACAAAAGTCGCGCTCAACCCTCCTGAAGTCGACCCAATGGTCACGAAGCTGCTGGAAGCCGCTCGTGAACACGTCAAAGCTCAGACAGCGTATTATGAGGAGGGGCGAATTACTTTGGACCGCTTCATCGACGCATGCCGGCAACTTGAGCTTGCCGAGTTGAGAGCGGCGAAGACCGACGCCGAACGCCTGGCGATCAAGGAGCGAGCCATCGTATTGCTCCGGGAAATCGAGGCGCGGGAGCGGGCCGAGTTGGTCGTCGGCAGAGGCACCGAAGGAGACGTCGCCGAGATCGTGCAAAGACGGACCCTGGCGGAAATCGATTTGCGGACAAGTCAGAAGGAGAACTCGGACCTGGCCCGGATCCTCCAACGATTGGACGATCTCGAGCGCAAGGTCAAGGAGCTCGAGGCCGCGAATCGGGGGACGCGTGGACGTTGAAAACGAGTCGAGACTCAAGGTTTGGCGGGCATCGGCAATCCTTCCTCGGCAATCAGATAAGACATGATAGCCATTGCAATCGCGCCCAGCTCGAGTTCGCGCTCGTTGACCTTGTCGATCGTGTCGCTGTCACTATGGTGGTAGTCGAAGTACCTCTGGTTGTCGACGTTCAGTCCGAAGCCAGGAACGCCTTTGGCGATCAACGGGCCGATGTCGACTCCATGGCCGCCGCGAACGAAACGGTTGGCCTCGATCGGTGCCAGCAGCGGCGCCCACTTTGCGACTGCGTCGAATGTGGCGATGTCACCGCCGACGCCGAAGCCACGAGGCATGAATCCACCGGAATCCGACTCGATCGCCGCCACCGTGGTCTCACCCGGCCGCGATGTCGCGGCATAGGCCTGTCCGCCTCGGTTGCCGTTCTCCTCGTTCATGAAGAGCACGACCCGGATTGTCCGCTTGGGCCGGATGCCCAGCTCCTTCAGGAGCCGGATCGCCTCGACGCATGGACGCAGCCGGCACCGTCGTCATGGGCGCCTTGTCCCTTGTCCCAGCAATCGAGGTGCCCGCCGATCACGACCACCTCGCCGGGCCGCTCCGCGCCGACCAGGTCTCCCAACACGTTCGCGGAGGGTTCATCCGGAAGCGTATCGCAGGTCAGTTTCAGCTCGACCTTGAGGTGAGGATTATGAGCCAGCGCATCGGCGAGCCGTTCGGCCGCGAGGATGCTGATCGCGGCTGCCGGGACTCGGCCGACCCCGTCGGCGTACCTCATACCACCCGTGTGCGGCACGTCGTCGCGACGCGCGGTCATCGATCGAACTAATGCGGCCACGCCTCCCGCTCTTGCCGCCTCGACTGCTCCCGATCCTCGCTGATCGACGGCTCGCCCGTAGGCTGCGAATGGGCTGAAAAGGCTCCGGTCGAACGCTCGGTTGAAGAAAATGATCTTTCCTCGTGCCTTCTCTCCCGATGCACCAGCTCCTCAAAGGATTGGACGACAAGAACCTCGGCGGTAATCCCCTCCGCCGGCGTTCCCACGCTCCCGCCCAACGCACAAACATGCAAGGGAACACGTTCGATCGACCCACGACCCGCGAGAATCATTGACGCTTCCTCGACCGATCCCCGCACCCAGTGCGGGACCATGACCGGTTCCAGTCGAACTCGCTCGAGGCCAGATGATTCGAGTGTGCGCCGCCCCCACTCTACTGCCTTTTTCGCTCCCTCCGAGCCACTCAGGCGGTGCGGGGCCGTTGCGCAGAGCTCGGACAGCAGCGAGTACGCCATTCCGGACCGCAGCCCAGCCCGGGTGATTCGACTCGCAGTCTCCTGGTAGCTCGACAATCCGAGCGGCTCATCGCTTCTGGCGTCAACACTCAACAACATAATTACATATAAATAAATATATAAACACGCAATTTTAGTCATCTTCATTTGAGGTTAGTTCGCTTTCCTTTATTGACCGATCATGGTTTTGCGAATCAACTTCTTGTCTAACTTGCCGACACCGGTTTTGGGCAACGATGCGACAAATCGAACGTCCTCCACGGCTGGTAACTGCCACTTGGCAAACTTGCCATCCAGCAGATTAATGATGTCCTGTGCCTCGACCGGATGCTTGGATTCGTCTCGCCGCACCACGAGGACGACCGGTACCTCGTCGCGGACGTCGCAGACCCGCGCGACGACCGCCGCCTCCAGCACTCCCTGATGCGATAGGACGGCGTTCTCCATGTCCAGGCTGGAGATCCATTCTCCCTTCCGTTTGATGAGGTCCTTCTTGCGGTCAGTAATCTGAACGTAGCCTTTGGTGTCGATCGATGCCATGTCTCCCGTGCGGAACCAGCCGTCGGCCGTGAACGACGGGGCAACGCTCTCGTTTTCGTAATAACTGGACGCGATCCAAGGACCACGCACGACGAGCTCACCCGAATGGTGGCCGTCCCAGGGCAAGTCCTCGTCGTGTTCCCCCAGGATCCGGGCTTCGACCCCCACGACCGGGATGCCCTGTTTGAGACGCACGCCGAGTTGTTGCTCTTCGGGCCAGCTTTCCATCGCGGCTTTCAGCCGTGATACGGTTCCGATCGGCGAGGTCTCGGTCATTCCCCAGGCGTGCAGGACCCTGATGCCGAAATCGCGCTCGAAATTCTCCATCATGGCTCTCGAGCAGGCCGCCCCGCCCACCAGGATCGTGTGAAGGCTGGATAAGTTGTACGGCTGCTCTTTCAACGCCTGGTACAGCAGGTTCCAGATCGTGGGCACCCCCGCCGCGCACGTCACTCGCTCGGCTTCCAGCAGCTCCGCCAGCGGCTTGCCGATCACCAACGGTCCCGGAAAGACCTGCTTGGCGCCTGCCATGGTGCACGAATACGGGAGCCCCCAGGCATTGACATGGAACATCGGCACCGCCGGCAACGTGACTTCCTTCTCAGCCATTCCGCCACCATCCACCATGCAGCCGGCCATCGCGTGGAGGAAAGTCGAGCGGTGGCTGTAAAGCACTCCTTTGGGCTCGCCGGTCGTGCCCGACGTGTAGCACAGTCCGGCGGCCGTGTTTTCATCCAGGTCGGGGAACTCGACACGCTCGGCTGCGTCCGCCATCAATTGCTCGTAATCCACCGCGGGCTGTGGCAAGGCGGCCGGCTCGGGCCCACGTTCGTCCATCAGGACGTACTTTTCGACTGTTGGCAACTCATGTTCCAGGTCCGCGAGAATGGCCCCCAGCGACCGATCCAGGAAGATCATTCGGTCCCGGGCGTGGTTGATGATGTAGAGCAGGTGTTCGCGGGGCAGCCGGAAGTTAATGGTGTGGAGAATCGCCCCCAGACACGGGATCGCGAAGTAAAGCTCCAGGTGGCGCTGATGGTTCCAGGCACAGGTGGCGATCCGGTCGCCGGGCTGGACACCCATTCTTCGCAAGACGTTCATCAGTCGATGAACGCGTGCTTGTAATTCGCTGTAATTCGAGCGGGACAAGCTGCCGTCGCCATGCCGGCTCACGATCTCCTTCTCGCCGAAGAACTGGGCCGCCCGACGGAGGATGCTGGGGATCACCAGCGGCCAATCCATCATTAGTCCCGTCATCGCAACCTCCCTGATCGACTTCGTCATTAGTCATTCGTCATGGGTAAACACCCTGTACTCACTAATGACCAATGTTTACCGAGCTTGGAAACGCGGGAGCAGGAACGCGAAGCTTGAGCCGATTCCCGAGGTGCTCGAGACCTCGACACGCCCCCCGTGCAATTCCACGAAGGTCTTGACGAGCCAAAGTCCCAGCCCGATCCCACGCTTGCCGAACTGGTAATCGCCCGACGAGTGGCGGAGCGTATCGAATCCCGTGAAGAACGGCTCGAACAGGTGTGGCTGGTCTACTGCGGAAACTCCCACTCCCTGGTCGCTCACTTGCAAGCGGATCCAGTCGATCATCCCAGGCTCGGCGCGGACCTCGATCCGGATCGTGCCACCGTCCGGCGTGAACTTGACTGCGTTGGCCAGCA
Organism: uncultured Planctomycetota bacterium; assembly: GCA_963779785.1. GTDB lineage: Bacteria > Planctomycetota > Planctomycetia > Isosphaerales > Isosphaeraceae > CAVRFS01. The sequence continues at coordinate 76,013 of CAWAAW010000016.1, forward strand.
GATTGAGTACGACGTCGGAGAGCTTGGATGCGTCGGCCTGGATGGGACCCAAATTCGACTCAATTTCCACAGAGACATTCTGTCGCCGCAACTCGAGATAAGGGGCCAATTCGTCGATGGAGCGTCTCAAGAAGGACTCGATTTCGATGGACTCGATGTTGAGTGAGTGACTGAACTCTCGATTGCGAACCAGTTTGAGCATACGCTCGACCGTCCGAGCCAGACGTTGCGCCGACGCGCCGATTCGATCAACCCATTGGCGTTCCTGCGGCGAGGCATCTCCGCCTGCGACATTTTCCAGAGCTCGATCATGCCGAGCACCACGGTAACCGGCGTGTTCAGTTCGTGGCTGGCGACCTCGATGAACGCCCCCTTGAGACGATTGGCCTCCAACAGCCTGGCGTTGGTCTGTTGGAGCTCGGCCACCAACCGGTTCTTTTCCACGATCAGATCGTGATGCTCGACGGCCTGTCGCACTGCAGCTTCCAGCTCTTCAGGGAGCCACGGTTTGGCGAGGTATCGAAAGATGTGTCCCTCGTTGACAGCGTCGACGACCGTGCGGATATCGGCATACGCCGTGAACAAAAGTCGAGTCGTTTCCGGCCGGATGACTTTTGCAAGGCGCAAGACCTCGACGCCGGTCATCTCCGGCATCTTCTGGTCGGACAAGATCACGTGGACCGGTTCAGCCGACCGCAGAATCGCCAACGCTTCAGCGCCTTGCTGGCACGTGACAACCCGGTAATCGAGACGCAGCAAGTCGTGGATCGAGCGCAGCACATCGCGTTCGTCATCCACGACGAGCACGGTTGGCCGATTGCAATCGCCGGGCGTTTTCACGCTTTCCTGTGGATTGGGAACTGCCGGCGAACGGAGATTGGGTCGTTCCGTGGCGTGCCACGGTTGATCCGTTCTGAGGACCAGGTCTTCCCGCTGGGCAAACGGGGAGTCCGAGGGGCGGTCGGCGGGCGGGTGGTCGGTGGTGGGCGATGGGCCGGAATCTTTGCCCGCCACCCGCCAGCCGCCCGCAAGCTCTCTCGCATCAGGCACGGCTGAGATCCTCAACTCCGCAGTCCTGTGATCGCTCGCGTGTGTTTTAACAGGCTGGCCTCCCTGTCCCGATCTCGCCATCAGCTCTCCTCCGAGGGTGGACGACGGGGCGGACTGAAGAGCTTGATGAGTGTAACTTCGTTACCGACATCGTTGTAGCGCACTTCATCGACCATGCCTTGACAGATCAAGAGGCCGAAACCGCCCGCACGAAGGCCGAGTTTCTCGCGCACGTCGAGATGCGAAAACGGGTCGCCAGCGACCGCGGCGTGCGGCAAGCTCAAGCGATCGAAGCCTTGGCCTTGATCACGAACCACGATTTCCAGGTGATCGTCGTATACGCGATAAGTGATATTGACGAGAAGGTCCGACTGGTGCAGGTTGCCCCACTCGATCGCATTTTGGGCCATCTCCATGACCGCTTGGCGCAGTTGTATGACCTGGTCATTCGTCAGAGGTGTCGTCTGGCAGACCAGCATCAGAAAATCGTTCAAGTCCTTGAGGAAATTGATCTCGCTCATTAACTCAACGTGGATTTCGCCCTGAAGTGCGCGCTGATCCATGCTACTGCGCCAGGCGCGAGCCAACGTGATGGCCTCAAAGAGATCATCTACGCCATAAGGTTTCGTCAAATAAGCGTTTGCACCGACGCGAAAGCCGTGGACACGGTGCTGAACATCGTTGAGCGCCGTGAGCATGACGACCGGAATGAGCATGGTTGCGCGGTCGGTCCGCAATCGCCGGCAGACGTCGAATCCGTTGATGTCGGGCAACATCAAATCCAGGAGCACGACGTCCGGGACGTGTTCGCGCGCGAACCGCAGGCCGGTTTCACCGTCCTCAGCGACGATCGGTTCGTAATTGCGGAGACGGACGATCCGAGCGACCAGATCCGCCTGTTCCGGGTGGTCCTCCACGATCAGAGCCGTTCTCATCGTCCGGTTCCCCGCGCTGTTTCCCTCGGGCTTGACCTCGATTTGTTCCGAGGATCAAGCACCGCTACAACCTGTTCTCGGGCTGAGGCTTCCGAACCGAGCGGACCGATCGCTCATGCGACATGCAACTCGATCACATCGCCGTCTTTAAGCTCATGGTCGCGCTTGACGGCCTGACCATCGAAGACGCCCGCGCCCCAAATCCGCGCTGACTTTAGAGTATGCTCAAAATCCCGATGAATCTCCTTGGCAAGGTCCAGGACCGTGCTACCGACAGGTAACGTGAAAGGCTTGGTCCGATCGGCTGGTTTGCCAGGCAACTTGGTGTAAACGCGTAGCACTCCCAATAGATCGTATGTAGCCGTCCGTAGGGATTCCAGTCCTTCGCCGGTCTGAGCCGAAATTGCTACGACCGGGAACTGGGCGCGAACCATTCCCTGACCGCGTCCAGACGATCCGACGCACCGGCGGCGTCGAGTTTGGCGGCGACGAGAACGGTCTTGAGGTGACGGATCGCCTCGTCATCGACATCGTAAGGAAGCTCGCCGACGAGTTCTGTGTGCGTTTCGCCAAGCCGCTCGAGCACCGCCAAGGTCGCGTCCGCAACGTCGTCATCCGCCAGGTCGGCAACTGAATAGCGCGGCATCAGCGGCGCGGATCACATTGGGCACCCACGGCTCGACGAAATCGGTGGCGACCGCGGGCAAATCGACCAATTGGACCGGAACGTCCTGCCACATCATGATTCCCGGTTGCGGCACGCGAGTCGTGTACGGATAGGCAGCGATCTCCGGCCGCGCGTTCGTGAGTCGCGCCAACAAAGTGCTCTTACCGACATTCGGCGGCCCGATTAGTACGATCTGGCCCGCACCCTCCCGGGGCACGCGATGGCTCAGTCCCGTTTTCTTCGACCCCGATTTTCCCCGTTCGAGTTCCTCCCGGAGTTGGCTAATCTTTTGCTTAAGATCCGACTGGAGCTTCTCCGTCCCTTTGTGCTTGGGGAGCAAACGAAATAACTCGCGGAGCGCTTCGAGCCGCTTCTCCGGTGTGGACGCTTTACGATACTCGTCCTCAACCTTGAGGTATTGCGGAGGAAGGTTGGCCGGCATCGTGGTAGATCTCCACGGCGCACCAAAACAAATCATTGGCACCGTAGCGACTTCCGCCCCACGTTGCAAGAGTCTGGTGTCAAACCGTCGCGTCTCCCGCGGGCGCTTCAGCGCTCAGTGCAACTTTCGTGAACTGATACTGTTGTTCACAGTACTTCAGTTCGCCTCGCGGTTGACTTTGACGATTATACCCAATCAAACGGGACCGAATCTTCCTCGTTAGCGTCTCATTCTCCCTAGGCATTCTATACTACATTGAGACGACACGTCTTTCTGAGGAGTCGACCGCCGATGTATATCCTGGATTTTCTCCGAAGCCGCGGTATCTGGTTTGAGACCTTGCTTCATCGACCGGCGTGCTCGGCCGCCAAGCTGCGCGGAGCGTCCACGTCCCCGGCCGCCATGTCGGCAAAGCCGTGCTAGTCAAGGCCGGTCATTCTTTTGTGCTGGCCTTGTTGCCTTCGACGGCGTGGATCGACCTCGGCGCTTGAGTCAGGTGCTCGGATCGCCGATCTCCGACGTTCGCCTCGCGACCCCCGGTGAGTTGTACGAAATCTTCAAAGACTGTGAACCGGGTGTGGTTCCACCGTTCGGTCGGCTCTATGGACTGACGACCCTGGTCGATCTCAGTTTGGCGGAATCGACGGAAATCGTCCTCGGAGCAAATACCCGACATGAGGGATTGCGGATGCGGTTCCTCGACTTCCAGGCTTTAGAAGACCCCGTGCGGGCGTCGTTCACCCGACCGATTGTTCAATGCCAACCCATCGCCGCTAAGCGCGAGCCGAACCGGCTCGCGGGGTAGGTCCGAGGCTGGTTAACGAATCATGACTCGTGGTCGATGTATGGAATTGATACCGCTTCTTCAATTCGTTGATTCGATCGGAACCTCCGTTCCGAACGATCGACCGATCGGATTGTGGGGAACAAACGGAATAAGTTCCGTTATGCGCGTGAGGGTCGAGTGGCCGGGTGGGTACCGATCTACTTGGTCAGGGACTTGAGTAAGGTTGTGGCGTCATCTCGATGAGCGAATGCGCCTGGTGATTTCGTGGCGGATTCCAGGTATCTGCGTGCCTCTTCGGTCTGGCCTTTGTCGGCCATGACGCGGCGAGAAAGTAAGCGATGTCGGCCGTGGTGCGGACGCCGGTGACGGCGGCACGGAGCTTTTCACCGGCTTGATCCGGACGGCCAGCTCGGTAGAGGGCCCATCCCAGGGTGGCCAAGACCTCATGTGAGCGAGGGAACTGCAAGGCGTTCACCTCGGCGAGTTCCAGTCCCCGCTTCCGCTTGGCTGGATCTTCCTGTTCGACCAGGCTCAGCGCCAGCCAGTTGGCAACCGCCGCATCGCCGGGAGCTTCGCGGTGGAGCGGTTCGAGAATCTGTTCCGAGGCGACGAGATCGCGGAGATGCCAGGCGATCAGGCCGCGCAGCCGTTGCGATTCCTTCGAGTCCGGTGCGAGTTTTACGGCCTCTTCGATTTCCGGTCGCGCGGCCGACGCTCGCCCATGGTCCAGCAGCCATGAGGCGCGGGCCAGGTGGACCCGAGAGCTCTTGGGCTCAGCCTTCTGGGCGTATTCGAACCACTCCTCGGTCTTCTTGAGGTCCCCTTTTTGGCTGTAGAGCATAGCCATCGAGACACCGGCTGGCTCGAGCGCCGGGTTGTCCTTGACAGCCTGCGTCAACGCGGCGAATGCGTCTTCGGTTCTGCCCAGCCGGAACAGGACGCCGCCGAGCCGTTGCCTGGCAAGTGCGTTCTTGGGTTCGAGCTCGAGCAATGCCTTCAGCCGATTCTCGGCCAGCTTCCAGTCCTCGCGCGATTCCGCTACTGCGGCCAAACCGGCAAAAGCGTCGCGACGAAACGCACGCATTTTGTCCGCAGCCCCTCGCCCGTCGCCGGCGAGCAGGAGTGCGTTCTCAAAATTGAGCCGGGCATCGCTGATACGGCCGTCCGTGAGTGCCAGACTGCCGAAGGACAGATACACCTCAGGATGATCAGGCGCCTCCATCGCGGCTTGCTCCAGCGCCCGACGGCCGGGCACGGCCTGATTGGCAACGAAGAGCAATCGCGCCAGGATCAACTGCGCGGGAGACCATTCCGGATGTTTCGCGGCCTTCTCGCGGAGCAAGCCGAGCGCCTCGTCGATCTTGCCCGCTCTGACCTTGGCTGTGATTTCCTCGAGCTCCGGATCTGCCGCATTGGCCTGATTGGCCGTCGGTTTACCAGGCACATCGTCGTTCGCCGAGGTTGCCCGGGCCCAGCAACCCGTGGCGGCGATCACTCCCATCACGATGGCCCAGAAAGGCCTCGTTCGGCCCGAGTGCATGACGTTGATCCTGTCGTGAATGCCAATGATGCCTCGCCGATCGTGCAGCATCACGACGATGATAACATTGGCGGCCCAAGTGTGGGTAGACCGGCCATGCTTTGGAAGGCGGTAATCAACTGACGGCTTTGTCTGGCGAAGGAGATTCGCCGCGGGAGCGGAAGGGTGCCGTGGTGGACTATCACAATGGAGGCCGGCGCTCCTGCAAGCAGGATTCTTCGCCAAAGGCGAAACTCTGACGCCCCAAGCCGAACACCTCAAATGCCTGGTACTTGAGTTACGTGCTTTGCCACCACGGCACCTTTATTTTTCCACGCCCGGCTCGATTGTCAAGCGTCGACCCAAAATTCTTGTCGATGACGCAACAAGTTGCCACGACGTCGCAGCTCGAGGACAATAGCTCAAAAGCCTCGCGAGACGAATGAACATCGACACCATGACGTCGCCGGCCGCCTGCCCGCCGCCGACTTAACCGGACTTAACCTACCCGTCAGCGTACTCGTCGTCGTCGGGAATGCGGTCCTAATCGCCGCCGACCGACCTTGCCGAGCGAGTCGGATACCTTGCCATGATGCGGAAACTCAACAGAGTAGTCTTCTGAATCGCACATCGGATTCAAAAAAACCGACGAACGGTTTCGCTTCCGTGTGAAAGGCTGTACTGTCGTGAATTGACTTTAATCATTCCGTATGGTTTGCTTTGAGACGGTTTTCCCATAGTTGGGAATGGGAAGTGCGTGTTGCGGAATGTCTTCGCGTGCACGAAACCGACGGGCGAAACGTTCTTTTCCTCTGACTTCTTGACGATGGCAAAACCTGGACGAGGATGTCTGGTCGGTGTCCCTGTCCTTCCGCTCCGAGGCAATTCCGACTGTATTTGTATGAACTCCGATTACCCTTTTTGACCAGCGAGGCCAAACGATGTTGCTTATGCGCCGAATCGGTCTTTTCCTGGTGGCGATCGCAGTCTGTTGTGTGCCGTCTTCGGCATGGGCCGGGAACCTGCTTCTGAACGGGGGGTTCGACACGCCCACGCCCGGGCTGAGTCCTCCGAACTATCCCACCTCAATCAGCGGTGCGGGGGACTCTGGGCCCTCATCGGCCGCAGATTGGACCCTTTTTAATGGTCAACCCATCATGACGAGCTCGGAGCTCCTGCCCACCACCGATCCCATCAACCCCAGCACCCCCTTCATGATCCACGTTACGTCGGTTCCTACACCTGGAAACTACACCGCCTTCGGCGGGCTGGAACAGGGCTTCGCCACTCAGGTTGGCGTCCCGGTCACGGCTTCGGTCGATGTCGACGTGTTGCAGGGTAGCGTCTTACTGGGCATCTACGCCAACGACGGTGGCACTCTGCTCAATTATATCACGACCGACATCCTCGGGTGGCAGACGCTCACGGTCACGCAACCCGCGAGCACTGATCCCAACTCGGAGCCCAACCTGATCGTCATTTATTCCGATAATTTTGCCGCGAATGCCACCAATGAGTTCTACGCCGATAGTGCGAGCGTCACGGCTGCTGTTCCCGAGCCCTCCAGTGGCCTCTTGGCCTTGATCGGGATGTCGGCGACGGCATTCTGGGTCCGGATCGGGTCGAAAAAGACGAAATAGTGCCACCTGGACTCGCGACAAGCGTCGGATGGGTCACTGCTCGCTTCCCGGCCATACGTCCTCACACTCGACGTGGTGACACAATTTGCAATCGATGTCCCCACTGCCACGGGCCGCATTCGCGGAGTGATCCGACGGTCCGTGCCATTTGGCACGGCATCGTCCCGAGGTTCAGGAGTCCGCACATTTCTGTAGTGAGGATCGGAGGACGTGTCAGCCGAGTCGCGACTGGCGTGCTTGACGCACATTCTTCTGAAGATTTGGCGCTGCTCATGCAGCGCCAGCTTGTGTTGAGGGAGGACAATGCGCGCCGACAGCGGACCGAGGCCGACAAGGCCAAAGTCCAGCGGAAATTCAAAGGGCATATCTGAGCATGGATGAATACTCCGACGGTCTCCTTGGTGTTTTGACAGACGGCACTTTTATTCTCCCACGCCAGCCTCGACCGAACCGCCTCGTCGATCTCACAACAAGTTGCCACGAGGTTGCCGGTTTAGGACAATAATCCCGGAGCCTCATGGGACGAGCGAACACCGAGGAGGATCGGCGTGATTTCAAACAGGCGCGATCGGTGGTCTGGTGTTACGTCATGGTCGATCACGTTCATCAAGGGTTTGTCTGGCTGGACTCGTGTATCAGGGCACAGCCCACGCGGGTGATAACAATCCGGCTGCCGTTGCATCGCTCTCGCGGACCATCGCAATCAAAGCGGACGCTCGGCAGTCCGTCGCCCTGGGAGCAGTGAAGGCAAACCTGACCTATCGACTTCTGGTCAGCCTCGACCGCGGCGTGTTTCAGCCCGATGACCGCCTCAAGGTCGAGCTGGCCGGCGCGGGCACAGACCGGTCTCACCAAGGAGATCCACGCGGGCGATCCTGACCTCTACCTGCCCTATCGCCCATCTCGTGACGGCCAGGCCAGCCTGACACTCGTCAGGAACCGGATCGCCGATCCCACTCCTCTTTCCGTCCGCGTCGAGTGGAGGAATCTGGCACTTGCCGACGCCGATCGCCCCGCAATCGAAGCCGAGCCCAACGATTCGTGGCAACAGGCCAACGAGCTGCGGCTCGGCCGCGACGTCTACGGCACCGCCGATGACGTCGACTATCTCGAGAATGCCAACGAAGGGAAATCGGGACTCGACTGGTTCCGGTTCGAGGTGACCTCGGAGCAAGCCGACCTTGGTTTACTTTCAGCTCGACGTTCTCGATCGCGACGTCGCCGTCAACCTCAGGGTATACACCGTAAACGCCAAGACAGGCCAGCTCGAGCCGTACCTCAAAGGCAAGGACCCGATGGAGATCGTCCACGATCGTGAGCGCGAGCGGTACTCCAAGTCGATCAGCCGCACGTTCACCCGCGGGACTTACTATCTCGAGGTCAATGCCAACCACCCGGACTACATCCTGCGGACCCGAGTTCTGCCGGTTCCTCCCTACGACAATCCGGCCGATGCGATCGAAGCCGGGATGCACTACATCATCAACGTCGGTGACGCTTGGTTCGCGCAGATCCCCCGAGAAGGAAATATCTACACCCGCGCCGCCAATATGCACGATACGGCCACCCGCTGTACGGCCTGCCATCCCTCGAGCTTCTCGACCGAGGCCAACCTGGTCGCCCATCGCAATGGCTATCCGATCCGCTCGAAGTCGAACTTCCAGTATGTGATCGACCGCTTGTACAACTCGATGACGCCGCTCTATGGCGATGATGGGTTGTACTGGCAGCGATTCATCGCGATCCCGCTTCAGGCCCAGGGCAAACAAGGGGGGATTCTCCTCGACTTCGAGCGCGAGGTCTCGGGGCGAACGACCGCGACGGTCGAGCGGTTCGGGCCATTTCTCGAGCGGGCCTGGCAGTCGCGCACCGACCTCCCGGCCGACGAGCTCAATGGCGTCATACCGTTGGATAGCAAGTTCGGCTTTGCCTGGCGCGATTGGCGGGTCCTCTCCGACCTGGCCAAGCGCAACGGCCGGCAGGACTATGCTCAGGCCGCCGACAAAATCGCGGCGATCCTCGGCGAACGGGCGGCCGACAAACGGATCGAGACGCTCCAGGACCGAATTCACCGGCTCTACGCATGGTGGCTGATCGACAAGGTCAAGCACGCGAACAAGATCAAGCGTGAGACCGGCGCTCTGCTCGCCCTCCAGAATCCCGACGGCGGCTGGCACGAGACCGATTCCGGCCCAGGACCGAGTGCGGTCTACACGACCGGGCAGCTTACCTGGACACTGCTTCAAATCGGTTTGCCCCGCGATCATCCGGCCATCGCCAAGGCGCTTCGCTATTTGCTGGCCCAGCAGCAGGATTTCGGCGGCTGGTTCCAGACCACGACCGCACGAGAACTTCCGCACTCCGATGCGAGAGACGCGCTACGCCGTGATGGCCTTGGCCGAAGCGTTTCCCCGGCCGGGCTCGCCGCGACACGGTTGGGGCAACCGCGACGAGGGCCTCGCCAAGCTGCCTCGCACCGACTCATTGGTCCACCTGCTCGATGATCTCGAGAATCTCTGGGACGTCCCCGAGCCAGACCGGCCTCGATTCGCGCGTGCGATCATCCCGCTGCTCGAACATCCCGAGCCGATCGTCCGGGCAACGGCCGCGGCCTGCCTGGGCCGCCTGGAACAGGCTGAATCAGTCGAACCGCTCGTGGACCGGCTCGACGACCCGTCCAAGATCGTCTGGCGCGCGGCCGCCTGGGCCCTTGCGGCGACTGGGCAACCGAGGAATTGGCGTGGATGCGATCAAGAAATCGCTCCAGGACCCCAACCCGTTGACCCGCCGGGGCGCGGTCCGGATCTTCGCTTACCAGTTTTATGGCATGGACACCCGGCTCGACCTGGCCGAGCGTCTCCTCGAGCTCAGCCGGGACCCGGACCTCTGGACTCGACTTCAGGCCCTCAAGACCTTGCGGCAATGGTTCTATCGCACCAACGACCAGGCGTTTCAGCGGCGGATCATCGATACCTACCTGGCGAGGATGGCCGAGCCCGAGGTTGCGGTCGTGCGCAAGAACCTGAGCGAAGGTCTGTACATCATGCTCGACGAGAACCTGGGAGGCGGAGTCAGCCTTCAGAAGAACATCGCCCAGCTCCCGGAATCGTTGCGGCCACGCATCCTCGAGGCACGTCGGTCGTTCGAGCGCGACGTCTTGTTGACGCCCGTCCTGGGCGCCCTGGAGCGCGGAACCGACCTGCAGCGCACGGCCGTGCTCGATGCGTTCGACGGATCGTTTTTCAAGGGTCGACACTTTGCGCGACAGCCGGAGGCCATGATCGACGTGGGAAACGACCGCGAGTTCGGCTTCTTGTACGAGCCGGGTCTCGACGTGCTCGAATCGACCTTCGCGCCACTCATGAAGGCGGACTTGCCCGCGCGGTCGCGTCAGCAAGTGCTTCAGCTCGCCAGCTTCTTCCGGCTGCCTGCTCGAACCCAGAAATCGTCGATTCAGGCGGTCTTTTTGCGGCGGCTGCTGGACCCCGACCCCGGCGTTCGCGCCTCGGCAAGAGCCATCGTTTCCGACGAGCTGGACGCGAGCAGTGGTCTGGAAGCTCCCGAGCCACTCGCCTTGCTTCGATCGGCCCTGGAGGACGGGGCCGAGGCTGAGCGAGATGCCGCCTTGCAGTTGATCGGCCGCGATGAACGGCTCGTCACGCGGCCGGAGATTCTGGACGCGATCCGCCGGCTGGTGAACCGACAGGAAGTCGCGGCGAGCCTGCTCCCCGTTCTGCGCTGGCCGGTCGTTCACGACGCGGAGGTCCTGGCGATTGTCCTTCACGGCTGGCCGAAGCTGACCGCGCCGCAACGACTGCAAGCGATCGAGGCGCTACTCGAGGCGGACCGCCACTCGTCGACGTCGCTGAACCCCGCGAACAGGTGATGGATGTCCTCCGCCGCGCGGTGACCGATCCGTCCGTACGCGGTCCGCGACCGCACGTTGCGCGGCGTAAATGCGTTGACCGACTCTCTGGGCGGGTAAGGGGTCGACGAAGCTGCTCTTGTCGGCCCTGGCCGATGACACACCCGCCCTGCGTCAACTGGGACTGACGCTGGCGGACTCCAAGCCCGGCTTCTGGAATCGGCCCGACTCGATCGAGTATCTCAAGCGACTGCTGGTCGACCCCGACGCCCAGATCCGCGTCTCGGCTCTGGCCACCGTCCAGCAGCACGGGCTGATTGTTGCCGACCCCTCTCTTGCCCGGCGGGTCAAGTCGCTGAGCGACGACCCGGCGCTGAAAGGCCGGGCCCTGACCGTGCTCGCCGACGCAAGGCGTCGATCCCGCCACGATCGAGCCCGACCTCGCTCTGAGCCGTCCTCGACTCCTGAGCTTCTCCGACTTCCGGCGCAAGGTGAACCCGCTCTTCTATCAAGCCAGTGAGGACGGCTACGCCTGTGCGAATTGCCACGCCAACCACACGATCCTCCGCATCGCCGAGGCCAACCCCGGTCGCAGGCTTCAGCAACGAACAGCTCATGATCAATTACAACTCGACTCTCAAGGTCGTGAACCTGGGTGAGCCGGAGTCCAGCCTGATCTTGCGGAAGCCCAGGAGTCCACAGGGCCAGGGAGGCGCCGAGGCTTCCAGCCCGACGGGCTTGACCCACGTCGGAGGGCCGCGATGGGAGAGTGCCGAGCACCCGGCCTATCGGGCCATCCTCGGTTGGGTTCGCGATGCGTCCAAAGCGGCTGCGGCCCGGGATGGAACACGAGGTGTTCTCCGCCGACAGTTACTGCGCCCGGCTACGAGCCGGCGCTGGCCGGCGACGGCGACCTGGGCACTCTCTGGCACACCGAGTTCGTCGGTGCGACGCCCGGTTACCCGCACGAGCTGGTCGTCGACCTTGGCTCGACTCGCCATCTGGAGGGACTCCTCTACGTTCCCCGCCAGGATTCGTCCAACGGCCGAGTCAAGGACTTCGAGGTTCGCGTGTCCAATGACGGTAAGACCTGGAACAAGCCGGTCGCCTCGGGACGTTGGGAAAACGACCCGAGCTTCAAGTACGTTGCCTTGCCGGACTCGCAAGGTCGCTATGTCCAACTCCGCGGCTTGAGCGAGGTGGAAGGCCGGCCATTCATGAGCGCGGCCGAGCTGTCGATCGACACCTCCGAGCCGACAAAGGCGGTCGGTGGGGCACGCTCGGCACCTGCCGAATCGCGAGCCGGGTTGCGATAAGTCGAGACGCATTCGCGAGGGCGAGGGTCGGCCCGGGACTACACTTTTCCTGGCTCGGACGGAGCCTTGCGTTCCCATCTCAGACAACGTGTCTAACTGGATAAATACCAGGGCACGCTGATCACCACAACTTTCCGGTAACCGCTCAGCCGAAGGTAAGCCACCATGATCGCGGCGGTTTGGTTGTGCAGTACGTAATGGTACCAGCGCGTGCCTATCAGCTCGGGGATGATGACCGCGATGTCACGATCGGGGTGCGCTTTTTGGAGATCCGAGACGGTTTCGATCAACGGCGAATAGAGCCGGCGGAAGGGGGAATAAAGGATGATCAGCTTGGCGCGGGCAGGTGCGCCTCGGTTGTGGGCTTCCTGACCAGCCGCTCCCAGTTGTCTTCCAGCGCTACCATCGTCTGCTCATCTCCCGCGATATGGAGAGCGTAAATCTCTGGTGAGATCTTAAGAGCGAACCGGAGTGCCTTTCGGGTGATGGCGCTCCAGCCCCGCACCGGCAGCAAGACGACCGGCGGCACAAGTCGTTCGATGTTGAGCGGCAGGTCCGTGGCTACTTCCATACCGACTGTTTGATAGTGGCCCCGCACGATGTAGAACAGCGCCACGTTCAACGGCACCAGCAGCATCACAACCCAGGCGCCTTCAACGAACTTGGACACTAACACGATGACGAGCGTTACCGCGGTGCAAAGGGCGCCCAATCCATTGATCACCATCGACTTCCCAGCATGCGGCCCTCCAACGCGACGCCAGTGTTCGACCATCCCCGCCTGGGACAATGTGAAGGCCAGGAACGCCCCGACCGCGAACAGCGGGATCAGGTGATCGGTGATCCCATCAAAGGCGATCAGTAGCCCGCCGGACAGCACCGCGAGCACGAGGATTCCCTGCGAGTAGACGAGACGGCGTCCTCGGTGCGCGAACCCGCTTGGCAGAAAGCCGTCCGAGGCGATCACGCGGCACAACCGAGGAAAGTCGGCGAAGCCGGTGTTGGCCGACAGGGCCAACACGCTGAGCACCGAGCCGATCGTCACGTAGTAAAAGAATCCGCGGCCGATCACGGCGGCCGTCAGGAGCGACAGGATACTCTGGTAGCCAGCCTGTCCCGGCTCGGTCGCGCTGATTTTGTAGGCCCAGCACAAGTACGCAATGCCCGCCAGCATGACCGCCAAGAGGGCGATGATCGCCGTCAAGGTTCGGCGCGCATTGTCGACGGCCGACTCCCGGAAGGCGCTCACTCCATTGCTGACAGCCTCGACGCCCGTCATCGCCGTGCAACCGCTAGCGAATGCCCGCATGAAGATCCAGAGGGACGCCGCCGTCGTGGCCGGGGCTTGGGGCGGAAGCACTTCCGTTGGCGTCGGATGGCCGCCGGCCATGACCGTCTTGAAGACTCCAATGGCCAGGACGGCCAGCAGCGAGACAATAAACAGGTAAGTCGGCGCCATGAATGCCAGACCCGACTCGCGCACGCCGCGAAGGTTGACCAGCGTGATGAACGCCAGGATCACCAGACAGAGGGCCAGTGTATGGGGCTGAAGTGCCGGAATCGCCGAGACCAGGGCCCCGACACCAGCCGAAATCCCGACCGCGACGACTAGCACGTAGTCCAGCAAGAGTGCGGAGGCCGCGAACAGGCCGGCAATCGTGCCGAGGTTCTCGTGGGCGACCGTGTAGGAGCCGCCACCATGCGGGTAGGCCCCGATGGTCTGTCGGTAGGAAAAATAGACCACCATCAGCAGGATGATGATCAGCGTGCTGATCGGTCCAACGTAGGAGATCCCGGCCGCGCCGAGGGGAATCAGCAGCGTCAGCGCTGCCTCGGGCCCGTAAGCCGCGGAGCCGAGGGCATCGAGCCCAAGCATGGGGATGCCGGCCAGCACTCCAACGCGTTGCTCCCCTTCTTCGTAGGTTGCTAAGCGTCGTCCGAATAAATAGTCAAGCAATGACATCGTTGACCCTTCGAGTTGGTTTCGAAAGAGCGACCGACCAGGTTTTGACCGTCCGAGACCAGCTTCCCAAACTAGGACGTCTGGCTTGGTGATGCGAGTAACTCGACGATAGGCGCGAGCAATGTCCCGGCGCTCACCCAACTCGCTCGAGGCCGGACCGTTTTTTCGCGACGGATCATGTTCGCATCTCACACCCTCGTGAGGCAACTCAAATAAAAGGAGGGGAGCTTCGCAACCCCCTGGGCGAACACGATGACTCACCGAGCGACGCCGCGTGCACGGTGACGAACAGAGCAAACCCCGGTTGACGGTCGGCCCGGCCTTCTACCTGGTCTGATCGGGTCGCAGAATTCCCATGCGATCTCCACTCCACCGGTCGTCACTGCGTCCACGAACTGACGTCGACTCCGTCAGGATCGGTGGCCTCAACGCGGCCACCTGTTGGACCCAATAGTGGGGTAAGCCGGCATACGGGTTTGGCAGTCCGCCGTCGGTGACGAAGACCGAGCCCGCATTCGTCCGGCGAGCCGCCACGAATGCCCGATGAAGCTCGGTGGTCGACTTGAGCGCGTAGACGATGTTCGCGAACCGATTCGGCGGGTGGTTCGCAACCCAGGGCGCGGTGATGAACGGTTGGAAATGGGCGTAAGCGGCGGCTGTCCCCTCGAAGATCACCAGGGTGTCCGCGGCTCTCAGGTAACTTTCAACCGTGTAGGGCATACCCGGGTTGCCGACCACCTTGAAATCGGAATCCAATTTCTTAATAGAATGATACAGTTCCTCGTAATAGGGGACTTTCTCGAGTGTATTGGCCATCTCATCGACGAAAATACCGTTAATTTTATAGAATTTAACATACGTGTTAATATCTTCTATTACCGCTGTGATGTCACGGTTGCCATACTGGGTGGATACGTAGCCGAAAACGCCACCGCCTGCGGATCGGAGGTTATTGACAACGGCCACATAGTTGGGGTCTTGGGCGGTGCCGGGGCCGCTGGCTGGGTTAAGGATGACTTCAATATTGATCGATTCGGCGTCAATGATGAGCTGGTTCCAGGCCGCCAGGCCGTCGCCGTCGGGATAGAAGTAGGCGGGGACAAGCTCGGTCGTCAAGCCGGTTCGAACGCGCCGGGACGTGATGGCAACCAGGAGCGCGGCCACGAACGAGGCGAGCAAGACTCTGGCAACGACGCCGTAGATTCGGTTTATGCGCATTCTTTTGTGAGCGGCACTCGCCCTTTCCGTGCCATTGTGGATCGGTTGGGGCCTGCCGATCGGCAATCCTGTTCACTAGCGGACGCGAGACACCGCGTCGACCTCGGCTTCCCAATAGACGGGAAGCTTGCCCCACTGGTTTGGTGGTTTGGCGTCGGAGATGTAGAGGTAGCCGATCCGCTTGATGATCGCATCCTTGACGACGCGCTCGCATGGATTCGACGTCAGGGATGTTGTAAGGCATCGCCGCGAATCGAGCCGGATCGTAAGCTTTGAGCGGCGTCGGGAGCTCGAATCGATCGAAGCCCTGGTAGTTGACGAAAACGCAGGTCACGTTCGAGACGGCTTGGGCGAGATATGCTTCATCGCAGGGAACCCCCGGATTGGTGATCACCAACGGATCAGGCCGTTTCCGTTTCACGAAGTCGCGGAGCTCGAGCGAAAAACGTCGCGTGACGGCTTTCCCGGGGCTGCTGGTCGAAGAAAAACCCACGAATTTGCGGATAGAATCGGATCCAGGCATCGATGTCTTTTTTGATCTCCGCCATGGGGCGTTTGCCATAATCCGTGCTGACATAACCCACGAGCGTAATGCCGCGGTCGCTGGCCTCGGTGAAAATCGCGGCATAATCGAAATTGGGTTCCTCGCCGGGCCCACTGCTAGGGTTAGCGATCGCCACGATCTTCACCTTGGCCGCGGCATCGATCAGCCTCTGCCATTCTTTCCTGCCGTCACCCACCGGGTAAATATAAGCCGGCACAAGCAGACGCAGTCTCTGCGAGCCAGCGGGGACGATGGCATTCGGCTGACCCGCCACAACGACTTGCGGCCGTGGCGCCAGAGCGTCGGTCGAGCTGGCTCCCGTCGGTTTACGCGCGATGTCGTCCTTGGTGGATCTCGACTCTCGACCCGGTGACGACGATGGGGAAGTCTTAGTTGAACCGGACGTTTCCGGTTCGGCGACCCCGGCACCCGGCGGCGCGGGCGAGACCTGGTCACCGCCAGGTTTCGCCGGACGGAGCAATAAGATCACGCCAAGGGCGAGAACCGCCAAAGCAGTTCCTCCGGAAATCGCCCAAAGTTTTTTACCGGGAAGGACGCACGAACTGGCCCTCGCTCGCGAAATCCGATCGTTGAGTTCGCGGGAGGAATTCGAGACCCGCCTGACGGAGTCGTGGGCTGAGAATCACTCGACCCTTGCGGCCCGGCCTTGGCATTGCGGCCCGGCGGCAGGACCACCGTACTGACCCCGTCGGCACCGGGGTCGCTACGGCTCTGGGTCGGCGCCGTGGCCCGCGTGTCCGCGCCCGCGGGTTCGCTCGGATACCACCACGACGGAACCTCGTCAACGTCCCCTCCGCTCGAACTGGAGGCTGGCACCGGGCCAATCGTCAAATCCGCTCCGCATTCCGGACACTTTGTGTGTTTCCCGGCGTGCCTATCCTCCGCTTTGAACGCCCTCCCGCAGGTGCAGAATACTCGTATCATGGGTCACTTTCCTCGGAGCAATCGGCATCATGCACCCTCCCAATCATGGGAGCTAGTCCGCAATCCCGCGCGGCACCGTGGATGGCTCCGTAGATTATCTCTTTCATCGAAGCATAGAGCAAGAACCCAGGCGCGCTACGTCAGCGAACTGTTCGAAGAGAATTCGCATTCAAAAACTGTCCGGCTTCGGCAAACCAGTACAACGTGCGCCAGTCTCGCGATTTCCGTGCCACTCCGCCCGGCCCGAACAGTTATCAATAGAACTCACGTTACTAAACCTAGCCGCACTTGGTCAATGGCCAGGTAAGCCGAACGGTTCTGAAGACGACTCTGACGGTTACGTCGCGCCCACAACGCCGGGGTAAGAGACCGCACGCGGCGTCCACCGTCGACGCTCGGTTATGGGGGGGAAAACACGGATTGCCGCGGAATCTGTAAATTCTCCTTGATGCGGCGCTCGGTTTGGTGCGTTTTGGAAACAGTTCTCCGAGCTTTTCATTCATTCGCTTGACTTTGGCTATGTTTTGATCGCAAGATCAACGCTCGGTTCATGGTTGATGTCGTCCCTGGCCGGGTTGTGCAAAAGCTGCGGTTTGATCGATTCTTGTCAGCGGCCGCAGCCCCGGCGGCAGGCTTCCGATCTCTAGCGCGAATACACCGTGGGCTCGACTGGGTCGAGCTAACGGTTCAGATCGTCTGAGTTCCGATGATGCTTGGGCGCCGTCGATGTCCCAGATCTTGCCGACGTGTGTCCGGCCACCGATAGCTTGGTTCTAACCGACGCTTGGATCAGCGAGGACCAAGTCAACTTCGACACGGCGCCGGAGTGTGTCACTTCGGGCTGGCGGGACGCCAACGCTGCTTGCGGCCGTCGCCGACATGCGGACGACCCGGGACCGTCGCCTACTTCGCGGTTCGCGTCCTCGCCGATGAAGGCTGACGCAATTACACCTCCAAGTTTCTGCAATCGGCAACTCACCTCGGCGGCGAGCTGGCACCCCGGGGATGCGCCGATTCATTATTGAAGCCTTGCCAATTGAATATTCGCCTGCGGCGCTGGTTTTCAATCTGCGTCATGTCCTATTGTGTGGATTTGATATTCTGAAGTCTTCGTTCCGTCCGTGCAGCACTCTGAAGAACATGGATCGGACCGGGGCGGACGAGGCTGGGCTGCCGTGATCTTCGCCTTGACCGACACGGCTGACCGACTATCGCTGTATCACGGCTTTCTGTGTTCACGCGGAAGAAGAGCGCTAAAAACTTCCGTCACGTCGTGCGACTTGACGAGTAAAAATTGGCGATCGAAAAAGCTCCGAGCTGTCCAGGGGTGACGTGCGGATGGCGATTCTTATCTGCAAATCTGGAAAGTCGCGCTTATCAAGACGCAAGAAATCGTGATTGGATGCATCGATTGCGACGTGCTGTGCCAAGGTTATTGAGAGGTTGATTGCTGATCTTCTTGATGCGCTTCTGGTTATGGAATGGTTGAGGGTGGTTGACGAAGATGATACATTGACTTTGTTGATCGGCCATGACGCGGTTGTTCGCTCACGGTGACGGCGCAGCAATTCTCGGGATGCCCCATGTATGATCCTCGGGCGTCGCAATTCTGGCAGGCGACCATTCGTAGCGGCCTGCTGGACGTCGAGAGCCTGACCGCGTGCTGGGATGCCATTGAGCCGGCCAAGCGAGACGTTCCGGAGCACATCGACCGTCGGCTGGCGCGGCGGGCGGTGGAGTCGAAATTGCTGACTTTCTGGCAGGCGCAGCAACTGCTGGCGGGGCGCACCAGCGGCTACAAGGTTGATCGCTATCTGCTCCTGGAATGATCGGCCAGGGGGGGATGGGGCGGGTGTATCTGGCACGGGACACACGGCTCAACCGGCTTGTGGCGCTCAAGATCCTCTCGCCCGAGCGGCTCAGTAACCCGCGAGCGGTCGCGCGATTTCAGCGCGAGGCGCGGGTCGGAGCCCAGTTGCAGCACGAAAACCTGGTGCGCATCTACGACTTCGGCGAATCCAACGGCCGATACTTCCTGGTGATGGAGTACATCGAGGGTAAGACGATCGGGACCTTGATCTCCGAGCAAGGCCCGATGCCACCGGCGACCGCGGTGCGACTGGCTCCGGCAGGTCGCCCTGGGATTGGAGCACGCCCACCGCAAAGGGCTGATCCACCGCGACGTCAATCCGTACAACATCCTGGTCACGCACGATGGAACAGCCAAGCTAGCCGACCTGGGACTGGCGATCGCCATGGCCGAGGAGGATCGGGTCACGCGCGATGGGGCCACGGTCGGCACGTTCGACTATGTCGCTCCTGAACAGGCGCGGCACTCACGCGCCGCCGATATCCGCAGCGACATCTATTCGCTCGGATGTACGATATACCATATGTGTACTGGCCAGGTTCCATTTCCCGGCCCCAGCCTGCCCGAGAAGCTGTTCGGGCACCAGATCGATCGAGCCGACGCCGCTTTGCCGGGTGGTACCCGGTCTTCCCGAAGGGCTCAGCGAGATCGTCCAGCGGATGATGAAAAAGTCGCCCGACGAGCGGTACGCCACGCCGATGCAGGTCGCACAGGCCCTGGAGCCGTATGAGGATGACTACGCGAGTGTCGGAGCACGCGAGCGTGCTACTCCCTTACACCAGCCGTTGGGACCCGAGTCCGGGACGCAGTCGGATGATGAAGTGCCTCGGCTCGAGAACGAGCCGGCTCCAGCTTCGACAAGAACGGCTTCCGCGCCCGTTGGTCTAAAATCGCCACCCAATGTGGCGGCCAATCTTGGTTCGTCGGCCTCGGTCGAACCGACGGACCCCCTGCTCAGCCCGCTCAGCGTGGCTGACCAAATTGATGAAGAAGTCCTGCTGGTCTTGGACGGCGATCCCGAATCACCGGTCGGCCCGGCACAGTCGGGACCGGAGCTACGTTTGTCTACGCTGCTCTCAGCAATGACGGCCTCCGCGTCGGCCTGTGTCGCATGGCTGGGACCCTTCTGGGTCTGGCTCTTGGTCGTCGTGACCGTGATGGCAACAGTCCTGATCGTGATCGTGGCAACGGCCAACGCGCTGGATCATTCGTCCACCGAGCCTGAACCGCGGATACAGAAACCCCCGACCGAAAATCATCAAAACACCGCGAGCGGGCGCCCAGATCGTGTTTGAATACCGTCCAGCCCAGCGGGGAGCCACTTCACTGGGATTTCAATGCCGCGTGGTTGCCGCGCAATTTAATCTCAAATACTCCTTGACACCAATAACTTTGTTTTGCAAAGTAAGCGCATGGGCGGATGGAATTCTTTGAGGAGGGAGTCGATGGACGGCACCGAACAAAAACGCAGCGGTCCGAAATCGGGATTGATGTTCGGTTTGGCCGAGCTTGACCGGATTCTCCGTGGGGAGCTGACCCGAGTTTCCTCGTTGCGGACGGGGGGAATCGAACTTTCGCCAGGGCGGCTTTCGCAGATCATTGTGATTTTGGGAATGGTCTATGGCGTTTGCATGGGGACATTCGCGGTGTTCCGGCTCCGCGGGCCCAGCGTCTGGCAGCTTGTCGCCAGCATGGCGAAGGTCCCGCTGTTGTTCTACCTGACGCTTTTGGTCACTTTGCCGTCTCTCTATGTGTTCAACGCACTGGTCGGGTCGCGTTTGTCGCTGGGGACGGTCATCCGCTTGCTGGTGGCATCGCTAGGTGTGATGGTCACGGTACTCGCCTCTCTGGGGCCGATCGTGGCGTTTTTCTCGGTCAGCACCACAAGCTATCCATTTATGGTCTTATTCAATGTGGTCGTCTTCGCGATCTCTGGCTCGCTGGGGCTCATGTTCCTGCTCCAGACGTTGCACCGGCTCAGCATTCTCAACGCGCCGCCGCCCGATCAGCGTGGTGGCTCGGCGTGGGAATCAGCGGAGCCGGCCGGGCCGCATTGATCCCGTGGAGAACCGGGTTCTTGGAAAGCACGTCAAGAGGGTGTTCCAAATCTGGGTGATCGTCTTCGGTTTGGTCGGCGCACAGATGGGCTGGGTTTTACGTCCGTTTATCGGTAATCCGGACGTCGGGTTCGTCTGGTTTCGCGGGCGGGAGTCGAACTTCTTTCAGGCTGTCTACCGGACATTCCTCAGCCTGTTTTCCTGACTTACGACGCGAGCCCGCCGTCATGAACTCACTGATCGGCCTTTTCAGGCTGGCGGATGGCGTGTTGCGGGGAAGTACCTCCTTCGCCGACAGGCAGAGATTGCTCCGTTTACCCATTGCCGGTTCCCTGACCCTGGCGATCGTCGTATTCGGTGTGTTCTATGGCGGCGTGATGGGGACCTATAGCGGGAGTGGCGGCCCCAGGGCATTGCAAGTCGTCTACTCGGCCGTGAAGGTGCCGTTGCTGCTTACCGCAACGTTTCTGCTGAGTTTGCCCAGCTTTGCCGTCATCAACACGCTGTTGGGTTTGCGCGACGACCTGGCGCGAGTCGTCCGTGCGCTGATAGCTACTCAGGCGGGGCTCACGGTAGTCCTGGCGTCGCTGGCGCCATTCACGGCTTTTTGGTATCTCTCGGGCAACGCTCACGAGCCCGCGATCCTGTTCAATGGGCTGATGTTCGCCGTCGCCAGCTTCAGTGCGCAGTGGCTGCTTCGCCGTGAGTACATGCCGCTTATCCGAAGCAATCCCAGACATCGTTGGATGCTCCGCATCTGGCTCGTCATCTACGTGTTCGTCGGCATCCAGATGGGATGGGTACTCCGGCCATTCATCGGCGATCCCCATATGCCCGTGCAGTTCTTCCGGGAGGGTAGCTGGAGCAACGCTTACGAGGTCGTTATCCTGATGGTCTGGCGTTCGATCGCGGGCCGTCAGTGGTAGAACTGAGATCATTTTGTTTCTGAGTTGTAGAACGGAGTTCATTCCGTTTCTGAGTCGTGGTTGTCGTTTCTTCGCGACAGTCATATTGCGCGATGATTGGAACGGGGAAACGGAATGAATTCCGTTCTACGACACGAAAGCGAGACACCGAAAATGAGCGCATGGCAGGGGGTCTTTCCGGCGGCTACGACACAATTTCGGCCGGACCAATCGCTGGACATCTCCGCGACATTGGGTCATCTGGACAAGATGATCGAAGCGGGGATTCATGGGCTGATCATGCTAGGGACAGTGGGAGAGAACTGCTCGCTCGATTATGCCGAGAAGCTCGAGGTTCTCTCCGCGACGGTGCATCACGTCGCCAAGCGGGTTCCCGTGCTCAGCGGAGTCGCCGAGTGCACGACCAAGCTCGCTTGCCGGTACGCGGCCGATGCCCAGCGAATCGGGGTCGATGGCCTGATGGTTTTGCCGGCGATGGTTTACAAGTCGGACCCGCGCGAGACGCTGATCCATTACCGTACCGTCGCGCGAGCGACCGACCTGAAGATCATGGTCTACAACAACCCCGTCTCTTATTCGGTGGACATCACGCCGGAGATGTTCGTGGAGCTGGCGGACGAGCCAAACCTGGTGGCGATCAAGGAGTCTTCGGAGAACGTTCGTCGGATCACCGACCTGAAGAACGCGTGCGGAGAACGTTATACGCTGTTCTGCGGCGTCGACGACCTGGTGCTGGAAAGCTTGCTCCTGGGCGCGGCCGGCTGGGTATCGGGCCTGGTCAACGCGTTCCCCGCTGAGAATCGTCTGTTGTGGGATCTCGCTACGACGGGTCGGTGGGACGAGGCTGTCGAGGTTTATCGCTGGTATACACCGCTCCTCCACTTGGACACGGATGTGAAGCTGGTGCAGTACATCAAGCTGGCTCAGCAGGAGTGCGGACTTGGATCGGAGCTCGTCCGCGCCCCGCGTCTGCCACTCATCGGCGAGGAGCGCGAGCGCATGCTGGCGATCATCCGCCGCGGGATTTCGACCCGGCCTCATTCGCGCCGAAAGGATATCTGACGTGGTGCAGCGCGTTTCCGTGATCGACACTCATACCGGCGGTGAGCCGACCCGCGTCGTCTTCGCCGGCGGCCCTGACCTGGGTTCCGGCACGATGGCCGAGCGTCAGGCCATCTTTCGCCAGGAGCACGACACATTTCGCTCGGCGGTCGTCAACGAGCCGCGCGGGTCGGATGTCATGGTCGGCGCGATCTTGCTGCCGCCGGTCGATCCAGCCTGCGTCGCCGGGGTGATCTTCTTCAACAACATCGGGTACCTGGGCATGTGCGGCCACGGCACAATCGGTGTCGCGGTGGCACTGGCGCACCTGGGACGGATCGGCCAAGGCACGCATCGCCTCGAAACGTCGGTCGGCAACGTCACGGTGACTCTCGAAGGTCCCAATACCGTGACGATCGAGAACGTGGAGAGCTATCGCGTGGCCAAGAAATTCGCGGTCGCAGTGCCAGGACTGAGAGATCTATTTCGGAGACGTGGCCTGGGGCGGCAACTGGTTCTTCCTGATCCAGGATCATGGGGAGACGCTGAGCGTGGCCAACGTCGAACGGTTGACCGACGTGACCTGGCGAATCCGCCAGGCTCTGAGCCGCGATCGGGCTCGTGGGCACCGACGGTGGCGAGATCGACCATATCGAGCTGTTCGGTCCGCCTCAGGCGGCAAATGCGGACAGCAAAAACTTTGTGCTTTGCCCTGGCAAGGCATACGATCGCTCGCCCTGCGGCACTGGCACCAGCGCCAAGCTCGCTTGCCTGGCCGCCGACGGCAAGCTCAAGGAAGGCCAGGTTTGGCGTCAGGAGAGTATTATCGGCAGCGTCTTCGAGGGCTCGGTGCAAATCCTCGGGGACCGAGTCCGCCCTCGGATTCGCGGAACGGCATACGTCAATGCCGAGTCCACTCTGATCATCGACCCCGTTGACCCCTTCGCGATGGGCATCCGAGCATGAGCAATAATCCGGCCACGCGCCGAGCCGTCGTGATCGGCGGCGGCGTCATCGGCACGGCGTGCGCCCATTTCTTGATGAAAGCCGGCTGGCAGGTCACCTTGGTCGATCGCGGGGAGATCGGCCGCGGCAGCTCGCACGGCAATTGCGGTCTGATTTGTCCGAGCCATGTTCTCCCGCTGGCCGAGCCGGGGATGGTCGCCCAAGGTATCAAGAGTCTCTTTCGGCGCAACTCGCCGTTCGCGATCAAGCCTCGGCTCGACCCGGCCCTTTGGTCCTGGCTGCTGCATTTCGCCGCCCGTTGCAACGAGCACGACATGATCGAGGCCGGCCACGGCATTCAGTCGCTTTTGCTCTCTTCGCTGCCGCTGTATCGCGAGCTGATCGAGCGTGAATCGCTCGACTGTGAGTTCGAGTCGCGTGGGCTGCTCTTCGCTTATCGATCGAAGCCGCAAATGGAGTCTTACGCCGCAACCAACCAGTTGATGAGCGAGTCGTTTCATTGTCCGGCGCGGCGATTAGACGGTGATTCCTTGATTGAGCTCGAGCCGGCCCTCAAGCCCGGGCTGGCCGGTGGTTGGTACTATCACGACGACTCTCACCTTCGTCCCGATAAGCTGATGAGCGCCTGGCGGCGGTATCTCGAAGCCAGCGGCGTGACGATCCGCGAGAACTGTGGTTTCCAGAGTTTTCGATCCCGAAATGGCCGCGCCGAGGCGGCCGGCACGGCTCAAGGAGAGCTGCCGGCCGACATGTTCATCGTCGCCGCTGGTGCATGGACGCCGCTCTTGAACGAGCACCTGGGCTGTCGCGTGCCAATCCAGCCGGGCAAGGGATACAGTCTGACGATGCCCCGGCCATCCGTGAGCCCCAAGATCCCATTGATCTTTCCCGAGACCCGCGTCGCGGTCACTCCGTTCCAGTCGGGCTACCGCCTGGGCTCGACCATGGAGTTCGC
The DNA here is from genome assembly GCA_963779785.1 of uncultured Planctomycetota bacterium. GTDB lineage: Bacteria > Planctomycetota > Planctomycetia > Isosphaerales > Isosphaeraceae > CAVRFS01. Next base: position 100,719 of record CAWAAW010000016.1, read on the forward strand.
CGGCTACGACGAGTCGATCCGTCCCGAGCGACTCCAGCTATTGAAAGACGGAGCGACCGACTATCTCCGCGAGCCCTATTGCGAGCCAGTGCAGGAAGAGTGGTTCGGCTGGCGGCCGATGACTTACGATAGTTTGCCGATCATCGACCGCAGCCCCAAATACGACAACGTGATCATCGCCGCCGGCCACAACATGCTGGGTCTGTCAATGGCCCCGGCAACGGGTAAGCTAGTTGCCGAGCTGGTCGATGGCACTCCACCTCATGTTGAGCCAAAGCCCTATAGGATCAGCCGCTTCTGATGGGAACCATATTAATCAAAAGATGTACGTATTATTATAATTAATAATTATATTCGATTGTGAAGTGATGCGCGTTCGCTCGTTTCGAAAAGACCGTTTCGGGCTATTCTCCCGGAAGCATTCTGATTGCAGATCAGCGCGTAAGCAACCAGAGAATGACGAAGGCGAGCACTTGACTTTCCGAAGATAAACCGAATATATTGACCGCTTGACTCTCAGGGGTCGTTCAATTCAGCGGGGCTGAGTGACGCTATACGGCGAGGATTTCGTGCTTCGCCTCACACCAAAAGATGGAGGAGAAACCGAGGCTGCGCAAAGTAGGCATCCTGGTCTCGATTTGGTTTGCGGTTGGAGGACGCCCGCTTCAGCGGACATTATCTCGATTAGTGCAACGGGCACAGTAGGGCCAGGCGGCACGATCACGTTTTCGGAGATCGGGACGATCGACCGAGTTCGCGAATGTCAACACCGATTTCACGGCCCTCGGTTATATCCCGATCACGGCCACGGCAGATACGGTAGACGGCTCTGTGATCGCGATTTACGGCACCAACGTCAACGACACGGGCGCGACGTGGACCCAGTTGACGGCGACGATCGTTTCGGGACCGAGGTGTTTCAGGATCAAACGATCCGTACAGCGGATACGGAACCTATACCGACACGCCCAATTGGTCGGTTTCGCTGACGAACAACGATCAGACGGCGGTCTTCTCCGGCGGTCTGATCTCCGCGGGTACTCTCTCGACACTTTCCCGGAATGACCGTACCGGTCGCGCCCTCACCTCCAATGAGCGAGCAGCGTACGAGCCGCAGCGTGGTACTGACGGGGATCGGCTTAGTGGTCGGATGGGTGGATTCTGTGGACGCGATTGGTTGGCGAAACTCGCTGGCAACTTTAGCTGTCGCCTGGTTATGGCTCTGGCTCCGTCGATTGCGAAGGCCGGAGGTCCGCAGGTCGTCGCTGCGCACCAGATCATTTCTCGATTAGCAGGTGGGAACCGTTCCGGGTGTACCGGCCCAGATGACTTTCGGACCAACTGGCCTGCTTAAGTCGCGACGGTCGACGCTGGCGTCATCAGCTTCGTCTACAACCCGCGAATGGAACGATCTCGTCACCTGTCAAGGCCTCCGCCATGTCATCGGAAATGGTGTCGCGTTCAGTGGGAATAAGAAGTACAGACGGCGATGGACGGTTCGTTGAAAAGCTCAAGTCGCGAAGGTAAGGGTATGTGGGCCGAGAACGGTGAGCTCAACGTAGCCATCGTGACCGGGATCACCAGGGCGACCATGGTATCGATCAGCCGATGGTGGCAATTCGTGGGCTCGCCCGGCGCGAACAAGCACTTCGGGCATGGACGGGCGGCGCGATTGACGACTGGTGGAAAAGGCCGTTTTAATGCGGGATCGGCCGGACGTGGGGAGATTCCACTTATAACGGAATCATCGCTTGGATCCAGGAATGAAAAGGTCGTCAACCAGACCGGGTCAGCCAAGGCCTTCACGACCGAGCCACCCACTTTCGGAGGCGTTCATCGAAAAGGAATCTGGGAATTACGACGGTTGGAGCGGAAGCTGTTGGTACACTCGGCCGGTACGAGGAATCCATCCGGGCTGTTCCTTGACAGCGACAGCGACCTTTGAGTTGCCCGAGAATAACGCCACGTGACGCTGGAACGTCCTACGGATCGGCCTGCGGGATGCCAGGTGGATTCAATCGAACTGGACGTGACGATCAGCTTTTTCAGGCGTTTCCGGGAAGATGCGGCTTTACTGACGCGAACTGGCGCGGAAATTATTCCCTTGCACGCTCGGCACCAGGTTATCGACGCGTGACCGGAACGACCTTCGACAACGACTTATCAAAGGTCGGTACACCTGCATGATGGCCAATGCCGCGTTCGGGCAGAGACGCCGGCCGACGGGTGTGCCTCTCTGACAGACTCTTGTGCTGACCGCGCCCAGGGCACGTGTTCATAGTGCACTACAACGGTACAATCACGGAGGCGCGGGGGGCCTGGAGCTCGCTGACGTACTCGGACCTCTTTCATCGATGTGACGACAGTTAGGTGGTGCGCATCGCCGCCGGAGATTCAACCCGGTGGCAGTCCTCGCTGACGAACTCGGGGCGCTGTCTCGCCGCTTACGGAGATAAGGACGACTTACAGACTCGGTCCAGTGGGGCCGGCCGCTGCTCCTGAGCAACATCGGAGTATATAGTGTTCCCTGCTGGCTACACCGCTGGAAGCCTATCAGTCGGCTGTGGATGTCCGCCGGTTCGTGGAAGATGGGGAATAATGCCGCGGGTGAAGGTCGACCGGTCTTCCTCGTCGGATCAAAGAGCCGCGAACGTGGCTTCGAGCAAGAGCCACATCTCGATGCGTTGAAGCCGGCGCGCGATGGCTTCGTTCGGGCTGCCGGGCTTGGCTGAGGTACAAAGGTCGATCATCGCGGACGCATTCCAAGCTCCGCCCGAGATCAGGCGGGCGGAGAGCGTCTGATCGCCGTGGTGGTCGAGCAAGGGGCGGGCTTCCTCCGCGAGCGGTTTGAAGTTTTGATGCTTGCCGACCCTGCGAAACCAGTACGCGGCGTTGCCGGCGTCAGGCTCCCGGCGATGGGCGATGCCGTGCCAGTAAGCCGAGAACTCCCGCTCTCCCATGTCGTCGGCCCGCTGGGCGGCGTCATGGCTGGCATCCCAGAAGTCGTGCACCTGGAGGAGGCCGGCGGCAAGGGTCAGCCTCGAGCGGTGGGGCGCACTGGGAAAGACCGCGACCCAAGCGGGTTCCTTCAACGACTGGAAAATCGCGGGATTCGCGGCTTGGTCTGGATCAGGGTCGGGCCCATCGACTCGGCATCTCCCAGCGCGGTCTGCGCCAGGGCGGCGATCACGTCGGCGGGAGTGAGCCCGCCCGTGACGATCAAGTCGGCAGGTGAACCGACTCCCCGCGAGGCGGGCCACGACCTCGGCCGCCGGGGTTCCATTCGATCGCAGTCGGGCCGGGCGGCCATCCCCGATGCAAGTCGATCTCGAAGTATTCCCATGGAACACTCTGAAAAAAAAAAAATAGAGAGAAAAAAAGAGAAAGTAGAGAAGTAAAAGAAAAAGAAGAGAAAGGATAACAGGGGTCAGCCTATGAATTGAACGGAAGACGTCTTGATAGGTAACGAAAACCATCAAAGAGAGCACCAAGAACAGGCCGAGATAGGTCCCGGCGATCAAGGCCGACTCGGGCAGCGGGCGGCCGCGGACCTTCTCCGCGATCAAGAAGAGCATCTGGCCGCCGTCGAGCGGTGGGATCGGCAAGAAATTGAGGACAGCCAGATTGATGCTGAGCATGCCCAGGAAGTAGATCAGCTCGGTGAAGCCCGAGCCGGCCACGAGTAGGCCACCTGGGCGATCATGATCGGACCACCGAGCTGCTTGGGGCTGACTCGTCTTTCCGCCAGGCTGCGGAAGGTTGAGTAGACCATCACGATATTCTGGATCGTCTCGTCGTATCCGCTCCGCATCGCGGTGGGCAGGTCTTGAGGGGGCAGCTTGTGAAACATCGTTTGAAACTGAAGTCCGCGCGCGGGGTTGAACCAGCTCGGATCCATTTCGGGCGTGATCTTGATCGGCTGGGAGGCGTTGTTGACGGTCAGCTCGACTTCTCGAATGGGCAGATACTGAAGGCTGATGAACACCTCAAACCAACTATGAGATCCATCCTTGAACTCGAGCGGTTCTGGTTTATCCGAGTTGAACAAGCTCCGAAACCACGCGATGAACGCCGTCCGGTTTTGACGTCCTTCGGTCGCGCGAGTGCGTTAATCACGTCGCCCGGCTTGATGCCCGCCTTGGCCGCGGGTGAGTCGGGACGAACCGCGACGACACGGGTACGGATCGGGTAGCAAAGCCCGAGCCCCGCCAGGTCGACGGGCTCGCCCGGCCGGAGGACCATGTTGGTCCTGGGGGGGGTGTCGTCGGGGGTCGCGGTCAGGACCTGCGTCTGCCGGCGCCGGTCCCGGCGTCCCGCTCGACCTCGAAAGTCATGGGTTTGCCGGCGCTGGCGAAACACAAACCCGGCAACCGCATCGGGTCAAAATCATCCTCGCCGTTGACCTTGATGATCCGGTCTCCCTTCCGGAAACCGGCCTTTTCCGCGGGGGAGTCTTTGCGGATTCCGCTGATCGGCTCGATCTCCAGGCGGAGGCCGAAGTCGAGAAAGTGGTTGGGTGGGATGGTCAGCGCGAACCGCTCGGACGCGGCGCCTTGGGCGCCCGAAGCCAAGATCGGCCGGCGTTCGATGACGTGCGTGATCGGCCGGTCGGCGTACCTGGCGAGAAGGCGATCGTAATCGATGATGGTGTTCAGCTGCGCGGCTCTTCACCGGCGGGGCCGGCCTCGACCAGGACGTCGACCTTCGACTCGCGTTCCTTGTCTTTGAGAGCGTGATAACGTGGGAGGGTTCACCATCCCCGGCGGTGCCTTGAAATCGACGATTTCCAGGCTGTCGCTGGGGAAAATTCCGATCGTCGGGGAATCGGCGGTGGCATCGCGACGGGGCTGGAGGTCCAGGCTGATCAGCCCCTCATGTCCCGGCCGCTTGACCTGGAAGTGAAGGACCTGACCTTTCGCGCTCAACGCAATCTTTTTTCGCAATTCGTTGAAGCCCAGGTCGTGGCGATCGTCGATCGCCACGATCTCGTCGCCGGCACGCAAGCCGGCCTCGTAGGCCACCGACCCCGCGCTGACGGCCCCCAGGACGGCGGAAGGCTCTTCGCGCTCCTTCGTAAAGATATAAGTGAAAAAAGCGAATGCGAGAAAAATGTTCATGATCACGCCGGCCGAGATGATCGCCATCCGCGCGCTGACCGACTTGTTGGGGTAAGCCCGAGGATCGGTCGACGTGCTCTCTTGCTCATCCGGCCCTTCGCCCAGCATCTTGACGAAACCGCCCAGGGGGAGGGCCGCCAGGACATATTCCGTCTCGCCGCGCCGAAAGCCGAAGAGCGTCGGCCCGAAACCGATCGAAAACTTCTCGACTTTGACCCCATTCCATTTGGCCAGGAGGAAGTGACCCAGTTCGTGGATGAAGACGACAAAGCCCAGACCCAGGGCGACCTTCGCAATCGTGAGCAGCGTATCAGTATTCAGGGTATCCAACGATCAACCTCCCGTCGGGCCCAGGCGTCGACGTTCCACAACCCGTCGAGCGTGGGCCGAGGATCAAACGTATGATGATCGAGCGCGGCGCGACAGACCCGGGAGATGTCGAGAAAGCCGATTTCCCCCTTCAGGAACCGCGCGACCGCGGCCTCGTTGGCGGCATTGAGCACCGCACCCGCATGTACCTCCCCGCTTCATCACCTCGAACCCAATGTCCAAACTCGCGAACGTCTCTCGGTCGGGCGGCTCGAAGTGAAGCGAAAAGGATTGTCCCAGATCGAGCCGCTGGCAAGGGGCCGGCACCCGTTCCGGATAAGTCAAGGCATACTGGATCGGCAGCCGCATGTCGGGTGGGGAAATCTGTGCGATCACGCTGCCATCAACGAATTCCACCATCGAATGTACCACGCTCTCGGGATGAATCACAACCTCGACTTGATCGGGCTCGAGATTGAAGAGCCAGCGCGCTTCGATGACCTCCAGGGCTTTGTTCATCAATGTCGCCGAGTCGATGCTGATCTTGGGACCCATTTGCCAGGTGGGGTGTTTCAATGCGTCCTCGGGCGTGACATGGACCAAATCTTTGCGGGTTCGTCCACGGAACGGGCCGCCGGACGACGTGAGGATGACTCGGCGGACATCCTGGCGCGCACCCGCTTTGAGAGCCTGGAAGATGGCCGAGTGCTCGCTGTCGACCGGCAGGATTTGTGCGCCTCGCGAACGAGCCAGATCCATGACGAGCGGCCCGGCGACCACCATGGTCTCCTTGTTGGCCAGGGCGACTGTCTTGCCGGCTTCGAGGGCCGCCCATGTCCCCCGCAGTCCGACGGCCCCCACGATCGCGCTCAAGACCCGGTCGGTCTCGGGGTCTTGAACCATCCGGATCAGGCCGTCCTCGCCCGCCAGTACCTGGACGCCCGTACCACGAAGCTCACGCTCGACCAGGGCGGCCAGTCCCGGATCGGTCAGGGTGACGAAGCGGGGGAGTTGCTTGACGGCCTGCGCCGCCAACAGCTGCCAGCGTGAATGAGCGCTCAACCCCCAGGATTTGAGCCGAGCCCCGCCGTCATGATCGATCACGCTCAAGCCGCTCTGGCCGATCGAGCCCGTCGAGCCGAGAATCACGACATGAGTAAGTGAATCACCACGCTCCATCCGCGTCGCGGCTCCTCGGCTCGATTTCCCCGGTTTCACGCGGTTCGACCCATTTCCACTCGGCACGAGATCCTGATCCAACTCGCCAAGGCGGCTGACGGTTTATTCCACGCAACTCAAATGCACTATAGAGATTCGCTCCGTCCGGGACAAGTCGGGCGACTACGGAACGCGTACGATTGCTGAGCCGGCACTCTTCCGAGGTGGCGGGCTACATGATGTGCCACGGGGGTTTTCCGAGAAAGATTGCTCACATGAGCGTATGTCGCTTCCAAAAAAGCCTTTTCGGTAGCTCCCGAACATGTTCAATTGGATGATTGCGACGTCCTCCTCCTCTTAGCTTGTCGATCGGTGAGAGGAGGGTCCTGGCGATTGCATCCAACACCGCGTGCGGCGTCCGCTGCGAGAAACCGAGTGACGGGAGTTATCATGTACATGTACGTACGTGGGTTTGGACGGGTCTCCCGGGTCTTGTTACTGGCTTCGATCGGACTGACGGGTTGCCTCAAGAGGAGGAGCTCAAGCTCGATCCGGGGGTTTCGCCTTTTTATCCGGGCGTTTCGGCGTCAGAAGGTGCATCGACCAAGACCGACACGGCTCGGGACCAACCCAACGGCCGGCCGGCGGTTCCCGAACCAAGAATGACTTCGATCGTCCCCAGCGGGCCGCTCCGCCCCGACGAGGTCGAGAAACAGATCAGGATCGCGATGCATTCCGCGCAGAAAGGAGAAACGGTCAAGGCCGGCCAGCTTCTGGATCAAGTCTTGGCCGTCGAGCCGCTCAATCGGGAGGCTCTGGCCGGGCGTGGCATGCTCGCACTCGATGAAGCCTCGGCTGCCTCGTCCTTGCCGGATCGCGCCGCGGCAACCGTCGCGGCGGCGGACCTGGCGCGGACACTTCACCGCGTCTATGAGTCACCGAAGAAGACAGAAACCGAACTGTACGCCCGCGCAACGCCGCCGAGGCCAAAGTGCGGGTGCTCCAAGGCAAGATCGACCAGGCCTTGGCCATTCTGAAAGAAGCCACCAACGCCGGACTCGACGCCTACTCCTGGGCCGAGCAGGACGAAGCGATGGCTCCTCTGCGGTCGTCGCCGCAATTCCAGGCGACTCTCAAGGCCTTTGAGGAATCGCGGCTGGCCCTGGCACGCGAACGGATCAAGGATCGGTTGGACAAGCCTCTCGATTTCCCGTTCGATTTCAAGCTACCCAACCTGGAAGGCAAGCCGGTTTCGCTCGCGGACTTCAAGGGAAAAGTCGTCCTTGTGGACATGTGGGGGACCTGGTGCGGCCCCTGTCGCGAGGCGATTCCCCGCCTGATCGAGCTCAGCCGGAAATTCGAGCGACGTGGTCTCGCGGTCGTGGGCTTGACCTACGAAAAAAGTGACCCGGCCGACCCGCAGACTCGCGAGAACGTCAAACAATTCGTGAAACAGGCGGGGATTCCTTATCCCTGTCTCATGGGCGATGAACCGACTCTCAAGCTGGTGCCGAACTTCAAGGGCTTTCCCACCTCGCTGGTTCTCGACCGCGCGGGCAAAGTCCGGCTGCTCATCACGGAAAACGACCAAATACGCTGGACTTGATTGAAGACACCATCGTGGTCCTGCTCGCCGAGCCCGCCCCCGGCCGCGAAGCCGAAATGATCTCGGTTTTGTCCGGTCGGATCTTGTGGTCAGCTAGCTGTTGGGCGCCGCGCCGCCGGAAGACTGGGCCGCCTTACGCTCATCCCGAGCGGCCTCCGCAATCTCGGCAAGCTCGTGTGCGGTCAGCGGGATGTCCTTCACAATCTGATCGACCGCCGCGAGAAAGCGGCCGTCGACGCCCAGGATCGCGTCTCGCATATGCTCTAGCAGGTTTCGCTCGGAGCCCTTGAACAGAAAGTTCGCCACGTCCGACGGGCTTTGCAGGAGCTCGTTCGCTTTGCCGCCGCACGCGTAAGGTCGTCGAGACGTTCATTCAGCACGCGTAGAAAAACCGCGGCCGTCGACCCCGCGAAGAATTGAACGACCTGCTGCCCGGTCGCGCTGAGAGCGAGTTCAAGACGACTCTGCGCTGTCGGGGATGAGACTCGGTAGAAGTCGCGTCATTTCGGGTTGCAACTTCTTCTCCAGTTTTCCTTCTGATTGATTGATGAAGGCGGGTGCGTAGTACGTCGAAGCGTCGTGGGCCAGACCGTAGCCAGCGAGTTGGCCGTTCGCCGCGAATGCGTCAGCGTCATTGGCGGTGAACCCTGAGGTCGTCCGCCAGACGTGGACTTGAAACGATGCGCTGAGCCGAGTGCCTCGCCACACCGTGTCACGGTCCCTATTCCGAAATGGGCGGCCTCGATCCCGAAGTAATACGATCGGCCATCGGCGCCTTTGCTTGAGTAGGAATGGCCCGTTCCGTGCTGCAGTTTCGCCCCCTCAACCGTGATGGGGACGCTCCGCCCACCTTCGGCATACAGTTGGGCGCCGCGAACATAAACTTCTTCGCCGTAGTCGCGATGTGCAGGGCCATGAATTCGGGCAATTGATCTTCGGTCGCGAATTTGAACGAGAAATTTGGATTCGAGAATCCTGGCCCAGCGACTTGACGGCCAGTCTGTAGGACACCGAGCCTGCGATCCAGATGGCTTGTCGTGCATCACGAAGCCGCCGTTTGGCCCGTAAACTGGTGCCTTCGCCATGAATATGCTCCCGCTCTACACGGGCCATCGTCGCGGTGTAGGACGACTCCGCAGATACGCCCGGCATTCCGCCGCATTCTCCTCCGACGTGGCAGCCTGGATTAAGTACGCATCGGTCGAGCGACTGTGACGTCTTAACAATTCGTCCATGCTTACGGTGTGTTGAGGTGCGAACCGGGTTATCCAACTGATCGATTGTCGATTCTCGATCGCCTCGGACTTAGTTCTAGTTTCGCATTTTTAGAGGGGGCGAACTGATCAAAAATTCATGTCGGCTTCCCCGCGACTTTTTGGCACCTTGTCTTGGTTTCCAGGTCGCAACAAGACACCAGTGCAAGGAAGCCGACACATGGAACTTACCGACACCTTCCTCGATCTGCTACAGAACTTTGTCCCGGTCTTCACGGCCCCGACCTACAACACGTTTGTGTTCATCGTCACGGGCTGGATTCTCTCCCAACGCCACCGCTACGTGACCGAACTCATCTTCTCCAGTGGCCATGTCGGTGATGGGCATTGGTCGCGGTTTCATCGGTTTTTCAGCCATGCCGCTTGGAACGTCGATACCTTCTCCATGTACCTGGCCAAGCTGGTTGTGACGATTCTCGCCCCAGTGCTACTTTCTCAAGTTGGTTGACCACACCCTCTGCCGGAAACGTGGGCTCACCCTCTACGGCGTCGGCATGCACTACGATCCGCTCATTTCCAGTAAGTCCAAGGCTCTGGTCAGTTGGGGACACGACTGGGTGGTGCTCTTGTTGGATCATCGAAAAGCCGTTTTAGGTGCCCACCAAAGTCTTTGCTTTGCCCATAGCCATGCGTCTGTACCGCAACCGCCAAGGGCTCACAAAGGGGAAGAAGGGCAAAGGGAAGTCCTCCAAACTCAAACAGGATCCCAATCATCGCACCCGACCGGAACTCGCCCTCGAACTGGCCGAGTTGGTGGCCCAGTGGTTCCCAAACGACGAGATCATCATCACCGGCGATAGCGCCGACGGCGGTCAGAGCGTTCTCAAAGACCTGCCCCCCAAGGCTCATCTCATCAGCCATGTCCATCCCAAGGGAACGCACGACGAACCGGCTGCTCCCAAGACCGAGAAAACCTAAGGAGCACCCCGTAAGAAAGGAAAACGTTTGCCCGGCATGAACCAATGGGCCGAAGATCCCCGCCAGCCCTGGACGGAACTCAAGTTCAACCAGTTCGGCTTGCATGCCACCCTGGCGGTCAAGACGATCCAAGCTCTGTACTACAAGGCGGGAAAGGATCGCCTTCTGACCATCGTCTTGGTGCGCGACCTGGAAGGGAAACGCCCCGATCAGATGTTTTGATTTCTTGTTTTTATTGTACCAAGCTGGATTGGACGGCAAAGGAAATCCTCTCGGCATATGCCTGTCGCTGGGCGATCGAATGCACATTTGAATACTGTAAGCAGTTCTTGGGTCTGGAGGACCCCGCTAATTCGTGTCCGCAAAGCCGTCGAGCGGACTGCGCCCTGATGGCGATGTTCATCTACAGCTTGGTGGTGGTTTGGTTTCACCAAACGGGTCATCAGCTTGTCCGGTTTCCCTTTCGGCCGTGGTACCTCAAGAAGGAAGAACCATCATTCGCCGACATGTTGACGACCCTGCGACTGGTCAGTTACGACGAGAAAACCGAGCAACTGCTTCCAAAACAGTGTGCACTGAAAACCTGGATCGCGCAGCTCACCGAGCTTCTCAGCCGGACCGGGTAAGCGGCGCACATGGACACGGATACCAGCGTCGGGCACTCCGCGATGAACGACTTGCCGAGGGGATTTACGCCCACCGGGCCGCTCGCCATACGTACCTAAATCTGCGAAACTAGAACTTAGAGACTGTCTCGGAAGCGGTGGTGGCTTTATCGTAGGGTGCTCTGTGAGCACCGAGTTCAGCAAAGCACCGCTGAATCGGTGCTCACAGAGCACCCTACAAAAACCTTCCGGGATAGCTTCTTAGAGCTATTTGCCACTCCGGATCTCGAAGGGAATCGCCGACAACAGACAGACATCACGCCTCCAGATGCGTGAAGAATGCGTCCCTTTCCCGTCATGGACGAGTGCCTGGACCCAGGCGTCGTGATCCGGCTTGATCGAAACGAACGCGATCGACACTTGGCTGTCATCGATCCATTCGGGCCGGATCTTCACCGGCACTTGATAGTGTACCGTCCCGAAGGATTTCGAGCTGCCGGAAGATTTTTTCGCGGATCGGTTTTTGCGATGCGCCGACAAAGAGCTGGAAGATCACCTTCTGCTTGCCCGGCTCGAGTTCGAAGTTGGGAGGATTCTCGAAACGAGATCAGAATTCTCCGGCCTCATTTGGCCGCGTGCGGACGAGCCGGGTGTTTGACGCATAAGCCCGATCCACGGGAACCGAATCCGCGATCAACGACTGGCTCGAATCCTTGGGAGGCGAGTTTCGCAGTGTAAGTTCGGCCGACCTCGCGACCAAAAGCTTATCGCTCCGCTTCAAGACATCGGCGGGGTTCGCGGGCGTTAAGATTAAGCATGCCCGCATCTCCGGCGATCGACGTCGCAGTCTTGCCATGTAACCCCGGCCCCGCGACGCGAACGACAAACTCTCGAAGGCGAATCTCCCGGTCTCCAAACCAGGCGCGCAGGTCTTCTTCATCAGGTCGCTCGAATCGCAGGGCGGCGCTCGCCCAGGAATCGTCCCACGGAGGCTCGGGATTTGACTTGCGAATCTCGAATTGAAATCGGTAGGTCGTCGGAATGTCCTCCAGGGAGAAACGCCCCTCCTCATCGACTTGAGCCCAACACATCACGCTCGACGATGGTGGACGATCAACGCCGGTCAGCGCCACCGAATACCCGACTAAAGGATGCCCCTCCTCATCGGTTAACTTCCCCGCGACTCGTCCCGCCGGCCTCATCACGAAATTCAGTTCCAGCGGCCGGTCCGGCAGGAATACGCGGCCGTTCGGTTGCCCCAGCTCCGGAACTCTTCGTCGCCAAACATCCGATTGGCGGCCGACACAGTTTCCCTGCCGATTCAGATTCACCTCGAAATAGCCGGGCTTGTGCGCCACGATCGTCGCGACTTCGGTTGCTGTTGCGTTGCCGCGAGCGGAAAGACCCCTGAGACCAAGGTTCAGTTCGTATCGCCCGTCCTCGCCGCTGGTCGCAACGCCCGTTTTCTTGAGAGTCCCATGCCACAATGGGCCGACACTTCGATACCGACGAGCGGCCGTCCCTCATCGTCGGTCACGCGGCCAAACGCTCGCCACCGCCCAGCCGGTCGCTCGGTCTTGGCGGTCGTCTTGTTGTCGGCGTGATGCGGATCGGCCGGCGGCGAGTCTTGCGCCAGGCACCCCCGGAGCTCAGCCCGACCAGACTCACCAGCCCGATGGCAACCCAAATGCGCGACGCCGAGCCTGAAATTGTCGCATAATTCATTTGTTGACATCCGCTACAGAATATGCGTGGGACGGACGACGACCGATCGATCGAAGATTCCGTAGTGAGCGCGGAGACTCACATTCTTGCGGGCTGCGGGAGTCTTGACTCCGATCCGCGTCGAAAGCCTATTCTAGCCGATTCCTGCTCAGGTGCCCCGACCGAATCCGTCGCCACTTGCGTCGCCGCCGGACGCTCGTCGCATTCGTAGCGGACTTCGGCTCCGTCGTTGGCACAACGAGGTCAGGAGAGGGTTCCCGCGCGTGTGCGAACGAATCGCGACGCGCTGTAGGAGCTTCCGAATCGTACTTCCCAACCCCTCTTGACGAATACTCGATCTTTGGCTCGCACGCCTTGCTCAAAGTGTCAACCTAATGTTAAACTTTAGTATAAAATCCGGCGATTCTCCAGCAGGCCGACCGAGCGACGACCGCGACCGGACCATGAGGTTCCGTTTCAGGGGGTAGTTCGATGTTCAACTTGCGGCTGGGTTTAAATCGGAGCTGTGACGGAATGACGCGGCGGGACATGCTGCGGGTCGGCACGTTGGCCGGGCTCGGCCTGAGTTTGCCACGCTTCTTGGAATTGTCAGCCCGCGCTTCGGGGAGCCAGTCAGGCAAGGACGTGTCCTGCGTCCTTCTCTGGCTGCAAGGCGGGATCAGCCATGTCGACAGTTTCGACCCCAAGCCGGAGGCTCCCGAGGAGATCCGCGGTGAGTTCGGCGTGATCGGGACCAATGTCCCGGGAATCATGCTCTGCGACCCGCTTCCCAAGTTGGCTCAACACCAGGATAAGTACTCGATTCTTCGCTCGCTCAACCCACGCAACGGGTCGCACGGCGTGGCCGACGCCTACATGATGTCGGGTCATCCGTTCAACCAGGCGCTGACATATCCCGCGTACGGGGCCGTGGTTGCCAAGGAACGAGGCGACCGGAGGTCGATGCCTCCCTACGTGCAGCTCGGCTCGTCGATCGACCAGCGGTTCGGCGGTGGCGTGGCGGGGTTCCTGGGCGACCAGTACAACCCGTTCGTCTTGCCCGGCGATGCCTCGAGCCCGAGTTTTTCCGTTCGCGACGTCGTCCTTCCGGGAGGAGTTGACAAGGCCCGGTTCCAGCGCCGGATGAAGGTCCTGCATGCCGTCGATACCTGGCAACAACGGATGGAGGTCGAGCCCGGCTCCTCGGCTCTCGACGCGGCCGGGACGTTCTATGAGAAGGCCTATCGACTGGTCACGGCCCCTCATGCCAAGAAAGCGTTCGACATCCAGTCGGAGGATCCCAGGATCCGCGATCGTTACGGGCGGAACTCGTTGGGCCAAGGTTGTTTGCTCGCGCGCCGCTTGATCGAGTCGGGCGTCCGGTTTGTGACGGTCACCGACGGCGGTTGGGACACCCACCAGAACAACTTCACCTCGCTGAAAACTCGCCTCTTGCCGAAGCTCGACGGGGCCCTCTCCGGTCTGCTCCAGGACCTCTCCGATCGAGGCTTGCTCGACTCGACCCTGGTGGCCGTCTGAGCGATTTCGGCCGCACTCCCAAGGTCAACCCATCGGCTGGTCGCGATCACTGGTCGACGGCGGGCATCGCTCTGCTGGCCGGCGGCGGGATTCGACCCGCGATCGTGGTCGGCAAGACCAACGCCCTGGCCGAACAGCCGACCGAGGCCCCTTATTACACCGAGGACGTGGCGGCGACCATCTATCACTGCTTGGGAATACCGCTCGAGACAACCCACCAGACGCCCGACGGCCGTCCGGTCCAGGTCAACTACGATGGCCGGGTGATCCGGGATCTCGTCTGAGTACCTGCCGGCGATGACGGCCCGAATGACCGCGTGCCTGGGACCATGCCTTGCCCGGCTCGGTCGATTACTGCACAATAGATGATCAAGATGATCGCTGATCGCCGCGCGGCCTCGCCAGGGAAGATCGGCCGCGCGATCCTGCCGCGGAAAGTACATTCATGCCTTTGGATGCTCGCAAGATCGTGCCTACTCGAACTGGCTGCGCTTCTCCTCATCATCGCCAGCGCGATAGCCGGAGATCAGCCAACCAAGCCGGAAACCGTCGCCCCGCCTGAAACGTTCACGGCCGAACAGCGCAGCTCATTGGGCCTATCAGCCGGTCCAGCGCGCCGAGCGTCCCTCGAGTCAAGCAAACAGGCTGGGTCACGGAACGCGGTCGATCGATTCATCCTGGCCCAGCTCGAGGAAATCGGTGCTGCGAGCCCGCGGCCGAGGCGGATCGGGTCGCATTGATCCGTCGCGTCACGTTCGACCTGACCGGCCTGCCGCCGATCGCCCGATGAGGTCGCCGCATTTCTCGCCGACGATCGGCCGGATTCCTACGAACGATTGGTCGATCGCTTGCTGGGCAGTCCTCGGTACGGCGAGCGCTGGGGACAGCACTGGCTCGACCTGGCGCACTACGCGGACTCGAACGGGTTCGAGCTGGACGCCGAGCGACCCGATGCCTGGCGCTATCGCGACTGGATCGTCAAGATCGCTGAACGCCGACCTTCCCTACGATCGATTCCTGATGCTTCAGGTCGCGGGCGACGACCTGCTGCCCAGCGATCACGAGGCGTTGATCGCCACCGGTTTCTGTCGGTGCGGACCGCGCGAAGTGGTGGGTGGAAATATCATCCCCGAGGTCAAGCGGCAGACCGAGCTATCGGAGATCACCAACACGGTCGGCTCGGTTTTCCTCGGCCTCACGATCGGCTGCGCCCGGTGCCACGACCACAAGTTCGACGCGATCCCGACGACCGACTATTACCGGCTCCAGGCGTTTTTCGCCGCCTCGGAATTGGCCGATCGTGCCGATCGCCGGCAAGGCCGAGAGCGAGGCTTATGCCGCCGCGGAAAAGGCGATCGCGGCGAAGACCGCGCCTCTCAAGAAAGAGCTGTCAACGCTCGAAGCGCCTTACCGGCACGCGTTGAAGGCGAAGAAACTGACCATGCTGAGTGCCGGAAGAGCGCGCGGTGAACAACACGCCGGAAAAGGAGCGGACGCCTGTTCAGAAGAAGCTGGCCAAGGGTCTGGAAACCTCGTTGCGAATCACCTGGGAAGAGGTTGCCGCGGCCGTTGCGGCCAATCCCGTGCGACCACGCAGCGTCGAGAGCGGCTCAAGCGGGAAATCTACGAGATCGAACGGACCCTGCCCCGACCGCCGCCGCACGCCATGGCGCTTGTCGATAAAAAATCCAAGGCGTCGGATACGTACGTCCTCCGTCGCGGTGATTACAAGATGCAAGGACCCGAAGGTCGCGCCGCGGCCGCCCGGCGTGGTCCTGGCATCTCAGTCGGCCGACAAGTTCACGCCGACCGCGATCGTGCCGTCCGGCGACAAGACGGGCCGCCGGGCGGCCCTGGCGAAGTGGCTCGCCGGTCCGGACAATCCCTTGACGGCCCGAGTGATCGTCAACCGGCTCTGGCAGCATCACTTCGGCCGGGGGATCGTGGCGACCCCGAGCGATTTCGGCGTGCGAGGCGAGCCACCCACGCACCCTGAGCTGCTCGACTGGCTCGCCTCCGAACTGGTGGCCCAGGACTGGCGGCTCAAGCCACTTCACCGGCTGATGGTGACCTCGGCCACTTATCGGTTGTCGAATAAAGCGAATCCTAAGCTCGCCGCCGAGGATCCTGAGAACACCCTGTTTGGTCGTGCCAACCGCCGCCGGCTCGACGCCGAAGGCGTTCGCGACGCGATGCTGGCGGTCTCCGGCGAGCTGAATCCCAAGATGGGAGGTCCGGGTGTGCTCGCGCCTCTGGAAAAAGAAGTCGAGGACCTGATCTTCACCGAAGCCGAGGTCGTCGACACTCTGGCCCGAGGACCGCGATCCCTCCGAGCACGTCAGGCGGTCGCTTTATCTGTTCCGCAAACGAAACGTGCGGTATCCCCTCTTGGAAGCCTTCGACGCGCCCGATACCCAAACGGCCTGCCCGCGACGCGAGACCAGCACTCACGCGTTGCAGGCCCTGTCACTCTTGAACAGCGAGTTTGCCGTCGGAAGGGCGAAGGTCCTGGCCGACCGGATCGTCCGCGAAGGCGGCGAAGACACCGACCAGCGGATTCGACGGGCCTACCAACTCGTGCTTGCTCGCGAGCCGAAGCCGGCTGAGATCGAGCGATCTCGGTCGTTCGTGAATGCGGCGGATCAGTCCGCCTGGGTTGATTTCGCCCTGGCGCTGCTCAATAGCAATGAGTTTCTTTATGTACCTTGAGCCGCTTGGTTCCCATCGGGGTTCGACCGTCGTACCTGGAGGTTCTATTCGATGACAACCGCGATCGAACTTGAGAGCACGACTGTCACCGAGATTGTCCACCCGCCCACCCTTGACGAGCTCGTTGAACGACTCGGCGGCATCCCTCTGTCGCGCATCCTCGCTCACCCTGCGCCCGGAATGGCGACCGAGGCTGACTTGCTGGAAGCCGAACGTCGTTACGACCGCATCTACGAACTGGTGGACGGAGTATTGGTGGAGAAAGCGATGGGTATTCGCGAGTCGATCCTGGCGAGGTGCTAGGCCGAATTCTGGGAAACTTCGTTATCGCCCGAAACCTTGGCGTGGTCTGCGGGGCCGATGGTACGATTCGACTTTTTCCGGGTCTCATCCGGATTCCTGATGTCGCTTTCGCCTCCTGGGACTGCTTGCCTGGTCGCAAGATTCCCGAAGAGCCAATGCCAACCCTCGCCCCCGATCTCGCCATCGAAGTGATCAGTGAATCGAACACCCCAGCGGAGATGAAGCGCAAACGCGGCGAGTATTTCGCTTCTGGCGTGCGAATCGTGTGGCAGGTCGAGCCCAAGCATCGCAGAATCTCCGTTTTCACTCCGGACGGAACGATCGCGGTGTTCGACGACTCGCAACGGCTCGATGGCGGCGACATCCTGCCGGGATTCGTCCTGGAAGTCAGTGAGCTGTTCGGGGAATTGGACCGGCACGGCTGAATTGATGCAAGATTCGCCTTTTCCGCGCTATTTCGTTGCTCGGGCTTTCCTGCCTGACACGGTGATTGGAGCGTCAGTCCAGAAAGCCTGACCTACGTAAAGGAACACGCGAATGTCCGAGCCCAAGCAATTGTCTTGCCGATGTCCCGGCCCGCGACCGTTTTGCCTCGTAGCCGGCGCGAGTTCCTCAAGGTCGCCGGGTAACGGATTCGGGACTGCTGGGACTGGCCGATCTGCTGTCGCGACACGCGGCGTCCGCTGAATCGACCAGCCCGCTCGCTGCCCGGCCGGGCCATTTCCCCGCCAAGGCCAAGCGCTGCATTTTCTTGTTCATGACCGGCGGTCCCAGCCAGATGGACCTGTTCGACCCCAAGCCGCTCTTGAATCGGCTGGATGGCCAGCCATTGCCTCCCAGCTTCGGCAAGATTCACAGCCAGTTTCTCGAAAGCGACCCGCTCTGCCTGGGTAGCCATCGCAAGTGGGGCAAGTATGGACAGTCCGGGATGGACATGTCCGACCTCGTTCCTCACTTGCACGCTCATGCCGACGAGATCGCGCTGGTGCGTTCTTGTGCGGCGGATAGCGTGGTTCATGCCCCGGCGATGTATCAGATGAACACAGGGCGGGTATTGATGGGATTTCCCAGCCTGGGGAGCTGGGTCACTTACGGCCTGGGTTCCGAGAGCGAGAATCTGCCGGCTTACGTCGTGATGAGCCAGCCCGAGGGAACGCCCGAAGGGGGTGCACCCTGCTGGGGAGCCGGATTCTTGCCCGCCCATCACCAGGGAACGCTGTTCCGTAGCGGGCCGGTGCCGATCGTCAATCTCAAGCCGCCCGCCGGGATCACCCTTCCTCGCCAGCGACGGTTGCTCGACCTGTTGCGATCGATGAACGAGCAAGATCTCGACCCGTCCGATACCGAGTTATCCGCGCGGATCTCGACCTACGAGCTGGCGTTCCGGATGCAGAGTGCCGCCCCCGAGGCCGTCGATCTGACACGGGAGTCCGAGACGACCAAGGCGATGTATGGCCTGGACGACGCGCGGACCGCTGAGTTCGGCACACGCTGCTTGCTGGCCCGCAGACTGGTCGAGCGCGGCGTGAGGTTCGTCCAGCTTTATTCCGGCGGCGGTCCGGTGGCCGTCCAGTGGGACGCCCATGACAATCTCGACGCCAACCACGAGAAAATGTGCGGAATGACCGATCAACCGGTGGCCGCGCTGCTGACCGACCTCAAGCGAACCGGCCTCTTGGATGAGACGCTTGGTCGTCTGGGGCGGTGAGTTCGGCCGGACGCCGGTCCGCCAAGGAGGGCGGCCGCGGCCGCGATCACAATGCCACGGGCTTCACGATGTGGATGGCCGGGGGCGGCGTCAAGGGGGGCACGGTCGTCGGGGCGACCGACGAAGCCGGGCTCAATGCGATCGAGGACCGTGCCCACATCAACGACATTCACGCCACGATCCTCCACCTCATGGGAATCAACCACAAACAGCTCACGTTCCTGCACAACGGCCGCGACGAACGGCTGACCGACGTCGGCGGCCGAGTGCTCAAGAAGTTGCTGGCGTGAGGCAAGGCGTTCAATCGATGCGACCGCTCAGGCCGTCATTTCGGTTGAAAAGCCGTGCTGTTTGCGATGGACGGGTCCGTCGAAGGCCTTCGAGGTCTTGAAGAGCTCGTAGCGGCCATCGCCCGCGACGTGGCGGACCTTGTCCTCGACGGCAGCCAATTCCTCGGCCGTCATGGGCTTGAAATTCACGAACGATCTTCAGGTTCTGATCCAGCACCTTCTCCGAATCGATACCCGAGACCAGAGTCGAGATCGGCAGCGAAAACACGTATCGCAGGGCCTCTTCGATCGTGACAACGTCCCTCGCTGATCAGTTTGCCTGTCCCACCCAGGCTCTTCATTCCGATCGGGCCGATCCCGCGCTGATTCAAGACGGGCAGCACCTTGTGCTGGAAGCTTCGGAACTGGCTGTCCATCACGTTGATGGGCATCTGGACCGTGGCCCAGGGGTAAGGCTTCTCGAGCATCTTCAGGTGGATTGAAGGGTCCTTGTGCCCGGTGAAACCCAGGAAACGGATCTTTCCTTGTTCCAGGGCTTTGAGGCCGCATTCGATCGCGCCCCCCTTGGCGAAGATCCAGTCGGGGTCATTGTCGTAGCAGATCTCGTGGAACTGCCAGAGATCGAGATGATCGGTCTTGAGCCGCCGCAGGCTGTCTTCGAGGTTCGATTGGGCGTCGATGGCGGTCCGGCCGCAGCACTTGGTCATGAGGAAGACTTTGTCCCGGCGACCGCCCTGGGAGATGGCCTTGCCCATTCGCTCCTCGGCGACGCCGTTCTGATAATCCCAGGCGTTATCGAGGAACGTGATTCCCTCGTCGACGGCGCGTTGAATGAGGCGGATGCTATCCTTTTCCTCGGGAGGGACGCTGCAGGATAGCCACCCAGACCGATCATGGTGACGGTTTGACCAGTTCGGCCAAGGGGCCGGAGGGGAATGCCACCTTCGTTCAGGGGACGAGCGGCGTTCGGCTTGGACGTTACTCAAAGCGGCTGTGGCCAGTCCGGCCGCGCCGGCCTGAAGGAATTCGCGACGGCTCGAGCCGGGCTCTTGTCGGACGGAGGCGTTGGCGAAATCATGAGCGGAATCCTTGTCGGTTGAGAAGACCTTGGGGACAACGCGCAGGCAAAATGTTATCCTGAATCGAGCAAAACGGCTGACCCAGCGTGGGTATTATGAGCGGTTCACGCTCCGGTGGCCAGGCGGCCATACTAGCCCGAAGGACAGCGAGGCGACATAGCCGGAATCCTCGCTGACGCTTCGCGTTGGTGTGATGGCCATCGCTGTCGAACCGTGCGCCAATCATGAGTGCACCGCTCTGGCGGTCATTGTATCGTAGGCGTCTGACGAATTCTCCACCGGGACAGGTAGCAAAAATGAAGCCCATCAATGTCATTCTGGACTACGGCCGAACGGGACTGAGCGTCGAGCTACCGGCGGAGCGCGTTGTCGGCACGCTGGCGATCGGTGACGTTTCTCCGCTTGAAGATCCTGAAGGAG
This sequence comes from uncultured Planctomycetota bacterium, assembly GCA_963779785.1. GTDB lineage: Bacteria > Planctomycetota > Planctomycetia > Isosphaerales > Isosphaeraceae > CAVRFS01. The sequence continues at coordinate 121,458 of CAWAAW010000016.1, forward strand.
CGGTCAAGGCCGCCCTTGAAGCGCCGATCGGCGCCCCGGCGCTCCGGCGGATTGCCGAGGGGCGGAAGGACGCTTGCATCCTGATTTGCGACATCACCCGCCCTGTCCCCAACCGCACCATCCTCGGGCCCATGCTCAAAACTCTGATCGAGGCGGGCATACCCCGAGCACGGACGTTGATTCTGGTCGCCACCGGTCTCCATCGGCCCAGCACGGATGCCGAGAAGCTCGAAATGCTCGGCGAGGAGATCATCGCGAGCTATCCGGTCCAGGACCATTTTGGTACTCATCTCGACGAGCATACACTGGTCGGCACGACTTCGCGCGGAATACCGGGCTGGATTGACAGCCGCTACGTCCGAGCCGGCCTCAAGATTGCCACCGGCTTGATCGAGCCGCATTTGATGGCTGGTTACTCGGGAGGCCGCAAGTTGATCTGTCCCGGCGTGGCCGCTCTCGAGACGGTCAAGCGCTGGCACGGGCCCGAGCTGCTCGAACACCCCAATGCCGATTGCGGGATCCTCGATGGCAACCCCGTCCATGAGGAAAACACGGCGATCGCCCGCATGGCGGGCTGTGACTTCATCGTGAACGTCACCCTCGACAGTCAGCGTCGCGTCACTTCGGTCGTGGCGGGCGACATGGAGCAGGCGTTCCTCGAAGGCGTACGCTTCATGTCGGGCGTCTGCCGCGCCGTCGTGTCGGATCCGGTTGATATCGTGGTCACCAGCTCAGCGGGTTATCCGCTGGATACGACGTTTTACCAGGCCGTCAAAGGCCTCACGGGCTGCCTGCCGATCGTCAAGCAAGGCGGCACGATCATCCTGGCGGCCAGTCTGTCTGAAGGCCTGGGAAGCCCTGAATTCCAATCCTTGTTCCGCGAGAATTCCTCGCTCGAAGTCTTCATCGAGCGGATTCTCGGCAAGGATTATTTCGTGATGGACCAGTGGCAGCTCGAAGAGCTGGCCAAGGTCCGTCGCAAGGCGCGAGTGAAGATCGTCTCTGACGGTCTGCCTGCCCATGTCCTGGCCTCGTGCTTTGTCGAGCCTGTCGCAAGCGTCGAAGCGGCTGTCGCCGATTCGCTGGCCGATTACGGTCCCGATGCCCAGATCGCCGTCATCCCCAAGGGGCCTTATGTATTGCCGGCGTTGGCGGGGTGATTCCGCGCACGCGATGGCGAATGTTACGTCACAACTACTTGCCCCGTCCGGCGGATCCCATCGATCCGAATTAATTGGCCGAGCCGGCACGCAACACTCTGCTCATTGAAGTGCGGCAAAGCGCCGCACTTCAAAAGGTTGACAATCGAGGCATGGTTCAAGAGGAGGGCACAGTTCAGCCAACCCGAACCGCACCCTCCGCGTGAACCGTGCCACATAATCGCGACAAACATGTTTCTCCCGCTTCCGCGCTGGCAAAACGGTGCTGCATCCTCGGTGGCACAAATGACGTTCTTATGCCACGCGGAACCGAACGCGGCATGTACAATCGTAAAGCCAAGCCGCGCTGGGATTTGAGCCTATTGAACCAGTGCTGCCCGAGTGCCAAAAAGTGGCAGTCAGTGGCACTTTTTTTCGTCGTTTTGTGCCATTTCGCTCGCGACTTTTGTTCGAGCGACCTGATGGCCGGCCGGCGAGCCGGAAACAGCGTTTCAGGTATGAATCCCACAAGAGTGGCAGTAAACGGCAGCAGATGGCAGCTTCTCCGAGGTCTCTTGCGCCATCTCGCTCGGCCCGGAGGCGACCCGGAAAGGGGCGTTTTTGTGGGATGGGCCGAGCTGAGATCATTAGAGCGCAAACCACACATATGGCGAATCTTATGTCAGTTGATTCCGTCTGACACCCGCAACGTCGGGCCCTGGATCGAGGGTGTCGAATCGCCCCTTTTTGACCGTGACAATCACGCGTCGAAGGCGCGTACCAGCGCAGGCGCGGGGCCCAATCATCACTTTCGCGACGTAAAGTCGATCTGCCAACGGCTTTTCATTCTGATCACCTCGCCCCGAGGGGGAGAGGTCGGCCGCAGGCCGGGTGAGGGACGACCGCTGCGGCGCGAAAAAGAAATCCGGAACGGCCGATGGCGCCCGACGGTGCGGTCAAAATTAACTTTGCATCAGCTCACGCAGCTGCGCACTCCCAGCGCACTCAGTCTCTACCTATTACAATGCTGTGATTTTTAGAATTTCGTACATGCACCTACGCCATCAGGGGCATGAAAACCGATCGGAACGTACTGTGTAAAATGGATTTAAGAATTTCTGAAGAATTCCAAAATAATACCGTTGCGCACGGCACGGAATTAACCAGCGTCCCTTTGTGAGACAACTTTTTTCCCAACGGGCCAAGCCCCGAATTCGAGCAGGGGACGATCGGGATTGTCCGGACAATCGTTAGTGGGTGTTCACCAGCTCTGATCTGGGGAGCTGTGACAGATTTGAGGGCGGTTCATCCATGAGGAAGTCCGGCTTCTCGGCCAGCGACCGGATGAGATTAGCAAATCCGGGAGAGTCCCTGCATGGCCGCCTCGATCTGTTTTTCGGCGACCGATCCCCAGAAGATTGTATGAGTCAGGGCCCGACCGGGTAATAGACGAGTAGAGGGCGGGCAAGTCGAAGGGGCAGCGTAGTGAACAGCAGTTGCAAGCATGCGGCGATTCGAGAGTTGGGCACGCTCTTCAACGAGGGCGCCGTAGGAATGCTCTCGGACGGGCAATTGCTGGATCGGTTTGTGGAACGGCGTGAGGCCTCGGCCTTCGAGGCGATAGTCGAGCGATACGGGCCGCTCGTCTGGGGCGTTTGCCGCCGTGTCCTCCGGGATCACCACGACGCCGAGGACGCGTTCCAGGCAACGTTTCTGGTCCTCGCCCGGAAGGCGGCTTCGGTCATGCCGCGGGAGAAGCTCGGCAATTGGCTCTACGGGGTGGCATTCCAGACGGCTATGAAAGCGAGAGCGACCAGGGCGAAGCGAAGGGTTCGGGAGCGGCCAGCCCGGGAGATGACCGAACCCGAGGCGGTCCCGGACGAGCACGTGGACGAAATGCTCTCGCGGCTGGATCGGGAGGTGACTCGCTTGCCGGAGACGTACCGCATGCCGATCATCCTCTGCGAACTGGAGGGGAAGACCCACCGACAAGCGGCCGAGCAACTCGGCTGGCCCGTCGGCACGGTCTCGGGTCGGCTGTCGAGGGCCAGGGCGCTGCTGGCGCGCCGAATGTCCCGGCGCGACTCGCCGCTCACGGCCGGGGTGCTGGCAGTTCCGCTGGCTCATGATGCGGCACGGGCCGGCGTGCCAGCCAACTTGGTCCGCCCCACGGCCCAGGCGGCGAGTTTATCGATGGCGGGGAAGGCGGCGACAGCGGGGGTGGTATCCGCCAGGGTCGCCGCCTTAACGGGAGAGGTATTGAAGACCATGGTGCTCAACAAGCTCAAGCTCGCCACGGCGATGCTCCTGGTCGCCCTGGCACTCGCAGCCGGCGGGACGAGCTTCGTCGGACTGCCTGCCGCAGTCCAGGAGACCGCCAAGTCCGCCGACTCGGTCACCATCCGCGTTGTTGACGAACGAGGCCGCGCCATCTCCGGCGCCGACGTCTGGATGCAGGTCATCCTCCATGACAATGCGACCGGCACACTAACGGACCGGCCGACCGGCCACGGCACCACCGATGGTCAAGGCCGTTATCTAATGCCTGTCCCCGAAGGCTGGCGCCCGCCGCCGGGAGATCGCCGGTTCGGGCTCCTGGTGGTTGCCTGGGCTCATGCGCCGGGCCACCAATTGGCCGCGGCCAACGCCTGGAAGGCATTCTACCGCGAGGCGCAATCCGTCGAGTTGACCCTAGGCCCGTCGACCGACACCGAGTTCCTGGTCCTGGATCCCGAGGGCAAGCCCGTCGCCGGGGCGACCGTCGAACCCCGCGAGGTTCAGACGCCAGTCGGCCTCACCTACAGCTCCCGCTCCCAAGTTCATTCTGCCCATCCTGGAGGCGGTCACCGGTGCCGACGGCCGCGCCCGGTTCCCGGCCTTGCCGTACGAGGCATTCCGCTCGGTGCGGATTACGACCCCGAGTCTGGGTATTCAGCACCAGCGGCTCCCGGACCCTCCCCTGGCCCCACAGCGAGAGATTCATCTCCGCTCCACAGGAAAAATCTTCGGCCGCATCGTCGCCGATCGACCCGAATGGACGCGCGGCGTCAAGCTCTCCATCACCACGACCAGTGACCCGGTCGAGCGTGACACCACGGGGATTGCGGAGGTTGTCTCGAGGGCCGACGGCCTCTTTCTGATCCCCGCGATCGCCGGAGGTCACGCACGGTTCGAGATCGCGGTGGACCCGGTGCGACCGGTCCTGCCGCGCATCCCCGATGTCGGGGTCCAACCCGACGCGGTCACGCACGTCGAGATCCGCTTGGAGCGCACCGTCCGGGTGCGCGGCTCGATCCGCGACCGCGAGACCGGTCACCCGGTCGCGCGGGCCGAGATCCTGATCGGCCACGGGGCACCGAAAAAGGGCGAGAAGGGTATGAGCGACTCCGAGGGACGCTTCGAAGTCGACACCCTGCCCGACGATGTGACGATGCAGGTGATGTCCGCGCCGGGCTCCTTCGTGCAGGTCGGTGATGACCCCTCGTCCCAGAGGCATCACGTGCCAGCCGGGGTCGAGGCGTTCGAACTGCCGCCGATCGAGGTCGTGCGCGGCGTCAAAGTCCAGGGACGGCTGGTGGATGCCGCGAACCAGCCGATAGCGAATGTTTCGGTCTATGCCTTCGCTGCATCGGGGAATCGCCAGTACGGTGCGCAGGCGACCGATCACAGATGGCGCGTTCACGATGATTATTCCTTCAGGGGTTCGGCTGAAGTACATGTATCGGTTTGATCAGGGCGGGGTACCGGAGGGACTGGAGCCGACAGGCGACGCCCGGATCGTGCGCGAGAACCCGCTGCTGCTTCGCACCGCCCGCCGGAAGGGACCACAAGTTGGGGACGGTCAGCCGCAGATCGAGCCTTAGTTCGGGGTCTGGGCCGAGTCGAAGCGGAGTTACTTCCCGGACGGTTCGGTCGATCCGACCAACGCGCGCAAGCCGACCATCCGACTGCGCCGACGCGCCCGGCGTGGAGCCCCGACGGCGTCCGCGACATCGACCGACTTCAGGATTGGGTGGCGCGGCTAGTCCTGGGGGACTGTCACTCAAACCAGCGGTTACTTTAATCGCGCCCCGGTCATCGGTGGCGACTCGATTTCCATGCGTGCTTCGGCCGCCATCAATCAAACATGCCGTTTGCTTTACGCCGAGCGTAAGCAACAATAAAAGCCAGAGAAAAAGGACACTTCTCGCCGAACACCACCGCCATTTGACGGAAACCACTCTCTGGAAACCGATTAGACTCCGTCAGGGTGCCACTGGTCGTACCCGACCAGTGGGGAATCACCGTGGCCAGTCTGCCACTGGTCGGGTACGACAGTGGCACCCGAAATCCGGTGGTCGGCGAGAAGTGTCAGAAAAATGGTACGGCTTGAGGTTACGCCATGCGAACTCAGATCATATTACTTTTTGGTTCAAGCGGCACGGGAAAATCAACACTCGGTCGCCTGTTGGCAGGACTGCTGCCTCGGTGTGCGTTTATCGAAGTTGACGCGCTACGTTATATGATTGTTGGTGGATTGGTTGCCGACAGCGGTGGCATATCTCCAAGCCTGGCACCTGAAGAGTATCATCGCCAGTGTTGGTTGGGGGTCGGAAACGCCGTCGGGCTGGCAGAGCGATTTGCCGCCGCAGGCTTCTCCAGTGTCATAGAGGGCTTAGAGGAAGACTGCCGTCCCGGTACGGGCTGGATTGAACGAACTTTTCCTGCATATACAGTTTGTAGCGTGGCTCTGGACTGTGCAGAGCCAGTGCTGTCAAAGCGTTGGGAAGAAAGAGGGTGGGGCAGCCAACTATCCCCACAGGTGATAGAGCAACTGCGTTGGTATCGAGAGAACAGTTCGATCTTTACGTGTCTGGTGGATACGACGGTCCGATACCCCTGAAAAGAATGCCAAGATTCTCCACGGCTGTTGTCTGAGCCAGGCGGCATCTGATGGCATTCAAATCTAGTATTCGTTTACATAAATGCGTCACGAAGGTCGTGCTTCGGGGCATCAAGCAAACGGAGGTTTTCTGAAGACTGTAGCAACAAAGTGGAGTGTTCTCACAGTCCTGCTCAAGCCTGATGCAGAATCTTCGTGTTCTCGGAGCGGTCCGCTGACCGCTGCTCGCGGTGCATGTCCACGGCAATTCGTTGTCGCATCTGCGCCGCTGCATGCAGCGAGTAGATGCTGCGTTGCGCCCTCCGATACCGCCGGTTACCTCGTTCCACCGCATTGCTCGTTGTTAGCAACAGTTTGTCATCCACTTTCGCCCTCAATCCGGCCGACCGCCAGCCGACGCCTTGGCCCGCGCGGAGTCGATGGCTCCTCGGAGCCGTCATGATCGCGCTGATCGTGAGCAGCGTCGGGCTCCGTGGGTCGTGTGTTGCGAGGACCTCAGGTTACGCGTGGGACGGGAAACGGGTGATCTTCGGACTCTCGGGGCTGACATACCTCGTCGGCGGGGCGTTCGGATCGGTCGAAGGCGGACCTAGCGCTCGATATTCTAGAACGCCGTTTAGCGGTCCTGAACCAGACCGATAGGATGCACACGTCGAGGATTGTCTTGTCGGAGTCGCGCCGAAGATCTCAAGAGCTTTGCGCATGGATGCAGCGTCGGTAGAAACAAAACCAGCCGCAGGCCCCTCATGCAAGAGGCTGCGGCTGGCGGTGGCCAGATTCACTTCACACTTATTTGGCGTTCGGCTGCCCGATCACGACGCCAAGCAGGATGCCGATTGTGACGACTGTCGCGAAGTAGCAAAGGTGGGTCACGGTTAGCATGACTGGGCTCCTCTGGCTGGCATCACGCTTCCCTCGTTTAGTACGTCCATGTATACGACATGGCTATGATATCTGTTCACCGCTCCGGTAAAACTTGCGAAGGACCGCTCGCAGAGAACTCCTGCCGGACGTCCGGTTCGCGTCGCACCCCTCCGCACGACGCAAGACCGCCGCGTGAACTGGCGGCCAGAGGCGCGAGGTGGGGTGTTGAAAAGTTGGGGTATACCCAGCTCGAAGGGCGGATTCAAGACGTGTGTCTTTGTTACGCACCATCGGTACGTCCCCCCCTTGAGACTAATCTTTACCCACAACTATTCGCGTAGTTTTTTTCCGGCCTGGAAGCCCGCTACGAGCAAGGTCAGATCATGAAGTCCACGCCACAACGTCCTCACTCCAGGCATCCCGTCCCGCTTGCGGTTCAGATGACCACCCAGGCGGCCGATCCACAACACCGCCTGGCCGACAGTCAGCTCCGATAGCTTCATCCCTTTCCCAAAGCGGAGGACCAGCACCTCGATCTCATCATCACTCAAGACCTGCCGCGCTGGGGCCTCGGGGGTCTCGTGCGCAGATCCCGCAACGACACGATTCGCGCCGCCACCGCCGCGTCGATTGTCACGGCCTTTTCCAGCGAGTGCCAGTTCTCCAAGCGCAAATCCTCCACCCGACAGCCACTCTTGAGTACCAAGTGTACCTCTTCGATTGGCCATCGACACGAGTATTTTCGCACGACCTCCAGCGCCTCGCCCGCACTCGCTGCCGGTTCGAGCGTCCAAAGCAGCCAGTGTGCCGGCTGGGTCCCAGCCGGCGGATTAGGCTCCCACACCTCCACGAGGTTCCAGGTCATCGGCCAGGCGTGCGGGTACTTCTGCAGATCCGGGATCAAGGTCACCCGCATCGACCGTACTTCCACCTGCGCATACCGCTCGGGGACGCCCGCCTTGCGACTCACCACTATCTCCGTCCGACACAGCACCGGCTGGCTCCGCACAGCCTCATGTGCTTTGGCCAGCGGGTCGTCGACTCGGCGGTTCTGGGCACAGCGGATGATGGCGCTATCACCATTATCGACTACCGTCATCATCACCTCATAAGCATCACCCTCGCGATCCATTACATGGATCAGCCGGGGAACCGGCCGGTCGCCGGCTGTCTCGTACAAAATGGCGCGGGACGCATCAATGCCGTTGATCCACTTGCTGCTCTCTATTTCCTCGGGACCAGGCTGGCCCGGTTGAGGCCGTGCCCAGTATTGCTGATCCAAGATCCCGATGACCTGTCCCGAAACGGTCAGGGCCAACGTGGTGTGCAAATGCACGCCACGCGCCAGCCCGCCCGAATCGATCGGGCCCAGTTCCGGGATCATGTGCAATCCCGTAAAATTCAGCGAAGTCGTGTCTTGGACCACGAGCACGACGTCCTCCTCAAGACAGCGCCGAGCGGTGTCGGTGGTGAATCCCAACCGCAGCAAGTTGGCGGTCACCCGAGGGTTGGCATAGAAGCGGTAGGTGGCCTTGGCCTGGCCCGCGCTGCCGGTCGCCTGAGGGATCGAGGCAGACGGGTGTTCGATGGTATTTACAATGATTGTGGTCAGCCGAGCTTGGAGGCGTTCGTCGGGCAACTCGGCCGACGACGACACCTGCTCGGCCCAAACAGTATGAGAGAAAGTCATGGGAATCCGTCCCCCTTGGAAATCCTGACAAGGGCTCGCTAAACCACAAATCCAGCCCAGGTTAACGATAGAGAAAGTGTCGGAAAAAGATGTGGGTAAAGATTAGCCTTGAGAAGGGGGGGCAGGGGGGGTAAAAAGGCATAGCCAGTACGTTCGGCCGATGCGGCAATTCCGTGGAGGACAGCCGTCCCGGAACCGTGCGCCAGGCTGTGGTTACGCGGGGATACCCCCCCTGCCCCCCCTTCTGAAGGGGGGGACGACGCCAACCGAATCCGGATCAAGACAAGGCTTGTGCAAGACGAATTTTTCATCGCCCCGGGCGCGAGGTCCCAGGCGTCCGATCTCGGCACCAGCGGCGATCGTCCCACGACTTCCTGTGCCTGGCGGTGTAAGCTGGCCCCGTCCTCGAGCCCTCCCCGCCAAGCCGTGAGAATGAAAACCGCGCAAAATACTCGCACAAAACACCGACCCGGGACGAACCAGTAGAAGCGAGGGTGATCGGCCTGGCGAACCCGGGGTCCTTCCGATGATCCTGTTCTTCCTCTTGCTCCTCGACCCGTCTTCGTGCCTCAACCCCCGGGGGCCGGGTTGTGCTGTTCCGGGCGATCACGCCCCCTCTGCCTCCTGCGCGACGGCCATCCTCGAATGGGAACGGTATTCGTCTCCGACGACCCGGCCGAGGAGGTCGAGTGCGGCGAATCGGCCGCCGTTGTGCGGGCTCCGCGACTCGGGCTCGTACCTACACGACGGAAGGGCGAAGACCCTCGACGAGGCGGTCATGTGGCAAGGTGGCCAGGGCGCGGAGTCGGCTCGCCAGTTCCCGGCGTTGACCAGGGTCGAGCGGCTCCAGGTGCAGGCGTTCCCGAAGACGCCGGTCGCGCCGGCCTCGGCTGGCTCGCCCGAGGTGTCCCTCGCGGTCGAGGAGGATGCGCGGTGCAGCAGGAGCTTCAGCGGCCCCGGGACGAGGCGGTGAGCCGCCAGCCGACGCGGAGTCGGTAAGACGCATGAGTTGTTTTCGCAACGCACAGTCATTGGATTGGGTTTGATCGGAACTAACGCGGAAGGATGAGACAAATGTCCTCGGACACTACGCTGGTCCTGGAGCGACGCCCTGGAGGGCTCCGGCTCTACCTTGGCGGCGACCTTCAGTTCGACACCGCCGACGAGGCGATTTACCACGAGCGGCTCGCCCATCCCGCCCTGCTCGCCGCGCGGGCGAGGTTCGAGGGGCCGCTTAACCTGCTCGTGCTCGGCGGCGGCGACGGCCTGCTCGTCCGCGAGCTGCTTCGGCATGAGGGAGTCGCGTCGGTCCGCGTGATCGACTACAACCCGGAAGTCCTCGCCCTTGCAAGTACCGAGCTCGCCCCCTGGAACGGGTCGAGCCTCGCCGATAACCGGGTCGTCGTGGAAGTCGCCGACGTCCGGAAGGCGCTCGCGAAGGCCGGCTCATTCCATGCGATCTTCTCGGACCTGACCGCTCCCGGCACCCTGGCCGACTGCGGCCTGTTCACGCGCGACTGGTTCCAGGCGCTCGGCGCGCACCTGGAGCCCGGGGGCATCCTCGCCGTCAACGGGCTCTCTCCGGACCAGACCCCGGCGGCGTACTGGTGCATCTACCAGACCCTCCGCTCGGCTGGTCTCGCCGCGCTCCCGGGTCGGTCGCGCATCCCCAGCTTCGCCGAGTTGGGATATGGCGACTGGGGGTTCTTCCTCGGCTCGGACCGAGCCATCACATCCGTTGAGGTTTGTTCGGTACCCCTTCCCCAGGGCGTGCGGACTCTCGATGGGCCAGGGCTCGTGGACTGCTTCGAGTTTCCCCGGCAACAGGCCGACTCACGGACGACGATCCGACCCGCATCTGACGCGGGACGGACGCTTTATGAGTATCTGCTCGATGCGACCGCGATCGAGCCGGGAGAAGCCGGGGAGACGGCTTGCTTCCTCGGCTTCGACGACCCGTTTCCGCCGCCTGAGCCGACCACCGCGACCGTTCCGAGCCTGAAGCTGAAAGGATGGCTCGATCGCCAGCCCGGTACCGGGATCGACGACCTCTTGATGTGCGTACCGCTGGGTCACCGGATCGTCACCCGCGAGCTGGTCATGGGGTGGGCGGGCCACCTGATTCAGGTCGCAAGCACTCTCGATCTCCGACGGTTGATCTCGGCTTTGCTCCGCCGCGCCGCTACCTTACCCGGGCGGCTCGTGGCCGAACTGAAGCGGTTCCGCTCGTTCCTGTCGCGAGGTGAGGATCCCGTGGCCAACTTCACGACGTGGGGTTGGCGATTCTTTAGCGTATTGATGCTCGTCCTCGTCCTCGCGCAGACCGCCATGCCCACGGCCGTCTACGCCAAGGGGGGGCACGGAAGTCCCCCAGGAAGTGGAACCCATTTCGGAGGTAGCGCGTATCCGATGCAGCAGCGCGGCGGGTACGTGTCCGGAGGTGCGGGGACCGTGACCACTCCCTACTACTATTGGTATTCCGATCCCTATTACCACTACTACTATTGCTACTACAACGGCCTCTACTACTACTACCGCACGCCGCGGTAAGGGTGATGTCCCATGTCCGGCCCGCTCCAATACGCCAAGTTCAGCGACGAGTACCGTGACGCCTGGGAGTCGGCGGTGCGTGAGAACCCCGCATGCGGGTTCATGCAATCGCTGACCTGGGCCGAGCTCCAGGCGCGCCAGGGGGTCGAGGTCTATCCGCGGCTTTGGTTTCGCGACGGCCGGATTGAGGGCGGGGCGATCTTCCAGGCCGCCCGCTCGCTCGACGGGCCGGGCATTCTGGTCACGCCCGGAGGTCCGCTCGTGCCCTGGCATGACCCGGAGCGCGCCGCCGTACTCTTCGCCGCGATCCGGCGCGAGGCGTGCCGGCTGCGTCGGCGGACGGGAAGCATCCTCTGGCGGATCGAGCCCCGTCTCGCTCCTCCACTGCCGCCTTATGTGCGTGGGTTCGTCCGCGCACCCATCGATCTCGACCCGTTCGAGACGAACGAAGTGGACCTCTCGGGTGGGATGGCCGGCGTCCTCGCCCGGATGACGTCAAAGGGCCGGTACAATGTCGGGCTCGCCAGGCGGCACGGGGTCGAAGTCGAGGTGACGACCGACCCGGCCTCCGCCGCGCGGTTCCATCCGTTGCTCGTCGAGACCGCTGCCCGTCAGGGGTTCGCCGCGGAGCCGCTCTGCTACCTGTTGGACCTGGCGGCGACCCTCTTCCCCGCCCGGATGGCCGCGGCCTTCTTCGCGACGTACCGGGGCGAGACCCTGGCCGCTGCCATCGCAGTCTTCTTCCGCCCACGCGCCACGTACCTTTACGGCGGCAGCCGCCAGGAACACCGCGAAGTGATGGCGCCCTCCGCCCTTCAGGCCGCCATCATGGCCTCGGCGATCGATCGCGGCTGCGCCAAGTACGACCTTTACGGGATCGACGTCCAGGGCGACCGGGCCGACCACCCGTACCGCCGGCTCTCGCAGTTCAAGCGTCGATTTGGGGGCGCGAACCGCGTCTACGCCGGTGCACACGACCTATACAGCTATGACCGGATCGCCAATGCGATGCTTCCCTTCCTGCAGCACCTGGCAGTCGAGGAGGAACCCGCTTGTCGGCTCGCTCCGTGATCTTGCACGCGACCTTCGTTGCCGCCGGCCTGATGGTCGCCCGGAGCATTTCCTGACCGCAAGAAGAAAGGTCTGAACGTCAATGATCGGTCAACACTTGCTCGCCGACCTTTACGACGTTGCCTCCGACCGTCTGGCCGATGCCGGGCTGCTGGCCGATTGTCTCGACGATGCGGCGCGTCGGGGTGGGATGAAGCCGATCGGCCCTCCGGTGCTGCACCGGTTCAAAGGGGGTGGCCTCACGGGCTACCTCCTCCTTTCGGAGTCTCACATCGCGTTCCACACTTATCCCGAGCACCGATATCTCGCTCTCGATATCTTCTCCTGCGGAAGTGCCGATTCGAAGGCCGCGCTTTCGGTCTTCCTCGCCGCCCTCGAGCCCGGCCGCGAGCAACTTACCATGGCGCCCCGAGGCGCGGAGATCCACGCCGTCGTTCGTAACGGCTGTTCCATACTTGTCGCGGACGGTCCGGCACCGGATGATGGGTGGATCCACGGCTGACGCCGAGCTGCGGGCGCCCGGCTCGCCCGACTCGCCGACGACTTCGCCACGCGCTTTCAATCTTGGCCGATCGCCGTGACCTGGGAAACCGGTATCTTCGATAATAGAGTGGTTCATGCTCGCGTGGCTCACGGGACGATACTAGCCCGAAACGCCAGCGAGGGGAGACTCGCCGGAATCCTCGCTGACGCTTCGGGCTAAATAGGTCCACCCAATGGGGAAAGTGGGGATCGGCGGACGGAGCCGCCTCCTACAGAAAGATCTACGAATCCGCCGCGTTGTCGGAACCGGATCCGTCCGGCGACCCTCTGCCTTGCTTTCCCCATTGAGTGGACCTATTTAGTACGATCGACGTCTCAGTCGCATGGTGCGCAACTCATGAGTGAGCCGCTCTAGTAAGTCGCAAGACCCAAGTGGGGGAGTTCCTCATGAGATCGCCATTTCCAGGCATGGATCCCTATATCGAGGCCTGCGGGCATGTGGGGAGATTTCCATCATGACCTCATTTCCGAGATCCAGCACGCCCTGGCTCAGGCCGCTCCAGAGCGTTACCTCGTGCGGGCTGGAGAACGATCCTATGTCGTCCTGATTGAAAAGGACGGCAAGGCCAGCCATCCTTTCCTCCCTGATGTCAGTGTGACGACCGAGCGGCGCAAGAAGCCCTCAAGGAAAAAAGGCAGGACTGCCGTGGCGGAACCCGTCCTCAGTGCCGAACCGGTCCTGATGCGTGCCTTTATTGAGGAGGAGCATCGCGAGGCCTTCGTCGAAATCTATGAGGCCACGCCTGAGCAGCGGCTGGTGACGTGCATCGAGGTCCTGTCACCCTCCAACAAGCGTCCGCACACGCCTGGTTGGGACCTTTACCTTCGCAAGCGGCAAAGCCTGCTGCTGGGAGATGCAAACCTGGTGGAGATCGACCTGCTCCGCGGCGGCAGCGCATGCCCATGCTCGATCCGTGGCCCGACAGTCCATACACGGTCTTGGTGGCCCGGGCAAAGAAATACGACTTGTGTCGGGTTTGGCCGGTCTACTTCCAGATACCGTCGCCCTCGGTTCCCATACCCTTGGCGAAGCCCGATCCGGACATCCTCCTGGACCTTCAGCCGATGATCGACGCCATCTACCGGCGCTCTCGCTATGAGCGAAGCATCGACTACAGCAAGCCGTTGAGCCCGCCGCTCAGGCCCGCCGAAGAACTATGGCTCAAGAAGCAGTTACGAGCACCGAAAAGCTAGCGATAAGGAACAAAAACAGAATGAACCCGCAGGCGATGGATCTCAGTTAACTTGCCTTGGGAACAGACGAGAAATCACTTCCTGGTTTGTCGACAGGAGGGAATGGAATTGGCCCCGGAGGGGCCTTGGTTAATAGCCAGGGGCGGCGGCTGCCGTCCCTGGTAGAATGAACCTGGAAAACAGAATCTTCCGCCCCGTCGGGGCGGAGGTTGATTGTAGGTGCGCTGCCATCCAGGGGCGGCAGCCGCCGCCCCTGGCTCTTGACTTTGACCCCTCCGGGGTAAAAGAAAGACTTTCGCCCTGTGCTTTTGACTCCAAGTCCGGCGACCCCAGGATCGCGGACGGTGCGGAGATCATACGGAGGAAGACTTTACTTCGATCCCGTCGTGCTGGGCGGGGGATTCGTCGGCTCGTGCTTCGACAGCAGAAACGCCAGCAGTCGGTTGAAGTCATCCTCGGTGATCTGGTCGACCAGGTTGGCGGGCATGGGCGACAAGGGGGCCGTCGTGCGCTCCTCAATTGTTGATTTGGGAACGCGGACCTCTTTGCCCTGCGCGTCGGCCATGATCAGGACCTCACCCTCTTCACGCAGGAGCAAGCCCGAGACGATTTGGCCGCTCGTGAGGGCGAGATTCGTGACGCGAAAGGTCTGGTCGACGTTACGGTTTGGGTCGAGGATGTCTTCCAGAAGCCGGTCGACTCCTCGGCTACCGATGCCGTCGAGCTGGGGTCCGACCTTGGCTCCCTTTCCACCAAGTTGATGACAGATCGCGCACTGTTTGTCGAACACCTTGGCGCCTTCGGCAGCGATCGGGCTTTGCGCTTGAAATCCATCGCGACGACGGCCGAACAGGGCGTTTAGCTTCTGATCCGCGGGAGCGAGTCCTTTGAGCAGCGAGGCGATCCGATCGGAAACGCCCGGTACGCCTGAGCTTTCCAGAATGATCGTCACGCTTCGTTCCTGGAGCAAACGACCGGACGCTTTGCCCGCGGCGATCGCTTCGAGGAGCGCTTCGGCGCCTGCGCGGCGGCGTACCAGCGCAGCGGCAATCGCCGACTGAAGTCGCTCGGGAGCAATCGGCAAGTTCTTCAACAGGGCGGACTTGGCTTCGGGGCGTTCGAGGTTGCCGAGCAAGTTAGCGGCCCACTCGCGCATCAGGATTGGCGCCGAGGCATCCCCGAGCACGTCTGCTATCGTGTTCAGATTCGCGCGCGGGTCGATCACCGTGAGGGCTCCCATCGCGTGCATCCGAGGTTGATCGGAAAGGTCGTGACGCTGAATCACCTTCTTGAGAGCCGGTTGCATCTCCTTGAACTGGAAGTCGCGAACGACATCGATGCCGAGCGCGACGTCGCCGGCTTGTGTTGAGCCGAGCAACTGGCTCGCCAAACCGGCCGCGACCCGCCGAGTCGGTTCATCGAGCGCGGCCCCGCGCTCCTGCGCCCCCTGCTGAATCGCCTTGAGGAGTTCGAGGCGTTCCGATGGCCGCCGCTTCTCTGATCCGGCCAGAAGTGCCAGCTCTCGAATCGAATCGGGGGCACCGTAACGAGCGATATGGTGGACGAACCGAAGCAAGGTACCCTGGGGCTCGTCGGACCGCTTGAGGTGGGCCAGCAGGAATGCGGCCGCTTGAAGGCTGTGCACTCCCGTTGCAACGTCCGCGATGTCACGGCCGTCGCGTTCGGACAGGTTGAGCGTGTCGAGTCTTCGACCAGACCTCGGGCGTCTCCAACTGATCCCGTAATGCCATGCGGACGACGTGGATCAGATACGTGTCGTCCGGGGCGGTCGATTGTCGAATGGCAAGCAAAGGCCGGATTCCGGCCACAGCCGGATGAGCGCCGAGGACTTCGGCGGCGGCGCGTCGCACGAATGGATCATCGTCCTTGAGGCGAGCGACGGCCAGCGCGGAGCGGACTCGGCAGGTCATGTCGATCAACCAAGGTTTTGAGCGCATGAACGCGCAGTTCGCGGTCGCGGTCGCCGGCGCACGCGATCAGCATCTCATCGTCCAGAGCGCCGCGCCGCTCTAGCACCCAGAGCCCATGGACTCGCTGCCGAGGAGCCGTCGAGGGCTTCATGATCTTGCGGACAGCCGCGACGGCGGGCTCTCCCCCTCGATCGACAAGCTGGTTAGCCGCCGTGATCCGGACCGTCAGGTTCGGATGGCCGAGATCGGCGACCAACTCGTCGACAGACGACTTGGTCCGATCGATCGTCGGAGGGCGCGGGCGCGGGTTTAGGCTTGGCATCCGTGCCGCGATAGACGATCCGCCAGATCCGGCCGCTGCGTCCGGTCGCGCCCGGGATGGGTCAGGGGTACTTCATAATGGCCGATGATGCGGTTATAGAAGTCGGCGACGTACAAAGCGCCATCCGGGCCCAGCTCGATATCCACGGGTCGAAACCAGTTGTCCTCGCTCCAGGCGAAGTCAGGCTGTTCGATTCCTTTGGGAGTTGAGCCGTGCCACTCGATCTTGTCTGAATTGATCCGGTTGGTCACGACGTTGCCGACAAAGATAGAGCCGCGGTAGGGTTCGGGGAACTGGTCGGCCGCGTAGTAACTGATTCCGGCGATACCTGTCGACCCGTGGTCGTGCGTGACCATCTCCGGACCAAAACCCAGGCCGTCATCGGGCTTGCCGAAGCTGGGATAGTACGCGCCCCGGAGGAGTTGGTAGACCGGTCTGCTGTGGCAATCACACGAGTAAAGATTTCCCAACGGGTCGAACGCGAGCCCGAACGGGTTGACCTGTCCGTGCGTCAAGTATTCGGCGTGCGAGCCGTCCGGCCTCATCCGGTAGGTGTTGCCCGAGTTCATGGTGATCGGGCGGTGGTCACTTCCTTGGACTTTCGAGTCGTTGGTGTAGCCGTGGCAAGCGTAGATCCAACCGTCGAAACCCCACGTAAAAGCGTTGGTCATGCCGTGAGTATCGCGATTGCCGAAGACTCCGTAGAGCACCTCGCGGGAGTCGGCATGCCCGTCGCCATTCGCGTCCCGCATCAAGTAGATGTTGGGGATGTTATGGACGATCGCCGCTTGGGCCGCCGGCAGCGGCAGCAGGCCGATCGGGATGTTCAAGCCGTCGGCGAACGTCTCGATCTTGCCGGCTCGCCCATTGGCGCTGAAAATCCGAGAGGATCTTGACCGAGTCGCGCGGCTTGGTGCCCTTTGCCGCCGGGTAGGGATACTCGACAGTGTCGGTCACCCAGAGCCGGCCACGGTCATCGAAGGACAGGTTGAGCGGCTTGTGGATGGCTGGCTCCGACGCGACGAGCTGGATTTCGAAGCCCGGTGGCAAATGGATGGCCTTGCGCTCCTCTTCCGGCGAGCGCGGTGGAAACGACGAAACGTTCTCGACAGGAGCGGGATTCTGGGCGCTGACGACAGCCGGCAAAACCCACGTGACCATAGTGATGAAAAGCCAATAGCCGGCAAGGCGCTCAAAGTGCATTGCAAATCTCCAGAATTGTCAGTTGTCAGTTGTCAGTAATGGCTTTGCCTGGGAAACAGGCGGGACGACCACGGCAAAGGCTGATATCAACCGGAGATAAGAGGCAAGGCTTGGCACCACGCAACAACGGACAACGGACACACTGACCACTGACAAAGGGACAACTCAGCGTCGATCCCGGGCAAAAGCATTCTCTCGTTCGGAATCGATCCAGGCGAACAAGGTGAGGGTATTTCCGACTGGATCTTGAAGCCTGACCTCGCGATAACCTTCCTTCTTATTGTCGAGCGGGACACTGACCTCGACTCCGCGCTCGATGAGCCTGAGCCGTTCGGCATCCAGGTCGCGCACCTGAAAAACGAGGCGGACCTTGCTGCGCTCTCCGTCGGCGCGAGCGGTTTTGGTCCCTTGCAGGCCCAGCCGGCCATTGCCGGCCGCCAAGAACGCGAACTCATGCTCGGCATCGAGGAGAACCGGAACCAAACCCAATGTGTCCGTATACCACCGCACGATCGTCGACCAGTTTGTGATCTTCACCACGGTCATGAACAGGTCGAGACCGTTGGAATCAGTCGGCGCAACGGCCGTGGGCTTTGTAAGTTCCGCCATTAGTTCGCCCGACTGCGACACTCCGAATGAAAGAACGCACGATATTTATTTTGACAGGATCAAGCTCACGAACGCGAGAGGACGTTGGCGGATACTCGCCGCGAAGACCACTTGTTGTAGAAGAGACAAGGGGAGGAGCCGATTTTCAGGACTCAAACCTGCTGAGGTCGCAACTGCTCGACCAGCCGATAGACGCGTGTGCCAAGCTGACTCGGCCAGCGTTCCCCCGGCTTGCGATCGAGAAGCCGGGACCTCTGAATTGCCGTTTCAACGCGCGGAATGAAATGGTCAATATGCTTTTTCTTTGACGACATGTGGGAAGCGACTTCTTTCTTGAGAAAACCATTCGCATTTTTCAGCAATGCGTTCAGACGCTCCTCAGTTTGACTGGGCACGTCTTCGAAGTGCAACAAGAGCCACAATTCAAAGCAGGGGTTGCTGACAGCGAGAAAGTATCCTTTTTGCTTGCAACGTCGGGCGACCGCGCTCATCGTTCGAGCCTTCCAGGATTGTGAGTCCCGATCGAAAACGAGCCAGAGCTGATCTCCGTCGCGAAGCTGATAGTCAGCAGAAAACTCATCGAGACTCTTCAATACTTCATCGGGCGAACTGAGTGTTGGATCGCTTCGAGTCAGGACTTCGATATGAACTCGGGAATTGTGCCAACTCGCTTTGAGCCCCTCGAAATACATCGGTTCGGTCACGGCGCCTTCCGAGGCGATGACGAACAAGGTGGCATCACGCAAGCCACTCCGTCGGACAAAATCTCTACGCTCCCTTCCCATCGCCCCTCCCCCAGCCACGAGAAATCGCGGATCACGGGGACGCCGCCGAATCGTCCCTGAAGATAGTCTTGCTGCAAATCGGTGCCGCCGCCGGCATTCTTGAACTCTTCGAGAGCGACAAGCCTGGAGGATTGGTCCGTGCCTTTCTCGACGAACCAGACTTCATCGCGGCGAAGGAAAGGTTGATTCAGGAGAGTTGTATCATGCGTTGTGACAATAAGTTGACTGCCGAGTTCCGCCGAGTATTTAAGGAAGTTCGCCAGGTACGAATGAAGAATCTCCGGGTGCAAGCTCCGATCGAGCTCGTCGATCACGCAAGTGATTTCGCTGGTTGTTAGGGCCGTCAAGACAGGTGCCAGATGCATCAATCGTCGAGTACCATCGGACTCCTCATCCATCCCGAAGATCGCCTGTGCTTTGCTCGCGTTCCGGCGATGGTGACGGGCCACGAGTAACCAGGCCCTCAGTTTGCCGTGGTCATCTCGATCGAACAGCAGTTGTTTCCCCTCAGGTCCCGCCACCTGGGCAATTCCGTCTCGATCGACCTGACTGCCTATCGACCTGTTCATTTGAGGTGGAAATCCGAGCTCGTTGTGATCGACCGGCTCGAGATCGATTTCTTCGATACCCGTGTCAAAGCAATTGAGATACCGGGCAAGCTCCTTCTTGAGATGCTGGCTCTCTCGGACACCCAAGGCGAGGTTCATGTCCCTGGAGTCGGGGAAAATCAATGCTAGGTGATTCTTGAACCAAGACAGAATGTCGAGCAAATCGCGGGCTGCACTGACATGATCCCGCAGGTTGCGCTCTCCACACTCGGTCAAGAAAAGGCGGTTAGGCAAGGTGCCCTTGGCAGTGAACTCAAGAAATTGCTTCTCGACAGTGCTTTGAAAGATCAGGTCGCCCAGTTCGATCCCAGCCTGCGAACGCGAGAAGATTCGCCGTTCGAGTTTCTTGTCTACCTCATAAAGCCATTCTTCGACCACGCGTTCTCTCGATACCAAGAAACCGTATGCGAAGTAGCGCTCGTGCAACTTGATCTCAAATTCAAAGCGGCTAGGCTTCTTAGAGGAGTAAGGGTCGAGCTTGAATGGCAGGAAAGTCAATTTCTCCTCAGACTGCGCTGGATGCAGAATGAGGTCCCTCGCAATCGACATGGCCTTCACGAGATTCGACTTCCCAGAGGCATTTGCGCCGTAGATGATCGCCAGCTTCAAGAGAGAAATGCCATCGGAAGTACTTGGCCAGATGACGCCGTCGGGATTGCGATGCTCTTGCGCCGATGCAACCATCGAAAGTTCGACGCGCTCGCGAAAGGACAGGAGGTTTTCTACGCTAAATCGAACAAGCATGGCGAGTTCTTCGGTTACGGGAATTGATCGGCGCCACCAATGATACCGAATTCCGCTTGCAAAGGCGTGGCCGTTCCGGTGGTTACGCCGCCACTTGCCGTTGACCAGAGTCGACGGATCACTACAATTTGGCTCAAGTTCGCCCGAAGTGAAGAATCGCGAACAAGTAAGGGGAACAATGGCCGACGAGCCGCGTGAGAGTCTGGAAGCCGTGCGACTGGAGAAGCTCCAGCGGATCAAGGCTATGGGGCTAGACCCCTGGGGCCAACGGTTCGACGGCCACCAGGCCATCGCCGTTGTGCGCGCGCTGCCGGTGCCGGCGCCGATCGAAGGCGCCACCGACCAACAACCCGGGCCGACCGTGCGGGTCGCCGGGCGAATCATGCTGCGGCGCGTTCAGGGCAAGGTGGTCTTCCTCCAGTTACGCGATTGGACCGATCGGATCCAGATCTTCATCGGCAAGAAGCAAGTTGGCGACGCGGCCTGGAGCCTCGCCGAGCAATTCGATTTCGGCGATCTGATCGGCGTCGATGGCCGGCTCGGTTTCACCAAGACCGGCGAATTGACGGTTTTCGCCGAGCAACTGACGTTTCTCGCCAAGAGCCTGCTTCCCCCTCCCGAGAAGTGGCACGGCCTGACCGATCTCGAGCAGCGCTATCGGCAGCGGTACGTCGACCTTTTCAGCAATCCGGATTCGTTGGGTGTCTTTCTGGGGCGTTCGAAGATCATCGCCTCGTTTCGTAAGACCATGGCGGAAAAGGGTTTCGTCGAGGTCGAGACGCCCACGATGCAATCCATCGCCGGCGGTGCGGCGGCTCGAGCCGTTCGTCACTCATCACAATGCGCTCGACATCGACCTGTTCTTGCGGATCGCTCCGGAACTTTACTTGAAGCGGCTGCTGGTCGGCGGCATGGAGCGGGTTTTCGAGATTGGGCGGGTCTACCGCAACGAAGGGCTCAGCCCCCGCCATAACCCGGAATTCACGATGATGGAGGCCTATCAGGCCTATGGCGACTATCACTGCCATGATGGATCTGACCGAGTCTCTGATCGATGGGGCGATCGAGGCGATCGGTGGCGGGTACGAGCGCCCTTGGGGTGAGACGACCGTGGATTTCAAGCCTCCCTGGCCACGGCGAACCTACGCCGAGCTGCTTGCCGAACACGCGGGCATCGATCCCAGTGATTTCGACGCGGTCAAGGCCGCCGCCGAGTCGAACGGAATTCACACCGCGGGCAAGGACCCGGCCGTCGTCACCAACGACCTGTTCGAGGCGGTTGTCGAGGACAAGTTGACCGGGCCAGTCTTCGTGATCGATTACCCGGCGGCCATTTGCCCGCTGACCAAGCGCAAGGCCTCGAACCCGGCGGTCGCGGAACGGTTCGAGCTTTACGTCCACGGTGTCGAGCTGGCCAACGCCTATACCGAGCTCAACGACCCGCTGCTTCAGGAAGAGTTGCTGCGACAGCAGCTCTCGGGACTTCCCGAGGAGGATTCGATGGCCAAGATGGACGACGACTTCGTCCGGGCCCTCAAGCACGCGATGCCGCCGGCGGGAGGCCTGGGCATCGGGATCGACCGGCTGTGCATGATCCTCTTGAACCAGTCCAGCATTCGCGACGTGGTTTTGTTTCCGCTCATGCGGCCGCAAGCCCCGGGAGCGACAACCTGACCGACGCGGCGGGCACAGCGTCAATTCGACTCTTTACCGACAACCCACGGAAGGAGTCGTCGACGTGTATAAGTATCTCCTTTGCTGGCGTTACCTCAGAACGCGTTACATCGCGCTGGCCAGTGTCGGCAGCGTGATGCTCGGCGTGGCGACCATGATCGTGGTCAACTCGGTCATGGCCGGGTTCGCCGACAAGATGCGCGACCGGCTCCACGGGGTGCTGGCCGACGTCGTGGTCGAGTCGTATTCGCTCAACGGCTTCTACAACTCGGAAGAAGTGATGCAGCGGGTCATGGATGTCGCCGGCGATGATGTCGATCGCGATGGCACCGACCATGGAAACCCCGGGCATCCTTCACTTTCGGGTCGGCAGCGAAGTGATTACCAAGCCGGTGCAGATCATCGGGGTCGAACCCGAGGAGCGGGCCAAGACCGGCGATTTCGCCGAGTTTCTGTTCGACGACCACAAGAAGCCGATCCCGCCGTCCTTCGACGTTCCCGAGCAACTCCAGATGAAAACGCCGGCCGGTGAGACTCTTGAAGAGCATGGAAGGCGATCCGGAGGACCCGATGAACACAGATGATCAAGGACGAGCTGAAGAATGCAAATGCGAGAGCAGGCTCCCGATCAAGGCGCGATCATCGGCTATGCGATGGCGACGCACCATTTCGCCAAGGAAAAGGGGGACGTCTACATCGCCCCGACCGGGACCAAGGTCGGCCTGCTCTTTCCCAAGGCCGGGCAGAATCGCTCGGAGGGGGGATACGACACCTTCACGGTCGTCGGCTACTTCAAGAGCGGCATGAGCGAATATGACTCGACTCACGTTTATGTACCGCTCGAACGGCTACAAGAAATGCGGTCCCTGATCGACATCAATGGTCGAGGAGCGGTCAACGCAGATCCAGATCAAGGTCAAGCCGAACGTGCGGATCGACCTGATGGCGGAAAAGCTGCAGATTGCACTCGATAAACTGAAGCCGATGTTTTTCCGCGTCTCAACCTGGGAACAGAAGCAAGGGCCGCTGCTCGGCGCGGTCGCGATCGAGCAGAGCATTCTCAACATCCTCCTGTTCTTCATCATCGCCGTGGCCGGGTTCGGCATCCTGGCGATCTTCTCGATGATCGTCGTGGAGAAGACGCGGGACATCGGCGTCATGAAGGCGCTCGGGGCCTCGACCGCCGGCATCCGCGGCATTTTTCTCGGCTACGGGCTGTTGCTGGGTGCGGTCGGCAGCGGTGTGGGGATGGCCATCGGCCTCGTGTTCGTCAATTACATCAATGAAATCGAGCGAGCCTTGAGCGCAGGTGACACACCGCAGGGTGTTCGATGACACGATTTATTATTTCGACAAGATCCCGACCGCTCGTCGAGCCGTTCACCGTGTTCTGGATCGTGCTGGGCGCCCTGTTGATCGCGGTCGGCGCCAGCGTCTGGCCGGCCCAGCGAGCGGCCCATCTGCATCCCGGTCCGGGCACTCCGGTATGAGTGACAATTCGAACCGGTCAGACAGCGACAACGCAACCGTTTTGGATCGATCACTCACCATCCAATCCAATCCAGGGAAGGCGATGATGATGTCCGGCTATCTCTCGGCTCACGGACTGAACAAGAGCTACTGGAAAGGCAAGAACGAAGTTCCGGTGCTGCGCGGGGTCGATCTGGAAGTCGAACGCGGCGAGCTGCTCGCGGTGGTCGGTGCCAGCGGATCCGGCAAGAGCACGCTGTTGCACTTGCTGGGACTGCTCGACGCACCCGACGGCGGCAGAGTCGTCCTCGAAGGCGTTCGGATCGACGACCGCCCGGACCGGAGCCGCGACCTGCTGCGGAACCGCACGTTCGGGTTCATTTTCCAGTTCTATCATTTGCTTCCGGAACTGACCGCGCTCGAGAACGTGCTGATGCCCCAGTTGATCCGGCACGGACTCTGGTCATACTGGAGGGAGCGTGGCCGGCTCAAGCACGAGGGGGAGGAGCTTCTCCGGCGGGTTGGTCTGGGGCATCGCCTCAGCCATCTCCCGTCCGAGCTCTCCGGTGGCGAGATGCAGCGCGCGGCGATCGCCCGGGCCCTGGCGGGCCAGCCGTCGGTGCTTCTGGCCGACGAGCCGACCGGCAATCTCGACGCCGGCAGCGGCCAGGGAGTGATCGAGCTGCTCCGCGACTTGAACCGCGAGCACGGTCTCACTATGATTTTAGTGACACACGATCAGAATATTGCCCAGCAAGCCGACCGGGTCGTTCGGCTCGTCGAAGGGCGAATCGAAGAATGGTCGCCTGCGCTGGCCTGATTCTGGCAAGAAACGCGGGCCCGGCTGACTGACGACCGCCGCACTCGAGCGGGAGGATTGCGCGAATGGGCCCCAAGGTTTACATCGGCGGCAAGCTTTTCGACAAGGCGGACGCCAAGATCAGCGTGTTCGATCATGGCCTGCTCTACGGAGACGGCGTGTTCGAGGGAATCCGCGCTACTCGGGCCGGGTCTTCCGCCTCAAGCAGCACGTCGAACGGCTCTACGAGTCGGCACAAGGGATCCATCTCGAGATCCCGATGAAACAGGACGAAATGGCCGCCGCGATCCGCGAGACGCTTGCTTTCAACAAGCTCTCGGATGCCTACATCCGCGTCGTCGTCACCCGGGGCGCCGGCAGCCTGGGCCTCGACCCGCGCAAAACAACCGACCCGCAGGTCATCATCATCACCGACCACATCAGCCTCTATCCCGAAGAACTTTACGAGCACGGGCTGAAGATCATCACCGCCGCCACCACCCGCAATCACCCCAACGCCGTCAATCCACGCATCAAGTCACTCAATTACCTCAACAACATCCTGGCGAAGATGGAGGGGACTCAGGCCGGCTGCATGGAAGCCTTGATGCTCAACCACAAAGGCGAAGTCGCCGAGTGCACGGGCGATAACATCTTCGTCGTCAAGCAAGGCCGGATTCACACGCCGTCGATCGATTCGGGAATCCTCGAGGGGATCACCCGAGGCGCGGTGATCGAACTGGCACAGATCGGCGGGCTACATCGTCGTCGAACGGACGATGGACCGTCTCGACGTGTTCAACGCCGACGAGTGCTTCCTGACGGGGACTGCGGCCGAGCTGATCCCGGTCGTCGAGTGTGATGGTCGAGTCATCGGCGCGGGCCGGCCGGGTCCGATCACCCGCGAGCTGCGCCGGTTGTTCCAGGCCTTGGTGCGCGAGGAGCGTTGAACGAGGAACCCGCCGTGATCGAGATCAAGTCCATCCTCGCGCCCACGGATTTCAGCGAACATTCCGAGATGGCTCTCCGATATGCTTGCCAGATCGCCGAGCGGCTGGGCTCGGAGTTGCGCTTGCTCCACGTTCTGTCCGAGATCCTTCCCGCGGGTCCTGACCCGCTCTTGATGCCCGTGATGCCCACCGAGTACTACACGGAAAGCGAAGACAAGGCCCGCGAGACGCTCGACCGCCTGCTTGATCCCGCCTGGGGTCGACCGGCTTCGGTCGTCACCGCGGTTCGGTGGGGAAGCCCGGTTGAGACGATCGTCGACTATGCGCTCGACAACCGAGTCGACCTGATCGTGATCGCGACCCACGGACGAACGGGCTTGAGCCACGTCCTCCTGGGCTCGGTCGCCGAACGAATCGTCCGTGAAGCACCCTGCCCTGTCCTGACCATCCGCGATCGCAGCCGGGCTGGGGCAGCCGCGGGCCATAAGTCGTGATCGGCCAGGATCGGTGAATGCAGAAAGGGCTTCCAGGAGGTCTTCCGTGGCCGATCCGAATCTCACGCGACGCCTGATCTATCGCGGATTGAAAATCGATCTGGCTCTGCAGCAAGTCGCACTCCGGGACGGGACGACCGCCGAGCGCGAGGTCATCATCCATCGCGGGGCGGTCGCGCTGGTGCCCATGGTTGACGACCACCACGTCTGTCTGATTCGGAACCATCGTTATTCGGTCGGCAAGACGCTGCTCGAAGTGCCCGCCGGAACGATCGACGCGGGAGAAACCCCGGACCAGACGGCCGCGCCGAGAGCTGGTCGAGGAGACTGGCTATCGTGCCGGCCGGATCCGTGCGATCCGCGAGTGGTACGTGTCGCCCGGGGTTTTCACCGAGCGCATGTACTTATTTCTCTGCGAAGACCTCGAGCCGGGGCCAACCGAACATCAAGCCGACGAGCAGCTCGAAAACGTCATCGTCTCGTGGGAGGAGGCCCTCGCCATGGTCGACGACGGCCGAATTGAGGATGCCAAGACCATGCTTGCCCTCACGATCTGTGAACGGCTGAGGCGCGGGCGTCATCCCTCGCTATGAGGCCGCGAAAATCCGCGAATCGATCGACCTGTTTGGACCCTGCACGCGCTCATGACGGGCCGCTGCCTACCAATTCGAGGTCAACTTGTCCAACGGCCGTCGTATCCTTTTCCTGGACGACAACCCAGTTCGAGCAGTCGAATTCTTGAGTGATAATCCCAACGCAGTCTGGGTCGAGACGGTCGCCGATTGCGTCCGAGCACTTCACGAACCCTGGGATGAGGTTCACCTCGACCATGACCTGGGAGGCGAACACTTCGTCGACCACGACCGCGAAGACTGCGGCATGGCCGTCGTCCGCTGGATCTGTGAGGAACCGCGCACCCATCTGCGGTCCACGCGTTTCATCATCCACACTCACAATCCCGGCGCGGCGCTCGCCATGAGGTTCCAGCTCGAGGCGATGGGCTATTCCGTCCATGAGCAGCGTTTCGGGGCTTCGCCGGCGCCCTCACAGGGTCGCCGACCCACATGGCTCTCACGCCTTGTGAGTTTCCTGACACGCATCGCGACTCGTTGAGTCGCTTCCTGTCCCGTCGAACGAAGAAGTCATCCTGACAGCCTTCTGGCTGGAGGGGACTGCGCGTTGCGCGCAAAACGCCAATATTACGCAAGTCGCTCAGTTTTGGCGCGATTATTGCTCCCTTTCATTTTCCGAAACGATGAAAACAGAAAAAATGGGCTGAATTGGCAAAGAGAACTCGTTGCGGTAGAATAGAGCGACACTTGGAGGTTTCCGGGTCAAAGGAATTACTTCGATTGGTCGATTTCACGCGATAATTATCTATTTACCGGACATGATTTTTTTTCTTATCAGTAATCCACGCTGCACCTTGGGGTTTTTCCGTCACCGATCGGATTCTATGTGACGCAGAAACCGAAGTGCCGCTCCAAACGAGTCACCGCAGGCGAGTTCCATGACTGAAAATCATCATCATTCCCCAGCACCGACGATTACTCCACAGTTGAGAGAGGATGTCTGGGAGATGCTCGCCGTGCTCAAGCGCGGCTGGAAGTTGGTTCTCCTAAGTATCCTCATTTGCATGACCTGCATGACGCTCTATCTATTCCAAGCGAAGCGCGTCTACCAGGCAACGTGCCGGCTTCTCGTCTTGCAGCAAGGTGGCCGGCCGCTCAATGTTGCGAGTAACGATCCCTCTCGATCGGTGGAAGCTTACGACGATTACATCCCGACCCATTCGCTACTGATTAGTAGTCCGCTCGTGGTTCAGCCCGCGATCGATGCGGTAGGCCTGGAGAATCTCCCGACATTGATTCAGGCCGAGAAAGACGGGACCCGCGCCATCGATGAAGCAATCCTCAACCTGAGGGTCACACGGCCCGACCGTCAGGCAAAAATCCTCAAAGTTGATCACTGGGCCGGATCACGCGCGGAAGCCGTGACTCTGCTCAAAGCCATTACCGAAAGCTATCGAAATACGCTCGAAGACATGTATTTGAAGAAAAGCAACGAGACAATCGCGCTGATCAGCAAGGCCAAGGACGATTTGAGCCAAGAGCTGAAGGATATGGAGGCGAGGTATCTCGAGTATCGTCGTAAAGCCCCTTACGTCGTCGGCGACGAGTCTGGACGATCGCTCATGGCACAGCGGCTTGAGCGTTCGAGCCTCGCTCTCAAGGATATCGAGGACAATGGCCGCCGGCTCAAGTTTCAACTCCAGCTTGGCAAGAAGCTCGCTCATGAGGGCATGGAAATGTGGGCCGTCGCCCACGCCATCAACCAGTTGGGAGGCGACTCGACGAGCTTGAACTCCGCGATCAACTCAGGCATGGCCTTTTCCGGAATGTCGGACTATGTAAGGCAGCTCACCGCCGAGCAGCAGCAACTGGCCGAACGATTCGGCCCAGACAACACGAAGGCTCAGGCGATTCAGGATCAAATCGCCCGAATCCAGGAGCGGACGCGAGACGCACGCGGGCGCCTCGGACAGGCCGAGGTCAGAGACTTGTTGACGTCGATCTCGGAGAGCCTGACGGCGGTCGAAGCGCTCCATCAGAACGCGGTCGAGGATTTCGCCAAGGAACGGTCCGATGCGAAACAAATCGAGATCGATATGCTCACGGGGTCGAACCTCAACGTTCAGGTGGAACGCCACCGAGCGCTCTTCAATACCGTCCTTGACCAGCTCAAGCAGGCTCAGTTTGTGAGTGACGTCACAAGCATCACGTCGATGGCTGTCGAACCCCCTTATGCGCTACGCAAGCCGACTTCTCCCAAGATCGTCTCATTGCTGGCGGCGGCGTTTCTGCTGGGAATGATCCTCGGCATCGGTGCGGTGTTCATCGTCGATCGGATGGATCAACGGATTCACTCGGTCAAAGATCTTCGTTCGATACTGGGAATGCCGGTGCTCGGGCAAATCAGCCGCATTCGGCCCGAACAAATTGGCGATCTTGAAGAGGTCGGCTTGCTCTGCGATTCCCAGCCTCGGTCGCTCATGGCCGAAGCGTATCGCTCGATCCGAACGAATATCGACTTCTTGCGTCGAAACCGTCGAATCCAGGTGATCCTGATCACAAGCCCGCATTCCGGCGATGGCAAGAGTATCTCGGCAAGCAATTTCGCCATCAGTCTGGCGCAGACGGGTCGGAAGGTCCTGCTGATTGATGGAGACTTGCGCAAGCCGTCTCAGCATCAGATCCACCATCTTCCCAATACACTCGGGATGACCGACGTTCTGACGGAGCGGTTAGGCATTGCGGATGTGATCAAGAAAACCACCGTTGCAACTCTCGACCTCATCACGGCAGGTCATCCAGAACCAAATCCGGCGGAGCTTTTGACCTCGACCCGGCTGAATGAAATTATCGAGAAGTTGCGAAACTCATACGACTTCGTTGTCGTTGATTCGCCACCCATCCTGGCTGTCACCGATCCTGCCATTCTGAGCACGGTCACCGATGGCGTGATTCTCATCGTTCGTGCCAACACGCTTCGCCATCACGACGCCGAAGAGACCCTGGAACGAATTAACAGCCTGGGGGCAAGCGTACTCGGAATGATCGTGAACGCGATCACCGCAAGAAGAGTCCGGCTATGGCTATGGCTATGGAAACGTAACTCCCGAACGCAACGGCGCCTCGTATGCCAACGGTCGAAGCCCCGTGCCGAATGAAGTAGACCGGTTCAATACTTCATCGAATCACTCGAATCATGTGGCGAATGGACAGGCACGCTCAACGCTCGATGACTCCGCTAGCGAGCCGGCATAATGGATGGGCCCGTCTTTCCGCGAATCTGCACAGATCGAACCCGTCGTGGAGAATGCACCGTGTGCCGCAACTTTCTCATCGTTGTCGTTTCGCTGGCCGCGCTCTTCCTGGGAACACGCAATCGAAATCTTCTCGCGCATCCTCCCACGAACGAGAATCGCCGCGACGTCGTGGTCCTTCACCATTGTGATATCGATTACGAGCAATCGACAATCGTGAGCGGTCATAGTGGTAGCGTCATGGCGTTACCACTGCAAGACTGCCTGGTTCGACTTGGCGATCGCGTCAAGGCGGGGCAAGTCCTCGGGCGACTTGCAGACCGGGAGCTGCGAGTCCAGCTCGCGCTCCGCAAGGCCGAGGCCGATAGCGACATCGAAGTTCGGCTAGCCGAGTCGAGACGGAATGAGCTGAAGCAGAAGGTCAAGCGGGTCGAACTGCTACGGAACCAGGTGCGGGGTTATACCAGTGAAGAAGAATACGACTTGGTTCACATTCAGCTCCAGACGGCCCAGCTCGTGATCGAGGAAGCGAAGTATAACCGAAAGATTGCTCAGATGCAGTGTTTGGAGATGGAGGCCCAAATCAAGAATCGAGAGATTGTCGCGCCCCACGATGGAATCATCGTTGAGGTCTATAAGAAAATCGGCGAAACGGTAATTGCCGGCCAACCCGTTTTTCAGATTGTCGAAGCCGATCGACTGCGGGTCACGGCGTTCTCGAATCTGAGCGATTACGCTCGGATCTATCCGGGTCAGCGGATCGAAATCTCGCCCGAAACCGACGCGCTCGGTCCCGACGTTCTCAAACGCAAATTTGAGGGCAAGATCCTCTTCGTCGATAAGCGAATCGACGCTAAGTCGCAGACCTGTCGCATCGTCGCCGAAGTCGATAACCGAGACCGAACTTTGGCCGCCGGTCTTGAAGCCCGCATGATGGTGTACGCCACGAAGACCATGTCTACCTCGTCATCTCGAACAATTCCACTGACCCAACCGCCGAGTAGCCGTCCGGAATCACTGTCCAGTCGAGCAATCTCTACGCCCTGATGTTCACCTCCGAATGACTTAATGTCTGGCCGTCTTCCGTTTTTCAATCCAAGCCTATTACTACGCTAGTCTGTTGCTATGCCATTACAGTATGTTGATTCTGGACATACGTTTACAGTTTTGTGTAATAGATAGGTTGATCTCGCATTGCGCCCGACTCGGGTCGATCACGACCATGGCATCATATTTGCGAATCATATGGGACCCGTTAAACGAACATGCATCCGTGATCGTCGACATGGTAAAAACCTCGTATTCCTGGAAGCGTCGCTCCAAGCTTTGGAGCAGCAGCAATCGAGCTAGGACCTTGAGCTAGAACAGACCCATGACATCCCTCAATAGAGCCCTAGGGGCTGGCGTTCATACCGAGGAAAAATTCCATGAGTTCTCCAGCGCGTACGACGTGTCGAAGCGAGTAATCGACATATTTGGTGCGATAATCGCGCTTTTATTGTTTTTCCCCGTCCTGATCATGGTGGCCGCGGCGATTAAGGCCACGTCACGGGGCCGGTCCTCTTCAAGCAACGTCGGCTGGGGCGTCGTGGAGAGGAGTTCTGGTGCTACAAGTTCCGGACAATGGTCGTCAACGCCGAGGAATTGCTTCAGACGACCGAGAAGCTTCGAGAGCGATTCCGACGAGAACTACAAACTCAAGGATGATCCGCGACAACGACCGTGGGCGCTTGGCTGCGCAAGACCAGTCTGGATGAGCTCCCACAGCTATTCAACATCCTCGCCGGAACGATGAGTTTGATCGGCCCCAGGCCGATCGTTCCTCCCGAACGATCGAAATACCGCGAATTTGCCGACAAGCTGTTGTCGGTCAAACCAGGCCTCGGCGGCTACTGGCAGGTTTACGGCCGTAGCGACACGACGTACGAAGCAACGGGTCCAGATGGACATGACCTATATCGACCAGCGTTCACTTTGTCTTGACCTGAAGCTGCTGATGCTCACACTCGTCGTGGCCTGGAAACGCCAGGGAGCGTATTGAGACTGCCGGTTGGTCGATCGGATTGAGCACCTCCGCAACACTTCAACGCCATTAACGGATCACATTCGATGATGACACATGCTGAGGACCGACGCTTCCGACTTCTCGTCATCAGTCATCTGTTCGCTCCCGATGTCTGCGGCGGCGCATCGATTTTCAGCGATATGTGCTACGGCCTCGCCGAGCGCGACATCGACGTGACCGTCCGCTGTGCCTATCCCTATTATCCCGAATGGAAAGACAAGAGCGGCCGCAATGGCCTTCGTATCGAGCGAGATCTCGATAAGGGAGTGCACATCGAGCGCTACGGAATGTTCATCCCGACGAACCCAGATCCACGTGGCAACGGCTCATCTACGAGGGATCGTACTTTCTCTCCCTTTGCCGGTCATTGGTTCGTGATTCTCAGTTCGATGCCGTGATCGTGTTCTGTCCGCTGGCGGGAAGTGTTGCATATGCCGCCCTTCACAAATTGTTTTATCGGAAACCACTGTGGCTGAACGTTCAGGATCTGCCCGCCGACGCCGCCGTCGGCCAGCCGGATCGTCGCGGGTAAGCGATGCTCAGAAGCTGCTTCAGGCCGTTCAACGCTGGCTCTTTAACCGGGCCGACGTCTGGAGCTCGATTTCGCCCATCATGGTCGAGCGACTCGAGGAGCTTCGCGATCGCGACCAGCCTGTGATGTTCCTGCCCAACTGGCTTCATCAGTCGATCGCGGACCAGATCGGGTCGCGTCCGTCGAAAGTCGGCCGCAGTCCGGCGCGGCCGGTCCGCCTCCTCTACGCCGGCAACATCGGCGCGAAGCAAGGCTTGCTCAAGTTCTGCAAGAACCTGGGCAAGACGACGGTCCCTTTCCGATTTCAGATCCACGGCGATGGAGGTGCCGCGTCCGAGGTCCGCGAATGGGTGATCAGCTCGGGAGATTCTCGGTTCTCGATCGGCCCTGTGCTCGACGAAGCGCATTCGTCAGAGGCATTGCACCAGACTGATTTTTTCGTAATCACGGAGAAGCCCGCAAAGCGGTGCCTCCTTTTTCCCCAGCAAGACCGTCCCAGGGCTTGCCTCCGGAACACCGATTCTGGCCGTCTCTGATCCCGACAGTCCGCTGGGCCGTGAGATGCGAACTCACAAAGTTGGTCCCTGGTTTTCCTGGGATCGATGCTCTGAGGTCGGCAGATCTGCTGGGATCGATCGAAGCCCGCGACCACGAGTTTGTGGCCTGGCAACACAACGCGATCCGGCGAAGCCAGGTCGTTCGTTCGCGAACATTGCCTCGATTTCATCGAATCGACATTGCACAGAATCCTCGCCGACCGGGTCGGCGATGGAAACGACCGGCGTGCTCGACGCCAGGTCGGCAACGTTACCGGTTTAGCACCGAATGGGAGACGCTCGATGTCCACGCTGCAGTTTGACTCAGGATGGGACGCGACCACTTCCGCAGCGCCCGCCGATCAACCTCAAGCAAGGCCGGCCATGGTCGGTTTCGACGCAGCCGCCCTCTTTGGTTTGAATATTTGTGGATGATCGTGGAGTGCATTTTCGTCAACAATTCGTTTCAGCCCTCCACGCGAATTCGAGTGGACCTGCTTCGACTCTTCGGCGCGAAGATTGGCCGTGACACGTTGATCCGCAATATCCACGTCAAGTTTCCCTGGAACCTCGAAATCGGCGACCGATGCTGGCTGGGCGAAGGCGTATGGCTGCACAACCAGGACAAGCTCACGATCGGCGCTGATTCCGTGATTTCGCAGCAAACTTTCATCACCACCGGCTCCCACGATCTGAAGGAGACGATGGACCTGGTGACGCGGCCGGTGCGGATCGGACGGGGTGTTTGGGTGACATCGCGATGTATCGTCTTGGCGGGTGTCGAGATTGGCGACAACGCCGTTTTGACACCTGGCAGCGTGGCCAATCGTTCGCTCGCCGGCGGCGGAGTCTACGGCGGCAATCCCGCCAGATTTCTGAGGCCAAGGTGGGACGATGACGGCGGACTCCTGAAGTCGGAACGATCGCTAACTGTCACGTTTCGGTTGGCTCAGCCTGTGATGACCATCGAGACCGATCCCAAAACGATTGCGAAGTCCGAGGAATCGGGCGAACCAGCTCCATCGTTGGGAAATCGTTTTGCGCACGCCTGCTGAAACGGCGGCCGTCAGGCGATGTGCTCTGGCTGATTGGCGGTCAAGCGCTCCTGGCCGCTCGGTCAACTCGCCGGAGTCCGGTTCTTGACCGAGACGGTGCGCCCCGAGATTTACGGGACCGTCAGCATTGTCCTGGGGCTGGTCGTCCTTGGTCGAAGCCAGTTCTCTCTACCGTTCGCCATGGCCGCGATGAGACAGTATGCGGAGGCCGCCAGGCGAGACGACGTCGGCATGCTGAGGCGGGTCGTCAGGTACTGGCTGCTTCGATCTCAAGGAGTCGCGGCCGCCTTGGTTCTGCTGTTCGGTGTTCCCTACTGTCTGTTGCGATCAATCTCTCTCTGGCTTCCTGCTTCTGACGTTCGGCCTGTTTGTCGTTGACAGCGAGATCACGATGGAGGCCGCGTTTCTGAACGCGTCCAAACGACATCGAGGCTATTCTCTGTTACGCGGAGCGGAGGCCTGGATTCGACCAATCCTTGCGGTTGCGCTGGTGCATCTTCTGAGCCCTTCGGCCGCTGGTGGTCCTGGTCGGCTACCTCGTCGGCGGCTTGATGTTGGTCGTCGTGATCAACGTTGCGTGCTCGGCGTCGTCGCGAGACGACGACCAGGCCCCTCGATCAAGAACTGACTCGTCGGGTCTGGCGGTTCTGCTTGCCGCTCTTCCCGATTGCCCCGGTCGAGTGGGTCAGTAGCCTGAGCGACCGATACGTGATCAGCGGTTTGATCGGTCTGGACGCCGCCGGCATCTATGCCGCGTCTTACGGATTGATCAGTCAACCATTTCTGATGGCTGGGATCGTTCTCGAAAACTACTATCGGCCGCATTACTACGATGCACTTGCTGACGATGAATCCGACAACGCCCGGCGCATTCTCACAACGTGGTTTGTCTTGACCGCGGTCGTGTGTGCGTTGGGTTTGATCGCCGTGATCGCGCTCAAGTCGCTGATCGTCTCGCTATTTCTCGCGGAATCGTATCGATCAGCCGCGGGCTTGCTCTTCCCGATCGCGCTGGGAAATGCGTTTTTCGCGTTGAGCCAGGTCAGCGAGCGGTTCCTCCATGGCCAGGAACGGACCGGACCTTTGCCTGGTCAGCCGGACGATCGGCGCGGTCATGAGTCTCGCCGCCGGAGTACCGATGATTTATCTACTACGGGATCCAGGGAGCGGCCTGGGCCGTCCCGATTTACTATGGATGTCAGCTCGCGAGTGCCATGCTCATCGTTCGCTGGATTGAGAGCCTCACGGTCGAGAGACCACTTCTCGTGGGTGAGGATGCATGATGAATTCGCGTCGCAGTCAGAAGAGTTTTGATTCATCGCCTCGGAAGCCTGGGTGACACGCTGGTGGCATTGCCGGCGTTTCGGCTGGTGCGCGAGACCTTTCCCGACGCGAAGATCACCGTACTGACGAACCACGCCGCATTCCGACCATGCCAAGAGCGTGGGAATGGCGGCGATTCTCGACGGTGCGGGACTCGTCGACGACTACCTTTACTATCCGGTGGCACTCAGAAGATGCTGGCGAGTTGTTCCGACTGAGAAACCGGATCGCCCGCGAACGATTCGACGCCGTTGTCTACCTTTCGTCGCCGTATTCGACGGCCAGGAAAGTCATCCGCGATGCGGTTTTCTTCCTCGGTTGCGGGATCAGACGTCAGTATGGCTTTCCTTACGCCCGGCGCGGGCGGTCGAATGCGCGTCTCGCCGGGACGGATCTGTATCAGAGCGAAAGCGATCGGCTCGTTTCAAACCTCAGCGGCTGGGCCAAGTCGACTTGCGTGACGACCGGTGGTGGGATCTCGGCCTGAGCTGCGGACGAACACGCACAGAGCACGCGACTATCTCGTCGGGCACAATCGATGATTCGCCGATTTTTCGCCTTGAGTGTCGGCACAAAAGCCCAGGTTAACGACTGGACACAGCCCAACTGGCTCGCGCTCGTCCGGGCGCTCGAACGACCGTTATCCCGATCGTGGGCTCGTGACGTTCGGGTCCGCCGACGAATACGATCGATCGGAGAGCTCTTTTGAACTTTGGAGTGGGCCGACGGCTCAATCTTTGTGGGAAGCCTTCACCCCGCGTGAGTGCGGCGATTCTGAAAAAGGCCGACCTGTTTCATCGGCCACGACAGTGGTCCGATGCATCTCGCGGCGAATGTCGGCACTCCATGCGTGGCGGTCTTTTCCGCGCGAGTTCATCCTGGTATGTGGTATCCGCGCGGGGACAGGTCACCAGGTGATCTATCATGAGACCGAGTGTGCGAACTGCAAGCTTTTCGTGTGCGTCGACACACAACAAGAAGTGCATACTCTCGATTACGATGCGATGAAGTCGTTCAGGCGGTTGAAAAAGTGCTCGCGGCGGATCGAGGCCGTCAGACGTGCCCTCAGTGTGTCGTCGCTTTAGACGTTCGGTGAGCGTTCTGGAAAACCGATGTATGAGCGCTACATCAGCACGTCCGATACTGGCGGAATGCAGCGCACCGAGCGTCGGCGCCTTCGTTCAAACTGCTCCATGTGATCACCTCGATGGACCCCGTGCATGGCGGTCCACCCGAGGGCATCCGGCAGATGAGCAAGACGCTCGTCAAGGATGGGGCATTCGATCGAGGTCGCCTGTCTCGATCGTGCGGGCCGCTCGCGAATGGACGATTCCGGCCTGAAAATCCATGCGCTTGGGCCAGCCATGGGCAAGTATCATTATTCTCGATCGTTCATTCCCTGGCTTCGCGCGAACGTCGGTCGGTTTGATTGCGTGATCGCGCATGATATCTGGCAGTATCCTTGTCTCGCGACCTGGCGGGCACTTCGTCGTTCCGCGACTCCTTACTTCGTTTTCACTCACGGCATGCTCGATCCGTGGTTTCGCCGCACGTATCCGCTCAAGCACTTGAAAAAGGCTGTGTACTGGCGTGCTGGAGGCCATAAGATCCTCCGCGATGCCCGAGGCGGTTTTCTTCACCTCCGAGCAAGAAAAGCTTCTCGCCGGGCAGTCATTTCGACCCTACCAGTGCAACGGTGTGACGGTGGGCTTTGGCACGACGGGCGCCACAGGCGACGCCGTCGAGCTGCGGCGCGCCTTCCTCGAGGCATTTCCGGAGCTCGATGGGCAAAAAGCTCTTTCTTTACCTCGGCCGAGTCAATCCCAAGAAAGGGCTCGACATTCTTATTGAAGCGTTCGCGAGAACGGCCGCGAACGACGAACGCTTCCAGCTCGTGGTCGCCGGCCCTGACAACGCCGAGTGGAAAGCGATTCTCGAGCATCAGGCAACCGGCCTGGGGATTGCGAACAAAATTACCTGGACCGGCCTGTTGACTAACGAACAAAAATGGGGTGCATTTTACGCGTCGGATGTGTTCTGCCTCCCATCGCATCAGGAGAACTTCGCGCTGGGCGTGGCCGAGGCGCTTGCTTGCGGCCTTCCCGTTCTGATCTCTGACAAGGTGAATATCTGGCGCGAGATCGATTCAGACTGTGCCGGCTTCGTCGGCAACGACGACGTTGCCGGGACGGTCCAAAGCTTGGAGCGGTGGATGTGCTCTCCGCTGATGAGCGGGACGCCATGCGACGAGCGCGCCGAGCGCTGCTTTGACCGCAACTTCAAGATCGAAACGGCCGCGCGACGCCCTTGTTCAGGCCCTGCGAGATCATGGAGTCGTCAGTCGTTCGTCATCCATGATATCGGGATTCTGCTCGATTGACCATCGGGAAGCTATTTCATGAGTCAATCAAGCTGGGCCGTCATCGAGGCGTCGACGGGTCACGCACCCCGTCCTTTCCAACAGGCTCTTGTTCTTTGTCGTCCTGCCTAGCCTATTGATTGGGCTTCAACTCTTCATTCACCTGATCAATGGCTCCGACTTCGTCTGCGTCGTGCTCCTCGGCCTGACACTCGGCATCGGCCTCCTTTTCCTCAATGAAGGGGGGCTTGAGGATACGATCAGCCTCATCAGCCTGATTTTCATCGCCAAATATGTCGGTATCGCGTCCGCCCGTGAAAATCTTTCTCGGTCAGGCGCTCGATAGCAACCTCAGTCATCCGCGCGAAGCCTTCTTGATGACGTTCCTGTGCACGGTCCAGTTATACGCCGCTTACAAATTAACATCGAAGTATCACTTCAAGCTGGTTCTGCTCCAGGAAATCGCGACCCGGCAGTATCACAAGGTTCTTTTTCTGGGTCGCCTATCCTCTGGGCACTCTCCTTTTTCTGATCGGGGCATGTATTCCTTCGTATGCGAGCACGGCCGGCGAGGGATTTCAGACGTTCATGCTGCCGATCTTGATCGTGGCTGTCGTCGCCAGGACCGCCTATCTCGTGAGCGATCCCTCGGGCCGCCGGGAGCTTGATGGAACGCTGGTGATCATGCTCGGCACGAGCTTTCTTCTCGCGTTCCTCGCCAATCTGAAGTTCGTGGCGGTCATCATGATCATGGCATACGCGGTCACCATCGTCGTCCGGAAGAGGTCGGTCTCGTTGAAGTTGGTACTGCTGGGCGGTGTCGGACTGGCGGTCGCGGCGGTCGTGATCTTTCCCTTGATCAACCTCATGCGAAGCGCGAATCAAGTCCCGGTTCGGCGGACGGTCGATGAAAGAGCGGACGATCGTCGGAACGGCTCGAGTCGATGCAGGTCTTCTTCGAGTCGCAGAATCTTTGGGCCTACCTGGAAAGCTATGAGGATGGCTCGCGGCAGGACAGTTCCCATTATCCTTATTTCGGAAACACCGGGAGCTACGGAACGCTGCTCGAACGCGTGGGCATGGTTCAACATGTCGACATCATCAAGTCGGGAATTGATAGCAACGGCGAGCTCGGCATTTGGCCCGCCGGATGGGCGTTTCAGCATGCGGTTCCGCAGGGTCTTAAACGGCGAGAAGACCCAGGATTCGATGTGCGACATCATGTTCGCCCACGCCGGTATTCTTCCCAAGGGATTCAAGAACGACCTGACGCTCGGGATGGTCGGCGGATCGTACGCGATGTTTGGTTGGTATGGTGTCGCGACGATTCCATTCATTCTGTTCACCTGTTTTTTTCTTCAACAACGGGTTTGGGCCGGCAACTCGACCGCGAATTTGTGGGCGATCGTGCTGCTGATCGACTCGTTCAACCCGTTCACCGAGACCGAACCGTCATTGTTCATCGAACACTTGATCCGCGAGTTTCCACTCCATTTCCTGGCCTTGTATTTCACCCACCTATTGGCATGCGTGGCACTCCGCATTTTTCCTGGGAAGCATGGATTACGCATCGATGTGACTGAAAGCAGGGCACGGTTTCAATCTCAGCCTCAATCATCATCATGATCACCGGGAATCTTTTTTCCCGATCGGCCTTCCCTTTAGTTGGGTCAATTTCATGGACGCCGCCGAACCTGCCGAACGTGTCAAGACTGTTGTGGAGGAGCCGGCGAGCGAGTCACGCCGGGTGACCCGATTGCTGCTCACCTTCATGGTCCGCTTCTCGCTGTTGTGGCTCCTGGCGTTTTCGGTCTGGAAGAGTCTGCCTTATGTCCGCCCGGCGCGGAAATCATAAACGAGAGCAAACTCGCCATGCTGAGCGGCGGCGAGCTTTATCCGAGGCGGGCGCCGATCCGCGTCGCTGTTTTCGGCAACAGTCGGGTGCTCTCGGGTTTCGTACCTGAGCACGTTCGACCGGACGGTCGGCCACGGCGTCGCGTCCTACAACTTGGCACTGGCGGGGAACAGTTTTTTTCTCGACGAACTGGAACGCCTCGCCAATAGCGGGAACCCGCCGACGCACGTCCTGCTCCAGTCCGTCTGGGCGTCGGAGCACGGCGACTCGTTCCTCGACGCGATCAAGCAAGACCGGGCGATCATCAAGTGGGCGTTCCCCTTCCGGACGTTACCTCGCGACCTGATGCTTTTCGCCGTCCTGTCGAGGAGCCGAAACGGGCTCATGGCTTACTACCGAAAATCCGCCGCGACCGTCCAGGCGATCGCCAAGGACCGCGGCTACTTCTTCATTGAGTCCCAGAGTCATTTCCCCGGGCATCGGCTCCCCGACGATTACACGTTGCCGACGGATACGCCGTCCTTGGTCAGTCCGCGGCGAGTGACGACCTCGGGGCGCGCGTTCGAGCGGATCGAGCAACTCTCCCGCAAGTACAACTTTCAGGTACTCCTGATACCGAACAATTTCCGACGTAACGCCTTCGCCGAGCCCCCTCCCGCGAACAAAGTCGTCGACCAGGCGCTGGCCCCGTTCCCACGCTTTCACCAGATCGGGCCCGATTACTTCCTGTTCGAAAACCGCGATTACGCCGACCCCGTCCACCTCAACCCCGAGGGCGCGCTGCTCTATACCGAAAGCCTGGCGCGGGTCTTCGAGGACTTTCTCGACCGTCCCCTCGACCAGAGTTGCCCGTGAAATGAGACTGCAACTCGTCGTTGGCGCCCAACGGCGCGTACGCAATCGGACTGATCCGCCAGGAAAACTTGATCGAAGCGATCCCTTTATGGAACCGGAATGACCTGATGTTATTCAATTCGATCCAGTTCCTCGTCTTCTTCGCCGTGTTCTTGCCGGTCTATTTCTTCGTCCCCTCCGACCGCCGTTGGTTGCCGATCCTGGTCGCCAGTTATGTCTTCTACATGGCCTGGAACGTCTCACTGTCCGTGCTACTGATGGGGCTCACCGTGACCGCCTTCGGCTCCGCGATCGCGATCGAACGGTCGGCTGCCCCGCGACTTCGCCAAGCCATCCTGACCGCGGGCATCTGCGCCGAGCTCGCTCCTTTGTTGATTTTTAAATATACCAATTTTGTGATTAGCACGACCA
This sequence comes from uncultured Planctomycetota bacterium, assembly GCA_963779785.1. Classification (GTDB taxonomy): domain Bacteria; phylum Planctomycetota; class Planctomycetia; order Isosphaerales; family Isosphaeraceae; genus CAVRFS01. Next base: position 161,797 of record CAWAAW010000016.1, read on the forward strand.
ACGACCTCGGCGCGTTCCTCGGGTGGACGAACTCGCTGCCGTACGTCAGCCTGATCCTGCCGGTCGGGATCTCGTTCCATACGTTCCAGATGATTGGGTACCTGGTCGACGTCCACTCCGGGCGAGTGCCCGCGGAACGGCACTTCGGAAGGTTCGCCGGGTTCGTCGTGTTCTTTCCGCAGCTCGTGGCGGGGCCGATCGAACGATCGTACCACATGCTGCCGCAGTTCTGGCGGCCGACCCGGCTGGAGTACGTGCGCGTCCGGGACGGCCTGCTTCAGGCGGGTTGGGGGCTCTCGAAGAAGGTCTGCGTCGCCGACCTCGTCGCGCCGTTCGTCGCGGGCGTTTACGCCAACCCGCGGAATTACAACGGGTCGTACCTTCTCATCGCGACCGTGTTGTTCTCCATCCAGATCTACTGCGACTTCTCGGGCTATACCGACATGGCGCTGGGGATCGCGAAGATCCTCGGTTACGACTTGATGGCCAATTTTCGGCAGCCGTATTTCTCCACGAGCCTGGCCGAGTTCTGGCGCCGCTGGCACATCTCGCTGTCCACCTGGTTTCGCGACTACGTCTACATTCCCCTGGGCGGCAATCGGGTCAGCGGGTTCCGTTGGGTTTTCAACATCATGATCGTTTTCATCCTGAGCGGTGTTTGGCACGGTCCGGCGTGGACGTTCGTGATCTGGGGTGCCCTGCACGGCCTCTGCCTCGTGATCGAAACGAAGCTGCGCGCAGACCTCGCGCAACGCGACGGACGGGAAGACGCCGAGGGCGGGACTCATCGCCCGGCCCTTCCGCGCGGACCGGCTGCTCCTGGGCTGGGTGGTGACGAACTTCGTCGTGCTCGTGAGCTGGGTCTTCTTCCGGGCGGAGAGCGTCGGCGACGCGTTCTACATCCTCACCCACCTCCTCGATTTCGGCCGCGTCGAGTACGGGACCTTCAAGATCTTGAACCTCGCGAGCTTCGAGCTGTTATTGGTCGTCTTCCAGATTCTCGTTCTGTTTGTCGTCGATGCCGTCCTGCGGTTCCGCCCCGAACGCGTGATGCGTCTCTGGGAAATCTCGCAAGTCCGGTGGTCCTTCGCGCTGGCGTTGATCTACAACGTGGTCTTCTTCGGGGTGTTCGAGCAGCTCGAATTCATTTACTTTGCCTTCTGATCGCACTTTCCGAGAGCCTATGCATTCTCATCGCGAACAATATCGCACGGCGGCCCTTGCCTGTGGAACCGGTTAGCCAGGAGGGGACATCGACTCAGGGTTGTGTCTTCGTTTCAAGGCGCTTGCGAGCTCGGGCTTCGGTCGCCCGGTCGAGGGCCGTTCGGGGTCCGGACTGGCCCGGGACGACGTGAACGCCGATTGTGGCCTGCTTGAACGCCTCCTCGGTGTCGCCCCATCGGATGAGCCAGTCGATATATTCGTCGCGCCAGTGTTCGCGTTTGGGTTCTTCAGCCAGCGCGGCTTCCATCTGCTTGCGGGCCAGGTCTCGTTCGTTGAGTCGCGCCGGGCTTGGCCCTCGCACCAGATACGTTCCGTTTGGGTTTGTGCGGGATCACTTTCTGCCCGTTTGATCGCCTCTTTGAGGAATTGATCGCGGGCTGGCTTCGATGATGGGTCCGAATAGAGCAGGTCGGCGAACCGGATCACTTGCGTTCCATTGATGGGTAAGACCTGGTCGAGGATCTGGCCGGGACTCAGCACCGCTCCCGCGACCAAGGCGATGTCGTCGGCTTGGGATGGATCGATTTCGAGTGACTTCCGCCAGCAGCGGGCTGCCAGCTGAAGGTCGCCGACCTGGACGGCCGCTCGTGCTCCGAGCGCCATCACCCGGGCGTCATTGCCGCTCTGCGATAGCGCGCGACGCACGTGGTCGGATGTCGTTTCGCCGGAGACGACCAAGTAATCGAGAACTGGCCAGCCAAGCATGCGGAAGCGAACGCACCGGACAACATCGCCGGGCTTCAAGGAAGCTGCGTGCGGCGGGAACCAGGTACAACCAGATGGGGTCTTCCTCGATGAGCTCTTCGATCTCGGCGTCGGACTTCGTCCCAGAATGGACCAATCCGTGTAGCCAGAGCGGGCTGGCGATAATCTCGGCGTCCGACGGGCTCTGCCCATCTTTTACGGCCAACTCCGCGGTGATCTGATGGTACTGGCTGAGGTACATCAGTCCAAGTCGGAGATGCCCGTCGGACCAGTTGGGACGGCGGCTCAGGATCTTTTCGAGTGTAACTTCGAACAATTCCAGTTGGTCGATTGGTCGGCGACCGTAGTTTGCCGTCAACCACTCCTGGCCGGACCGTGGAATTCCGGCCTCGATCAGCGCGATCTCGTCGCGGGTCTGCTGGTAGCCCCACCAGAGCAACGGAAGGCAAAGAACGGCCAACGCGGTCATCGCCAGGCATGCCTTGAGTCCTGCCGCTCTTGCCGATGCTGGATCAGGAGCCATCGCACGCCCGGAGGCGTCGAGGCCAATTCTGCTCAGGTAAGCACAGATGACGAGTCCCGTGATGGCGACCCCGGGGATGTGGAGCGGGAAATCCGCGCACGACTTCACCGCCAGGGCGACCAGGCCAAAAAGGCCACCCATGACCATGATCCGATCCGCGCCGGTCGGGCGCACTCCGGTAGGAGCGCAACTGAGCCGTGCGATGCTCGCGAACGCCAACAGGCCGAGTCCGAATGCGAGGAGGCCGCCTTCGGCAAGGACTTCGAGATAGTCGTTCTCCGCATGAAAGTAGAGGCCCTCGCGTTCGAACTGGTAGAACGGCACCGCTCCCGCGGGAAAACAGCCCAGGCCGACTCCCCAGACGGGGTTCGCGAGCCAGGCCCGCAGGCTGGCTATCCAAATTTGCGATCGTCCATTGAAGCCGGTCAAGCTTGTATCCCAAATCGTCGACAGGCGTTCGAGAGGTGACGAGGTCCCGATGGCGAACAGCAAGAGCGCCGCGAAAAGAAGGATGACGGCCATCGCGAACCAGACCCGAACCGGTTGACGTCGCAACACCAGCGCCAGCACTGCGCCGGAGATCGCCATCGCCAGAAAGCCGCCCCGCGAGTGCGACGCGAGCACCCCCACCGTGATGAGCCCCGTCGCATACAAAGCCAGGGGCGGGATCCGATGGCCCCCAAGCCGATGGACTTTTTGTCCCGGTCGCGAGGAGACGGAGTAACCACCGCCCATCACGAACGCCAGCGCGAATCCCAGACCGAAGTTCAGATACGCCGCGAGGTGGTGGTACGAGACGAATGGGCCGCCCGTATACCAGGCCGTGCTGGATTGGGCTCGGGCGGATTCCATAGATCTTGCCGTTCCACGTCAGCGCCTGGGTCAACGCGAACAGCGTCAGGCGCAGGCATTGACTGTGACCGCCAGCCCGAACCGTCGAAGCGTGGAGTAACCCCCACCGAGACTCACGATACACTGGAAAAGAACGAATGCTGTGGTGAGCTGGACCGCGGGACGCAGCGTTGCATCCGGATCTTGACTCAAGGTCAGGGCGGGCGGGGCGACCGGCGGAAGGTCGTCGCCGCGTACCACCTGTGGCGTCGCGATCGGGACAAGGTCTTTGAGTCGTGCAAACCCCGACGGGTCGATCCATTTGTAAACGACCGGGGGGAGCGGCACCGTTTGAAACCAGGCCATGAGCGCAAGGCCGGCGATCGCCAAACCCGGCGCATTGAGCAGGCGTGGCGAGGCTCCGGTTTTCCAAACGTTAATCGCGGAGAAGACCGCGAGGATGGCGACACAAATACCCAAGCCGAACTCCGCCCAGGCATCGACCGAACCAAACGCCCAGGGCGAAATGCATGCCGTCGCTCCGACGATGATTTCACACCCCAGCTTCAACCGCGAAGTGCCGTCTCTTGAGTCAAGAGAAATGCGCGACGTCATGGCGTTCACTCAACGAAATCGGGAGGTAGCGCCGACTCATCAGAGCAACGTTACCTCCCCTTGGTTGTTATCGATATCCCGCTTAGCTGGACGGCGTCACCGGTCCAACGAAAGCGGAGATCGCGGCAATCGTTCTTTGATCGGCGACCGCAACCGCCACAAGACGATTGAAGTTGGCCGCGATGCCAGGACCGGCCGACCTGAACTGTGACAGGTCACCGATCGCGCCGTCGACGACGGGTTGCGTGGCGTTGAGGTAGGTCAGATTACGAGCAATCGACGCAAAAACGTTCGCTTCCGTGTTCGAAAGGCCATTGATCCGGTTCGGATTCGTAGCGTTATTCAACTCATTGTTGAGTTGGTTGTCTCGCACGATCAGGTTATTCGTCGCGGTGATGATCTTGCGCTCGTAGTTCTGGGAAAACTTGATTCCCGAGATCAGCCGTTGGACGAATGCGCTTTCCGAACGGAGCAGGGCCGCCGGAGTCGCATTCGACGAATTCGTGCGAACCGCGGCGCTGCCCGCGTGCGACGCGTTCCGCACGCGTAGCGCCCGCTCTTCCCGGACCGTTTTCCGATCGACGCGCGCAGCCTGAGCCGTCGCGGCAAGTCCCATACTGAAAATCATCAGCATGGAGCAAAGTTTTACGACGCTTCCCTCAAACCTCATTCGATGCTCCTTACAAGAGTTGGGTTGAAAGGTAAAATGTACCGCACGTAGCTAATAGCATAGACTGTTCCAATCTCAAAAAAAAGTCACTAAATTCCTGATATCCTCTTTTTTTACGTAAACTACTAAATCGACGCCGTCAGCCAGGGTTGTGGATCTATTGCGAAGACCCCCATTTACGCGACTTCGTTTTCTCGATGATATTTGAATTCTCCCGAGCCTGAATATTGTCTCGTGAATTGAGACTCGGCATCGAAATCGCAAGCCGAGACGATCCAAATCACCAGGAAATACCATGACGATGAACGCTCCCGAAACCGTCTATCACGTGGTTGAGGAAGGATTCGGGCGGAAGCGTGTTCTGGTGGTAGGCGACCTGATGCTCGACGCCTATCTGTGGGGAGATGTCGATCGCATTTCGCCCGAGGCTCCTGTGCCGGTCGTTCGGCTCAACCGTCGAAGTGCCAACCCTGGAGGATCGGGAAATGCACTACTCAATCTTGTTGGGCTTGGGATCAGGGCGGTCGCGGCTGGGTTCGTCGGCGACGATCCATCCGGACGCCAACTGGTCGGCCTTCTCACGGAGGCTGGTGTCTCGACGGACGCCGTCCTCACATTGACCGATCGGCCGACGACGACTAAGACGCGGGTCATCTGCGGCCAGCATCAAATGCTGCGGGTTGATGAGGAGGAGACCAGCCAGATCGATTCCGTGGAGAGCAAACACCTTCTCGATCGGGTCAGGATCGAACTCGACGCCGGCGTCGCCGCCGTGATCCTTTCGGACTACGCCAAAGGGGTTCTGAGCGAGGAGATATGCCGCGTCATCATCTCAGAGTCACGCGCAACGCGGCCTACCGGTGGTAGTTGACCCCAAGGGACGGAGTTTTGCCAAGTATGCTGGTGCCACTACAATCACCCCGAATTCCCACGAGTTTCAAATAGCGACCGGCGTCGAGCACCTCGAGGGGCCTGAATTTCTGAAGGCCGCGAGACGGCTTCGTGACGAACTAGGGTTGGACTTTCTGGTCATTACCTGCGGCGATAAAGGGATAAAATATCTTGATGGTGATAGCTTGATTCATCATCCAGCGGTCGCTCGCCAGGTCTATGATGTGTCGGGTGCAGGTGATACGGCATTGGCCACACTTACGGCGGCCCTGGTCGCCGGCCTGGAACGGGACGCCGCGGTTCAACTTGCAAACCTCGCCGCTCGCGTGGTTGTATCCAAGCTCGGGACGACGCCAATCCAGCGAGGCGAATTGCTCGACACAATTCGTAGCGGGAATCTGACAGCGCATTCCGCCAAGGTTTGTGACCTTGCAACACTGATGCGGCGGCTGGCCGAGTGGCGGATGCAAAACGAACGGATCGTTTTCACCAACGGTTGTTTCGACTTGCTTCACATCGGGCACGTTACGCTTCTCGCCAAGGCCAAGCAGGAGGGAGACCGCTTGATCGTCGGTCTGAACACCGACCGGTCCGTGCGAGCGCTCAAGGGTGAAAGCCGACCGATTGTGACTCAGAACGACCGGGCGCAGGTCCTCGCGGGGCTCACCAGTGTCGACGCCGTGGTCCTTTTTGATGAGGCCACTCCGATCGATTTGATCGACCACGTCCGGCCTGACGTGCTGGTGAAAGGGGGAGATTACGAGGGGTGTCAGATACCCGGAGCCGACCTGGTTCGATCGCGAGGCGGTGTCGTATCGATCATTCCGCTCGTTGAAGGGCGTAGCAGTACGCAAATCCTGGCATCCTCCATGATGCGCCGTGCTGAGCGTTGATCAGAGCTCGAGGTTGAGGACAGAAACCACTGCCGGACGAACCCAGTGGACCTCTGCGTTCTTCGAGCGTTTTCACGTCGTTCGCGACTATCGAGTGCTCAGAAGCCTACTAGAGAGGGAATTCAAGTGTTGTGAGAATCTGCTGATTTTAGGATTCGATTCAATGGCCGCACGAATCTGATCGATCGTCGTGCTGTGGAAATGCCTTTGATTGCCCGAACCTCGTCGTTCGGTGCGGTGTTCTGACGGCGATTCGCCCACGCGCGGTCCTGCCGGCGTGAGCGAATTCGTGGGCGCGCCTCAGTCCAGACTTGAACGTGCTCAAAAAGAATCAAAAGGGCTATGACTTGGCAGCAAGACCGAGTCCCGAACATCGACGCCGGCCCGAGGCTGCTGTTCGTTGTTGAGGTAAAGGTCCGGGTCATTCGGACTGATCCGACGGGTGCGGAACCAGCCGACGGTGCCGTCCCCGAAGAGAACGTTTTGTCCCCAGCGTCTGTGGTTAGGGCTGTTGCCTTCCCGGATCTTGATGTAATTCTCGTGGTCGGGCTGGTCCGCAAGGACGGGGATTCGCGAGGCAAGAACCACTTCCAACGGTCCGGCGTTACCGGAAGCGTGGCGATAGCCGACGTTGTAGGCGTAGTCCCAGCCAGCATGCGTTGAAAACGGTCTGGTTCGGTTTGACGGATGTGGTCAACCTGTTCGAAGTTCGCCAGATCCTTCATCTTGTTCGGACAGGGGCCATTACACGGACAATCCAACAACGATAGGTCATTGAGCACGCCAGCGTCGTGCAGCATGACAGCGAACATTCCTGCATGGGTGTCCGAACGATGCGACGGCGGATAAGGGAGGAATGGGTGTAGGGACGCGTACTGAGCGAGACTGGTCCCCAGTTGCTGGAGGTTGAAGACGCAGCCCGCTTGATTCATGCGCTCACGAGAGCGTTGGATCGCGGGCAGAAGCGTGAGCACACCCGCGATGAAGATGCTGGCCGCGACTGCGAAATCAGCCCAACGAAAAGGAACGCGCATCGGCAATTGCTCGAGGAAGGTGCGCGGGCGCGAACGGTTCCGCGCGACGAAGCCGATAGTCCGCCTGGCCAAACCCGAAGGCTCGTCATAGGGAGAACCATCGTCGAGAAGCAGATGGATCGACAGCCGGAGGCGCTCGACCCGAGCCATCTGATCGGGATCGCTGAAAAAGCGCTTGATCGAGTCGATCGCGCTCGGACCCCTCACCCTTGCTCAGGACGTATTCGATCATCTCTTCGGCATTCATGGCGTCATTCATCCTCACCACGCTTGGCTGACCGCGCCATCTGTTGAAGCTTTTCGAGTGCGGAGTGCAAGCGTGATTTCACAGTACCAACAGGGATCTTGAGAATCTCGGCGATCTCACGATATTTCAGGTCCTGGTGATAAGCCAGAATCAAGGTTTGCCGGAGTGCATCGGGCAGGCGGGCAATGCTCTCGCGTACCCACTGCTGCCGCTCGGAGTCTTGAAGCTCTGCCAGTGGACCGACGTTGTCGCTCACGAGCAAATCGACCAGGTTTCCTGCCTCGGATTCGCTACGAGCTGGGTTGATTCGTTGGTCAAGACTGACGGTTGGGTGTCTGCCCGACTTCCTGAGAGCGTCGACGGCTTGGTGAGTCGCGATCGCGTAAAGCCAGGGGCGAAACGGGCGGCCGTTCTCAAACAATCCGCGTTTCAGATGAACCTGAAGGAACGTGTTTTGAAACACGTCTTCCGCAGTCGTTTGGTCGCCGAGGTAACGAGCGAGGTAACGATAGAGTTCACGTTCATAACGGTGAACCAGCTCGGTGAAAACGGCCGCTTGCCCCTCCTCGCGATACCGGCTCATCAATTCCTCGTCAGAGAGCTGACTGAGGTCTTCCGCCGAATCGGAGCCAATGGCCTTAACCATCTTACGTACCGCCGCGGCCAAAGGTTCAGGAAGTATGCGGTGACCGAAATCGCCCGGGGCGTGTACGGCGTTCCGTTCCAGAGCTCGAATTCGTAAGGGTAAGTCTAAATCGATCTTCCGACCAGTCAAGACCCTGGTCAATCGAGCCTGTCTCGATCCCATTCTCGCGGCATTCGAAGCTGATCAGTCGATCGAACGATCAGCGAATCCATCTCATCTGTTCAATATACGGAAGAATCGGTAAACGAATATCAGCACCAAAGCTCAGCTTGGGCCAGACCGGCTTGGGATGAGGCCAGTAGACGCAGAACGCTTTGCCAACGAGGAGCGATTCGGGAACCTCCCAGCTCGAACGCCCCGAGTCGTCCCAGCCCTGGCCAGGGAGATTGGGGTCGATCTGGTCGATTCGCCCCCAGGCTCGAGCGTCGCGGCTCCAGGGGCTGTTGTCGCCCAGCATGAGATAGCGTCCGGGACTTACCGCATAGTCGTGAGGCGGACGGTGTGCCAGCCGGGGAAACTGCATTGGGTCGGCGAGCAGGTCGAACAGGGCGGAGGAATCGAACTGCGACCGGCCCACCCAGGTTGGAATAGTCGGTCTCGGCCGGGTCGAGCGTATAGTACACGTCTCGCTTGAGGACCAAACTGTCGACTTCGACCGCGGCGCCGTGCGCGGCGATTCGCGCCGGCTCCAGATCGGCCGCGGTCGGTGCCACATTGGCCGGATCCGAATCGTAGGTGACGCCCTCACCGAACGGAAGGTCACCGTTGACCCGGAGGGTCAGACGGTCATCAACATTGGCGAACAGCAGCTCATAGGTCCCCGCTTGCGCGATCCCCGCAATCGACGTGCGGCCGATTAATTCCGTTCCATGAAACAAGGTCGCTTCTCCGGTCGCCAGATCGATCTCGCACCGATTGGACGTCCCGGACTTGATCAGCTCCAGTCGCAGACGGCCGGCCGGCTCTCGAACCGTCAATCGGAACGAGAGAGTCAGGTCCCCGACCCAGTGAGGCTGGAACCAAGCTCGTGTACGTCGCGGTAAGGGTGGTCGTGATCTTCAGCCGTCAAATCCGTATTATATGAACAATAATCGGTGATCAAGGTCGGTCGGGGGAGGCTCGGGGGCGTTCCGGCCCGAATCGCTTCCCACTGTCCCGGGCTGGGGACCAGATGATGGTAGCGCAGCTCGGACCCAGTCGGTTGATCGTTCGGCGGGCGCGAACGTGCCGGGCATGCGCTCGCTCCAGTCGCCCGACCATCGCAGCCAGCGCTGGATCGTCGCGCAACGCGGCGGCTCGGTGTGCGTCGTCGTAGACCATCAACTGCATGGCCTGTTGGTGGTCGAGCGTCCGTCGGAGGCGCTCGAAACCGGCCGGGTTGTCGAGCGCCTTTTCCCCAAAGGTCTCCTCCTTGAATGCGGATGACCTCGTTCGGCATTCCGACCAGTCGCTTGATGTAGCGGACCTCAGGCTCTTCCGGGAGCTTGAACACCGCCACGTCCCATCGTTTCAGCTTGGCTCGGGCTGCTCGTTCGGTGAGGAATGGGAGCGATAAGCCGTTCTTCATGACGTAAATGCGGTCACCCGAGAAACTCGGTGAGTCGCCGACGATCGGTCTCGAAGCGACAGTTCTCGCACACCCCGGAATTGATTCGCTGGCCGCGGCTCGGGTCTTTTCCCGTCAGGTCGACTTCACGGTCGGCGTTGACCGTGTAGAAATAGCCGCACTGCGGGCAGACGACATCCTTGTGCCGGCCCATCAAAGTGGGCGCCATCGACCCGGTCGGAATCACGAAGCCTTCCGCCTCGATACTCCAGATCAGGAACGCCAGGAACACGACCACGAACGACTCGATCGACTCGCGGCCACTCGCCTTCTTATTGGCCGGCGACCGGCCGGATCCAGGCGCGGTCGGGACGCGCCGTCCGTCTTGACGGCGGATTCGATCCTGGCTATGTCCTTTCATGGCCCACTCCTGGTCGTCATTGTAGCCGAATCAAAGAGATCCGCGTTCTAGGATAACAAAGCGACGCCTGGACAAGAACGGCCGTCCTCAGAGCAGAGTTCGAGCCGTTCCTGCAAGTTTAGCCTGGGGAACCCGGTTGCGAGATTCGGCACCCCTCGACCTCAGCGTCCTTCCGCGTCGCTGGAATCTGTTTGCGAACAATTCAAACCGGCCAGTTCCCCTCGCCGTCGGGGGTTGCGACCGATTAGGATCGAATGAGATCGGAAAACTCATCGCTCCAGGCTCGAAGGAGAAACAGATTGGTGAGTCCCCTCTCGACAAGCCCGATCGTTGACCGAATCCGCCGCGCGCCGAGTCATCGAGACGCGACCTGAAGAGTCTTCGCCTGGCGGCGGCCGTTATTTGGACGCTTACAATCATGACACTGTGCTGGCTTCCGAGTGAAGTCGTCCATACGGTTGAAGGAAGCTCGTCGTGGTTCGAGATCCACGATTTGGACAAAGCCGTCCACTTCGGGATTTTCTTCGTCTTCGCCTGCTTTGGGTGCCGGATTTGGCCATTCCGGAGGCGGTACGCTTGGGTCGGTCTCATGGGTATCGGATTGGCCGCTGTCACCGAAATCGTTCAATTACTGCCGGCGATCGGTCGCGACGCAGAATGTCGCCGACGGGGCGACGGACATGCTCGGCTGCGTGATCGGCCTCGCGCTGGTGCCGTTGCTCGAGCCATTGCTGCGTTCGATCGAAACTCGATTGTTCGGCAATCGACGCGGTGAACGCATTCGAGCAACTCCGATCGAGCTGCCGAGGGCGATCCGGATGAGAAGACCACTGCTGAGCTGGCGCTGGGCCGTGCTAAGTCTGCTCGGGGACTGCATTGATTGGTACGGCCGGTCGCGGCGGAGCAAGCTGAGCGGGCTCTCTCCTTGTCCTGGAACAAGGAGATGTTGACGATTCACGGCAAGCACCTACCTGGTGGTGCAGCTCGAGGTCTGGTACATCGAGGCATTCTGCCGGGCCGGATCGACGCGACGTGATTGGAAACAGACCGTGATTCCGCACACGACGCAACTGGTCGAGTCCGGCCCCGGTGGGCAGTGGATCAAGCTCCGATCTCAATTGAGCGACGGCGTCGTGGTCGAGCACGAGATTCGCACGGGGCGGGATGAGGTTGATTTCAAGGTGGTCGCGACCAATCCGACCAAGATCGAGTCGGAGGCGCAGTGGGCGCAACCTTGCATCCGCGTCGATCGCTACGCCGGCACCAAGGCGGAACGCAGCTCGGAGGCGTACTTGAAACACTGTTTCATTTACGTCGACGGCAAGCCGTCGCGGCTGCCGACGACGCCTTGGGCCCGCACGGCTCTGTATACTCCCGGGCAAGTCTGGTGTCCCGAGGGGGTCAGCCGAGACGATGTCAACCCTCGCCCGCTCAGCCAGATCGTTCCTTCCAACGGCTTGATCGGCTGCGTCTCGGCCGACGGCCGCGAGCTGATCGCGACGGCCTGGGAGCCGTACCAGGAACTGTTTCAAGGCGTCATCGTTTGTCTTCATTCAGACTTCCGCATCGGCGGACTGAAAGCCGGCGAATCCAAGACGATCCGCGGCAAGATCTACTTGATGCCGGCCGATTTCACAGGAATTGAGGTCGCGATACCTCAAGGATTTCCCAGGCCAGGAGCGTCGAACGCTCGGCCAACGATCCTCCCGCCAAGAAGCTGATTGAATTTGGCTGGGACGAGCCAAGCACCGAGTTCTTAGCGCCGGCAGCGCGCCCAGCTCGAGCAGTCGCCATTCGACGGTTGCGTGTTTCACGTCGAAGTGCGTGGTGCCCAGGGGCGCCCGAGAATTTCAGCTGGCTCTGCTGGGGACGAAGGCGATTCACGCGACGATCAACTCAAGCCGGCGTTCGACGACCTTGGATCGATCACTTCGACCAAGTTTCGCCACAATTTCCTGCGGTTCAACGTCACACCCGCGGACCTCGATTGGTTCGACGACCACGAGGCCGTCGTGAACAACGCGCGATTGGCGGCCGAGGTCGCCCGCGCCGGCAACTGTGCGGGCATCTTGTTGGATACTGAACAATATCAAGGAAAACTCTTCGATTTCCACAAGCAACGCGACGCGAGCCGGCGCACCTGGTCAGAATACGCCGCGCAAGCCCGACGTCGCGGACGAGAAGTGATGCTGGCTTTCCAGGAAGGTTTTCCCGACTTGACCGTGTTTCTCACCTTCGGCCATAGCCTGGTGTGGAAGCAGAGTGACGGCGGAAAGAAACCGATCGCCGATTGCAAGGACGGCCTGCTCGTCCCGTTCCTTGACGGGATGATCGAGGCGTCGAAGGGGAAGACGCGGCTGGTCGACGGGCACGAGATGTCGTACGGATACCGAGAATCGGCCGCCTTCACACGTGCCTACGACGCCATCAAGCGCGACGCCTCCGCTTTGGCCTCGGATCGCTCGGCCTATCACCGTCTGGTGTCCGCGGGCTTCGGCCTCTGGCTCGATTACGACTGGCCCAAGAACGGCTGGAACACCAGGACGTCGAAAAAAACCACTTCTCTCCAAGCCGCTTCGAGACAAGTCTTCGTGCGGCCATTGAGCAATCGGACGAATATGTCTGGATTTATACGGAAAAACCGCGATGGTGGTCGGAACGAGGCTGGAGCGATCGACCTGCCGCGCGAGTATGTCGACGTGGTCCGTCGAGTGCGACGAGCTTTGTTGGACAACTGACCGGGTGACTCCGAGTCTGGCCCGGGAGGTCTCATCCCAGGGTGGCACGGATGGCCCAGGTTAAGAGCGCTTAAACGCTTGGATTGTGGCGCGTGGTCACCCCCCAAAGCCCCCCTTCGCAAGGGGGGCTTCGGGGGCGTGATGAAAAGTTCGTCTTGGACAAGCCTTGTCTTCATCCGGATTCCGTTGCGCGTCGTCCCCCCCTTGAGAAGGGGGGGCAGGGGGGGTATCCCCGCGTAACCACAGCCTGGGGCGCGGTTTTGGGACGGCGGTCCTCCGCGGAATTGTCGCATCGGCCCAACGTACTGGCGATGCCTTTTAACCCCCCTGCCCCCCCTTCCCAAGGGGGGACGTACCGATGAGCGCAACAAAAACGCACGTCTTGAATCCGCCCTTCGAGCTCGGTAAACCCCAACTTTTCATCACCCCACCGGACCTGTCGTACTTCGCCGTCCTCATCGCATGTGCGGCCGTCCAACAGATTCTGGAAAAAAATCGCCGTCGAATGGAGACGATCGGCGAGAGTTCGCACTATATAGGGTATGAGAGCCGCCAATGCCGATGATCCCGATGAGGTCTCCCATCTATTGGGCCTGGCCGCCGCTGGCGATCAGGAGGCCCTGAGACGGCTTTTCGCGGCCCATCAGGATCGGCTCAAGCGGATGATCCGCCTGCGTCTCAACCGCCGTATTCAGGGCCGCGTCGATGCCTCCGATGTCCTTCAGGAGGCCTACCTCGAGGCCAGCCGCTCCCTCGCTGACTATGCCCGCGGGCCGGTGCTCCCGTTCTTCCTCTGGCTGCGGCACCTGACGGCGTTGAAGCTCTCCGAAGTCCACCGCCGCCACCTCGGCACCAAGCGTCGCGACGCCGACCGCGAGGTGACCCTGCATCACGGCGGCCTGCCCATGGTCGACTCGGCGTCGCTGGCGGCCCAGTTGCTCGGGAGCATCACCTCGCCGTCGCGCGCCGTCATCAAGGCCGAGACCCGGCTCCTGGTCCAGGAGGCGCTCAACTCCATGGACCCGATTGACCGCGAGGTCCTGGCCCTGCGACACTTCGAGCAGCTCAGCACGTCCGAGGTCGCGCAGGTCCTGGGGCTGTCCAAGGCGGGCGCCGGCAGCCGTTACGTGCGGGCGATCAAGAGGTTGCGCGAGATCCTCGCGCAGATTCCCGGCTTCGAGACGATCTGAATCCATCCGGCAGAAGGAACAGCCATGAGCGACCCCAATTCCGTGTCGGCGAGGGTGGCGGAGCTGGCCGAGGAGTTCATCGATCGCCAGCGGCTCGGCGAGAGACCGTCGTTGCGTGAGTACATCGAGCGGCACCCGGATCTGGCCGAGGAGATCCGCCAGGTCTTCCCGGCCATGGCGATGATGGAGCACCTCGCCCTTGACGACGAGACGCCAGGAGGCGACGCGGCTGCGTGTGCCTCCGCACCGCGGTGCCGTTCCTGGAGCAGCTTGGCGACTACCGGATCCTCCGCGAGGTCGGGCACGGTGGAATGGGGGTCGTCTACGAGGCCGAGCAGGTCTCGCTGGGCCGCCACGTGGCCTTGAAGGTCCTCCCGCCGCGCACGCTCCGCGAGCCCAACCAGCGCCGGCGGTTCGAGCGCGAGGCCAAGGCGGCGGCGCGGCTGCACCACACCAACATCGTGCCGGTCTTCGGCGTCGGCGAGCACGGCGGCACTCCGTTCTACGCCATGCAGTTCATCGCAGGCCAGGGCCTGGACGCCGTCCTGACGGAGCTGAGGCGGCTGCGCGGACTGTCCGTTGCCGAAGCGGCGGCCGGCACCGAGGGTGTGACGGAGGGAGGGGGCCGCGACATCATGGCGTCACACGTCGCCCAGTTGCTCCTGACCGGCCGCTTGGAGGCAGCGACCGCGAAAGAGACCGAGACGGCTGGCACGGCGCCCGGGGTTGTTTCGGAGGCCGAGCCGGCGGAGCCGGCGGCGGCGACGCCCGTGCGCCGGTCGACGACCGGCCGGCGTCCGACCCGCACCCTGTCACCTCGTCGTCGGCCACGCTGCTGAAGCAGGGCTCGGAGGACAGCTCGTGGCCGGGCCGGTCGCGGCGGCCGGGCTACTGCCAGGGCGTCGCACGCATCGGCGCCCAGGTTGCCGATGCCCTGGCCTACGCCCATTCGCAGGGCGTCCTGCATCGCGACATCAAGCCGTCGAATCTCCTGCTCGATTCCCGCGGCACCGTCTGGATCACCGACTTCGGCCTGGCCAAGCTCGACGACGAGCAGAACCTCACCGGAACCGGCGACATCCTCGGCACCCTGCGCTACATGCCGCCGGAGGCCTTCGATGGCCGTCACGACACGCGCGGCGACCTCTACTCGCTGGGCCTGACGCTGTACGAGCTGTTGGCCTTCCGCCCGGCCTTCGACGAGAAAGACCGGGCCCGGCTGATCCGACAGGTGACGAACGACGACATCCCGCGGCTGCGCAAGTTCAATCCCGAGGTCCCGCGCGACCTGGAGACGGTGGTCCACAAGGCGATCGACCGCGAGCCGGCCCACCGTTACCAGTCGGCCGCCGAGCTGGCCGAGGACCTGCGCCGGTTCGTCGAAGACCGGCCGGTGCGTGCGCGGCGCTCCAGCGAGACGGAGAAGCTGCTGCGGTGGTGCCGGCGCAACCCGCTGCCGGCGGGCCTGCTGACGATGCTGATGCTGGTCCTCCTGATCGGCTCGGCGCTGGTGACGTGGAAGTGGCGGGAGGCGGTCACGGAGCGAGACGCCAAGGAAGAGCAGCGCATGCTGGCCGACCTGGCGGCCGGCCGCGCGGTGGCTGAAGAACAGAAGCGCGCGAGTCGGCCGAGCGGGCCGGACGCAGTCTCTATTACAGTCAGATCGCCCGCGCCCGGCTGGAGCAGCAGGCCAACCATGTCGCCGACGCCGACGTGGTCCTCGACCGCTGCGAACCGCGACGGCGCGGCTGGGAATGGCACTTCCTCAAGGGGCTCGGCCACGCCGACTTGTTCACGCTGACCGCCGACATCGACTGGGTCGAGCAGGCGGCCTTTAGCCCTGATGGCCGGCTGATCGCCACGGCCGGCGGGGGCAACGCCTACTTCGACACCCAGGGCCCAGCGAGCGTGACTCCCGGCGCGGTCACCCTCTGGGATGCTGAGACCGGCCAGCGAATCCGGACGCTTCGAGGGCCACAAGCACCTCGTGACAAACCTTGCCTTCAGTCCCGATGGCCGGTTCATTGCCTCGGCCTGCCTCGACGGGTTCGCGAGGCTGTTCGACGTCGCCACCGGCCGATTGCTGAAGGTTTCCGGCGATGGGCGGCCAAGCACCGGCTCGCGCGATAACCGCCGGCCGCTGGCCTTCACGCCGGACGGAGCGCGGCTGGCGACCAGCACCGGCGACGGTACGCTGGCGATCTGGAACGTGGCCACAGGTGAGCGGGTCGCTTCCCTGCCCGCCGACGCCATCGGCTACGCCCGGGTCGTATTCAGCCCGGACAGCCGATGGCTGGCGACGGCCACGGGTCAAGTCAACGGCGGTGGCGGCAAGGCCCGGCTCTGGGACGCGACGACGGGGTCCGAGTCGCGGTTGGAGGGCACCGAGGGAGCGATGTTCCTCGATCTGACCTTTAGCCCCGACTCGCGGTACCTCGCCGGCGGCGCGCGGTACGACGGGGTCAAGATCTGGGAGTTGCCGGACGGGAAGTTGCGCCGAGTCCTGCCTGGGCATTCCGGGGTGGTCCGGGCAATCTCGATCAGCCCGGACGGTAGTGCAATTGCCGCGGCCGAGGAGACGACAATCTCGATCTGGAAATTCCCCCAGGGGACGGCGTATCGCGTCATTCGCGGCCACACGGAGCTCATACTTAGCCGTCGCATTCAGCCCCGACGGCCAGCGCCTTGTCAGCGGAGGGCAGGATGGCAAGGCCAAGATCTGGGACCTGACCGTGGATCCCGATCTCGGCGACGTCGTCGACCGGGAGAGTTGGGGCAGGAACACCGAGGCAATCGCCTACGCCGAGGGAGGGCAGCAGATCGTGACGTTTAATCGCGAAGGCCGGATCGCGCGCTCGACAATCTGGGTCTAAGGCCTCGATCGAAACGATCGGTACCGGCGTGAAGGTTGGCTGGATGGCCCCGGCCGAGCCGGCCTGTTTTGATGCCGACGGCCGGCGGTTGGTCGCTGTAAACGGCGGCCACCGCAGCGAAGCCGTCTGCCTCGACGTGGGCGCAAGGGCGGGTCGAGCTTCCATGGGCACACCCTGGCAATACGCTGGGTCACGCTGGCCGGTGACGGCAACGCGCGGCCACGGCGGCGCTGGCCAAGCCCGCCCCAACCGGCTTGTGCGGCGAGGTGATCGTCTGGGACGCCGCCGACGGTCGACCGCTCTTCCGATGGCAATCCGCCCGCGACCAGCCCCGTCGCGTCGCCCTCGACGCGACCGGCCGCCGTCTGGCAATCTCGGCCATCCACGACGGTGTCGCGCCTTGGCGAGACGGAGACGACGCGGTCACGTTCCTGGCGGTCTTTGACGTTGACACCGGACGCGAGGTCTTCCGGAACGATTCCCTCAGCGAACAGTGCTGGGCCATGGGCTTCAGCCCCGATGGTCGGCAGCTGGCGGCCGCCGGTTTGCATCGGCGGGTCTTTGTCTGGGACCTGGAACGGTCCCGGCTCCTGGTCGACTCCGCACAGGCGCCGGAGGAGCCCATGGACCTGGCTTTCAGCCCCGACGGTCGACGGCTGGCAATCGCGTCGAGGAGTCAGGTCGAACTGATGGACCCCGAGACAGGCGACGAGGTCCTGGTCCTCCGTGGCGCGTCGCAGCAAGTTCCGAACACAAACGGCTTCAACCCCCGGGTCCGCTTCAGCCCCGACGGGTCGCGAATCCTCGCCGTCTGTTCCGACGGCAACATGGGGGTGAGCGAATGGTCGATCGACGCGGGGGGCTCAGGCGACCGCTCAGCGCGAGATTCGCATGGCCCGTCGCCGGTCGGTGGGATATCACCTCTTCGCCGCCGGGGACCATGGTTGGCACTTGGACAGTTTCGTCGCTCGCTTTCACGCCGAGCGTGTGAACCAGCTCGAGATCGAGACGGCCCCGGAGTTACTCTTGCGGGGGCTAGTCAATCTCCAGGTCGGACAGTTGGACCACGCCGAGGCTGACTTCGCGCGGGCGGCCGCGCTGATGCCGAGCGACGACCAGGTCGCCTTCAAGGCAGGCGAAGCTTACGCGATGGACGGTCGCTTCGACCAGGCTCGCGCCTGGTTCGCGCGGCTCGCCGGGCGGACGCCGTTCGACCTAATGGATAACAATCCCCTCGGTTGGGGCGACTCCGCGCGACTCCGGCTGCTCGGCGGCGACGTCGTCGGTTATCGGCAATTCTGCCGGGAGATGGTCCGCGTGCACGGAGCGTCGACTTCTCCCGAGGATTTCCTACAGGCGGCCGAGGCATGTGTTCTCGCTCCGGGCACGCTGGACGCTCCAGCCGAGGTCATCCGCCTGGCCGAACGGGCTCGAGATCTCGTTGTCCAGGCGAAAGACGAGAGCCTCCAAGCCAGCGCGTTGTCGACACTCGGGGCGGTCTACGACCGGGCCGGCGAACCAAGCCGGGCCGAGGAGCTCTACCGAC
The DNA here is from genome assembly GCA_963779785.1 of uncultured Planctomycetota bacterium. Classification (GTDB taxonomy): domain Bacteria; phylum Planctomycetota; class Planctomycetia; order Isosphaerales; family Isosphaeraceae; genus CAVRFS01. The sequence goes on from CAWAAW010000016.1 coordinate 180,390, forward strand.
AGCGCTGTCCCGCCGACCTGACGAAGCGCAGATGGCGCTCGGCAAGGCGCGATTGGCGATCGCGCTCTATCACCTGGGGCGTCGCGATGAGCGCGGGCGTCCCTGGCCGAGACGAACCACTGGGCGCGGGCGAAAGCCGGCGGCACGCCCGAAATCCACGCGAGGGTCCCGGTCGGTGTCCTCGAACCGTACGTGGTGGGACCTCCTGCTCGCGCTTCGCGAAGCCGAAGGGCTCCTGCTCGACGACGCCTTCCCGGCCAAACCCTTCGCCCCCTGAACGCCCCTGCCAGCCGGGCCCTTTCCGGAAACGCCGCGGGTCGCACGGAAAGGCCGTTCCAGAAGGCTCGCTCGATGCTCATCGTATTGTGCTGGCAGGGAGCTGACGCGTCGACGCTCAACTTCCTGAGCCATCGTGTGGAGGTGGCCGAGGAATCTTAGAAAGGTCGTCAAAAAAACCGCGCTCGACGAAGACGATCGGCTTCAATTCGCACTTATTAGAGGCAGAGAAGTTAATCCCGTCGGCGAATGAGCGTTGTGGCGGACGGTTAGAGTCTTCCTCCGTATGATCTCCGCGCCGTGCGCGCATTTCGGGGTCGCCGGACGGAGCCGGCTCCTACAAGAAATGGACACGGATCGGTGATCTGTAGGAGGGGGCTCCGTCCCCCGATCTTTTGGATTGCGGCCCTGCCGCGTTAGGATTTATCGTTCGAGGGCGCCATGTGGCGGATCACGGGTCGAGGGATACGGCTGGTGTTGGCCCCGGGCGTGGCACGCCGGGGCGGGTGGCGCGACCGTCCGGGTCCGGATGCTCCAAGGGCATCGGCGAACCTGAACGGTGAAGGTGGACCCTATTCCGATGAGGTGGTCCGATGGTATCGGTTTGGACGTTCGGGCGACCTCCGCGACGCCGAGCTCGTACTCGATTTCCGCGACCGATCAGCGGCGCTCAGTTTCCTGAGCCGATTCCGTGACGACGGTCTAAGCCTGGCGACCCTGCGAGATGTCCTTGCGGCCGCGACTCCAGTCGGGCTGAACCACCGTTTGTGCGACCACGAGGTCCTTGACCAACTCGCCGTGCGCCTCGTCGGCCGCTCGGTGACAGTGGCGGTGGAGTTCGGCAAGCGCACGAAATGGATCCCTGCCGCGTCGCAGTCCGCGTCGTTGGCGCCTCCGCTAGAACGACCGCGGGTGAGTCGAATGGCATCCATTCCCGCGCGGGAGCATCGAGAGTCGCCGCCGCCGGTGGAAGATTCGCTGCTCGCGACCGTGGATACTCTCGCCCACGTTGAGACGATGCGGCGTGCGGCCCGGGACGGGGTTCCCTTTTGTGAGGAATGCGAGAAGAAGCGGCTCGAACAGCAGCTTGCCGGCGTGCCAGGAGCGATGTAATGACTCCCTCAGACCTCGATCGTCTATTGGACATCCTCTGGTACACCGCCGACGGCCAGCCCTCCAGCGAGGTCGTCGCCCTGCTGGATGCCGCGCGCGAGCCGAGGATCGTGCCGGTCCTGAAGCAGGCGACGGTGGATTCATGCTGCCTCTACGCCGGAGCGCTGCCCACCGCGATCGAGGAGGTTGCGCCTACCTCGTCGCCCTGGAGCGCGGAACGGTAGCCACTGCCCGCCTGATCGACCTAACCTGGGGCAATGGTGCGGCCGTCTTCGTCCACTCGACGGCGAGCCGGCAGGATCTGCGCCGGCACTTTCGCCGGTTCCTCCGTGTCCGCGACGAGGGGGGCAAGTCCTTCATTTTCCGCTTTTACGACCCCCGCGTACTCCGGCCTTTCCTGCCGTCGTGCCGGGACGGCGAGCTGCGGGCCGTCTTTGGACCCGTCGAGCGAATCCTGATCGAGTCGGCCGATGGGGCCTCGGTGCTGTCCTTCGCCCGAGCCCAATCGGGCCTGGAGTTCAGGGCCTTCGATTTGAGCGCGAGCGAGGTCAACTGCGCGGTCGAAAGGACGAGTTCGCCGAGGCAAGATGGCGTGGCGAATCGGGCGGTCGCCTGGCGTTTGATCATCCGCCGCGAACAGTTCCTCGCCCTCGCCGATGCGGTTCGTCCGCAGACCGAGCGGAGGGTGTTGCAACACCTGATGGTCCACCACGCCAACGCGATCGCGGGAATCGACCAGGTCGAGATCGAACGCCTGATCGCCGCCCGGCCCGATGACGGGTCGCTGCACGAGGACCGCGCGGCGGTCTACGGCAAGCTCGGCCGAGAGGCCGATCGCCAGGTCGAGCTCGCCCGCGTGTTCGAGTTGGGGGCCGATGAGGGACTGGTCATACCCCGGGCCGAGGAACTCGGTCGAGCCGGCCGCTGGACCGAGGCCGAGGGTCTGCTCGCACGGTGCGGTCGCAGGGGGCCTCTCAGCCGGGAGCTGGCGCAGGCCTGGGGCGTCGCGTGCGTGCGGGCCGGAGACCGCGCCGGCTACCGCGAGGCCTGTTCGGCGTACATGACCTGGGAAGGGCCCAATCCCACGGTCGTCTGGAACGCACTCAGCGTGGCATCGCTGCTCGCCCTGGGGGCTGACGGCGTGGACGCCTACCAGGTGCCGCTCGACTGGTTCACGAAGCGGCTCTCCGCCACTCCCACGCCACCTCCGATGTACCGCCATTTTTTCTAGAACGCTCTGGGCGGACTTCTGCTCCGAGCCGGCCGGTTGGACGAGGCAATCGCTCGACTGAACGAGGGAATGGCCGTCGCGAAGGAGGCCCGATGGCCTGGCGATTGGGCCTACCTGGCCCTGGCCAACGCGCGATTGGGAAGGTCTGCCGAAGCTCGCGGATGGCTCGATCGTCTTCGCGGCCTGAGGCACGATCCGCGCGAATCCTTCTGGGACGTCCAGGAGCTTGCCCTCCTCCGGAGCGAGGCCGAGTCACTGCTTTTCGACGCCGCATTTCCGGGTGATCCGTTTCATGCTTCGACGCCGAGATGAGTACGGTCACGAGTGCTTTCCAAGAGACCTTCATCGGGTATTTTCCACGGTTTCTCGGCAGTGATGTCGCTGGCGCCAGATGCTGCCCAGGTCGGCCTCGTCGAGGAACATCAGCAGGTCCTCCGGCTTGACCTCAACGCCATTGGCCTCCGAAATCGCGGGCGCGGCTGGAAAGCGGGACGAGCCGCCTGAGCCATCGGCGCAGGCAGCAGACACATTCCGAGAAGTTCGCGAGAAATCCGTCGCCAAAAGAGACGATCGGCCTCGATTCGCACTTAAATAGACAGACGAGTCAATTCACTCGGCGATTGAACGACGCAGCGGACCGGAAGCGGGTCGCGTCCCGCCGCCGTGGTGCACAGTCGCGGTCATGGACAAGGACAGCAATCGACATGTATAAATGTCTGTACATGCGATGCTGCGACGCTCGATCGTGGTCCACCGTTACGGAGACTCCTCGCTCAACACCGCCTTGGCTGGGCGGAGCGGAACCGCGTTTTGACCGGGTACCTCGCCGCATCGAGTTCACCTTAGGCGATCAAGTCTCCAAGGCGCTTTGAGCCAAGTGGCCAGCGCACCTTCCGGATAATGACATGAATCGACTTCACATTTTTGACAGACATACACCTCTATCTACTACGGAGAACCCGTCATGAGACACCAACTGCGTCCGAGCATCGATGGCCTCGAAAACAAGACTCTCCTCTCGCATCTATCGGCCGGTTTGATCGGCCACCAGCCTGCGCTTCATGCCGAAGTGCAACGAGCGGATACGACGGGCGTGTCATTCAATCGCCCGCTTCTACACCCCTCTGTGCTTCGGGCCGACGTACAATCGACGGGCACTACTGAGTCGGGAATGGCTGTCAGCCTCACGACCAGCCAGAAGATATACAACCCCGGCCAGGTTGTCCGGACGACCCTGACCATGACGAACACGTCCGACAGCAATGAAACGGTCAAGCTCGGCCCCAGCATCGACGGATTCCTCATCACGCAGAATGGCAAGCTGATTTGGCAGTCGAACGACGGGCCCGAGCCGCTGTACGTCGTCAACGAAATCCTCAAACCCGCGGAATCCATTACTCTGACTGCAAACTGGACGGTACCGGGTTCAGAAACAGGGACCTTCGTCGTGCACAACCAACTGTTCCCATCGAGTCCCTCAGCGACGTTCAATGTCGCAAGAACGATCTAACCGGCACAACGATCTTGAGCAACAGGTTGTCGCGAGATCGGTGAGGAATACGGCGCGTACGGCTTGGCGTTCGCCTCGAACGAGCGCCGAGCCGCAGCCGTCCAAACGAAGAGAAAGCGACTTGCAACTCCGAGATCTCAGACTTCACCGCGACGGCCGACGGCCGCTGGTCGTTCAACGACGACCGAGTAATTCGGGCTCTTGGGACACCATGGGTTCGGCGGACACCATTCTCAACTTCGACCCAGTAACTCGGTATCGTGTCCCGCGAACCTGTCCGAACCCCATTCGCTGAGCCATCGCGCGGGCAACCGAAGGATTCCGAGAAGTTCGCGAGAAATCCGTCGCCGACAGAGACAATTGACTTTGATTCCCACTTAGAGAGATAGCCAAGCCCATTCAGTCGGCAATCGGCCGCCACGACGAACGCGAACGGGGTTCCGTCCCGCCATCGCCGTGCGCTCGGGACATTCGTGCTCAAGAACGAGGTCGACCGTCGTGCCATGCGGATTCATGTGCATGTGACTCTGGGACCTTGAAGGCGAAGCGGTCCATCCATTGCAGGAGAACCTATCATGAATAGCAACCTTTGTTGGTATCGGCGGCCGATGCAACACAACGCGACCGGTTGGAGCGGCATCGGCAAAATGTCGGCGAAAGTGCGATGGGTCCGGTATCGACCAAATGGTAGACAGTGACTGGGCGCCAGCGAAAGTGTTGGCAGGGTACATCGCTGACATTGCTTGAGGCACGGGGACAAGAAAACTGTCCGGCAGACTACCTCAAAGAGAACAGTCAACTTCCGGTCCCCTTGATTACCAGCCATGAAGGAAGATCGCCACAGCCGTGACAACTGATACGACAGTCTTCGACTGGTTGCTGGCCTCGCGCCGGAAGGCGGCGGATTACAACCGCGACAGCACTGTGCCGCCCGCCGCCGAGCCTTGATCCTGACGAAAAGCGGGATTAGGTAAGTTTCGTCTCGCGGGGGCGGCGCGGGAAGCCGCAAATCCTGGTCTTCGGCCTCTATCCCTTGGCCCTCGCCCATTCCTGGTCATGAGCCGAGCTCGGCCCGGTTCGCCTCCCAAGGAGGCTGGGTCCCTCCCTACCCTCGCAACCCCTCCGACGCGCACAACGCCCCAATCAATCCGTGGCGATCTTCGTGACATCTTGCCTACGTGGCGCATCGTTCATACCAGACACTCAGCGCGCTGAGCCGATCGTCGACGGTGGTGACTCAGCATCGGGCGCGATCATCGACATGGACGACTGGCGGAGGATGCCGTTGCTCGAAATCCGACCCAAACTCGATCGAGGTCAGATTGATTTGTTGGACGAGGCGCGACACGTAATGCGAATTACGAAACAAAGCCACGATTGTCCGGGTCTTGCCGGAACGAGTGGTGAGGCCGAACATGTGGGCGCCCTTCGGTCCATCCCAGGAGGCGGCGGGCCGAGGAATCTCATTTTCGGAGTTAGTTCCGATTATTCAGGCGTCACACGTTACCTCAAGTTCTGTCGAGAGTTATATCGAGCAGTGATGGTCCGATTATTCAGGCGTCACACGTAAGTCCAATGCCTGCAAGACTGTGACGGCGTGACGGCGTTTTTGGCCCCTCGCACTGTTGTGTGCGCCTTCTCCGCAATCGTACCGCGGTTCGGGTCGTTCACCGTTCCATTCGGATCGTCTGAGTACGAGGCGGTGGAGTCCGGCCGGACTTCGCGTAACTGAAACGACATCGGTCGTCGGCTCCGCGAACGTGATCAGGACCAACTTTTCATCGGCCCACAATTACGTCGGTACTTGGTCACAGCGAATTGTCAGAGCAACCACCAAGAGAAGTGCGCGAAGCCAAGAAAAAGGAATTAAAAGATTGGCAAAGGACCATGAACACTTACAAGGAAACACGACCTTTTAGGCATTGGACTTGCCCTTGTCGCCGACTAACCGGAGTTGCCCTGGGAGGCCCCTAACGGCGAGCCGGCCCCGTCACGACGCTTCGCTCAGTTCGCTAAAGCCATCGATGATATTCTTTGCCCATTCTGAGATCAATGGATTCTGAGTGCGTATCAGCTCCTGCAGCGTTGGCACAGCCTCATTGCACAATCCCGTCGCCTTCAAGAACGACACGAGGTTCCGTGCCTGAAAATCATCCGCGCCCGAAAGTAGTGCGGCGTAGATCGGCCAGGATACATGCAACTGCCCGATCGAGTGTAGTTGAACCCAGTATCTGGGATGGAAATCCTGAAAGGTAAGAATCCCGAAGGCGAGCGCAGTCCGCAGCGCTGCGACGTCGTCGGGATTGTCTCGGAGCAAGTGCTCGCAGAACAGTCTTAGCTTGAACAAAGTGGGCCGACGATTGGTCTGATCCCAGAAGTGATCCTGCCTAGGCAGCGCATCCAGTTTCCGAAAGCCATCGACGATCCCGTGTACGACGAGACGTGTCAGTTTATCGGGAACCCGATTCCCGGCAGCGCGTCGCCGGAAGCACTTGAGGCCGGTAATGATCTGCTTCAGGACGTATGGGTCTGGCTGATACCGGACGACGTCCGAAGTCGAGCGGAAGTGCAGCCGTACCGCCCGATCCTCGTCACGCCTTTCGATAGACCCCAACTGATCGGCTTCCAAGGCGAACCTCCAGGGCGAACTCGTCGGGCGTACGACAGGTATACCGCGCCCCCTGGAAAGTACGCCACGTCGCGCCGGTTCCTCGTCGAGACGGATGAGGCGGACGTCCCAAACCGGCTCGACCCTATCCGGTTTGAGCAACACCGTCGGCCATTTGCTCGACGGCAACGACGACGGCCAGCCGGGGACTGATTACAATCGCACGTTCATTGGTCTTTTCGTCCTGGCCGGCTGCACTATCCCGGTGGGAGACCCGAAAGCGCTGGGCCACGGCGAAGCTCATCCACAATGTGCCGTTCATTCCAAAACGGTCTCATTTTTGTCGGGCCACGCGAATTTTGCCCCTCATGCGGGTCTAAGAGGGTTCAGAGGGAGCGTCGAGCCCGTGACCCGTTTTCTGACCTCATTGCGCACCCACCAATAAGCAAGGACGTGCGGGATTCAGGGCGCGACGCTTGGGCGGCAAAAACGGCCCCTCGCGGCGTCCCAGATCCCACACGCCTCATCTGGCAATCAGCCGATCTCGTACGGAGCCCGCTGGGGACGGGTCTGGAAGGCGTTGGCCTCGGAGTCGCCGACGATCTCCTCCTTGGCCGGGTCCCAGGTGAGCTTGTGGCGGCCCAGCCGCAGCGCGATATTCGCCAGGTGGCAGGTGGTCAGCGCCCGGTGGTGCGACCAGACGTCGGAGACGGGCACCGAGCGGTCGCGGACGCATTCGAAGAAGTTCGCCATGTGGCCATCGACCGGCTTGCCCTTGCGCAGCTCCTTCAGGAGCGACTCGGGCACCGGGTTCTTGTAGAGCGCGTCGACCGCGCCGCCGTCGAGGTCGATCCGGTCGCGGGTGACGAAGATCTTGCCGTTGCTGCCCTCGAACTTCACGCCGTTCTCGAGGTCGTGGCGGATATCCATGACGACGCCGTTGGCGAACTTGGCGCGGAAGAGGAACTCGGTGGTGGTGTTGTAGCGGTCGTCGACGGCCGGGTAGCCGCCCTTGAACTCGACCGGGAGCACGCCCTTGACGACCTCGATCGTATTCGGGCCGGAATTCTCCATGCCGATGGCCCACTGGCCGATGTCGACGTGGTGGGCGCCCCAGTCGGTGAGCTTGCCGCCGGAGTATTCATACCACCAGCGGAAATCGGCGTGGCAGCGATGCTCGCGGTAGGCGACCTTGGGCGCCTGGCCCAGCCACATGTCCCAGTTCAGCTCGGCGGGGGGATTGGTCGCGGGGAACGGGCCGCCGGTCGGCCCGCCGCCGATCGACGCGGTGACCTTGCGGATCTTGCCGATCCGGCCGTCGCGGACCATGGCGACGGCCAGCAGGAACACGCGGTTGTGGTCGCTCCGCTGCTGGGTGCCGACCTGCACGACGCGGTTGGTCTCCTTGGCGACCTGGCCGAGCTTCTTCCCCTCGTCGATCGTCAGGGTCAGCGGCTTCTCGCAGTAGATGTCCTTGCCCGCGTGCATGGCGTCGATGCAGATCTTGGTGTGCCAGTGGTCGGGCGTGCCGATGATCACGGCGTCGATGTCCTTGCGGTCGAGGAGCTTGCGGTAGTCCTCGTAGACGTCGGCCTTCCCCTTGCCGATGCGCTGGTCCTTCTTGGCCTTTTCGGCGTGGCGGCGGTCGACGTCGCAGACGGCCAGGAAATCGCCGTGGTGCACGGCGCCGTGGGCATCGCCCGAGCCCTGGCCGCCGGCGCCGATCAGGCCGAGCCGCGGCCGGTCGTTCTTGGCCCGGGTCTCGTCGGCCAGGGTGCGGCCGAAGGGCGACAAGGAAGGGAAGCAGCGCGGGGCTCGTCGCCGAGACGCGAAGGAAATCCCGGCGGTTGTGCGTGCGGATGGTCATCGTGGTGAATCCTCGACTGAGATACGACCCGGCCGGACTCCTCGGATCGACGCCCTCCGGGGCCTCGGCCTCGACTCCTCAGGCTGAGTGTAACCTCTGCCGAGGATGGTGGAAAGGAGCTACCCCCCTGCCCGTCCCCGCAGTTCGGCGAAGCTGCTGGCTTCAACTCGATGCCCGTCGCGATCGCAGCGTCGAGACGCGAAGCGGCATATCTCTATCCCCATTGCTCCGCCTCAAAACGTCGTTTCGACTGGGGTTTTCGAAATCAGGGCGAAACCTGGTGCGTACATTCCCGCCCAGCGCACCGGCGAGACGATTCCCTGACCATTGATCCAGAGTTCGGCGTTCTCACGTAATTCGCGACTCTCCGCCCCTTCCTCCAATTCACCTAGCCGATACCGCAGGATCTGGGCACGGAGTGGCATTTCGGCGTCGTCGTACTGCTGAGCGGCCAATTTGACGTCCTTGATCGCCCGGGCCGCGTCGGGCACACAGGCGGCGATGCCGGCGCGGATATAACTGGCGTGGGCGAGCGCCCACGGTAGTCCCTCGGCGTCCAGGGCTTCTGCGTCCTGCGCCGCCTGTTGAATGTACGCCGCCGGCTCAGCATCCTTTTCGGCCATGGCCAGCGCCGTCCTCGCGCGCAGTTCGAGCAGGCTGATCCTGATCATCTGAATCCGAAAAAGCCGCGATCGACGATACTCAGGCCAGACCCGGCCCATCCGCACCCACGCACTCGCGATGTCGCCTCGGTAGAGGTTGAGATTCGTGAGTGAATCGAACGCCGACAATTGCTCGAACGTGAAATCGCTTCCGTTGGGACGATTCACGGTAGCTTCGAGCTCGCGTTCGGTCTCGGAATCGATTTGCTGGTTTCCCGCGAGGTGGATCATCGTCATGTAGAAACTGGTCAGCATCGAGGTCGCGTACAGATCCCCGCGTTCGCCCGACTCGCGGAAGAGGACCGAACCCTCGGCGTCGTACTTCGGCCAATTCGCCCAGCTGGATGAGTGCCCAGAGCACGAAATTGTGAACTGAATTGCGCTCCCAGGTGACACCGGTGCATTGGTTTCGGAAAACTTCTTCAGCTTGATCGAGCGATGTCTGGGCGAGCTTCCAACGGCCGAGCATGAGCGAAGTGATGCCGCGAACCAACTCGAGCATTCCTCGCGCCTGAGGCGAGTTGAGCTGCCGAGCCAGATCATCGGCCGTTTTCAAGAGTTTAGCAACTCGCCGTACTGCCGCGATTCCGGCTGTGGACCGATGCGCGGCCTCCATTGCGATTGCCCTGACGAGCCGCTCGGGCTCGCCCGCTTTGAGCGCCAGCAAGAGGCCACGCGTCTGGAAATCGGCGCCTCGAACCGGATCAATCATGGAGAGTCCCGCCACGGCCGACCAGCAGACGTCGATCCGGGTCAGATCCAATGCGGAGACCTGGCTGCTGGTCACGAAGTCGAAAGCGCAAGCCACGGAGTCTGAGCAGGGCCCGGTGCCACAGCTCAGTTGCTTGAAAGGCCAAGGCCTGGCGGATCGGTTGCCCCGATACCGCCGCTGAGCCCAGGAGGCGCCGAGCCTCGGCCGGTTGTCGCTGGATCCGAGACCAGAGCACTTTGTCGAGGTCAAGTTGCCCGATCTGGTCCCAGCGCTCAGTCGGCTCGCCGCTCTGGATGTGCTTGACCAGCTCGTCGACGAACAACGGATTTCCTCCCGATTCGCGCGCGGACCAAGTGCGCCTGTGCTCGTGACGCGTCGTCGTCGCGATCCAACAGCGCTAGGGCGAGTTCGCGCGCCTCGGACTGCGTCAGTGACTCGACAGCCAGCTCGCGGTGATCGAGTCTGTCCGGTTCGTCGCCGATCGACTTGCCGATCTCACGCAGGGCTGCCCCATTGACAGCAGTGACATCGGTGAATAGATTATCTGCCGAACCCAGGTCTTGCCTCGCAACTCCATCTCCTCAAGGGGGCCTCATGAGTCGCGCATCGCCGTCAAGATCCCGCGTCTTTCGTCCCTTGCCCGACACGTTTGAATCGCGGACCCCGGTCTCGAGCCTCTCGGACGTCGCGGCCGTAGGGCTCGCGGGGGGGGGGTCGATTGAGGTTGGCAGGGTACACGATCCGAAGCCGGCGCCTGAATTCTGTTCGCACGGCTGCCGGCGGCATGTCCTGCTCTTTCGTGGAAATCCTGAGCAGCGAGAAGCCTGTCAATCGGGCAGGGCGGGATCGCCCGGTTTCCGACGCTGATGTTCCATCGGGGAATCCCAGTTTGAAGGCGCATCCGACGCCCGCGTTCACGGTCTCGCCGATGTCAAAGTCGGCGGATGAGTCGGGGCCATCTACGCATTTGTCGGTGGTTCCGCGCGTCGCGGCGCTCCTTCGACCCCGATCGGCCCTGCACAGTCTCACTTCGGGGCGGGAGCGACGCCGCCCAAAGCAGCGTCGCCGGGCTTGCCTGTCGCTAGCGCCACCAGCGCCCACGGGCGTCCCTGCGGGCGGGGCGAACCTCGCCTCGTCTGGAGCGTCAGCGGCCCTCGGCACGGCCGTGTCTCAGCCGTTGGGCGACGGCATCCGGCCGATGACAATGTCTCCGGCACCGGCTGGGGGCGCTCACCTGAGCGCTGGACACACACCGGGAACGGTTAGACCAGACACCGGTAGCGGCGGTAACAACGACCCGCCTCCGAACCTGAGCTCAGGAACATTTGGGATCTCCCTCGAATCTCCTGGCGTCTACGCCGGTTCAACGCCGATACCGATCGGCGCTGTCGCGGGCCTCAGCGTTACCAGTCCCGGCCCAACAATTACCAGCTATGCATGGTCCGGCGGCAGCGCGTACGCGGGCTATGTCTCCACGCCCGCCGCAAGCCCACCCCCGGCGAGCCAGGCTGCCCCAACGGCCCCCACCACGAACGGCCAGTCGTATGGGTTCATCGTCGACGGTAATCCGAGGATGTACACGGTTACAGTCCAAGTGAACTACCAGGGCGGCGGCCAGGGAAAGCGCGACATTGACGTTTACATCGGTTGCACCGACTGGAAGCCTGGCCGTACAGCAAGTTGGAAACCAAAAGGCGGCTCCAATTAACAACAGCATCCAGGCCTACCTATCTCCCGACATCCAAATCAGTGCGACGTCAAGCGTTGGCCAAAACACCGGTGGTCAATTTATGATCATGCAAATCGCGAATAGCATTCAACAGGCCAGCACGGTTAACGGCGTTAACTATTTCTGGTCGAATGACGCCCTTTACGACGACGCGGATTTCGACGGCCCGCTCCTCGACTGCCCGTCAAACCCAACTTCGCTCGCCCAACCGTACACATACCAGGGACTCGGAGGCAATTATGCCTGGCGCCTTTCGGTCGGTTCAGGCAAAACGAACATGCCCGTTGTGCCGTTGGCGGCACCCTATATGGCGGACGCGCCGTTTATTATTTCTCCAGGCGGGGCATCGTCCCTCACTGTAACGGGATCCTTTTCGGATTACCTCATGTATCAGCCAAATGTGCAAGGCTCGGTCTGGATCGCGCTGAGCGAGATCGACTGGTCATGGTCCGAGTCGGCAACACCGCCTAATTGGCCCAACCCATCACCGCAGCCCGCGCCGACGGGCCCCAACACACCGTCGGGTGCCGCGTGCTTTCCCACGTGGGTGAACATAACCCCAAACTTTATAACGGGAGGCTGGGAGGACTGAGATTGACCCGCAGCCAATTCCGGACCGGTGCGTGCGTCCAGGCCGACGATGACGACAGCCGGCAGAGGACGCTGCGGTCCTGGTGACAGGGAGGTTTTTGCCATATGCAACGCTATCGGATGCAAACCGCGATGCAATCGGCGATGGTCGCGGTGGCCTTGGTGGCCTTGAACTTGGCCGGTGCCATTGCGGTGTCGAGGACCAGCCCGAGAGTGTGGATCCGGGAGCCGATGATGTCATTCGGGGCGGTTTGGTCCCTGGACTCTCCCCTGCTGGCCCTCAGGTATCGGATGGAGCCCGGTGCCGGCGCACCATGGTGGTGATGCGCGTGCTGCAAGAGCCGTTGCCCGAGACGCTACCACAGATCTGGTCACCGGTGATCGCCAGTTCGTCAATCACTTTCCTTGTCGTGTCACTTTCCTTGTCGAGCCAGCTCTCGCCGCGCGGGGGTTCGAAGAGTCAGTTCGACGAAACCCCCGACACGCGGCCGTCGGAATGGAGGCAAGTTTTCAAATGGGTGATGATCGCGACCGCCCTGATTGGCCTAAACTTCGCCGGCGCTGCTGTATCTACCGTCCCTGGATCCTGGCGAACCGGAACTCGCCCGAAGCTATTATAGAGGCGGGATCTACCGCATCAAGGCGGATGGGTCCTTCGAGCACCAGCACCCAAGCGGTGACCTGGTATTCATTAGGTATGTCGACGGCGGCCCGGATCAACCGTTTTCCCTCTTTGTCAATGCTGAAAGCCGCGACATCAAGGTGACGACGATCGTGCTCCAGACCGACGGGTCCATCCTCGGCTACGAGGGTCGGCCAGGTGATGTGACGTCGCAGCCGATTGCCTTACGGCGTGCGCTGCGGTCGCCGCTGGAAATGTGGTGGGCACTCATCACCAGCATGTGCATCACGGCGTCCGTTGTTGTCGTCCTCTGGCGCTGTGCCCGGCGAGATCAGGTCGAAGCCCCCGGAGCCGGGTTTTGCCGAGAATCGACTCGATGGTTGAGCGCGCGTTCCATCATTGAACAGGCCGTCATCGCGGCGGCTCTCGCCTGTTTGAACGGCGCCGGGGCCGTCGCGACTTGGAATAACGCGCATGTGCGGCAGCAGGCCTGCCGGGTGGGGATTGTCGATAAAAGTTGGGGATCAACCTTTCGGGACGAGAGCGGGAACGTTCGCTTTAGACTTGGCCAGCTCGCCACGGGAGAACATTTGGTGCGCGTGATGTGGTTGCCGTGGTTGCCGACTTTCGTGGAAATCTGGTCGCCGGTCATCGCAAGTGTGTCGGTTACGCTCTTGGCGCTCGTGGTCGTCCCAGTCTGCCCGGTCTCGCGCAGTCGGCGTGGCACGCCGAAAACAGCGAGTGACGTCGCCAAGCGGCGATCTCCCTTCCGGCTGGCGCGGTGGGCGACGATCGCGGCGGCGCTGATCGGCTTGAACGTCGCCGGCGCCCTGTACCGCGTGTTTCCGCAGCCCGGCGAGGAGACACCGTCACCGAGCGTTTTTGCCGAGCTCGCCATGGTCCTCGATAAGCAAGGCGGCCTCTTGCGCGCTCGGTTCGGAGGGACCGGTTCTATCGGCTGTTTAAGACACAGGCCAACGGCGGCGGCGAGCGTCCGGCCACGGCGGACGACTTCGCGCTGCCGCGCCACCAGTTCGATTCGCAGAGCCGTGCGCTGGACACGATCGTGTACAGGAGAGACGGCAGCGTTGTCGCCTATGAGGGGAATGCTGGACTTGTGGATCTGTTGTTTTCTCGGCCGCACGTGATCCAGCCACCAACGCGGTCGTTCTTCGAGGCGTGGTGGCCGGTCGTCACCGCCGCGTCGCTCTCGGTGTTTTTCCTCGCTCCTTTCTGGCTTCAAGCCCGACGAGACCGGAAAGATGGCATCGCGGCCGCCGGCATCGGCGCCGATTTCGCTAACGCAAGCTAAGAGTTCTCCATCGACGGGACATAGCCGCATTCGACGACTGCTTTTTGCCTCATTTGCCTGCTACCTTGACGACGGCAATGGCGCTGCGATTGCGACCAGGGCTATGATGGAGGCGCCGCGCGGCGCGGGTTCGGGTCGAGGTTCTGTGCGGACCCCTCTTGCAGCTCGGCCAAGAAATCGACCTTTCCGCGCACCTGGCTGCGAGGGGGCTCTCCATCGAACTCCGAGGTGGCGACCTGTCGGATGTCGGGCCCCTCGGCGCCGGCCCCACGCTCCTCTGCACACCCGTCTCGAACTGCGCGGCGTGCCGGTGACGGTGTTGTGGGGACCGACTCCGCCGCGTGCGGTGACTGACGACGAGCAATGGGGCTTCTTCCAACTGTTCGAGGAGGCCTGCTCGCGGAACCGGCCCGATGTCGTAGTCTCGTTTGGCGGGGGGACGCTGACCCAGGAGATTCTCCGGCGCGCGAAGGGATTCGGCGCGTCGACAGTGTTTCCGCTGCACAACCTCCGATACAGCAACCGCGCCACCTTCGCCGACGTCGACGCGATCATCGTCGCATCCCGGTTTGCCGCCGACCATTATCGTTCGACACTCGGTCTCGATTGCATCATCCTCCCCAACGTCGTGGACTGGGAGCGGGCCCGCGCCATCGGTCGGCAGGGGAAGTATGTTGTGTTCGTGAACCCGACGATGGAGAAGGGCGTCGCGGTCTTCGCGCGGATTGCCGACCTCCTGGGCCGGCACCGGCCGGATATTCCATTTCTGGTTGTCGAAGGCGCTGGCACCGAGGCCGATGTTGCCGCGAGCGGCCTCGACCTCCGCGAACACGGCAACGTCTTTTTCCACGAGCACACCCACGACCCGAGGCTTCTGGCGAGCCGCACGGATTTGCCTGTTGCCGTCGCTGGTCGGGGAGAACCAGCCTCTTGTCGCGATCGAGGCGATGATCAACGGAGTTCCAGTCATCGGCTCGAATCGTGGTGGAATTAGCGAGGTCCTGGGCTTGGCCGGCACCGTCCTGCCGATCCCTGATCGCCTGTCGCCCGGCTCAGGATGCTTGCCCGCCGCCGAGGAGGTTGGACCGTGGCTTGAGGCGATCGTGGAGCTCCGGGACTCGGCTGAAGCCTATGGCAGAGCCAGCCGTCGCGCACTGTCTGAAGCAGAGCGGTGGGCCGCCAAATCCATAGAGCCGCTCTACGAGCGATTCTTTAAAGCGATTGGAGCCGATCTACGTTGAAACGCCAGTAGAACCGTGCCAGTGAAAAGATGCTTGACCGTTGCTGCGCCACACGACAGGACGGCAATCGCGCAGGTCATGGACGAGGTGGAATGAACGATTCACGGTCGCAGTGAGATCGGCAACAACGAAGTCGACGGATATTCGCTCTGGCTCAAAACGTCGTTTCGACTGGGGTTTTCGAAATCAGGGCGAATCCTGGTGCGTACATTCCCGCCCAGCGCACCGGCGAGACGATTCCCTGGCCTCGGATCCAGCGTTCGGCGTTTTCACGCAATTCGCGACTCTCGCCGCCTTCCTCCAAGTTCACCCATCCGATATCGCAGGATCTGGGCCCGGAGCGGCATTTCGGCGGCGTCATATTTTTCAGCGGCCATTTTGAGGTCCTTGATCGCCCGGGCCGAGTCCTGCTCGCAAGCGGCGATTCCGGCGCGGACATAACAGGCGTGGGCGAGGGCCCACGGTTGTCCCTCTTTTTCGAGGGCTTTTGCGTCCTGCTGCCGCCTGTCGGATGTAAGTCGCCGGCTCAGCGGCCTTTTCGGCCATGGCCAGCGCCGTCCTGCGCACGCAACTCGAGCAGGTTGATCCGGATCATTTGAATCCGAAAAAGCAGCGATCGCGAATACTCCGGCCAGATCCGCTCCATCCGCACCCACGCACTCGTGATGTCGCCTCGATAGAGGTTGAGATGCGTGAGCGAATCGAACGCGGACGAGTGCTCGAGGTTGAAACCGGCTTCCGCTTGGGACGATTCACGGTCGACTCAAGCTCGCTCTCGGTCTCGGAATCGATTAGTTGGTTTCCGGCGAGGTGGATCATCGTCATGTAGAAACGTGGTCAGCTTCGAGGTTGCGTACAGGTCCCCGCGTTCCCTCGACTCGCGGAAGAGGACCGTCCAGCGGCGCTCGTACTTCGGCCAATTCCCCCATCTGGATGAGTGCCCAGAGCACGAAATTGTTGAACGGTATCACGCTCCCAGGTGACTCCCGTGCATTGATTTCGGAAAATTTGCTTCGGCTTGGTCGAGCGATGTCTGGGCGGGCTTCCAACGGCCGAGCATGAGCGAAGAGATGCCGCGGACCAACTCGACCATTCCTCGCGCCTGCGGCGAGTCGAGCTGCTGAGCCAGGTCGTCGGCCGTTTTCAAGAAAGTGTGGCAACGCGGGGGACCGCGGCGGTTCCGGCTGTGGACCGATGAGCGGCCTCCATGGCGATGGCCCTGACGAGCCGCTCGGGCTCGCCCGCCTTGAGCGCCAGCAAGAGGCCACGCGTCTGGAAATCGGCGCACTCGAACCGGCTCGACCATGGAGAGTCCCGCCACGGCCGACCAGCAGACGTCGATCCGGGTCAGATCGAGGCGGCGGACCTCGCTCTGGTCTCGACGCCTGAAGCTCAAGCCGCGGAGTCGAGCAAGGCCCGGTGCCAAAGCAGCGAGATCTGGGCCTGGCGAGCGGTGTCGGGCATGCTCAGGCCGAGCGGGCCGAGCAGGGTTCGGAGCAGTGTCAACCCATCAGCCAAGTGACCGCTGATCGAGGAGCTGGGTCGAAGCCAGACGCTTCAGCTCCAAAGTTTCGGCGGCGGTGGCCGTTTCGGCGGCCTTCAGGTAGGCTTGGGCGGCCTCGGCACCTCGGCCGGCATTGGCAAGTGCGTCGCCCAGCTTCCTTCCAGAGGACCTGGGTTTGGACGCTCGGCCCCGGGATGGATTTCCAGAGCGATCCGGTAAAGTCGCGCCGCATGATCGAAAGCCAGGGCCGCGGCGGCCTGGTCGGCTCCACGCGAATAGAATTCGCAGGCGCGGCGGATTGTCGCCCGCTCCGCGATAATGCTCGGCGAGGACCTCGGGATCGGGCTGACCCGAGAGCTGCCAGGAGCTCAGCCAATCGCTGGTGATGCCACTGCAAGCTGATCGGGCGTCAGATGGGCGACGACGGTCTCCCGGATCCGGTCGTGGTAGATCTCGATCTCGTCTTGTTGGGTCAATCCCGTGCAGCGGATCAACCGTGCCGATCGAAGCGAGGCCAGGGCCACTCGGCCGCCGGGTCCCAGCTCCGCCGCTTGGAAGGCCAGTGCTTGGCGGATCGGCCGCCCCGAAACGGCCACTGTGCCCAGCAGGCGCCGCGCCTCCTCCGGTTGTCGCTGGATCCGAGCCCAGAGGACCTCGTCGAGGTCGAGTTGGCCGATGCTGTCCCAGCGCTCGGTCGGCTCGCCGCTCTGGATGTGCTTGACCAGCTCGTCGACGAACAACGGGTTGCCTCCCGATTCGCGCGCGACCAGGTGCGCCTGGGCTCGTGACACGGCGTCGTCACGGCCCAGCAAAGCGAGCGCGAGTTCGCGCGCCTCGGCCTGCGTCAGTGGCTCGACAGCCAGCTCGCGGTGATCGAGCTGGCCCGGCTTCGCCGGCGATCGCCTTGCTGATCTCGGCGCAGGAATGGACTCCGTTCGCGAGTCTTCCGATCGGAAGGAGCCGATGAACAGCAAGACGGGCGACTGGGGCGAACAGAGCAGGTCGGACAACAACTGTGCGCTATCGACGTCACCCCACTGCAGGTCATCGATCGCCAGGATCAATGGGATATGCTCGGCGAGATCGCTCGAGCAATTCGCGTAGACCGGCGAAAGCGCGACGCCTCAGCTCCTGCTGGTCGGGCATCTCGGCGCGGCCGCCGCGCCAGCGCGACGGCCTCGACGCTCTCCAAGACCGGAAACACGCGAGCGAGAAATGCCGACGTCCTGGGGCAACATGGTCGCCGTTTCCCGCGGTCGGCAGCCCTTTCAAGTATCGCGCCAGCGCGTCGATCAGGCTGTCGAGTGCCTTGTATGGGACGGATTCCCGTTCGTAGCAGCGCCCGAACAAGACCACGGCCTCATCCTTCTCGATCAGCTCGTCGAGAAACGATCGAATCAAGGTGGACTTGCCGGTCCCCGTCCGGCCGAATACGAAGACGGACTCGGTCTTGCCGCGATTGAGCAACGAAAACACGCCGTCAAGAACCTGGCGATGGCGGGATCGGCCGATCAGAGGAAGCGGCCGGTTGAGCTCGGGGACGTCGATCGAGACGCGATCCTCGCCACGCAACTGAGCGATGATTTCACGCGCAGCTCGGCCTCTTGGCCGGGATCTCGGTCCAGAAGCGCGTTGCAGAGACGGACAAGGTCCTGCCGGAAGATCGCCGACCAGTGTCTCCGGCGAAGCGGGCATCTGAGTTTGTTTCGCGGCGATGATCTCCTCGGCCGAGCCGGCAAACGGCAGTCGGCCGGTCATTGCTTCGAAAAGCATGACGCCGACGCTGTACCAATCGCTCGCGGTCGTGATCGAGCCGCCCCGCGGCTTGTTCGGGTGACATGTGGGCCAGGGTTCCCACGATCTGACGATCGGTGGATTGATGCATGCCCGTGCTTTCCAGATCGGCCGTCAGTCCAAAGTCGAGCAGGACGACACGGCCTTCGGTCGTCACCAGCACATTGGTGGGCTTGATGTCCCGGTGCAGCTTGCCGGATTGGTGGAGCGAGTCGATGCCTTCAGCCAGTTGCCTGAGTGCATCCCGAAGCCGAGCCTCGTCGAACAGAGTTCGGGCCTCGGTCCGTCGGTCGGCCGGCTGATCGGGGCTCATCCCCGACGTGATTCGGTTTCGGGCCGGCTCTCGCACGAAGCTGACAAAGTCGGTGCCTTCGACCAGCTCCATCGTGAAGAACCAGCGGTCCTCGACCGCGACGAGCTCGTAGAGATTGACCAGGTTGGGATGGCTGATATCGCAGAGGGCGCGGAATTCGTGTTTGAATCGAACCAGCGCCAGTGGATCGACCCGGCGCATGGTCTTGAGTGCGACGAGTTCGCCGCGCTGCTGGTCGTATGCCTCATAAACGACGCCCATTCCGCCGGCACCCAGAGCGGCGGCACGAGCGTGAACCGCACCGCGTTCAGCATCGTCCGGAGGCTCTCGGCTTCCGACTCGTAAGTGGTATGTCTCGTCCAGGTCGAAGCAAGCTCTTCGTCAGTCAATCGCGGATCGGACGGGCTCTTGGTGCTTCGGCTGTCGATCTTCGTTGACGACAGGTCCGGCACTGGTCGCTGTGTGCTCCTGAATGGGACTGACCTCGTCGGCATTCGTGTCGGCTCGGACGCCATAATCGATGCTCGATCGGTTGCGTGAAGGCCTCCGAGCACAAGGTCGGCCGGCTTCGCATTGACGGTGTCGTCCGGCCGCCGGGCTGATCTCCGCCGTTCTTGACGTTCGTGGTCGACAAGGGCACGGACCATATCGCCTCTGGCGGCGATATCCGGAAAAGCCGACAGGTAGATCCGAAGCGGAAGGGGTTGGCGACGTTGCCAGCGCAAGTGTTGATCGAGGAGCAGGACCTCGAGCCGCTCCGCGGCGAAGAGCATCGGGATGCAACGACAGAAACGCGAACACATCCGGAGTGGACAGGCTCGTCTCCGCAGAGCTTGGCGAACTGAACAGCGAGAGGTTCGTTCGTGTTCGAGCGGTTTTTTGAATCCATCGCCGTGTTGACCCCCTCGCTCCCGACGATGAGAACGGACTTGACCACTCGCGAGCAGGTCAACTCGCATTCGGGACGGGCCCTGGAGCGGTGCCCGCTGTGGTAGCCGACTCGGGCCTCTCCCGAATTGGATGGCCACGCACCCAGCCCATCGGCCGGTCGATCGATTCAACGATTCCTGCAACTTCCCCAGGATACGGACCCCGGCCGTCGCTCGATCAATCGCGTTCCGGGCGAAGGGTCGAATCGTTGGTCGGTTCCGACGAACGGCTGCAACCGACGGCCGGGTGGGATCCGGATGGGCCATCGCCGACTGGGCGGCCGCGCGTGCGCCGCCTCCGCGAGCGGGGTCGAAAAGAGCCCGAGGATGACGGTCAGGCTCGCGCACGATGCCCACTGCGTAAGCGACCGGCCAGCCCCCGCGAACCTCGATCGGGTTCGCCGGCTGGACGGAAATACATGACGACCACGAGACGAAGATAATAGTATGCCCCGACCGCCGCGCTCAACATGCCGATGATCGCCAGCAGCAGGAACGATCCAGTTCTCATCACGGCTCTGAGCGGTCAGCGCCGCGGCGAAAATCTCGAACTTGCCCCAGAAACCAGCCAGTGGAGGGATGCCGCTCAGGCTCAACAGGCAGATCGACAGACCCAAGGGCCGGCAAGGGCTGCGACCAGCCCAAACCGGCCAGGTCGTCGACCGTTTCCACACCTCGACCCTTGATCTTGAGTGCACTGATCACTCCGAACGCGCCCAGCGTCATGAAAGCGTAAACGACGAGATAAAAAAAGATGCTTTCGCTGCCGTAGTACAAGTCGCCGGCCCGGTCGTTGGCGAACGCCGCTGCGACGCCGACCATCAAGTAGCCCGCGTGAGCGATCGATGAATACGCGAGCAGCCGTTTGAGGTTCTCTTGAAGCAGAGCGACGAAGTTTCCCCAGATCATGGTCGCGGCCGCGATGATCCAGGCGAGCAGGATCGCCTTCTGCACCAGGGGATCGTCCGCTCCGTTCACCGACAAAACCGCGATCAAAGCCCGAATGATCGCCAGGAAGCCGACCGCCTTGGGCACCCAGGACAGAAACGGCGGCGATCACGATCGGCGAGCCTTGATAAACGTCCGGCGCGTAGAAATGCAGGGGCACGGCCGCGACCCGGAAGCAAAGACCCGCCAGCACCAGAAACCAGTGCGAGCAATCCAAGCTGCGCCTGTGGTATGTTCGGCAGCTTATCGATCAGATAAGCCAGGGCCTTGAGATTGCTGATCCCGGTCGTCCCGTACAGAAACGCCAAGCCGTAGAGAAGCAAGCCCGAGGAGAAGATGCTGAGGAAAAAGTACTTGGTCGCGGCTTCTTGCGTCGTCGGATTACGGCGAGAGAGATAGAGCAGCAGATACGTCGGAATGCTCACCAGCTCGAGCCCGACGAAGAGAAAGACCAGCTCGTTGGCCGAGGCCACGAGCATCGCAGCCCGCGTTGATCATGAGCAGAGCGCCGAAGAACTCGCCCGCGCGGTCGTCGCTTGGCTCTTCGATGCGCCAGCCCGAGCACGACCAGGCCCGTGACCAAGAGCAGCGATTCGAGCGTAATACGACAGATCGTCGTTCAAGGCCACGGCCGAATAGAGGTCGGTCTGCGTTCCTCTCCAGTGCGATCAGGACCACGAGGGCCACGACCAAGGCGACGGCGCTCGACCGCGCACCAGACGCGTCGCGGTCGTTTGAGGAAGGCTGATGCCGTCATCATCCCCATGGCCGTCAGGAGCAGAATGAACTCGGGGATCAGGATCAGCGCCGTCTGCTGCGCGACGGCGAGAGCACTCGGAGGATTCATGGCCGGCCTTCCTGAGATTTTGATTGCCGGGCGAGGATGAGCCGGCCTTGGGTGCTTCTTTGCTTTTCTCGGTCGATGGCGGTACTTTCTGGCTCGAGGCTTGGGCGCGGCTTTCGCTGACGGCCCTTGCCCCTTTTTCGTGGCTGTGCCGCCTTTTCCCGCCGCCTTTCCCAGTAGCCTTTCTTCGACGGCGCCACCACCTTTTTGGCCGCAGCGTGCCTCGCATCCGACGGTCCCTGGCAGGCGGGACGTACTTGCGTCGACTGGCGCGCTGAGCTTGAATGTTCTGATCGATGCGTGCGACGGCCGGTCCGAATTGGCGCGAGGAACGGCTCGTGGATAGACGCCGATCAGCACGATCAGGCCCATCAACGGGTGCCAGCCCCGCGATCTCATGCCAGCCGACGGGTGCGAAATCGGCGGATGCAGGTGCGCCCGGGTCGATCGGTTGTCCCGAGTGCGGCGGCGTGCAATGCCGGCTCGACGAAGCGGACCGAAAATGACCTTCTTGAGCATCAAGAACAGGTAGCACGCGCCGAAGATCATGCCGGTGGCTCCCAGCACGGCCGCTCGCGGGCTCGTTCCGAATGTGCCGACCAGGATCGGAAACTCCCCACGAAGCCATTCAGTCCCGGCACGGCCGCCGAGCCCAAGCGCTGCGAGGATCAAGAAAAACGCCAGGATCGGCAGCCGGTTCCAGAGCCCGCCGATCTTGGTCATCTCCCGGGTGTGGTATCGTTCGTAGATGATTCCCACGCAGGCGAACAGGGCTCCGGTCGTCAGGCCGTGATTGACCATCTGGATGACCGAGCCGTCAAGGCCAGTCGCGTTGAGCGCGAACATGCCCAGCACGATGAAACCCATGTGGCTCACCGAGCTATATGCGACCAATCGCTTGATGTCGGTCTGCGACAGCGCCGCCAGAGCTCCGTAGATGATCCCGATCACGGCGAGCGTGGCGATCAGCGGGAAGACCGACGCCGCGCCCAGGGAGTCATGCCGATGTTGAACCGCAACAAGCCATAACTACCGACCTTGAGCAGCACGCCGGCCAGGATGATCGATCCGGCCGTGGGCGCTTCGACGTGCGCCAGCGGCAGCCAGGTGTGGAACGGAAACATCGGCACCTTGATGGCGAAGCCCGCCAAGCAGCAGCAGGAAGATGACGACCTGGGGACTGCTCCACGAATCGGCGTTATGCCACTCGTTCCACGCAATGCGGCCAAGCCTTGCGTCAGTTCGGGGATCGAGAAGGTCAGGACGTTTCCGGGCGAATACTGAAAATGCACCACCACCAAGGCGATCACACCCAGCAAGGTCAGCAGGCTGCCGGCGAGCGTGTAGAGGAAGAACGTCACCGCGGCACGGCGACGTTGCGGACCGCCCCAGAGACCGATCAGGAAAAAAAGAGGAATCAGCGTGAACTCGAAGAAGATGTAGAACAGGACCACGTCCAGGCTGGCGAACAATCCCAGCAGCCCCGTCTCGAGCGCCAGCAGAAACGCGTAGTAGCTGGCCACCCGCTCCTTGATCGACTCCCACGACGCGAAGATCGCCGTGATCATCAAGACCGAGGTCAAGACGAAGAGCCACAAACTCAGGCCGTCCAAGACCCAGGGCGAATCGGATATCGGGCCGGACCACCCAACTGCAGGCCGTAGTGACCTCGCCGATCTGAAACGCGAACTGAGGTCCCGCCGTCGTCGGAATCGAAGCCCGCGAGCAGGACCAGGCTAAATGCCAGAGTCACCAGCGTGGTCGAAATCGCGATCAACCGCACTCGTGTGGGCGTCGAGCCGTGGTATCGCAACCAGCACGAAGCTCACTACCACGGGAAGCAAAACCGTGATCGCCAGGAGTGTCGCCATCCATCAATCCTCGTCGGCTTTGCCGACGCGCATCCAGAATCAAAGAAGCAGGAGAATCAACAACAGGACCGCCAGGCTGAGCGCGGAGACCGCCGCGTAGAACTGGATCAAGCCGTTTTGGTACGGAGCCAACACGCCTCGTCCGAAGATCGCGGGCAGCTTGGCGACTCCGACCACGAGTCGTTCCACCACGTAAACATCCAGGAATTCGCAGAGGATGGCGATCCCTCGCGTCGGCCTGGCGATCAACCACTCGTAGAGCTCGTCGACCTGGAACTTGTCAAGCGAAGCCTCGTAGAGCGGTTTGAGCCGGTCGGCCAACTGTCCCGGAATCGGGCTGGGCTCGGCGTACATCACGGTAGCTCAGTCCAAGGCCCGAAAGTCCGGCGATCGTCCCGACCACCGCGGTCAACCAGTCGAATCCGTGTTCGGCGCTTTTCAGCAGCTCGAACCCCAGCGTGGCGTGCAGGTGGTGCGCGAACCACTCGGACGTGCCCCAGAACGGGCCGGCGATCAAGCAGATCAGACCAATCAAGACCGTGCAGCCTGCAAGTCCGATCAGTGGATAGGTCATGATTGCCGGCGATTCATGGCCGACGTGGGAGCCATGGCCGTGGGCGTCAGCATGAGGCGGCGTCCTCGGCGTGATGATCGCCGGCCGCGTGCGGGTCGATCGACTGGGCTCGTGGCGGTGCCTCGGGGTCGTCGGGGCTGGGCAGCTTTTCCGGGACCCCAGAACGTCATGAAGAACGCTCGGCCCGTGTAAAACGCCGTCAAGAAACGCCGTGAAAACCGCGACCCAGTAGATCAGGAGGTAGCCCAGCCCCATCCCAGCTCGTGAGCCTCGTGCGATGCGCTCGAGAGCGACAGCAGGATCTCATCCTTGCTGAAGAATCCGGACAGCGGGAAGATTCCCGAAAGGGCCAGCCCACCCACCGCGAATGTCCAGCAGGTCACAGGCAGCCGGTGTCCGAAGACCGCGGAATCGCCGCATATCGATGACGTCGCCCATCGCATGCATCACACTGCCAGCGGCGAGGAACAAGAGGGCCTTGAAAAAAGCATGAGTGAACAGGTGGAACATCGCCGCGACCACCGCGAGCTGAGCCACGCCGCCAACCCCGGCGCCCAGCGCCATGAACATGTAGCCCAACTGACTGACCGTGGAGTAGGCCAGCACGCGCTTCAGGTCGGTCTGAGTGACCGCGATCGACGCCGAGAGCAACGCGGTCGCGCAGCCGGTGATGGCGATCAGCAGTTGCACGCCCGGCGCTTCCGCGACCAGCGGCATCGACCGCGCGATCAAATAGACGCCGGCCGTCACCATCGTCGCGGCATGAATCAAGGCGGATACCGGCGTGGGACCTTCCATGGCGTCGGGCAGCCACACATAAAGGGGGATCTGAGCACTCTTGGCGGTCGCCGCCCAGAACAACAGGAGAGAGATCCCCACGATCGCGTCGTGCGGTAAGGCCGCCCAGAGTGGTCTTGTTGAGGACGTTGCCATAGCTCAAGTCATGCTGCGGCACGATCGACCAGAGCCAGAAGATGGCGATCGCGAAGCCGAAATCGCCGATCCGGTTGACCAGGAACGCTTTCATCGCGGCCGCCGACGCACTGGGTTTGCTGTGCCAGAAACCGATCAAGAGGTAGCTGCAAACCCCCACGCCTTCCCAGAACACATAGGTCAAAACATAGTTATTGGAAAGGACGAGACCCGTCATCGATGCGACGAAAAGACCGATCAAGGCGAAGAACCGCGGATAGCGCGGGATCGCCCGCCATGTAGCCCGCGGCGAAGACAGCGACCAGTGTCGAAACGAACGTCACCATGGACAGCATCATGGTGGTGAGACCGTCGACGCGGAATTCGATCGGGATCTCGAGGTCGCTGATCGTCAGCCATCGCATCACGGTCGTCGGTCTCGTCCGGACCGGCGGAAAACAACAGGAACGAGCGAGACCAGGAAAGCCAGCGCCGATACCCGCCACCACCGGGATGTGGGCCTCGGTCCTCATCCGGCGTTGGGCGCCGAGGACGGCCAGTCCGGCTCCCAGGAGCGGGAAAAATGGGATCAACCACGCTTTTCGGACGAACAAAACCGGACACCGGGCCGCTCCTGGATGCATTCGTTCAGAATCAAAGAGAGTGACTAAGCCGGCTCACACGAGCGACAGGATCACGACACGTCTTGATCTCAACTCCGCCGCTCGATCCAGGGTTGCTCGGGATGAGCCGGCTCGATACCGGCCGGGATCAGGTGCGGATAGGACTCGGGTCCGGGCGTCTACTCGACCGGTTCCGCGCCCTCCACCTCCTCCGAAGTCGGCGTCGCCGGCACGCCCGACTCGCGAATGTCCTGCCAGAGCGTGACATCCAGCGATGACGCCGGTTGTACAGAATCACGATCAACGCCAAGCGCGATCGAAGCCTCGCACGCCGCGACCGTGAGAATCACGATTGTGAAGACCTGGCCGGTGAAGTTGCCGTGGTAGCGGCCAAAGCCGACCAGAGTCAACGCGACTCCCTGGAGCATCATCTCGACCGACAGGAACATCACGATCAGGTTCCTTCGGTCAAGAAGCCGAGCATTCCCAGGATGAACAGCGCGGCCCCCACCAGCAGATAGTTTCGGAGCACATCGAGCGTGAAGATATCAGCAGCGGCCATCGTAATCGATTCTCTTCAACGGTAATGTTCGAAGTCGGTCTCGATTTGTCGTGCGTGAATCGGATTCAAGCCGACGGCGCCTGCATCGATCGCGGCCGGGGTTCCGGCCTCTGGGATTGGTGATCGCAACGGCTCCGATCAGAGCAACGAACAACAAGGCGCCGGCGATCCCCGCAGTGACCAGGTGATCGGTATAAATCGATCCGCCCAGCCCGGCGACGTTTGGCTTATCGATACTCGGGGTCTGGGAATCGCGGATCAAGGATGTCGGTCGCTGGCTGCGGGCCAGGACATTGAAGGTCGCGCCAGTCGGTCCCAGAACGTGCGATCGGGCGATGTCGCGACTTCGCGGCAAGGGTCTCTCGGAAACCAACTGCTGTTGATCGAGCGGCCCGATTCCGCGCGACGGCCCGGTCCTGATCGCCGAGAGCGAGTAGATCAAGCACCAGAGGAGCAGGTAGCAGGTCAGCGTCGCGCCGCCAGGTGAGCGGGCGGCTCGGTCGTAAACGGCCTTTCCCTCCGATTGGGCCAGCATGATCACGAACAGGAACGTGACGATGATCGCCCCGGCGTAGACGATGACCGTGCCGGCCGCCAGGAACGGCGCCCCGGCCAGCAGGAAAAGACCGGCGGTCGACAGCACGACCGAGGCAAACCAGAGGGCGCTGTAGATCGGGTTGCGGCTGGTTACGGTCAGAAGTCCACCGATGATCGCGGCCAGGCTAAAAACGTAGAAGAATATCGTTGCCAGGAATGGACCGGGCGGGCTCCAGAAGAAGACGAACAACAGAAGCGCCACGCTCGCCGAGATCGCACCCGCTCCGTACTCGGAACGAGGCCGCGCCGTCCCGTGCCGGTGCGGCAGCATCAAGAACGTGCCGGCGCCGCCCAACACGAACGACGAGTGTGGCCAGGATCGCGTCGCCGATCGACATCGTGAGTCTGCTTTCCTTCCTCAGTCTCCGGCTCCGTTCACGCCGGCGCCGGCTCTCGGTCCAATCAAATCAATCCCGCAGTCTTATCCCGACGACGGCAAAATCTTGGTTTCCGGAGAATGGTCGGCCGGAGGCTTGCCATACGCGCAACGGCTCCTGGTCCCTGGTCGTGTCGAAGACCGAGAGCAGCTTGGCTTTGTCGAAGATCATCTGCTCGCGCGACAGGCCGGTCAAGTCGTAGAGTCCGGTCAGCTCGATCGCCTCGACCGGACACGCCTCCTCGCACATTCCACAATAGATACAGCGCAGCTCGTCGATCACGAAGCTTTCGGGATACTTCTCGCGGTCGGGCCAGGTCGGTGGGGCCGTGGCACCGACGATATCGATGCAGTGGGCCGGGCACGCCGTGGCGCACAGCATGCAGGCGACGCACTTGACCCTCCCCTGCTCGTCCTTGTTCAGCCGATGCACGCCCCGGTAATTCGCGCTCGGGATGTGTTGTTCCTCGGGATACTGGACCGTGATCGCCTTGTTGCCGAACATGACGCCGCCGATGTGCCGGGCGGTCACCCCCAGCCCCTGGGCGATCCGTGGCAAGATAGAACTTGTCGGCGAGCGTCAGCTTCGGCGGTTCGAGGCGTTTCAGCTTGGGATCGTCGACTCGCACGGCTTTGACTCCCAGGTTCAGGTCAATTCGGTCGATAAACGAGACAAGAATCAGATCAACCCCAGAACAATTGCAGGATCGTGGCGGTTGCGACCAGATTGACCAGCGCCAGCGGGATGAGCGACTTCCAGGCCAGATCCATGAGCTGGTCGTAGCGGAACCGAGGGAGCGTCCACCGCACCCACATGATGAAGAGGATCACCACGGTGACTTTGACCAGAAGCACGATGACTTTGGCCAGAGCGCTGAGGATTCCGGTCTGGTCCTGGTTCAGGAAGAAGAAAGTCCCAGCCTCCGAAAAACAAGATCACCGTCAAGAAGCTGACCGTGATCACGTGGACGTATTCCCCGAGGAAAAACATGCCGAACTTCATCCCCGAGTACTCGGTGTGAAAGCCGCCGATCAGCTCCTGTTCCGACTCAGGGAGGTCGAACGGTAACCGGTTGGTCTCGGCGAATGCACTGACAGGAAGATCAGGAAGCCGATCGGCGACACGAAGACTCCCCAGACGTGCTTGTCTTGCCAGTTGATGATCGCATTGAGCTCGAGGGAGCCGGTGCACAGGACCAGGCCCAAGATCGACAAGCCGAGCGGGATCTCGTAGCTGATCAACTGGGCGCTCGAACGAAGAGCGCCGATGAATGAGTATTTATTATTGGAGGCCCAGCCGGCCAGGATGACGCCGTAGACGGCGAGGCTGCCGATGGCGAACACGTAGAGGATTCCGATATCGACATTGGGAGCGATCACGAAATCCATGAACTGGCCGGGCCCGACCGGGCCGAACGGCACGACGGCGAATCCGATCAAGGCGGCGATGATCGCGATGATCGGCGCGAGCATGTACAGCGGCTTGTTCACATAAGCGGGAACGATGCCTTCCTTGAGCAGCATCTTGGCCCCGTCCGCCAGGGGTTGGAGCAGACCGAAGGGGATGCCGAACTCGCCGCCCGGCGCGGTTCGGTCCGATTCGATCCTGGGCGTAGGCCGCGACTTTGCGCTCGACGTAAATCAGGTACGCGACCGCGCCCATCAACACGTTGGCCACGATAAAGATCTTCAAGAGGAGGCCGAACATCACCACCATGGACTCAATCCTTCCCGCAATCTTCGACTTCGGGCCGCGGACAGTATAGCAAGCGCAACCAGTCCCAACACGTCCTCAACGCCAACGGGCCGCGCCATGTGCGACGAACCAGGCATCGGTAAAGCTGGGCGGGGCGGGCGGCGTCGGTTTGCTCGTGGACACGGACTGGCCGAGCGGGATGCCATAGTCGGGGAGCTTGCCCCCTTTGGCCACGC
The DNA here is from genome assembly GCA_963779785.1 of uncultured Planctomycetota bacterium. Lineage (GTDB taxonomy): Bacteria > Planctomycetota > Planctomycetia > Isosphaerales > Isosphaeraceae > CAVRFS01. The sequence continues at coordinate 209,643 of CAWAAW010000016.1, forward strand.
CGAATGCGGGGATCGCTTCGGCCAGCTCGGCCAGGACCTCGCTCGAGACGACCGGCCCGCCCGGTCGATCGAGCAGGATGGCCAAAAGATCCAGGTCCGGCAGCGAGCCGTCGCGCGGGGGCAGGGCCGCCTCGGAATACTGGAGCCGGCCGTCGGCGTTCACATAGCTGCCCGCCTTCTCGGCGAAAGTCGCACCGGCCAGGACCACATCCGCCGCATGGGCCAGCGGCGTGACCGTCGTGTCCTGGACGACCAGGAAACCGACTCGCGATCGCAAGGCCGCACTCGCGGCGTCATCGATCCAGGCTTCGATCGCGTCGGAGGCAACGTAAAGGCCCTGGAATTCCCCGGCGGCCACGCGCCCGTTCAGCTCATCGAAGCCGATGACCTTGCCCTCGAAGTGCTCGAGGATCGCGGCGACCCCCTGGCGGTTCGGGCACTTTTCGGCGTGGATCGTAAACGGCCGAGGGACGACAAAGCTGGTATCGCCGGTTCGTCCCTTGGTCTGGTCCGGCTGGAAAGTCTGGTCGGTTCCTCGGGTCGGAACCGGTCCCAGAGCCAGCACGTTCGCCGGGTTCAGACCCTTGAGGTAGCGGGCCAGCAAGTACGCTTCCTCGACGGTCAAGAAGGGAGAAAGCACGCCGGCGATGATCCCACCGCGCTCCACGATCTCCTTCAAACCTTGTCCGACGGCCTTGACGGCCTCGTCGATCGGCACCGGCTGGAGGTCATCGTTCTTGCGGACGTACATCGCCGCCAGCAAGTTCGGGTCGTTCGCCGCTTTGTAGCTGTATCGCCCCTCGTCACAGATCCAGTAATCGTTGACGAGCGGATTGTGACGCGGCTTGAACCGCCATAACGCCCCTCGGTTCTCCTCGGCGCTGATGTTGCACCCGGTCGAGCATCGTGCGCAGATCGAGTCGTGCTTCGACAGGAACCAGGCCCGCTGCTTGTGCAGGAAATCCTTGTCGAGCAGAGCGCCGACCGGGCAAATGTCGACGACGTTGCCGGCGAGCGGGTTGTCGACGGGCTGGCCCGGGAAGATATCGATCTCGGCCTGATGGCCGCGCCGCATCACCTCGAGCTCGCCGGTCTGGGAGATCTCGCGGGTGAAGCGGACACAACGCGTGCACATGATGCAGCGGTCCGCGTTGAGCTGGATCCGGTCGGAGACGTCCTTGCGCGGGTTGACGGTGCGCTCTTCGACGAAGCGATGGACCGACTGCCCGTAGCGAAAGCTGTAATCCTGCAATCCGCACTCGCCGGCCTGGTCGCAGACCGGGCAATCGAGCGGATGATTGAGCAGCAGGTATTCCATGATCATCCGCTGGTGTTCCTTGACCTTGGGGCTGTCGGTCACCAGCACGGTCAGGTCCTTGGCGGGGGTCTGGCAGCCGGGGACCAGCTTGGGCAGCAACTTGATCTCGCCGGTCTTGGCGTCCTTGGTGCCGACCTCGATCTCGCACATCCGGCAGTTGGCCACGACCGAGAGCGCAGGATGCCAGCAATAGTAAGGAATATCGATCCCGACCCGCTTGGCCATCGAGATGGCGTTGAGCTTCTCGCCTTCGGGAATCGGATATTCGGTTCCGTTGATGATGATGGTCGCCATCGGCATGCCATTCCGCGGTCAAGGTGAGTTTGAGCTGAGATTCTCAATGAGATGTTGCAGAGTCCGAGCTGACGACCGCTCGGCAGGACGGTGAGCCTGGCCGTGGCGAGGTCCACCGGGGGCACGACGCCATGGGCGATCGTCTCCTGGAGGGGCGTGACTTCGGCGCTGGGGGTCTGGTGGATCCGGATGTAATCCTCGAGCTCCGGACGGAACTTGGCCAGGGCGTTCTTGATGGGCCAGGCCGCGCCGTCGGCCAGGCCGCAGATCGTGGTACCCGGCATGATCCCCATGTTGTTGGCCATGTGCAGCATGATATCGAGATCTTCGAGCCGCCCGCCGCCGGCCTTGATTCGTTTCATCGTCTTGTAGAACCATCCGGTCCCTTCGCGACAAGGCGTGCACTGGCCGCAGCTCTCATGGGAGAAGAAGCGGCAGGTGTTGTAGAGGTAGTCGACGATGCTGGTCTGGTCGTCGATCACGGTCACGGCGGCCGTACCGAGCCCGAGACAGCCTGGTTTACGCAGACTCTCGAAGTCGAGCGGCGTGTCCAGCTCGCTGGCCGACAGCAGGCCCATGCTGATCCCGCCGGGAACAGCCGCCTTGGCTTGTCCGGCCTTTCCAGACCCCGCCGGCATGCTCGTCGATCAAGGCGCGACAAGTGATGCCCAGCGGAAGCTCGACGCAGACCTGCTTGTTGACGTGCCCCGACACGCAATAAAGCTTGGGACCGTAACTCTTGGGCGTTCCGATCGACTTGAACCAGGTCGGACCGCGTTCGAGGATGTGCGGCACGCAGCAGAGGGTCTCGACGTTGTTCACGACCGTCGGCTTGCGAAACGCTCCCTCGATGGCCGGGAACGGCGGCTTGATCCGCGGCCAGCCCCGCTTCCCTTCCAGACTCTCGATCAGCCCGGTCTCCTCGCCGCAAATATAGGCCCCGGCGCCGCGATGCACCCAGACGTCCAGGTTGAAACCCGGTCCCATAGATGTTCTTGCCAAGGTGTCCGGCTGCCCTGGCTTCGGCGATCGCCGCCTCGAGCACCTGGTAGGCGCGAATATACTCGAATCGAATGTAAATGTACGCGGTCGTGGCCTTGGTCGCGAAGCACGCGATCAAGATTCCTTCAAGGAACTGGTGCGGGTCCTTCTCCATCAGGAGCCGATTGTTGAAAGTCGCCGGCTCGCTCTCGTCGGCGTTGACGCACATGAGCGTTTCCTTCCGATCCTTGGGAAGGAAGCTCCATTTCAGGCCGCAAGGGAAGCCAGCCCCGCCGCGGCCTCTGAGCTCCGAATCCTTGACGACCGTGACGACCGCCTCGGGATCAGTCGCCAGCGCCTTCCGCGACGCCTTGTAGCCGCCCCGGGCCTCGTAGACTTTGAGCGTATGGCTCTCGGCCACGTTCCAGTTTCGGCTCAAGACAGGTTCAAACGTGGCCACGGCCGGGTTCTCTCCTCGTCGGTTTGGTCGGTCAGTATCGAGTCGATCGTTCGATCCGATCTACGTGTTCAAGACATCGCGCCTTGGTCACGGCGCCCTTGCTTCAGCTCATCCAGCATCGAAACGACCGTTTCCTCGCTCAATGGCCCAAAAACCCGGCCGTCGTCGGCCAGTGCGGCCGGCGCGTAGTCGCAGATCCCCAGGCATTCCGCGAACTCGACAGTCAACTCGCCGCCAGGCGTCGTCTCGCCCGGCTCGATGGCTAGGCGTTTGCAAGCGTGTTCGAGTAGTTCGTCACCTCCCCGGAGCATGCACGATAGCGAACGGCAGATCCAGAGCCGGACTTCGCCGAGCGGGGCTTGGGGGAAGAATCCGTAGAAACTCATGGTGTCGTGCACTTCGGCCGGAGTGATCTCCAGCAATTCCGCGATTTCGGTCATCGCCTGCACGGGCACGCACCTCAAGTGTTCGTGCACGAGATGAAGCGCGGGCAATGTGAGCGCCCGCTTGTTTGGATAGCGCGGGAACAGCGACTGGATCTTTTCCTTGAGCGCTTGACTCAGGATCGGAATCCGCTTCGGTGCCACGGGGGTCGTCAGCTCGGCTGGCATGAGTCGATTGTCCAAAAATTCGAGATAGTAGGCAGTCAGCGGTAGGCAGTAGGCAGTAGGCAATCGCTTCGCGGCAGGCCGGAGTCGTATTTCCTTCTGCTTCGTACTGCCTACTGCCTACTGCCTATTCGATTCAACGATCCAACTCGGCCGCGATGATGTTCAGACTTCCCAGGACGGCAACGACGTCGGCGAGCAAGAGGTCCTTGATGATCAGCGGAAACACGGAAAAATGGATGAACGATGGTGGACGGGTCCGAACTCGCCAGGCGGTCTGGCTGCCGTCGCCGACCAGATAATAGCCCAACTCGCCGTTGGGGCTTTCAATGGCGGCGTAAACCTCGTCGCGCGGCGATTCCGTCCCGCGGTTGGGCATGATCAGCTCGAAATGCTGAATCAAGCCTTCCATGCTGTTGTAAGCGGTCAGCTTGTCGGGGAGCGGGATATTTGTCGGCAATCGGCACATTCACAGGACCGGCCGGCAGCTTCTTGATGGCTTGCTCGAGAATCTGGTGACTCTGCCGCATCTCCTCCATACGCACGATGAACCGGGCCCAGCAATCTCCCTCGACCGTGTACGGGACCTCGAAGTCGAACTCGGGATAGACGAGGTAGGGCTCGTCTTTTCTCAGGTCATACGTGACGCCGCTAGCCCGGGCGATCGGGCCCGTGCAGGAATAAGCGATTGCGTCGGCCTTGCTCAGGACGCCGATGTTTCGGAGCCGGTCAAGAAAAATCCGGTTGCGAAACAGGAGCTTCTCCATGTCGGCGTAAACCTTGGGGAAGCTCTTCAGCACGGCTCGGATCTTATTAATGACGCGATCGTTGAAGTCGTAGAGCACGCCCCCAACCCGCGTGTAGCCGGGATGGAACCGATAGCCCGACATCTCCTCATAGACGTCGTAGATCAGCTCCCTCAAGTTGAAGGCGAACAGAAAGGCCGTGAACGCGCCCAGGTCGAGAGCGGCCGCGCCCGTGCAGAGCAAGTGATCGCTGATCCGAGCCAGCTCGGAAATGATCACTCTGATGTACTGACACCTCGGTGTCAGCTCGATGTCCAGCAACTTTTCCACCGCGTGGTGCCACGCTACCTCGTTCATCGGCGGGCTGATATAGTTCTTGCGATCGACCACCGTCACGTACTGGTTGAAGTTCAGGTGTTCGCCTAGCTTCTCGAAGCCGGAGTGCAAATAGCCGATGTCCGGTGTGGACTTGATGATCCGTTCGCCGTCCAACTCGAGGATCAGCCGCAACGTCGTGTGAGTCGCGGGATGCTGAGGCCCGAAGTTGAGGGTCCAGGTGGCCTGCCTCGACTCGGTTTGAAGCTCCGGCTCGTCGAGCAATTCGGTCGACATCACGTCATCCTGTCTCGATGGTGCTGATCGTGGCCAGTCGTCATGAGTCCCCTCGCGAAAGTCGAGGGAAGTTATGCCGTTCGCCGCGTCCACGAAGCGGATAATCCTTGCGGAGCGGATGCGCCGTGAACTCCTCGGGCATGAGGATCCGACGCAGATCGGGATGGCCGTTGAACTTGATGCCGAACAGATCGTACACCTCGCGTTCCATCCAGTCCGCTCCCGGCCAGATGCCCACGGCTGTCGGCAGCGCCGGATCGGGGTCGTCCACGCCGGCCTTGACGATGACCCGCTCGGACGTATCCAGATTGAGCAGCACGTAGTGCACCTCGAACCTCGGGCGGGTCCGACCCGGATATCCGAGGTAGTCGGTCGCTCCGAGCTCGGAAAGCATGGCGAAGCCGCACTCGCTCCGGAGAATCCTCAACACCTGTTCCAACGCGTGCCGGCGGCACGAACAAACGAAGGTTTCCGCGAAAGCGTGAGGTGCTGAAGACGCCATCACCCAGTCAGCTCGGCAAGCTTGGCCAGCGTCGAGGCGTTTTGATCGGCTACAGCGGAATTCACGTCGCTCATTGGACCCTTAGTCTGAAGTCACTTCGCTTCGGTCAATGGTCACTGGATCACAAATGACCAATGACGACTGACCGATGACTGACTGAACTGGTCAGTTCGATTCATGTGCTCCGAGCTGCGCTGGGCCCCCTGGCAAGCGATAGCCGAAGCGATCCTCATTGCCGCGCTCGCCGGCCGTGGCCAACCCCAGCGTGGCGTTGCGTTCTTCGAGCATGTACTTCTCACGTTCCAGCATCTCAGGGAGGGCCGTACCGCGAAGCGATCCGCCCTTCTGGATCTTTTCCTGGATATCGATGAGCGCCCGAAGAATCTGTTCCGGACGGGGAGGACATCCCGGAATATAAACATCAACGGGAATGAACCGGTCGATTCCTTGCACGACGGCATAGGTATCGAAGATCCCACCCGTCGACGCACACGCGCCCATGCTGATGCACCATTTCGGCTCGGGCATCTGCAGCCAGATCCGTTGCAGGACCGGCATCATCTTCATGGCCACGCGGCCGGCGACGATCATCAAGTCGCACTGGCGAGGACTGAATCGCATGACCTCGGCCCCAAACCGAGCGATATCGAACCGGCTGGCGCCGACCGCCATCAGCTCGATTCCGCAGCACGCCGTCGCGAACGGCATGGGCCAAAGGCTGTATTTTCGGCACCAGTTGATGACCGAGTCGAGCGTCGACAGGATCGTGTTCTCGGGAATCTCGAGTGAGCCCGCGGGCTTGATCGCCAGGGTTGGCGCGGTCGGTCGCCCGGCGCTCGCCTGTCGGTCGGTGTTGCTGCCTACGCGCCATTCGAAAACCCCTTTCCGCCACGCGTAGGCGAAGGCCGCTGCCAGGATCAAGATGAACAGCAGGATTTCCCCGAAGACCAAGCCTCGAAATTCGGCGGGAATCCCGGCCGCGTTGACGGCAAGCTCGCTTGTCCGCCGGCGTTATACCCGCACTCCACTGCGCCACGGCCCAAGGATAAAGGAACAAGAGCTCGACGTCGAAGAGCAGAAAGACAATCGCCACCAGATAGTACCGTACGTCAAACCGTTGTCGAGCGTCGCCGATCGGATCCATGCCCGATTCGTACGGCATTTGTTTCACTTTGGTCGTTTTTTGCGGAGCGAGCCAGGCGCTCGCAATGATCATTCCCGCGGCGATCGCAATCGCCACGATCAGGAACAGAAAGACCGGTGTGAATTCCGTGCCCATCGATCCACGGCCCTCTCTGACCCTCGATCCGCTTCTAGACCTTTGTGAAGGCTTTCACAAAGTCTTACCAAAAAAAACCCCGGCTGTCGCCAGGTTCGAACCGGCTCGACATCATTTTTCAAATTTCCCGACCTTGCACGTGTTCTGAGCGAGGGCGCTCGAGAATGCCCATGGTGAAAGCCGACACGTTGGGAGATCAATCACCGTCTTGAAGTCGAGCCCTATTGTAAGCATCAACCAGCGACCGTCAACGAGTTAGTGGGTCGTCGATCTGCAAATAACAGGTTGGACTCCCGGTTTCAGCCGGTCCGTTCCGCCTGAAGGCGGTACTCCAACCCGTCAAACCAACGTTGTTGGACGGCTAGCGATTCCCGTTGCTGGTGGGGAGCAGCAAGAGTCGTCCATCGATGAGCGCGGCAAATGCGTTACTCGTCGTCGCTTGGCGATAGTCTCGGTACAGGTGGGAGCGAACTGGATCGAGTGTCTTTCGCACCTTTTGCCGCCGGCTTGGACTGGCTGTTGCTCGGTCTGCGCGCGCGGTTCAAAACGTCGAGCGGAGTGCGCCGCGTACCAGTGCCGCTCGATATGCCCAACGGCAGGGCGGGAGCTGGAGGCAGCGATCGAGAACCGCTTCCGAGTGAGGACCCGACAGAACCGAGCGTGCGCCTGGGCGAGGCGGTGGGACTGTTAGAGTCCGTGCTTCGACCGGTCGTTCTCGAACGCGGTTCTGACTCGGTTCCGGTCGCCGATTCCAGGATGCGCGCTGGATCTTCTCGGCGGGCTGAGAAAGCACGGGAGACTCGCGCTGCGCCTGATTGAAATCCCTGAGTAGGCGAGCGCGCTTCCTCGGGTCTTTCTCTTCAAAGTAGGCGAAGTACTTGTCGTTGATCAGTCGTTGCGTCTCCTCGAACGACCTCTCCGCCTTCTCTCTGGGCAAAAAGGCCGGTCTGTAGAGTTTCGAAAAAGCGGGATCGACGGTTGACCGATAATAGGGCTGGCCAATGCCAAAACGGTCGCCCGTTGGATCGAACGTGTTCGCTGGCCCCTGCAACTCATTCAGGAAGCTCTGGAACTGGTTGGCGCTGCGGTTCCCGATGGCGTTCATCGGCGCGCTCTGGCCCGCGGCCGGACTTGCCGGGCCGATCGCACGGACGTAGGGTTCATACTGGCTGTTGTACGGACGGAAAGGGTCGGGACCGAAACCCTGCGCCCAAACCGTTGTCGTCCCCATCACCGATGCTCCGAGGGTCACCGCGGCGATCAGCCGACGAAGCCAACTCCCATGCGTTGAGGTCATATTCGGTCTCCCGGCTTTCAGCATCTTGATAGGTAGAAGTCAGTTCTGACCGAGTGCTGAGTAAAATGGCCGTGGGCAGCGATCACCTCACGTTGAGACGGATACTCACCGCGTGTCAACTATTGTATTGTAACAAACAATTCGGCCGTGACCACCACCCGCTTCAGTTGTCAAGCGTAATCCGCGGAAGCTCTTTAGGGTCAACACGACTTTAATGGTTGCGCCACGATCGGTCCTGCGCTGCTCGACGGCGACTTTTGGATTTCCAAGGTGTCCAAATCAAGAGCCCAATCGACGCCGTTCGCGACTCGCGAGTGGAATCCCGCCCAGAATCGGCTATGATGAGAGGACGCTGATGTTCCGAGCGGGATTGGTTCGTTGCGAGTCAGTTGTTTCGGCGGTTTGGTCAAGCTTTGGAGAGACTCGATGTGCCTTGCGAACCTCATCGTGACATTGCTGTTGGTGCAAGTGCAACCATCCGGTCCGGACGTCGATCGGGATCCGTTGGCACTCGTCGCTCGATTAGGCGCGAATCGGTATGCGGACCGTGAAAAGGCCGCCGAGGCGCTTGAGCACCTGGGCCGCGCGGCCTTGCCAGCACTGCTCGCCGCCCGTAACTCGCGCGACCTCGAGGTCCGAACCCGAGCATCGGGCCTGATTCAAAAGATCGAGGGTGCTCTGCTCATCGAGCCAACGCGGGTCCGGCTGGATTTCGATCGCATGCCGCTCATCGACGCGGTACGGTCATTCAGTCTCCAAGCCGGCTTCAAAGTCGCGTTGTCTCCCGAAAACCTACCGCGATGGAAATCCACGCGAGTGACCTTGCACATGACGCAAGCGGTCGATTTTTGGAGAGCCGTCGATCAACTTCGGGACGTGGCCGGCTTACAGTACAATCCGGGGATGAGTGGGTACGCCGGGCAGCGCGAGCCGACGTTCTCGCCGGCCGATGGCACGATTCGCTCGAACACGCCGACTTCCGACCACGGTCCGTTCCGTGTCAGCCTGCTTGGCCTTCACTACCAGCGCGATGTCAATTACGACGGGACTGGTGGAATCGCCGACCTTCCGTTTCAGGAAGGCGGCAAACGGGTTGGACTCGGCACGGCTGGAGTCCCCGCTCAGTTCAATCCGGTTGCAAACGTTCAGTTTTCCGCTCGCTTGCTGGTGGCGGCCGAGCCGCGACTTTCCTTGTATCAGAACGGGCCGTTGCAGGTGATCGAAGCCGTCGATAACCGTGGGAATTCGTTGACCCCGGTCGCCAGCGACGGACCTGCCTACAACCGATCGGCCGGCTATTTCGGCATGGCGAACGGACCGGTCATGCAACTCCAGGCTCCGTTGCACCGGCCCGACTCGGCCGGCGAATCGATCAAGAAGCTTCGCGGCATCATCCCCGTGACGATCTCGTCGCGCAAGCCGAACCCACTGGTCGTCTCCCTGATCAACGGCGTTGGCAAAGCCGTCGAGAATGGCGAGGTCCAGTTGACCGTCCACGACATCAGGACCTTGCCCAATAGCCGCAATTCCCTCGTCGAACTTTCTGTGAAAGCGAACGAGCAGGAAGTTCCGGGACACGGAGTGACGTGGACGGGTTCAGCAGGGTCTTGCAACGAACCGATCCTCAACACCTTCAAATCGAAGTGGTCGATACCCGCGGGCAGTTGATCCCTTGGTTCTCCTCGGACGCCGACCACGATACGGCCCGCGTCACGCTCACTTTGACGAAACTCCCCAAGACGACCCAACCGAAGGAGCTGCGCTACTACACCCTGACCCGTGCTACCCTGAACCTGCCCTTCGAGTTCAAGGACCTGGTCATGCCGTGACCGGCGCGGATTCACGAGCGTAAATCAGCCTAGGGTCGCCGGTTCGCTCAGACGATGAGCACGAGGTTATCGCGGTGAACGACTTCGTCGTAGAGGGTTGAGCCGAGTGTTTGACGGGCCTCGTGGGTACGAAGGCCGCGGATGCGGAGGGCATCCTGCGTGGCGTAGTTCGTGAGTCCACGAGCGAACTCTTGACCGGCCGGGTCGCGAATCCCGACGACGTCGCCTTTCTCGAATTCGCCAACGACTTCGAGGATGCCAATGGCGAGTAAGCTCTTCGAGCCCGATTCCAGCGCCTGCGCGCGCCGGCGTCGACTGTGTAATGACCGCGGGGTCGTGCTGTCAGGCCGATCCAACGTTTTCGTGCTCGATGGGACGTTCCGTGTGCCAGAAACAAGGTTCCGACTGGCTCGCCCGCGAGGATGCGGGTCAAGGGTTCGGGCTTGGTTCCCGATGCGATGATCACGGAGCCGCCGGCTTGCGTAACGAGCCGCGCCGCGGCGAGCTTGCTTTGCATGCCGCCGGTGCCCAGCGAGCTGCGGCCGGTACCCGCCAGGGAGAGCACCTGGTCGTCGATCTGCGGCACCAGGCGAACGATTTCGGGATCGGTCGACGGAGTGGGATCGGCGCGATACAAGCCGTCGACCACGCTCAAGATCACCAGGAGCGGCGCCTGGAGCAAGTTGGTCACCATGGCCGCCAGCCGGTCATTGTCGCCGAACTTGATCTCGTCGACGCTGATCGTGTCGTTTTCGTTAATGATCGGCACGGCGTCAGCACTCGAACAGCGCGTGCAACGTGTTACGCATGTTGAGGTAGCGCGGCCGGCTGTCAAAATCCTCGTGGGTCAGGAGCAGTTGGGCGGCGTGACGGCGGTGGCGGCGCAAGCCTTCGTCGTAGGCGCGGATCAAGTAGGCCTGGCCAACCGCGGCGGCCGCTTGGAGCTGAGGCAGATTATCAGGCCGGCGCTTCCATCCAAGCTGTCCCATCCCCGCGCCGACCGCGCCCGAGCTGACCAGTGCCACCTTGCACCCGCGGTCCATCACCGTGCTGATCTGCTCGGCCAGGTGATCGATTCGCGCCGGGTCGAGCGTTCCATCCGGACCGGTCAGGACGCTCGTGCCGACTTTGACCACCCAGGTGCGGGCCGAGAGCACGACCTCGTCGCGCACCAGGTCGCGCACCAATGATGTCGGCACCGTCATCGGGTTCGGTCCCGAGGGAGATTCCGACGGCCGTGCGGTCGTGGGAAACCGAGAATCGCTCTCATCGTTCACGATTCTGGGTCTCGGAAGCTAGGATTTGTACGGGGCGTGGTTTCCGAGTTTGCCGGTTCCGCCGACCTCGGGCCGAATCCCCTTCCAGCATGAAGGTTGTCGGTAGGTCTCGTGGTCATTATAATGTGATTCGCCTATCGGCCTAGAGAAACTCAGGTCCGGGCTGACCGGTTTCGTACCACGCGCCCGACTGCGGGCTGGGTCGTCCTACATCGGGGTGGAATCGAGCACATGGGTGAATTGCACCATGAGTGCGGTGTGGCGGCTGTTTATCATGCCGCGGGACGATCGGTCTCCTCCTTAGCCCCGGTTCCTGGCGATGTGGACAGCGTGGCACTCTTGGTGCCGCGAATGTTGCTGGACATGCAAAACCGGGGACAACTCGCCGCGGGGATGGCCAGCTACCGGCCGGACCGCAACGCGTTGATCAAGATCCATAAGGAAGTCGGCACGGTCGCCGAAGCCTTCCGGCTCAATCACCGGGAGGAATTCGAGGCGATCATGCGACAGGTGGACGGGCCGGTCGCGATCGGCCACGTGCGTTACGCCACATGCGGGGGCAACGAACGCAACGACGCCCAGCCGTTCGAGCGCGACCACGGCCGCAAAGCCAAATGGTTCGCCTTTGCGTTCAACGGTCAACTGGCTAACTACGAGGAGCTCAAAGAAGAGTTGCTCGCCAAAGGCGATTACCACCTGAAGCGAGATACCGACACCGAAATCATCATGCACTCGTTGGCGTACGAGTTGCAGTCCGAGGAGCAGGAGCCCGACTGGGTCGGCGTTTTCGGCCGGTTAGCGGAACGGTTCGACGGAGCTTACAACATCGTCTTGATCACGGCCCACGGGGAGCTCGTGGTGGCCCGCGACCCGCTCGGGTTCCGGCCACTCTGCATCGCCGAGCACGGCCCTCTGTTTGCGAGCGGCCAGCGAGAGTGTCCCACTGGCCAATCTCGGCTTTCGCAACATCCGGTCGCTCGATCCCGGAACGTTGGTCGTGGCCAATCACAAAGGGGTGCGCATCGAGCGGTTCGCCCCGTCGCCCCGCCAGGCGCATTGTTTCTTCGAGTGGATCTATTTCGCCAATGTCGCCAGCACGCTCGACGACCGATCGGTCTACCTGAGCCGTGCGGCCCTGGGCAAGGAGCTGGCCCGCCTGGAAGATGTGCCGTTGGGCGCCGATACGATCGTTGTCCCGGTGCCGGATACGGCCAAGGCCGCGGCCGACGCGATGGCCTTCTCGCTGGGGATTCCCTCGTCGAGGGGTTGATGCGCAACCGGTACATGGGCCGGACGTTCATCGAGGGAACGGCCGACCGCACGGCCAAGGCTCGACTCAAGTACACACCACTGCCTGAGGTGCTGGCCGGAAAACGGGTCTTGCTCGTCGAGGACAGCATCGTCCGCTCGACGACGATGCGCGCACTCGTGCATGAGATCCGCGACCGTGGAGGGGCCCGCGAGATTCATCTGCGAGTCGCTTGCCCGCCGATCATCGCGCCCTGCTTCTATGGCATCGACATGTCACGGAAGTCTGAGCTCTTCGCCAGCCCGTTCGTCGACATGCCGGACGGCACGGTCTCCGAGGAAGCCCAGAAGCGAATGGCCAAGGAACTCGGGGCCGACAGCCTTCGGTACCTTCCCGTCGAGGCGATCGCGCGCTCGGTCAGCCTCTCGCCCGATCGCCTTTGCCGCGCCTGTATCACGGGCCATTATCCCACCTGAACCGGCCAGTGCCTCTATCAGCTCGAAAAAGATCCGGCCGCCCCATCAAACCGGGCCAACGGCCGGCGTGCCTACGAGCCAGTTCCCGATCGGGCCGCTGGCTTGACTTATCGCCAAGAGTCGCGTCATTTACCCTTCCAGGCAACGGAGGATGGCGGCCTTTTGAGCGTGCAGGCGGTTCTCCGCCTGGTCGAAGACGATCGACCGATCGCTTTCGAGAGCCTCGGTCGTGATCTCATATCCCCGATGAGCCGGCAGACAGTGCATGATCAGGGCTCGCGAATTTCGCAGCAACTCCATGTTCAGTTGGTAGGGCTGAAACAAGCGGAATTCGCTGTTCTTTTATGTCTGAAATGACGGGTCGTTGAAGACCTCCATGTTCACCCAGGTGTCCGTATACACGATCGACGCGCTCTCGACACCGGCTCTTCACATCGGAAGTGAGGTGATAGCGCCCCGACCGTCGGGCATGATTCCAAAGTGTCCGGGTCGATTGCGGTTTCGGGCTGGTCGGGTGTCACCAGAACGACTTCCATTCCCAGCTTGATGCAGCCGTCCAGCAGGGAATTCGCCACGTTGTTGAGTGCCCCCAAGTAGGCGAGCACGACTCCCTCGAAGCGTTGAAACTTCTCGCGGATCGTCAACAGATCCGCCAGGATCTGGCATGGGTGGTACCGATTGCAGCAGCCGTTCATCACGGGAACTCGCGAGACACTCGCCATCTCGTCGATGTCCTGCATACCGCAGGAGTCGCGCCATGATGATATCGACGTAGCGATCGAGACAACGGGTTTCATCCGCGACCGACCCCATCGTGAAATTGCTCTTTTGCCAGTCCAACTCCACGAACGAACCACCGAGCTGGTGCATCCCGGCCGCGAACGAGGTTCGGGTCCTCGTCGACGTCTTCTGAAAAATCATCGCCAGCGTCTTATGCTTCATGCATGAATGATATTCTTGCGGTTCAGCCTTGAGAGCGGACGCGAGCTCGATGCACGTAGAGAAGGTCCTCGGCCGACCAGTTCTTGAACGAAAGAAGATGCTTCATCGCCGGGATTTCCTGACGGATCGGGAAGATTGTTGCAAGTTGTTCGTTGCTGGTTGATCGAAAGGATCCAGTTCGTAACTTGCAACCCGTTACCATCCCTAAACTAACAACTGATAACTAGCGGCTAGCGGTCCGTCAACCTTGGTATGACGGGTTGGAGTAATGCCTTTATGTGCACAGGACCTGCTGAAACCGTGACTCCAACCTGCAGATTGAGGATTGCCTCTCCTTCGTCCAGGTTCAATGAGTGTACTCCAGAGCATTGAGCCCACGCAAATACCGGCTCCATCGCACTAACTTATCAGGGCCCGATACAACGCGAGAACTCGGATCGGGAGACGGAGCTCCCTCCTAACAAGTCCGGTAGGCGTCGGTTCTGTCCGGCGACCGTCGCTACCCAAGTCTCCCCTCATCGTTACCTTGACCCGAGCCGAACCCGGGATGTGTACGGGTGTTAACATTCCGAGTCGACACGGTCAAGCACGTAGTCGGCTCGGTAGATCGGTCGCCCCTCGATCCGATATTTCCGCTCGAAATTGGTGAGATAGTCGGAAGGATGCTGGGCTTCTTTGGGCTCGGGGATGGGCACGTCCAGGAACCGAGGATGAGCTGCGATGAGGCCCCGAATTAACGCGAAGTACTCCTCGACGTCGCTGGCGACCTGAAGCTGCCCCCCGGTTTCGAGCGTTCGTTCGATTTCGGTCACGAGCGAGGCGGTGAACACCCGGCGTTTTTTGTGCCGCTTCTTCCACCACGGGTCTGGGAAATAGACATGGACTGCGCGGAGGCTCAGTCCCGGAACATGTCGCGTCAGTACAACTCGGGCGTCGCCGCGCCACACCTTGGCGTTGGAGATCTCGCTGGCACCAACCTTTCGGCGCAGAGCCGCGCATACTTCCGTGAGAGTTCGATCCCCAGAAAGTTGTGCCCAGGATGTGCCGAGGCGGAGTTGACCAGGAACAGACCCTTGCCGGATCCGATCTCCAGCTCGACGGGTCGGTCGTTGCCGAAAAGAGCCGTCCAGTCGATCAGGGATTCCTCGATCGGTTGGGCTGGGTCGATCAATGAGGACGAAACGTCGATCTGAGGTCGAGAGCGTGACATTTTTGGCGCGGTCGATTGACCGGTCAGGTCAGGTCGCCTCGGCCGTTTCGGCAGGACCGGCGATGGGGACACCGATGATCTTGCCGTGGAAGACCATGTTGGTGCCGACAAAACCCTGACAATCGAAGATCGTATGACGGCGATGTAGTCGCAACGCCTTGCACACGAGCACGAGTCGATCGCCGATCCGGACCTGGCCGCGAAACCGAACGTCTTCCATGCCGCCGAACGCGATGAATCCGACGTCGAGCATTCGCACTTGTTTGCAGAAATAGCTGGAGAGCTGCGCGGCCGCCTCGCAAATCATCACGCCTGGCATCAACGGGTAATCCGGCATGTGCCCGCGGACCCAGAATTCGTCGGGCTCGACGTCCTTATAGCCGATCGCCAACTTGCCCTCGAGGTCGAGGTGGATGATCGCCGTGAGCTGTTCCATCTCGAAACGCTGGGGATTGAAGCTCCGAATTCCATCCCGATCGACCAGAACACGCGATGTGTCGATGGCGGCGGGATCGACCAGCGGCGCTGGCGGCATGCGCGCTCATCCTTTCTTCTCGATTTCTCCGCGGCGGCAGTGCGGATGGCGAGGCGGAGCCCATCGCCGGCTTGGTGAGGACGGCGACTGCCTCCGCGTCCGAGTTGGCCCGCCCTCGACCTGGTCCGGCGTGTTCGTCGTGCAACTTGGCAATGGTCCGAAATCACTCCGCTGTTATGATGACCTCCGTCGGCAACTTCGACAAGAGGTCTCGTCACCGCTGGGGCGACCGATGCGTCGTGACGGCGGTCGGCCGGCTTTGTGATGACCCGCGGACAAAAGGCAGTTCGAGGATTGACGTCGTGGCCGTAAGACCCCTTGGCACAATGATTATCTACGGTTTTCCGGAACGGGAGCTCGACGCGGAGTTGGATATCGCTCTCGGCATCGGCGCCACTGTCTTGGAGATTCTTCCCGATTGGAGTCGCTTCCCGGATCCCGAGCTGGTCCGAATGCGCGTCGGCCGATCGGGGACTCGCCATCCACAGTGCGCACGGCTGCTGGGGAGGGCGGACCATTCGTGCGACACGCGTCGACCTCGGATCGACCGATCCCTCCGTTCACCAGCGAATCGGTCGACGACTTGAAAGCGTGCGTGGATTGGCTGGAGACCGCGGGGGGCAGCTTTTTTGGTCGTCCATCCCGGCGGACTCTCCATCGCCTCGGATTTCTCGCCGCGACGCGACGCGCTGGCCCAGGGGTTGATCGCACTCGCCGAGATACGCAACGGATACCGGAGTCACGATCTGCGTCGAAAACATGCCACCGGGCGTTCATCCCGGCAGCCGGATGGCGGATCTGGCCGATCTACTGATCGAACTGAACGACCCTCGGCTGGCCCTGGCGCTGGATACCGGGCACGCCAACCTCACCACCAACGCCTCCGAGGAGACACGTGCGGCCGGCTCTCTGCTTGCGACCACTCATGTCCACGACAATAACGGCCGGAAGGATTCGCACGAGCCGCCCGGCTACGGCACAATCGACTGGTCCGCCTGGGGAGAGACGCTCGACTCGATCGGTTATCACGGCCCGATCCTGCTGGAGTGTATCCGCCACCTTCGAGAACATCCCGGGAGCTTCAAGTCTCGAAGTTCTCCAGGGGCTCGCCCGGATTGCTCCCACTCTATGACTTGGTCTCACCAGTCGGATTGTAAGGAAGAGGAGAGGACCCGCGGCTCCTCACGATGATTGGCGCGTTTCCGTTGCGAAGGACTCACCTCGCTCTGGCCGATAGGTACAGGTCGAGGGTCCGTCGATTCGACCGGCGAACACCGTCGACTGGCCGCCGCCGGCAACAGCGGTGGCCGAGCCTCCGGTTGTCGGTTACGTGCCGGTGCGTCGAATCGGCCGGGAAGGGAGTAGGGACGTTGTCACCCAAGGTTAGCCGTCGTGAAGTGCTGAGCGCTCTCGGCGCCGTTGGCACCGTGGCGGCGGTCTCGGCGGTTGGCCCGCAAGCCCAGGCCGGTCACGTTGAGCTGGGACGGTTCAGCAGGCGCACGGGTGTACAATGGAAAAATGACAGGCGCGCAAGCGGTGGCCGCGGCGCTCTGTTGTCAGGGAGTTCGGTGTGTTTTCGGGATCCCGGGGGCTCAGACGAACGAGCTTTGGGATGCCTTGAAGGCCCGTGGTGTCCCGTATTTGCTGACTGCGCACGAAGCCTCGGCAAGCGTGATGGCCGACGCAGCGGCCCGGGTCACGGGCGAAGTCGGCGTCTTCTCGGTGGTCCCTGGACCGGGGCTGACCAATGCATTGACCGGGATCGGCGAAGCGCTGTTCGACAGTATTCCGGTGGTGGGCATCATCAGCGACATCGATCGATCACCGAGGGCTCCAATCGGCCAGGTCCATGGGCTCGCCAACGCGGCGCTCATCCGTCCGGTTGTCAAGGCACTGTTGGAAGTCCGTCACCAAGCCGAGATTCCCGGGGCTCTCTTCGAGGCATTCCGGATTGCTCGTGCGGGAGAGCCGGGGCCGGCGGCCATCCTGGTCCCTTACCCGCTTTATTCCGAGGTTTGGGACTACGACCAAGCGGTGCCACCCCCCTACCCCGCCCCCTTCGATGAGTCCGCCTATGTCCGGGTGGTTCAGCATCTCATGGACCGTCGCCGACGCGTGGGGATTTACGCGGGGTTGGGTTGCGTTGAAGCGGGGCCCGCGCTGGCGGCGGTTGCCGAGCTGCTCCAGGCGCCGGTCGCCACTTCCGTGAGCGGCAAGGGATGCATACCCGATTCGCATCCCCTGGCTGTCGGCTGGGGTTATGGCAAGCAGGGCACCCGCGCCGCCGAAGCGGCCTTCAAAGAGGTTGACCTCGTTCTGGCGGTTGGCGTCCGTTTCAGCGAGGTGTCGACCGCCTCTTTTGCCATTCCTCGCCACGATGCGTTGATCCACGTGGATGTGAATCCCCAGAACCTGGGACGCAACGTGCCGGCCCACGTCACACTTTGTGCGGATTCCCGGGTTTTTTTTGATCGGCTGCTGGTCGACGGCGAAGCCATTCGCCGCGCTCCGTGTCCTCGCCTCTGGCAGACGATCCAGCGATCTCGCCAGGTCGATCGTTGCGAGGCGGCCACGGTCCGGATCACGCCTTGCGTCGACCCGATGTTCTTCTTGAACCAGTTCAAGGCCACCCTGGGGCCGGACGAGCTCATCTTCGTAGACGTGACCGCGGCCACCCACTGGGCTTCGGAAACCATCGAGGTCCAGGGCCCTCGCCGTTACATCACACCCGCCGACAATCAGAGCATGGGCTGGGCGATTCCGGCGGCCATCGGCGCGCAGCGGGTTCGGCCCGACCGCCAGGTGGTCTGTGTCACCGGCGATGGTTGTTTCTTGATGTCGGCCATCGAGATGTCGACAGCCGCGCGCTGTGGTCTGCCGGTGAAGTTCTTCGTTCTCGACGATGGCTCATACCATTATATGCAAATGCTTCAGGAGCCGGTTTATCGCCGCACGACCGCGACGGAGATCGCTCGGATCGATTACGCGGCCTTCGCCCAGGCGGTCGGACTTAGTTTCAATCAGATCGTCGACAACGGTGACGCACTCACTGGGATTGCACGCGCCCTGTCGATCCCCGGGCCGGTCTTGACCCGCGTCGCTATCAGTTACGAGGGACGAGAGATCCGTTGGCTGAACGCCCTCCGTTCCCAGTACCTCAACAAGCTCCCCAATAACCAGAAGCTTCGCCTGGCCGCTCGCGTCGGTGTACGCGTGCTGACTCCGGGAGATGACAGTGATTGAGACGACTCTTCACATTCATGTCGACTCCGGGAGATGGAGAAGCTGGTGATGATCGGAAAGCAGGGGCGTTTTCGATCTTGGGTGGTTGGTCTTCCTTGAAGTTCCTGTTCTCCGTAAGATGCCTCGCCTTTAAGGCCGGGTCGGAACGGATTTCGATCGGGTTCAATGGCATGGATGGGATTATTCCAGGCATGGAAATTCGCACGAGTGCCAAAGTCCCGCACGCGGAATTCTTTCCGCCGCCTCCTTCGCCGCGCGGACCGAGTCTATGGATGGCCAGACTGGTTGAGGATCGTCGTGAGCTGGTGCGATTCTGGCCGGTCATTCAGAACATGGTCGTTCAGGAGCTTCGTGTTCGGTATCAGCGGTCGATCCTGGGATTCGTCTGGACGCTGCTCAACCCGCTCTTGATGATGATTACGCTGTCATGCGTATTCTCGAATTTCAATAGTGAGGTGGAGCATTACCCGCTCTTCTTGTTCGCCGGCATGGTTCCCTGGGGTTTCTTGAGCAGCAGCCTGAACGAGAGTGCGGTCTGCATCATTTCGAATGAAGCGTTGATCCGAAAGATCTACCTTCCCAAGCTGGTCTTTCCCGTCGCCAGGGTCCTGATCAATTTGGTGACGTTCGTGCTCTCACTCGGCGCATTATTCTTGCTCCTGGGTCCGCTGGGGGCCAGACTGTCGTTGTCGATGTTATTCCTACCCTTGGCGATCGGACTAGTTGCCGTGTTCGTTCTCGGCCTCAGTCTGATCGTGGCCACGGCGAACACGTTTTTTCGCGATTGTGGTCACCTGGTCTCGGTCTTCTTGCAGGCATGGTACTTTCTCACACCGATCCTCTTTCCCATCAGCAGCGAACAGTTCTCGGAAAGAACGCGTTGGCGGTTCCTTTTCAATCCGGCCTACTATTTTGTCGAGCTGTTTCACGAAGTCTTGTACGCGGGGCAATGGCCTCGGCTCGGCCTCGTGGCGGCTGCCGCCTTGATCGCGGCGACGAGCCTGGGAATCGGTTATGTCATATTCAAGTCTCATGAAGACAAGATGGTCTTCCGGCTCTGATCGCCGCGGACCGGCCGCCGCCAAGCCCGTGGTGCGAGCCCCGCTGATCGAGCTGCATCAGGCCTCGCTCCGATTCATCAACTACGCCGACAAGCAGTATTCGCTCAAGCGGGCTGCGCTCGATTTGGTGTTGCGCCGAGAAGGCCCGGAACCGAAGGCGGAATTCTGGGCCCTGCGCGACATCACTTTCACAATTGAGCATGGGACGCGAGTGGGCGTGGTCGGCGGTAACGGAGCGGGCAAGAGTACTCTGCTTCGCATGCTGGCCAGAATCTATCCGCCCACGTCCGGGGCCGTCACGGTCCGCGGCAACGTCGCACCTCTGATCGAAATGGGGGCGGGCTTCAACGCGGAGCTCTCCGGGACCGACAACATCCTGCTCAATGGCGCGATGCTGGGTTTCAGCCGGAAACAAATGCTGAGCAAGGTCGACGGAATCTACGAGTTCTCCGGTCTGCGCGAGTTTGCCGATCTCCCTCTCAAGTATTACTCGAGCGGCATGTACATGCGGCTGGCCTTCGCGATCGCCACCGAGGTCGACCCGGAAATCCTGATTCTGGATGAGGCGCTGGGGGTCGGCGACGCCGCGTTTATCGACAAGGCCAAATCCCGGATTCGCAGTCTGCTCGATCGTTCAAATGCCGTGATCCTGGTCTCGCATGACATGAAATCGCTCAGGGAGTTGTGTACGCGGGGCCTCTGGCTCCAGCAGGGCCGGCTCATGGCCGACGGCCCAATCGATGACGTCATCGACCGCTATCTCGAATCGACCTCCGCGGCGGCCGCCTCGGCGTAGGCGTCTTTCGCCCACGAATTGTCGCCCATCAGCCAGAATGTTCGGAGTGTCTGTCTTTAACGATTATACCTGTGTCACACGTAAGTGCAATTAGCACAATGAGATACGCCAAAGATCCCCGCTTCGAGCTGATTTTAACGATTATACCTGTGTCACACGTAAGTGTGTTTAGCACAATGAGATACGCCAAAGATCCCCGCTTCGAGCTGATTTTAACGATTATACCTGTGTCACACGTAAGTTAAATTGCTCTAAGGAGATGAGATTTTTTGGCGAGGTTCCGATTATACCTGTGTCACACGTAAGCTATATCCTCTCAACAACATGCGGCCGAAATGAAGTTTTCCTCCCTACGCAAGTGTGTGCGCTCGCGGGATAAACCTGCGGCGTCGCATTCGCGCTGTTAAGCCCAACTTCGCATCAGCCTGATGCCCGGCAAAGTTTAGATGTTACAGGATTCGCGGATCTGATCGATTCTGACGATTATTTGACACTCAGGCGCGGAATGGCCGATAACGGATTGCGGGTGCTCTGCGTTCTCAGGCGCGAGCCTCGTGAAGTTTCTACGAAGAGTCCCGCATGTCACGACCGGGATTGACCGGTTCGGGACTCCTCGTCATGATTCCCCAACCGATCGCGGACGGCGTCGGCCGGTGGACGCCTGGTCGAGGGTTGAGGGAGTGGCCCGCTATGCCCCTGGCTCAAATCAGTGTCATGGTCTCGGTGCTTGTCGTGGGTTGGTCGGACATCGAGATCTCGCCCAGTCGAGGTGATCGCGGGGCGATGTTCCAGCGCAGTGTCGCTGGCATCGACCGTCCCAGCGAGCGAACGCTCGAGACGCTCAGGCGCTACGAACTGGATCGCGATTACCGACGCGATGTGAACCAGGTCTTGATCCGCCTGGAGAAGTTCGCGCCAGAAGCGTGCCGAGGCGGAGCTTGTCTACGCGCTGGCGGAACTCTCCTGGATTGAAGGAAGGCGACTCGACCGTTGGCGCAAGCCGGAGGCAATCGACCGGTTCCTTGACGCGGCGGCTTATTCTTTACGATTACCTGTTCGATACCGACCCCGTTCTGGCCGCGGGCCGCGGGCAAGCCGACCCACGATTTCGAACTGCGTGTGAGATCTACAACGCGGGCGTCGAACGGCTGATCCGGGCCGCTCAAACCAAAGGGCAGATCCAGCCGCAGAACGGAGAAGTGATTCCCTTCAAGGTCCACGGTCGCGAGCAATCGTTGCGGATCATCCTCCATGACTCCCCGTGGAAACCCACGGATGTCCACAAGATCCTCCTGGCCTCGGATTTCGAGGTGACCGGCCTGAGCACCTTGAGCTATTCTCAATATGGTCTGGGAGTGCCCTTGATCGGAGTTCGGGAGACGCCGGCAAAGAAGGGACGACCGCAAGCCCGAGGAGCAATTCTATCCGGCCGAGATGGCCTTCCCGCTGACAGCATTCCTTGAGCCCATTTCTCGATTGCGAGATCCGAACGTTGATGTCAGCAAGGCCCGGGTGTGTACGCTGAATTTGTACGATCCCGTGCGCCAACAAACCTTCGGCGAGAAACCCAACCTCATCCCACTCGAGACCGACCTCACGACTCCCTTGGCCTACATGTGGTCGAGGACGGATCTGGATCGATACCGCTGGACTGGCTTGATCCGACCCGAACATGCACTCGAACGGGCCAACCTGCTGCTCATCCGCCCCTACGAGTCGAACAAGATCCCGGTCGTGATGGTCCACGGCTTGATCTCCACCCCCCTTGCCTGGATACCGATGCTCAACGAGCTGTTACGCGATCCGGTGATTCAGGCCAATTATCAGTTCATGCTGTACATGTACCCGACCGGAGTACCGATCCCGATCGCCGCGGCGAGCCTTCGCGAATCCCTTAAGCAAGCCAAGCAGATGTATGACCCTGACGGCCGGGAACCGAAGTTCGAACAGATGGTCCTCCTGGGCCACAGTATGGGCGGCTTGCTCAGCCGTACGATCGGTGTCTCGAGCGGAGATCGGCTCTGGCGTCTGTACTCGGATCGATCATTCGAGGACATCATCGGCCCGAAGGAGGTTCTCGACGAACTGAATCAGTATTTGTTCTTCGATCCACTGCCGTTTGTGAAACGAATCGTCTTCCTGGCCACGCCGCATCAGCGGTTCGGAACTATCGCGGGGCGTGGTCGGGCGCGTCAGCTCGAACCTGATTTCCGACCCCGACCACATTCACAAGCTGCTGTACAAGCTCGTCAAGGACAACCCGGATGCCTTTGATTCGCGGAAATTCAGACGGTTCCCGAGTAGTATCGAGACCCTGGCGACCGACTCGCCGATTCTGACGGCGCTATGGAAGATGCAACCGCCGCCGCCACCCAAGGCCGCCGAGATTCCACTCAATCATCGGCTCGTTGCGATCCACCGCGGTCGAACAGACCACTGACGGAGTTGTTGCGTATCCCAGCGCGCACCTCGACGACGTCGACTCCGAGAAGGTGGTGCGCTCGGACCACGGCGTCCAGAAAGACCCCGACGCGATCCGCGAAGTCCGTCGCATCCTCCATCTGCACATCGGCGTCGCCCAGACTCCCGCGGGGGTCCAAGAAGCCCGCGGCCCGAGGGACTCCGCGCCGGCCTCCCTGGCGGCTCCTCCGCCATTGCGTTAAAGTTCGTGGTATCTCGCCGATGAGCGGCGTTTTCTCGACTCAACAGTCCATGCATCTTGAGTGAGGCCGATCGATGTCCAACACCCTCGCGGACCGGCTGGCGGCGTTTGCCCTGGGCACAACTTTCCAGGATCTTCCGGCCACCGTCGTGGTGGAAGCGCGTCGGCGGCTCCTGGACTCGCTGGCTTGCGCCATCGGAGCTCTCGACGAACCAGCCTCCTCGATCGCGCAGAAGTCGCCGGGAGGTATCAAGGCGCTCCCGGTGTGAGTCTGATTGGTGGTGGACAATCCGCGCCGGATTGGGCGGCCTTCGCCAATGGGGTTCATATCCGCTACCTGGATTGCAACGATACCTATTTGTCGCTTGAGCCGGCGCATCCCAGCGACAACTGGGCGGCCGTTATGGCCGCCGGTCAGGCCGCGCAGGCCGATGGGAAAGCCTGGATCACGGCCGCGGTTATCGCTTATGAAGTTCAGTGCCGACTGTGCGACGCGACCAGCATCCGTGCCCGAGGTTGGGACCATACCACCTATGGGTCGATCTCCGCGACGCTCGCCGCCGCCAAGCTGCTGGGGCTGTCGCACGACCAGACCGTTCACGCGCTGGGAATCGCCGGCACGACCGGGACCGCGCTTCGGCTGACCCGGGCTGGCGAGCTATCCATGTGGAAAGGCTGTGCGTTTGCGTTCGCCTCGAGGAACGCTCTGTTCGCGGCCTTGCTCGCCGCCG
Organism: uncultured Planctomycetota bacterium; assembly: GCA_963779785.1. Taxonomy (GTDB): domain Bacteria; phylum Planctomycetota; class Planctomycetia; order Isosphaerales; family Isosphaeraceae; genus CAVRFS01. The sequence continues at coordinate 233,751 of CAWAAW010000016.1, forward strand.
AGGGGATGACCGGTCCAGCTCCTTTGTTCGAAGGAGAGATGGGATTCGTCCAACAAGTCTCAGGACCATTCTCGCTGCCGAAGCTAGGCGGCCCGGCCGCGGACGACTGGATGCTGCCCAAGACCTCGATCAAATTCGTTCCGGCAGAGTACCACAGTCAGTCGGCGATCGCCGCGGCCTTCGCGCTCCGCCCCCAGATCGATAATCCGGCGCGGATCCGCTCGATTGAGATCGCCACCTTTCGCGTGGCCGTTGAAATCATCGGCAAGGACCCCGAAAAGTGGCGTCCGAAAACGCGCGAGACAGCCGACCACAGCCTCCCCTATTGCACGGCCGTCGCCCTGGTCGACGGCAAGATCACGGCCGAGCAGTTCTCAACGGAGCGGCTCTCGGACCCCGCATTGCTCGACCTCGTGTCCCGCACGACGGTTGTCGAAGACCCGCAGCTCACGGCCGGCTACCCGGCCGGCATCCCCAACCGCGTGACGGTGACCCTCGACGATGGAACCAAGCTCGTCTCGGAAATCGCATATCCGCCCGGCCATGACAAGAACCCACTCTCCGACGAGCAACTGGCAACGAAGTTTCATGGCCTGGTCGACCCGGTGCTGGGCCGGGAGCACGGCGATCAGATCTGGCAGCGGGTATCCCAGCTCGAAAATGACGCTTCGCCTCATGCAGTATTCAGTTTGTTGGGAAGGCCCCAACGACTGGATGCGGAGTGAAGGCGTCCTCAGCAACTTTGGAGCTGCTCACGTCAAGCGCGGAAACGCGCTGATCCCGCTCAATCGACGGCGGGGAAACTTTCGGACTCGGACGCGCGGTCCAGACCAAAGGCGGCGAGCGGTCGGGGTTGCTGACAAGTTGGTCGCGCACTAAATGGGCCATCAGCTCGTAGCCTTGCGTCGTAAGATGGCATTCGTCGGAAAAGAGGGTGTTTGGCAGTTGCTGGAAGGATCGCTGGACATCGATCATCGGCACGTTTTGTTGCTGAGCCCAGTTGACCAGAGCAGCATTGTACTTGGGCACTGATCCGCGCCAGGTTCTGTTCTGGCTGAGAGATTCAGGCGGAAGTTTGTGGGGCCGCGTGAGGACCGCCAGCGGAATCCCGCGATTGCGGGCCTCAGCCCGAAACCGCTCCAGATTCTTCAAATAGTCTTCGACACTGACCCTGGGATGGTGCGTCAGCGACGTTAGCTACCGGCGGTTGAGCCCGGCATCCGCGCGAATAATACATCAACACCAGGTATGTGCGATAACGAATAAGTGCACGCTGGCACATTACGACCGGCCAGGGAGGGATTTGAAAGGTCTTGTCCGGTTCGCCGATGGCTTCGGCTGCATCGTTCCAGCCGAACGAGACCAGCAGCAGATCAGGGTCATATTCATCGACTTCCTGAAGGAATCGCATCAGGCCCTGGTGCGAACTGTAACCCGCGACGCCGGCATTGATGACTTCGAAATCGACGACCGGGGATGGGCGGTTGTTCGTCTAGCAGGGTTTGGAACCAGCTTGGCCATCCCCCCTTGGGTGGGCCGTCGGTGAGAGAGTCGCCATAGCACATGATGCGGATGACGTCCGGCGGCTTCGGGTTTTCCGCCAGAGGACCCTTGAAGTGTTGAGCGTTGAACGGCTTGTGGGCGGCTGGCCTCCACAAGAGGACCGGGTCGGGCTCGCGGTGCTGGTCGCCGGTAATCGTCGCCAACCGCCAGTCGTCATGACCCGATCGCCAGACCGTCTGGATTCCCTGACGGTACTTCAAGACCCTGAGCTCGGTGAGTAACCGGCAGGTCACTTCAATCAAGCCGAGTGGAATGATGCCCGCACTCAGAACAGTGGTCAAGATCAGGGCCGGCCGCCGTCGAGCCAGCTTCAGGAGCCGTCGCTCGAGGGATGGGGAAGCAAACCATACAGCCAGGTTGACACCCAGCAACAGAAGCGCGGCGATCGCCGTTGTGAACCGGTCGCCTGATGGAACCAGCAGCACGTAAACGCATGCATAGAGCAGGTTCGCGAGTATCGCCAGGGTGACGAGGTCGCGCCCGCGACCCTTTCGCGCCAGCAGCCAGGGGAATCCAACGACCATCAGCCAGAGCAGCCAGAACCAGCCGGAATGAGGCATCGCTGCTCCTCACCATCAACCAGAGTGAGCCCTGGAGAAGACATCACGTCGAGCGGACAGAGTCGATTTCCGGATTTTTCCGATCCCGCGCGATCTGTCAAGCCGAACGCGTGTTGGACCGTGAACGTCCGAAGCCGGTCGCGAATTGACAGGAATTGCCTGTTCTGCTTGATTCAGCGCCGGCGCGTCGTTGCGAGGATGACGTCGACGGAATCGGCTTCGGACCGAGCTGCCCGACATGGGCCTCAGGACGTGGCATGCTCTTCAATTCTTACCAATTCGCACTTTTCTTCGCGATCGTCCTGTCCGCGTACTGGCTATTGCACAACGCACCGTCGCATTCAAAACATTTTACTGCTCACTGCCGGCATACTATTTCTATGGCTGCTGGAACCCCAAGTTTCTCTCCTTGCTGATCGTTTCGACGATCATGGATTACGCTTGTGGGATCTGGGTCGATCGGGTCGAAGATCCGCGCTGGCGTCGCGGAGTCGTCGCGCTTTCGATGGCGCTGAACCTCGGTATTCTGGGCTACTTCAAGTACTTCAATTTCTTCGCCGAAAGTTTGCAGAGTTTTCTGGCCCGGTTAGGAGTGTCGATTCCGCTCGGCCATCTGGAAGTTGCTCTACCGATTGGCATCTCCTTCTATACTTTTCAATCGATGAGCTACGTCATCGACGTCTACCGTCGCCAGATCAAACCGACGAGAAACCTGATCGAGTTTGCCACCTTCGTCTCGTTCTTTCCGCATCTGGTCGCGGGTCCGATCATGAGGCCGACGACGCTCTTGCCGCAGGTGGCGTCTCGGCGGACGGTTTAACCTGGATCAGTTTTACGGCGGTGCCTATCTTGATTTTTTGGGGGCTGCTCAAGAAGGTCGTGGTGGCGGACAATCTGGCGTTGATCGTCAACGACCTGTTCGGGCGGTGGCAGACTCTCGATGGTGGATTGGCCCTACTGGCGATCTATGCGTTCGCGTTTCAGATTTACGCGCGACTTCTCGGGGTATACCGACATCGCCCGAGGCGTGGCCAAGTGCCTGGGTTTCGAGCTATCCTTGAACTTCAATCTCCCCTATTTCGCGACCAGTCCCAAGGACTTCTGGAATCGTTGGCACATCAGCCTGTCGCATTGGCTGCGCGACTACCTTTACATTTCCTTGGGTGGGAATCGGGGCGGCACGCTGCGGACTTATCGCAACCTCTTGCTCACGATGATCCTGGGGGGACTCTGGCATGGGGCGGCGTGGACGTTCGTGATCTGGGGTCTCTACCATGGGGTGTTGCTGGTATTGCACAGGGTGGCGTCGCCGTGGCTGGAGCGGATTCAGCCGGCCGATCCGATCGACCGCAGCTTGCTGGACGGGTCTCCGCATCGTCGTGACGTTTCATCTGGTGTGCTTGGGCTGGCTGATTTTCCGGTCGCAATCGATCGATCAAATCGCGGGGATGCTAGCGGCGATCGTCCATCGTCCGGCGATTCCGGCCGCGGCCTACTTGATTCCGGTCGCCGTCACGATCATCCCGCTCTGGGTTATTCGAATTCTCGCAATATGTCGCCGACGACCTCCAACTGATTGCTCGAACGCCTTGGTATGTCCGCAGCCTGTTCTATACGGCCTGTTTCTATGCCATCGTCTTGGCCGGAGAATTTGGCGGACAGCAATTCATCTACTTCCAGTTCTGAGCAGACGTCTGCTCGGCTCGACACTGGGCCTTGACAGGGCTCGACGCAAGATGGCAAGGTTTGAGCGAGAGTTGTGGAGGTCGAACATCCCAACGGACAGGAGCCGGGCGATGACAACACCTGGAGCCCGGTTACGCGCGGCCTGGTCGGCCGGCCCGATCATGATCCCGGGCGCGTTCAATGCGCTGGCGGCCAAGATGGTGGAACGGATTGGTTTCCAGGCGGTTTATCTCTCGGGCGGTGCGCTTTCCGCGGGGTGGGCGGGTTTACCCGACATCGGCCTGCTGACGCAAACGGAATTCGCCGAGCAAGCGGCCGTGCTGGCAAGAGCGACGTCGCTTCCCGTGCTGTGTGACGCCGATACAGGATTTGGCGAGGCAATCAATGTCGAGCGGACCGTGCGACTCTACGAAGAGGCGGGCGTGGCCGGCCTGCACCTGGAGGACCAGGTCTTGCCCAAGCGGTGCGGGCATCTCTCGGGAAAGTCGCTGATCGATTCACGAGGCGATGGCGGCAAAGATCCGAGCGGCCGTCTCGGCCCGCCGCGATCCCGATTTCGTGATCGTGGCCCGGACCGACGCGCGAAGCGTGGAAGGCTTCGACGCGGCCGTCCGACGGGCGCGAGAGTATCTGGCCGCGGGCGCCGACATGATCTTTCCCGAAGCCCTGGAATCGGTCGAGGAGTTCGCTCGCTTTCGCCAAAGCCGTCGATGCTCCGCTCCTGGCCAACATGACCGAGTTCGGCCGCGGTCCGCTCATCCCGTTCGATGACCTGGGGAAGCTCGGTTACAAGGCGGCGATTTATCCGCTGACCGCCTTTCGAGCGGCGATGCACGCGGCTGAGCTGGTGTTGAAGACGCTGCACGATCGGGGAACCCAGCAGGATCTGCTCGGGCAGATGCAAAGCCGGGCCGACCTCTATGACTTGCTGGGTTATCAGGACTGGGAGACGCGCGACCGAGCGTATTTTACTCCAGGCCTGGACTCGCCCGATCAGCCGAAGTGAGTCGACGGAAGGGCGATCGTCACGTCTCGGCCTGCATCGGTCCGGTCGTCGCCGAGACTCAAGGGCTCGACGGCGGTGACGTGGAGCAGCGAGCAGATCTTGAATTCGGCCGGTACGCCGTCATCCTCGATATCGATGCCGACCAGCATGTCGGTTCGCGTCAACATGGCCATCTCGGGATGACGCACCTCGTACGCTTGCCCGCTCGACATGATCAGCCGGAACGGCTTGAAGGGTCGCTCAGTCAGGAGATTGCGAAACGTCTGTACGGTCATGATCGTTTATTCTTGCGATCTGGCTGGCCGCCAGTCAAGACCGCCGAACCCATTGATCCGATGAGCCGAGTCGAATCCGCGACCGCCGGGCGATTGACCCCCGAATGTCTTCTGATACATTAGACGTTCGGCCCACGTCCTCAACAACGTGTGCTCTAAACCCAACGTGGGATGCCTCGATTGAACCACGCGCACTTGGCGTGAATTGGCCGGGCGTTCCTGAAGATGAATTGTGAACGATGCTCGGACTTTCGAACGGACGTTCGTCGAAGTGATTATATCGAGATCGTCGAGCGTTCGACAAGGTTCGGCGCCGACAACATCCCTGAACGATTCGAGATGGTCACGAGGAAACTTCGTGTGACGAACTTTTGGCCTGGGCTGATCGCGGCACTGACCGTCCTCTGGTCGGTGGTGTCGTCCCGAGTCAGGTCGGTCTGCCCGAGGGCTGGTCGAGGGTCGCGGCAAGCGCTCTCGCTCGTCTTCGGCTCCGACCTGGCTTTCAGCCAGATTCCATATTGGTCCGCGACTCGCGTCGCGAGTGATCGACCGCGCTGGCAGGCAGCGTGGTCTCGGTGCTTCGGCTCGACTTGCTGGCAAGTTGCGCTCTCAACGAGACCCGAACTGTCGACCTGACACGAAGTCTCTCCTCGGAGTCGATCTGCGCTCGGACTCTTGCATCCTGACCATGACGTCTCACCCGAGGTGGCCAGTTCCGGGGATGCTCACTTGAGCCGTTGACGGCGTCCGTGCCCTTCCGCGCCCGTTCTTCCTGGAAACGCGCTCCTCCACGACTGAGATCATGGTCGGAGGGAGCATCGGCTTTGGCGGGTTGATTGACGATCCCACGCATGTGCTTGGTCCGTCCTTCCGGAAACATGCGACGGAAGCGACGGAGGCGTCGGGGTCGGTGCGAGGAAAGGTCGGGCGGCGTCGTGGACGGAGTTCCCGTGGGCAGTCTGTTCGGACTGCTGATCGGCGTGATGAGCGGGCTGGCAAGCGCGTACGTGATCGCGCGGCTGCGAGCTCAGACCGCGCGCGGACTGGCCGATCAGATCCTCGACAACGCCAATCGTGAGGCGGATACGATCCGCCGGCAAGCCGACCTCGCGGCCAAGGAGGAACTCCTCAAGCGCCGAGAAGGTCTCGACGCCGAGATCGATCTGCTTGCGCCGTGATTTGCGTGACCAGGAACGACGCATCGAGAAGCGATCGGACCTGATCGACCAGAAGCTCGAGCTGATCAATAAGAAGGAGCGAGACTTCGAGGTCGTCCAGCGCTCGCTCGCCGACCAGCAAGAGGAACTGAAAGGGCGGAAGGCGGAAATCAAGAAGGCACTCGCCGACCAGCTCGATGCCTTGCAAAGGATTGGCCTCCTCTCGGTCGCCGAAGCGCGCGACCTGTTGTTGAAACGGGTCGAGGACGAGCTCGGCCACGAAGTGGGAACCTGATCTTGAAGCACCAGACCATGATCCGTGACACCTGCCAGCAGAAAGGCCGCGAAATCCTGATCACGACGATTCAGCGCTACGCCGCCGCGCACACGGCGGAGGTGACGGTCAGCACGGTCGATATCTCCAACGACGAGATGAAGGGCCGGATCATCGGCCGCGAGGGCCGGAACATCCGCGCCTTCGAGAAGGCCACCGGCGTCGACGTGATCGTCGACGACACACCCGGGCGTTGTGATCGTCACCGGCTTCGACAGCATCCGCCGCGAGGTCGCCAAGATCGCACTCGAAAAACTGATCCAGGACGGCCGCATTCATCCGACGCGAATCGAGGAGATCGTCAAGGAAACCCAGGAGGACCTGGAGCGGCATATCCTTCGCCTCGGCCAGCAGGCCGCCCTGGAGGCGAACATCGTCGGTCTGCACGAGAAATTGCTCGATTATCTGGGCCGGCTCCATTTCCGAACCAGCTACTCGCAGAACGTCTTGCGGCATTCGCTGGAAGTGGCGTTCTTGACGGGGCTGCTGGCGGAGGAAGTGGGATTGAACGGCGCTTTGGGACGGCGGTGCGGCTTGCTGCACGACATCGGAAAAGCGGCCGACCATGAGATGGAGGGAGGCCATCCCGCGATCGGGGCCGAACTGACACGCCGGTACGGCGAATGCAAGGAAGTCATCCACGCCGCGCTCGGCCATCATGACGACCTTCGCGTCGAGACCCCCTACACGATGCTCGTCGCCGCGGCCGATGCCATCAGCGCCAGTCGTCCCGGAGCCCGGCGCGAGACGCTCGAGAAGTACGTGCGCCGTCTCGAGGAGCTCGAATCACTCGCCCTGGGGTTCCCGGGCGTTGACCACGCCTATGCGATTCAGGCAGGTCGCGAAATCCGTGTGCTCGTCGACAGCCAGCAGCTTGACGACGCGGAGTCGGCCAAGCTCTGCCGCGAAATCGCCCGTTCCATTCAAAGCCAGTTGACCTATCCCGGCGAAGTCAAAGTGACAGTCCTTCGCGAAACGCGAACCGTCGAGTTCGCCCGATGAATCCGTTTTCTGTTGTGGGGCAGCCGCCCTCGGCTGTGAGTGGATCGGACAGCCGAGGGCGGCTGTCCCACATTCGTGAGCCCTTCGATGTCGTTGAAGATCCTGTTCATCGGTGATGTGGTCGGGGCGCCGGGCCGTAAGATCGTGTGCCAGGTCTTGCCTCGGCTGATTCCGCGCTGGGGGTTAGGACTGGTCGTTTGTAACGCCGAGAATGCCGCGGGTGGCTCCGGCCTCACCGTGAAATGCTACGAGGAACTGATCGAAGCCGGTGTGGACGTCATGACGATGGGCGATCACGTCTATCGCAAAGACGAAATCTTCCAGGTCTTCGACCGAACCGACGACGTGGTGCGCGCCGCCAATTTTCCACCGGATTCGCCCGGCCCGGAGCTTGCCCTCGTCAAGGCCCGTGATGGAACCCCCGTCGCCGTCTTCACGGTGATGGGCCGGACGTTCATGAAGCCGGTCGACTGTCCGTTTCGCGCCAGCGACCGAATCCTCGAGCGCATCGGCGGGGACACGCGAGTTGTCATCGTCGACATCCATGCCGAAGCCACCAGCGAAAAGCAGCTTCTGGGTCGCTATCTCGACGGGCGAGTATCGGCCGCGCTCGGTACGCACACTCATGTTGCCACGGCCGATGAACAGATCCTCAAGAATGGCACAGCCTACCAGACCGATGTCGGCATGACCGGCCCCCACGACTCGATTCTGGGCCGTCGGTACGATCGGGTGCTGTCGGCAACCCTGACGTGCGTGCCGACCCACTTCGACGTCGCCACCGGCGATCCGCGTCTCAACGGCGCCCTTGTCACCATCGATCCTCAGACCGGTCGCGCCCTCTCGATCAGTCGAGTCAGTATCAATCAAGACGAGGCGCTTCGGCTGCTCACCGACTCGAGCACGGACCGGCGTGACCATTGATGCAGATCTTGGATCCAATCGCGCGCGGCTCCCTCGCGTTCAGTCAATGAGCCGAGGTCGAGGCCGCTGAACGCGAGCCGTTCCAACTGCTTGATGCGAGCGTGCGATACCCCGCGTGACGGCCAGATCGGTCATCAAAGTGGCGGTCCTCGATAAAGTGCCAGCGAATCCAGCGTTCCCCGATCAGCAGGGCCGTCGCCGACTGGAATGGACCGATCAAGCTCGTCTCCACGGCGTCAAGAGGTCGAATCTGTTCGTAGGACTCGAGTGCCAGCTGGCCGGCCGGCTTGATCATCGTCCAACCATTCGCCGATCAGCCGCGCGAGGTCGCCCACTACTGAGTCGACCGCCATGGCCCCGAAGTCGACCAATCCGCTCAATTGGTCCCCCTCGAATAGGAAATGCTCAGGGCGGGCGTCACGCAGGCACGGTTGGAGCATGACCGAGCGACTTGACGCCTGGCGGAGGGGCTCCCGGACCTGAGGGGCCACGGTTCGAGCCAGCCGGATCCAGAGCACCGCGGCGTCGCAGTTCGAACGGTCGCGTCCGCGGCGCTGCTCGATCGCTCTCTCAAGTGTGTCGAAGCCACCGAGCTCTAACTGGTTGACGGCTTCGAAATCGCTGCCTGAGACCCGGAGACAGCCCCTCGATGCGCTCTGCTGGCGAGTCGCTGATGAAATGCGGCCAACCCCTCGAAGGCCTGTCGCAGGCGAGCGGAGCTGGGGGGTGGGTCGAGATCGGCCGCTCCAGCCATCCAGGGAGTGATTTCCCAGAGTCGTCCATCGTACTCCCGGATCGTTCGACCTTGATGATCGCGGATGGGAACGGGTATGAATCCCAGGTCAGCCGTCATGAGCAGCCAGCGATGGACCCTCTCGATGTGTTCTCGGCCTGGACCATGCGGCGGCCAGGCGCGGAGGACCAACGGACCTTGCGCAGACGGGTATCGCCAGAGTCGTGCCCCGCTGAGCCCGCCGGCCCCGCCCAGGGATTGTGGCGGCGACAACGGCTGAGCCCGCAATGGATATCGCGAGAGGATTTCCTCGAGGGCTTGAATGCTCACAGTTGCCGTCCATGTCAGCGGCTCATACATATGAATAAAAATTTTGATCAATTATTCTCTTGTGCAACAGTCGAGTGAGGCTCAACGTTGTGAGTGACGGCGGTCCCGGGTCGGATTCAGTTCACGCAGTCGATCGATTCCTGCTCTGCCCACGCCCTGGCTTGAAGAGTCGTCAGTGCCATTTTGAATCGCTCCGTGACCTCCGCCAGCGCGTTCTTTTCACCGGCTCGGTCGGGGCCGACCTCCGAGAGGTCGATCGGCTCGCCGAAAATAATGCGGGCCCGCGATGGCGTCATCAGTGACTTGAGAATGTCGTCCGTTTCCGGGGTACCACAAATATAGGCCGGTACGACGGGTACTTGGGCACGAATCGCAAGGTAAGCGCAACCCGATTTCAATTCATCGAGCCTTCGGCCCGACGCCGGTGTGATATGGCCTTCGGGAAAAATCGGCAGGACACGGCCGTCCTGCAGGACCCGCAAACTCGCTCGAACGGCCGGACAAATCCCGGCCGTCGCGGTTCACCGGGATGCAACCGATGAATCGGCAGATCCCAGTTAACCAGCGGCCATTCGTAGTATTCTCGTGCGACCATGAACCCGAGCACGCGACGAGTGGCCGCCTGAAGCAACAGGTGGTCGATCCCGCATGTGTGGTTGGAGATCAGAATCGCCGGACCTTCAACCGGGAGCGGTGCCCATCGGTCCACGCTCAATCGATGCCAAAAGCAGCAGTAGAACGTGTTGATCGCCTCCATCACGCGCAAGAGGCCATGGATTTCAGGCTGTCCGTGAGCGCGCGATTTCGATTTGACCTGCTGCAACAGGAGTCGAGGCAGGAGCAGCACGATCGACGTCAAGAGGAGCAATGCCCAGGGACTCATGAACGATCCGTTCGTGCGGAAGGACGACCAATGGACGCGAATTCGGCATCGAACCGGCACGGCCGTTCATGCGTACGAAGATCCGTTCGCTGGGGATCGATCCGATCGCTTTCCTCTCATAGAAGCATCACCGAGAACCTGCGGTCAAGCAGTTTACGCTTCAGTGTTTCAAGGTCGAACGAGCGCGTTCCCACGACCGGACTTTGATGCACGGCAGGCTTTACAGCCCGACGGAGCGCGTCTCGGACTCGAAAACCTGCCCTGCGGCAATCCACGAGTTGGACTCGCGACACACGATCACGCCGCGGAGCGGAGTACGTCGGAGACGAGGGTGACCAGGTCGCTGACGCGCGTGATGGCTGAAATTTCGTCGGGGTCGATTTCCACGTTGTAGTGGTCCTGAAGTCGGAGGATGACCGCGACCAGGTCGAGCGAGTCGAGGGCGAGCTCTTCTTGTAATCGAGAATTCGAGGTGATCGTCACGTCGCGCGCCTTGGCCGAGATGCTTCGAATCATGTCGGCAATGACCGCGACGACGTCAGCGTGTTGAGAGTCGACCATGCTGATTGTCGGATTCATGGTACGCCTCGATCCGGCAAGAGTCGGAACTTAGGTTGCTCGGCTGTGTCGTCGAGACATCCCGATTCACGTCATCGGCGAAAGTGACCGCCGTCACTCACAGCGGTGAGTTTCCGGGCGGCTGACGAGGTCTCCTCCAAAGACCGCTCCCGATTATCGACGACGAGCGACTCCGCCGCTTCTCTCAAAAATAACATCGAACGCTGGAGTCCACTTCTTGACCTTCGTTGCGGGAAAGAGCCCCCGATCTCAATAAAGTCCCTACCATTTAAACGTTCTTAACAGTACAAGTGCCGATCGTGCCAGAAAAGGCGTATTACCGACGGCGATTAAGGCCATTGACTCGGCCGCACGAGACTCAATGAGGGATCATGTCAAGGAGTCCGGCTCGAACGATTGCACCGAAAAAACGGGATTATCCGTTGCGAGGGCTGAGTGTCTTCCTCTATAATCCGTCTCAGTTACGATATGAGGCATGGTTCTCCCCCACTTTTCTTTTGGGACGTACAGCCCAGATTGATCTGTCAACTAGGGGGATCGGGTGTCAAAAGGCCATGTCTCGTGGCGTGCTATTCAAGGAGCCTATTCGTGGCGATCAAGTTTGGATTCAAGGTAGCGTCGGTTGTGGCGACCGCGGTGGTTTCGCTCGGGCTCGTGTCTGGCTGCAACACCGAGGAAGCCGCGCCGGCGCCTTCGGCCGGACCGGCCGCTGGTGCACCGTCAAGGGCCCTGAGACTAAGCCGCCGGCGCCCCCGGTGACCCCACCCAAGACAGACGAGGCGAAGCCGAAGCCGTAATGACAAGGCAAACGGGAATCGCTCTCCACTCCCAAGGACTGTGAGCTCTTTCTTGTGCGAGCGTCTTCGCGACGCTTGCAGTTCCCAACGAGCTTTCGGCTTACACACGGCCGCCTTCTCCGTTCAGGGGAATGCGGCCTGCTTCATTTGGGGCGTCGAAATCCGTCGTTCACGTCCCCTCACCCTGCACGACCGGGTTTTCCAGAGTTCCGATTCCGTCGATCGAGATTCGAACGAGATCCGCCGGCTTCAGGCTGAATTCATCGGGCGGCACGATCCCGGTACCGGTCAAGAGAATCACTCCGTTGGGGAAACAGTTGTCGCGGCCCAGCCAGTCGATCAATTCCTCGAGGCGACGGGCCATCCGTGCGAGGCTGGTCTCTCCTTTGTAGACAGTCACGCCGCCGCGTTCGATCTCGAGTCGGATGCCAATCGTCGAGCGCGGCGGCATGGACTTCGTCAGCGTGATCGACGGGCCGAGCGCGCAACAAGAGGCATACACTTTGGCCTGCGGCAGATAGAGGGGGTTCTCACCCTCGATGTCGCGCGCACTCATGTCGTTGCCGATCGTGAATCCAAGCAAGGTAAGCGAAGGGTTCAATACCAAGGCGAGCTCGGGCTCTGGTACGCACCAGGTCGAGTCGCAACGGACGCGGATCGGCTGACCAGGGCCGACGACCCGGCTCGGTGTCGCCTTGAAGAAGAGCTCCGGCCGATTCGCTCGATACACGAGATCGTAAAACGAGCCGCCTTGCTCAGACTCCTGCTCCCGCGCATGTTTGCTGCGCTCATAGGTAACCCCAGCGCCCCAGACCTCCTGTTCATCCAGGGGTGCCAGCAGGCGGACAGAAGCGAGTGGGAACGCCCGGTGCGGGCTCGCCAGGGCCCGCTCGATCTGCCCTTCCACATCGTCGGAATGCAAAAGTCCGGTCAAACAGCGTGGACCCGTTCCCAGTACAAGCAGTTGATCGTCCCGGACAGGCCGACATGGGGATCGGCCTGATCGGCGACCGCGAACTTGATGATTTGCATCAGTTTGTATTTCTTCTATGTCCGATGATTCCGGGGCGTTGGTGAGAACTAAGAGGCCGGCGAGCGAAGCTGATAAACTCTTGGATAAACAACAATTCCGGGACGGTCAACAACCTTGCGGGAAACTCGACTAAAGAGGTTATAAGGGTTGTGCCGATTGATTAGGAGAGTGGGGTGCTCACGACCACCGATGCGCCTGTTGGCGCGAGTTCGGTGACTCAAGCGGATGGCCGGAATGAGAGGCCGGGATGCCGGAGCGGATTTTCGTTGTGGGACATGCTGCGACGACCTGTCTCGGTCGGGATCTGGACGCGACCTGGCGTGGGCTGATCGCCGGTCGGTCCGGAATTCGTCGCCACGCCTCGTTGGGTGCGGAGACATTCCTTCAGGACCTTGCCGGTCTCGTCGAGGACTTCGGGCCGGGCACCGAGTCCGAAGATCCGGCGATCTCCAAGCTTTCGAGCCGGTTCCTTCACCTGTCGATGTCGGCCGCCCGCGCCGCCTGGGCGGATGCCGGACTTGATCGGCTCGAGGGCCAGTTCGACCCCGATCGCGCTGCCGTCGTGGTCGGTTCCGCGTTCGGCGGCCTCGACGTTCTGGATTAGCGAGCACGCGAAGATGATCAAGCGCCGCAGTCTGGCGGTGAGCCCGTACCTGGTGCCGGCGATGATCATCAACCAAGCCGCCGGGCAGATTGCCCAGCACTTGCGGCTTTACGGTCCCAGCGCGGCTCCCGCGAACGCGTGCGCCTCGGGCGGGCACGCGATCGTATTGGGTGCGATGTTCCTCAACTCGGGAGACGCCGACATCGCTCTCTGCGGCGCGGGCGAGAGCGCATTCACGCCAGCGGTGGTCAATGGTTTCGCGACAATGAAAGCCCTGTTGGGACGTAGGCACGGCGACCGCTCGCTTGGAGAATCCAGCCCTCGCCAGTCGCCCGTTCAGCATCGACAGGGCGGGTTTCGTCCTGGCTGAAGGCGCGGGAATTCTGGTCTTGGCCACCCAGTCTGCCGTCCGTCGGCTGGGCTTGAACGCGCAGGCGGAGCTCGTTGGCTGGTGCACGAATTCCGACGGCTACCACATGGCCATGCCATGCCGCGAGCGGATCGCGTACTGTCTCGCAGGCGCGCTCAAACGCGCGGGTCTGGGACCCGAGTCGATCGATTACTACAACGCTCATGGCACAAGCACCGTTCTCAACGACAAAGTCGAGACCCAGGTCCTTAAGGACGTTTTCGGTGAGTCGGTGCGACGGTTGCAGATCAGCTCGATCAAGGGGGCGTTGGGCCACAGTTTGGGTGCGGCCTCGGCGATCGAGGCGGCCGTGTCGGTGAGGGCGTTGCGTGACCAGATCATCCCGCCGACGCTCAACTTACGGCCCGACCCGGAGCTCGATCTGGATTACGTACCTGACCACGCTCGGGCCGCCCGGCTCGAATTCGTCTTGACCGCGTCCTTTGGATTCGGAGGCACCAACAACGCTCTGATTCTGAGGAGAACCACGTCATGATGAACACCTGTTCCGATAAAACGTTGATCGCTGGAAGTGGCTGAAATCGTGCGAAGAGCCGCGAAGATACCTCAGCGCGTCCCAATCCATGCGGAGTCCTCACTTTTCGACGATCTGCGGATCGACTCGCTCGACTTCGTGGCCGTGATCCTCCAGCTTCAGGACCATTTTGAGGTTGTCATCGAGGAGGAAGCTGTGCCACACTTATGCCGAGTTGCCGACCTGGCGGCTTATCTGGCTGAACGAAGGCAGTCTCGTCGATCGTGAAGCTCGGCGGCGTTTCGATGACGTGGAGGTCGATCGTACACGAGTGTTTCCAGCACACTTGGGTGGGGAGAGTCGTCGATGGAGCGGCGGGGGCTCAACATCCGAAAGGGTTTTCTGAAAGCCGTCTTACCGGTGATCAGAACCCTTCCACTTCCGATGGCTTCGCGCGTCCTCGTGGGCTTCGGCCGGCTGGAATACCGGTTGTCGCCCGTCCTGCGCCGGTCGTTTCAGGAGGCCGTCGAACGTGGGTGTTCCGTACTCGGTTGCCAATGGGATGTTCGGGCCGTCAGCCAGGAGCTTGCCGGCAATCACATCCTGTGGCGCACCAGGGACATGTTGCTCGACGGAGTTCCCGACCGTCGCGCCGATGAGCATGTTCGTGGTGAACGGCCGGGACAACCTGGACGCCGCGTACGCTCCGGGGCGTGGTTGTATCGTTCTGGCCAGCCACTTTGGCGCTCATCTCCTCCCGGCCCACTGGCTGTTTCGCCAGAACTTCCCTCTCCGCTTCTACATGGAACGTCCCCGGCATATTTCGCGCTTCATGTCGCGTCATTTCGAGTCCAATGGCCCGCTGGGACAGGAAAAGCTCTTCATCTCGCGTCAAGGTCTGCCGGCCGATTCGGCCAGCTCCATCCTCCGTGCTGCCAAGACTCTCAAAGCCGGGATGTTGCTTTACTTGGCCGGTGATGTGCGATGGACGGGACAGATGACGGATTCGGCCCGCTTTCTCGGCCAAACCATGCGGTTCTCGACAACCTGGGTGGTACTTGCCGCGATGACTGAGACCCCGGTTGTCATGGTCTTCTGTCGGATGCAACCGGATGGACGGTACTACATGGAGTTTCGGCCCGCCTTTTACGTTCCCAAGGATGCCGCGGAGAAGGGGAAGGCGGCCGAATGGGTCCAGAAGTTCATGGAGATCTTGGAAGAACAGGTTCGCCGCTATCCCACGAACAGCAACGACTACTTCTTCTGGTCTGAGATTAACAGATTGGTTGCATGAAAGCGACGAAACGAATTGAGGAGGGCGGCCCTGGGTCAGAGTCATTACCTTTGAGCCAATTGCCAATTGAGTTGTCCTTCCAACGGACTGTGAGGCGCGTTAATGAGCAGGGACAGTCTCGAGATGCGGGCATTCCCATCGATTCCACCGAAGATGGCCCTGGCTGGTCATGGCTCTGCTTTTGATTCCGGCCGTCTGGCACGCCGTTGATTTCGATGAAGACATCGACCCGGAGTTTCCCGAGCGTGGCTCGTCCCGCCTTCAGCCGGGTGCCCCCGGCGGCCTATCGTCTTGCCGAGCCCGGCGACACGCTGGACCGCATCATGCTGTACTTCGCCGCGGCGGGTGTCGTTCTGGCGTCAGCAGGGCTGGTTCTCGAGCGGGGAGGATCGCTTTGGCCGGCGGGCGTCGCCGTCGGCCTGGCTGCCCTCTGGTATAGTGCGACGCCAGGTCCAACCGTTGACGGATGGTATGGCCTGGGCTGGCGAACCATCGCCGATTCGCGATGCGCCTCCGGTTATTCGCTCGGCTGCTCTTCGGCGGAGCAGTCGCCTTGAGCAGCCTCGTCGGGTGGACGCTCGTTCGTCGCCGGGCTCGTCTGATCGCATACTGGGTCCACTCGAAGGCGAACGGTACTCGGTGGCTCTGGATCACCGGTTGCGTTTTGGTACGTTGCCCGCCAGTTCGATATCCCCGGCGTCGAGCCTCAGGGCTACTGGCCTCGCTGGTGCATGATCGGCGGGCTGGTTGCCTTCGTCCTCGTGATGTTAATCGAGCTCGTTCCGGTTTCACGCTCTTTCCGCGGTCGCTGGTTGATCCTACCGGTGGGATCGGCATGCTGGCTGGCACTCGTGGTGTTGGGAATCTCGCTTGACCTGGTATCATCGACCGCTGGCACGGCTCAAGGAGGTCGTACCGGGAAAAATTTATATCAGTGCGATGCCGACGCGGCTCGGCCTGGAGTGTCGCTCAGCATCGCCATCATTTTCGCACGATCATCAACCTTTTTCCCGAGCACACTTCGCAACGTAGCCCTTTGCTGCCTGATGAGTTGCGGTTCGTTCGCGATCATGAAATTCGCTATGTCGAGCAGCCCCTCGGATCCGTCCGAGGCGGCATCGAGTGCGTTTCTGGACCAGACGCTCGCGCTGGCTCGCGACCCGTCGGCTTGGCCGATCCTGGTCCATTGCCACGGTTGCATGGACCGGTCTCCCGCCTGGATGGGCATCTACCGTTTTGTCGTTCAAGATCGGCCCTTGATTGAGATCATGCAAGAGATCGAACGGCATCGGGGCTACCGTCCCAAAGCCTCGGTGACCTTGCTTTATAATCGAGTTTTGCCTCCGCGCGCCGGTGCCCGCTATTGGGCCGACCCGACTGCGACGCTACTGCGTCAATGCGCCGCGGTGTCACGGACCCGATGATCGGCGACACTGGCGGAAACTCAGGCGACGTGAACCTTGACCAGGCGAAGAATGTCCCCGGAGAGGCGGACACGACGGCTCGCCGTACGCTAGATGTCGGAGAACGGCCGAACTTCGCGATGCCATTCGGCACCGCCAACCGAGCTTGACACCTTCGGGTAGGTCGATAGAGTACGAACTAACATGCATCGCCTCTCAATTCCACGATTCGGCAATTCACGACGATGACACTTCGGATTCCTCTCAGCGCGGCCGCGAATCGGACGAAACCCTCTTCGATCAGCCACCTCATGCAGACGGCGCTCGAGAATCCGGGGCTTGTTTCGCTCGCGGCCGGCTTCGTGGATCAGCATTCGTTACCGGTCGAGGAGATGGCGAGGGCCGCGTCCGATCTCTTGTGCGATCCGGTCGAGGGCCGTCGGTCACTCCAGTATGGAACGACGATCGGCGACCGAAGACTGCGAGCTCGACTGATCGAGCATCTGGAACGGAGTGAGGGTCGTCCGCACGGGTTCTTTCGAGGAGGCCATATCGAGAACGGTTGTCACGAATGGCTCGGCCCAGTTGATCTATCTGGTCTGCGAAGCGCTGCTGGATCCCGGCGATATCGTTCTGGTGGAGTCGCCGACCTACTTCGTTTTCCTGGGGCCGATCCAGACGCGAGGAGCGCGGGCGATCCGGATTCCGATCGACGACGATGGATTATGCCTTGATGCCCTCGAAGCGACCCTGGCCGAATTGGAAAGCGAGGGTCAGCTCGAAAGAGTCAAACTGATCTACACGATTCCCGAGCACGCCAATCCGACGGGGATCAGCCTGGCTGCCGGGCGTCGGAAGCCTCTGGTGGATCTGGCGCGGCGATGGTCCAAAACGCATCGCATTTTCATCTTGGAGGATGCCGCCTACCGCGGCTTATCGTTCGGAGCGAGTGAGCCACCGAGTCTCTGGAGCCACGATCACGAGGCCGATACCGTGATCCTGGCCCGGACCTTCAGCAAAACATTGAGCCCGGGGTTGAAGATCGGCTATGGGATCTTACCCCGAGAATTGGTCGATCCGATCCTGTATCTGAAAGGCAATCATGACTTTGGCTCGGCGAATTTCAATCAGCGGCTGATCGAGCGAGTCCTGTCCGATGGGAGTTATGACCGTCACGTTTCCCGGCTCAAGGAGCTGTACGAGCGAAAGTGCACGGTTTTCCTGTCGGCGCTCGAGGAGTTCGTGGGCGCGCCTGGAGCCGGAGCTGCACTGGACCGTACCCAAGGGAGGGCTGTTCGTCTGGATGACGGTACCCGAAGAACTCGATACGGGTTTCGATGGGCCCGCTTTTCCCGCGTTGCGTGCGTGAGGGAGTCATCTATGTGCCCGGGGAGCACGCGTTCGCGGCGGAGCCAGTCGCCGGCACCCAAGAACCACATCCGACTGACCTTCGGAGTACCGAGCGAGTCCGAATTGATCGAGGGAGCGCGCCGGTTGGGAGTTGCGCTGAATGCATGTCTGAACCCCGTTGCCGGCCATCGAGTTCGCGATAAGAGAAGGGTTAGGGATCGGCTTGACGGAAAAGCCGATCATGACGGATGACCCGCGGCAAGGACGCTAACAAAGGGGCCGTCGCCTTGGGCATATTGCAACGCTACGTCATGCGCGAGGTTTTCCGCGGTTTCTCGCTGGCGCTTTTGACGATGACCGCGGTCTTCGTGTTGTTCATGGTGGCGGCGCAGGCCAGGGATATCGGTCTGTCGCCCAACGACATCGTCCACCTGGTCCCCTACGTCATTCCGAGCACCCTCCCTTACACCGTTCCCGTATCGCTTCTCTTCTCGGTGACGGTCGTCTACGGCCGGCTGGCCGGCGATAACGAGATCATCGCCGTCAAAACCGCCGGTCTGAGCGTGATGACGGTGCTCTGGCCGACGCTCTTCTTCGCCGCCTGCTTGAGCGTACTGCCTTCTTTACTTGAGCGGAGACTGGATTCCGCGATGCACCCACAGCGCGAAGATGGTGCTGTTCAAGGACATGGAAGACATGTTCCACAAATTGCTCAAGCGGGACCTCGAGTTCAACAAAGGCGATTGGCCGTTCCTGATCAAGGTGCGTGACGTCGTGGATTGCAAGATGATCGACGCCACCTTCCTTCATAAGGCCAAGGATGGCGAACGAATACGACGCCGTGATCGAGGCCAAGCAAGCCGAGCTCCATTTCGACCTGGCCGCCAAGGTGGTCCGTGTCACGCTCGATCATGCGGAAATGCAGCATCTTGACCGCAACTCCGATGTCGCTCTCATCAACAACAACATCCTGGAGATGCCGATTCCCCCCAATAGCCATTTCAACATGGACAAGAAGATTCAGGAGTTCACCAACAAGGAGATCATCGTCGAGCTCGTTCGCAAATCGTCTCAAGCTCAAGATGGAGCGACGAACGACAGGCGATCAAGGCGGGATTCGCTATCGCCTCCGGTCGAATCGAACGAATCGACTGGGGCGAGGTGCAACAAGCCTTCCTGCAGCACAGTGCCTGGATCAGCAGATGCAACGAGCTCGAGACCGAGCAGCAGCTTCGTATCTCGATGGCGTTGGGTAGCTTGTTGTTCGTGATTCTTGGGGCACCGGTCGGAATCTTGTTCGCCAAGCGGGACTTTTTGAGTGCGTTCATGACCTGCTTCATGCCGATCATTCTTATTTACTATCCCCTCATGCTCTTCGGGGTCAACACGAGTAAGGAGGGACTGATCCTCCGGTGGTATCCCTCTGGGTCGGCAATGTTTTGCTGGCGATCCTGGCCGGCTTGTCTTACCGCCGGTCATGAAGCACTGAGCGCGCGAGCCCCGTCTGGAATGACCGAACCTGGCGCGTCTGACGTCGTGATGGTCGCTTTTTGGGTCGAGATGGGGAGAACGAGCGTGCGAATCCTCGATCGCCAGCGTTATTGGTCATTTATCAAGGCCTATGTGATCTGCTACTTCTCGCTGGTGGGTCTTTACATCGTCATCGACGCCTTCTCGAACCTGGACGAGTTCACCAAGCGAGCCGACGGCATGGTCGAGATCACCAGGTCATGAGCCGTTATTATCTCATCCACCAAAGTCAGTTCTTCGACCAGCTCTGCGGTGTGATCGGGATGATGGCGGCGATCTTCACGGTAACCTGGATGCAACGGAACAACGAGCAGCTCGCCATGCTGGCCGCCGGCGTCAGCACTCACCGAGCGATTCGTCCGGTGCTTGTTTCCGCGGTCATCGTCAACTTTCTCGCCATGTCCAACCAAGAGATCATCATGCCCTACTTTGCCGAGGAGCTGGCGAAATCGCACGATGACGACGGCACACGCAAAGTTCCGGTTTCCACCCGATACGATGCGCGAGGGCATCATGCTTCACGGCCGGGAAGCCGACCGCGACAAGAAGACGATCATGCCCTTCTACGTCACGATCCCGATCGATATCTTCGGGTCGATTCGCTACTTGAAAGGCCAGCAGGCAACCTATATCCCACCCGACCACCCGACGGCGCCCCTCAAAGGCGGATGGTTGGTGCGCCAGGCCAAGATCAAGCCTCCGCTCGATGACACGATGCTCCAGGCCAGTAGCGAGATCTTGAGCCGCGTCGACGACCTGCGAGGATATCCCGCTTACGTCGTCATGCAAAACAAGCCTGAGGGGCAGCCGGAATCCGGCCCTGCCGACAACTCCCAGCCTCCTGAGCAAGGCGACATTTTGTCTCCTCATTCGGAAGTCGCATATCTCGCATCGCTGCCCCCTTTTCCTTTATGTTATAATCCTATAATGC
Source organism: uncultured Planctomycetota bacterium (assembly GCA_963779785.1). Classification (GTDB taxonomy): domain Bacteria; phylum Planctomycetota; class Planctomycetia; order Isosphaerales; family Isosphaeraceae; genus CAVRFS01. The sequence continues at coordinate 254,609 of CAWAAW010000016.1, forward strand.
TTGCGAATGAACATCGAATATCGATCGAAAAATTGACTTGGGCCAAGGTGATTACTTTTTAAAATCGGATCTGACGTTTCAGGCAATGACGCGCAAGCAGACATGGTATTACTTCGCGACCACGCGCGACCTGCTCCAGGCGCTCACCAATACCTGGACCGCGAAGTCGGAACGGACTAACGTGTCCGTGTTCGTTCATATGAGGTTGCTCCGGCCGATCCTGGCGATCAACTTGCTGTTCATGAGCTTGCCGCTGGTCCTGGGTGGATTCGGTCGCAACACCTTCATCAACCTGGGCTTCGCCCTGGGAAACTCGGCGATTTTCTACGGAGCGATCTTTATTTGCCAGGAGCTGGGGAGTTTCGAGATCGTGGGGCCGGCGCTGGCGGCCTGGATCCCCTTGATCGGGTTTGGGACCCTCGCAACCTGGCGATGGGGCGACATTCGTACTTGACGACGGCAGCGCGATCGATCATTCGCGCGACATGTTCCAGACCAGCCAGAGACTGAGCACCAAGCCGGTGGCGAATCCGCCGTAAGCCAGCGACGTGGAACCGACGCGCAAGACCAGCGACGAGGCGACGAACAGCCCGGAGATGATGATCCCGATCGCCAGGCTGTTGCTGGCTCGGGTTAATTGCCGGACCATCCGCTCGAATCCCCGCAAATCGAGCCGCACTCTCAACTCGCCTTGTTTGATCGATTCCAAGGATTGGCTGAGCAGGTCGGGCAAGAGTGTGGCGATCCGTTGCAGGTCCTCGGTGGTTCGCAGCGTCTGGCTCAAGATGCGAGCGGGACGAAAGCGGCGGAGCGACAGATGCGCGAATGAAGGGGTAGAGGTGTGCCGCGATATCGAAATGAGGGTCGAGGGTCCGCCCGACGCTCTCGATGGTCACGAGCGAGCGGATCAAGAGGACCAGATCCGGCGGAATGTGCAGGTGGTGCGCGCGGATGACGCCGATAAGCTCGCGAAGGAGTAGACCCAGGTCGATCGTGTCGAGCGTCAGCTCGGAGTAAGACGCGACGATTTCGCCGACATCGCGGCGGAATCCGCGAGGATCGATCCGATCACCCCGAATATCGAGCGCGTCCAGGGCACGGATCACGTGGTCGGCGTCTTGCGACAGCAAGCCGCTCAAGAGGCCGGCGATCCGCTCCCGGGTCCTGCCATCGAGCTGCCCGAACATGCCATAGTCGAGTGGAGCGATGACTCCGCCGGGCAGATACGCGGAGATTGCCCGGATGCGGGTCCGCATGAAAGAAGCCAAATTCGAAGATCTGTTTCAGAAGGATTCGCGCTCCTGTCGCGGCGACATCCTTCGGCACGATATTCATCCGCCGAATCCCTTCGAGGTCGTCGATCGAAACACCCTCGATGAACTCCATGGCCGATCACGCTCGTCGTCGACAACTCCTCGAATACCTGAGGAATGTGGGCGGTCGGATCGCGTCGCGAACTGGAGTCGGCAACGCTGCATGGTCCGCCGCTCGATCGTGAAATCCAGCTCCCGCTTGATCGTGCGCTCGAACTCGCGAGCGAGTATCGACGGTTTGTACACGGCCAGCCCGGGAAGGTGGCGTTCCACCAGTTGCGCGAGGTTTTTGATGATGTCCAGGTCGGCCTGGACGACTTTGCGCGATATCCGGCCGACGCACCTTGAGGGCCACGGTCCGGCCGTCGCGAAGAAGAGCCCGGTGGACTTGAGAAATCGAGGCGGAGGCGACCGGAACCGGATCGACCGAAACGAAGATTTCGGCAAGCGGGACGGGCGTATGCCTCAACCAGGATCGATTCGACCTGGTCGAACGAAAACGATCGGACGTCGCTCCGAAGCGCCGCCAGTTCGTTCGTATAGGACTCGGGAAGGAGGTCGGGTCTGGTGCTGAGCAACTGCCCCAACTTCACGAATGTCGGTCCCAGGTCTTCGCAGACCAGCCGAAGCCGACGCGGCCGGTCTTGTGGCGGGGACATCGTGTCCCAGCGCAACTCTTTCGATCGGGCGAACAATTCCCTCGAGGTGCAGCGCGGCGACCACATCCTGATAACCGTAACGCACCAGGCTCGTCAGGATCTGCCGATAGCGAGGGAGATCTCGGATATGACCGACGGTTTCTCGAATCACGGGGACATCGCCTTCGCCGGTGCGACGGAACGGTCGGTTGGCCGCCTTCCGCCGACCGATTCGCTCGCTCGCTCGAGAAACGACAGCGACTTTCCGGCGGATGCGGCGCTCGCGGTGACGAACGGCCGTCTTCATCTTGCATTCGGCCGGCGATTTGGTTAAGTTAACTTTTATGATTCAAATGAAGAAAGTGGATGGATTCGGGAAACTTTTCATGCCGATCCAACAACAAACCGCGGTGGATCAGAAGTCTAGAATCTGCCGAGGAATTCTTCGAGACGCGGCTGGAAGCCATCGGATTCATTTTCCACGGAACGGTGACGGAGGCCAAAGGCAAGGGTCGTTCAGGCCGTTCCCCTTCGAACTTGCTTCACTTCGCCCGCTGTGCCAAGCTTGAGAAAGTCGGCGAGACCGAAACGAAGATTTGGTTTCGCTCGGTTCGCGTCGCTCTGAAACATCTCGATGAGCTCATTGGGCACCATCGCTGGAAGTGGTGCAAGATCTGCGAACGCGAGATCACGCAGCGAATCCTGGATGAGAACTAACTGAGATTATCAATTTCGACGGATTTTCAACACCCATTGTGTGACGTTTCCGACAGAAGGCCTATGTGAAAAGGCGCTGTTTTTGCTCAAGCGGCTCGCGAGGCTGCAAAACAATGAGGACCCCCGTGCCAGCCTTGAAAAATCATCTGAAAACCGTCCGACAGCCTCAGAACGAGCCCGCAGAGTCGCCCAGTCGGCCCAGATTCAGCTCCTTTCAGCGTCTGGGCCACTTCGCGGCTCACCCAGCGCGCAGCTTCTTCGACGCTGCCGCCCGCAGCACGTTCCAGCCCGCCACTTTGTGCAGGATCACACGGAACACGCTCCCGCGTCCTCGCACTCGCAGGCGATCCAACCCCAGCCGATTCTTCAAGCCGCTATTGGTCGACTCGATGCCCGAGCGCGTCCTGTACCGCTCCGCGAACACCGGTGTCTCTTGTTCCCGGCGACGCCCAGCCATCCGATGATCCTTGTCAGTGAAATCCAGCTCGTAGCGACCATCCCGCGTTTGGTGGATCGGGCACGGAGGTGCGGAACGGGCATCCTTCGCACGCTGCCGCCGCCATCTCGATTCGCGTCGTGCCTGCTTCTTCGTTCCGCTCGACCACAAGCGGCATGTGCCCTTGCGGACAGGCTTCCACCCGCCCGGTCCGTTCATCCACCGCGAAGTCGTCCAGCGTCAGCGCCTCAGGGTCGCTCGCCGGCTCCCGACCGGGGATCGGTCCCACCAGCTCCACGCCGCGGTCCTCGGCCGCTTGTACGTTCTCGTCGCCGCAGTAGAGCGTGTCGGCCAGCATCTCCTCGGGCAACAACTTCGAGTCTTCGAGTTGATCGAGCATCGGCACCACCGCCGTGCTGTCGTGCTCCGCGGCACGTCTGCGGCAGGGCGCCTGTGATCAACTGCACCTCGTTCTCAGGGCTGCACGTCTCGGTGATCTGCACCTGATAGCCCTTACCTTTGTGGGCGTCGTAGCCGGCGTCGAGGTCGGACGGGTTCTGAACGCAGTCACCGCCGGTCTTGGCCTTCACGACGACTTTGCCCTCACTCAGTTCGCACTGCTGGCTGAAGATCGTGACCAGGGCCTTGTAGCTCGACCGGGCCGTCATGTCGGGACAATTGGCGAAGTGTTCGATGATCCAGCACAAGTCCTCGGCTGCTTGCTGCCGCGACCGCTGCCGAGCCTCGGCATCCTTGGCGCCGGCGAACAACTGCGATTCTGCCGGTTGGTAGCGCATGCGGAACTCCGCGGGCAACGCGGCGTACTGCTCGGGGGCATGCCGGATCACCTGGGTCAGGAACCGCTTGATCGCCACGGCCATCAGCTTGGTGCGACCGAAGCTGGCCATGTGAGAAAAGACGTGGGTCGAGTCGAGCCGCTGGCGGGAGATGTCGAGTTCGAGCTTTTCCGCCAGTCCAATCGTCACGTCGTGGAAGACCTGAGCGGCCAGTTCGTTCTCGCGAAAGAGCTTCTGGTAACGCTCGACGGTGCGCGACGACACTTCAACGCCGGGCTCCAAGTTAAGGGCGTATTGGACGTCGCTGCGGAAGATGTAAGCCTCGGCGGCCTCCTGGGCGGTCCAGTCGAAGAAGTCGGTCAGGAAGACCAAGCCGGCCATCGAGTACAGTTCCTTGGTGGGGGCTCCCAGTTCCCGGCTGAAATGCTGGGCCAGTTCGCCCACGGGCATCAGTTTGAGGAGGACGTGTCGAAAGACTCCCTGCCAGCCCGAGCTGATGATCCGTTGACCGGCGGGAGGTATGACGCCCTCGAAGGGGTCGAAGAGGCGGTTTTGTCGCGGGTCAACGATGTGGATCATGGCGGGCGCAACTCCTTTCGCACGGGATACGTTTGAGTGTAGAGGGCGTCTCGTGAAAGTCAAGAGAGAAATGGACATAAACTCAGATTTTACATTAACTTGCGCAGAAAACTAAACTCGACGAACTTTTGTCGGAGACGTCAACTTTGCCAAAGTTTTATCGATTTTTCGGAAGTTCTGCAGAGTTATCTCTGCAATTGCAGAGTTCTCGCTCGCGTCCTCGTCGGCAGCGAGAGTGGGACGGCAGCGGCCACGTCGGCTTATGTTTGGCTCACGCTTGAAGTGCGTGAAGCATTGGGAGCGAACTGCATTCGGGGCCAGCCTTCCGCTCCGGGATCGATTGACGTAAAATCATGAAACAGATGCAGACGGCGTAGAGCAGAAGTTGGCGATTCTCGTCCAAAGCCGGGAGTACTCCGTGTCGACTACGATGACCGTTCCCGTGACGATCGCACCCGAGGCTCGGGCATTCATCGATATGGTGGGTCAGCGCGAGGAGTTCGAGTTGATGATAGACAGGGCGAAGCACGTCGTGCCGGCGCTCGCGGCGATCGAGGTGGCGTTAGGCGAGGCGACGGATGGGATTCCGCCTGGGGTGATTTTCTGGACGCACCGGGACGACATCGGTCCTGATAACGACCCGACGCAGCAAAACTGGATCGAGTGGATGGCGGCGACGTTCCCGCCCGAGGTCTGCCAGAACTTTGTCCTGCTACCGGTCTATCGCGCGAATGGACGGTAGAACGCTTCTCGATGTAGGCCGAGATTTGGCGGCCGGCCCGACCGAAGCTCACTGGCGGTCCAGCGTCGGTCGGGCGTATTACGCCCTGTTACACGAAGTTCTTGGCGCGCTCCGGCGGTGGGGCTTCGCGGCGCCTCCTCGCGATAAGGTGCATACATTTGCCCGGCTGAAATTCGTCTATGCGTCCGATCCCGACCTCAAGCGGATTGGACTTACGCTCGAAGCTCTCGCGCAGTTGCGCAACACGGCGGACTACCAACTCGGGACTTCCGGCCCGTTCGTGTCGCCGAGGATTGCAGTATCTGCCTTGGCCGACGCGCAATCAGCCGTTTCTCTTCTTGATGCACTGGAGGCCGATCCAGCGCACCGTGCCGCAGCCGCGCGGACGGTGCCGCCGTAGGTCCCTCCTGACGGCTGCCTCGGCGACTAACATAGAATCTGAGGTGAAATCGATCAACCGGACGGGCGCAGTCGACCCAACCGACGACGTCGAGCTCCCTGTTAAGATGACTGACGCAATCGTCAAGGCTGCTGAGTTCTGGGCCGGGGTGCGACGGTCGAGAATCCCCACATCGTCGACTGACGCCCTCGACGCGGAGTCATCCTTGCAGGCCAAGCGGCGCTGGCCAGCCAGCCAGGGCGATACCGCCATCATCGCGACGACGAACTTGGCACGCTCTAACCGATTCCCAGGAGGCGACGCCCAGACTTGGGATCAGATTCGACAGGCGTTCTGACCGGAGCTGCACCCCTTGCATCGAAACCGGAGCCGACTTGGGTACGGTCTCGCCGCTCGGTGCTGGCGCGTGTTGTACCAATTTTTCGACCCGCAGAGTGCTCGTCGCTCTCGGCGATCTAATTTACGGGCAAGGCCAGAGCGTAACAGCGAGGTCGGCGAGCTTAGCCGATCTGTCCTCGACCTGTTCGAATCTGAACTCAGGATACTCATCCACCAATGAATTTGTGAGCTTAATGGCCGAGTTCTTGTACGCCGACCTCTTTCGTTCGTACGGGTTGTTTGAAGCGATAAAGTTCAGCGGACCGGCAAACAACGTTAAGTTGCCGATCCGAGAAACAAAATCGGGATGTTTGGCTTCGGATTTGGTCCCGAGATAGTCGGTCCAATCACCAAATTCCTTCTTCGCACCCTTCGTTTTGATTTTCTGCGGAATTATATGCTCGACGTGGACAGAGTCCGGCCCACCTAACAATAATTCCAGGTATTTTCCCTGGCGCTGGTACTCGAACTGCTCAAGGCAGTACCGTGCTCGCTCGATGCTCGCCGGATTGAATTGCGCTTTTAAGAATGCCTCACGGAAGCGTTCGTCAGGAGGTGAATACCGACGGAATTCCTCGACGACTGTTGGAAGCGGGTTATTCGGATCTGCTCCGCAAAGTCGCGCGAATAGCGTGTCATTCTCATTGGAACGCTCGCGGCAGGTATGCCGACGGACCATAAGCGCCTCGGTAAGCTTCAAGATTTCTTTGAAATTCGGGCCAGTGCACCCGCCGACCCGCAGGTGCATCAAAAAGCCATAAGATTGCAGCGACTTGATCAGGCGCAAATTGCGGAGCCGGCGGTCGATCTCTGGCTCGTCGGTTCGGGCCATGATAATCTGGCCGTACGCCCTCGCATATTTGGCGAGGTCAGCCAGAAAGTCGGAAAACGAAATCGCGCTGCGACTGATCTCGGCCGACGGATCCGAAACGTCGCCATTCTCGGTGTTTTCCCCTTCTTCTTCTTCGTCGGTTTCTCGTTCACCTGCGTACCAATGTCGTTCCGGCAATTGCGCCGCCTCGGTGACGCCGCGCATGAAGAGCGACTTGAACGTCGGAATGACGTATGAAACGGTGACACGTCTTTGCGTCTGCGCGATGAGAAATTGGCGGAGAAAGCCGTCAACGCTGGTCCCGTCAAGGTATATGATCAATTCCGCCCAACGCTTTCGAGCCAACTCTAGCGGCTCGGGTCCGAACCTTGCCGCGTTTCCGAGGATAAAGTTCTTGATGATGTCAGTCGGGCTCAATCTTAGCCCACGATTGTTGATCGTTTCAAATAACTTGAATGCGTCCTTCGCGTCGCTCACCTCAAGGCGGATTACGGTGCACTGGTTTTTGAGACGGTACAGAAAGGTTCCAAGTTCCGTCAGACTTTTCGTGCCGACCCAATCCCGGAGTTTGGAAAAGGCCAAGGCCAAGTTCGGGTTCTGTGGCTTCTCCAAAGTGCTCCCTGCTAGGTGTTTTTCGAAATCATCTGCGTCAAGGGAATCAAGTAGGATCTTGCGAACCGCGGGCTCCCCAAGAGCCTTGGCTTTCAGCAAATGGTCGATATCCTGCGCTGCGCTTGCTTCCCCCTCTCTCTTTAGGCGGTCGGAGATGCACTCAAGCAGCATACAGATTGTGGTGAGGCGTTGTTGGCCGTCCACGAGTTCGAGTTTATTGATGCCGGCGGTGTGGTGGCCTGTCAGGCACACGATACTTCCGAACAAATGCGTGTCGTTTCCCTCGAGCAGCGTAACGTCATCCAAAAGCTCAACAACCTGCCGTTCGTGCCAGGAGTAACGGCGCTGGTAGGCTGGCACAACGTACTGCTCGCTTTCAGCGCTCAAGAGCTGAGTGATCGTCAGTCGATTTCGGGGTGATGAACATTATGCTGTTGCCCCGTGTGAAATTAAGCCGGAATGTGCCCGGATCACCGTTGTTTTCATAGGTGCCCGCGGTCCCTTGATATTGTCGAGGAAAGAGCTTGTCGTTTCCAGCGGTCCCTTAGTTGCGATTAAGCGATTTTGACGTCAATAGCACTCTGACACGCGGCTGCTTGTTGACGCATTCCAACCCCGGCGGCGCTGTGAGGGTACATGCGGCGCGCTCGTAATTTGAAGTTGGCTTCCTCGCAAGGCATTGGCACTCCGTCTGCGTTTCAAACCGGTGAACCAATTCCGGCGAAGAAGTTCGGTTGCGGCGACGCTAACCACAATTACGCGATCTGCTCAGGCCCAGTTACGGTAATCGACCTGGATGAGCCCTCAAACCGTCAATTCATTTAGCGGAACGGCTCACGAGAAAACAAACGACGGAGAGTTTCCGAGAAAAATGACATGCCAATGTCAAAAACGGGCGCAACTCTGCAAGCGAACCCAGTGCCACTTGAATTCCCGTCGCCGGCCCGCATGTAAGTCGTTTTGCGGTAATCACTTACTAGTGGAGACGAGCGGGATCGAACCGCCAACCTCCTGGTTGCAAACCAAGAGCTTCTCTCTATTGTAAGTTGTTTCGTAATAAGGACGTGAGTGCGGTTTGGCGCACGGCAGTCGATTTCCAAGGTTTCTAACGATTTCCCGTGATTTTCGATGGTTTCCCACGGTTTTGGTGCACGTGCACTGAAACTCGGTGGCCCGTGCCCGCGGATTATACGTTGAGGGAGAATGGGGCACTGGGGGCAGAGTGTGCGCCGAAGCGCAAATCATCGGAGCCGAGACTGCGGAAGGGTGGGTCTTCGCGCCTGCGGCGAAAACTACTAGCATGGAAGTCTAGCTACGAAAAGGCTGTGAGGGGACTCGGCTGGTGAACAGGCTTGAGTGGCAGCAACTCGCGGAGCGATGGCTTGTTGACGCAAAGTGCCTACTCGACGGTCACAGTTGGTCCGCCGCTTACTATCTGGCCGGTTATGCGGTCGAATGCGGACTTAAGGCCGTGTGTTGGCGCGGGTCGGTGCTACGCCAGAGGTGATTTTCGAGGACAAGAAGTTCTCGGAAAAGTGTTGGACGCACAGCGTCTTGGAGTTGGTCAAGCAGGCCAATTTGGAGCCTAGTGGGTCTGGAAGTAAATAAAGTGGGAAATTCGCCGGACCTGTTATGCTGGAGAACTCCGTTTGTTCCAGCATACGAGGTCGTCCCATGCGTGGTCGAAAACCGTCTGCCTTGACGATTCCACCCCATGATCGAACCATCCTGGAACAAATCGCCCACAGCGAGTCGCTGCCTTGGTTTCAAGTTCGCCGGGCTCGGACGGTCCTATCGATCGCCGACGGGCAACGCACCGGTGTGGTGGCCTTCCAGATGCAGTGCGATGTCGAGACCATCCGCCGCACCTGCCAACGCTACCGACAGCGCGGGCTCGATGGACTCTTGGAACTGCCCCAGCGACCGGGCCGTCCGGCCCGGATTTCCCCCCCTCCAGCGCCCCAGATCGTCGAACTCGCCTGCCTGGAGCCGATTGCTGTCGGCTTGCACATCACCCATTGGACCAGCAAGGATCTCGCTCGCGAAGCGGTTGAACGAGGAATCGTCCCGGCCATCAGCGATCGAACGATCCGGACCATTCTCGACCAGGTGGACCTCCAGCCGCATCGCACTCGGTACTGGAGGACGTCTCGGATCGACAGCCGGTTCAAGCAACGTGCCGAGAAGATCCTTTGGTGCTACGCCAACGCCCCGCGGTTGGCTCGGCAGGGCATCTGGGTGGTCTGTGCCGACGAGAAGCCCAACTTCCAAGTCTTGGAACGACACCCGAGACGGCCTGCGATCCCCGGCTCGATCGAACAGCGCGAATACGATTACACCCGGCACGGGACGGTCAATATCCTGGTCTTTCTCATCGTTCACAGCGGCCGGATGGAGGCCGTGTGCTTCGACACCAAGAGCGCCGAGCACTACGTGCGGGAGCTGAAGGCCTTCCGAGGTCGGCATCGTCAGGTGCGCGGCGTCTACCTCATCCATGATAACGACCCGACTCATACGGCCGCGAAGACGAGCGAGTACCTGGCGGGATGTTCTGGGTGGTGGCGGAGTCGGTTCACTCCGGTCCACGCCTCGTGGCTCGACGAGGCGGAGTTGCTGATCGGTGCCTTCGGCTACCATTACCTGAAACGAGGATCGTGGCGGAGTCCGGCCGAATTCATCGCTTATGTGGCGCAGGCATGGCCGGAGTACAATCGACTGTATGCCCATCCGTTTGAATGGAAGTGGTCGAATCAGCAGATGAGACGATGGGTTGCCGAGCATGGTCTCTGAATTTCCCACTTTATTTACTTCCAGGCCC
>CAWAAW010000017.1:0-50202 GCA_963779785.1 uncultured Planctomycetota bacterium
AAAAGCCCGATCACTACCGCGAGCGCTCTTCCAGCGCCTTCGTCGCGAACTTCAAGACACCGACATTGGTGATTCACGGAGCTCGATTTTCGTGTCCCCGACGCTCAGGGTCTGGGTATGTTCACGTCGCTGCAGCCCGAGGTGTTCCCAGCCGCTATGTCTGGTTTCCCGATGAAGGGCACTGGATCCTCCAGGCTCAGAACCGAGTTGTGTGGTGGCAAGAGGTTCTGGACTGGCTGGACAAGTATCTCAAGCATTGAGATCGTAGTTATCTTGTCGGAATTGTTCTCGGTTCACGTGTATGAAGGAGCTTACATGGTTTCTCCCAGTCACGACCGAATCGTGGTGCGGCGCCGCGACCTCTTGCCGTGGGTGATCGCGGCCATTGTGGTGGTGTTCACGTCCGTCCCCACCTGGGCGGGGAGTATCATCGTGGGGACGCTGTCAACGACCGACGGCGCTTCCATCCCCTCGGCCGACCTCTCAACCTGGCTCACGACGGACCTTGGGACAAGCAATCCGCAAGACCTGGTCGTCTTGACGGAATGCTTCGGCGGCAATACGGCCCAGGCCTTCGCGCCAATCTCAACAACGTCTTCCCGAACACGACAGTGCTCTCGGCGACGTCCCAGAATGAGTTGGCCACGTATGGGGCTTACGATGTCGCGGCGGCCAGTGCCCTCACACCCGCGGCCGGGACCAGCGCAGGATGTGCAGAACGCGGGGATTGCCAAGAAAGCACCGGGCGAGACTCCGACGACTTCGGGTGGGCTCGCTCCGAACAACTTCTCGCTAGCACCCAGCGCGGCTGGAGGTCCCATCCAGAGCCGGCAGGTGCTGGTCTATGCCGGCCAGCCTGGGGGGAACGGCACGGATGTGGCGATACGAAATACAATCTCCGCGAATTGGAATAACAAACTGGACACGGTGACGACCATCGGCACAACCGGGGGCGGTGTAGGCGGCTGGGCAAACGAGGGCTCCGCGTTCGGCCTGAAGTCCGCGATCGACGCCGCCGGAAAGGCGATCAACGGCGGGGCCAACCCGGCCCAACAGCAACTCATCCTGTTCGTCACTGACCACGGCGGACTCAGGAACGTCGCGACCGACCTGAATCGCAGTGCGCCGAACATCAGCTTGGTCGGCGGCGGGAATTGCGCCCACGCCCAATGCTTTCATCACCGTGCCCACGCAAGTGTATAATCCAAATCCGAATCTTGTCACTTTCACCACCCTGACGAAGGGGTTCACAACATTTGGCCCCGGCATCGTGACCAATGCCAATGGCCCAGAATCCAGGCAGCCAGCCGACAGCCGCGCAATTAGCTAGCCCGGCTTTTCCGTCCTCGTACCGTTTTCGATAATCAACGCGATCACGCCCGCGCCTCATGCTCCATATGGGCGGCGTTGTCAATTGGGAAGCTGGATCTCTTCAATCCGGTACTCAATCTGTCGCTCTACCTGCCTGATTCGTTCCAAGTCGTGTACAACCCCTCTGATCCCGCCGGGAACAAGTTTGTCGCCGCGGACAACCTCAACAAGGATGCCGGAATCCGGATCGAGTTCCAGCTCCCGGGACAACCCGATGGAATGGCTTTTCAGAATTTCTTTTTTAATGCGAATCTCGACGTGTCGCTGGCGAACTTCACCGGCACAGACTACAACATCGGCGAATTCGCCCAGGAGAACCCGGCTCTCTCTCCTCTGTCCGTCCCTGAGCCTTCCTCAATCGTTCTATGCACCGGTCCGCTCATGATGGCGATCGTGATGTGGGTTCGCGGGCGAAGGCGTGCGGCGATCCTCGATGTGACTGATGATGAGCAGCTTGGCTCATCGGGAAATCTAGCCGAGCTCATAGTCAGTCGTATCGTTGCAGCACAAGCGCACAGGACTGTAATCAAACCGAGAATATCAGTGTTTGCGGATCTTCGATTAACACATTCCGCCGCATCGCCCGACCGCGTTTGCGTAGAGATCCCGCGTCTTTCGGATTGGTGATGAGAATGCCCGGCGAACCTACGGAAACGGCACGTAACAGTTTCACGCTCGCGGGGATTCTCAAGAAGCGTTGCCCGCGTTGCCGGCAAGGCCCGGTCTTCCATTCGCTACTGGGTCATGAACGAAGATTGCCCGAGGTGTGGACTCGACTTTGACCGAGGCGAGCCGGGCTATTTCACCGGTGCCATGTACGTCAGCTATGCCCTGGCAATCCCCCTGATCGCTCTGCTAACATTGATTGAACATCTGATCGTTCGGAGCTGGTCGGTGTTTCGGCTGGTCGTGCTGGCCTCGATCATTTGTTTGCCATTGACCCCCTGGATCTGGCAGTATTCACGGGTAATCTGGATCTATTTCGATCAGTATTTCGACCCCGAAGACGAAGCCCGGCGATTCGGTTGATTCGCCGCGTTGATGATAGGAAATTGCACGTATGTTGGAACATGATGGATCGGGGCGTTGCTCCGCCCGATCACCGAAGTCGCCCGCGATCTGCGGATCGCTCCTGACCATCTCGAGACGTACGGGCGCGATAAGGCCAAAGTGCGACTCGATGCGCTGCACGCGGCCGAGGCCGAGCGGCCGTCGGGAAAACTGATCCTGGTCTCGGCGATCACTCCCACGCCGGCCGGCGAGGGAAAAACCACAACCTCGATCGGACTCTCACAAGGGCTGCACCGGATCGGCAAGAAGTCCGCGCTGGCCTTGCGCCAGCCGTCGATGGGCCCGGTCTTCGGGCGTAAAGGGGGCGCCACGGGTGGAGGAGCGAGCCGGGTCGAGCCCTCGAACACGATCAACCTCCAGTTCACCGGCGATTTCCACGCGATCACGGCCGCCCATAACCTACTGGCCGCCGCGATCGACAACCGGCTCCACTTCCGCGATCTCGATCTCGACCCGGCCAAGGTGGCCTGGAAACGCGCCCTCGACATGAACGACCGGGCGCTGCGGCATATCGTGATCGGGCTGGGAGGCAGTTCGCAAGGGGTCCGCGCGAGTCGGGCTTCGATATCACGGCAGCCAGTGAAGTGATGGCCATCCTTTGTCTGGCCGACTCGCCGGCCGACTTGCGAGCTCGCTTGGACCGGATACTTGTGGGCTATTCGCCCAAAGGTGAAGCGGTGCGTGCCAAGGAGATCGGCGTGACTGGGTCGATGACGGCGATCCTCAATGAGGCAATGTTGCCGAACCTGGTCCAGACGACCGAGTCGACGCCGGCGTTCATCCATGGGGGCCCGTTCGCCAATATCGCCCACGGCTGCAACTCGATCCTGGCCACGCGCATGGCCTTGGCCATGGCCGACTATGCCGTGACAGAGGCTGGATTCGCCTTCGACTTGGGGGGCGAGAAGTTCTTCGACCTCAAGTGCCGGGCCGCGGGACCTGAACCCCGCCGCGATTGTGCTGGTCGCCACCATCCGGGCACTCAAAATGCACGGCGGGGTCGAGTTAAGCAAATCCAAGGAGCCCGATCCCACGGCCGTCGAACGCGGGCTGGAAAACCTGGCCGCTCATCTGGACAGCGCCGCCCATTTCGACAAGCCGACCGTGGTGGCCATCAACCAGTTTACGTCCGATACTGTCGAAGAATTCAAGATCGTTCATGACTATTGCGCCGGCCGCGGGGTGGCCTGCGCGACGGCCGACGTGTTTTCCGCCGGCGGTCGGGGAGCGATCGAGCTGGCCGAGAAAGTCGTCGCGGCCGCCTCAGGGCCAGCGACCCCGTTCAAGCCCCTCTATCCGCTCGACTGGCCGGCCGAGCGCAAGATCGAACAGATCGCCCGGATCATGTACGGCGCCGACGGCGTGAACATCCTGCCGGCTGCTGCCGCCAAGCTCCGCAAAGCGGCCAATCTCGGCTACGCGGAGCTGCCGATCTGCATGGCCAAGACGCAGGACTCGCTCTCCGATAATCCCAAGCTGCGTGGCCGGCCCAAAGGGTTCACGCTCACGGTTCGCGACATCGAGATCGCCGCCGGAGCCGGCTTCCTCGTCGCCTTGACCGGCGATATCGTCCGTATGCCCGGCCTTCCCGAACGGCCCGCCGCCGAACGGATCGACGTCGATCAACAAGGACGAATCATCGGATTGGCGTAGCTCTCGGCCAACTAGCGTCCGGCTCCCTCATCCTCGAGGTGAGCGCCGGGGTTTCGGAGTGCAGATTCGACAGCTTGGTCGATGCGAGCCAGCGTGATCGGGGTTACCCCTTGCACTCGCTCAATCAGCCGGCCATTTCGGTCCAGCAGGACCATCGTCGGATAGAACTTGACTTGAAGTCCTTTCTGAACCGGGCATGAGCCGTCCATGCTGGAAACCACGACCGGATATTTGATCCCGAGGTCCAGGGCGCCTTTGGTCGCGCTGGCCCGACGATCCTCGATCGAAGCTCCCTTTTCGCAGGCAATCCCCACGACCTGAAGTCGTTTTCCACCAAACCTGTCCTGGAGCTCGGCGAGGTGAGGGATCGATTCCTTGCACTGCTTGCACCAGCTCCCCCAGAAGTCGAGCAGGATCAGATCCGAGTCGATGTTGTGCAGCGAAACCATTTTGCCGTCCAGTCCGGGGAGTTGAAAATCGACAAGTCGGCCTTCGGCAGGGTTGATTTGACAGACGGTCCGGCCCACCGCCGCGTCGAGCGGTGGTTTCGTGCCTCCAAGCAATCGGGACAGACGCGGTTTAGCGGGCTCGATCTGGCCCGTGAGCGTGATCACTTGGGGGTTCTTCGGCGTGGCATCGGCGTTGGCGCGGCGAATGGATTCGTCGATGGGAACGTCGGCCCGGTTGAACGAGATTTCGCGCCAAGTCGGCCTCGCGCGAATCGTCCGAACCGCCGGCGTCGGTTGAATCGGTCGCATCCGTTGATCGGTGGTCTCTCGCAGAATCCGAGGACTGACTCCCGGCCGACGATGGCGGCGCGGCGCGCCGAGGTAGCTTTGATGATCGGCTCGGAGCGTAATCCGCGTCGGAGCCGTCGATCACGATCGTCGGCTCGTATGACTCGGCGGCGTTGGCACGCCCGCGCGGCAAGATCTCCTCGGGAATCGGCCGAGGCTCCTGTTCGACCGGCCAATCCGCTTGGTTGTTTGGCTGCGGGCCAGAGCGATCGAGTGTGTCACGGACTGTTTTTCGGTTGGACTGAACGGGCGATCGGGAAGCACCGCGGGCCATTTTGATGGGGTTGTCCTCGTCGATCGTGCTTCGATGGAGAGAACTGACCGGTTCGGCCTCGATTGCCGGCGGCAGCGGATTCGGACCGTCATCGTCGGGTTCCGGAGCGCGGTCATCGGGCGTCTTGGCTTGTGAGGTCGATTCCTCGTTATCACTCGCCGGGTGCGCTTTCGACGCAGTCGACTCCTCCTTCCCGCGGAAGACTGCCGCGGATTCCAACCTGCGCGGACCGGCGGCAAGGAAAGGTCGGACGACACCTGCGCGGTACGAAGATTGGATCTGCGAGGAATCGCGGCAGCTTCCTGGTCTGGCGGCTCGAGATCCTCGTTCTTGGTCCGCGCTTTGGCAGGCCCGTTGTCTTCTTCGCCGTCAATCGGCTCGGTGGTAGAGATCGGCCCGACTCTCGGTTTCGCGGGACGGACCGCCGAGCGGTTTTGGCCCGAGTTCGCGTCGCGCGGTTGAAGACCGATGCGGACGTTGGTACCGGGCGCTTCGGTTTCCACTCGGCCTGTCATCAATCCATCCTCGCCTTGATATTCGGCGATGACGGTATAAGACGAATTGGCGCGCAATCCCCGCAACGTGAAGCCGCCGGATTGATCGGTCATCGCGTAATTGATCTTGCCGCCCGGCGAGCTGCCGACGGCGAGTCGCACTTTCGCGTTCGGCACTGGTTTGCCATCCTCGTCATAAACGCGGCCCGAGATTCGCGAGCCGGTGGAGGCCGGGAGATCCAACTCTTCGGTGGAAGCGCGTAACGACGATCCCGGTTCGCCCGCGACGATCGGCAACGGTTTGTCACCCACCGAAGCGACCGTCCTTGTACTCGATGCGCCGCTATTGGGCCTGACTCCTCCTGTCTGCGAGCATCCGGTTATGACGCAGACGAGGATGAGGAGGCAGTTGGACGATCTGAAGATGCGCATAACGCGTGATCCTCCTCCTGGCCAGACTTTGCGGCGCGATTGACGCTACTATCAGTCAACGAAGGCCCGATCATCCTGATCGCTCCCCCACATCAACCAAAGATGCGGAACACGTTGCATAATCGCCGCTGGCGCGCCCGCCTTTATTCCGCGGGTGCCGTATCGGAGATCATCGGCTTTGGACCACACTCTTCTTGAGTTGTTTTCGGCAGGTTTTCCGAAAATCGGGTAGTAGGTCGTATTCTCGTGGAAGGTATTGTGATGCCGGCGGACGGGCCCTCGCTGATGCAAGTCCGTTGCATACATTACCTTAAACACACCGCATTAACGCGACTTGAGAACCGTTCGCTCTACTGAGCCGCAGGAAAAAATCAAACAAGAAGCGCGTACAACGCTGCCAAGGACCAGCGACGTCCTCACGGCGACAGGGCCTTACAGGAATTGGACCAACGTGTGCTGAAGGCGGATCTTCCAATCAGAGCCGTGTCACACGTACACATTTTTCCCCAAGGACATGCGGCCGAAATGATTTTTTTCCGCCCCACGCAACTTTCTGCGCTCGGCGCGTGAAGCGGCCGTGGTGGCCTACGGCCGCGATTGACCGTCCAGGCCGGAGTTTTGTCATCTCAGCGTCGCAATCCTGGTACGCCCGATAACGTTACGGCCTCTAACTCACCAAATACAGCAGACGGACGCCGCTTTCAGGGTGCCAAGGGTTGTCTCAACCCGTGCTCGTCGCCCGGGTTCGGAAGACCGAACCACGTGTCATCCAACCCCTGGCCACCCGCCGGCTTGACCTCACCTCTACTTCAATAGCTTCACCCGCGGCGGATTGTCCACGCAATCCGCGCAAGGGGATCAGGGCCGGTCACGACGTCGGTCTCTCATCCCAGCAGCCGGTGCACATCCTTCAATTTGGCGGCGATGTCGATCTCCTGCGAGCAGGTCGGCAGGCAGTCGCCGCAGCCGACGCAGGACGTGCCGTTCCGCGTCAAGGCGGCGTATTCCTTCCGCGCCCGGTCGAGGTCGTGATAATCCCGGGCATACCGCTCGTAGCGGAAGATGTCCGAAATCCCAATGTGTTCGGGGCAACTGGAGACGCACTGGGCGCACAACAGGCAGGTCAATCCCTTGTTATGAGCGGACAACAGGCTGAGCGCCGCGTGGTCCTGCGGGCCCATGGCCAGGCTGACGGCCGCGCCGACATTCTCTCGGAACTGATCAAAATTCCGGGTCGCGATCACCGCCGCGGTGAGGTTCTGGTTTGACTTCAGCCACTTGACCATCGCCGCGCCGGGGGTGCTGCCCTGGAAGTTCGGATCCGCAGCCTGCGCCGCACGTCCCACACCGCCCATCGTCTTCATGGCGATGGTCCCGATGTCTTTCTTCTTCGCCACGTCGATCCATTCCTGGACCTCCTTGCGGTCGCCGTAGGTGTAGAAGAACTGGGTCGCCTCGTAGGGTCGATTGTCCGCCAGGTAGCCCAGGATTTCCCAGGCCATGTCCCCACCGATCGAGTTGTAGTGATGCTGTGAAATGGCCAGGTGTTTGACCAGCCCCTCCTTCTTGAGCCGCTCGAACGCCCGGACCATGCCTGGGTTCTGCTTCACTTCTTCGATGGAGTGATAGCCGAAATGGAATTTGAAGACGTCGTAGTATCCGACGCCCGCTTCCTTCACGCATTTCTTGACGAACTGGTAATGCTGCTCTTCATCGATCTGGCCGCGCGAATGGTCCCCGTTCACGCGGTCCACGACGCACTCGAGATAATACGACTCCCTCGGCAGACTCTTGAGGGCCGGCGGAAGCGTATGGGCGTTCCACCTCTGGGCCTTGTGCCAGTAATTGACTCCGGCGTTCACCGCCCTGGGAATAAGCTCCTTCGGCCAGTCGGACGCGCCCACGAGCCAGCCGATCTCAAGACCGGTGCGGCCGTATCGCCGCTTAGGCAGTTTGTCGGAGGCGGCCTTCTCATCCGCCATCACCGGCAGGTTGGCGATGCTTGCCGCGGCCACACCCGTCGCCCCGAGCCGCATCATGTCCCGTCGAGAAAGGTTCTGTGCGCCATCAGACATAGCCGTACTCCTCTCCTTGTGCTACTCAAATATGGAAAGCGGCCCGGTTCCCGCAACGAATTCAGTCTACAGTGCAAGCGGCGGCGGTCAACAACCGAGTCAGCGGCCAGGAGCAGGAACGGCCTAGACGTAATACCCTGGAGGAGACCAAAGTTGAACTCGCAAGTCTAAACGCGAGTTAGAGTAAGGTGAAGACGAATAAAACTGGCTACAGACATCTGCGGGGAAAGAAAGACAGCCTCAATTTCGGCCGATGCCAAAAGCGAGACCTCGACCAGAATTTGGCGGGAGAAAGGCGTCTGGTGGCAACGGGAGTGGCGGCAGAAAGAGGCCAGGTGCGAATGCCACGAGGATAAGAGCGACCGTACACAGGATTCAGCCTCGAAAGCGGTGTACAAACACCCGAAAACTGCTGTACCAATTCCTTAACCTCGTGCCCTTCGCTGCTGGCCCCTCTTCGCCGGCGACCCCTTGTCGTCGACGGACGCCTTTTCGCCGAGCCGTTTATGCCGATCCGGCATTTGTGATTGTGTCACACGTAAGTTTAATCGCACCAAGGACATACGGACGAAATGCATTTCTCCACCCAACGCAAGTGCGTGCGCTCGCGCGACACGCGGTCCTCGTGGCCGCCGGGCGCCATTGACCGTCAAGGCCCAGGTTCTGTCACCTCAGCGTCACCCGCCTCGTGCGCCCAACATCAATACATACGGCCTCTAATTCAATCGGGCCACTTGGCGGCGTACCACATCAAGCAACACTCGGATCTCTTGAGCATCTTCATTCGGAGGATCGGTCTGAAGATAGGCTTCCAGGGGATCAATCGCCTGACCCAGAAGGTCGGCTTGCACACAAAGCACTCCCAGGTCGCGCAACTCGGTCGGTTCATTCCTGCTGAGAGCGACCAGCCGTCGCTGGATGGGAAGAATGGACGCAACGTCTTGAGTATTCCAGTAGATCGCTTTGAGGTTCTTGAGCATCCGCGGCTACCACGACCGGGATCGAACAGGGCGCCGCGAGCGAGTCCGTCAGCACGACCGGCTGTTGAGCAATCTCCGAGAGCCTTTGTTCACATCGCCGGCGATTGTAGATGGCCCCGGCATGAAACGGATCGACGAACCATGTGCGTTCATTCTCATCAACCCGAAGCATGAAATGGGCGGGCAAATTGACCCCGGCCATCGACAAGCCCAAATGCTCAGCGACTGTCCAGTAAACCACCGATAGACTGATCGGAATCCCTAATTTCCGATCGAGCACCTCGTTGAGATAACTATTTCGTGGGTCGTAGTATTCCTCCCGATTTCCGCCAAATCCTTCTTCGACGAAGAGGACCCAGTTAATTTGCCCGATGATATCACGCGCTTTGGCATCGGGACGAAAGCGGCTACTGGCTCGCGCCGCAAGCGCCTCGATTCTTTTGAGATAGGCTTCGATATCGAGATCGGCGTAGGCATCGCACGCGATTTCCAGGGCGATTCGCGCGAGTTGGACCTTGTCGGCACCCATGACCAATCGCTGAAACTCGGGGCTGTCTGCAAACAGAGCACGCACGCAAGATTACTCCGGGAACGTCGAGACTGAGAATTCCGATCAGGTTCGACCAGCGCATCGATTTTCGATTGTACACAAATCCATCCCTGCAGACCCGCGATACGCAGTCGGTCACGGTGGCCCGTCAGACATATGTGCGCCACGAGAACGTCGCGGCCGCGCAGCCGAAAACTCCCTGGCAATCGCCGCGGCCGTGCCGAGAGCCTAGATGATTCGATCCGAATGCTTTATCGTTGGGTGTCCGCGACCGATCGGTGAGCGGCGCACAGTGATCGTGATCCCACGGCGCCGTCAGAACCGTCTTCGACTGATTGAGGGATGCTGTTGGGGGAATGTCTAGTGAAATTGCGAATTCGTTTGATGACCGTGGGAACGATCACGTGTGGTGCTCTGGCCGGCTGGCTGGCAGCGGCCGGTTGGTTCGACCGAGAGGTTACGGCTGTTACGAGCGCGGCGGCGATCGCTCCGGTGGAACCAGTCGGAAACGACGCACTCGACCGGACGGTCCTGCCGATCCCGGAGCCCGCAGCTATCCGCCGATCACCGAGCTCGATGTCCGGAACGCGAAGGCCCCGCCGCGATTCGAGGTGAAGGCGCCGGCCGGCGCCCCCAACGTGCTCATCGTGCTGATCGACGACATGGGGTTCGGCCAGTCCAGCGCTTTCGGCGGGCCGATCCACATGCCCACGGTCGAGCGTCTGGCCAGGAACGGGCTCCGGTACAATCAGTTTCACACGACGGCGCTCTGCTCGCCGACCCGTGCCGCGCTGCTTTCCGGCCGCAACCATCACATGTGCAACATGGGCTCGATCACGGAGACGGCGACCGCCTTCCCCGGGCAGACCGGGCAGCGGCCCAACAGCGTGGCCCCGCTGGCCGAGATGCTCCGGCTGAACGGCTTCGCCACCGCCGCCTTCGGCAAGTCGCACGAGACCGCGGCCTGGGAGGTCAGCGCTTCCGGGCCGACCAATCGCTGGCCGACCCGATCCGGCTTCGACAAGTTCTACGGGTTCATCGGCGGCGAGGCCAATCAGTGGGCGCCGACGATTTACGACGGGCTGAACCCGATCGAGCCGCCCAAGGACCCGAACTACCATTTCATGACCGACATGACCGACCAGGCGATCGATTGGACCAAGGCCGTGAAATCGCTCACGCCCGACAAGCCGTTCTTCATCTACTTCGCCCCGGGCGCCACCCACGCTCCGCACCACGTGCCGAAGGAGTGGATCGCCAAGTACAAGGGCAAGTTCGACCAGGGCTGGGACAAGCTCCGCGAGGAGACGCTGGCCCGGCAGAAGACGCTGGGCGTGGTTCCCGCCGGACACCAAGCTCGCGCCCAAGCCGGCGGCGATCAAGGATTGGGACAAGCTGACGGCCGACGAGCAGAAGCTCTTCGCCCACCAGATGGAGGTTTTCGCCGGTTACGGCGAGTTCGCCGACCACGAGGTCGGCCGGCTGGTCCAGGCCATCGAGGACATGGGCCAGATGGACAACACGCTCGATCTTCTACATCGTCGGCGACAACGGCGCGAGCGCCGAGGGGGGCATGAACGGACTCTTCAACGAGGCGACCTACTTCAACGGGGTCGCGGAAAACGTCGAGGACATCTTGAAGCATTACGACGACCTGGGCGGCCCGATGTCGTACGGCCATTACGCGGCGGGCTGGGCCGTGGCGGGGGATACGCCGTTCACCTGGACGAAGCAGGTCGCCGCGAATTACGGCGGCACCCGCAACGGCATGGTCGTCCACTGGCCCAGGCGCATCAAGGCCCGAGGCGAGGTGCGCTCGCAGTGGCATCACGTCATCGACATCGCGCCGACGATCCTGGAAGCGGCCGGCCTGCCCGAGCCGAAGGCCGTGAACGGGACTCTCCAGACCCCGATCGAAGGCGTGAGCATGGTCTACACGTTCGATGACGCCAAGGCGAAGAGACCGGCACACGCACCCAGTACTTCGAGATCTTCGGCAATCGCGCCATCTACCACGACGGCTGGCTGGCGGGCACCGTCCACCGGGCGCCCTGGGAGCCGAAACCGCGAGCGACTCTCCAGGATGACATGTGGGAGCTGTACGACACCCGGACGGACTTCAGCCTGGTGAACGACCTGGCCGCCAAGAACCCGGCGAAGCTCAGGGAGATGCAGGACCTCTTCATGAAGGAAGCGGTCAAGAATCACGTCCTGCCCATCGATGACCGCGGCCTCGAGCGCCTCAACGCCGCCGCTCGCCGGGCGACCCGACCTGATGGCCGGCCGAACGTCGCTGACGGTCTATGAGGGCATGACCGGGATGACGGAGAACGTCTTCATCAACGTGAAGAACCGATCGCACACGATCACCGCCGAGGTCGAGATCCCCGACGAGCGGCGCCAACGGCGTGATCCTCTGCCAGGCCGGCCGGTTCGGCGGCTGGAGCCTGTACTTCAAGGGCGGCAAGCCGACCTACACCTACAACTGGCTGGGCCTGCAACGGTACACCGTCGCGGCCGCGGAAGCCGTGCCGGCCGGGAAGGCGACGATCCGTTTCGAGTTCGCGTATGACGGCGGCAAGCCGGGCTCGGGCGGAACGGGCACGATCCTCGTCAACGGCAAGAAAGTCGCGGAAGGCCGAATCGACCGCACGCAGCCTTTCATTTTCTCGGCCGACGAGGGAGCCGACGTGGGCGTGGATGAGGGCACGCCGGTGACGGACGACTACAAGGAGCGCGACAACAAGTTCACCGGCAAGATCCACAAGGTGACGGTCGAGCTGAAGTAGTGGGTCGTTCACCCAGCGGCCGGCAGGAGTTCTTCCCGGCGGCGGATCCGCTACGCGTGCGAGGTGGAAAACGTGGATTCTGTGGTAAAGTGCATCGAATGCGGCTTGGTCGAACGTCGTTGAGACCAGGCGATGAGGAGTCCAAGCACCGCGAACAGCGTTCATTCCATTCGCAGCGCGCACCAGACTCCCGGAAGGGTGATACTGTGCGTCCGCCGGACGTTCTTCCAGTTTCTCCCATTCGTCGATCGTCCAGATGAGGAGGCTTGCCCGGTACCCATTGATCCGCCAGAACGCCACCCGCGAGTCCGGCCCCGTATGCACGTAAATGTGCAGGTCAGATGCCGGCGTCGTGAACGGAACGGCCTGTAAGGATGTGCCCATGCGGAATCACTCCCTGAAAGAGCCACCAGGTCGTTTCCGCCGTCGCCGATCGATGATTCGCACTCGGCCAACGACGGCTACCCGACCGATCATCCGTGATACCGAGGAGTCGTGGGCCACGTGTGAGAATGCTTTCGGCTTAGTTAGGATCGCCATAATAAGCTTTGCAGTCAACCTGGAGATTGTCGAGCACCGTCGCGGCGCATCGGAGATCACGAATGGAAGACTCTGTAGTCATTGCAGTACCGACGATTGAGCGGGGTTGGAACGATGTCGGGCCGATTGCGACGTGATGTGCTACGGCGTGGATTGAGGTTCCCATTCCTGAAATAATAAGCCCGTTCAAAAACGTTCCCGCGGTTATCGTTGGAGCTGGAATGAGAAACATGGACAAAGCCGGCGCTGATCATCACCGAGGGCTTGACGAAGTGTTACGGGCAAGTCGTGGCACTTGACAGCTTATCGCTGGAGATTCACCGGGGCGAGGTTTTTGGACTGCTGGGACCGAACGGTTCCGGCAAGACAACGACGATTCGACTCTTGCTCGGTTTCCTGCGGCCGACATCGGGGCGGGCGACGATCGCGGGATTCGACACTTGGCGGAACAGCAACGACGTCCGCCACCTGGTATCCTACCTCTCGGGTGAGCTGCGAATGTACGGGTCGATGACCGGATTCGGCCTTCTGAGACTGCTGAGCAACCTGCGGGACGGGGCCGGGCTCGACCGTGCCGTGGCGATCGCCGAACGGGTGATGAAGCTCAATCTCAAGCGGCGAATCCGAACTTATTCTACCGGCATGAAGCAGAAGTTAGCCTTATCCCAGGTCTTCGCCGACCCGGTCGAGACCTTGATCCTGGATGAGCCGACCTCGGCGCTCGATCCCTCGGCGCGAGCGATCGTCTTGGGCCTGGTCCAGGAGGCACGAATCCAGAAACAGACCGTGATCTTTTCCGGTCACGTTCTGCGCGGAAGTCGAACAGGTGGCCGATCGCGTGGCCATCATGCGGCGCGGACGACTGATGCACGTTGAGGATATGCATGCCCGCAGAGGCCTTCGTATGCTGTTAGTGAAGTTCGAACCTGGGTTTGACCCCGAATTTCCCGAAGAGCTGGAGCTGACGGTCCGTGAACGAAAACGGCGACACGACGCTCCTCGAGCACCGCGGCGAGATCGCCGGCTCTGTTGCGCTGGCTCGGGTTCGGTTCCGATCCTGGACATTGCGATCGGCACCGAGGATCTGCGGAGTCTTTACGACCGATTTCACGGCCCGAACGTCCCCGACGAGGAGGCACCCGTATGAGACCGTTCATGGCGCTGATTGGTAAACACGTTCATGAATCGAGCTGGAGTCTCGGTCTCTTGGCCGCTGGCGTTGTTCGGCTGGGGATGGCTCTTCGTCTTCGTCACGTCGATAAACGAAGCGGAAATCATTCGGTTGCTCGCCTCGGACGAGGGGGGCCGGCGGATTGAGATGATGAAGATCATGGGTGTCGGGGAGGTACCCTCCTCGGCATCGATCATGATGACGTCCTGGAGCCATCCGATCGTCTTCCTGCTTGATTTCGATCTGGGCGATCGGCCGGGGCTCGGTCGCGATCGCCGCGGAAGTGGAGCGCGGCACGATGGACTTAATCCTGTCCCGCCCGGTTCCGCGTTGGGTCTATCTCGCGTCTCAGGTATTCGTCGCGACGCGGGCTTGGCGATCCTGCCGCTCGCGCTCTTGGCGGGCGCCTCGATCGCCGTTCACTACAACGTCCTGCGCGAGCCTCCGACTCCCTGGACGCTGATCCCTCCCGCGGTGAATCTCGCCGCCCTCGGCTTGCCGATTTACGGATATACGCTCCTGGCCTCCTCGATTGATAGCGTGCGCTGGCGCCCACGTCGATCGGGTCGGTATTGACCCTGGCCGGCGTGATCGCCTTCGTCGTCTCGCTCGTCCCGCAGCTGCAGAACATGAGCTGGAAGCCATGGCTTGAGCGGGTGTCGATCTTCAAAGCTTATAATCCTGTCGAGCTCGTGACCCAGGGGGAAACGCTCGGATTCAACCTCGCCATCTTGGGGGGAATCGGGATTAGCTGCATTATACTCGCCTTCTTCGCGTTCGCGGTCCGCGACCTGCCGGCCAACGGGTGAACATCCGCCGCACGCTCAGGAGCACGGTGATTTGTTGGTTCGCCCATTTTTTACTGGGAAATTGACTGCGATCGCGCGACGTGAGCGCTACTACGTCACGCGCTGGATCTATGGGTTATGTTTGCTCACCTGCATTGGTAGCTCAATCTACTCGGCCCTGCGTTTCTCGAGCGGCCAAACGATTGACCACCGAACACTGGCCGCTCTCAATGAGCAACTTGAATCGGAAAGTGGGTCGCGGCCCGAACCTGCACCGGCGAGATGACTCTTAATGTAATGTGTCGGTCAACAGGACAATCCAGAGCGAGGAACGATCCATGAGCGTTCGAATCAGCCAGGTTGACGCATTTACAGATCGGAAGTATTCGGGCAATCCCGCGGCGGTTTGCATTCTGAGCGAGCCGGCCGATGAGCGCTGGATGCAAGATGTGGCAGCCGAGATGAACCTCTCCGAGACGGCGTTCGCCCAACGGCTCGGCCCGGATGCGATTTTCCGTCTGCGCTGGTTCACTCCCAAGAAGGAAGTTGATCTTTGTGGTCACGCCACCCTGGCCACGGCGCATATCCTCTGGGAGGAAGGACACGTTCCCGACAAGTCAACCCGCCAGGTTCGAGACCCGGAGCGGCCTTTTGACCGCCAAGCGGAGCTCGATTGGGATCGAGCTCGATTTTCCTTCCGAGCCAGTCAACCAGGAAGTGAAAGAGCCTGGTGAGCTCGCCGAGCTGACTGCCGCGATTCAAGCCCCGATCCGATATGCCGGTCGTAATCGGTTCGATCTCTTGGTCGACGTCGGAACCGAGGAACAGGTTCGCGGCTTGCAGCCGGATATCCGCCGGCTGGAGCAGTTCCCGGTTCGCGGGGTGATCGTGACCGGCCGCGCCAGCACCGGGCGGCCACGACTTCGTTTCGCGGTTCTTCGCGCCGAGGGTCGGCGTCGACGAAGATCCGGTCTGTGGCTCGGCGCACTGCTGTCTCGGCCCGTACTGGGCGGAGAAGCTCGGTCGCAATTCGCTGAGCGGACACCAGGTTTCGTGCCGGGGCGGTGTCGTCAAGGTCCGCGTCGAGGGAGCTCGCGTCGTCTTGATCGGCCAAGCCGTCACGGTATTGCGCGGCGAGTTGGTGTAGGAGGGCCTGGCGTCGACGTCATGATGGTCGCAGGCCCTTTTTCTTGAGCAACTGATGCGCCACTCGGTCGCTTCCGGGTTCAAGCGTGGGTTCGGCTCTGTCGTGTAGTCAATTTTGAGGTCATAGCCCGCTCGGTCGTAGACGGTGTTAAGCACGGTCTGAAGATCGAGCCGGACATCGTCGTCCTCCTCGCGCAGCGGTATCGAAATGACCGGCAACCGCTGCGAAAGCAGGATCGGCCAGACCACCCCCTCCGGTCGCTTATCCACCGGTGAGACATGAACGAAGTAGTCGTGCGGTCCGAATTCGTCTTGCGCACTTCCAGTGAGACGCCCTTTGCGGAGCAAATCGATCTCGACCCAGTGGCTTTTCGATTTCATGACCGCGAGGCGTTTCTTTCGGAAGCTTTTCAGCCCTTGTGACCGGGAAACTTTGTTATCCGGGCTGAGGACCTCGATAACCGTCACGACCCGCCTGTTTTCCGAGTCGACTATTTCGAGGAAGTGTTCTTTGATTGTCTCCTCGATGAACGTATCAACGACCAATGGTTCCGCGACATTGGTTCCGACACCGTCGACAATTCGCGAAGCCGATCGCTTTCGCCCCTTTCGGCGGCGAGATATGGACATCGGGCACCAATACGGTTCGCCCGGGATCATCTGCCGTGGAGAGATAAACCCGTTCTCCGACCTCGACAAAATACTTGGGGCGAAGCAGATCGGTGAGCGTGGCCCGGATCACCGAGATCAGTTCTTGATGCACATCCGGCCAGAGAGAGGGTTTCTCGAGATAAGGGTCCATTCCTGGAAATGGCGAGGGCATCAGGTTTCTCTCGGGATTGGTTCCGAATCGATCATTCGGACAGCGCGACTGATTCCAATGATTATATCGTCAAGGCTAGGTCGACTTCGAGCGGCTTTCCAACGGCCGCACAAACCACTACACTGACCATCTGGTAACGCTGAATCGAGGAATCTCGCTCTGGACAAAGGGGTCTGGCATGTCGGTAACGGTCGCGGAACCCAAGGCCGTCGTCCTCAAGAGCGACGACAACGTGGCGGTGGCGGCCCGGCCGATTCCGCGTGGGTTTGTCTTGCAACTGGATGGGCCGTCGATCGAGGTTCGCGACGCGATCGGTTTGGGGCACAAGGTCGCCCTGGCCGACATCGCCGTGGGCGAGCCGGTGCGCAAGTACGGGCAGATCATCGGCTTCGCGTCGAAGGCGATCGCCGCTGGCTCGCACGTCCACGTCCATAATCTGAAAGCCGACCTGTTCGAGCGCGACTATGCCTTTGCCTCCGAGCGGCCTCAGACGGCGGAGCCGGAGCGGCTCAGGACGTTTCGCGGCTATCCGAGGCCGGACGGTCGGGTCGGGACGCGAAACTATATCGCCGTGATCAGCACGGTCAACTGTTCGGCCAGCACCTCGCGGTATATCGCCGATCGGTTTCGTGACGGCGGTTGGAAGAAGCAGTTTCCCAATATCGACGGCGTGTTCGCGATCACGCATAAAGGGGGCTGCGGGCTGCCGTTTGAAGGGCTCGACCATCAGATCCTCGAGCGGGTGCTGGCCGGTTTCGCCCATCATCCCAATGTGGCGGCCTACGTGATCGTGGGGCTGGGGTGCGAGGTCAGCTTCGCCTCACATCTGGTCGAGTCGCAGCATCTGGTCACGCTGGGGACGGCGAACGGCAAGAGCTCGGCACTCGACTCCGCACCGGCCCCGGATGCTCAACATTCAGGAGGAGGGGGGGATCACGCGCACCGTCGAGGCGGCGTCACGGGCCGTTTACGAGCTGATGCCCGAGGCCAACTCCTGGACGCGATCGGAGCAGCCCGCGTCCAAGATCTGCCTGGCGATGGAGTGCGGCGGTTCCGACGGCAACTCGGGCGTGACCGCCAACCCGGCGCTGGGAGTCGCGGCCGATCTGCTGGTCTCCCAGGGGGGAACGGCCGTCCTGGGCGAAACGACCGAGATCTACGGCGCGGAGCACTTGCTCACTCGGCGGGCTGTCTCGCGCGAGGTGGGACAGAAGCTGGTGGACCGGATCAAGTGGTGGGAGTGGTACACCGGGGTCTTCGGTGCCCAGATCAACAACAACCCCTCGCCCGGCAACAAGGCCGGCGGCTTGACCACGATCTACGAAAAATCGCTCGGCGCTCTGGCCAAGGCCGGTGCGACCGCGCTGGTCGACGTCGTCCCCTATGCCGCGCGGGTCGACACGCCGGGCTTGGTTTTCATGGACACGCCCGGCTATGATCCCCCCTGCACGACCGGCCTGGTCGCCTGCGGGGCCAACGTGCTGGTCTTCACCACCGGACGCGGCAGCGTGCTCGGCCTGAAGCCGGCCCCTTGCATCAAGGTAGCGACCAACACGCCGATCTACGAGCGGATGATCGACGACATGGACCTCGACGCGGGGCCCATCCTCGAAGGCGAGCCGGTCGAGAGCGTGGGCCGCCGCCTCTTCGAGATGATCCTCGATGTGGCGAGCGGTGTCGCGACCAAGAGCGAGCGGAACGGCGTCGGGAGAAGAGGAGTTTGCACCTTGGACCATCGGGCCCACGCTCTGAATCCGGCGCGGCGGCAGGACCGGCCGGCCGCGGGGCGGCGACCGGCGACGTGCGAGCGTGCCGACTGATCGCTGGTTCGCGTTCGCTGGCGCAACGTCGAAATCGCCTGGCTGCTCTGGTTCCTGATCGTGCCGCTCCCAACGCCAATCCTGTCGGCACGCCGACGCGCAGTCTGATCAATCGCGGCTGGCTCCTGCTCAAGGCGTTCCCCGAAGTCATTCCCGACACGACGGTTCCGGGAATCCTATCTGGGGCAAGCGACTCGACGAGCTTTCGCACGTCGAGAACCTGCCGCAACGAATTCCGATCCTGCTGGGCGCGGGCCTGATCGCCGCCGCCGCCATCGGCCTTGGCGACCTGGTGCTCCGGGGCCTGCGGCTCCGGAACGCGGCTGACCCCGGGCGAGCGAATCGCGCTCGGTTTTGGGCTCGGTACGGCCCTGCTCGGCGTGGCCACCTTGATCGTGGGACGGCTGGGCTGGCTCAATCCCTGGTTGATCCGGGTCGGACTTGGGTTGACTGCCGTGGTCGGCTGTCTGACCGCCCGGCCCTGGCATGCCTTCCGTCGAGTGCGTGAGCCGACCTTCTGGTTGCCCGGGCTGGTGATCGCTCCGTTCGTCGCGGTCATGATCCTGGGCTCGATGTTGCCGGCGATCGACTTCGACGTCCTGGAATATCACCTTCAAGGTCCCAAGGAGTATTTCCAGGCCGGCCGCATCGCCTTCTTGCCTCACAACGTGTACACGAACATGCCGTTCGGCGTGGAGATGCTCCATCTGCTGGGGATGGAGGTGATGGGTGATTGGTGGTGGGGCGCTCTGGCAGGGCAGCTTCTGGTGGCGTTCTTTGCCCCGGCCGCGGCCGTGTTGATCGCCGCGACCGCGTACCGCGCCGGCTCGACTCGGGCGGCCTGGATCGCGGCGATTGTCTATCTGTCGACTCCGTGGATCTATCGATTGGCGGTGATCGCCTACGTCGAAGGGCCGCTCTGCTTCTTCCACGCGGCCTTGGTCTGGGCGGCGGTCCGTCGGTGTCAATCGACCGGTCGATCCCGCGGCGGTCGCTCTGGGGTTGCTGGGATTACTGGCCGGCGGCGCGATGAGCTGCAAGTATCCCGCCTTGATCTCCGCCGTGATTCCGTTCGGAGCCCTCGCGCTGATCGACGCGTGGCGAAGCCGGTCTCCCGCTCTGCTGTCTCTGCTATGTGGCGGGCTGGGCGGTCGTGATCGGACCCTGGCTGGGGAAGAACGTCATTGACACGGGAAACCCCGTGTATCCGCTCGGCAACAGCGTATTCCACGGGCGTTATTGGGATCAGGCGCAGAGAGACGAAATGGGTCGAGCGCACGGCCGCCGGCTCTGATCATTCGAGACGTGGAAACCGTGCGGACACGGCTTGGCGAACCCTGGCGTGAATGCCAATTCTGTGGGATGCCGTTGTCGACGTGGCGGGACGGTCCGACTGGCAGTCGCCGCTCTACGCCGCACTCGCGCCCCTGGCGCTGTTGCGTCCAGGTTCGAGGCGATTGGCACTGGCGCTCTGGGGTTTCGTGGCCTATCTGTTCTTGACGTGGTGGCTGCTGACGCACCGGCTCGACCGATTCTGGCTGCCGCTCTTGCCGCCGCTGGCGATCCTGGCGGGTCTCGGCGCCGATTGGATGCGCAGCCGAGCGTGGTCCATTCTCCTGGGCGCGATCCTGATCATCGGCCTGGTGACGAACTTCACCTACATGTCCACGGCACTGGCGGGCCTCAACGAATGGACCGGCGACCTGGTATTCTTGCGTCGCGACATTCCCAAGCGATTGAACGCGCCCCTGGCCGCGATCGACAAGGAATTACCCGGACTCCGCGCGAGTGCTCCTGGTCGGACAGGCGGCGGTCTTCCACCTCAATCACGCGGTCGATTACAATACCGTCTTCAACCAGGAGACGATCGAAACCTTGGCGGCAGGCAAGACTCCCGAACAATTCCGCCTCGCGCTGCGAGGAACGGCAGTTGAGCCACATTTACGTCGACTGGAAAGAGATCCAGCGACACCGCCAGCTCGGAGGATATGGATTCACCGACTTCGTGACGCCCGCTCGGTTCGCCGATTGGGTCGCCGCCGGTATTCTGGATCGACCGAGCAAGATTGGTCTCGAGCAGGAACTGTACCCGATCCGCCTGATGCCGTGACTCGTCAAGAGTCCAAAGAATGAAATATGGATTATGACCGATCTAGCTGAGTGAGGAGAACGGATGGAAGGATTGGCGATTGTGACGGGTGGGGCTGGGTTCATCGGCAGCCATCTGGTTGAGCCGGTTGGTCGAAAGCGGCCAACAGGTTCGTGTGGTGGAGCGGCCGGAAGCGCCGATCGCTCATCTGCCGGACCGGCGTCGAGTCGTTTTCGCCGACATTCGCGATCGGGGCGCGATGGCGCGGGCGCTCGAAGGGGGGCGATGGGTCTATCATCTGGCGGCGAATCCCAATTTGTGGGCTCGCGATCGCGGCGAGTTCGAAGCGGTGAATTATCGGGGGACGATCAACGTGCTGGATGCCGCGCTCGCGGCCGGTGCCGAGCGGATCCTGCACACCAGCACCGAGAGCATCCTGACCAAGGCAAGCCGGTCGGAGGCCCGATCGACGAGAACGTCGAGGTCACGGAGAGCGACGCGGTCGGCCCTTACTGTCGCTCGAAGCTCCTGGCCGAGCAGTACGCGTTCTTTCTGGCCAGTGAGGGCTTGCCGGTGGTCGTGGCCAACCCGACGATGCCGGTCGGGCCGGGTGATCGAGGGCTGTCGCCGCCGACACGATTGATCCTGGATTTTTGTCGAGGAGGCTCTCCCGGCGATGATGGACTGCACACTCAATCTCGATCGATGTGCGCGACGTGGCGCACGGGCTCTGCACGGTCATGGAGCGCGGCACGCCGGGACGCCGGTATCTGCTGGGCCATGCAAACCTGACGCTGGCCAGTCTCCTGGCCTTGCTCGGCGAACTGACGGGTGTTCCGGTGCCTCGCTGGAGCGTTCCCTACTCAGTGGGGTTGGCCGTCGCCTGGCTGAGTGAGCTCGGCGCCGACCATTTCACGGGACGGCCACCAAAGGCCACGTTGACTGGAGTCCGCCTGGCCAGACGGATCATGCATTTCGACTCGTCGCGAAGCCTGGCCGAGCTGGGGTTGAGTCCGCGCCCGATCCGCGAATCACTGGCCGATGCCGTGGCTTGGCTGCGCTCGACCGGCCAACTTCAAGGTCTCGTCGACGTCGCTGATCCCATCCAATCTTAGACAAACGAAAAAGTAATGTTGACACGCATCAGACGCAGCTTTCGATGAACGACCTGAGTGCCGAAGATCGACGAAGGGCGAGCCCGGGTTCGAAATCGCGGGATATTGAGTTTAAAGGGTCACAATGAGCAGTAATGAGCAACTAATGAGCGTGTACCGCGTGATCGAATTCTTCGGTCTTCGCGGAAAGAGTCTCGTCCGGGAGTCCGAATTTCGTCATAGTCGGGCTCATGCTGATCACGAGAATAGAAGTCAAGCGTTCTGGCTCCTGTGAGGAGGCCGTGGCCCCGAATTGGCGATGCCGGCGACGGAAAATCGCACTGCTAGGTCGAACATGAAATAAATGAGCAAGGAAATTTGAGGAATACTGTATCCTTTTCAAGTCCTTCTCTTTATATTCATGGTAGACTCGGAGCGATAAACACTGAGAGGTGTGCTTGGTGAGAGGAGAAAAGACGAGCTGAGTTCGGGTCAATGCCGATGCCATGATGAGAGCGGACGATCGGGTTGTCATGATTTGTCGATTTCGTGCTAGCGCAGTTTCGGAACGAGTTGATCTATAATAGCGGTTTAGGTTTTGGCAGACGATAACAATGGTATCTCCGCCAACGGTTTCGGTCGAGGATCTCTCACCATGCCCTCACGTCTTGTGGCCCTGGATGAAGGTCCAGACATCACGCTGGATCGCGCCATAGTGGTCGTGGGCCGACACCCGGCGTGCGAGACCCGGCTCGACTCGCTTCGTGTGTCGCGCCATCACTGTTGCATGACCCAAGAGAATGGCGAGGTCGTGGTTCGGGACCTTGGTAGTACGAATGGTATTCGGATCAATGGGCAACGCGTGGAGATGGGCCGATTGAGACCGGGTGACGAACTGTCGATCGCTCACATCCGATATCGGTTGGAGAACGGCCAGGGCCACGAACAGACGATCGCCGAGCCGGTGAGCGTGCGGGTTTGGCCGCGTCCGGCGGTCGGCGAGGAGCGCGGCCCTGTGGTCTCGGCTCGCGCGCTGGAAGCCCGTCCGTTCGGTGAGCCGGGTGAGAATGTTTTCGCGGCGGCCGTGCGCAAACTGCTTCCGACCGGGGTCGCCGACAAATGCCGGATTCAAGTCATCGTCCAGATGGCCGGCGACCGCCCGCCGGTTGAGGAAGATGCCGATGCCGTGGGGCAACAGAACCACGTTTCGGAGAACGCCGCCGAATGTCGTTCCGACTCGTCCCACTGATCAAGAAAGCGGCCCCGATCATCGCCCTCCAACGACCGATGCTTTTGATCGGCCGACACATGGACTGTGACGTACGCCTCGATGCGCCAAGATCTCGCGACGACATTGTTGCTTGGCGATGGCATACGACCGGCTGCTGATTCGCGATCTGGGTAGCCGCAATGGTGTACGCCTGAACGGGCGAATGATCGAGGAAGCCCAGCTCGAATGTGGAGACGAAGTGGCGATCGGTCCCATCATCTTCCGGCTCGAGCCGTTGGACGACCGACCTGAAGCATCCGCGGCCCGTCCGGCACCGCGGCCGGACGACCAGGCCGGATCGCCAATCCACCTCCTCGTCCCGTTGCCGCGAAACCTCGATCGCCAAAGCCGGATTCCGAGGACGATCTGGTTCCACTGGACGACTTTTGAAGCGTCCGGACGATGTGGTCTGGGGAATCGTCTCAGCTTTCTGATGGCCGCGCTTATTCCGCCTACGAATCCCCGACATTCGTGCGTAGCCCTTATCGCGGTGTCACGCCCTTGTATGATAAGTTCTTGCGTAGCCCTTATCGCGTCGGCACGACCATTGTATGATAAGATTGAAGCGGTTTTCGCTACGACGTACACCATCAGTTTTCCTGTCTGTTTCACCTAGGTTGGCCGGAGTTCACACTCAGCGGCCAGGAGGTTTATCATGCTTCGTTGCGTTCGCATCGCCCTGGGACTGGCGGTGATCCTGACGCCTGTCGGCTGGAAATGCCCATGCCCAATGGGGTTATGGCTGGGGCGGATATGGTGGTTGGTCGAGTTCGCTCCAAGGCGATGTCGCTCGAGGCATGGGCATCTACAACATCGGAGCGGGCATTTACAACCGCCAGACAGCGATAGCCCGCTCGATCAATGCCGACACCTACATGCGGCTGAATGACTATTTCTATCAGTCACACCTCGAAGCGACCAGGGACTACTGGGCGAAGAAGAATGTCGACCTCGCCAAGACCAAAAACGCCTATAACTCAGTTCAAGAACGGCCTGCAAAAAAATCCGACCGCGCTTGACGTGGAGAACGGTGATGCCCTCAACCGCGCGCTCGATCAGCTCACCGACCCGAGGCTTGGGAGTTCGACGATTCGAATGGCCACCGGCCAGATCGATTCCGAGTTTGATCGCAGAGATTCCGTTCCGCAATAACACCGAGGCCGTCACGATCGTCCTCAGTGAGGTGAAGGCAGCCACCAAGTGGCCGACGCGCTCTATGACCGACGGTTCGCCGAGGAGAAGAAGACATTCGACGAGGTCGTCGATCAGGCTCGCAAGGAAGACGAAGAGGGCGATATCTCGGCCGCGACACTCGGAAAGGCCCACGCCCTGGTCACCGGTCTCAGGTCCAAGCTCGAGACGATGCCGATCGCCGACCCCGTTGAGAACCAGGCTGCCCTCAATTTCGTCAAGACCCTCGCCGGCCTGGTTCGTCTCCTCGAACAGCCCGACACCAAACAGGTGATCGACGAGCTTCGCAAGGTCAAGACGACATCGTTGGCAAACCTGCTGGGCTTCATGCACGCCTTCAACCTCAGGTTTGGACCGGCCACAACTCCTCGGCAAAGAATCGTTTACAACAAACTCTAGCCGGTGCTGGACTGAAACCCGGGATCACGTCATGGGCGAGGCCAAGCTCGACAACACACCGTCGCGGGAAGGGCAATCCGGCCACGTCGGCGACGTCTTCTCGAAGATGAGCCTCGATGAAATCGAGGGCAAGGCCAAAGACGGCACTCCGCCCCCGCCGCCCAATCCTCAATAAGAACTGCGTCGTTCCGTGGCGGCAAGCTTAGCCGAAAAAAGTCGGGGTGGTCCGCACTTGTGCGGACCACCCCTTTCATTGGCTTCCGTGTCGTGGTTCCATGTTCCGGCCCAGGCATTCGATGTCCGGCTCGCCAACAACCATTGGCAACCTCTGATTCGCCGTTATTCTGAGGTCTCTGCGGCTCGGTCAAGTCCGAGCAGCGCCGGAAAGGCCGGCGATCGTGTCGATCAGAGACGTGTGCGGATAGGGCTCGAGCTGCTGCCGCGTGTGCGTCCCTTGGGTCACGCCGACGATCAGTCCACAGCCCGCGTTATTGCCCTCGAGCAGGTCGGCCGGCGTATCACCGACTTTGGCGACCCGCCGCGGATCGGCGATCCCAAATCGCTCCATCAGTGCTCGAATCATGTCAGGATGCGGTCGGCCGCGAGGGACTTCGTCGCTGCAGATGCTCGCATCGATCAACGACTTTCGACCATCCCAAGCGGTCGAGAATCACCTGCGTGATCGACCGGTCAAACCCGTATTCAGCGCGACTCGGACGCCCGCCTCGGTCAGGGTCTCGAAGACACCGTGTCGCGCCGGCGACCTCATGAACCGACGGATCGTGCTCGTAAAACGCGATCGAACGAGCCACGAAATCTCGGTGGATCGCCTCGATTTGATCGCCCAGCCGGTCTTGCATCCCGGAGTTCTTGACCAGGATCGCGATGGCTTCGGGCTTGGGAAGCCCCATGACGGCATTGACCTCGGCGGCGGTGACGGAAAGGCCAACGGCTTCGAAGTGCCGCGCGGACACACCCGTTGACGGAATCGTTATCGTTGACGGTCGTCCCCGCCATGTCGAAGACCACGAGCTCGATTCCCATCTCGGCCACCTTTCTTGCGGACTTCGGCTCAAGATTGGGATTCTCCCAGCTCGCGGGCGACGACCTGCTCGGCCAGGCCGAACGACAGCGTCATGCCGGCTCCCCCGAGACCTGTGATCAGCGTCACCCCGGCGGCGGGATGATCGATCAGATAAGGTTCCGTGGGATGCTTCGCATAGGTGCCGTGCCACCGCGAGGCGATCCGTAGGCCCGGGGCATCGAGGAAGTCTTCAGATAACCCAGAACCCATTCATCGATCTCGGGCTTGTCGAATGGCTCGATCGCGTCACCGTACTCGTGCGAGTCGCCGATCACGAGCTCGCCCAGACCGTTCTGAGAGACCATGACGTGGATTCCGTATCGATCGAGCCAGGGCGATTCCTCGGCGACCCGTTGTTTGAGCGCGGCCAGGGTCGGGCAGTTCCGGAACGAGGCGTAATGGCGCAGGGTCAAGCCGGCGGCCAGCATGGGACCGATCCGCCAGCGGTCGCCGTAGGGTTGTGACCGCATCATCTGGAGCTTGCAGCGCACCAGACCGCTTTCGCGAAGCGGTCGGGGAACAGGAGTCCGAACTCGTCGCCGCAGCAGACCCAGAGCCGGCCGGCCGACCATCTCGTCTGGCCGGAAAAGACGTCCGGCATGTCGACGCGGTGATCGCGCGACCAAACTGAAACTCCACACCATAACGTTGAGCGAGCCAGCCCGGCAGCCGCGCGACCACCTCACGCGGGTCCACGCAGACTTCCAGGGGACTGCCGAGTGCGAGTTGAAGACCGTCCTGGACGACGGCTCTGGTCCGGTCGGCCACCTCGGCCGGGCGTGAGTAACTCAACCGGCTCGCTGTGGTCGCGGCTCTCTCGAGCGAATTCCCGCAAGACCTGCGCCTCGTCATCCCGATAAGCCAGGTGCAGCGAGCCGGTCTGCTCGTGCCATAATCCGCTCGAACCCAGGACTTCGAGCCAGATCTGCAGGCTGCGGTCGGCCAGACCGCGCAACGGTCCAAACGGCTGACCAATCGGCCAGAGCATGCCGAAATTGCGGACCGAGGCGCTCGAGGCGCGGGCGTGCCGCTCGAAGACGATGACGCGCCGGCCCCGTCGGGCCAGGTGGTAAGCATGGGCCAACCCAACAATTCCCGCTCCAACCACGGCGTCATCGTAGAGCGGCGTGTCGACGTCATGAAGATCGATCCTCGCGGCCAGTCGTCGTTTCATCGGAACCGAGCGGGGACGTGCTCGCGATGATACCGGGGAGACGCCTGAAATGGAGGGACTAGAGGCGTTCTGGCCAGAGTTCAATCCGTGTGTCGGTGCTTGTTGGCACACGAGGCGTGTGGCACCTGGCAAAATGATCTAACCGACTTGTCGTCTGGAGAGAATCGATTGATCAATGGCGGAACAGGAATTCCTTGGAATTGATCAGCACCCAGCCGAGATCCTCGGCGGCTTGCCTGAGTTCCTTCGAGGCTGGTGAGGTGCTTGACTGCGGCGGCCAGCTCGGTGGGGGTGGGTTCGCGGCAAAGTGCGACGCTGTAAAGCTCCTGCGCGATCTGTTCGGGCGACTTGCCGCTCTTGACGAGCTTGGCGATTCGGCCGTTGTCGTCGCGAAGCTTGCCGTTGACCGTCGCACCGCCGATGAGCTGAAGGGCCTGGGACAGGTTCGAGTCGCTTTCACGCTCACATTCGCAAGCGAGCTCGCGAGCGGGCCGCCCGAATGTCTTGAGGAACGGGTTTTCCATCTTTCCGTCCGGGATCTGGGTCGCCATGGCTCCACTAGGAAGACCATCGAACGAAGTTGCGGCGCCGGTCACGGTCGAGATCGCATCGAGCAATACTTCGGCCGGCAATAGCTTGGTGAAAGCGTGGGAGAAGTAGAGATTATCGTCCGCGTTGAGAGGGATTGGTCGTCGCGCTCAACTGATAGGTCCGGCTATGCACGATCGATCGGATCAGCTTCTTGAAGTCATAGCCGTTCTTGACGAACTCGCTGGTCAGATCGTCGAGCAGCTCGTCGTTGGAGGCGGGGTTCGAATCGCGGAAGTCGTCGACGGGCTCGACGATTCCTCGCCCCATCAAGTGAAACCAGATCCGATTCACCAGACTCTTGGCGAAGAACGGATTGTCCGGGCCGGACAACCAAGTCGCCAGACGAACCCGACGGTCGCTTTGTGCCGGATCATCGAGGACCGGCCCGCCCAGCGCTTTTGGCTTCATCGTTCGGCCGGTCCGAGGCTGGTTGACGTCGCCCGATCCCGTGGCGTAAATCACTTCCTCATCGGGGAGGTTGCCTCGTTTTCGGCCGACCTGCGAGAAGAAGGCCGCGAAACCATAATAATCGTCCTGGGTCCAGCGCTCGAACGGGTGATTATGGCACTTCGCGCACTGGATGCGAACCCCCAGAAAAAGCTGTGCGGTCGTTTCGACCGCGGTTTCAGGGTCGCGGCTGATCCGGTAGTAATTGGCCGCGGGATTCTTGTAGGTTGACCCGTCGGAAGTCAGCAGCTCGCGGACGAACTGGTCCATCGGTAGATTGCGCTCGAGGCAGGTCCGGATCCAGCGATGGAAGACATAGGCCCCCTTGGTCTGGATCAAGCGGCCGTTGGAACGCAAGATATCGGCGAACTTGAGGGCCCAGAAGTCCACGAACTCGGGCCGTGCCAGAAGCCGGTCGATGACGTGATCGCGACGAGTACTCGGGGAGTCGGCCAGGAACGTCTTTACCTCGTCCGGCGTGGGCAAGACGCCGATGACGTCAAGATAGGCCCGACGAATGAACTCTCGGTCGCCGCGCCAGTTCGGACGGGCGAATTCGCATGCGGTTGAGCTTGTGAAAGACGGCGCGGTCAACCACGTTGTCCTGGGGGACTTCGGCCAGCGTGAAACCGGGGACCTCGACCAGATGGGTCAATCGGATATTGGCCACGAGATTGAGGTAATGGGCGATGATCGCCACCTCTCCGCGCGACTTGAACCGAACGAAGCCGTCGGCGTCGACCTCGGCGATTGCGGGGTTGGACGAGTCATAATAACAGATCGGCGTGACGTCGCGGATCGTGCCGTCGGCACTCTTGGGCGAAGACGCTGAGCTGCTGGGTTTTCGCGGGAGAATTGAGCACGCGTGCCTCGGAAGGATTTCGAGACGGACCACAGCCCCAACGCCTGGGTCGTCCCTGGCCCCTTCCTTGATCCAGTCGCGAATGAACTCGTAGGATTTGGAATTCCTCGCCAACCGCAATCCACCCTCATGCGGTACTTCACCGAGGGGCTTGCGCAACATTAAACTGCTCTCGGCCCCCAGGATATTGATCCGCCGTCCGCTGACCTCGCGGGACAGGGTGAGGAAGTCCTGGTCGGGCAGATACCCGCGAAGGCTGAGCCGGAATCCCCCCTTTCCGGTCGGCGTTCCGTGACACGCGCCGGTATTGCAGCCGGCCTGGCTTAACGCCGGGATCACGTCGTGGCGAAAACTGACCTGGAATGATTTGTCCATCCCATCGACTTTGACCGCGGCACTCGCTTCGAGACTTCCGCGTCGGGCGACGATCGTGGTGGATCCGTTCGACTTGGGGATGACCTGTCCCTTGGGCGAGACAGTCGCGACTTGGGGATTCAGGCTTACCCATTGGACCGAACGCGTCTGGTCCTGCACCCAGCCGCCGGCTCTCGCCGAAACGACGAGTTGCTGCGTGGCTCGTCGGCCAATCAGCGTGGATTGCGCCGGCGCGATCGACAGCTCGTCCGAGCGAGCGGTGGAGCCGGACGACTCTCATCCGCCTTCGCGAATTGATAACGAGAATCGAAAATGCCAGCAGGGTCGCTATATAGAATCGCCACGATGCGTTGCGATGATGAGTCGACCGTACATCAGTCGCTCCTTCGGCATGTTGAGGATTGGGGGGGTGGCGCATCAGCAGTGTGACTGACCGCCGTCAAGTTGCGGCCGGGTGTGGTGGGAAGCCGCGTGGCCCTCGCAACTCTCGTGCGCTCATCGGGTCGCCGGCGCGGCCTCACCGTCGGCTTCCTCGTGATCAACTCACAATAACCCAACCTTGACGGGATTTTCAAGAAAAGTCAAACATTTTTTGACCATCTGCTCAATCTGGATCATTTCACTGGACTTGCGTTGAGAGCGACGAGACCGTACAATTGACGTGTAGGGAACGCATTTCGGGATACTGTGACGGTCGCCATTCATTCCAGGATCTGTCGCCGTTTTCGTTCAAATGGTGTGGTAGACTGAACACGTTGGTCCCACACGGGCTTGCGCTCAAGTCCGCGTCAATGCGACGAGGAGGAGCCGGCACGTTTCGGTCCAGACTCTCTTCGGAAGTGAGTCCCGCTCGATCTCAGGGAGGAAGAATTCATGGTACGCGTGGGTACTGGGGTGTTGCGTTTTGGATTGCCGGGCTTGCTGTTGGGCGTTTCTATAGCCTGGATCTCAGGTGCGCGGGCACCTGAAGCCATGGCTCAGACGCGCTCAAATGGCGGCCGCGCGGGCGATTCCGGCGCGCGGCCCGGCCCGCCGACGGAAGTCGTTCGCCGGCGGCTCGGCCGATTGCCGGGGGAGATTCCAACGGGACCTTGGCTCTGATCACCAGCACCGGGGGCCCTGCTCAATGGCTGTATCTCATCGACACCAAGACGCGTGCTTTCGCCGTCTACCGTGTCGACCCGACGAGTACGAAAGGAACCGTCAAACTGGAGGCCTCGCGACAGTATCAGTGGGACCTCAAGCTGGAACATTACAACAACCAGGCGCCGGAACCCGACGCGATCAAGGCGATGGTGAAGACGCTGGCTGATACGACTCAATAAACCGAAGACCTCGACGAGATGTGTCGCGGTCTTCTTTCCCCTAGAGTTGACTTCAAAACGGCTGCGACAGGGCCGATCTCGACCGCGAGGAGCACAACCATGGCTCAATTTTACACACTGGAAGAAGCCGCCCGCGTCCTGGGGTTGAGCCCCGAGGAGCTCAAGTCCAAGGCCCAGGCGCGTGAAGTCCGCGCGTTCCTCGATAGTGGATCGTGGCGGTTTCGTGTTGTCGACGTCGATGAGCTGGCCCGCCGTCGTGGGCTGGGTAGCGACGCCGAGTTGCGACTTTCTGATCTCGAGGGCCCGACGACCGGTAGCGGGTCCAGCGAAATTCAAGACTTGGACCTTTCCGAGTTTCATCTCGGAGTGGCCAAGCCCGACCTTGGCGACCACACGTCGCACTTGGCGAGCGTGGTCGAACATGGTGGTGGAAAGTCCGGCCAGGATAGCGGGTCGGACCACGACGTCTTGCTCGATGACCTCTCGCTGCCGGCCAGTCCGATCACGGGTTCAAGTTCGGTGATCATCGGAAGCCCCGCCACGGGCAAACGCCCCAGTGACTCGGACGTCAGACTCGTCCCCGACAGCAGCCGAAGCGCGAGCGACTCCGACGTTCAGCTCGCTTCACCCACCCACAAACCGCCGCCGATTCCGACGTCACGCTGATCAAGGACGATACGGCCGATCATGGGTTCGTCGGCTCATCGAGCGGGAGTGGCAGCTCGGTGCGCAAGAGCCCATTTCTGGGTTCATCGGCGGAAGTCCCAGCAGCGGGGTCCAGCAGCGATTTCGAGCTCAATCCGTCTAGCGAGCTGATCGACGCGCTTCAGCCCGACTCGGGCAGCGATTTCGAGCTCAGGCGCTCGATGCGAGTGACGAATTCGAGTCAACCCCGCTCGCTAAGCCGAGCGACTCCGACGTGACCG
The DNA here is from genome assembly GCA_963779785.1 of uncultured Planctomycetota bacterium. Classification (GTDB taxonomy): domain Bacteria; phylum Planctomycetota; class Planctomycetia; order Isosphaerales; family Isosphaeraceae; genus CAVRFS01. The sequence goes on from CAWAAW010000017.1 coordinate 31,602, forward strand.
CCTCCGATCCCAAACTCTCGGGTATCAACCTCTCGCGTCCCAGCGATTCGGGGATCAATCTCCAAGGGAGGCCTTGGCTTGAGCCAGGCCGACTCCATCGAGTTGGCCCCCCTCAGCGACGAGGAAATCAGGACGACTTCGCCCAAACCGCCCAGCTCCAAGGCAAAACCGTCCAAACCCAAACCATCGCTCGCGGCCACGCCGCCCCCGGCCGTAAAAAAGGGCGAGAAAGATATCTTCGACGACACCGACTTCGAAGTTGACATTCCCTCGGTCGATGCCGATTCCGACGACAAGACCGTCCAGCTCGAAGCGGCCAGCGATTTCGACTTGGAGGACAGCGAGAGCGGCTCCGAGGTCTTTGCGATCGACGAGGAGGCCGTCGACCAGAACGCCTCGACCGCGATGGCCCCGTCAGCGTTCGCCGAGGATGATGAAGAGGAAGACGACGACGGCTTTGATTCGGCCGTCTCGAGCGAGATGACCTCCGCATGGTCGTCAACCGATCAGTCCGCAACAAGCGCCGAGCGATCCGGGCCCGGCCATGGTGATGTCACGCGATACCGAACAGGAATGGAGCGGACTCTGGGTTGGTCTTTTGGGTGTCACCACCCTCTTCTTGCTCCTCTCGAGCTTTATCGCGCTCGACCTGGTTCGAAATTTTTATGATTTCCACGAAGGCGGCACGATCGGATCTGGATTGGTAAGGGCAATTGCAGGGATGTTCGGAGGCTGAGTTCGTCCGTTGTCAGTGGTCCGTTGTCAGTTGTCCGTTGTCAGTTGTTGCGTGGCGCCAAGCCTTGCCTCTAATCCTCGTTGATATCAGCCTTTGCCGTAGTCGACCCGCCTGTTCCTCAGGCAAAGCCGCAACTGACAACTGACAACTGACAACGGACAACGACCAGTTTCCGAAAGGAGGCGGAACGAGTGGATCGTGCAATCCTCCCTGTTCGGATGCGATGGCTCTTGGGTTTCGCCGTCGCCGTCGCCAGCCCCGGCTGCTCGCTCGTTCCTCGCGCGAGTATTGACGAGTGTCAACGAATTAGCCAGGCTCTACGCACGGATAACGCACGCCTCAAGGATCAGGTCTTGGCTTTACAAAGCCAAAACCGCGATTACGCTGAACGTGCCGTCGACGATTCGCGGCGGTTGGCGATCCAAGACGAAACGATCGAGCGTCTAGAACAGAGCGTACAAGCATATCAGACCGACAGGTCCGACCTGGAATCGGCCTACCAACAGCTCATATCAAGCCTTGATGGTATTAAGTCGGCATCGGACGACTCGCCGGCACCGGCTCGCACCGGTCGTAAGCTGGACGCCGCCAATCCTCGCGCGTGTCATCGCGTCGCATGAAGACGGGTTCCAGTGGGAGTGACGAGCAGCCCGCGCCCTGATCGAGGCATTCGACAACCGGTCGGTCTGGCCCTTGACTCGGCGTGGCCCTGGCCCCAATAATCGATCTAACGACGGGGTCAAGGCCCAAACGCTCGGAATCACTCGATCGGGAGCTAACTGTCATGAGGATGATCAGTTCGGTGTTCTGTGTTACATTCGTCGCACTCAGCACCAGCGATGTGAGCGCGGCGGGGATTCGCGGCGATTATGTTGAAGCACGGACCGCGGACGTGTTCACGGGCCCCTGCTTCTCAAATGCCGAGGTCTTTATCACCGGCAAGGAAGCGGTGATGGCGTGGAAGGTGACCTCGGGATCGTGGAACGGCGTCGATCTGTCCGGTCTCTGTATTGCCGCAGCGGTCAATGGATCAACGACCTTCTCCGAAGATCAGCCAGAGCAGGCGGCGGCCGTGCTGATTGTCGATTCGAAGGCGAATTCCCAGGAACGCGTCGCCCTGATCGACATGGCCAAGACACTTGGCGGAGCGCGTCTCAATCGGGTTTCGGTGGTGACCTCCGCGCGAATGAGCCTGAAGCTCGAGGAACACGCGAAATCGCCAACTCCGCTCGAGCATTCCGCCCACGCGATGCCAACTTCTCCGCGAGCCTCTTTCTGGGCGGCCGGTCTCGCCCAGATCGTCACGCGTCCTCTCGACGAGCGGGACCATGCGTGCGGCAACGAAGTTGTCGCATACCCGCCCTTATCCAAGTCCGTGGACGTTCAGCCCGCTTACACTCTGGGTCATAGTTTCAAAGGCAATGGCTTGAACACGCAGTGGACCGACCCGAACTGCCGTAGCAGTTTTGTAGGTCACTTCGCTCTCTAGTCAATGGTCATAAGTCATTAGTCGTTCGTCATCGGTCAACCCGTCTGCCCATACCAATGACCAATGACTAATGACGAAAGGGTTGGCTCCGAGGCTTTTATCGATGCGATTGATTCCGCTTTCAATGGTGGTCCTCTTCGCTCTTACTTCCGAGTGTTTCTGCCAGGAGTCCTGGAAGGTTGAGGTTCTCAAGCAGCCGCCTCCGCAGGCGGTTGCACCAGAGATCCGAAGTGTTCTCGGCAATCAAGGGTTTCGAATTCGGAATGAGCAAGGTCAGAGTCACGCGGAGATCTGGTTGCGTCGCGCGATCCCCATCTCAGGCAAGCCGAACGGTCCCAAGGGGGCGATTCAGTTCCCCTATCTCAAGGAAGGCGAATTGCTCGGTTCCTTACAGTTTACCGACGAGGGGCACGACTATCGGGATCAACCGATCACGAAGGGTGTCTATACGTTGCGTTACGGACTGCAACCCGTGAATGGCGATCACCTGGGAGTGAGCACCTACCGCGACTACTCCCTGCTCTTGCCGGCTTCCAAAGACCGATCCCTCGAACCTCCTGCAAAAAAGCAGCTTGAGGAGCGTAGCGCGGAATCCGCCGGCACAAGCCATCCTGCCGTTTTCATCATGCTGATGGCGCCTGAGGGTGCATCCAAAACGGGTGCGTCGATCATTCGCGATGCCGAGAAGGATACGTGGAGCGTGGTTCTGCCGCTTACTTTTCAGGTGCCGGGTCAGGGCGAGTCAATTATCAACCCGGTCCGTCTGGTGATCGACGGAGCCGCCCAGCCATAAAATACTGGTAAATTTGCAGGAAAGCGGGGTCGCGTCGCTTGAACGGGGTTGTTGCTCGATTCGATTCGAGCACCTCACCGTCCAATTGATGATTGCATGTCAATCGGAGATATCCCAGCCGGCGCCGAATAACGATGATGCCGCTTTCCTTGCTGATCGCACTCGTGGTTGCGTTTGGAATGGAACCGTCTCAGACGGGCGTCCCGAGTTCCGATGTCCGGACTCGTGTTCTGGAGACTTTCGGCGGGATCATTCTGGTCGCCACGTTAGCCTTTGGGCTGGGCCTTTGGGTCGCCGGTCGCGTGTCTCGGTTCGGTTACGCGCCATCCCGGCTTCGTCGACGCTACGCTCTGGGTGTTCGCCTTCTCACAGTCATTTCCCTGCTGGTATTCGGCTGGATTATTCATGGCGTCGGCTGGTCCGGGTTGGTTCGAATGAACTGGGGCCTTGGTGGACTTGTTCTCATTGACGACGTCGTCGTGTTCCTTCCTTATCTATTGATCCAGCTATTGGTTTGGTGGGGCCTATTCTTCGCCGAGCGCGCGCTCCATATCAATCATGCGTCGACACCTGCGAACGGACTCGGGCGGTACCTCATCCTCAAGTCTCGACAGTCGGTCGGCTTGATCCTACCCGTCATTTTGTTGTATGTGGTCAGACGGGATGTGATCGTTCGGTTCTGGCCTGCGTTTGCGAAGAACGGATTGGCCGAGCCGATTGAGATTGCTGTGCTGGGCACAATGGTCCTGATGATTTCACCGCTGTTCGTACGCCTTGCCTGGCCCACCCATTCGTTGCCCGCTGGACCCTTGCGGCGTCGACTCGAGCGCATAGCCGACCGCGTCGGCTTCCAGTTCAGTGACGTCTTGGTGTGGGACACGGGACATTTGATGGTTAACGCCTGTGTGACTGGGATTTTGCCGGGCTATCGCTACGTCCTGCTGAGCGACGCTCTGATCGAGTCTTTGTCACCAATGGAAACGGCGGCCGTTTTTGGACATGAGATCGGCCATATCGTGCATCGCCATTTGCTTTACTTCGCCTTCTTTTTTGTGGGGAGCCTGGGTGTTCTTTCGTTGTTGGCTGAAGTCGTATCGAGGGCTGAGCCGTACATCGACCAGCTCTCATGGATGACGCCGTGGTGGCCGTCGCTCCCCACTGAGTTGAGCGAGGCAACTGGCATGTTGGTCGTGCTGGGGCTCTATTTTTGGATCGTTTTCGGGCAAATATCCCGACGATTTGAACGTCAAGCCGACGTGTTTGGCGGCAAGGTCGTTTCTTGTGCGCTCGCGGATTGCCCGCCCCACGCGGATTACGATAATGACTCTTCCCCCGGGTCCATTCGAGGCGCGGCACCGACGCTGTGCCCAGTGGGAATCCGAATCTTCGCTGGCGCCCTGGCGAACGTCGCTCGCTTCAATGGGCTGGATCAGAACGGCCGATCGTGGCGACATGGCAGCATCGCGCACCGCATCGCCTTTCTCGAAGGCCTCGAGCGGCATCCCGAGCTCGAACAGCGTTTCCAACGAGGCGTCCGGCATCTACGGCGCGCGCTCGTGGTTGGCTTGAGCCTGGCGGTTTTGCTCGCAGTCGTGACCCAATCATGGAAAATGTTCCGCTGAGTATCGATCCGCATTGAGCGCTGGCAGTCTGCTCTCTCATCACCAATCTTGCAGGATTGCATCAGGCTTACCGCTCGCAGACCACGTTGGGTCGAATCCATTATCTCAAGCCGAGCCCAACCATGTCTGCCAACCCTCTCAGTCGGGGCGCGTATCCGGGTCTTCCTGTAGATCCGCGTTGTCCACCCGCCGCGCTCCGGATAGCCGACGATGGCGAATAATCGGTGAGTCCAGCGTTTCGACGGCAATTTCGCCTTTCGGTTACGCCCAAATGAAGAGTTCAGCCTCGGTTACTGGGCCTTCTTCCGAGGAGGGTCTGCCGGCTCCTCGTCTTCCTTCTTCTCCAGGACGCCGCTGATCTGTCCCCGGTCGTTGATGACCGTGGCGGAGGCGAAGTTCGGGCCCCACTCATCGAGGATGCGCAGTGGTCCCTTGTCGTAGACGAATGCGTTCGGCCCGAGCTTGCCCCCGGCGGGGCCGTCCACCATCCCGACGATTACGTCGCCGTTGTTGACGGCGAGCGCCTCGGATTTCACATAGCCCTGAGGCTTCGCCAGCGGGCGGAGGCCGCGGGATCTCGACCAGACCACCGCGTGTGACAAGCCATCGGGCGTGTATCGCGTACCGACCACCGTGCCCGCGTCGTTGACGGCGCGTGGGACCATTGAACCGACGTTGCCGATTACCTCCCGCGTCCAACGGCCCGAGGCGTCCCGCGTCCAGAGGCAGGGGGAGCCGGCCTCCACGGCCGCGATGAACCGGCCATCGCCGCTGATCGGGACGTGGTTGGATCGAAGTTGCGCGGACTCCGGCAGGACCGCGGCTTTCCAGGCCTCGCCGTCGCGCTCCCAGATGCAGGCCCTCATCCGGTTGGGGCCTACCGAGTAGCCGCTGATGCGGCGGCCGTCGCGGCTGATCCCGCTGGCAAAGGAGGACACGTCGCCCTCCGGCATTCCGATGCCGCGGATGCCGGCCCGGACGTCCCAGACGAATGCCTGGTTGCTCCCCGTCCCGCGCCGCTCCGGGCTGATGGGCCTGCTGACATACCCCACCACGAGCCCATCATCGCTCACCCCAGCCGGTGACGTGGCGGTGTATCCCTCGAGCATAGGCAGATGGGTGATGTCCTTCCCCCTGGCGTAGAATGGCACCTCCTCGATCAAATCGGGATTCTTCCGATCCTCGATGGACTCGGTGCCGACGATGTCGCCACGCTCGTTGATCCCCGTGGCGACGATGTCGATCTCCTTGGGCTTCACCAACTGGTAGTTCTTGGCGGGCTGGGCCGCCGCGGTGCGTGCAATCAAGCCGAGGGCTGCGCCCAGAAGGACAATGACCCGTAGCATCGCGAACCCTCCCAGTGACCACCATTGCCGACGAGCTGAGGACTTCCCTGAGGAGCCAGAGTAACATCCGTCGCGGGCGGCCCGAAAGGCATCGTCCGCGGGATTCCGGGGAAACGGGATTCCGGGGAAACGTACCTAACTCCGCAGCTTCGATGACCCCCGTTCCCCGCTTACGAATAAAGGATGATGTCCCCGGAAAGTGCCCGGACGCTACTGTACGCTTTGCGGATGAGGGTCAACGTATTCCCGCAGCACACGCTCGACGAAAGCACGACACTCGATCTCTTTGATCCGCGCGTATACTCTCCGGTCGCCGTCTGATCGTGCCGCAACGGCAACCTTGAGTCGCTCATACTCGTGACGAAAATCAGCGCGAGCGCGGAGAGCATCGCGAAAAAGAAGGTGCCGCCGCAGTTCCGCTCCATCCGCCACGCAGACGTACAGGTGATGCTCGATCCACGTTCTTCGAGGCCATGTGTAGGGAGCCTCCCGGTCCTGCTCTTTGAACGCCTCGCGCCCCCCGATCCCTTGGTCGCCGTTGTGCGTGTATCCGAGACCGCGCAGGCCGGACTCGATGCCAGGGAACATCTCATAGCCAGGCATGACGATGTCGATGTCCAGGATCGGCTTGGCCGAGAGGTATGGCACGGCGGTGCTGCCTACGTGCTCGACTCGCAAAATGAGAGGCCCCAGCGCGCCCAGGTAGACCTCCCGCAGCAACGCGAACTCCGTGGCCCAAACAGGATTGTGAGGTGCGAGGATCATCGTCGGTCTCGGGGTTCCGATAGCAACGGAGAAAAAAACAACGATCTTGAAGTGTACCCTGGTTCAGTAAAAGGCCGAAGCGGCCGTACGAACAGCAGCCTCGAGAATTCTGTTGGAAGGCTACTCAGAGTAGAATTCTTTGGCGAGGGTCTTTACGCCGTTTTCCCCTTTCCCCCCTCTGGCATGGCGATTGGCGTCTTATCGGGCAGCCGACGTGGTCCCGAATCCAATCGCCAGGAATCAGTGTGAACGACGAACGCCACGGCAATCGCAAGTGATTGATCGTCGGCGGAGCGTTCAGGAGGCCTGACCTTGAACCGGCTCGAGAAGGGTCTCGATGTCCATCCAGAACGATGGGCACTCGTTGCGTTCGGCGTCGGCCAGCTTGGCCAACGCCTTGGGGTGGCGCATGGCCGCGAGGTTGCCTCAGGGTCGCCCAAGAGATTTCTGGCTTAGCAATTCTTCGGCCTCTTTGAGCAGGAGGCGGTCCTTCAGATCCTCCAAGGCCTTCTTGGGCTTCGCCGGCTTGTGGGATCGCGCCTTTTCGAGCCAGCGGCGAGCCTCGTCGGCGTTCCCTTTCTTGTGGTGGGCCATCGCGAGGTAAATCCACAACTCGGGAATGGGCGGGGATTCCTTTCCATTGGGTTTTTCGCTCATCTCGAGCCCGAGCGATCGCCTCATCGAATCTGCCAGCGCGGTAGAGCGCGGCACCCAGGACCAAAAGGGTGAATTCCTTCGAGTTGATGAGGATGGGGCCAGTCATGGCCTTCTCGACCATCCGGACCGGGACGGCGAGATCGGTCACAGCATCGGGGGCCAAGGTACAGCACAAGGCCATGAATGTAAGGTAATGGTTGGACATATTGCCTGATCGCGAAAGGACCTTGTCCGCGGCGGAGCGATACCCCTGGAGGTCTCCCATTGCCACGAGAGACACGCACTGAACGAAGTAGAAGTATTGGTATTTCTCGTCGTCGTGGGTTTGTTCCAGGTGCTTCGTGACGCCGGAGGCCACCAGGTCGTAGTGCCCGAACTCGGCGAGAATCACAGCCCGCTGGAAGTCGTCGGTCGGGGGCGGGGCGAGCGCGTGGACGGCCCGGCGGTTCTCCGGATCGGTGGTCGCTTGTAATGCCAAGCGACAGAGCCCGGCGACGGCCATGTCCGACAGGGGGTCGCCAGTGTGCCCGAACCGCTTGAGGATGTCATCGCAGACGGGCCCGACCCGGATTCGATCCCCCGCCTGCAGGCGCATCGACGAGCCGGTAGCGGAGCTGGAGTCTCCCGGGGTCCTTTTCCACGGCCTTTGCGAATGCCTCGGCCGCCATGCCCCACTGACCGGCATCGGCCAGCGTCTGGGCACGCCGCGCTTCGTCGTTCGCACTTTCAAGGTTTGATTGTGTCAGCGCTTCGATCTCTTTCCAGTATCGAGCGTCATGCTTCGCGATCACGTCCGAAGCGAGCGGCGTGGCGTTCCAGACCCGTGCGGTGTTATCGCCACCTCCGCTGATAATCAGGTTCCCATCCGGACTGAAGGCGAGATTCGAGAGTGCCGCTGTATGTCCGCGGAGGGTGAACACGTCATCGCCTGTCTGGACGTCCCAGAGTTTCACGGTCCGGTCGAAGCTCGCAGTGGCGAGTCGGCGGCCGTCGGGACTGAAAATGACGGCGGTGACGTCGGCGGAGTGCCCGGTCAGGGTGCGAACGACTCGGCCGCTCGCCTTTTCGATGATCTCAAGCGCGTTATGTTGCTTACTCCGCGAAGCGACGACCCCAAAGCGGCCACTCACCACCCCTTTCTGCCCTTTCCGCACGACAAGTTTGCCATCGGGGCTCGTCGGTGGCATTCGTTGGGTGTCCGACGGGGGGACGAACTCGGCGGGTAACTTCTCGAATTTGGTCCCGGCCAACGACGTATCGAGCTCACCGGTGAAGGGATTCCAACCCTCCACCTTCGATCCCCCGGACAGGACCCGAAGTCCGTCGCGCCGGAAGGCAAGCTGGAAAATCCAGCCGTCCTGTTCGACCACGACGGGACGGCTGGATTTCAGGTCCCAGAACCGGATCGACGCATCCGCACCTCCCGTGACGACTTCACGGCCATCGGGGCGGAAGGCGACCGCCTGGACGAAGTCGCTATGGCCGTGAAACGCCCCCAACCGTCGGCCGGAAGGGACGTCCCAGAGCCGGATGCTCCGGTCCTCGCTCGTGGTGACGAGGTTGCGGCTGTCGGGGCTGAAGCCGAGGCTCAGGACGAACCCTTCCTGCGCGAAGATCGTCAGCGCCTCGGCGCCGGTCGTGGCGTCACGCAGCTTCACGGTGCGGTCCCACCCGCCGGTGGCCAGCCATTTCCCGTCGGGGCTGTAAGCCACGCAGTAGACCCATTTCTTGTGACCCTTGAGGTCGTGAAGCTTGCGGGCGGTTTCGAGATCCCACACCTCCACGACTTCCGAGCCCGCGACGGCGAGCCGTTTTCCGTCGGGATGGAACGCGACTGCGTTCACTCCCCCACGGGGACCGGTGAACGCCTTGATCTCCGTACCCGACGCCACGTCCCAGACCTTCACTCGCCCGACCGCAGCGCCGCTATAGGTGCCGTAGCCCACGGCGAGCGACTTGCCGTCGGGGCTGAAGGCCACACTCATGGCGTTCAACCCGGGTTCACTCCGGGTCCACGCGGTCTGCCCCGTCTCCACGTTCCAGACCAGGACGAGGCCGGTAAAAGCCCCTTCGAAGTAGCCGCAGCCGGCGGCGACCTGCTTGCCGTCCGGGCTGACGGCCACAGTGTACACGGTTCCCTTGGCCCCGAGCAGAGTCTTCCGTCGTCGTCCGGAGCTCACATCCCACACGTCGATGCTGGGCCTCGATAGGGTGAAGCCAACGACGAACGTGGCAGAGCCCGCCCCGGATACGACCCAGGTTCCGTCGGGACTGAAGGCCAGCGAGTTGACGCTTTGATCGCCGAGATCGATGCTCAGGTGATCGGCGTTGCAGAGCCGCTCGACGAAGTGCCACTCCCAGCCGCGACGCTCGGGCGGGCAGCCGTGCAACAGGGCCTCGGCCAGGGCGCAGTTATCTTCCAGCACCTCGTAGTAGGCTCGGTTGACCCGGTTGACGTAATCTTCGCGTGCGAGCTGCTCGGCCTTTTTTTCCGATTCCTCGCGCGCTTTCGCTTCCTTCGTTGCCAGGTCCACAGCTTCGCCGCGCGCTTTCGCCTCGGCTGATCGGGCCTTTTCCTTTTCAGCCGTTTCGTCGCGTGCTATCTTCGCCTGCCGCTTGGCCTCTTGTTCCTGCCGCTTGGCCTCTTGTTCCTGCCGCTTGGCTTCGATCAAGCCCAAGGTCGTTCCCGCAATGCCGGTCAAGAGCGCTAGGACGACCACCGTGGCTGCGATCACCGCGCCGCGGTGTTTGCGGACGAACTTCCGCAGCCGGTAGGCCCGGCTGGGCGGGGCGGCCACCACCGGCTCGTGCGCCAGGTGCCGCTGGATGTCGGCCGCGAAGCCGTTGGCCGTCTCGTATCGCCGCGTGCGGTCCTTCTCCAGCGCCATCATCACGATCCAGTCGAGGTCTCCCTGCAACGACCGCTTCAAGTGCGCCGGGTCAACGTCGCGGCTGGCCGCGATGCTCGGCAATGCGTCCGACGTGCTCACTTTAGTGCTCGGCTTGGGCGGATCGACCTCCCGCACCATCCGCAGCATCTCCAGGATCGCACCCCGCTTGAACTGCTTGGCGTCGAGCGGCGGCGACCCGGCCAGCAGCTCGTAGAGGATCACGCCCAGCGCATAGACGTCGGTCCTCGTGTCGATGTCCATCGACGACGGATCGGCCTGCTCGGGCGACATGTACGTGGGCGTGCCCACGATCGCCCCGGTGTCGGCCAGGCTCAGGTCGGTGAGCCGCTGTTCGGTCGCCTTGGCGACCCCGAAGTCGATGATCTTGGGGGTCGGCCGGCCGTCCACCTCGGTAACCATCACATTGCTGGGCTTGAGATCGCGGTGGATGATCCCCTTCTGGTGGGCGTGTTGCACGGCCTGGCAGACGGCGACGAACAACTCCAGGCGGGCCCGGACCGGGAGCCGCAGGCGGTCGCAGTACTCGGTGATCGGCTCGCCGCTGACCAGCTCCATCACGAAGAACGGCTGGCCGGCCTGGGTGGTGCCGCCGTCGTAGACGCGGGCGATGTTGGGGTGGTCCATCAAGGCCAGCGCCTGCCGCTCGGCGTCGAACCGGGCCAGCACCGCGCGCGAGTCCATTCCGATCTTGATCAGCTTGAGCGCCACCTGCCGCTTGACCGGTTGAGTCTGACCGGCCCGGTAAACGGTGCCCATCCCCCCCTCGCCGAGGACTTCGAGCAGCGTGTACCGGCCGGCGATGACCTGGCCCACGCCTGATCCGCCGGGGCGATCGGCCTGCGGGGCGCCGGCGAGCGTAAAGTCCGCGCCGTCCGATCTGTCTTCCGCGGTCGCCAGTTCCGACGTCAGACGTGTTTCCGCACGGGAGGCCGCGGTCGCCTCCTGGGTTTCTGGTGAGGTTAGTTCGGACGTCCCGGTGGCGTCGCCGTCCACGGGTCGTTCGCCCCCGTCGTGGGCGGCCAGCAGCGCCTCGACCCGTTGGCGGAGCTCGGCGTCACCGCCGCACTCGCGCTCCAGGTAGGCGGTACGCTCCGCCGGATCGGACAGGTCCGACGCGGCCAAGAATAGGCTTTTTGCTCGCGCGGCATCGACGGACATGGCTCACCTCCAGGATGGGTGTGATCTTGCCGCCCCATCGACGGCGCACACTCTCAATGCCCCATCCAGGGGAAGAGTGTCTCACGGAATTCGAAACTATTTTTCCAGTGCCTCGCGGAGCCAGGCCCGCGCATACTTCCAGTTCCGGTAGGCGACCGCCCGGGAGAGCCCCAACGCCGCGCCCGCCTCTTCGACCGGAAGTCCTGCGAACAGGTGGAGTTGCGCCACCTGTGCGGCGGCGGCGTCTTCCTCACCGAGCCGCGTCAGCAGCTCGTCCAGCGACAGAACGAGATCGGAATCCTCGGCGAGCGAACCAACCTGATCGAGCAGCTCGAGCCGCCTTCGCCCGCCACTCCGCTTCAGCCGCTTCCGATCCCGAGCATGGTTGACCAGAATGCGCCGCATTGCTTCCGCCGCGGCGGCGAAGAAGTGGCCGCGGTCGTCGAAGTGCTGGTCGCCGACGAGACGCAGGTACGCCTCGTGGACCAGGGCGGTGGCGTTGAGGGTGTGCCCGGGATTCTCCGCGGCCATCCGCGCGGCCGCGAGCTTCCGCAGCTCGTCGTAGACCAGCGGCAGCAACTGCTCGGCCGCCTGGCCGTCGCCCTGCTCGATGGCCGTGAGGATGCGGGTGACGTCGTTCATCGCCTTGAGCCACCATGAGATCCCGCCTGCCAAAAGCCGCGATGACGACACCCCTCATCCCGGCTGGAAAGGTTCACCGACTCGACGCGGTAACCAGCGGTACAGCGTTGGGATCGAAACGCCGCGATTCTGAGCGATTTCTCTGGGAGCCATTCCGCCTCTCAGGAGCTTGCGGGCCGATTCCACCTTCCCCGGCGTCATCTGCCGCTTGCGCCCCCCGACCCGGCCCCGCCGCCGCGCCGCGTCGAGACCGGCGCAGGTGCGCTCGGCCAGCAGCTCCCGCTCCATCTGAGCCAGCGACGCCATGACATGGAACAAGAACCGGCACGCCGGGGTCGCCGTATCGATGCCGTCGGTCAGGCTGCGGAACTGAACGCCTAGTTCCTGCAGGGCGGCCACAAACTCGACCAGCCCCTTCACCGTGCGCCCCAGGCGGTCCAGCTTCCACATCACGAGCACGTCCCCGGACCGAACGTGAGACAAGGCATCCACCAGTCCGGGACGGTCCCCCTTCACGGCCGACGCCTTGTCGGTGAAGACAAGCCTGCACCCCGCCTTCTTCAGGGCGTCGAGCTGGAGGTCGAGCAACTGGTTGTCGGTGGAGACGCGGGCATAACCGATTCGCATGTAAGTCCTCCTGTCCTCTTTCTCGAAACTCATCGTACCCGTACACTTGCGAGAAAGCGATTCCGAGAACGGTTTCCGAGAAGCGGAAGACCCTTGTTTGGCATCGCCGGCTCGGTCGCGCCGGGCCCTCTCGAAACCCTTCGTTTGCGAGAATCCCGGGACGGCCGTTCCCCGGAGGAGACCGCCGTGCCCATCGGGTTCCTCAGCGACGCGGAGCGCGAGCGGCTGGACAGCTTCCTCGCCCAGGTCGTCCTCGGCGACATGCTCGCCTGGGGCCGCTGCTCAAAGGGCGGATCAACCGCGACCGGATCCTACGGAACTGGGATGACCTGTTGCGGGTGGCCGGATCGCTGAAGCGCGGCTGGGTGAGCGCGTCGCTGCTGATCGGCAAGCTCCAGTCCTACCCTCGCAAGAACCGACTGACCCGGGCCTTGCAAGAATATGGCCGCCTGATCAAGACGATCGTTATCCTCCGCTACCTGGAAAGCGATCCGTTCAGGCGGCGCATCAATACCCAGCTCAACAAGGGAGAGGCTCTCCACGGGCTATAGGAATTCTTCCTCTTCGCGAACAAGGGGGTACTCCGCAAGAAGCAGGTGGGGGAGCTGATGAATCAGGCGAGTTGCTTGAACCTGGTGACCAACGCGATGGTGACCTGGAACACGGTCTACATGGCTGCCGTGATCGGGCAGCTTCGAGCCGAAGGCCGGACGGTGAACGAAGAGGACATTGCCAGGCTTTCCCCGGCCCGCTTCGAGCACATCAACCCGTACGGCAAGTACTGATTCGAGGTCGAGGTGGGGTTGAACCGCTTCCGGTTGCGGCCGCTCCGCCAGCCTACTGAACACCGGTCGCAGTGAAGATCGGTTTTTTTTCTCCGTTGCTATCGGAACCCCCATGCGTGCAATATGCTGCTGCTTATCGCTCTAACTCCAATGCCAGTATCGCATTATGGATCTGGCCAAAGTATCGATTATTCCTGCGTCACACATAACTCGATTGTTGATAATGAGATACAGAAAAGCACGCTCCCGGGTCGAGTTTTGCCGATTATTCCTGCGTCACACGTAACTTACCGCCTTGCAAGAAGATATATCAAAAAGCTCTCCAAAGTAACAAATATACCGATTATTCCTGTGTCACACATAACCGCAACGAAGATAGAACGTTACGGCTAACTGCGGGGGTTCCGATTATTCCTGTGTCACACGTAAGTCACGGGCCTGTCATCAGATGGCGCAGAATGGCTGTTTCTCGACCCTGCAAAGTGTGTGCGCTCTTCAGACGTTGTGCGTCGGTATTTTCGGCTGGTCGGCGAGCCTTTCATCCGCCGGAATCCGGCGGCGCAACCGGAATTTGCCACACAGCCCGAGAGACCGTTACCGCGCCCGGCCGTCGGAGGTATGATGTCTCTCTGATGGCCGCGAAGAGTGTATGCGTCATTCGGATTGGCTGAAAACGTCGCGATTCCCCTCAATCTCGCGGTCGGATTTTGTAAAGGTGCACCGCGTACGGGGCGAACTCGTCGTCGAATCGTCCCTCTTTGACTGAGAGGCGTCGTCCCTCGCCGAGTACATCAGCCTCGGCGCTCGCTGGCAGGCCGAGCACGGTGAACGTGCCGCGTGCGGCAGCGTTGCGCATCCCGACGGCAAAGACGTAAATCGCGCTCTCATGCCGTTTGACCATTACGTCGATGGGGACTTTTGCCTCGCTCGATTCAACCACGGCACCGTCCTTGACGGTGGGACTGTTGAGCACCGGCGCCAATTCCAAGATCTGCCGGTTGATCGCCGAAACGGCCGGGAGCAATTCGGGGTCGTCCAGTAAGGCGTGCTCGTTAAACTTCGGCTTGAACTGGTGCACAAAGTAGATCAGGCCCTTCGAGCCATGGACCAAGGCCATCCAGACCTCGGCTCGGACCTGAGCGGGCGTAACTTTGGCTTTTTCATTGTCGACGCGGCTGCATTCGATGCAATTCCAGACGATTCGGCGGCCCTCAGTCCACTTGACGAGGCGATCGACTCCCTTGGCGACGTACCACAGGAAGTTGGCACCATCGGGCTTGCCGAGGCCGCCAACAGGGTAGACGTCGAAGGAGACGATATCTCCACCTTTGACGTAGGTCAGGTAGTCGTCGAGCTTCGCCCCCCGGCCGCGTCCTTTCCACTCGTCATTGGCAACCCCCTGGCCGAGGTTCAACAAGATGGGCCTGGTCGGATCGATGCCGCGAAGCCGTTCATAATCATTGACGATCCGCGACGGCGGCAGCGGACCACCGTAGCCGCGACGGCCGGTCTTCTGGTCAGTGACCACCTGGGCGTTGTCAGGCTCATCGCCGTGCATCCAACCGATAATGGTCTGGTCGTCTTTGTGGGCCAGGCCGACGATGTTCTGACTGCAAATCACGCTCATCCTCGAGCGCCTCAGGCGCTGAGTTGGGCTTCGGTGGGCCCTTTCCAGAGTCCGACGTATAGGTTGATGCCGGCCTGCTTATAGCGACCGGCGTTCTTGGGGTCCTGAAGCCAAACGGCGATAGGGAAGTAGTTGGGGCTGAGCGGCGGGCCATTCTTCCAGGTTGCATCGGCGCTCGGACTTCCGATTGGGCGATCAAGAGACCAGCAAAGGCGACTGAGAGAAACATCTGGAAACTCCCGTGTATCGAAAAAGGGACGCGTTCCGACCGGCCCTGACGACGGGCTTTATCCCGGTCAATTCTACTGGCGCCAGATACCAAATTCGCACGCAACGTGATGGACATGCACCTGATATGCGACCACGCACGAGGCAGAATCTATCAAACGACGAGTGTCAGACTCGTTCGAGGACCAACCTTGACATCGCCAAGGATGCGATCCACCACAGAATCGAGCCGCCGCGCGATCTCCGGGCTGAGTCGTGCGCCCGGAGAAATGTCCTTCGCCTCGATCGTATAGATGCTTCACCCGCCGGGGCAGCCGGCCGAGGGACTCGGCCAGGTGGAGTGCCTCGACCAGGCCCAGGCCGTGCGTGCTCAAGCGGAACGCAGGCGGCCAGCTCGGGACAGGGCCATTGGAACGATCGGATCGTCCCGGGCCGGCCGGCCGGCGCGACGGCATCGATCACGACCGCCGCGTCCTGCCCGTCCAGGCACTCCAGGAGGTCGATCCCATCGCGGACCTTGTGCGCGATGATGCCGGCCGGCAAGCCGCGGCCGTAGCCGGTCGATCGCGACCCAGCCCAGTTGGTCGTCGCCGTGCGGGCTCCCCAAGCCCAGCGATCAGGCTCATGTTTCCACCACCCTCAACTTCAAGGAGTGGGTCGCACAACTGATGCACGGGTCGTAGTTGCGCACCACCTGCTCGCAACGCCAGGCAGCCTGGTCATCGGGAAGGCCGAGCACCGATGGGGCGAAGCGGATCAGGTCTTCTTCCATCTGCGCTGGTTCTGGCTGGTCGGCGGGACGATCTTGCGCGTGCGTGACGTGTCCGCCGGCGTCGGCCTCGTAGCGGTGGTAGAGGATGCCGCGGGGAGCCTCCGTGACCCACATGCCCGCGCCGGCGCGGGGCTCGTATGCGCATGAACGGTGCCTCCGGCGGCTCATACGCCTCGGCGATCCGGATCGCCTCCTGGACCGCGAAGCACCGTTTCGAGGGCGCGGACGACGAGGCTCACGTAAGGGTTCCGGCTGGGCCAGGCGATGCCGGTCTCGCGGGCAAGCTCCTGGACTTCGGGCATGGCCCGATCGGCGTTGAGGTTCCAGCGCGCAAGCGGGCCGACGAAGTAGGCCCCGCCGCCCTTGCGACGGCACTGCAAGGCATTGGAGTAGGGCACCTGGTACTCCTCGAAATGCCGGGGAATTCGTCCATGGCGATGTCCAGGCCCCGGCTGGAGACGACTCGCCCCTCGTTCATCGGATACTCCGACTCGTGCCGCATCGCCACGAACTCGTAGTCGTGCTCGAACGGCGGGAAGTCCAGGCTCGAGGTCCAGCGAACGAGCTTCCGGGCGATTTCCAGGACGCCCTTCAACTGCTCGGCCAGCGCGGCCATTTCCTTGCGGCGAAGGAAGCCGATAGAACCCGCCCAGCCTGACGTTGACAGGATGGATCGCGCGGCCGCCCAGCAAGTCGACGATGGCGTTGCCGGCCTTCTTGAGTTTCAGGGCGTCGCGCACCAGGTCGGCGCGCTCGGGGCGAGCTCTGGGCCATCGTGAAGGCGCTCTCGAAGCCCAGGAAGTCGGGAGCGTGCAGAAAGACGATGTGCAGCACATGGCTCTCGATCCACTCGCCGCAATAAAGCAGCCGGCGCAGCGCCCGGAGCGGTTCCGGCAGGTCGAGTCCCAGCAGCGACTCCAGGGCGTGGCAAGCACTCATCTGGTAGGCGACCGGGCAGATGCCGCAGATCCGGGCGGTGATGTCGGGGACCTCGGCGATGGAACGGCCCCGCAAGAACGCCTCGAAGAACCGAGGCGCCTCGAAGATGCGCAGTTGCACGTCGTCCACGCGGCCCTCGCGCAGGCGGATCGTCAGCGCGCCCTCCCCTTCGACGCGCGCCAGGGCCGCGACGCGAATGATCGCGCGCGCGTCCCGGCTCGCGGCGCGCTCCTTCGATGACCTCATCCGGCGGTTGGGGCTGGTTCGACATAGCGATTACCTGCCTCCTTGAACTGCGGGGGCGTTCGCATAGAAACGCGTGGAAGAGCCGCCGGATCTGCCTCGGGCTTGAGCCCCAGTTGCTCGAACCGCCGGGCCAGTGCCGTCCGTGTTGGGTTGGGCGCTCGGGCCGAAGCAACCGTAACAAGGGCGATCGTGGCTCGGGCAGAGCACCCCGCATCCGGTGGACGTCACCGGCCCCATGCACGGAGCGCCTTGGGCCACCAGGATGCACACCAGGTGCTGACGCTTGCAGTCCAGGCAGAGCGCATGGTTGGGCACCTTGGGCCGGCTCCCGGCCAGCATCTGGCCCAGGACGCCGAGGAGCTGATTCTTGTTGATCGGGCAGCCCGGCAGCTCCATGTCGACGGGCACATAGTCGCTGGTCGGCCGGGAATGGGCCAAGGTCTCGACATACTGCGGCGAGGCATACACGATCGCCAGGGCCTGCTTCACGTCCAGGCTGCCGAAGTTGCGCAGGCCCTGAATGCCGCCGTCCGATGCGCAGGCCCCCAGGGTGATCGAGGAATCGACTCCGACGGCGGACGTCGCGGATCTCCTCCTCCTGGCCGGGCGTGGAGACCGAGCCTTCGACCAGGGCCACGTCGAATTCCCCTTCGAGCGGTCCGGCGGGTGGCCTCCAGGAAATAGGCGATCTCGACGCGATCGGCCACCGCCAGCAGCTCGTCCTCGCAGTCCAGAAGCGAGAGCTGGCAGCCGTCGCAGGACGCGAACTTGAAGACGCCCAGTCGAGGTTTGTTGCGTAGTCATGGCTCGTGAAAATCCCCTGACTTAGACGGAACTTATCGCAAATCAGAGCTGCTCTTGGCCGAAGAATGGAGCGATCTCACTGTGCGAGAAAACGGGACCGTTCTTGCAGAGGAATGCCGGTCCCAGTTGGCAATGACCGCACATCCCGACCGCGCACTGCATGTTTCGCTCGATCGAGTAATAGATGTCGCGTTCGTAGATCCGGCGGTGAAGAGCCTCGTCAACGGTGAGCCGCATCAAAATCTCCGGGCCGCAGGTCAGCACTATGGTTCGCTGGGGTCGAGCTGGAGCCGGCGGAACAAGGTCGGCACCACGCCCACCCGGCCGTTCCAGGTTTCATCGGCGCGGTCAACGGTGGTCATAACCTCCATCCCTTGACGCCCCCATTGGCGTATTCCGCGGTGTAGAGCAGGTCGGCCGGCTGTCGCGCACCGTAGAAGAGAGTCAGACGAC
>CAWAAW010000018.1:0-72323 GCA_963779785.1 uncultured Planctomycetota bacterium
CACTTCCTCAGCAGCCGCTTTCAGCTTTTCCTCGCTCTCCCCTCGCTGGAGAGCCGCGAAGCAAGTCGCTCTCCGTGCGAACCAGAATTCGGCACTCTTCTGATGATCGGAAAGATGGCGTTCGCCAGCCCAAGATGCCACCGCCCAGCTCTGCCAGCGGCTAGTCCATCTTCAGTCCCGCCCGTGTCACGTTGACCTCTCGTTTCACCTTGCAATAGCGCAACACGCGAGTCCAAGCAACACACCGCGGATTTGACGCAAAGTGCTGTGCATGGTCAAGCTTCGTTGCTCCGTGGGCGAGCGAAGCGTCGACGCCCCTTCGCTGGAACCAGTATATCCGCAGAACACGATTTGACCGAGTTTCGATCGATTGAACGTCCCAACGCCTGGCGATCCGAGCCGGACGATCTCGAGCCCCGCCTTTCCGTATCGAATCGACGAAAGATCGTCAGACTTGGCAGAGCCGGCCTTAGCTCCTTCTCGCCAGCGTCGGTGACCTGAGTGTATCCGAGGCCGAGTCGCGAGAGGTTTTTCAGCCCCTTCAACTGTGCCATCCCGGCGTCGGTCACCGGTGTTCCGCTGAGGTCGAGGTGGGTGAGTGCTGTAAGGTCATTCAATTGCACAAGCCCAGCGTCAGTGGTCTTTCCGAATCCGAGTCTCAACACCCGGACGCTGGTCGACGACTTTGGTGCGGACGACATCCCAGAGGATCGTGCTTTGCTGAAACGATCCGAAGGTCGTGGCGAGGGTTTTTCCATCCGGGCTCCAGGCCACACCGTCGATCACCTCGTCGAAGCCCTCGCGTAAGGTGGCGGCACGTGTTCCGGTCGGCACGTCCCAGATGATGACCGACTTATCCCACGAGCCCGTGGCGAGATTCGCCCGTCCGGGCTCCAACTGAGGCTATCGATGTGGTGGCGATGGCCGGTCAGTTTGAACCGAGCCTTGAATGTGGTCGCGTCCCAGAGGATGACGGCAGAGCCAGGGCCGAGAAGGCGATCGGGGATCAGGCCGCGCCAGAAGCCACCCGGATCTTCGGAGCCCGTCGCCAAGATTTTCCCGTCGGGGCTCCAGGCCAGACACCAGATACCACCCACGTGCCCCGTCAGCTTCGCACGTTCTATCGCAGTGTTCGGGTCCCAGACGATTGCGGTTTTACCGACGACGGTGGCCAGGTTCTTGCCGTCCGGGCTCCATCGCGGCAACGTGCCTGAAAAGGTGGCACGAGGTTTCTCCGACGCCAGATCCCAGAGCAGGGTCAGACCGTCCGAACCGGAGGCAAGGGTCTTACCGTCCGGGCTCCAACCGACATCGACGACCCGAGTGGAATGACCCTTGAGCTTGCTGCGTGCGTGCCCACTGCCCACGTCCCAGAGGATCACGAGGTTATCGTCCGCGCCGGTGGCAAGGGTCTTTCCGTCCGGACTCCACGCGACGTCATAAATCTTCCCGGTATGGCCGCGCAGGGTCATCAGGGGCTTTCCGGTTTCCGCGTTCCACAATATTGCGGTTCTGTCCCATGACCCCGTCGCGAGGGTCTTACCGTCCGGGCTCCACGCCAGACCATAGATCGGAGCCGACCGGAAGCACGGCCTGGCGCTTTCCGGTTGTCGCGTCCCAGAGAACGGCGTTTTGGCCCAGATATCCTTGGTGCTGGTGGCGAGTATCTGCGCGTTCGGATTCCACGAGAGAAACTCACCGGTGCCGCGAAGGAGCACGCGGCGCTTCACGGACACACCATGGTCAAGGGCCTTCGTCGGTTCAACCAACGGCGACCACAGCCAACAAAGGAATGCGACCGCCCCGAAGATGGTGGTCACGAACACTGCACCTATAATCAGCCGCCGCATCGTGATCAGCTCGCGGGTGCGCCTTCATGGCGGGGTACTCGGTGGGCGTGGGTGGAAACACTGTTCTCCAGTCCAAGCATTACGCCGACGGATTGACGAAACTTGTTATTCGACGGTCAAGAGTTCGTTGATCCGTGGAAGATGGGCCAACAGGGCGTCAGTCATGGGACCGTACGCCAGATCGAGGCTCTCGAGCCGATCGAGCTTCTCGACCTGGGCCATAACAGCTTCGCCCGGGTGATACCCTCCGCACACTTCCGCGACATTGCCGAAGTGGTCGGCGCGGGCCGTTCGCCACAAGCCATCGCGGTGCAAAGGGCTCTCCCCCCTCCAACCACTCGCCGTCCTTCCACTGCCAGTCGTAAAAAACCGATCCCCCGGCCTTCTGAATCGCCGCCACCGCCTGGCGCTCAATTTGGTGAGCTGTGAAGCAGGCCATCCCAGCCAAACGCCGATCACAAGCACAACGACAATCATCCCCCGCACGCTCGAAGCGCAGGAATCTCCGCCAGGTACGGAGGACGGGTTTTGCTTGATCGGTCATCTCGGCCTTCCGGGGAGTGGAGGGTCGATATCTCTTCGCTTGGATCAGTATATCAACGCAACCGCGATTTGAGGGAGCTCAGACAGATCGGAGCTCCCGGCACGTGGCGATGTGACAGGGCCCATGCCAGGCCGGTTGGGGAAGCCTGAGTGTCAAGGATTGATCTTCAGGTTTGGCAAAACCCGCTTTAGCTCTTGTACCCAATCGTGGGTAAGATGAGAGTCCCTCGAGGTCGAGTTCCGAGAGGTTGGTCAGGCCCCTCAGATGTGCCAGTCCAGCGCGGGTGATTTGATTGTTTCTGAGGTTGAGTTTTGAGAGATTGGCAAGCCCCTTCAGATGGGCCGCCAGCCCAGCATCGGTGACCTGAGTGCGCTGAAGGTCGAGGTGCCTGACGTTGGAAAGGCGCTGAAGTGGGCCAGTCCGGCGGCGGTCGACCTGGGTGTACGGTAATTCAAGTTCTGAGAGTTTGATCAGGCCCTTCAGATGGGCAAGCCCGGCGTCGGTGACCCGAGTATCGCCGAGGTCGAGTTTCAGAGAGCTTGATCAGTCCCTTCAAGTGTACCAGACCGGCGTCAGTGACCTTGAGAATGCCTGAGGGCGAGCTCCGAGAGGTTGGTCAGGCCCTTCAGATGCGACAGCCCAGGCATCGGTAATTTGCGTGTCGGAGAGCATCAATTTCGGAGGTTCGGTCGAGGCCTGGGAAGATGCATCAGACCGTCGTCCGTCAGCCGGGGACAACGGTAGAGAGTCAGGTCCGAAAGATTTGTCAAACCCTCCAGACGCGTGACGGCGAGCTATCGGTGACACTCGTGCCCTCGAAGACCAGGCACGTAAGCGTGGCAAGCGTGAGAGCGGAGCGAACGCGGAGTCGGGAATTCCATCATTGATACCGACGTCAGAGCCCTTGAAGCCGGGCGAAGGAAGGCGCGCGAATAATTCTGCACTGATCACATCCACCAGGCTATGCGGATCCCCTGGCCCAGGAGGTGCATTGACGTATGTCGATCCCGAATCGTATGTGACCCATCCGCCCGCTCGAACGATTGAGCCGCGGCCTCGCGCTGGTTGCGTGCACTCCGCATCAGCCATCCCATTCGGCACCGATCATCAGCACGACGATAATCATCCCCCGCACGCTGAAGCGCAGGAGTATTCGCCAGGGACGGGAGACGGGGTTCGCTGATCGGTCATACCGGCCTCATGCGAAGAACGGGTCGATGTCACTTCCTTGAGATCAGTAAATGCGCCAGGAAGCGATTTAGAGGGAGCTTCGATCGATTGAACGTGCCAACACCGGCCGATGCGACAGGAAAGATGCCAGGACCGGGTGGGAAAACGGTGCCACGTCAGCGAATGATCTTCGGGTCCGGCAAAGCTCGGCGAAGCTCTTCCTCTCCGGCATCGGTGGCCCGAGCGTCCACGAGACTTACTACCGAAAGGTTATCAAACCCATCCATTCTTCGGCGCCTCGGAACCGAACCAGCGATCCGTGATCACTTTCTTTCGCGTGTAGAAAGCGACTGCGTCAGCACCCTGCGTATTGAAATATCCAAAAATCGAATCTTTCCAGCCGCCGAACGGGAAGAACCCCATCGGCGCCGGCACGCCGACATTGATGCCGAGCATCCCGGCCTGAATGCGTTCGCGGAAAGTGCGGGCCGCCGCCCCGGATTGCGTGAAAAGGCACGCCGTGTTGCCGTATCGGCTGCGGTTGGCCAACGTGATCGCCGCGTCCAGGTCCGGGGCGCGCATCAGGCTCACCACCGGACCAAAAATCTCCTCCCGGCCGACGAACATCTCCGGCGTCACATCGTCGAAGACCGTCGGCCCGATGAAGCAACCCCGCGGCCTGTGGGGTACGGTTTGGGATCGGCCGTCAAGGCGTAGCCGGGCTCCTTCCGCCACCCCGCGTTCGATCGCGGCCCTGATCCGCTTTTCCTGATCCGGGTTCACCACGGGACAGAGCGTCGCGGCTTCGTCCAGGCCGTCTCCCAGCTTGAGTTCGCCCGCCGCGCGGATGAAGGCGTCGACGACGGCGTCCTGTCGCACTCGATCGCCGACCGCCACCAGCACGCTTACGGCAAGACAGCGCTGTCCCGCGGAGCCGAAGCTCGATCCGATCAGGTCGGGCAGGATGCGCTCCAGGTCGGCATCAGGCAGGACGAGCAGATGGTTCTTCGCTCCGCCGTGCGCCTGAACGCGCTTGCCGTGAGCCGCGGCGGTGCGGTAGACCGAATCCGCCACAGCAGACGTGCCGACGAAAGAAATCGCCTGGACATGCGGGTTGGCGATGAGACGCTCGCTTACGTCCTTGCTCCCCTGCACGCACGCCGACGACGCCCGGCGGCAAGCCGGCATCGGCGAACATCTCCACGAGTCGGGTGCCGGTGCACGGTGCCTTCTCAGCGGGCTTGAGGAGGAACGTGTTCCCGCAGGCGACGGCGACCGACATCATCCATAGCGGGATTAATGCCGGGAAATTGAACGGCGGTATGCCGACCACCACGCCCATCGGTTCGCGGACGGTGTGGCAGTCGACATCCCGCGAAACGTCGGTCAGGGTCTGTCCCATCATCTGGGAGGGAATGCCGCAGGCAAAGTCGACGACGTCAAGCCCGCGCCGCAGCGAGCCGCGCGCCTCGCTCAGCAACTTGCCGTTCTCGAGGACGATGCCGCGTGCAATGTCCGAGAAATTCTGCTCCAGCAGGTCCCGAAACTTGAACAGGACGTGGGCCCGATCCGGCGCCGGAGTGGCGCGCCAGCCGGGGAAAGCCCGGGCGGCGGCGGCGCATGCCTCGTCCACCTGCTCCGGCGCGGCCTCGCGCACCGGCGCCAGCATCTCGGCCGTGTCCGCCGGATTGAAGATGTCGCGGCTCGTGTTTCCACGGCCCTCGACCCAGGTTCCGCCTATCAGGTTCAACGCGGAAGCCGAACGCGAGGATGTTGCAGGCGACCGATCAGGGGCAGAAATGGAGCTCATGAAGTCCTCCGGAAACAATATCAGATCGCATATCCAGTCCTCGACAGTTGGACGTGCACCGCCAGCGTTACGAGTCGATGGTTCGGTGCGGCTTGCTTCCGATCATCGTCTTCTAGATGTCGATTATCAGATCTTCCTGGGGACACGAGCAGCAAATCAATAGGTTTCCCCCCGCCGGAGGCGCGAGCGGCTCGGGATCATACATCACCGACCCGGAAATCAACCCGCACTCGCAGATTTGGCAAACTCCGGTCGAGCAACACCAGCGCACCGGGACGTCGCAGGCTTCCGCGAGCTCGAGCAGGCTCTGGAACCTGGGATCCCAGGAGACCGTGAGGCCAGCCTGAATCGGTTTTCATTCTATGCGCTGGTCGCTTGGGACGACCCCGTTCGAGACAGGGCGCGAAGAAGTTCGCTTCACGAAGGGATCAGCCAAGCCGGTTTATCACCGGGTCGTCCGCCATACTCTTGCGCACGTCGGTTTGATCGACCGAAGCGTCGAACGCCGGCTCCAGGTCATCATGGTCCAGCCCGAGATTTTGCTCCGTCGTCGAAACCCCTGCATAGCCGATGATCATCCTCCACCGGCTAGCCGCTAGAGTAAAGAAACCCGTCGCAGTCGTTTTTTGAGATCAAGTCGCTGAGCGAACGAGCCGATTCATGCCTTGCTCCAGCACGCGGAACTTTGCATACCTTTGTTGGGTTCTACCCTCTTGCAAGCGGCTCCCGGTCGTTGAACAATTGTGGAACAGAATCCTCCACGCGACCGATCCGGCACGCCGTCGCGGGGGACTTCGGAGGGCATCGAGTGCGGGCTCGACCGAAACCCTCCCCGCGAGTCTGCACCAGTGCCGAAGGAGTCGTCGATCATGAGGCGAATACGAACGGGTCTGGTACTCTTGAGCACGGCCGGCATGCTCGGCGCGGCCGCTCTGGCCGAAACCAAGGTCGAAATCACAGATGTTCATCTCTGCTGCCCCGGTTGCGTCAAAGCCGTCGGCTCCGCGTTGAAGGGCGTCGAAGGGGTCACGGGCGTCTGCGACCAGAAGGCCAAGACGGTGACCATCACGGCTGCCGATGACGCCACGGCCCAAAAAGGCATCGAGGCCCTGGCCGCCGCGGGCTACCACGGCCGGCTCGAGACCAAGGCGGTGCATTTCCCGCGCGACAGCGGGGCGACCAAGGGCAAGGTCTCGAGCCTGACCCTGACCGGCATCCACAACTGCTGTGGTGCCTGCAACAAAGCCATCAAGACCGCCGTCAAGAAGGTCCCGGGCGTTACGGGCGACACCGCCAAGCCCAAGGGCGACACCTTCGAGGTCACCGGCGACTACGAGGCGACCGACTGATCCGCGCCCTGCACACGGCCGGCTTCCATGTGAAAGTCAAGAAGTAGCCGAGCTGACGCGTCGTGGTCCATGAAGAACTTCGGCTCGGCGAACCAGACGGGCTGGTCGGCGGCGGCTTGATAGCGTCCCGAAACGAGATCGACGGGCCACCGATGGCAGCTCGTGTCGGCGGGGCCGTAGTTCTTGTAGTGGCCGTCATGGTTGTAGATGAACAGCGGCGTAACGACCGCTGCCAGCCGTGTTGCCGCTGATGTCGTAGATCGCGCACGGTGACAGCGGAGGCAAGAGCGGTTCGCCGCCTTCCTTGCAGAAGTGACGGCGTGGAGGAGAGCTAGCCATGAATCGTCGGATCTTCTTGCGGTCCTGTGCCGCGTCAGGTCTTGCCGGCTTGACGACGTCGCCGAGTGATGGCGCGCGACGAGGAAAGTCGCTTCCCCAAGCCCCCACCATTGCCATTCCGCGATGAGAAAAGCGATCTCAAGATCACGAGGATCCGTGCGGTTCGGCTTGTTCCGACTCAACCCTTACCGAAGTACGAACAGACGCCGGGAACCTGGAACACGACCGAGGTCGAGATCGCCAACCCGCTGTCGATCTATCCGAAGTTCAAACCGAGGCGCTCGTTGTTCTACGCCGAGGATCTCGGCCCCGACACGGTGATGGTCGAGACGAACAAGGGGATCACCGGATTTGGTTACGGCGGACCGGGCGCGGCCTTCGTGGTCGAGCACCAGCTCCCGAAACTTCTGCTGGGAGAAGATCCATTTCAGCTCGAACGCTTATGGGACATCATGTGGCGAGGAACGCTGTACTACGGCAGAAAAGGGATCGCGGTTCACGCAATCAGCGCGGTTGACAACGCGCTCTGGGATATCGTCGGCAAGGTGCTGAAGACCCCCGTGTATCGGCTCCTGGAAGGAACCGACAGAGATCGTGTCCCATGCTATTGCACGGGCAACAACATCGAGCAGGCGGTCGCATTCGGGTTCAAGAAGCTCAAACTTGCCATTCCTCACGGCCCAGCCGACGGCGAAGTGGGACTGGAGAAGAATGAACGCCTGGTCCAGCGAGCCCGCCAGTCGCTCGGTCCGGGTGGCGAGATCATGCTCGACTGCTGGATGGCCTTCACCGAGGAATACACCGAGAAGCTGGCCGCGCGACTGGAGCCGTACCGGATCTACTGGATGGAGGAATGCCTCATGCCCGACGACTACGCGGGTATGGGGCGAGTCAACCAGAAGATCCAGTCAACTCGAATGGCAACAGGTGAACATGAAGCGACTCGCTACGGATTCGAGTTGCTGGCGAAATTCGATGCGGCGGATATCTGGCAGCCCGACATGCAATGGTGCGGCGGATTGACCGAACTGCGCTGGATCGATGCACTTGCCCGTGCCAGGAAAATCCCCGTCATTCCCCACGGCGGATGGCGGGGAGGTGCCGCTCACTTCGTGTTCGCCAACAAGAATACCCCGTGGTGCGAGATGTTCATCCCCTGGCCCGGTGGACCCAAAGAAGTCTACGAGCGATTCGAGGAAGAGAACCACGTCACGCGAGGTCCGGAGGGCGTCTACATGCGACCTCCCGATCGTCCGGGCTTCGGCTTCGATCTGAAGCCGGCGTGATCCGGATGGCCGATCGAGCCCGTGTCGATCCTGGGTGAGGGAGAACTCGAGCGGCGGTTCGACACGAAGCCAGAGGGGGAATGACGATGAGCGGAGATTGGGACGGCATCATTCTCGGCACTGGCCACAACTCCCTGGTGCTGCAGGCCTACCTCGCGCGTTGCGGACTGCGGGTCCTGAGCCTGGACCGGGCGATGGTGCCCGGAGGCGGGCTGGCCACCGTGGAAAACCCGCGCCTCCCTGGCTTCCGGCACAATACCCATTCGTTCTTCCACCGCGCCGTCACGATGATGCCCTGGTACCGCGATCTAGAGCTGCTCCGACACGGGGCCGTCTATCTCGAGCCCGAGCTGAACGTCGCCTTGATCCTACCTGATGGGCGATCCTTGGAGTGGTGGACCGATTTCGACAAGACCGTGGACTCGTTTGCGGAATTCTCCCTGAGAGATGCGGCCACTCTGAGGCGCTGGGTCGAGGAGTTCCGGCCGATCGTTGAGCAGATCATCCTGCCCGAAGTGCAGTCACCGCCCTTGCCGCCCGATCGCCGGAGCGAGCTGTTGCAACGCTCGGCCCTGGGGCGGCGGTTCCTGGAGGTCTCGGCGCACGCCCCTGGGATTCGTACAGGAGGAATTCGAGCACGAGGTTGTCCGCGCCGGACTGCTGTTCTTCAACGGCATGCGAGAGATCGACTTGCAGGCACCGGGATTCGGCCACTCGATTGCAGCGATTCTCGCTGGTCGCCACAAGGCCCAATTGTGCCTGGGCGGATCGATCAGGATGGCGGAGGCGCTGGTCGAGGACATCCGGGACCACGGGGGCGAGATCCGCACCGGGATCCAGCCTCAGGCGATCCTGACGCGGAAGGGGCGGGCGATCGGCGTGGAGCTGGCCTCTGGCGAGCGCATCGAGGCCCGGGCCTTCATCGCCTCCGGGCTTAACCCGCAGCAGACTTTCTTGGATCTGCTGGACGCGGAGGCCGTCCCACCGCCGACGCGCGAGGGCGCTGCCGGCTTCCGTTACAACCAGATCGCGCCGTTGTTCTCCTTGAATCTGGCGCTCCGGGAGCCGCCGCGATATGCGGCCGCGGAGCATCGGCCTGAATTGAACAGTGCCTTCATGGTCATCCTCGGCCTGGAGCGGATGGACCAGTTCTACGAGATGGCCATGGCCCACGAGCGAGGAGAGATCCCGCCCCCGATCATGTGGGGAGCGTGTCCGACTCTGTTCGACCCCAGCCAGGCACCTCCGGGTCGACACACGGCATTCATGTGGGAGAAGGTCCCCTACGCATTACACGGGGACGCCTCGAACTGGGACGCGGAACAGGAGGCGCACGGCCGAGCGATGCTGGCCTTCTGGACGCGTTTCGCCCCCAATCTGGCCAAAGACGGAACTGTGCTGGATGCGTTCACTCGCTCGCCCCTGGACACCGAACGCAGCCTGCCGAACATGTGCCGCGGAGACCTGCTCGTCGGGTCATTGTCGTACGGACAGGTCGGCTACCACAGGCCGTTTCCCGGCGCCGGTCAGTATCGGACCTCTGTCGGCGGCCTCTACCTGTGTGGTGGGTCAACGCATCCGGGGGGCAACATCACGGGCTTGTGCGGCTACAATGCCGCCGCAGTGCTGGCCTCCGATCTGGGCCTGGACATGTGGTGGAATCCTCCCCAGGTGGAGCTCGCCTGGCCAGCTCGGTGAAGCCCGGTCGCCCTGAGCAAGAAATGCGTGGTATTCGCACCTCTGCCGGGTGGGCCAGATTCGTGGGCCAATCAGACGCTCTTGACCATGTGCGCATAACCTTGATAACCGTGCAGCCTGGCCGTCGCGTTCTCACCGCCGGGCCACCATGACCGCCAGCGCAGCAGCCACATGCGCAGGCGCAGAGCAACGGGGACGCGTAACTGACCGTCGCCGGCAAGCACCAACCCCGTCACGACCGGCCGGTTACGCGTGGAACTCACACGCCAGCCCTTGCGCAGGCTGGACCTCGTAACCCGCCGACGATAGTGTCTCCTCATTCGTGCGGGCGAAGCCAGTCAGCATGTGTTCGGAGGCCCACGAGAAGGCCAGGTCGTCACCGTACCGCGTGTAGATCGCCCGCCGCCCGTCGCGCCAGGAGCTGGATCCACTCATCAAGCCTGACATTCGCGTGGTTGCTCAGGCAGGGACTCGTGGCGCGCTTCAGCTGGCGGAAGACATAGAACCGCATCAAGACTTCAACGACTCGTGCCTCTCCGGGAGACCAGGCGCCGTCGTTTTGAACGCACTTGCCGAGGCCAGATATCGATACACTCTCAACAGAGGAGGTGTTTCCATGTGGCGCAACTTGATTCTGGCGGCGGGACTGCTTGCGTGCCTGATCCCGGCCGGCACACTCGCGCAGGACGATCGGAAGACCGTCACGGTCGAGGTCTATCTGCCGGAGGGTGCCCGGCTGTTTATCGAGGGTCAGGACACGATGTCCAAGGGGCCGATGCGCCGCTTCGAGTCGCCGCCGCTGCCGCCGGGCAAGTACACTTACACCATCAAGGCGATCATTCCCGGCCCAAACGGGCCGCGAACTGTCACACGCAAGATCGACGTTCGGCCGGGTGACTTCGAATCGATCGACCTGCGCGAGGCGGGCAAACGGCCCATAACCGACGTCGAATATGAGCCAACGCCACAGAAGGTGGTCGATGCGCTGCTGCGGCTGGCCAAGGTAACCAGCATGGACGTGGTCTGGGACCTCGGCTGCGGCGACGGCCGCATCCCGGTGACGGCGGCCAAGGAGTACGCCTGCAAGGCGCGCGGTTTCGACATCGATCCCGAACGCGTCAAGGATTCCCTCGCCAACGTGCGCAAGTACGGCGTAGAGCGGCTGGTCACGATTGAACGGCGCGACATCTTCACGCTCGACCTGAGCAAAGGGCCGACCATCGTCACGCTCTACCTGCTGCCGCGCCTCAACGCCAAATTGTTGCCGCAACTACGGAAGCTGCCGCCGGGCGCGCGTGTCATTTCGGTCGCGCACCGGATGGACGACGTCAAGCCGGACGAGCAGATCGTGGTTGATACTGAGCTGGGCAAGTTCGACGTCTATCTGTGGAAGGCGGAGACGCTCCGTGGCAATTGACTTTTCATGTTCTGTCTCATCGGCGCGGTTCTCGCTCAGGTCTGTCCGGCGGCTCATTTTCGCTGAGCGCATAATGCCGAGGTAAGCGCCGGCGGCGACGCAAGAGATCCAGGAGACAACCGACGCTTCAGTCGATCGGACCGACGCGCGCAACGCCTCCGTCGTCGGCGCCGAATTCGGTTTTCATCACTGTCGGCATTAAGGCGAGTAACGGGTGAAGACAAGGTCGCGAGCTTTGATAGCCTGGTGGCAGGGAAAGCACGATTGGAGCAACGCCCTTTCGGCAGGTTTGCCGTCGCGCTCGTTGAAATGACCGAACCCCCAGCCGCCCGTGGAGGCGTATTTCTTTGAGTCCTTGACCATAAACTGAACGTTCGTGGGGGGCCCGGCAACGAAAGATTGGGAATGGCCAAAGATTTTGTTGTTTTCCTCCGACGGGGCGTGACGCCAGTGCAAAGCGGCAATGATTGTGCCGTCCGGGAACGGAAGCTTCCCTTCGCGGTAGGCCTTGATCGCCAAATCGTTGCCCAAAATGGCGCCCAAACTGTTGAGGTTGCCTTCTTCGTGGGCCACGGAGATCAACCTCCAGTCGCGGTATCCGGCGGGGATTTTGTCTACGAAGATCGGGGCGGCCTCTCCATCGGCCTGTCCAGATGCGGGGACCATGTAGGCGAGCACGCCGGCCAGCGCTGCAACTGCAACCAGCAGGAAAGCGATCCGTTTCATCGCGTTCCTCCTTACAGAATTCCTGAGCACCGCCATTCGTGTGACTGACCACGATACCGAATGCTATTGTACGTTCAAGCTATGTTCTCAATCCACGCCAGGGATCGGCAAACGCCCTCGCGCTCCTTGCCGGTAGCGTCCTGTGATCTCATTTTCAGAGGAGCCGGAACCAATGATGATGCTGTCACTTCTTTCAGCGCAATCAGTGCGCTGCGCCTGCTTTTGGCGCAGGCGAGCTGTCTGCAATAACTAGATCATTTGCTACCATTTCGTCGTTGTCAAAATATGGCCCGGACGTTGAGTCTGGGCCTGGAATTCGCAATGTTCCCCTTGGTACCTCTGAGTGACCGTTCGCGAGGGCTAACACTATATGCGACACCACTTTGGTGATCTGCTCGACCGCGATGGTGGGTACTGGACGACCCTGCCGAATCGGGAACGCCACGCATATCGCATCGGCGACGTACCGGCCGGCAGCAAAGAGGTGACGATTGTCACGATTGGAAAAGACGACGTGAATTGGTCACGAGCACTGACCCTGCCCAACCTCGAGGAGTTGACTCTTCACGAACCGACCGTGGAGCAACTCGGCGCGATTGGTGAACTCCACTTACTCAAGCGGCTAAGAATTACTCACGCGAACCCGCGCACGATCGAGTTCATCCAATCCCTGGTAGGGCTAGAAGAATTGGTCTTAGAGTACGTCTCAGGCTTCAGTGACCTGTCGCCGTTGCTATGTTTGAAACGATTGCGTGCACTCCACCTGGAGAACCTGCACCGGGTCGCAAACTTCGGCGGTTTGTCGGGTGTCGACAGCCTTAAGTACCTCGCCATTTACGGAACTCTCGACTGGAAGCAGCCTATTGAGGACTTCGAGTTCCTTCGCGGCCTACCCTCGCTTGAAGTGCTTGCCTTCTGGCAGATCATCACCAATAAAGTTTATCCAGCCATGCTTCCCGCACTCAGCCTCAAGAACTTAAAAAAGCTACGCTTGCCCGGAAGCTACCTGCCTGTCCAGGAATATGCGCTGCTCGAGGAAGGCATCAAAGATGTCGATGGCGCAACTTGGAAACCGTACAAGACGCGTGCAGACAGGCGGATCGAGCTCGATCCCTGCGATATTCGTGCCCACCTTCCCGTGGAGGTCATTCGAGCAGAGTATCCGGAAGTGATCGTGGATTACGAGGGCAAGCGCACTATCGAGGACCCAGCATCTCTTTGGTTCGAATTCACTGGCAAGGGTGAGCGGCGGGTCAAATGCGGCACCGCAAAATCCGAGGCGCGATGTCGTGAGTATGCCGAGCGGTACGAACAAATGAAGCAGGCCGCGAGGGTATTGATCGACCAAGATCAATTAACTTGACTTTCATTCACTATCGTCGAGGCGACGGGATTTGAACTGTCTTCGGGTCGGCCGAGAATCCCCATTTTGACTTCTTTTACTGCGACACAAGCGCGCGTCGGTCTGACACACCGAAGCTATCGATGCGCGATTACTGCGCGTCGGTCGATGTGACCGGCGCGCAAGACACCCTGCGGCCCCAGGTCAGCAAGGCCTGTGGCATCGCCACCGGCTCGCCGACGCAGCGGTTCCCGAGCGGCCCGCGACTTTCGCCAGTCACGGAAATCTGACGGACCAATCCCGACCGAGCCGCAGGCCTAGCTCGGATAGCCTGATAGCGCTGAACGATGTCCTTTGGTGGACGCAATTCTTGAGTCGAAATGCCGACGGCTCAACTAATGCCTGGTAAGGCCGTCGATAATGGTAATTGCGGACCACCGAGGGAAGCTGACCCGATGGACAGGGAACTCAAGGACAGTGAACTGCTGGGTTCTACGACGATGGCAACGATGCTCGCGCCCTCGGGTCGCACCAACATCGCTATCGGCCGATGATCCATGGCCTAGGGTTGAAAGTGCTGGGTGACTGCGCCGGAGCCGAGGCGGACCCCCGTCGGCGAGACGACCCGGCCGGAGCAGCCGCCCCCTTGGGTCAGGCTCGGCACGCCTGCGCGCGGGGATATGGTTCTTGAGCGCGCTTCCCATGCTTTCGAAGCTTGGTCGGGCGACTTTCAATGACCCCAAAGACCTTCCTCGTGGGCGATGTCTCGCCGACCCCGGGTCAACAGGAGAACTCGGTGGAGTCCCTGGGTAAATCCCCGAACAGTACGGAAATGCACGACGGGAATAAGCTGAAAATTCACGAAGCAGAACAAGGATCGCTGCTCGTCCTTGAGCATCTGGAAGATGTCCTCGATATGAAAGGCGGTTCCGTCGAGCCGGAGCCCAAATGCATGCACGAGTTCGGCTCGGACGGCTTCCAGGAACTGGTGCTCATCGAACAGTCCCGCCGGACCAAGACCATGAGCCGCATCCAGAACCACGAGCCGGTAGAACCCCGTTCCCAGCACACCTCTCAGGTCCGTGTCCGGCTTCAGGATCTCGTCGATCAATCCGCGGTGGTCGGCATTATCCCACTTGACGTGATTCGATTCGAGGAGATCGCGGATTCGAGCACACTCCTCCCGGATTGAGTCTGTTGGGGAAGTCGCTTCGTAGAAGGAACTGGCGAACTTACCCAGTTCCTGATCTGTGCTCGTTGCGGACTCGGAACCTGGAGAATGTTGATCGGAATCCACCTTTTCGCCGGACCGATGATCGACCAAGACGGCGGTAAGTACGCTTTCCGTTTGGTCTTCTTCCGCTTGCTCTCCTTCCGTGAGATCTGCAACGACGGTGCCTGGCAGGTCCTCGTTCACGATGAACACAACGTCGCTGTCGAAAATGAGGCGCGACTCTCCGAGCTCGATCATATCGCCGCTCCGGAGGAGCGACGGCTCCGTCAAACGTCGGCCATTGAGCGACGTTCCGCGTGTGCTCCCCATGTCCTCCAGCATGAAATAGCCGGTATGTTGCGTAATCGCGGCGTAATGCCTGATCGCGGCGTGATGACGCGAAACCGACATCGGCTGTAGCACCATATCGCAGTCCGGATCGCGACCGATGATCGTCAACTCGCGATCGAGAGTGTAAAGCGTCCCAGAGAGAGGGCCACCGATGACCGTGAGTGTCGGAGCGTTCCGGTGGACTTGGGATTGCATCGTTCGCTCGTTCCGAGCCTCCCTCAAGATCGATCCTTCCTCGGTGTTCTCCTCGCGGCGCTATCAATCCCAGGAGAAAGGAGCGGAGTCCGATAGTTCCTGCAGAGCGATCCTCCCTATCAAGGAGATCCGGCGACCTGGTATCAGAACAGGTGAGGCTTCTCTCGCCTGAGCTGGTCATATGCTTGGCCGACATGGCTGGCGGTCACGATCGGTCCATGTTGCTGCCGGGCCAACCGGAAGCTCAGACCGGAAAGAAGCTGAATGGCGTAGGGCAATCCCTGGCTGTGCTTCCAGAGCAGTTCCATGGCTGCCGGCTCAGTGCGAGGGTCATCCTGGAGGCCGTGAGGGACTCGGCAGTACCGGCTCAGCAAGCGCCGCAGATCCTCGAGCGAGCGGAAGGGACCCAGGTGGAGATGATGACCAAGCACGTCGCGCAGATTCTCTAACGAATTCTCCATCTCAGGACTGGCGGCGTACACACTTATCAGCCCGGCCGAATTCAGGATCTCCTCGTTGCTGGCCAACAGATCTACCGACAACTCATGTGGAAGCCGGTTTGCCTCATCGTAAAAGATGACGCAGCATCGTAGGCGTTTTGCGCAGGATCTCGACGAGATCCTGGCTGAGCTGGATAAACTCCGAAGCGAGCAGGGGCGACGGCTTGGCGCCGTGCTGCGAATGGGTCCGTTCCTTAACCCGGGCAAACAGATCGACAAACTCGGCGAACTCCGGGTCCTTGCGAAGCCGTTCATTGCCCTCAATTGGATTGGGCCGGAGCAAGTCCGAGTACTTGCAGTGAAACAGTTGTCGAGCCATCTCGCCGATTAAGTTCAGCAAGGTGTGCTCGAGGAACGTCTCTATGGTTAGCTCCGTGCATTGCTGCAGGTTGAGATAGGTGGCGAGGATGTCGTTGCCCGGCCTCCCCATGATCTCGTGAATCAGCCTGGTGCAGAAGCTGGTTTTCCCGGCACGTCGAGAGCCGACGAGGAGGAATCCCTGGCCAGCCCGGATTAACTGGGATGCCTCTTCAAGCTCTTCCTCGCGGTCGATGAAGTAATCCGGTGGGACCACGCTCCCAAAGTGAAACGAGGGAACCTCGACTATCTTGCTTGACTGCGGTGCAACAGTAGATAGCGCTCTTTGAGCAAGGGTTTGGAGACAGGACCGCAGATCATTTGCCATGTCTCGTGCCGTCATATAACGGTCCGTCGCCCGCTTGGACATTGCCTTCAGGCAGATTCGCTCCAGTTCTGGGGGAATCGTGTCATCGACCTGTCGCAGTGGGCGTGGTTCGGTCGTGACGATCTGCTCCATTACGTCTCGGTGTGAGTCTCCCCGAAATGGTCGCCGTCCAGTCATTAGCTCGTAAAAGACCACGCCTAGACTAAAGATGTCGCTACGCCCATCCACCCTATGCCCCTCACCACACGCCTGCTCCGGGCTCATGTACGCCGGTGTTCCAGCGATCCCTTGATCACGTCCGTAGTCCTCGTCCTTGAGTGCAAGTCCGAAGTCGGTTACGTAGGGCTTTCCGGAAGTCTCAATCAGGATGTTGCCTGGTTTGATATCACGATGTACCAGCCCTCGCGTGTGAGCGTAGTGCATGGCTTCGGCGACCGTCGCCACCAGCTCCACCGATTCATGAAAGCTGAGGTGGCATTCCTCGATCTTCCTCGCAAGGTCGCTTCCTTCGATGAACTTGGACACGACGAAGCAGAGACCGTCCTCTGTCCTCCCCACGTCATAGACTGGCACGATGTGGGCATGATCGAGGCTCGCTAGGATGCGGGCCTCATCCAGGTATGCTTCGACGTCCTCGGGCGCGAGACTCGCTCCTGGCGGGGGACTTTGATCGCTACGGGGCGGTCGAGATCATCGTCATAGGCCAGGAAAACCTGACCAAATCCGCCCTTCCCAAGTAGTCTGAGGATGGTGTAACGCCCAATCTTCGTGGGATGGAGCAGGGAGTATGAGACCGAAGAATCCCCAGCAGATTCTTGAAAATCCGGAGTGGGAGACAAGTTCTCGGCCTCGGCCATTAGTCAGATCCTCATCAGGACTCGTGCTCTCTCGTCTGCGTGCGATCGAGTTCGACACAGGACACTACGGTTTGACCTGATAATAGGCCGTCCGGAAGCGCAAGCGAGGGTTCGCGTGATTCGAGTCAACCGTAGGGGAACGCTCAATCCAAATTACCGGGCGTCAATGTGCGACGTGGGACTACACCGTTTCCAGTCGTTCGTGCAAGCGGCTCCCCGCCCCACCAATTCTCACATAAGGTCGCGGCTGCCGCCAGTCGGTTGTCCGCGACGCAGGGCCCCTGGAATCGCGAGCTGCATAGACCCGCCCACGATTTGGACTCATGGAACATATCATACCCCAAAGACCAACACCGAAAGTTCGCTGAGCGGGATTCCGAGGTTACGGCTATCCAGACCGGCAATTCGACTCCCGGCTGGGATACCACGAATTATTGCGAGCCGATCCCCGCGTCTATCCGCCAAGGATACCGACAGAAGTGCACGCAAGAAGAATTGCGCAGCGAGACCCGCTCCTACCTCGTACGCCGGCACATCGGCGGGCGTTTCCGGATGCGTCTCCGTCGAGGACAATGGCTCTCGGCTTGGCAACCCTTGCGCGCCCTAGGTCCGACGACACCGAAGCATCGAGCACGCGATCGGGCGCGTCGGTTGATCAGACCGAAGCACGCAACGCGTCCGTCGTCGTCGCCGAAATCGGCCTTCGTCACATTATATGCTCTGAACATACTGATCATCTGGCGAGTATAATCGGATATCCGGCGCGAATTCGCAGCGGCGCCGGGGCTCGACGGGGCGTGTCGCGGGCATCAGCCGGCCACGAGTCGGGCCCGCGTCTGCTCGGCCTCCTCGACGGGCGTCATGCCGAAGAGTCGCTTGAACTCCCGGCTGAACTGCGAAGAGCTCTCGTACCCGACCGCCCTGGCGGCGGTGCTCGCGTTGTACCCGTCGTGGGCCATGAGCCGTCTCGCATGGTCCAGGCGGATTCGCTTGAGGTACTGGAGCGGGGAGCTGCCTGTCACCAGCTTGAAATGGTGGTGGAAGGCAGCGACGCTCATGCCCGCTTTCTTCGCCATCTCTTCGGCGCTGAGCGGATCTGCGCAATCCGCGTGGATGAGCTTCAGGACCCGGGCGATGCGGGCGAAGTGGTCATCGCGGCTTGCAAGGGCACGCAGCGAGTTGCCTTGCTCGCCGCAAAGCACGCGATAGACGATCTCGCGGACCGTCTGGCGGCCGAGCATGCGGCTGTCGAGCGGGGACTTGAGGCATTCGAGGAGCCGGATGACCGGCCTCGCCAGCTCCTCGCTCATCGGGGTCGTCGAGATGCCCCTTGGCGTCGGGCCGGCCCGCGGCAAGGGCTCGTCCATCTCAAGCAGCATCTCGCCGAGCATCGTCGGCTGGACGTTGATGGCGACGAAGAGCAAGGGTTCCTCGGGACTGGCGACCGTCTCACAATCCGCCGGGATCGGCATCGAGAGACGTGAGATAATTGAATGCGTCGTAGCAGTAGACCTCGCCGTCGAGATAGGCCCGCTTCCGGCCCTGGCCGATGACGATGATGTTCGGCTGATAGACCATCGGGGCACGGGGGCACGGCTCTGAGATGCGGAGCCACCTCCACGCCGTCGACGAGCGTTCGATGCACCCCCTCGTGCGCGGCCACTTCGTCGAGGAGGCTGGTAAGCCGCTTTTGAGTGTCTGATTTCCCTTCCATCTCGTCCTCCGCGATTTCGCTTGAGTCTCCAGAGTATTAGGTTACAGGATTAATCCTCGCATGGGATAGATTCGCCCAGACCCCGAATAGGATTAGGCAAACCTTTTGGAGGAACGTTCCTTTCCATTTCCGACAGTCGGCCTCTAATGAACTTCGGTGAGCGGGTCCGCGAGCCATCGCCAACGGAGCCAATCACCGGGCCGTCGCCTACCTCGGATGCCGGCGTCTCTTGAAACACGAAGGAAGATGACATGTACAAAACAAAGGCCTATTCCGCCGCCGGTGCAACGTCGCCGCTGGCCTCCACCACGATCCCGCGACGCGACCCGACCGAGCACGACGTGCAGATCGAGATCCTCTTCTGCGGCATCTGCCACTCCGACCTCCACTCGGTCCGCAACGAGTGGAGCGAGTTCATGCCCACCGTCTACCCGATCGTCCCCGGCCATGAGATCGTCGGGCGGGTCACCAAGGTCGGCTCCGCGGTCACGAAGTACAAGCCCGGCGACCTCGCCGCGGTCGGCTGCCTGGTCGATTCGGACCGCACCTGCCCCAACTGTCAGGCCGGCCTTGAGCAGTTCTGCCCGAACCTGACGCTCACCTTCAACTCCCCGGACAAGCACCTGGGCGGCGTCACCTACGGCGGCTACTCCGACAGCATCGTCGTCGACGAGCGCTTCGTCCTCAGCGTCCCGTCCAACCTCGACCTCGCCGGGGCCGCCCCGCTCCTCTGTGCCGGGATCACGACCTATTCGCCGATGCGTCACTGGGGCGTCACCAAGGGCAAGAAGGTCGGCGTGGTCGGCCTCGGCGGACTCGGCCACATGGGCGTGAAGTTCGCTCATGCCCTCGGGGCCCACGTCGTCGTCTTCACCACCTCGCCCGGCAAGAAGGAAGACGCGCTGCGCCTCGGTGCCGACGAAGTCGTCGTCTCCCGCGATGCGAACGAGATGCAGAAGCATGCCGGCAGCTTCGACTTCATCCTCGACGCCGTCTCCGCCGACCACGACATCAACGCCTACCTCAACC
Organism: uncultured Planctomycetota bacterium; assembly: GCA_963779785.1. Classification (GTDB taxonomy): domain Bacteria; phylum Planctomycetota; class Planctomycetia; order Isosphaerales; family Isosphaeraceae; genus CAVRFS01. The sequence continues at coordinate 20,076 of CAWAAW010000018.1, forward strand.
TGCTTCGCCGCGACGGCAACCTGACCCTCGTCGGTGCCCCGGCGAAGCCGCTCGCCGTCTCCGCCTTCGGCCTGATCATGGGGCGTCGCAGCCTCTCCGGCTCGGCCATCGGCGGCCTCCCCGAGACGCAGGAGATGCTCGACTTCTGCGGCGAACACAACATCACCGCCGACGTCGAGGTCATCCCCATCCAGAAGGTCAACGAAGCCTACGAGCGGCTGCTCAAGTCCGACGTGAAGTATCGCTTCTCGATCGACATGGCGTCCCTCAAATCCGAATAATTCAGAAGGAGCAACCACATGCAAAAGCGCAAACTCGGAAACAGCAACCTGGAAGTCTCGGCCATCGGGCTCGGCTGCATGGGCATGAGCTTTTCCTACGGTCCGCCCAAGGACAAGCAGGAGATGATCTCGCTGCTCCACGCCGCCGTCGAACGCGGCGTCACGTTCTTCGACACCGCCGAAGTCTACGGCCCGTTCACGAATGAGGAACTCGTGGGCGAAGCCCTCGCCCCGTTCCGCGACAGGTCGTGATCGCCACCAAGTTCGGGTTCGACCTCGAGCGGAGCGGACAATCGGCCCGGGAGGGCGGGGCCTGAACAGCCGGCCCGAGCACATCAAGCAGGCCGTCGAGGGCTCGCTCAAGCGGCTCAAGGTCGACGTCATCGACCTGCTCTATCAGCACCGGGTCGACCCGGACGTGCCGATCGAAGACGTCGCCGGGGGCGGTGAAGGAACTGATCGCAGGAGGGCAAGGTCAAGCACTTCGGCCTCTCCGAAGCGGGCGTGCAGACGATCCGCCGTGCCCACGCTGTCCAGCCGGTCACCGCCCTCCAGAGCGAGTACTCGCTGTGGCGACCGACGCCCGGAGACGGAGGTGATCCCGACCCTCGAGGAACTCGGCATCGGCCTCGTGCCCTACAGCCCGCTCGGCAAGGGCTTCCTCACGGGGAAGATCGACGAGAACGCGACCTTCGACAGCTCCGACTTCCGCAGCACCCTGCCGCGCTTCACGCCCGAGGCCCTGAAGGCGAATCAGGCCATGGTCGACCTGCTCGGCACGCATCGCCGAGCGGAAGAAGGCGACGCCCGCCCAGATCGCGCTCGCCTGGCTGCTGGCCCAGAAGCCGTGGATCGTCCCCATCCCGGGCACCACGAAGCTGCATCGCCTGGACGAGAACCTCGGGGCGGCCTCGGTCGAACTCACGCCCGACGACCTGCGTGAGATCGAGGCCGCCGCCTCCAAGATCACGGTGCAAGGGGCCCGGTACCCCGAAAGGCTGGAGCAAATGACCGGCCGCTGAACGATCGCCCGGTGCACGCACGAGCCGCGATCGCTGCGCCGAGAATGTGTCCGAGCTTCGACTCGTCATCGAAAGATTCGGAGGAGCGGAAGCACGATTGGGCCGAGGAGGTCTACACGTCGGACAACTTGGACCGCCCGGAGGGGCTGTACAAGAAGCCGGGATACACCCCCAAGTAAACGGTCCTATTGCCAGGCTGACAACGCTGGGAAGAAAGCGATCGGAATAAGCATGAACATACATGTGCACTCGATTCTGTTGGTGGCCGCGCCTGCTCGCACCGAGCGTGCCTGCCGGCCGTCTCGCGCATGCTCAGGAAGGGAAAATGCCCGGGCACGGCGACGGAATGGTTGAGCTACGGCGGCGACAAGGCCAGTTCGAAGTATTCGCCACTCGATCAGATCGGCACGGACAATTTCAGTCGCCTGAGGGTCGCGTGGACCTGGCGCTCCGCCGATGAAGAGATCGTCAAAGCGAATCCTCGACTGAAAACCTGGGTGTGGGAATCGACCCCGCTGATGGTCGGCGGCGTCCTGTATGTCAGCACATCGCTCTCCCAGGTCGCTGCCATCGACGCTGCAACAGGCAAAACTCGGTGGGTCTACGACCCGGAGACCTGGAAGAACGGAACGCCCTCCAATAACGGCTTCGTGCATCGCGGCGTCGCCTACTGGGCGGATGGAGACGATCAACGCATCCTCTTCGGCACCGGCGACGGCTACCTGATCTGCCTGAACGCGCAGACGGGCAAGCCGATCTCCACTTTCGGCCAGAGGGGCGCATCGACCTGACGCAGGGGTTGGGTCGTCCCGTCGACCGGCATCTCTACGGCGTCTCCTCCCCGCCCATCATCTGTCGCGACGTCGTGGTGATGGGGTCGAAGGTTCACGATTTCCCGCTGCAAAGGAGATGCCGCCCGGCGACGTGCGGGGCTTCGATGTCCGCACCGGCAAGCAGCAGTGGCTTTTCCATTCCGTCCCTGGAGAAGGAGAGTTCGGTAACGAGACCTGGGATCAGGGTTCCTGGAAAACGACCGGCGGCGCTAACGCCTGGACGCTGATGAGCGCGGACGAGGGGCTGGGCTACGTCTATCTGCCCTTCGGCACGCCCTCCAACGATCTCTACGGTGGCCAGCGGCCCGGCAACGGCCTCTTCGGAGAGAGTCTGGTCTGCCTGGATGCCCGAACCGGCAAGCGCATCTGGCACTTTCAGATCGCCCATCACGGGGTGTGGGACTACGACCTGCCCGCGGCGCCCAACCTGGTCGACGTCCGGGTGAACGGAGAGCCCGTCAAGGCCGTCGCGCAGGTGAGCAAGCAGGGTTTCTGTTACGTCTTCGACCGTGTGACAGGCAGACCGATCTGGCCGATCGAAGAGCGGCCCGTTCCGCAGTCGACGGTGCCCGGCGAAAGACTGTCCCCGACGCAGCCCTTCCCGACAAGGCCCGCGCCCTTCGACCGGCAGGGGGTCACGGAGAACGACTTGATCGACTTCACGCCGGAGCTGCGCAAGGAGGCGCTGGCCGTTCTCGAAAAGTACAACTACGGCCCGCTGTTCACACCGCCGTCGCTACAGAAGCCCACGATTCTGATGCCCGGCATCGCCGGAGGAGCGAGCTGGGCGGGCGCGGCGTTCGACCCCGAGACCGGGATCTTGTACATGCCGTCGATCACGCTCCCGTACGCGGCCACGATGGCGAAATCGCCGGTACCGCATGCCGACTACGCCGGGACGTTCGCAACCGGTGGAGACGATGCAGGGCGTCCCCCTCTGGAAACCGCCCTACGGGCGAATCACCGCCATCGATCTGAACACGGGCGATCACCGATGGATGGTGCCGATGGGCGACCTGGCCCGAACTAATCCCGCATTGAAACAGCTCGGCCTCCCGCCCGTCGGGCGAGCCGCGCGCGGTCACATGCTCCTGACGAAGACGTTGCTCATCGTCGGCCAGGAGGGCAACACCCAGCGCGAGAGCATCATCCAGCGCGAGGCCAGCGCCGATCCGGGAGCCGTGAAGGTGCCGGATTTCGAGATCCACGACCCGAAACTCATCGCCTACGACAAGGCTACTGGCAAGGTGGTCGGGGAAGTGGCGTTGCCTCGCAACGCGACGGGAGCGCCGATGACCTACATGATCAACGGCAAGCAATATCATCGTCGTCCCGACCGGTGGGTCCAATCTCCCTGCGGAACTCATCGTGTTGTGCCTGCCTTGACAGAGGGGGCTTGCACCACATGGCCGATGGCGAGTAAAGACTCTCGTCCACGTCGGCTTGCGACCGCGAGGGCCTTGGCGGCGACCTATCAGATGGAACACCCTGCAACTCGAACGGAACAACTTGCATGGTTACCTTTAAGTATCATGACATCGACCGCGGCCCCGCCAGACCGGACCGTCGCCAATTCCTTGCCGCGGGGCTGGGGTTGGCCGCGTCACCGTTATTGGCTCACGTCATTGCTGGTGACTCATCTCTCATCATCAGGAGGTTCACATGGAAATCCTAAGAAGTGGCACTCAACCTTCCAGGAAAGGGCCGGCCGATTGGTTCACCGGTACGGTCCGCATCGACCCGCTATTCCAGGCACACGAGCCGGCACGAGCGGCCGCTGCCAGCGTCACGTTCGAGCCCGGGGCCCGGACCGCGTGGCACACCCACCCACTGGGGCAGACGCTGATCGTCACGGCCGGTTGCGGTCGGGTCGCAGCGCGAGGGCGGCCCAATCGAGGAGGTCCATCCCGGCGACGTGATCTTGTTCCCGCCGGGCGAAAAGCACTGGCATGGCGCCGCACCGGCCACCGCCATGACGCACATCGCCATCCAGGAGCAACTCGACGGCAAGGTCGTCGATTGGCTCGAGCACGTGAGCGACGAGCAGTACAACCACTCTGCCTCGAAGTGAATTCAACGTGACAAAGGGGAAACCGCTCAAGCGAAATCAACGTGTCTGTGCCGCGGCCGCGGCGACGGGCAACGTCGGCAAGCGTGGAGTGAAGAGCCGTGGGCATCAGGGCTTGCGTTGTGACGCGAGCTTGCGCTGTTCCTGGGCGATTTTGACCTTCTCCAACACCGACCGGGCGTACGTCTCCGCGTCGCCGTGCGTCCGGACCGTCGCGAACTTCGCGTGGACGGCGGCAATCTCCGGCGGCGTCCGCCCGGACAGCTCGATCTCGGCCTTCTTCAGGGTGTACAGTGCGTTCACCAGGTTGCCGGATTCCGGCACGGGCTGCGCGTCGAGTTGCGCGTTCTTCCGCCGTCATGCGGGGTTTGACCGCCATACACGGGGCGCCGGAGTTGAGCGATGTCGGGCAGTCCGTTCTGGGTGTTTTGAGCGAGAGCAGTTTGAGGACGCTGGTGGCTGCCTTATCCCTATTCGTCAGAGGGTTCATGCCGAACAGCTCCTCCAACGTCTTCAAAACCGACGAATGATCGTAGTGGGTGTGACAGACCGTGCCTTTCGGGATCAACGGCGAGACGACGAGTCCGGGGACGCGCACGCCGTACAGGTCAAACTTGAACCCGTTCACGTTGTAGCCGTCATCCGGGTTGTCGCCGGGCGGCTCGGCGGGCACGGGAGCGACGGAATCGTACAGGCCGCCGTGCTCGTCGTAGGTGATGACAAGGAGGCTGGTGTCCCAGTAGGGCGAGTTGCGGATCGCTGCGTACACGGCGGCCAAAAGATGCTCGCCGCCATACACGTCGTCCATCGGATGCTGGGACGACCCGCCGCTGTAGGTGTCGTTCCTGACATTGCCGTAGTGCGGCTCGATGAACGTGTACGGGTAGGGATAGGGGCCTTGCAGGTCGGACGCAAACTGCCCCAGCGACCAAATCTCAGTCAGTTGCACGCCAGATGAAGCGAAGTGACTTGCGGCACGGCGCCGATCACCGAGCCGCTACCCGCGTCGTCACTGTAGAGGCTCTGTCCCACCACATGATCGCCTGTGGTGTCGTTGTAAAAGCGGTACGGGATGGCCGCGTTGTTCAGCGCGTCATAGATCGAGCCGTTGGGGTATTGGAACCCGTCAACCTCCCACTTCTCTATCTGATCATTCGGCGGGTTATGGTCCATCCCGGACGACGAAGCGCCGTGGAGGAAGAATCGGTTCGGCCACGTCAGTCCCGGCAGCGAGGAGTACCAATGGTCGCAGAGCGCGAATTCAGTGGCGAGTTGGTACAGCACCGGCAACTGGGTGGAAGTGTCGAAGCAGGCCATCACGTCACCGAAGTGCGGCGGGCAGGGCAGCCCCGTATCCTCCGTCGATGTGGTGGCGTAATTAGCCACGAAGCCGGAGTTGTTCATCGGCGGGAAGGGGCCCCCGTGCTTCCACTTAAGCTGAGCGCCTCGCCGCAGAGTTGCTCGACGACATCGAGGAACTCGTGGCCCGGATCAGTCGTTAAGGTGAGCGGCGCGGGCGAATGCACGGGGTACGTCTTGTCCTGATTTGAGTTTTTGTCCTGATACGAATTTGAGTCCTTGGTGGTGGCGGCCGTGATCCCCTTGATCCCCGACATCGCGAACATGCTGTCGAACGAACGGTTCTCCAGCATCACCACGAAAACGTGCGTTATCGGCAGTAAAGGGGCCAGCTTCGTCATTGCGGTCGAGCATTCGCCGGAAGAGAGAGCGACATCGAACTCACTGTTGCTGACCGCGAAGGTCAACGTCTGCCCCCCATCCGAGTCCGAGAACTGACATTCGCTCCAATACGGAACGGTAGAAGTGCCGCTGCTGATGTAGAAGCCGGGCGTCGGGCCGTCCTTGACGTGGATGAGTACCGACCACCAGTCGAGGGCCTCACCAGCGTCCCAGCCGCTCTCGAAATTGGCCGTCAGCGGCCCGACCGTCTGACCGGGCGCGGCCGGCCAACTGCCGCGCTGCATGCCGTTGCTGGCGTTTTCGTGGAAGAGGATAATCTGGGCGTTGCCGCCGCTATTGTTGGTGATATAGACAGTCACCGACTGTTGCTCAGCCATGGTGGCCTCACTCGACTCCTAGCCGCAAAACAAGCTCGCGCCGGCGAGGTGTAATCTCGGAAAACGATTGAAAAACTCCAAAATCTCTGCGAGTTTCGGGAGTCATTCTCGTACACGAAACAAGAGAGCCCACACACATGGAGGTTTTCAAGTGCGGGGAAGTATCGCACGCGAACTCGAGAAACGCAAGCACCGAAAATGGATGGCATTCCGTCAACTTTTGCAAGGGCTTTCACGTCGGCCCGAATTGTTTGATAATTGTTTCAAGCAGCGGTAGGATGTCCGATCGCTGCTTGGAGGACTCGCGATGATTTCCTGGTACCACGATGGCAAGGTTCGTCCCAGGCTCGGCGGCGACGGCCAGCCATGCGCTCGCTCCTCCAGCCGTTATTGATCGCCATTTGCGCGATGGTTACGACTTCGGCCGGGGCCGACACGGACGACGGTATCGCGTTCTTCGAGTCGAGAATCCGTCCGGTGCTCGTCGAGAGTTGTTACAAGTGTCATTCAAGCCAATCCCAGGTCGCCCAAAGGCGGCCTGCGCGTCGATAGTCGCGAGGCTTTGTTGCGCGGGGGCGAGAGCGGGCCGGCGATCGTGCCCGGAAAGCCCGGCGATAGTCTGCTCCTCATGGCCTTGAGCTACGAGGGTGATGTCGTCGAGATGCCCCCGAAGGAAAAGTTGCCGGCTCGAGTCTTGGCCGATTTTCGCCGGTGGATCGCGTCAGGTGCGACTGATCCGCGGACAGAAACAGCCTTGGTCACGAAACCCGCCGGCATCGGCGTGGCGACAAACCGCGATTTTTGGGCCTTTCGATCACCGGCGCGCCCCGGCCATCCCTTCGATCCGAGACACGTCCTGGCCCAGGAATGACGTTGATCATTTCATCTTGGCCAAGCTGGAATCGCGAGGACTTCGACCAGCCCCGGACGCCGATCGTTACACCTGGTTGCGACGAGTGTCGCTCGACCTCACCGGATTGCCGCCGTCCCCCGCGCAGATCACGGACGTTCATCAACGATTCGTCGCCAGAAGCTGATGAGCACGTCGTCGACCGGCTCCTGGCGTCCCCCGCGTTCGGCGAGCGCTGGGCACGGCACTGGCTTGACCTGACGGGCTATGCCGATCAAATCGGCACGGCCAACGATCTCTTCGCCGAACACGCCTGGAGGTACCGCGATTACGTCATCGCGGCGTGCAATGCCGACAAGCCTTTCGATCGTTTTATCCGCGAGCAGATCGCCGGCGACTTGCTCCCGTACGATACGGTCGAGGAGCGCGCCCAAAACCTGATCGCCACCGGCTTTCTTCTGCTGGGCGACCTCCAGGTGGTCGAGGCCGATAAGGCCAAGCTGCGTGTCGACGTGATCGATCAACAGGTCGACAAGGTTGGCAAGGCATTCTTGGGACTGACGGTTGGCTGCGCCGGTGTCACGATCACAAATTCGATCCGATCTCGCAACGCGACTACTACGCAATGGCCGGTATTTTTCACAGCACCGAATCGGTCGGTCAGAGCCGAGTGGGGCGTCTGGAGCTGGCCGACGGTTGCCGAACTGCCGGAAACCAAGGCGCAAGAGACTGAGCGAAAAGCCAAGCTCGCGCGGCATCGGCGGAATATCGAGACACTCAAGGCCGAACGCGAGCGAGCCAAGCATCGGAGCACGGAGATCAGTACAACCCTTAACGGCAAGGGCATAACCGAGAACGATAAACCGCGCGCGTGACGCACTCGAAAAAGAAAAACGGGAGTTGGATGCCCGCATCGGCAAGCTCGACAGGGACATCGAGCACGCCGAATTCTTCGCCCCGGCCGTACCGGTTGCCTTCGCGGTCCATGATTGCCCGAAACCGGCCGACATGCGGATCACGATTCGCGGCAATGCTCATGCGCTGGGTGATACGGTTCCACGAGGGTTTGTGAACGTTGTGTCGCGAAACCAGCCGATATCGATCCCGGAGCGCGAGAGCGGTCGCCGGCAATTGGCCGACTGGATCGCGAGTGCGGACAATCCGCTGACCGCGCGAGTCGTCGTGAATCGCATCTGGCAAGAGCTCTTCGGCGAGGGGATCGTCCGCTCGGTCGACTACTTCGGCACTCGCGGCGAGCAGGCCCTCCCACCCTGAACTGCTCGATTCTCTGGCGACGCGGTTTGTCGAGGATGGCTGGTCACGGAAGCACCTGATTCGCAAGCTCGTGTTGAGCCGTACTTACCGCATGGGTAGTACGCATGACATCCAGGCGAGCTCGGTCGATCCGGAGAACCGCTTGCTGTGGCGAATGAATCGCCGCCGGCTCGATGCGGAATCACTGCGCGACTCGCTGTTGGCCGTCTCGGGAAAACTGCGTCGCTTGTGCGGGAGGGCCCGGCTTGCCTCTGGAGTATCCGGAGAACAGCTGGCGGCTTGGGGAAAGGAGGCGTCAACCCTCCTCACTTCCGCCTGAGCAAGTTTCGACCGGAACAGCAATTCGTACGCACCGTGTACTTGCCGATCATCCGCTCCGCTCCGCAAGCCGGGCCCGGCTGAAGTGCGCAATGTTTTTGACTTTACACAGCCTGGTGAGCTCGCCGGCCAACGATCGGTGACCACCGTGCCGACCCAGGCGTTGTTCTTGATGAATGCAAACGTGTTGAAGCAGAGGGCTCTCGATCTGGCACAGCGAACAACGACCGTCGCAGGTGATGACGCGCGGCTCGACACGCTCTGGCTCACCGTGCTGAATCGACCGATCACGGCTGCGGAGCGCACCGATTCCGTTGCCTTCCTCGCCGAGGTCCGCAATTTGAACTCCGGGATCGAATCCAACTCCCGGGAACTGCGTGCCTGGGCGGAGTTGTGTCATGCCCTCCTGGCATCCAATGAATTCCTCGTGCGCCTTTGACCATCAGCCATCGATCGCCTACTTCTCGTCGAGGTTCGCCATGACAGCCTCCTTCTTCTGTGGACCTTGTCGATCGCCGGGACATTGCTGCGAGCCGCCGCGTGCGGCTTCGGCGGCCTGGCGCTCCAAGGCATGATGAGCGGCCTCGCTCGGGCGGCCACGGGCCCTCTCGCGGCTCGCCCACCGCACTTCGCTCCACGTGCCAAGCGAGTGATTTTCCTCTTCATTCAGGGAGGTCCGTCGCAGCTCGACCTGTTTGATCCCAAACCGTTGATCGCCAAGAAACATGGCGAGAAGATCAGCCCTCCCGTCGACGGCAATAAGGTCACGATCGGCGTGGATAAGTACCTGGCGCTGGCGCCGGCCGTTCCGGTTCGCCCTCGCGGCGATTCGGGCATGATGATCTCGGATTTGATGCCCCACCTGGCGAGCGTGGCCGACGATCTCTGCTTGCTCAGGGCGGTACACACCGACAACGAAGCCCATGCCCCCGCCACGTTTACAGTTGCACACCGGCTTCTCGATCGACGTGCGCCCGTCGATGGGCTCGTGGTTCAGCTACGGACTGGGAACCGAGAACGAGAACCTGCCGAGCTTCATCACGATCCATCCGGACAGCGATGTGCGGACCTACGGTTCCGGATTCCTGCCCGCGGCGCACCAAGGAACGCCGGTCAATGTGACGGCCGGCAAGGAAGCCTCGATCAAATACCTGGTCGATGATGAAGTGGCCCCGGCCGTGCAGCGGCGCCGGCTCGATTTTGTCCAGAAGATGAACCGCCGGTTGCTGCAACGGGTCGAGTCCGACCCCCGAATGGAAGGCATGATCGAGTCTTTTGAACTCGCCTTTCGCATGCAAACCGAGACGCCGAAGCTGGTGGATCTCTCGGTCGAATCGAAGGCGACCCAGGAACTTTACGGCATCGGTGAGCAGCGGACCGATCGCCACGGTCGGGCGTGCCTGCTCGCTCGCCGGCTCAGCGAGGCGGGAGTGCGCTTCGTCCAGGTCACCATCGGCGGCTGGGACCACCACGGCAACATTCGAGACGCCTTGCCCAGGAGTTGCGGCGAATCCGACAAACCCGTCGCCGGCTTGATCAAGGATCTCAAGGCGCGCGGCCTGCTGGATGACACACTGGTGGTGTGGTCAGGAGAGTTCGGCCGTACTCCCTGGAGCCAGGATCTCTCCGGCACGTCCGCCATCGAGACCCACGGGCGCGAGCATCAACCGGAAAGCTACTGTGCTTGGCTGGCCGGCGGCGGTGTGAAGGCCGGATTCACCTATGGCGAAACCGACGAGTTCGGCTTCCGACCCGTCGCGGGCAAGGTGCATCTGCACGATCTCCATGCCACGATGCTGCATCTCCTTGGTCTGGACCATGAACGGCTCACCTATCGTCACTCGGGTCGTGACTACCGGTTGACCGACGTTTACGGACGAGTGGTGAATGAGATCCTCGCCTGAGATACAGAGCATGCGTCCAACACGACCATTGCCATCGGTCCTCGGGAGCGATAGACCTGATCTCATGATCCGAATCCGCTTCACCGACCTGGACGCCAAGAAACGGGCATTGGGTTGCCTCGCCGGGCGATTCCCTTTTACGAGCTGGGCGACGGGCGAGATGCTCGTCCCGGAGGGGGCGCTGGGCTTCCTGGCCACCGAGAACATATCTTTCCAGGTCGAGGGTCCCGCCACGTATGAGCAGATCACTCCGGCGCTACGAGATCCTGCTGCCGCTCCGGTTCAATGACGGCCAGCCCGTGCCCGATGATCTCGTCGCCGACACTTTGCTCGAATTGGAGCAGCGGTTCGGGGCCGTGTCGTCCGAGACGCAGACGATCCGCGGCCTCTGGCGGCACGAAGGCGAGTCGTACCGCGATGACTTGATCCGGGTCTTTGTCGACGTCGCGGACGAGGCCGAACATCGCCGGTTCTTCCTGGAGTTCAAGGAGCGGTTGAAGGCGCGATTCCAGCAGATTGACATCTGGATGACGACCTACCCGATCGAGGTCCTGATGACCAACGGCGGGGTGACCGGAGTCCATGCAGTCGAGATCGGGTTGACGGTCTTGAGTTGAAGGAAAAACCGAAAACCGAATCTGACCACCTGCAATCGGGCATTAATTGGCGATCGCCAGGGGATTATGGATTTCTTTTAAAACCAATTATGGTTAATATATCTTTAATATTTGGATCATAAATGTAAAATACTCTGATTATATCCCAATCTACGTAACGAACTGGTGGGTATGTACCATTCGTCACCAATCTCCCTAGTTGAGGATTCTGTGCTAAGAGTCTGTCCCAGAAGCCCTGTCTGGCGGTTGTAGGGTGGGTGAACCCACCAACGCAAAGCTTGTATTCCCTGTGTTTCCCCCCCCCTCCCTACGGCCTCCCCCCTTCTAACACATTCTCGACATCGTGAGCGGCTTTCGTAATCCGGGATCGCTCCCCAGGCGATGCGTCGACCCAGATCCGAGCCAGGTCGTTTGCAGCATGGCCGGCGTCATCAAATTCGACAGTCAATGTGGAAATCCCTATCGGATGATAAAACTTTTCACACCGTTTTCGTCCCCGGCCTCCATCCGATCCAGCAGAACCCGCATGGGACGACCCGCCCCAGGCGTGGTGTGCCGGGCTCGCTCCTGCATGACCGTGATTTCTTCAGACGACGGTGGTTCCGGCGATTGGATGTACCCGAAGATTGTGCCGTCCGGACTCTCGACGGGGATTTTCACACCCGGGCCTTCTCCTTCTAGCTTCTCTCGGACCAACTGGTAAAGGACGTATGCCCGCTCCGGCGGAGTCATTTTTTCTAACATTTCGATGGCATCATTGCTTGTGGCATCATCGACGGGAATCATTGTGTGCTCCTTTCCCGAATGCGTCCGCGTGAAACCCCTGCAATCATGGCGGCAAGAGGTGTGCCGGCATTTGTGAATCCTTCCAAGAAGATCTTACCAAATCCAAGAATTCGCCCGGAAGAGCATCTCCTACCCCAGTGGACGACGAAAAGGTCACGATACATACGTCCACTTACAACAAAGGAGCCAGGTCATGACGACCGACCGACTTTATTACCCAGAAGTCGAGTGTGAAGCGACCCCGAGCAACCTTTATGACACCGAGGTTGTCGGCGTGCTCGATGAGACGGAGAACCGGCACTTTCTCCGCGTGGCCCGAGGGGTGGTCCATCGGGTTGGGGACAAGGCGTATCTCCCGATCGGGATCGTCGAAGTGGACCGTCGCGGCGGGCGGGTTCTGATCCAGCTTCCCTACGAGGCCGATTCGGGAGCGAACCGGCTCTGGGTTCCTCTCGATCGATTCCGCAGCGAGGTGAAGGCAGGAGAATACGTGGCTTAATCCTCTCGTTCCAGGAGATCGACGCCGCAGTTAAATCAAGCGGGAACAACTGGCATAGATTTTACCAAGATTTGATCTTATTCAGATCCTATTAGGGCGGTGTCAAGTTGCTTCTCGAAGTAGATTTCCTCCTTGCCGTCGGTATACCGCATGTTGCGGAGAACTCCTGACGGTGTCGTGAGGGAACGTTCGAGAAGGACGAACTCGCTGTCACCGGACGGTCAGGACTTTCTTATACTCATCGCCGTGTTCGGGAGAATACAATCGCAGTAGGACGCCGAAGTCCTTGTAATCTTCATCGGCCCATCCGCCCTCCTCGCCGTCATTGTTGACTTGCAAGACAATCTCGTCCCTGCTCTCGAGCTTCTTGGAATAGTAATCGCCTCCATGATATGAGCTGTTGCGTGGCTCTAACTCGATACCAAGCGTCTTCTCGACCCGAATTCGGGCTGCCTCCAAATCACTATCCTTAAATCCATACAAATCTTCGATGCTCATAATTAGTCCTCTCGTCTTCAGGGGACCCAGATGGACGGTCGCTTGAGTGCGGACTCGATTGAATCGAACAGCATGAACTCCACGGAGCGTCCAGCGAGGCCGTTCAATTGACCCTGCAGAACCGAAAGTCCAAGATCCTCCAAGTTTTTTGCCGAAAGCGGTCCGATTCTACTCCCGTCTTTCGTCTTGAGGTTCAAGGCTTTGGCCTTCTCAAAAAGATCAGAACCCGCCAGGGCGATGTCAAAATCGCTCTGGCGGCCCACATCGAACGGTTTGCCGGTGCTGTAACTGCTTCCCGTCACAGCGCTTCCCTGGAACAGAGGCTGTGTCCCGTCAGGTAACTCGCTTCTCAGGAGGCTGCCGAACTGCTGAAAGTCCTCGGCGCTGTTGAAGCCATGCGGGATGGGGTTCCCTTGGACATCCACCTGGAGCGGCCTTTTGACGGTGTTGCCTTGGCCGTTGTGTACAAAGCTCGAGGCGATCCCGCCCGCCCCGACGAAGAACGTGTGAAGCTTCCTTGAACTCCAGATTATACAGTTCGATGACGCCGGGGCAAGTCGGGCCGACACAATGATTTTTGACGGTGTTGTGCCGACTTCCTCTCGCGGGGCGCGTTCCGGGACACGCGTTCCGGGGACACCACACTCAATTTATTGATGGGAGTTAGGTATAGTGTCCCCAGAACCTGATCGACATTTACGGATGAGTGGTCAATGAGATCCTCGCCTGAGATACAGAGACAGCCCATTTGTGGTAAAATCTGTGCGGCGCCTACTCGTGAGGAGAAATCGTATGGCAGAAATCCCATTGGGGACTCCAGCGTCCGACGAAATGCTGTCTTCGGTCGTGACCCCGACAAACGGCTTGAGTGCCTCGCCCGCTCGCCCTGAGCAGGACGGCGATGCCGAACGCCTTCGTGGTGTCGTCGCCTTGCCTCACCAGCGGGACATTCTCTTTACCGATGAAGTCGAGCTGGATGCGGGCACGCTTCCGCACTGGCGGCCCCACATCAGTTATTGACGAGCGTCGCCTCACCGACGACGACCATGAGTGACCTCTGGTATGAAACGGTCGGTCCTGGCGAGCGGCTCACGCAAGGGGACATCATCTTCGACTGCCCGCTGGTAAGCTGGTCTTCGACCCCGGTACAAGTCACGGGTTCCGGTTCGGCAGTCGAGGCGCTCAAGCAGGGCCGGGTCGCATTCCAGGCGGATGTCATCGTGATGACCCAGGCATGCGACCTGGAACAGGAAAAGGTCCGCAATATTGTGGCCTGTCCGCACCTGTCGTTGAGCGACTATAAAGCGACCTGGGAAGCGTTCCTTCGGCAGCACAATCAGAATCCGACTGCGAAGGCCTGGCGGACGCATTGCAACGACATCAAAGATGGATACGCGTGGAATTTGAGCATCGTGAATCAGTCGTCGGCCACCGGCCTCGAATTCGAGCACCGCGTCGTGGACTTCCACGAGGTGTTCACCATTCCACGCGAATTCTTGGAGTCGCTGCTGACTCTTCGGGGCCGAGAAAGACCGCGTCTGCTATCGCCCTACCGCGAACATCTGTCTCAAGCGTTCGCCCGTTATTTTATGCGAGTGGGCCTGCCGGTGCCGGTCGACGAGGCGTGGTAGCCTAATTCGCCGGGTGAGTCTTGCGCGGGTGGAACTGGCATCCGTTGCCCCGTTGGCCCGTTGCGTCCGTGATCGGCTGGTCATGGCAAGGTGATACGGCAGAATGACTTATCTCACAGGTTCGGCTTCCGAGCCTGACCTCCGGCTGGAAAGGCGGATCGTCGCCAATACTAGCCGCGTCCCCGTTTCCCCAAACTGGCACGGTGGCGTAATTAAAGAACTCTCAAGACCCCCAAGAGTAGGTGGATACTCAGATTCTAAAGTCTGATAACCGCTCGCAAGGTGTCAGGTAATGGGCGTGTTCCAAAATCAATCACCAAGGAAGCGTGTGCGCCAAGAGCCGAATCGTGGTCTAGACTTCCTTACGCGTTCTGACGACACATTTTGTAAAGAAAGCGAGAGGGACCAATGCCACGAAAAGACCGTGAATTCTCACGCGGATGGCTTAAACAAAATTTGCTCATGTGTGGGTTTAGCAACGAGGAGACGGACCAATCAGTCCTCAGTTTTTCTGGCCCAAATCTCACATCTTTAAATGTTTACCAAGTCGCGGAGCTAGTATCACTGGTCCAGCAGAAGTTCGAGGTTGAAAAGCAGAAATTCAAGGCCGAGAAGCAGGAGTTGGAGAAAGACCTGAAAGCCGTCAGGCAGTCGAACATTGAACTGTTCTCTGGCGAGATGCAGTCGCACATGGAACTGATCGCTGGGATAAGAAAAGTCATCGAGGAGTCAGAGGCTGCCGACAAAGCCCGGCGGATGGATTACTCCCATGAGCAAACGGGGACAATGCTGTGCGGGATGATAAGGTTTAATTGCCGCGCGAGGGACATGGCAGAAGAGAGTGACGAACGCCCGCAAGGCACCAATGGCTCATTGAATCACTCAGAAACACACCGACCAGTCGCAGGTCCCACCGCCTACGTGAGGAATTGGCGCACGACGTGGCTAGACGCCCGCCACGTGTGCGGGTTGCTGATCGAGCCGGAGAAGAATTCCTCCTACACAAAACATGCGCGGCGGGGCCGGCGTCGGCGACTAGCGCCGGCAGCATCTCCCCCGCACTTGCGGCTAACCATCCCCGCCCTCTTGGGATTGTCGCCAGCTCATTTCTTATGCGTACCCCCACTGACGCAATCCGAGAATACTCCTCACCGAGTCTTCGATCCGGCGGCTATCGACCTGGGTAAACCCGAAATCCTCAAGCCACAAGCAGCGGCCGATGATATATTCTTCCCGTTTGTCCCCTTTGGGCGGAGCGCCCTCGACGATAATCGTGATCTCTTCCATGATCCGCTCATTCCGACGATTGCATTTACGCATAATTAGCTCCCCATTAAAAATCCGTCTTGCATTCCTGCGCACTCGGTTCGCAGCACCTACTATATCTTAGAACACTATCGGGCCGAAGAGCAATGTGTCCAGCACGCTTCTACCGGATAAACCTCAAATAACCCGATATCCCTTCGGTCCGCGCGGATTGGCTCTCAGGCCTAAGTCCCGCGCCGTCCCGGGTGGTCAGATCCGGTAAACGGTTATTCCGGATGGTCGGATTCATCCAACTACTCCTCGAACGACATCGCCCGATCAGGGTCGATTTACGGATAGAGCGTGAGCTGCATCCACGACCGTCTTGCTTCGCGCTGAATGCCTCGGTTCATCCGCAAGCACGCGACTGTGACCCGGCCTATAGAGGTCAAGCCTTCGATCGCTCCGTCCTCGGATTGCACTCGAAAATGTTCCTCCCACCGATCGCGTCGCGGATGGAAGAGCGGCGCGACCTCTCGCGTTGTCTCATCAACGCCGGTCTGTTGATCGGATTTGTAAAGGTTGCATGCCCGGCAAGCCAGCGCCAGGTTGGATTCGTCGTCGGGTCCACCTTGTGACGTGGGCACGATGTGCTCGACCTCGAAGGGCAGGTTGAAAATGGCCTCCGGCGCATGACAGTATTCGCAACGATGTCCGGCACGCTCAGCCACTCCGGAATAGTGCCTGTTCATGGCTCCAGGTCGTGGAACAAAGCCACGGCCCGATCGGTCGCGGCCTGCACCTCGGCGTCAACCAGTTGTTCCAATTCCGCCTCTTCCTGAGCGCTCATGCGGGAGTTCCCGGCGACCGCCTCACGCTTCAATGCCATCAGATCTTCCAGCCGCCGCCTCTGCTCGGCGCTGAAAAATCGGTCCGGACTCATGTTCCGAACGATCACGAATGTGTCGGCGTCTTCTACGGGAAGTTGCGAAGCGAGCACATCGAGAGCCTCGCCGGCCGTACGTCCCATGGCCGTATTCCGCCCGGACACGGCGCGATATGGGAGGGTCTCGGAATCGACTGGCTCGTGATATACGGCGACTTTGGTCATGGCGTCGCTCCCTTCTTACATCTTCTCTAGTCTACCACCCACGAGTACTTGCGGACAATCCTCGCAATGGCTTGGCGTTCGTCCATCATGCAGCGAAGTGACCGCGGTCATCAGCGGTTACTTCGGGGAGATCAAGTAGGCGAGGAGGTCCGCCATCGCCGCGACGTCGATCTGCTTCTCGAGGCCCTCGGGCATGAAGGAGAGGCCGGTGCCGCGCAACTCTTCGATCTGGAGGCGCAGGACGGTCTCCTCGACGCCGTCGGGCTTGCGGATCGTCAGGCTGTTGGCGGTCTCCGCGGCGATCATGCCGGTGAGAACACGGCCGCTCGTCGTGACGAGGACATAGCTCAGAAACTGCGGCTTGACGTCGCGGTTGGGGTCGAGGATGTTGAGCAGCACCGACTCCCGGCCGCGGTCGCGGATCGCCGCGAGGTCGGCACCGACCTGCTGGCCGACCCCTTCGAGGCGGTGGCACGACGAGCAGTGGGTTTTGAAGACCGCCTTGCCACGGTCGCGGTCTCCCTTCCGTGTAAGGCCTCCTGATAAGTGGCGACCACGTCCTGGCGCCGGGCCAGACCGCTCGCGAAAATCTTGGCGGCTCGCTCGCGCACTGCGGCGACGGGATAGGTCTTGAGCAGATCCAGCCGTGCGGGGTCGACGTCGCCGCGGCCCACATTGCCCTTCTCGACCGCGTCGAGGAACGCGCCGATCCAGGCGGTCCGGGCGAAGAGCGCCTCGGTGGCTGTCGCACGCAGCTTGGGGCTCATACCCGGCCATGCCTGGAGCAGGAGCGAGGCGACGCGAGCGTCGTCGAAGCGGGCCAGCGTCTCGATGGCCGCCGTCTGGACTTCCGGCGGCTGACGCGAGGCCAGCAACTCGGAGAGCAAGGCGCTGCACGTCATCGAACGGAGCGAACCGCAAGGAGCGGACGGCCGCGGCGCGTGCGGCGGCCGTTTCTTCTCGTCGACCGCGGTGCTGCGGGCGTCGGCCAGGAGCCCGGCAAGGATGACCCCGACCTTGCCGGCGTCGGCTCCGGCTGAACTTGGCCAGCGCCGCGGCCGGCATCCGGCTCAGCAATGCGGCGACAATGTCGCGGGAGAGGGCCTGATCGCCGGCCAGCGGGCCATCCACCGCCTTGAGGACGGCGGCCAGATCGTCCGGACGTCCGCTGGCTCCGGTCTGGGCAGCCAGCGTCGGTCAGGAAGGCACGGCCGTGCGCCGCGTCGCGGAATGCGGCGTTGCCGGCCAGCTGCCCGAAGACCTCGCCGGCACAGCCCGACACCGAGCTGAGGATCGCCATGCGCATCCAGGGATCCGCCCCGTCGCGGACCGCCAGCGCGGCGAGCGCCGTTCGACGGTTTCGTCCCGGCAGCGCACCGAGCGAAAATGCCGGCTGGTAGCGGACGAGTGGATCGGGGTCGCCGGCCATTGCCTCCATCCGGTCTTGAACCCTCGCCTCGACCTTGCAGAACGGTTCCGCCAGTCGCAAGCGCGAGTTCGCGGACATGCGGCTCCGGGTCGCTCAGCGCGGCGAGCACGAGGTCCGGCATCAAGTGCTCCCAGCCCTGCCAGCGCGGACAGGGCGTGCGCCCGTCCCAGCGGCGTCTGCGAATCGGACCGCGAGGTGTCGCAAGGGGGGGATGGCGGCCTGGTCTTGCCGCTGGTACAGCAACCGCGACGCCGTGTCGCGGTGCCAGCCGTTGGGGTGCTCCAGCAGCGCAACCAGCTCGGCCGTGGTCGCCTTGCTCAGCCGTGCGCATCTTCGGCTCGTGTCCCTCCGGCACGATCCGCCAGATCCGTCCGCGATCGACCCCGCTGGCGGCGTCCATGTGCTTGAGGATCCGCGGAGGCAGGAAGGCGGCTCCTTCGATCAGCTCGCGGCACATGTCGATGATCCAGAGGCAGCCGTCCGGCCCGTTGGCCATCTGCACCGGGCGGAACCAGTTGTCGCGCGAGGCGAGGAACTCGCGGCCCTCCTCGGCGCTCTTGGCCACCACCCGCACGCCGTCCGGCACGGCGAGGGCACGATGGACGAGGTTGTTGGCCACGTCGCCGACGAACAGGTTGCCCCGGAACTCGGACGGAAAGGCGTCGCCACGGTAAACCGTCACGCCGGTGCCGCCGGTGAAGAAGCCCGACGGAGAGCCCCCCTCGTCGGAGCCGGGGACGATCCCTTGGCTCCGCAGTCGCGTCCGCAGCGTCCGCCACGGCTCGACCGGGCTGACGCGGTACAGCTTCGTGAATTTGCCGCGCCGGTGCGATGTTGACCGCGGCGGGCGGGGCCTGCAGGTATGGGTTGCGGGCGAGGTAACGGCTGTCGTACATCAGCAGGTGGAACGGATCGCTGTTGCCGCAGACGTAGGTCCGGCCCCAGTCGTCCATGCTCATCCCGTGCTGTCCGCCGCCACTGGTCAGCTCGAACGTCTCGCCGCGCGGGTCGAAGACCAGGCCGTGACCGCGGACCGAAACCGTCTTTGCCTCCGCCTGGCCGGCGCCGGCGGACGTCGCCGCCGTCGAGGCTGGTCGAGACGTGGAAGCGGTTGTCGAGCCCCCAGCGAAACGAGTTCAGCATCCCCTCGCCGCCACGGTCGTCGCCGAAGCCGGTGAAGACGACGCGGCGCACGTCGGCCTTGCCGTCGCCGTCGGTATCCTTGAGGTAGAGCAGATCGGGTGCCGACCCGACGTAGACGCCGCCGTCCCAGCACGCCACGGCGGTCGCCATCGGCACGTCGGCGGCGAACAGGGTGCTCTTTTCGTAATCGCCGTCACCGTCGGTGTCTTCCAGCAGGCGGATGCAGCCTTTGCCGTGGGGCTTCGTGGCGGCGTACTCGTTGTACTCGGGGAACTCGGCGACATAGAGCCGTCCGTCCTCGTCGAAGTCGATGGCGACCGGGCTCCGCAACAGCGGCTCGGCCGCCGCCAGCTCGACGCGGAAGCCGGGCCGGACGACGAACGCCTTCTGTGACTCGGCCGGAGTCTTCGGTGGAACCCGAGGCAGCTCGGCGGCATAGTCCTTGTCAGCGGCGTCTTGCTTCGCGGGGGGTTCGCTCCCGCCCAAGCCGGCGGCCAGAGCGAAGACAGCCCCGACGACCGCGGCGAGAAGTCGCGGTCTGCGATCCATGGTCATAAGAAGCGTACCCAAGTCTGGAAAGTGGTTCATTCGGCGTTTCGGTGTAGTTATCTTATACCAGCGTCACCGGCTTCGAGATAGAATCCTCTCCGCGCGGCGGGGAGTCGGCGGCGCGGTGTCGACCCCTAGCCATTCAGTGCCGGAGCTGTTGGAAGTCTCCGGCCAGAAAAAAACATAGGCTGACTTCAAGTCCACCACTTAGGCTGACCTCAAGTCCACCAAGTCCACGTCAAAGGAAAAACAGTCCCGGTGTGGCGTTGATTTCGCTCATCATGTACGGGACGCGGATTCAATTCGCGAGGTGCGATTGTCTTGCCGAGAGGAGAACGGCCCATTATAATACAAGTTTGTACAGGTTGTCGCGGAAAGGTGGTGTCCGATGGCGTCCGCTTACGAAGTTGCTCGCTACTTTGCTCACATGGCCGTAAACGACGAGGAGCCGGATTACCTGACGAATCGTCGCCTGCAAAAGCTTCTTTACTATGCTCAAGCGTGGTCTTTGGTCATGCGGGACAAACCCCTATTCCCCGAGAGCATCGAAGCCTGGGTTCAAGGGCCCGTGGTTCGTGATGTGTGGGACGCATTCAAGGCCAAGGGGACCGGCCCCATCACAGAGGACACGATTGGCGAACCCGCGTTTGATCTCACGGAGGATGAACAGGAATTTGTTCGTTCTGTGTGGGATTCCTACAATGGCTTCTCAGCCCTGAAACTCCGCGAGATGATTCACGAGGAAGATCCTTGGATCAATGCTCGTGGGGGATGTGGCTGTGCCGGACTGAGCAATTCAGAAATCACACATCAGGCTTTGCGAGATTATTTCTCGGTTCCCATTGACACGTGATTCGCAATGGGTCGCAAAACCAACAGAATCGCCCCCGTCCCCGACAAAAGCCAGCCACAGACGACGCGCGTAGTCACTCACCGAGCCCACAGCAAAGGCGGTTGTCTCCTTCGAGTGATGTGAAGTTGGCGAACATTATCGTTTGTGCCACCTGAACAAAGAACAGATCAAACTGTTTTTGGATTGCCTTCGCAAACTCACACAGCGGACTTGGCAACAACCGCTTGAAGGCTCATCGAAAAACCCTGCCACCAAGACGGGGCTGAATTCTACCTTTTACCATCCTGCTGACCTTTCAAATCCAAGCATCTGGCCAGAGTGATTAGGCCCGGACATCGAGCAGTGATCAGGCATTCGAGCCAGCGAACGGAGCCGCGTGTTCGGTGTGCGGGTGAGCGGAGTCCTTTGTGTGCTTTGGTTTGACGAGGCGGACTCCATCTTATAAAGGGCAAACTCAGGCGTTCCCTACCACCGCGAGCTTAACTCCCCTTGAGGGGCCTCGGTCCCGATCCGACGATACATGTCGATGGATCGATCGAACGCTCGGCGGGCTTCGACACGCTCTGCCGGCGCGATCGTGCGGCCCCGGGTCGTCCAGAGTTGCTCGACAACGTCCTGGCACCACAAGGCGCTCCGGCACGAGGCGCGGATGGGTTGTTTGCCGACGAGGACGTCGACCGGATTCGTGTGCAGTTGAGGGAAATGGCGAAGGGCAACCCAGCTACTCCTTTCGACCTTGACGTCGGAAATCAAGCTCGTGAACCCGGTCGTCCGCCGGTACGTCGCGGCTGGCGACCGCTTTGCCATTGACCACCAGCTCGACTCGGCGGGACTCGCCTTTCGCCGTGAACTCGCCGTCGCGCCTTGGTCCGTGCAGGTTGACGGTGTCGCCGACGAGCTTCTTGCCTCCGGCCGGAACGATGCCCCCATAGGCCACGGCGAGCGGTGTCCGAGCGGCGAATGCGACCTTTGCCTTGACAGCGACCGTCTCGGGCTTCTCCAGCTCGAGGCGATCGCCCGATCGTTTGCCGCCAACGGTGAACTCAAGGGCGTGGGCGAAGCCGTCCGAGACATACGACCGGCCGCCGGCAAGCCCCGCGCACCAGGCATCGAAGTCGAGGGACTTGCTGTCGCCGAGCCGGACGTAGACGCGCCCCTGGCCGACCCTCAACCCGCTCATGCAAGGGAAGTCGGTCTCGCCGCTGACCTTGAGCGGGAACCCGCAGTTGAGTAGGTGGTACCACATGTTCCATTCGGCGATCCGCGGCGTATCCATGGCGCTCATGAAGTCGCAGACCCCCTCGGGCACCGACACGACGACCTCCATCGCACCAACCCCGTTCATCTCCGGGATCGCGAAGTTGGGCAGGGTCTCGGCGGCCCGATCGTGAGCTACCTCCAGTTCCGCGCGTGTCAGCAGCTCCGTCGCGGTCCGTGTCGGCCGGTGGCGAACTCGCCCGGAATGAGGCCACCGGCGGCTTCGGCGAATGTGAGCGAGCCATCCGCGTCCTTGTCGAGGGCCGTCAGCAGTCGCTCGGCGGCGGCCTTCGCGTTGATCTCCAGTCCCGAGCCCGAGTGGGCGTAACCCGTGACGGCCCCCTGTGCCTTGGCCCAGCGGAGCACGGGCGTGGTCCAGGTCGGCCAGCCCTTGGTCGCGGTGCCGTCCGAACCAGGGAAGGTCTGGTCGCGGAGATTCAAGAGGCAGACGTGTCCGAGCGCCTGCGAGCCGAAGCCGCTGACCTCGACGTCGTACTTGATCAAGGTCAGGGGCTCGCTCAACCCGGTCGGGACGCGAGCCGAAGAATCGGCGCTGGTAGTCGTAGCAAGGACCCCAGTTCAACACGCAGCCGACGTTCAAACCTTCGCCTTTGACCTGGAGAAACATGTCCTTCGGGCCGACCCCCTGCGTCGGGTCGGTGTAATGGGCACAGCCGGCGGCGTGGATGTGGTGGTCGCCGCTGAAATAGCCGTGGACCCTCGGGTCGATCCAGCGTTCGAGGCGGACGTCGAGGGTTGCTCCATCCCGGTCGGGGACGGTCAGCTCCCGGCTCTGAAGCCGGTACTCCGGGCCTCGGCCGTAGGTCACGGTGATCCGGCCCGGCGGCAGCAACACGACGCCACCATCGGCGCGGTAGATCTGCCGCTGGAAGAAGAGGTCGGGGGCCGTCCGCTTCGGCTGCGGTGGGTAAACCCGGCCCGAGGGGTCGACGAAGGTGAAGTGTGCGACAGTCGGCGCACCGTCGTGATCGCGGACGCGGAGTTTCACCGGAATACCCGGACGGACGGTAAACAGGATGGGGACCTCGCCACGGAAGCCGAGGTCCTGGGTCCCCTGGCCAACGTCGAAGCCGATTATCGCTTCTCGCTGACCCGACTCGCTGCTGTAGAGCAGGGCGACCGCATATTCGACCCGAAGCCCGCTGAGGTTGGCGGTCATCGGTTGGGCCGTCACCATCTCCGCCTGGAGGAACCGCCCGGGCGCACCGCCGGGGATTTCCCCAACCTTCAAGTGCCTCTGGTCCTGCCTGATCATACTCAGGTCGGCCGCGCCTGCCGTGACCGGCCCCGACTGCGGACTGCTGATCCGGAGCGATTTGGTGGTGGCGGCCTCGTTGATCACCTTGACCAGGATCGGCGTGTATCCTCCCTGCTGGAGCACCGCCGGGGCCGCTCCGCGCCCGACCTTGACGCGCTCCTCCGGGTTGATGGTCGCGGTCAGCAGCACTTGTGGGTCGAGACATTTCTGAAGGCCGGTCGCGTCGCGCTCCTCACCCGCTTTCGCCAGCTCGGCCACGGTCTTGTCCGGCAACGGTGCCCCGAGGGACTCCATCGCGCGTACCACGCGCTGGACGTTCGCGCCCAAAGGCTGCCCCTCCACGGCCACGGACTGCTGGGCCCGGGCGGTTGACACGGGAACCCACAGCGCGAACGCGGCGGAAAGCGCAACCGCATTCCAGCTCGATCGCTTATGAGGTCTTTGCATGTCGGACTCGCCGTCTCGCGCGATAAGTGGCCACCATGTCTCGGCATCATAGACCACATGACGGCTCGCGGCCAGCACCTTGTGCCGCGTCTCCCTTGTCGTCACTGGCTTCAGATCCGAGAAGCGAGCGCGGGCCCGGCGCTAGAGATCGGCGCGGCGGACTTGCCTCCTCCGACTCGACTCAGCCTTCGGGGGTGTACCCCAGGACGATGTCCCACCGCGCGGCCAGCTCGCCGATCTTCGACCCCTTGAGCGGCCGCGAAGTCCAGGCAGAGGGTCTCGTGCCCCTTCGGGTCGCGGGCCCGGATCTGCTTAAACTGCCCGTCCCGCTCGTTTCCTGGGAAGCCCTTGATGAAACACTCGGTCGTCAGCAGCTTCTTGTCCCCCTTCCAGATCCGCGCGTGGATGTGGGAAGCAGGGCGACCATGGTAGGGGACCGGCTTGATCGTCCGGAAGTAGTATTCGCCGGTGGAACTGGTCAGGAAGCGGCCGTATCCCTGGAAGTTCGTGTCGAATTTCTCCTGGCCCTGCTGGTGCTGCTTGAGGTAGACGCCGTCCCGGTCGCACTGCCAGATCTCGATGACGGCGTTGCGGAGCGGGTCCCCCTTGGAGTCGAGCAGGCGGCCGCTAAGGTGTGTGATCTCGCCAACGGCCGGGGTGATCGCGTCGTTGATGATCAGCAGGTCGTTGTCGGTGTCGAGCGGGAGCTTCCTTGGAAAGTACGGCCCCTCGTTCGTGGTGGGGGTACGGGTCAACTCGTCGGCGAAGGCGCCCCGGGCCGTGAAGGCGGAGGCGGCAGAGGCACCAAGGGCAAGCGTGCCGAGGAACCCGCGGCGGCTGGATCGTAAATATGTCGCGTTCATGCGATTTTCACCCGTGTTCGGTGATCTTGATTTCTGGGAAACCCGGTCTCGTCCGCGACTGCCGGACGGCCCTTCGTCCTTCAGATCCTAGCGCCCGGGCCCCCCGTCCGGGCAGCGAGAAAGCCTAAAATCCCGTTCATCATCGCGACCCAGGCTGGTGAATCGTGAAGAGACGGGTGGATCGACGGCCGCGCGATGAAATCCGCTTCGTCCAGATGAAATCCGCTTCATCTGGCAGACTCGCCTCCCGCCGATCTGCCGGCTGTGATGTAATTGAAGACTTCGGCGTCCTATCCAAGCCGTCGGCGGTCGACGACAGAAACTCGCGGGTGATCATGAGACAGCGCGTCTTGCTCGTTGAGGACGACACGAGCCTCGCCCGATCGATCGTCGACGGTCTATCGGACGAAGGCTTCGCCGTTTCGCACGTCGCTGATGGCGACTCGGCCCGCGAGGCGCTGCGGGCCGGCGACTGGGACCTCGTCATCCTCGACTGGTGGCTGCCCGGCCAGGACGGTCTGGAGGTATTGAAGGGCCACCGCCGCGAGCGTGGGAACACGCCTGTGCTCTTCCTCACGGCGCGCGACGCAGTCAGCGATCGTGTGCGCGGTCTCGACGACGGCGCCGACGATTACCTGTGCAAGCCGTTCGCCTTCGAGGAGTTGCTGGCCCGCTCCCGGGCCCTGATTCGTCGCGGGCGCGCCGGCCGAGGTCATGACGCTCTCCTATCGCGACTTGCGCGTGGACCTGGCCGAGCAGAAGGCCGAGCGCGACGGCCATCCCCTGAACCTGACGGCCAAGGAGCTGGCGTTGCTCGTCTTCTTCCTCCGCCATCCCGACGAGGTCCTGTCGCGGTCACGGATCTACGGGCACGTCTGGGGCGAGGACTACGATTTTGTCTCCAACACGCTGGACGTCCACGTCAAGGAGCTGCGCCGCGCCTCGAGGTCCGGGGCCCGCGGCTGATCCAGACGGTCCGAGGCCGGGGTTACCTGCTCGGCGATCCGCCCCTGCCCGCGGTGGAGGAGGCCCCATGAAACTGGCCACGCGTGTCTCGGTCGCGTTCCTCGTGGCACTGGCGCTGGCCCTCGGCGGGTTCTCCGCAACCCTGTATTACGTCGCCGGGCTCCGACTGAGGCTCGCCCTGGACCAGGAGCTGGAGGCGACGCTCGACCGCTTCCCGAATCGCCCCGAGGGCGCGACCGACCGCGTCACCTGGGCCATCTACGACGAGACGGGGCAGAGGGTCGAGGGCACGCCGAACGCCGGGCGGGCGATGGTCCTGGACGGCCGCGACCTCGGCCCGCTGGCGGTGGACGTGGCGACGACAATCGAGGGGCCCGACGGCCTGCGCTGGCGGGTGCTCGCGCGGAGGATCGGCGGCGGACGTCCCGCCCGCGGGCCGCACGAGGCCAAGGGCAAGGAACACCGCCCGCGGCCGTCCGGGCGGGACGAGCACAAGGGCTCGGCGCCGGACCGCGAACGCCCGGCTCGCGTGCTGGCCGCGTGGTCCTCGCAGGAGCCGGTGGAAGCCGAGATCCGATGGCTGGCGGCCATCCTGCCATTGATCTCGCTGGGCCTCTGGGCCCTGGCCGCGGCGATCGGCCGTCATTTCGCCCGCCGCGCCCTCGCCCCGCTGGCCCGCATGGCCGAGTCGGCCCGCTCCATGCCCTTTGACGATGGCCGTCTGCCCAGCCCGGGGACCCGCGACGAGCTGGAGGACTTCGCCCGCAGCTTCAACGCGGCTGCTCGACCGCCTGTACGTGGCGCTGGAGCGGCAGCGGCAGTTCACCGGCCAGCGCGTCGCACCAGCTCCGGACCCCGCTGGCCGCCCTGATCGCCGCGATCGACGTTGCCCGCCGCCGGCCGCGCACCGCCGAGGAGCTCGAGGGCGTCCTTGACCGGCTCCGCGACGACGCCGCCCGGCTCTGGCGGGTCGTCGAAGCGCTGCTGTTCCTTGCCCGGTCCGATGCCGAGGCCGGCCTGCCCGACCTGGAGCGACTTGACCTGGCCGCCTGGGCCGCCGACCACCTCCGCGACCTGGTCCGGACACGAGCGGGCGGCCGACATGCGCATCGACGGGCACGCCGCGAGACCGCTCTGGGTCCGGGCGCACCGGCCGCTACTCGGCCAGTTGCTGGATAGCTTGCTGGAAAACGCGTCCAAGTACAGCGCACCGGGCACGCCGATCGTCATCGACGCCTGGAGCGAGACCGACGCCATCGCGCTGGCGGTGGAGGACCGCGGCTGCGGCATCCCGGCCCAGGACCTCCCGCGCGTCTTCGAGCCGTTCTATCGAGCCGAGTCGGCCCGCCGGCTCGGCCGCGCGGGGGTAGGGCTGGGCTTGGCCATCGCTCGGCGCATCGCCGAGACGCACGGCGGTACGATCGCCGCGGAGAGCGAGTCGGGCCGGGGCAGCCGCTTCGTGGTCCGCCTGCCCCGGCACCGGCGCCGCACGTCGCCCCGGCGGTCGTCGATCGCCCCGAGACGGTCGCTCCGACTCCGGCGTGAGTGGTCGCGCTGACCACGCGGATGGTCGCTCCTGCAATGCCGCGTTTCCATGCCTCGTCTTTCACGTTCACCATGGCCAGGACGAAAAGGCTGTGATCCGACGTGGGAAGTTCCGTTTACCCTGAGAATACGGTCCACTTCTAACAATCACGCGAGCATGCGGACTCCATTTCCATGGGGTTGGTTTCCGCCCCGGCGGCAAGACCGTTCGTATGGGCCGACGGAATCCTGGGCAACCTATTTCCTGCCGGTCGGCTCATCGTGGTACCGCCAGGGAGGAGCCCTGGATCCGACACCCTCCAGCGGATAGCCATCCGTGTAATAAGCCGCCGACGCTGGCAAGAGTTGCAGACGTCGGCTTGCGGAGATGCGACCGCTGCTGTCTGGTATGATACCATCGACTTGCCTGTTGAAAGCGTTGACAACGCAGGAGTTTCTAAATGGATGATCTCACGCGAACGCCCCCACCGGCTTCTTTACTCGCCCCCCAAGGGGCCACGACGATTGCCGCCCGCACTTGCCTGCTCGAAGGTCCGGCCTTCGACGCGGACGACAACCTGTTCTTCAGCGACATCTTCGGCAACCGAATCTATCGAATGACGCCGGATGGTACCCTCTCCGTCTTCCGCTCCGACAGCGGACGCACCAATGGCAACACCTTCGATGCTTTGGGACGGCTGATTAGCTGCGAAGGCGCGGAGCAGGGTCCTGGTGGGCGGCGGCGTGTGGTGCGCACCGACATCAAGACCGGCCAGGTCGAGGTTCTCACCGACCACTTCGAGGGGAAGCGGTATAACAGCCCCAACGATGTCGTGGTGGACATTCATGGTTGCATATGGTTCACCGATCCATACTATGAAAAGGACCGCTCGGTTTTGGAAATGGACAATGAGTCGGTCTATCGAATTGATCCCGGCGGCAATGTCATGCGGGTGCTGACTCAGCCTCAGATCGAGCGGCCCAATGGCCTGGCGATCACGCCCGATGCCCGGACGCTCTACGTCATCGACAGCCACAGCCAGCCCGGCGGTAATCGCAAGGTTTGGGCTTTCGACGGTGTCGAGAACGGCAAGCTTCGCGACCAGCGCCTCGTGTTCGACTTCGGCAAGGGCCGGGGCGGCGACGGCATGCGGCTCGACGAACAGGGTAACCTGTGGATCGCCGCCGGGATCATGTTTCCCCGCCACGCAGGCGAGACGTCCGATGTGCCGCCTGGCGTCTACGTCATCACGCCAAAAGGTGAACTGCTCGGCCGCATCCCAATTCCCGAAGACCTGTGCACGAACCTGGCCTTCGGCGGCCCTGGGCGCAAAACCCTGTACGTCACGGCCGGCAAAACGATCTACAAGGTCCCGCTTGCCGTCTCGGGCTACGCGCTGTATCCGCCGATGGAGCCTCGCGTGCCACGCCAAGAACCAGGACGATGAAGCAACGGGTCTGCGTTCGGCAGTCTCACAGGTAAAACGTCTTCGGATCGACTTCGAAACGCGCTTCCCAGACGTCTCAAGCCTGCGCCGTGACCGCAGCTCGTCATCCGATGTCCCAGTCATGCTCATCTTCGGGTATCGGGCAATCGTCAGTTTCGTAATCCGGAGGCATCAGCTCCCAGAGTCCATTCTGATGCAACCAGATGGGATCGGCATTCCTGGCGATGAATTCGTCGACCGGCAGTCCGTCAATCAACTGAGGTCGTGGAACCCGTTTCTGCTTGCCGTTGATAAAGATGATCATCGTGTTCTTCTTGCGCTCGCGACGTGCTCGCCTTTCGGCCGCGGTTCGCTTGCGCTTTGGCTTGGGCTCTTTGCGTTTTTTCTTCGCCTTCAACGTTTTTGCCTCGCACTTCGAGATGACGATTCGCCGTCATACTGCGGCGGAGATTTGCCCACCCGCTTGATCACGCGCGGATACGTGACGGTCGGAATGGCTTGCTCGATCTTCTCGACCTGAACTTGATGATACCAGTTGTCGCCGAAATCGAACCAGTAACCGAAGGTGCGATGCAATTTCAGATTCAAGTCGTCGAGCTTTGTCGTGCGTGCATCCCCATGTCCTTTCTTATGTTTCCCCGCAACGGGAACGCCGTAGTTGGGTCCGTTGGGATCGTGTGGACGCTTGCCGAGTTGAAATTCATAAGCATGATCATCGGAACGGTCATATGCCTTGAGGATGGCTTGGTGCAGTTGTTCCAGCGTCTGGTCGCCGCGGATTTCAATCACGCGGCTGATTTGCTTGTTGGCGAACTTTTCGCTGGTGGGCCCAGCCACCAAGTAGACAAAAAAGACGTACAAGTTCGCCGGAGGAGATGCCACGCGGATCGCTTGCTTTTGCGGACGCGCTAAACTCGCCGGTTGCTTGCGATTGTTCCACGGCGGAATCTCGTCGTCCGGCACGAGCAACTGAACCGCGCGGGGCTGACCCGGCTGGCGTAGGATCAACCCTTTTTTCTCCAGCATCTTAATCATCTGATTGACCGACGGCGGCGAGACGCACATCGCCGCGGCGATCTCTGACTCGGCGGGCGGATAGCCGTGCAAACTGGTGTAGGCGTGAATATACGCCAGATAACGGCCCTGCGTCGGAGTGAAGTCAGCCATGATACAGTCCTGCTCATGGGATTTCCCAGTCTTCAACCACGAGACCAGGAACCCTGTTGAATTCGCTTGTGTTATGCGTTACCAGCGTGCAGGTGTTAGCCAACGCGATGGCTGCAATTTGCATGCCATAAGGACCGATCACCTGGCCAAGCGTCTCGAACGAGCGGCGGACGGTAACGTAGTGATCGGCCGCGGTATCAGTATATGGCAAGCTCGGGAACGGTGCCATCAGTCCATCGGCAGCCGAAAGGCGCGATCCCGGCTCCGGTCGAGTATTCGCTGACTGACTATGGCCGGTCGTTGTTGCCCTTGGTTAACGATGTTCGCCAGTGGGGCCGAGCCCATCTGGAGCGAACGGCCTTTCAGCCAGACGCGCCCGTGAGAGTTTCATGAGTGTCGCGAACAGATCGGCCGGAGCATCTCGTGTGATCGCCGTCGTAACGCCGCCCTTTCCAACGGCCTTCTCAGCACACTCGGACCTGGCTCATCGAAAAAGCAGGATCGAGTCCAACACCAGAAGCCGCAAGCCGTTGCAACGCTTCGATACCTGGTCGCATCGTTGGGAGAATTGGTGATCTCCCCACGTTCCCGGTAAAATAGCTTTTGTAGATGCAGCACGGTGCTTTGTGAGCACCGATCGTTTTCTCGTGGTATGACAAAGGCGGAAGGCCGGGCGAACGAGATGACAGCAACTGGTCCGGGTCGGGCTCGCCGCCGCTGGAGGTTTATCGCGCTGGCGGTTTCGCTCGTCGGGGCGGGTTTGATCGCGGCGCTTCCTTGGGTGCTGGAACTTCCCGCCGTGCAACGCCGGCTCGCAGCCGAGGCGAATCGGATTCTGGCGCCCAGCTCGGTGGACTTCAGTGCGATCCGCTTCTCGTGGTTTCGGCCGACCGAGATTTCCAACTTCGTCCTTCGCGACGCACAAAATGACCAGGTCGTGACCGCGCCTCAGGCGGCTTTCCAGTGGAACCTCGGGGAGATCCTGTTCAACCGCCGCAAGAGTGCGATCCTCGCAATTCATCAGGCCAAGTTGGACATCGAGCGTCTTCCGGACGGCACCATCGACCTTTACGAGTCGCTCCGGCCGGTTATCTCCGATCATCCGGAGGTCCGCCTGATCATCCGGATTGACAACGGCCGGCTCCGATTTCGAGATCCCGCTTTTCCCGATCCCGTAATCGCCGATCAGGCTGATATCGACGTCGACCTCGGTCGAGATTCGGAGCCGATCGCCTGGAATATCCGGCTAGCCCAATCGAAGACCGGGGCGGAGTCCCCTCGGCTGAACGTCGAAGGTAACTACAGCCGAGCCGTCATCGACTCAAAGGCGAGCCACGATCTCAGACTCTCCTTGAAGGGAACGCGATGGCCATGGACATGGGCCAGTTCGGCAATGCAGTCGCGAGGCGAGTTCACCGGCACGATCGATGCTCAAAGGCGCGCGGGCCGTTTGCTCCTCACCGGTGACTCGGATATCACCGATTTCGTCGCGATCGGAGAGCCGCTCTCTTCCGACACGATTCACCTGGACAAGATTCGCGCCGCGTGGAACGTCGCCGGCGGCAATGGCGGCTGGACCATCGACAGACTGGAGCTGACGACGCCCTTGGGCTCGCTCAAAGCGGAAGGATCGCTGCCAACTCGGCCGAACCACGGGGCCCGGCTGGAAGGAACGATCAACCTGGTTGCCCTGGCGCGCCAGCTCCCGGCGACATTGCAACTGCGTGATGGTCTTCGAGTCGAGCAGGGGACCGCTCAGCTCAATGCCGATCTCGTCTGCTGACCCCGATGGCCAGACTCAGATCGGCAACGTCACAGCCAAGGTGACGGATCTGTCGGCACGCCGGGGTTCGAAGACGTTGACGCTCCGCGATCCGGCGACCCTGATCGCGAAGATTCGGCTGCGACAGACCGAGCTCCAGCTTCAACGGCTCGAGGTTCAGACGCCCTACCTGAACGTCTCGGGGCAGGGAGACCTCGATCGCGGCATCGCCGTCTCCGCCACGGTCGACCTGGCCGCGTTTCGCGAACAGCTCCAAGACTGGATCGACCTCCGCAACGTCGACCTGGCCGGCACGGGCAAGCTCGATGGCCGCTATCGACGCGATGGCGGTCGGTACAAGGCCAGCGCCAGCGCCTCCTTCCGAGACTTGCGGGTCGGCGGTCTCTCTCTGGATACGACGCTCGGGCGCAAGGAAGTCACGCTCAACGCGGAGGCCAGTGGGCCGATGGCTTCGTCGGGCTGGCCGACGGACTGTCGGGCTCTCTCGCTCCGAGCCCGAAGCGGCCCGAGCGAGTTTACGATTCAGGCGCTCAACGGCGCGGACGGTGGTGAGATCGCACTCGATGGACACGATTCAGACGCAATGGGATTCAAACGGGATCCGGCGGCAGCTTGATGGAGATCTGAAAGCGAAGTGGGATAAACAAGCCTTGACGGCCGAGCGGATCTCCGTGACGCTGGCGCCAGTGACCGAGCAAGGCGCGGGCATCTCGGCCGTGGAACCGATCCGGTGGTCGGGCCGTGGCCGATATGACCTACGCAACGATGAGCTGGTGATCGAATCAACGACCCAGTCCAAAGTCGACGATCACAGGTCGACAGACCGCTCACATCATGAGATCTGAAGAACCTCGCCGAGACTCAAGTCGAGGTGAGCCTGGCGAGCGACATTGCTCCGATTCAACATTGGCTGAGACCCGACGACCACCCGTGGACCGGTCAGCTCGATACGTTGATCCGAGCCCGCCGCGACAAGGATCTATGGAATCTCGGCCTTCGACTCGAGCTGCGCGACCTGGCCCGATGGTCGCGTGAAGACGCGCCAGTTAGGCTTGGAGGAAACGTCGTCGTCGGTTTGAATGCCACATACACACCTCGGTCGGACCGGCTCGAGTTGAGCGAGGTGGGCGTCACGGCCCCTTACGTCCGGATCGAGGGGTCGGGCTCGGTCGCGGACTTCACGAGCCGTCCTCGGGTCGACCTCAAGGGAGCGTTCAGCCCTGACTGGGCGAAGTTGAACGAACTCCTGGCTCGCAAAATCGAACCGAACGCCCGGATCGCCGGCCGGCCGCGCGGCTGGCATCTGGCCGGTACGATCCCGAGCCTGACGACCGCGGCCTGGCCCGGTTCGCTGGAAGGTGACGTTGGAGTCGGGGTCGATTCGGTCGACGTCTTCGGAATGCGACTGGGCGAGACGGCCTTGGTCCTGCGTGCGAAAGACGGCCAGCTTAGCATCGACCCAGTCGATACGACGCTCAATGGCGGCGTTCTTCATCTTGAGCCGGAGTTGGTTCGTGACGAGAACGGCTCCGCCTCGGTTCGCATGGGACGATCGTCGACGCTGGCGGGCGCGATCGTCAACGATGAAGTGTCGCACCGGGTGTTGTCGTTCGCGGCACCCGTGCTGGATGGGGCGACGCGAGTGGACGGCCGAATCTCGGTCAATCTGACGGAGGCGGTCTTGCCGATCCTGGCCGCGCCCGATGCGCGGGCGAGTGTTGAGGGCGACGTGGTCTTCGACGAGGTGCGCTTCATGCCGGGACCGCTGATCGATCAGTTGTTGAGTCTCTTACGACTTGAGCGGAAGCCCTTGCTGGTGCTGCGCGACTCGATCTCGGTCCGTGTCGCGGACCGAAAAGTCTATCAAGAAGGCCTGGTCATTCCGGTCGGTAGACTGGCGACGATCGGACTGGACGGATCGGTCGACTTCGACAAGAATCTCGACCTCATCGCTCGCATCGCCATGGAGCCGCCGCGGTCGAATGTGCCAGTCCTCTCACCGATCATGAAGTTGGCGCGGATCGAGCTACCGATTCGAGGGACCCTGAACAAACCGAAGATCGATGGAGCGGCTTTGAAGCAGCGGCTCAAGTCATTCGGAGCGGATTTGCTGGACAATTCGTTGCAAGTTGGGGTCGACGGTCTCCAGCGGCTCTTTCAGGGATTGAAAGCGCCGTCGTTTCGCCGATCAGCGCCACCGGCGCGGCGGCTACCGCCGCCTCCGCCCCGGCCGGCTCCTGGCGCCGGAGCCCCTCGGGACGAGGACCCGGTGGTGGAAACACGCCGCGAAGCGCTCAAGCCGTCCGATGCCCAAGTCAAAAACAATGCCGAAGAACGAAAGCGACTCCGCGAGCAAAAACGGCAGCAACGCCTGACCAAGAAAGCCGAGCGCCGGCTCGAGCGGGTCTGCGCACCGGAGAAATCGACCACAGATGAACAAGATTAAACGCAGAGAGTCTCATTAAAAAAGGAGTTGGTCGAGGGGCGCATGCGGACACGAAAACAATGGCGGTTGGCGGGTCTGATGGCCCTGGTTTTTGCGGTTCAGGGGTCATTCTGGCCGTTGCTGGCGGTTCATCTGGCGGACCTGGGCATTGCGGGCCGATGGCGGGGCTTCATCTTCGCCACGCTGGCGATTGGCTCGACGGCGGTGCCACTGGGCGCCGGCCAGTTGGTGGACCGGTTGATGTCCACGGAGAAGCTTCTGGCGCTGACTTACGCCCTGGGGACGGGTTTTCTGGTGATGTTGGCGTCGGGGATGGTTAGCCAGGCGGGCTGGCTATTCCTCCTGTTCTTGATGTTCTGGTCGCTGATCGGCCCTTCATTCAGTATGTGCAACTCGTTGACGATGCGCAACCTCGACGATCCCGGCCGAGAATTCGGCTGGGTCCGGCTCTGGGGGACGGCCGGCTGGATGGGCGCCGGCTGGTTGGTCTCCCTGATCATGGCGTTCTCAGGTTCGACTCGCGTGGGTGAGGGGGCGTTCGAGGCGTTATGGGTGGCGGCAACGGTTTCAGCGGTCGTGTCCGTTTACTGTTTGACGCTGCCGCACACACCACCCTTGGCGGTCGGTTCGCGGGGCCAGTGGGCGTTGCGGGAGGCCCTCGCACTGGCTCGCCAGCCGGACGTGTCCGTTTTTCTGATCGCGGGCTTCGGCGTTTACCTCACGGCTCCCCTGGTTTATCAGGTCATGCCGGCCTATCTCGAAACGCGGGGATTGCCTCGGGCCTGGATCTCCTTGACAATGACTCTGGGACAATTGAGCGAGATTGGTTTGCTGGCAGTCCTCCCCTGGCTGCTGCGGCGCGTTGGAGTGAAGGGGACGTTGTCTCTCGGCATTGGGGCCTGGTTCTTGAGGTTTCTCAGCTTGTCGCTCGAGCCTCCGCTCTGGCTGGCGGTCGGGGGAACCCTGTTGCACGGAGTCGGCATCGCCTGCTTCACGGTCGGCGGTCAGCTTTTCATCGATAGCCGGTCTGGCGCACATCTTCGCGGAAGTGCCCAAGCGCTGTTCCTGGTCTGTACCTCGGGATTGGGTGCCCTTCTCGGGAACGTGCTGGCGGGAGAGATCGCCGATCGGACGTTCGTCCGGTGATGTTCTGGTGTTCCTTATCCCTTGCGTGATCGATGGGGCATTGCTACTCTATTTTCTGCGAGGCTTTCGGGCACCAGTCTCGTCCGTGGAATGGGCAGGCGCACCCAACGCCGACCCGCCTTCGCCGCTTCTCGTTATGCGAAGGTCGGTCGCCGTCGTGGGACATCTGGTGACGGAATCGGCCGATGGGTGATTACCTCCGCCTGTTGACTGTCAATGACCGGGATATCCCCCTGGCGACGTTGCAACGCTCTGTACCGAGCGTGGCGATCTGGTCAGTCGATCATCCGGGCGTGCTGGGCAACTATCTAGCCATCGGACCCGAACAAGGCGTGCTCCAGAACGTCTGGGCGACCATCGAGCGCAACCCCGTGGGCCCCAATACATTGGGTGCTGAAGAAGTCGCCGAGTTCATCGATAGCTTGGATGCGGGCGGGCCTCCATCCGCCGTACGATGGCTGGCCGATTACCTGGAGACAATCCGCGCGATTTATGCGATCCGGATCTATCCGGAAGCGATTGTGGGCCAGCCCGAAGCGGAGGACGCCGTTTACGCGGTCCGCTCCGCGTTACGAGCCGCGGTCGGCGGAATCGGCCAGTGGGACGGACATGGGTTCACTAACGAGGATGACCGGTTAATCTGGTGCGACCCGCGGATGGTCCTCAAGGGAAAGACGGAAGCCGCGATTCAGGATGAGTCCTCGGGAGAGTGGATCCCGTTCGAGCTGAATCTCGAAGATGCCGAGGAACTCTCCGGTTTCCTCCGCGGCGAGGTTCCCAAGCGGTTTCGGCACCGCATCCCGCCCAAATAACAGCAACGGCCCGACACAAGGCGAGAGCGGGATCGGAAGACGGAGCTCCCTCCTAAAACTCGTGTAGGAGCCGGCTCTGTCCGGCGACCACGCTCGCCGTCTGGTTAGGTTACTGAATAACAAGCCTCAAGGATGAAGCGGGCTCCGCCGCCTGACTTCATGCTTCATCCTTTCGAGAGATCTCCCACCGCGCTTTTAGCCACGTTGCCAGACGGGCCTCGAGCCAGCGATGGTCGCCGAGCCAGCGGTCGCGGCTGACATATCCCAGGTGTCCGCCGTGCGGCGATCAGCTCTAATGTCACGTTCTCCGGTCTCTCAACCTGGAGAAATGGCTCGCATGGGATGAATGGATCGTCCATCGCGTGGACGATCAGGCCGGGAATCTCGATGCGCGCGATCGACTTGAGAAGATTGCACCGGGCGTAGTAATCGTCCGCCGAGGCGAAGCCGTTCCGTGCGGCCGTATAGCGATCGTCAAAGTCATAAAGCGTCCGCACCCCGTCGAGCTGGGGTTGGACCAAGCTCGGGAAAATGCTGATGGAGCTGCCGGACCATCTTGCGAAGCCATCGGACGAAGTTCCAGTCATAGATTCGGTTATCCGGGCGCTGCATCTGGCGGGCGGAAGCGGCCGGGTCGATGGGAGGGTTGGCCGCCAGAAAGCAGTCGAGACCCGGAACGGCCGTCTCGGCCGCTTCGGCGGCCAGCTTGAGGACCAGGTTGCCTCCCAGCGAAAATCCGACCAGGGCGATCGGTGAACCGTTCACCCGCCGTTCCAGCCAGGTGACGACCGCCCGCAGGTCGTCGCTGCGTCCCGCGTGATAGATCCCTCGGGCGAGCCCGAACCCCGAGCCCGCCCCGCGCAGATTGATTCGAACGACGCGAATTCCCAGCGTGATAAAGCCGCAAAGCCAGACGAACCAAGTACGAAGCCTCCGCGCTCCCGGCGAGTCCGTGGACCAGAATGGCTGTCGGTTGAGGGCTCTGCCAACCGGCCGGGACCGATTCCAGGGCGACGAGCCGGTCGCCATCCGCGCAAGGGCACCTCCTTGGAACTGGAAACCAACGCTCTCGCGTGATCCTGGCAAGTATCTTCCAACCACTGTCTGGGCATGCCCGCCCGGCAGCCAGGGATGGGGCACGAAGGCAGGGACGGCCAGGTCCGTGGCTCGCTCACGCTCTTGACCGCGAGTCGGAGTAAACTGCATGATTGCGCTCACCTGCATCGTGGGACGGGCTTCGACGTTGTGTGGATCCGGACATGCGATCAGCGATTGTCCTCAGAACTCTATCCAGACTGGGGGCCATACGCGAAAAGAGATCCCTTTGAGTCTGAGAGACTGCTCGGAAGCGGCGGTGGCCTTATCGTAGGGTGCTCTCTGAGCACCGAGTTGCCAAAGCAGCGCCGATCGGTGCTCGCAGAGCACCCTACAAAGACCTTCCGG
This sequence comes from uncultured Planctomycetota bacterium, assembly GCA_963779785.1. Lineage (GTDB taxonomy): Bacteria > Planctomycetota > Planctomycetia > Isosphaerales > Isosphaeraceae > CAVRFS01. The sequence goes on from CAWAAW010000018.1 coordinate 57,647, forward strand.
GACAGCTTCTGAGGCGGAACGATTGCCCACGACGCCGGCCGATCAATGGCTGGGTTCGACCAGGCGTACGCGATGGTTGTTGGTGTCGGCAATCCAGCAAGATCCATCGGGGCCGACGGCGACGCCGTGCGGTCGGTTGAGCCGGGCCCGGGTTGCCGGTCCGCCGTCACCATCGCCGCCGGGTTGGCCGTTTCCGGCCACCGTCTGGATGGTTCGGGTCAAGACGTCAATTCGCCGGATTACATGATTCTCGGTGTCGACGATCCAAATGTTGCCCTTTGAGTCGACGGCGAGCTCTTTGGGTCCGTTGAAAGTAGTAGTCAGAGCCGGTCCGCCATCTCCGGTGTAACCCTTTGTCCCCGTGCCTGCAACGGTTGTGATGATGCCCGTCTTTGGGTTGACGACCCGAAGCCGGTTTCCCTCGCGCTCAAGGATGTAGACCGAGCCATCCGGTCCGACGTCCACGGCACGCGCACCCCAGATGGACGCCAGATCCGCGGGACCGCCATCGCCGTCGTGACTTGGGCGGCCCGTTCCGGCAAAGGTTGTGATCAGTCCGCTAGTGAGGTCCACGCGACGGATCCGGTGGCCGGCGACGTCGGCGATCAGCAAGGTCTTTCCATCCCGAGAGAGAGCGACCCCATTGGGCTCGACCAAGCCGGCTTTGGTCGCCGGTTCGCCGTCACCGAAATAGACCTTTGAGCCGTTACCGGCCACCGTGCTAATCGCGCTCGTGGTTCCGTCGATCCGGCGTACCCGGAAATTGAGCCGATCGGCAAAAAAGACATTTCCCTGAGGATCAATCACAAGACCGTACGGCTCGTTGAGCTGGGCTCGAACGGCCGGCCCGCCATCGCCGGAAAAGCCCTTTGTCCCGTTGCCGGCGATCGTGGAGATCGTTCCCGTGGTGTGATCGATCTTCCGAATGCGGTGGTTAAAGGTGTCGGTGATGTAAAGGTCGCCCTGGGAGTCGAGTGCGACGTCGAACGGCTGGTTGAGGCGAGCCTTGACGGCGGGGCCGCGGTAGCCGCTATCGCCGGCCTCGCCCGTACCGACCGCGGGGACAATTTTGGGCTCGGCCGCGACCGTAAGGACGAGACAAACCCAGACTGACAACGAGACCATCAGCCACCTTCCTCACTTTTTCCGGAGACATTCTCCCCTTCAAGGCTTGACCGCTCCCAGACCGAATAGAGTGTGTGCCATTATAATCAAAAAATCGATGAAAGCCGCTATGAGAACGTCAATTCCTAGGCTAACATTCACCATGATGTTCCTCTTGATTCCGAGTTGCAAGCAGGCGTCGTGGTTCAGGGAGCTCGCCCGCCGATGGCAGATATTGTCTTGATCAACCCTCGGTTTGAAGTCTCGTACTGGGGCATGGAATACGCGTTGCCGTTTCTCGGCAAACGCGCGAACCTTCCGGTGGCCTGTCTGCCGTTGTTGGCCGCGTTGACGCCCGAGGAGCACACGGTCACTCTGATCGACGAAAACGTGGAGCCAATCGACTGGGAACGGTGCCGGCGAGCCGATATCGTGGGTATCACCGGGATGAGCGTGCAGCGGTTCCGCATGAAGCAGATTCTCACCGAGCTGAAACGTCGCGGCTGTTTTTGCGTGGTGGGTGGGCCGTGGGTGACCGTTCAGGAAGACTACTTTGGCGACTTGGCCGACGTCATCTTCGTCGGCGAATCCGAAGAGACCTGGCCCCGTTTCTTGAACGAATGGCGTCATGGTCTTCATCAGCTTCGGTACGAGCAGGTCGAAAAATCCGACATGACCAAGGTGCCGACCCCTCGGTTCGACTTGCTGAAGATGGGCCGTTATGCCTTCGGCAGCTTGCAGTTTTCGCGCGGTTGTCCGTTTCAATGTGAGTTTTGCGATATCATCGTTACCTTCGGTCGCCGCCCCCGGCTCAAGACCGGCGCCCAGGTGATCGCCGAGCTCGAAGCGATAAAAAAGGCGGGCATGGACCTCGTCTTCATTGTCGATGATAACCTGATCGGCAACAAGAAGGCGATCAAGGAGATCCTTCGCGACGTGATCGCGTGGCAGAAACGAAATGACTATAAACTGAGTCTCTTCACCGAAGCCTCGATCGACCTGGCCGATGACGCCGAGCTGATGGACTTGATGGTCCAGGCCAACTTCATAGCCACGTTCATCGGGATCGAGAGCCCGAGTGAGGACGCGCTCCGCGAAGCCAAGAAGTATCAGAACGTGCGCGCGGGAGGAACCTTGCTGGAAAAGGTCCACCGGGTCCAGGACGCCGGTATGGAAGTCTGGTGCGGCATGATCATGGGTTTCGACCACGATGACCCGGGGATCTTCGACCGGCAGATCGAGTTCATCCAGGATGCGCGGATTTCTTTTTCGATGAGCGGCATGCTGGCGGCGATTCCCAAGACGCCGCTTCACGAACGCTTGGCGGCCGACGGGCGGCTCGACCTGGCGGATATCCCCGAATTCGGCACCAATGTCATTCCTCTCATGATGAGCCGCGAGGAGCTGCTCGACGGATATGTTCGCGTCCTCGGCGACCTGTACGACCCCAAAGCCTACTTCGAGCGCACCGAGGCGCTGTGGCTCCAACCCTCGTTCGATATCGGCATGAAAAAGAAGCAGAACTGGCTCACTTACCCCGCTGGACTCCCCTTGGAAGGGATCTATTTCCTCAGGGCGATCGGACTGTTCGCCCGGCTCATGACCCTGGTGCGCGATGCGCGCCTCAGGCGCGAGTATCGCGCACGATTCTGGCGATTTCTCAAGGTCCATCGCCGGCCTGGTCTGGTCTTGAACTACCTCTTCCACATGACCATGCACTACCATGCCCACTCCCTGGCCCAGCGAATGGCGACGCGAGAAATGCAGCTCGTCAATTCGTTTTGAACCCACAGCGAAGATCTGGTGCGAATCTGTCTGAGGATTACTGACCGTTGAGCGTTTTCGGCGACAGTCCAACCGGATTTCCCAAGCTGCCGATCTTGAACCAAGCGGAGCTGCCGGCTCTCACCCAGCGCGAGAAATATGGCGGCCTGTTCTATCTGGGAATCGGCGGGCTTTTCGTTCTTGTTGCGCTGATCGGGTTGGTTTGCTTACAGCGTCTGGGCCATCCGCGACGTCTTCGCGGACGTGTACCGGCTGCACGACGCGACCCGTCCCGAGGCGGAGCGAGTCCAGACTGCCTTTCGCCTCATTCAGAACTCCGGGCTCAACGATAGTCAGCTCATGCAAATGTGCCTGGAGCGCGACCTTCCTGACCTGGCCCGATACCTGCTGGCCGAAGCCGTGTCGACGGATGCCGTCGCGGCTGACCCCCGTAGTTTCGTACTGACCGTGTCCCGCAGCCCGGACTGGCCCGATTGGCTGCGCCTCTTGCTCACGCGACGATTGGCCTATGGAGCGGGCCGAGGCTACGCCATCCCGCGCGATCCACTCGAAGATCTCGCCCGGCACGCCGATCCGATGATCAGCCTGTGGGCGACTTACGCTCTCACGGAGTTGGCCGATCCCGACCCGCGCTGGCTCGCGGAGCTGGAAAAGGCGGCCAGAGATAAAGGCGTACGGGCAGAGCTGGCCGGTTCGCTGCTCGCGTCGCTACGAGCACCGGAGACGGAACGCGAGCCGACGTTGGATCGGGCCACGGTCTGGATGCGCCATCAACACCCTCAGGCGGCCAAGATCTGGCGGGGATGGGACGTCAAGAATGGGCGATTGGTCCAAGAGACCGAGCATTGACCGCGGATTTCCGCGGCCGGAAAAATCATTAACTTTGGCTCCCCGGGGATATCGTGTGGGTAACGAACCGGCGTCGTTCGGGTGACGGGACGGCTGGCCGTCCAGCCCGAAACAGATTTTCAGGTACGAATTCCACAAGAATGGCACTGGTTGGCAGTAAATGGCATACTTTTTGAGAGGCCTTTTGTGCCATCGCGCTCGGCCCGGAGCGGGGGCTTTTTTGGGATGGGCCAAGCGGAAATTGCTCAAAGCGCAAATCACTGATATGCCGAGGTTTGTGTCGGTCGATCCCGTCTGTCACCGGCGAACCTCCGGCCGTGGGTCGAGGGTGTCGAAGTGCACCTTTTGACCGCGAAAATCGCGCGACCAAAGCGCGTCCCAGCGCAGGCCGAGGGGTCCAATCGTCTCTTTTTCGACATAAATTCGATTTGCCAAAGGCTTTTCATTCTGACCATCTTGCCCCGACGGGGGAGAGGTCGGCCGCAGGCCGGGTGAGTGGGTACCGCCGCAGCGCGCACCAAACAACGAGGACGTGCCAATCGGGCCCACCGATGCGGCCAAGGCAAACTTTGCATCAGCCCACGCGGTGCGCACCCCAACGCACTCAGTCCCTATCTATTACAATGGTGTGATTTTAGAATTTCGTACATGCACCTATGCCGTCAGGTGCATGAAATTCGATCGGAACATACTATCCAGAATGGATTTAAAATTTTCCGAAGATTCTAAAAATAATACCGTTGCGCGCACGGCAACGCATGAACCAGCGTCCCTTTATGATGCAGCTTTTTTCCAAAGGGTCAAGCGGCGGATTGGGGCGGGGGCCGATCGGGATCGTCCGGACAATTGTCGACGGGTGTTCACCTGCTCTGATCCGGGGAGCGGCGGATCCGACGATAGGCGGTCAGGAGCCGATTCGGGCTTCCGACTCCTGACCGCCTATCCTCACCGCTTTTCTTGCCCTCGAATCCACGCATGCGCCCGCAGGCCGTAGGCGTAGATAATTCCCTTTCCTGACGCCAGGCCCGATCTGACGGCGAATGCACGCACGCAACTATCACTAGAGGGAAATAATCCCTTCTATTTCCCCCTAGAACTGTGGTAGGATCGTGGCCATGAAAACGTACGCACCCATGTCCAATCCGAGGCTGTGCCATGAAACGATTCCGGTTGAGCACGCTGATGCTCCTGGTCGTGATCGCGGCCCTGGTCGTCGCCCTGGCGGTGCAACAGCGGCGGGCTGCTCGCCGCGAGGCCGAAGCCAGACCCGGATTCAGATGTTGGGAGAGACTGTGGACATGAACTATGATCATGAAGTAAAGAGTTGAGGTTTCGGTTGGAACAGATGGGCAATGGTGCGAAGTAATGTCAGAACGAGCTGGTCAAAGCGTCGCCGGTGAGCGTACCGGCAATCGGCACGCCGGCAGCGCTGCCGGTGCTGGTCGAGCGGGCAGGGGGGGCGGCACGCTTCGCCTGGGATGAATTTTTCTATGCCGAGCACCACAACCCGCACACGCAGAAAGCCTATCATGCGGGCGGTGCGGCGGTTCCTGGGCTGGGCCGAGGGGCAGGGGGTCGAGCTGGCGGCGATCACGCCGGGCATGGTCGGCCAGTACCTCGTCGGCCTGGGCGGCTCGCCCGCCAAGCGGAACCTGCATCTGTCGGCGTTACGCGGCTTCTTCGACCGGCTGGTCAACCGGCATGTCTGCATCCTCAATCCGGCGGCGTCGGTCAAGGGCGTCAAAGATCAGGTGATCGAGGGCAAGACGCCGGAGATCACCATCGAGCAGGCCCGCACGCTGCTGGCGTCGATCGATACCGGCCATGTGGTGGGCCTGCGTGACCGGGCGATCCTCGCCACGCTGGCCTATACCGCCTGCCGGGCCGGGGCGGTGGCGAAGCTCGGCTGGGGGATTTCCAGGATGACGGGCAGCAATACGTGCTGCGGTTCCAGGAAAAGGGCGGCAAGAGCCGGGAAATCCCGGTGCGGCACGACCTGGAGGGCTTTATACTGGCGTATGTCGATGCGGCGGGGATTGCCGGTGAGGCCAAGGAATCGCCGTTGTTTCGGCATGGGCAATGGCCGGACGAAGAAGCTGTCGGGCACGGCCATGACCTCGAAGCGGATTTGCGAGCTGGTCAAGCGGCGGCTGAAAGATGCCGGGTTGCCGTCGCGGCTGTCGCCGCATACCTTCCGGGTGACGGCGATCACCGATCTGCTCAGCCAGGGGATTCCGCTCGAGGATGTGCAGTACCTGGCCGGGCACGCGGAGCCGCGAACGACCGGGCTTTACGACCGGCGGCAGAAGAAGGTGACGCGGAACATCGTCGAGCGGATTTCGATTTAGCTTAGCATGTGAGGGACACAGAATCGCTGGGATAGTCAGTGCAATCGACGTTTGAGCCAGTGGCAAGAGGGATAGTGCGGAAGTTGGGAAGTCTCGCCGAGCTAACCCGCGTGGACATAATATTTATCAGCGCTGATTATGCACGTATCATTACATCCGATTCCGACAACAAAACGGCCGCGAACCTGCTCGGCTTCCTAGACATCGTTAAGGAATGGCAAGCAAGCATACAAATTCGAACAACGGTGGGTTTCTGAGCCAGCTGTGGTATCGCGGGGTTAATCAGGAATTCGAGTACCAGGTTCCGGGAGTCTATCGGCGAGATTTCACTGAGCGGGCCGAGAAGCTTCGATTCGGAAAGCCCGATAAGGAGGACAAACACTTCGCCTCGAATGCGAGATCTTCGAGCAGTTCCGAAGTGCGGGAGCCATGTACCTAAACTCTGATAACAATGTGGAGATTTATTTTGCTGCGCAGCATTTCGGCATGCCAACCAGGCTACTCGACTGGTCATGGAATCCTTTGACCGCGCTGTTTTTCGCTTGTTTCGATGAGCCCAGGAAGGATGGCTTCGTTTACGCGATGAACGCTGGAATGATTATTCCATCGGGTGCGAAATCAGGGGAACCAAGAAGTTGCCCCGGTCCATAATGTCAATGCGACACTGGTTTGTTAGCTACGCAATCGGGTTGTCGTTTTGGGAGAAAGAAGAAAACGACTACGAACCCCATGTGTTGCCTGTGCAGCCCAACACAGTGCCCGGGAGAATCAGCCAACAGAGTTCGTGCTTTACCCTCCACATGCACCAGGCTCCGGACGTCAAGAACGACACGCTCATCACCATTCGGATCGACGCGAAGTGCAAGTCGGAAATCCGCGACGAGCTCCATCGGCTGAATATCAATCAGTTCACGGCCTACTGCGACCTTGACCACTTGTCGAAAGAGATCAAGCGGTGCTGGCTCGGGAAGTGAAATACTCGTGTTCGTTATAGCGGGGCCTTTCGCAGCGGGACCCGAATCAGGGAAGCGAAGAACGCGACCGGCCGAGAGCTACCTGTCCGGATGACCCCGTGTACGGATCAATGCTCATGGAAAAAGTCCAGATTCTGATCGCAGGGATTCCTGCAAGTGGCAAGTCACGTTTCGGCAAATGGCTTGCCGACACGGAAGGGATTTCTTCACGTCGATATGGAACTGCTTGATAATGAGCCCGGCAGTTTGGGCAAGAATGGGCTGAGGAAGGAGTCGGGACGCATTCTACGATGGCTCAGATCGTGACAGTCTGATAAGAGAGCTAAAGGGACGGACGGCTTCCGTTGTGCTCAATTGGGGGGTCCCTGCTTGGACGCTTCCTGTTGTTTCGGCACTGAAGGCGAGCGGCGTGAGCCTGTGGTGGTTTGACGGCGAGCGGGTGATAGCCCGAAGGCTTTTCGAAGAGCGAGCCAGGCAGCAACTGTGTGTGTCCGATTCTCAGTTCAGGCGTCTTGCTCACCGGCTGGTCGGCTGGCCAGCCGAGCGAACATTTGAGTTGCAACGGCAAATGGTTTCGTTTGATAATCAATATGAAGGATTCGTCTAAAGCCTGGGCGGAGATAGAGCCGCGATTCCGCGGCCATATCATCACGACGTTGCGACCGGATGGCAATTTCATGGACAACGAGGAGATCCTCTCAAAGATCATGGCGGATTTAGGAACAACATAACATAACGCCCTTTATGTTACCCCAATCAGGCCGGGGGTCAAGCGACCAGTTGCATGGGTGGATTCTCGGCGGAGAAAATGGTTTTGGCCTCGCGGACGGACACTGCGGCTGCCGCGTACGATCGGTAGCAGACCCGGTGAGGAGGCCGAGATCGGGGCGAGCAGCCAGGCATCCTTTCGGCCGGATTCTTCCCGAGTAGCGGCAGCTCATTTAGAGCGTGAATGCACTATCGTGATGCTTATCAAAAAATAATCGGTGTCAGTTCAATTTAACGCTGGAACTCGAACTGCCACCGAGTTTCTTTCGAACTGCCACCGAGTTTCTTTCAATTTAACGCTGGAACTCGAACTGCCACCGAGTTTCTCGAACTGCCACCGAGATTCTTCTGACACCGAGTTTCTTTCGCGAACTGACACCGAGTTTCTTTCAAACTGACACCGAGACTCTTTCTGGGGGCGTAGCGTCCGCGAACGACGCGGCTCTAGCAACTCAACGAACAGACTGGGCTAGGGCCAGCCGAAAACCAAGGTAGCAGCATCGGTAGTCCGGCTCGCGCCCGTAGCGGTGCGCCGACCCGGGTACGCGGGCGGGCTGCGCCAGCCGCCGCCCCGGTGCACGCGGGCCGAGGTCCCATCGAACACCCGCGGGTCGTCCGCAGGCGACTGTTTGTAGTAATCGGCGGCGTAGCCGTCCGAGCACCACTCCCAGACGTTCCCATGCATGTCACACAGCCCGAATCCATTCGGCCGTTTCTGGCTCACCGGGTGCGTTCGATGCGGAGTTACCTCCGAACCACCCATATAATCCCAACTCCGCCGCATCGTTTCCGAACAAGAAGCGCCGGAAGCGGCGCGCTCGCCCGGCAGGCATATTCCCACTCGGCCTCGGTCGGCAGCCGGTAGCTCTTCCCCTCCTTCCGGCTCAGCCATGCGCGAAGGCCTCGCATCGTTCCAGCTCACGTTCACCACTGGGTGCTCGTCGGTTTGTTCGAAGCCAGGGTTCTGCCAGGTCCATCGGGGGTTTTGCTCGAACGTTCTTCGTTTGCTCGTTCCAGCCAAAGCCCCCCTTGCCGTCCTTCTCGGCCTCGGTCTGGTAGCCGGCGTCATCGACGAACCGGCGGAACTGGCCGACGCGTGACCTCGGTCGCCGCCAGGTAGAACGGCCGAGTAATCCGCACCCGGTGTTGCGGCTTCTCGTTGCCCACCGCGTCCTTATCCGAGTCAGGCGAGCCCATCAGGAACTCGCCAGCCGGGATGAGCACCAGCTTCATTCCGATCGAGTTGGTGAACTGCTTCACTGGAATCCTCGAATCCGCCTCAGTTCCACCCAGCGAGCGGTTGAATTCCCTGATCTCGATCTTGCGAAATTCGACTATCGTGCGGGGGGCGAACTGCTCCAAGGCGACATGGCCGCTGGAATAGCGCCGCTTCTCGTCGCACCACTCCGCCGTCGTCTTCCCGTCCACGACGATGACGACGCTGTTACCGTCAGCAGTCACCTCCAGCGAGAACCACTGACCGGGAGATACCGGCGATTCCGAGAGGCTCACTTGGGGGGGATCGACCCCGGAAACGAACAAGCTACCGGTCCGATGGCGATTCCGGGCCGTACTGTTGATCTGGGCCTCGTAGCCGCCCGGGAAGCTCGGCTTGTTCACCGGCAAGGTCGGTCCGAAGCGGGAACGAAAATACACGCCACCGTTCCCGCCGTCATTGATCCGAGCCTCGGCTCGCAGTTTGAAGTCTTTGAAGTCGCCTCGATCGGTATAGAGGAAGCTGGCAGCCGCCCGGACCCGACGAGGATACCGTCCTCGACCCGCCAGTCGCCTGGCTGTTTCGGATGCGTTTTCCACCCGGTCAGGTCCTTGCCGTTGAACAAGAGCTGGAACCCACCTTTCGTGCTCGTTGTACCGACGGCGGGCGACAAGGCGGGTTCTTTCGCCAGGGATGGAGCGTTCGCAAGTGGCGCGGGTGGCTCGCCTACCGATGCCCGGGCCGGCCCTGCGGGCGAGCCACCAGCCGCCAGATCGGGCCTCATGGAGTCCTTGCCGGCTGCGCCTGCTCCGCTCACCGAGGGGGCAATCCGGGCCGCCCCCTTGGGGTCGGGGACCTCGATCTTGATGCGGTCCGTGTTGGTGGTCACGTAGACGATCATGCCGAGCAGGAGGAAACCGAGCACCGCGACCGCGACGATCTTCGGCCACGCCCGCACAAGACGTTCGGTTAACGGCCGTGAGGAAACAACCCACTCGAGATCGGGAATCGGAGAAGGCGACGCCTTGTTCTCGGCCGACTGATCGAGGAATGGACTCCCCAGGGAGCCGCTCCCACCCGGCGGAGACGGTTTAGCAAGGGTCGGCGACGGATCAGACGGTACGGTGAGGGCCGCTGCCTCCGGCCTCACCGTCTCGAAGTACCAATCGAGAATCGCTCGGAGTTGACTCAGCGAAACGTTCACATCCAGCGTCTTGTGTTTACCCTCCGGTGATGCGCCCCGGCATTGCCCAGCTCCCGGATGAACGTGGTGTAAGGGGAGAGGTGGAGAGGGAGGTGGCCGTCCTTGACGAGACGCTGGAGGAGGTTCTCCAGTGGTCTCGTTCCGGGCGGTTCGTTCACCAGCCGCTGGTAAGCATCATGGACCACGTATTCCAGCACCTTGCGGATCCTGGTCAAGGCCATCTCAGGATCCTCGTCGGCAAGGCGAATTGCCTTATGGATTAATCCCCGGAGCTCCTCGAACTGACCCGAGAGAAGATTCATCCGGTCGACCAGATCTTGGAATTGCCTGTCCATCGAGTGTCTCCAGGCAGCGAGCCGGTTGTCGAGCCGTCATGCCCTCGTGGTGTTCCCCGTCAAAACACCAGGTGGTATTGTTCACCGTCGCAGCCGATCCGTCGGGCCGATTCCGCTGTCGAGATGGCGAACCTCACAAGCGACAACGCTCGCAGCAAAGGTGATGCTGCACCTCGTCTGCGGTGGCCGGTGGGCACTGTCCAGTGTGCGAATTCGACTCTTGTCGTTATTTTCCTCAAGCTGCGAGCGAGTTGCAACCGCATGCTCGGAGAGCGAGTAGCTTACATCGGCCTCGACGCAAGGATAAGCAGCTCGATCTGCTGTCTCGCTGGCGAGTTAATCGGCAGGGCTTTGTAACAGGTGCCGAAGGCCCGAGATCGTTGGGCTCTGCGGGCCGGCTCGGGCGCAACCGAACACAAATCGCCTTATAAGACGACGGCGATTGTCCGGCGCTATTGGCTCGGGGATTGTAAGCCCGAGCCTGGCACCGGCGTTTTGCGTGCCGACGGCGATGCGGAATCACGGCTTGCAGGGCGGCCACGGGACGCCGTCCATTTACCGAGGTGTTTCGGTGCGTCCGCCGCATCTGCTTTCACCGCGCCGAGCGCCATGCCTGATCCGGTTCCAGGGACACCATGTGCGCCGTTTAAACCGGCGGAGAGTTGCGAATGAAAGAGTCGTACGGGAAAGACCCAGCGAGTCATCCCGACCCCGAGTCATGCGTCGGCGGCCGCGAGGACGCAGGCGAAGCGTTGACAGGGGCGCACGCAGGCCAGCCATTGAGCTCCGAAATCACCTTAACCGGCGTGCCGACCCCGTATGGTGAGGGGGAAGGCAACATGGCAGACGGCGCTAAACGCGAGCCGGCCGCCAACGCCGTGTGCTGGTCAGTGTCAGGTTCTATTGCGTCCTATCGCAGCTTCCCTCCCGTTAGCCCTTGATGGGCAGGTATGGCTGTGTCATGCTGGCCAGGCGTGGGAGCGCGTTGAGGATGTCGAAATGCTCGTGCGAAGCTAAGTGACACGGCGACTAAGTATTTGATCGACCGTTGAAACATGTCCTTTGCGCAGACCGGCGCACCCTCGACGATAGCGAACGGAGCATGGTGGAGGTGCCTATGGAGCTGATCTCGTGTCCGCGGTGTCACACGAGGGTCATCCCCAAGCCCAATAGGGAGTGCCCCGCTTGCGGCCGAGCGATGGACAAAGCGGCGGATGTGCCGGTCGAAGCGCCCCTGCGGTGGAGCGAGGATCTCGAGGACAATCCGTATCGCGTCGGGGCAGCGGCGCACGGCTCGCGAGACGATCGAGTCGAGTTGCAGCCGAAATTGGTCCCCGGGACGCATCGAATCATCCGGTTGCTGGGTGCGACGAATCTGTCCGCGGCGGCTTTCTTGATCCTGCTCGTCGTAGGATCGCTCTGGTTTCTTTCGCGCCTGGGAATTCAGGGGATGCGCGCAATGCCGGGAATCGGCCCTTTCAGATATGGGTTATCGAACGCGGGCTCGCATTACCGCTCTTAATCGCCCTCCATGTCTGGCTTGCCCGAGGCTTGACCCGGATGCAAAGCCGGGCGATCCTCGTCCAGACGATCCTCTCCGCCCTCGTCGCGTCCTGGGCACTGATCCTGACACTCGGCGACGTAATCTTGTTCAGGGAAGCCCTGGACGTGGTCGACGTGGCTCCTCTCGTAGCGTCGATTGACATCGCCCATTACCTGACGAAGTTCGTCTCGGGATTCGGCCACGCGACGATCGCTTTCCTGCTTTTTCGCTTCATAAGAGCCGAGCTCCGTGGCGGAGCTGAGAAGATGACAGTGCGGCCGTCGGCCGCAACGAAATTCGAAGCCCCAAATCCGAAATCCGAAAGCTCAAATGCCCCGGAATCTACGCGCGGCGCGAAGAATTCGACCGTTAGAACAACCGACTCCACGAACGGGGGAACCCACTTAATCGGCTACCTCCTCGCGACTCCGGCGGCGATCGTGCTATCACTCGGCACGCTTCGGTCGGTACGCTGGCTTATCTTGGAGCTGGCCCGTGCATTTTCCACGGGGCTCCGTTGTCGTGACCAGTCGCTACGGACTCGTTCTGCCGGTAATCGTTTAGCGAACGGCTGTGGGTTGCGCTTTCATTACGGCCACCCGACTGCTCCCACAGCCAGCGCAACGCAACACCCGGTTGCTTGCCGTTCCCGCCCTTGTGCGCGTCGGTCCTTATGTGGCGTAGGCGGTTATGTGGCCACCCGTCGCTCCACACCAGGGATTCCCGCATCTCGGGGATATTGGTCGCACATAATTTCCTGCTCGTATAGTCGAACCGTCCCCGTTTCACAATCCCTTTGGAGGTTCGACTATGTTCGAGCGACTCTTCGAGCGCCCGACCCGCTCGCGCGACAACGGCACGCACCTCTGTTTGAGGAGCGCCTCCGCTACCTGTCTCACTGTTCTGAGCAGCAGATGGCCCGGCGAACGCTACAGCTCATCGCCAGCTACCTTCTCATCGTCGCAAAGGACCTTCGGCTGGCCGACCGACCTGGCGAGTTCATCTGCCGGGACGAGATCGAGGTTGCGGCCAACCGGTGGGCCAATCGTCAACCGAAACAGGCGCAAATGCACTCAGTCCGATTGGCATGGCTCCGATTCACCGGTCACGCCATCCGATGGCTCACTTTTCTGGGCCGCCTGCAGCCTCCGGCCACGGCCACGCGACCATACGCCGACCAAGTCACCCAATTCGTCGACTTCATGCTCCGGGAACGGGGACTCTCTCCTCGCACGTCGATTCCCGATGCCAAAGGATCTCCGAGTCCTCTCGCGGATCGCCGATGCCGGGCTCGGTTGGATACTGTGACCGTCGTTCAGGTCGATGAGTTGCTGGCCCGGAAGATCCGGGATGAGGGCTATGCCCCGTGTCACCGTCCAGACTTATGCATCAACTCTCCGGGCGTTCTTTCGATACGCCGAGGGGCGGAGCTGGTGCCGTCCCGGCTTGGCAGCGGCGATCATGGCCCCGCGGGTGTTCCCGTATGAAGCCCTGCCGCAGGGGTTCTCCTGGGACGATGTGAATCGGGCGCTCGCCGCCGCGCGAGGAGACCGGCCGGCCGACATCCGTGATCGTGCTTTGTTGATGTTGCTGGCGGTCTACGGACTCCGCGCTAGCGAAGTCGTGGGGCTGTACCTGGACGACTCGATTGGGAGCAGGAGATCCTGACGATCACGCCCAGCAAGCGGCAGAAGCCGCGGACTTACCCGCTCTGCCGACCGGTTGGGGACGCCGTCCTCCGTTACCTCCGGGCGGCCCGTCCCCAGTCGAGGCGGCGCGAGGTCTTCCTCACCCTCCGGGCACCGTTTCGACCGTTACCCTGGCGGGGTCTGGGCAAGTGGTTCAACGGCGACTCCATGCCTTGAACGTGTCCCTGCCGCACTATGGCCCCCATGCTCTGCGGCACGCCTGCGCCACGCACCTGCTGGAGCAGGGGCTTTCTCTGAAAGAGATCGGCGACCACCTCGGGCACCAGTCACCTGAGACGACCCGCATCTATGCCAAGGTGGATCTGGCCGGCCTGCGGACCGTCGCGGACTTCGACCTGGAGGGCCTCCTATGACCATCAACGATCTGGTCACTCATTATGTGACCTTCCGCCGCACGCTCGGAGAACGGTGTCAGACCAACGAGGTCATCCTTCGCTCATTCTGCCGGTCGGTCGGCCCGCAGACGCCGGTGGCCAGCATCACGGCGGCCGCCGTCGATGCATTCCTGGTCGGCAGGGGACCAGTAGCAAGCACCTGGCATATCAAGTATCACTCGCTCAAAGGGCTCTTCCGATTCGCGGTCAGCCGCGGGCATCGGGACGAGGCTCCGTTACCCTGGGTCTCCCGAAGCGACCCCCGAGTTTCATCCCGTACATCTACTCGCGGGAGGACTCCGCCGCTTGCTGGATGCGATCCCGACGTACCGGCACTACCGCACGCGGGTCGAACCGGAGACGCTCCGAGCAATCCTCCTGCTCCTCTACGGGGCTGGCTTACGCGCCCGTGAGGCATGAATCTGACCGTCGCGGATGTGGACCTGCCGAACGCCCTGCTCACCATCC
>CAWAAW010000019.1:0-24666 GCA_963779785.1 uncultured Planctomycetota bacterium
CTAGACCCTCGGAACAACACAGGGGTTCAGCGGGAGGCTGAAACCCGAATGATTCAGAAAGGTGCGGGGCTCGCCCCAACCAAGGTTTTGCTTGGAATAACGCATTGGTTACCTGACGCAACATGATGATTTCAAATAGGTTATCGCTATGCGTGCGGAGAAAACCCGATGGCGATGGTGGGTTGGGAACCGAAAACTGATCCAAATGACAGAGAGAAACTCCGACCCCCGATCGTTCCGACAATAGGGAGCTGTAAGAAAGAGTCGCAGAGTGCGTTAATAGAGACAAGCGCGTTAGATGCTAAGGCTTCGACTCGGTTCTGGCGGATGCGGATTGAATGATTAGCACCCTGACGCCGCCATCCGATCGTTGCTCCTCAGCCTGGCGCCAGCGGTGCACTCTTCAATGCGGCTTGCTGCCCGGATATCATCCATGTAAGACGACAACTTAGCACGACAATACCAATTCCCATGACCGCCGCGATTTGACATTGGCCGATCGGAGGAAGATCTGAACGCCGCGGCAGCAGGTTACTGCGACCAAGGTGAAGCCGTCTGATGGACGAATTTCTGTTCACCTTAGACGATGACTCCGACGTGAGACTCTGCTCTCGAGGGGGAGAATACGATGCCGATCCGATTCGTTTGCCCGCAGTGTGGACGGGCCGGCCGGTTGCCCGACGACTTTCCGGGGGGCAAGATCAAATGTCCCGCGTGCAAGACGATCAGCCAGGTCGAAGCGGCGGCATCGCTGGCTCGAAGTTGACAACGTGAAGCGACCCCGGCAGAGCAAGCGGTGCCAGTGCCGGTCGGGCAGCCGATGCCCGGGGGAGACACATACGAAGTGGAGGAGGAAGAACCCCGGCCGGAGATCAAGACACCGCCCCGAACATCGGCCGTGCCACCCATCCCAAAGGAAGCAAGGAAGGAGAGCCGGAAGAAGGAGAAACCCTCCGGCCGGCCGATCGCATTGATCGCTGGTGCGGCGGTCGCGGGGGCCGCGGTCGCCGCGGGGTTCCTGGTGTTTCTGCTTCGGCCCTCAGGAGTCGCGGAGCGACCAGCCGCAGCACAGGTTCGCGAAGGCGGGGCGGAAGACACCACAGCGCAGGGACCGGGCAATGTCCCTCGACCGTCGGTGACAGATGGCACCCGTCACCGGCCAGATCGCCAACGTTGCCGATCTTCAGGGCAACCCAGGCGACACTCAGCCGGGCACGACCCGCCCATCTCCAACGGGAACTGCGCCGGGCAGCGGGCCTCAAGGCACCCAGGCGAACCGACGCATGTTAGGCCAGCGCCGACGGCGAAGGGTGGCCTCGCCCCTGGCGAAGGTCCGGCCAAAGCGATCACTCCCGTCGGTGCGGATCGAGGCCCGAGCCAGGCGGCTGACTCGATCAAGAGGGTACAGGAGGCAACCGTCTACCTGAAGGTCCAGGCAGGTCGGGCGAGGGGAAGCGGCACCGGGTTCGTGATTCAGTCGGAGGGCAACACCGTCCTGATCGTCACCAATGACCACGTCGCCAATCCCCACTTGGAGGGGCTTTCCCGGGATGATGACTCCTCGCGATCGCAACCCCAGCCGACGATCGTAGCCGTCTTTCGAAGCGGGGCCGGGCCCGGGGTTGAACAGTCGCTCCCCGCTCGGATCATCGCCGCCGACGGTGAGGAGAATCGCGACCTGGCCATACTCCAGGTCCAAGGGGTCAAGGACCCTCCGGAACCCATCGCAATTTCCGATGCCGCCGAGCCAACACTGCTGATGCCCTTGCTGATTTACGGTTTCCCGTTCGGCAACATCGATATGTCGCTCAATCCGGCGGTGCATCGCAACCCGTCGATCACCGTCAACCGTGGCTCGGTTTCCAGCATGAAAAACGATCAATTCAACCGCCTCGCGCACATCCAGATCGATGGATCAATTAATCCGGGCAATAGCGGCGGGCCGGTCGTCGACGAGAAAGGGCGACTGGTCGGGATCTCCGTGGCGAAAATCGAGAACACCAATATCGGGTTCGCGATCCCGGTCGCCGAGCTCATCCGGATGCTCGACGGCCGGATCGGTCCGACGAGCCTGGCGATGCGCGGCGAGCGCGCAGGCACGGCCGACCTCCAGGTCCGGGTCCGCCTGATCGACCCGCTGAACCACATCCAGTCGGTGGAATTCCTCTACGCGCCTACCAGTGTCCGTGGCCCTCAGGCGGGACCGGATCCCGACGGGAGCTGGTCCCCGCTGCCGGGGCGCAAACGGTCAGTTTGAATCGGAACGGGGCGACCGCGTCGGCGACGATCAAGGCACCCATCAAATCGCCTCAGGATCGTCGGCTGATGGTCCAAACGGTGTATCGACTCGACTCGGGGAAACTCGTCTACACGATGCCACGACCTTACCAGGTTCCCTCCAGGCCAACGGCCCTCGCCCGCGCCGACGTCGAACCCCAGGCGAAAGGGCCGATCGCGACATTCGCCGTCCTCGGGCCCCTGATCGATCCGCACAAGCAACCCGTGAAGGACTGCCAGGTCCAACGGGATGCGAATTCGCTCACGATCGAGGTTCCGGCCGGTGTCCGCTTGCTCAGCAGAGAACTCGATGTCCGGAACGCGCCGATGACGCTGGCCGATGTCGACGGGGATTTCGTCGCCCAGGTGAAAGTGAGCGGAAACATGGTCCCCGGTACGGACACGCCCAAGTTCAAGGGGAAGAATGTGCTCCCGGGGACCTACCAGGGGGCCGGCGTGCTGCTCTGGCAGGATACGAAGAATTATATCCTGGTCGAGCGGTCCGTCACCACCAAGAGGGGCAACGTTGTGCTCTCCAGCAAGGCACTCGTCGAGATCATCAAGGGCGGGAAGTCCGTAGCCTCGATCTCTGTCAATATTCCCGAGGGCCCGCTGTATCTCCGGCTCCAGAGGATCGACGGGGCCTTGGCCTTCTTGTTCGGGCCCGACGGTAAGCGGTGGATCACCAGCCGGAAGCTGGCGGTCGTCTTCCCGGCCAAGGTTCAGGTCGGCCTTGTCGCCTGCAACATGTCGAAGCAACCCCTGTCCGCCCAGTTCGAAGCATTTGTCCTGGTCACGGAAAAGAAGGACCTGACCGATCCGATGAAACCCTGAGCGCGCTTCGCGTCAATGCCGGAACCCCCCCGTCCCGCCCGGCCGTGGCCCGCCGCTATCGGGATCTCAAGGAACCGTCGGCTAGAGAAAGGGAAGGCTCGGAAAAGGGGGCGTTGTAAAGTAATGCCGGAATCTGGACATTTTGACAAGTCTGTTCATCACTAGGCCGCGAGTCTTACGTCGTTAATCAACAATGGCCCCTTTCATATGCCAGTTGCGCCTGATGGATCCCCAGGGCCGGCCGGTCCCGATCGTTGAACAAGCGGAACCTGTCGTCGAGCTTTTCGGTTAAGAGTTCGGTTTCCGCCAACACGGCAAGATCAAGTACGTGCAGGTTTTCCGAGTAGAAGGCACTCACCGGAGGGAGACCGTGCACGCGTGAGGCGCCCTTGATTATGAGGCGGTGGTTTTGACGTTCGGCGAACGGAGCAGGATGGCGATCGTAAGGCAGACCAAGCCTATTCCCAACAAGACCGAACCTGGTGGCTCGGGAACGGCGGCCGCCGTCGAGCCGGATCAAAAAGTCTTCCGCATCGTCGGCCCCGGAACCCTGCACGAAAGCATCCATGGCGTAACCAAAGAAGATTTGCGAACCCGACGCCGAAAAGTTTGGGTTCGTGAAACTGGACGAGTAATAAACGTTTTGCGTTAGATTCGCGTCGTAGGCTCCCTGATCGACGTCGTAGGCCGATGCCCCGGGGCCATAGTAGAAGATTCCGTTTTGCACCACCAAAGGTACGATGAATGGGTCTCCTCCAACGAAGTACTCGGAGAAGTAAACATTGAGTATCGCACCCTGACTCGACGGTGTGTAAGACGCGGCTGTATAGGTATTGAGCGCGTCGACGTAGCCGCCATCGGCCAAAACGTCGAAGGTATTCTGGCGAGCGTATTCGTTACCAATGATTACCTGAGTTGCGGTGACGCTCCCAGGCACTGTCTGAATCACATTTAGCGACCAATCGGAGTTCGCGAAAGTGTTGTCGTAGATCATGAAACCGGCGTGGGTTTTGCCACCAAGAAGGAGGAGCGCGAGCGCTACAGTCGAGGCGATCTTGTTCATCGAAGACTCACAAAGCAAGGAAGGTTAGGTCTACACACGACGCACATCGTCGGCCCTCGTATCGTCTGCGAAGCCTGGCCGGGGCACACGATCGCCAGCCCTCATTGTCTGAGTCAAAGGATTGACGCTCTGTGTTCGGAAAATGCGCACGACTCGTCGGCCGGTCCCTTGCTGATTTGGGACGTCGCGGCACGTTGCGGCACCTTCCTCAACCCAGAACGAAATTCCTCCGCCGACCGGACGGTCGTTTTCAACATTTTTCTGAGTTATTTCGTTGAAACCCGGATGGGAACGATTACTCTGAAGAAAAGAGCAGTACCCATGTCAACTCTGCATCCAGATGGATAGCCATTGAGACGAGTCGGAGGTTCATGTGCCCGCGGAACTCACTATCCACTCAGAGGCCGGGGATCTGGCTTTCGACGTTTGGGTGGCGGCGGCCCAAGGGGGAGACGCCGATGCTCTGGGACGACTCTTGGAGGCGTTCCGGCCGTATTTGCTTGCGGTGGCCAATCAGTCGATGCCCGAGACACTCAAAGGAAAGTTCGGCGGCTCCGACCTGGTTCAGGAGACCCTCTTCAAGGCGCACAACGAATTCCATGGGCTCCAATTGGACGGCTCGGCCGACCTCCAGGCCTGGTTGCGGACCATTCTGCGGAACAACTTGGCCGATTGGGTCCGGCGCTACTGTGCCGCGAGCAAACGCGCAATTAGCCGCGAGCATTCGCTTCACCGGAAGATCGGCCCAGCACTTGCCGAGATTGCCTCTAAAGATCCTACGCCGTCTACCCGCGTCATCCGCCGCGAGCAGATCGCGGCGGTCGATGAGGCGGTCGAGCGGCTGCCGGCTGATGAGCGCGAGGTCGTGCTCCTCCGTCACCGCGAGGGTCTGCAATTCGATGAGATCGGCCGGCGAATGAGCCGGTCCTCCGAAGCAGTGCGCAAACTCTGGGCTCGTGCCATCCTGCGGCTGCAACGGATGCTGGAGTCGAGCGAATCATGATTGCCCCGCGCGATGATGAACTCGTAGAGCTGCCAAGCAACCAAGGCCGTGACGGGACGCCGGTTCCGCAGGATGTGGATAACGGCGAAGAGTGGCTGGAGCGGATCTTGATCGTCTTCGAAGAGTCGCGAGCGTCCGGCCTGACACCGCCCGATCTTGCGAGCCTATTGGACGACGAAACATCCGAACCCGAGTCTTGCGACCGGCTAAATCGTGCCCTGGCAACTCTGGCGCTCCTTCAACTGAAGTGGCCATCCGCTCATAGCAATGACGATGCTCCCGCCTCGGGTCAGGTCGAGGAGACGATTTGTTCTCCGCGAGTGCCGGGGACGTCGCTGGGACGGTACGAGATCCTCGGCCTGCTCGGCGCGGGAGGACATGGCATCGTCTTCCTCGCCTACGATCCATCGCTTCGTCGCAAGGTCGCACTCAAGGTACCTCGGCTCGAGCGCTGACCTCGCGATCATCGCAGGATCGGTTCCTCAGAGAAGCGCGGGCTGTTGCACGGCTTGATCATCCGGGCATCGTGCCGATCCACGACTTCGGCGAGGCGGGGCCGGTCTGCTACCTGGCGACGGCCTTCATCGACGGCCCCAACCTCGCCGACTGGCTCGAGTCCGAGAAGGAGCCGGTCGATCCGGACGTCGCCGCGCGCCTGATCCTCTCGCTGGCTGAGGCCGTGTCGCATGCCCATGCCCGGGGTGTTTTGCACCGCGATCTGAAGCCGAGCAATGTCCTGCTTGAATCGAGCACCGGCACCGACCAAGAGCCCACAATCGTTCCTCGGATCACCGACTTCGGACTGGCCAAGCTGATCGACGAGGTGGGGGATTCCACTCGCACCGGCGCCTTGCAGTTGGGTACGCCCGGATTCGCGGCTCCCGAGCTAACCGGCGGTCTGCGAGACCGCGTCGGCCCACCGACCGATGTGTACGGTCTGGGGGCGATCTTGCATACGCTCCTGACTGGCCGACCGCCTGCCGGTCCGGCTCGCTCTCAGCACGAGCTTCCTGCCGAGCAGCCGCAACTGCCCGTGCCGTTGCGCCGAATTCTGGCCCGTTGTCTGCAGTACATGCCCGAGGATCGCTATTCGACGGCCGAGTCTCTGGCGGATGATTTGCGACGGTTTCTGGCCGGTGAGCCGGTACGTCCACGGTACTTGTTTCGCAGACGCATTCGATGGTTGGTCTCGCGCGAGGCTGGTACGCCGCCACGGCCGGAATCCTCGTGCTGCTTGGGCTGATCGCTCTCGCCTGGCGAACCGCGGTGCCGACCCGAACAATTCCCCCACCCACGCGACTACCATCAAACGGCATCACCGACGCCGCAATCTCTCGCCGCGCGCAATACGTCGCCGACATCCAACGTTCCTTCCGCCTGCTGCACGAGAATCAGAACGTCCCCCATGCCGAGGCGATCCTCGATCGCTGGGCGGCCGAGGCTGGCTCCGACGATCCGCGCGGATTCGAATGGGGATATCTCAAGCGACTCGCACACGGAGAGACGATGACCCTCAGGCATGACCGTGGCGACGTCTATCAGGTAAGATTCTCGGCCGATGGTCGTGTGCTCGCCTCGGCAGGGATGGATGGCACAGCACGGATCTGGGACGCGGTGACTGGACAACCTGGCCTCATTTTGCGACATCCGGACGAGGTCAATTGGATCGACCTGACTCGCGATGTTCGGCTCGCGGCCACGGCCTGTGACGATGGGGCCATCCGGCTCTGGGACATCACAACGGGCAAAGCCCGAGGTGAGCCCCTGCGCGGACACGCCGGCAAAGAGGCGGTCTGTGTTCGGTTCACTCCGGACGGCAAGCGGTTGATCTCCGGCGGGCGCGACGGCCGACTCTTCCTTTGGGACGTCGCCACGGGCGGAGTGCTTGCTGCTCGCGTGACCGGCATCCCCGATATCGAGAGCCTGGACATCTCGCGCGACGGCTCCCGCGTCTACGTGGTCGGCTCGGGCAAGGAAAGCATAGTCGGCGTGTTCGACCTGGACCTGTCACCCTCGCGTATGTTGACAGGCGGTTGGTCTCCCGGTTTCAAAGGGATTCTCAACCTGGCCGTCGCGCCCGACAACCGCCACGTTGCCGTGGCACTCGCAGGCGAGCTCGATGGCTTCGTGTCAATCTGGGACGCCTCAAGTGGAGACCCTCCGCGGAGCCTCCGGACACATGCCGACCGCACCTATGGACTGGCTTTCTCTCCCGACGGAACACAACTGGCAACAGGAGGCGCAGGGCGCGATCCGACCGTACGACTGTGGGACGTCGAAACGGGCCGTTCCCGTCACGTGTTCATGGGACACACCAACCGGATCTGGTGCGTCGTGTTCGCACCGGACGGTCGTCGTCTGGCCACTGCGAGTCGCGACGGCACGATTAAACTCTGGAATCCGACGGTCCATGCCGAGCGGACCGTCATCCCCTCGACCAGCACCCTGCCGACTGCAATTGGATTTGCATCGGACGGAGCGACTCTGCTCGTGGATCATGGGGGATGCGAAATCTCATCCCACACCTTGGTGGGAGGGCATTCAATGCCCTCCCGGCACGCGGTTCCCCGTCCAACCAACTTCGTGGGTTTCTCGGCCGATGGGCGAATGCTTGCCAGGAGCTCTGGATTTTATAATTTACACATCCATGATCCACAGGGTCGTCGTGAAGTGGTCAAGATCGCTCATGGGGTGACAAGCGGGCCGCGCGCTAGTCTTCAGTCCTGACGGACAATCGCTCATCGCGTCGTGCGTGCACCAAATCAGATTGTACGGAACAACCAAGGGAGATTTGCTTGCGCACGTTGAGAACAGACAGGGAAGGGTGGGCTGTGCCGCTAGAGTTCGCGTTCTCGCCGGACGGCCGTTCGATCGCTTTCCCGACGGGGTTTGCTCCCGCGATTTGGGAACTCGCCGATGACCGGGTACGGGAAGCGCCTGGGAAATCAGCGGACCCGATCATCTCCATCGCTTTCTCGCCTGACGGACAATTCCTGGCCACGAGCGATTGGGGCAATACGATCCGGATTCATGATGCAGCAACGCTCGAGGTTCGGTCCGTCTGGCGGCCGGGGCTCGGCCCCGATATCAGGGTCATCACTCATTCGCCCGACGGAAGGTTGCTGGTCACCGGCGATGCCGGCGGCACGGTACGGCTACGGGATAGTGGAACCGGGGAGACGATGGTCGAGATGAAGGAACATAGCGGCAACGTCGAACTCCTCCGGTTCTCGCCTGATGGAACCCACCTGGCCGCCGCGTCGCCGGTCGACGGCCGAGTCGTCATCTGGCACTCGACACCGCCGATTCGTTGAGGATGGAGAAATGGTTCGGAACAAGAGGGACATTGCCGAAACCTGAAGTGAGCAGGGCCATTTGGCGAGGTCGCTCTTCACCGGAGCGCGCGCCTTGCTTCATTAAATAGCAATGTCCTTGCGCCAGGAAAGCTGACGCCTTGGCGATAAGTCAAACGTTTCGGTATGCCGTGCTTCCAGGTAGAAGCCGATACAGCGGTACCGGCTGGCGAGAACAGCGGATCTTCGTTTTCAAGGTACTCCGCCTCGGATAAGGCTCCAATCAGTACCGGCGATTTGACCCCCGGCAACCCTCGACCAGGCCCTCTCAGCCGCTCTTGATCGACCTGAAGGAGCGGGGCTTGTTCGCCGAAAGTTCGGTGGCGGCCATTGGCGAGATGGGTCGGACGCCGCTGGCGAGCTCTCGCTGGGGTCGCGGTCGCTGGACCACGCTCTTCCCCGCCGTTCTGGCGGCGCAGGCATCCGGGATGGAATCGTCTACGGTGGCTCGGACAAAAACGCGGCCCAGCCGATCGATCGCCCCTTCTCGCCCGATCGCCTCGCCGCCACGATCGATCATGCCGTGGGCATCGACCCCTGTTGCGCTGCTTGATCCCCAGGGTCGGCCGGTCCCGATCGTTGAACAAGCAGAGCCTCGTCGGGTAAGTCGCGACGGTTGGCGCACCGGCCCGGATCATTCGCTGAGGTCAGCGACGATGAAAAGCTTTCGCCCATCGACGGGATTCGATCGGTCGATGGCCCATTTTTCGGGCATCGGCAGTGTCGTCTCCGGGATTGATCCAGTCATCCAGCCGCAGGCCGGGGATGCATCGGAAATCCAAGGCGTTATGCATCGCCAGGGTCAGGTTGTGGACAAGGGCTGCCAATGCGTTCATCAGTTCCGCCGTTGCGTTGGAAACTTCTTGCGGCCGAAGCGCACCGGGCACCTGGCCGAACTTCTCGGCACACACCGAATCAAAACCAATGATCTGAACCTCTCGCAGAAGGTCGGCGATCAGAGCCAAGAGCCGGTTCACTTGGGAGTGCTTGTACGCTCGGGCAAAGAGTTCAGCCAGGGTGACGGTGGCAATGTTCGTCCGCGGCGGCGGCAACGTGATTGATTAGCACGGTAAGCCGAACCGGCGGATGCGCCGGCGGTATCTCTCGATGATGGACAAGATCGGCGCACACCTCGACCGGTTCGGCGACGCGACCGAGCGCCGGCCGAACGTGCGATGTCCACGGCGATCTGGTGTGAGCGAAGCGTCAGAATGTGCCGAGGGGACCACTCACCTCGACATACTCGCAGGTCGATGTTGGATCGGGGATCGACTCGCCATGGAGTCGCATCCCTTCCAGGTGGAATGTGATGGCCTCTCGAATGAGGTCCAGGGTTTCTTCGCGGGTCTCGCCGGCTGCGACACATCCCGGCAAATCGGGGACGTGAGCACTGAAGCCGGTCCGGGTCGGTTCCAGGAGGATGGCGTATCGCATGTCACGTCCTTCAGAGCAAGCCCGCCTGTCGCCGGATACTCTTCTCCGTCTTGGCGTCCAGATCAAGCGAAGGTTTACCGGCAATCGTGACGGTTCCGGGTTTCGTCGGGTGGTGGAATTGGCGATGGCTTCCATTCTGCCGGATCTGAACCCAGCCGTCCTCCTCAATGAGACGGATCGCTTCGCGGACCGATAACGGCATGTGGAGAGACTCCCAAACCAATCTACCAGTTCCGCGGGATACCTGTCAGCGCGGGCTACCGACGTGATCGTGGGGGACTCACGGAAACCCGAGTTTGAGGAACCGCCAACGCGGTCGAATAAGGCCCAAGGAGCGGACGTCGGACAACGGTCAGAGTGGAAAATTAATTGTCGTCGATCGGTCGAACGCGATCAAGCCAAAGTAGGATTCACGGGACTGCTCTTGGCATTGGCCGGATGCGTGGCAGTGCGAACTCAAGAGTTCGTCCATGAAACTCTCCAGAAAACCAGAACAAGCGACGTCAACGCGTGGATCAAGACCAAGTTCGGCGCCACCGTGGGGTTAAAACGCCGAATTGCTTATCAAGCCGCGAAGGCATCGCTTACTAACGCAAATAAGTCAAAAAGCGAAACAAGTCTGTCTGAAGGGAAAAGTGAAACCCTTTGCCGTCTACCGCCTGATTTTCAACGTGCCAGGTTCAACCACCCGTGTCGGAATTTCCGGATTTCACTTCGGGCTGCACAAGGTAACGATTGTGTCCACGAATGACTTCAGCTCCGGGCAAGCGTTGATTGCCACCGAAAGGTCTTCGTCCTTGAGTATTCGACCGGCATCACGCGCCTTGACGTAGCTCTTGGTCTTCGAGCCTGTCCGAAAGACTTCCGCCAACCGATAGGCAGGAGAGTTTCCGTGGTTCACCTTCTCTGGGGCAGAGCCAGGGGCTTTGCGGTTGCTTCCTGTGATCTTTTTGATTTTCTCCCAGTACGGCAGCAGCCACGCCTCGAAGTCGTGGAGTGCCACATGAGGATAGAATCGTTTCTCCGCACCAACCCATTCCCGCATCTTTTGCTTTGCCGCTTCCGCCGTCGGAAACTCAGGCGGTACCGAGCCGGTGTAGACGTCAGTCAAAGCAATGACGGCATCGGCTGGCTGCTTCTTATCGTTCAGGAGATTCTCAACGACTCGTTTCAATTTGTCGCCGGTAGGGATACGACCGTCGTAAGGCATGAAGTCCAATTTGGGCATCTTGCCGGCAAGTCGCTTTTGCAAATACAAGAGCAAGTACGGCTTGAAGGCTCTCTCGGTCTTTCCTTCAACGAGGATCGCGATTCTCATGGCCGCGCTCCCATGCGGCCCATTCGCCACACTTCATCCAACGTGTACTCCTCAAGCCACTTTTCCAGATCAAGCTCATCAGCCCGTGTCGCTTCCGCCGCACCTTCATCATTCACGTTGATCGTCACTACCTCAGATGGTTTAAGAAATCGGATCAGCCGGTCGGCATGCGTGGCCACGATCAACTGTGTACGTGCCGATGCTTCACGCAAGAGATCCGCCAGCAGAGACAGCAGTTCGGGATGCAAGCTGACTTCCGGCTCGTCGATCATCGTGACCGCCGTCAATCCCGGACTTTGCAGCAGAGTCACCAGCCACAAGAATCGTAAGGTGCCTTCAGAAAGCTGGTGCATGAAAAATGGATTCTTGCTCGTCTTGTCTTTCCACGTCATCGCCAAAGTGCCAGCAGCGACGGGCGGAAAATTAAGACGCTCGAAGTCGGGGAATCCCGCTCGCAAAGCGGCCTCGATTGTCTCAAAGCGATCGGGATCGGTTTCTCGCAGTGTGTACAGACACGAGACAAGATCCTCACCGTCATGCCCTGGCAACTGCGCGTCCCGCATTTGTTGCGGAAGACGGATCGGTGCGCGAGGACCTACATCGAGAACGTGATAATGAGTCGAGGAGGCCAGACGCTTGCGGAAGTCTTCTGGTTCTTGAAACATTTTCGGAACCTGTGACAGCGCCGATTCAGTCTGGTCGTAATCCCAATTCGGTCGAACGCAGCCCCTTCTTCTTCCGCTTGAAGTATCGAACGTCGCCGTGATGTGACCCGAATGTGCTTGAACGGTTCCGGCTTATTATCTCGCTGCTGGGTCAATCGTTTCGTCGGAAATCTCGTAGCCCACCCCCACTGGGATCATAGCGAGGAGATACTCGATTGGGTTGTATCCAGGAACCCCCATCGCCAGATCAAATGCCATGAACCTCTCCTTGTCGCCTTTCGCCGCCAGTAGATTCGTTAGGTTTGCGTCGATCCCACCGAGATCGCTCATGGTTTCTTTCAGCCTGCCGGATGCGGACGCCGCCAGCAGTGAAAACACATCCAACAGTGATGTTTTCCCACTCCCGTTAGCACCAATGACCACGTTGAGTGGTTTCAGTTTCAGATCGACGTCATACAGACGGCGGAAGCCATGAACGTGAATATTCTCGAAATGATTCATATCGCCTCCTTTGGTCTCGTTGGCTTACTCCTCGTCTTCTTCAAACATCGTGGTTTGTTCGACACGCGGCTTATCGCCCTCTCGGGCCAGGCGGGTAATCTCTGGCCAGCTCAGCACCAGTCCATTGTAGGCGAGTGCTTCGGCGCCCGCTTCTTACGCTCGCAAAGAGTGTAGAGCCGGTAGCAGAGTTCGCGGGCGACCTCGGCCTTGTCGCCGAGCTTCGCGACCAGCGCGGCCGCAGCGCCTTCGCCACCCGCTTCGAGGGCGCGGATCAGGTGATGCACCGTCTCCCACGCCGTGAGCCTCGGGTCCTTGGTCGGGTCCCAGTTCGATGCCAGTTCGTCGGCCTTGAGCAAACGCACCTTGCCGCGGCTGGAGGCCACGATGCCGGCCTCGACCAGACCGGCGACGCTGGTGTTCTTGGCCGTGGAAAGCGTCTCGGCCACTCCGTATTCGCCTTCGGCAAATCCCGCATGATCAAACCACGCCAACGCCCAGCGGCTGTCGGCGTCGAAGTCGCCCTCTTGCTCGGCCAGCGACTCGTCTAGGGTATGGTTGATCAGCGCCAGCGCCTCGCGCACCTAGAGCGGCTTGCCCTCGGCGTCGAGCACCTTGGCGTAGCGAGTGAAGACCGCCATGCCCGGGCCGATGGCCGCCTGCGCCAAGTCCACCGGGGCGATGTTTCCGCGTTGGAGGTGGGCGAGAGCAACGGGCAACTCAGCTTTGAGCGCGGTGACGAACTCGCGGCGTGTGGCGGTAGGGCGCATCAGCAGCGCGCTTCCGGCAGACAAGGACGATGCTGGAGGCAAGGGCGTTGGAGCCCATGCCGCGCATGCGGTTGCCTAGTTCAGTCCGCATCGGCCAAGTGCCGGTGATGGCGAACCAGCGCGGATCACCGCGTCGAGGAAGGTCTCCCAGCCGGTGCTGACGGTTCCTTCAGCGACATCGCTCTCGACTTGCTTGAAAGCGTAGTAGATGGTGACCGGAAAAGCCGGGTGCGCCTGCTCGGCAAGGCGGTGCATCGCTTGCGTCATTCCATCAGGAAGAATGCCTCGGCTTCGCCTTGCCATCATGACGGTAGGCGTAAGCGACCAGTTCCTCGGCTTTGGGTACTGCGAGCGTAGCGAAGAGATCGGGAAAAACCGGTCTCAGCGAGCGACGAAGCCAGACGTAGAAGAAATCCGACAGGTCGGCGTAAGCGTACATTGTCGTAGTAGGGCGGATCGGTAGAAACGATTCTTTCCCGACTGAGTGATCGTGTCGTGGCATCGCTCTGCAACGCATGACCGCCTAGCTGGCTAGCCCGCTCTCGTGCCGAGTCGATCCAAGTGAATTCTTTAAACCAAATCCTGCACGCACTCTGCGACCCATGTATATCCGTTGCGAACAGATCCGGTCGCATCATGCACGGGATTTAGCTTCTGTATGATCCCAAGACATGGACAGCGCCTGCCGAGCAAAACGTCGATGCGAACTGAGTCTCTCTCCGGAAACCATCTACAGAGAGTCGTCGCGTAGTCTGTCAGCTTGCTGATCGCAAACGCTAGGTACACCCCAACAGCGTCGCCGTACGCGGAGGCACCGTTGCCGCCGGCGGAGAGGACGGTGCCGTCGTCAGGCAGGCCAGCGACCAGTGCATCGCGCTTCACCCTCTCGCTCGCCTCCTGTATCAGATCGGAGAAGGTCGTGCAGGGCCACGAGCTGGCGGTTCGTGAAGAGCTCGAGAACAGATCCATACCCGTAAGGCTTGACGCCGAGGTACTGCGTGCTGCCATGAGCATTAAAACATCCGGTTTCCAATCCGGCCTCGCTTGCTGCGCGACGGCCTCCGTTTCTTCGGTTGGGGGAAGGTAGACTCGTCCGCGGTCGCCCTCGGCGACGATGGCCATGAGCGTCGGCTCCTATGCGTCCCGCCATGCCCTCGGCCTTGATGTAGTCGCCTGCGATCGGCGACTCCGACATCAGGCATGAAAGTTGCGCCCTCGCGCAACTTGGTGCCGTTCTTCGCCGCCTCGGCGTCCTTCGGCTTGCCCACCTTCACCGTGAAGCGGTATCCGCCTTCCTCGATCACTGGCTCGACATAGGCTTCCTTGCCCGGCTTTGTGGAGAGCATGAAGGTTGACGCGAGCGGCACGTCCACATGCGCGAAGGCCGGGTTCGGGCTCTTCACCGTACGCGCCCAGAGCCATGCAATCACGGTGAGCTTCTGTCCCACATAGTTCTTCAGGTCCGGCCGCTCCTTCGCCATCTCCGCCGTGACCTCGACCTTGGGATAGAGGTGGCCGATGCGCTTCTCGGCCTCGTCGCGCATCCACTTCCCATAGTAACGCACGTCCTCGGCCAGCCCCTGCGCTCCCTTCCACTCCTTCTTGAAGAGCTGCGGATCGCGTCGCGCAGTCCGGGTTCACCGGTGGCTTGCCCGCGAACTTGGGCGGGATCTCGATCATCGCCTTGTTGATCAGCACGGCCACCGGGTTCAGGTCGCTGGCGTAGCTCTCCAGCCCGAGCCGCTGCGCCTCCAGCGGGATCGACCCGCCTCCGGCGAAGGGATCGTGAAAGGCAGGCAGCTTGTAGCGGTCGAACAGTTCCTTCGCACGAGGATGGTCGGCGTTCTCGGCGCAGGTGTAGCGCCAGCTTTGCCAGATCTCGTCGCGAGCCGTCTGCAAGACCGTCTCGTTGGTGGTGTTCTCCCACAGGACCAGGTCTTCGATGATGCGGAACAGCCGCTGGCGTTCTTTCTCCTGGGCCTTCTCGGTCGGGAAGAGGTCCGGATGCGCCGACGGGTCGTCCACCATCTGAGCGAAGATCACCGCCCGCGCCGCCGCCAGCGGCCGACGCGCCCACCAGAGGTGCAGCGTGCTCGGGTGCCCGTGGCGGATCGACTTCTCCCGGCGCTGGCCTTGTTGATCGCGTCGAGGGGCAGGGCGACTTCGATGAGCTTCTTGCGGTAAGGTGCGGTCATGACGTCTTGCGGGCCTTTCGCTTCTTCGTAGGCGGCGGGCATTCTTGCCGCGGGCCGCGGCACAATCCTCGGTTCCGGCGTCCGCCTCGGCCTGGGATTGCGCCAGGGCGTAGAACTCGTGCAGCTTGGCCTGGAGCAGCTTCTTGTCCGGCAGTCGGGTCTGGTACTCGGCAACGAGGGCGGGCGACATGGACCGGCTCAGGGCGTACTCGACGACCTCGTTGTTCTTGGTGGCGCAGAGGAGCACGCCGATCGACGGCTGCTCGTGCGGCTTCTTCACGTCGCGGTCGAGGGCTTCCAGATAGAACTGCAGCTTGCCAAGATGCTCGGGCTCGAACTCGACCACCTTGAGCTCGAAGGCGACCAGGCAATTGAGTGCCCGGTTGAAGAAGAGCAGGTCGAGGGCGAAATCCCGGCCGCCGACCTGGACCGGGTACTGGCTGCCGATGAAGCAGAAGTCGCGGCCCAGCTCGAGCAGGAACTGCTTGAGCTGCTCGACCAGGGCACCGCTGCAAGTCGGCCTCGGAATGTCGGGGCGGAAGATCAAGGAACTCGACGAGATACGTGTCCTTGAAGATCGCTGCGGCGTCGGGGTGCAATTCTCTCAGCGGTGCTGAGAGTTTTGCCGGCGACAGGACGACGCGCTCGAACAGGGCGCCGTCGATCTGGCGTTCCAGCTCGCGGCTTGGCCATTTCTGCGATGCGGCCAGCCGGAGGTAGAACTCGCGTTCCTCGTCCCGTTTGCACTTGCCCAGGATGAGCAGGTTGTGGGTCCAGGACAATTCTCTCAGCAGTGCTGACGAGTTTTGGCTGGTCGCGGTAGGTCTCGTAGAACTGCCGCATCCGCCAGAGGTTCTGGGCGGAGAAGCCCCTCATCTGGGATGGCGCCTCCGGATGTATTCGGCCAGGACTTCGACCGTCCCCTGGCCCCAGCCGTCCTCGGCGATCTTCCGGCTGATGTGCTCGCCGATGCCGCCAGTAGAGCTCGATCAGGACCGTGTTGACGGCGGCGAAGGCCCGCGCCTTCGCGGCGTCGATCAGGTCCAGCACCTCGTCGAAGTCGGCCTGCGACGGCGACGCGGCTTCGCCTCGCTGGATGGCGGTCTTCGCGAGGTTTTCTTGGGCGCTTGCCTCATGCCGGCTCCTCGGACTGGGCCAGCAGGGCGGCCATTTCGTAGTTCACGCTCGTCACCCCAAAGTCCGGCTCTCGCCGGAAGGGCTGGCGGATGTAGTGGACGCGGTGCGAGTCGCCGTCGAGGAACTCCACGATCGCGAGGATGAAGTCGTCGGGCTTGTTGAGCGAGTAGAGGATCTCGTTGCGGGTCACCGTGATCGTCTCCGCGCCCGTGATACGGCCCTTCACCTCGATGAAGCGCAGCTTGCCGGTGCCGGGGACGCGGCTCTCGACGTCGTAGCCGAGCTTCTCGAACTCGCGGTCGGTCGGCTCGAATCCGAGGTTGCGTTCGATCGCCATGACGATGGCTCGCGCCCGCGCGGCGCTGGCCTGCGTGTCGACGGGTGCCGACGGTGCCGCCGTCGTTCGACCCGTCATGGCCGCGATCAGCCCGAAGGGCACCACCAGCAGCCCGCCGAGCACCACCGGCGGCAGCGGCGAGATCTGGGCTTCGAGCTTCAGGTCCTCCAGCCGCTTCTGCAGACGTCCCTGGAGATTATCGGCCCGTTTGCGGGCCTCGCCCGAGTTGAGCTTGGCGTTGGGCTTGCCGGCCTTCTCCTGGAGCTTGAGCTGCTCGGCGCGGTGGTCCCAGTAGGTGATCTCCTTGGTCAGCCGGTCCTTCACCGCTATCTCGGTCTTGGCGATGAGCTTGAGCTTGCCGTCCCGCACCTCCTTGAGATGCTCCGGCACGACCTGGGCGATCGCGTAGCTCTGCGCCTTCTTCTCGATCTCGCGGTCGATCCAGCGCACTCGGGCCGACCGAGGATCGCCTCCACGCCGGGTTCGCCCTCGGCCAGCGGCCGGTAGTCGAGGTAGGGCGCGTAGTGCATGTGGCGCGTCGTCCCGTCGGCGTCGAGTTCGACGTAGAGCATCCGCCTGGAGACGACCCGGCGCTCGCCCGAGCGCGTGAGGCTGGCGTCCTGGATCGTATGCTCGATATAGAACAGCACGCGCGGCTGGGTCCCGAAATCGCGCTCGTCCACCAGCACCGCGCCTCGCTTGAGCAGGTCGCGATGGCGTTCAAGGGTGAGGTCGATGACCAAGTCGAGTAGCGGATGACCGGGGCAGACGAAGGCGGCCAGTGGCTGCCCGGGCGGCGCTAGCAGCGACTTCTCGAAGGCGATGCGTTCGTAACGGGGGAGCACCGGCTCGCCGATGCCGATCAGGCGGTCTCGGTTGCGGCACTGGGGCCGGGAAGTGGGTGACTGGGACCGATCTCTAATCCGGCAGCGCTTCCGATCATTTGAACGGCGGCGCTCCGGGTTCTTGTTTCCCGCGCGTCGATGAGACCGTTTGTCTCTCGTTCTTGTTCTCGAGAAGACGATCGTTTGACGGGCGGAGCTTCACGGTGCGTCTTGTTCCCCGCGCGTCGATGAGACCGTTTGTCTCTCGTTCTTGTTCTCGAGAAGACGATCGTTTGACGGGCAGAGCTTCACGGTGTGTCTTGTTCCCCGCGCGTCGATGAGACCGTTTGTCTCTCGGTCCTGTTCTCGAGAAGACGATCGTTTGACGGGCAGAGCTTCACGGTGTGTCTTGTTCCCCGCGCGTCGATGAGACCGTTTGTCTCTCGGTCTCGTTCTTGAGAACACGACCGTTCGACGGGCAGCGCTTCACGGCGTGTCGTGTTCGCGGCGCTTCGAATCGCGGCTTCAAAGGCCGTTTCGTCCTTCATCTCGTTCCCAAGAAGATCATCGACTGGCGAAGACCCGTTCGAATCGCGCTTTGATCGCGCCGCAAGAACCGGCTGTCCCGTTCTCTTTCAGCCGTTCCTTGAGGACGGGGCCTCTTGTTGACTCGCGTCAGTTCCGTACGCCTCCTGGACATAATCGACCAGCTCGCCCCGACCACATCTCCGGCTTGTTGACGAACGCGCTCAAAACTCAAAGCCACACCAGCCCACCCTTCTTCTCCTCGCTCGGGTGGACTACCATGGAACGGCCTGAAATACGGCTGACAATCGCAATCGCCGTCTCATTCTCCTCCTCGATGAGCTGGACTATCTGCCCATCGACAAGCGCGGAGCCGATTAGTTGTTCCAGGTTGTCGCCGCCCGTTATGAACTGGGATCGATCGTGATCACCACGAATCGACCCTTCCGGGAATGGGGCAAAATCCTTGATGTGGACAACACCCTGGCCACGGCCTTGATCGACCGGCTGATGCATCACCGAGAGGGGATTGTTATTGAAGGAGACAGTTATCGCATGAAAGATAAAGATCCTGATTCGACCGACCAGTGACTGAAGCGCGGTACGTCAACGTTCGGATCGGGTGTTCGATGTGAAGTGAGTTGGTTTTGGCGTGAGTGGCGGGGATCGTCCAGCCCACCCTCGAGCAAGCCCAGCCATCGTGCTAGGTCATTCGAGCGGCCGGTTCCTTGAAGAGCGGGCTCGCGTTGACCCCAGGCTCTGATCCAGAATCCGCGAGCAGCTTCCTGCGGGGGGCTTCGTCTTGGCGGTCTGGTCATCCTGTTTGTGGCCCGCGGCGGTCTGCGGCGGGGAATTGGCGGTGGCCCTGTCCACCACGCCGGACTCAACAAGCGCGAACGCCTGGCCGGCCCGTCCGTTCCAAGCTTTGTCACGCCAAATTCCTGACTCGCTTTGACTCCGCGCTTTTGGCAGCGTGCCGAGCAACGTGGGCGCACGCGCGAATCATGTCGCACCTCATGCATCCACCCGCCGCGCTGCCCTCATGTTGACCGAAATTGACTCCATTTCGCTGACCGGTCCCAGGTGACCTCATACGCGCCGCGGCTCCCGCTGCTTGGCCGTCCCGCCCAGGAGCCGGAACGCCTCGTGGAAGAAGGACTCGATATAGTGCGGCTGAAAGCGCCGGGCCTCGGCGCGTTCCATATCCTCGCGGATGCGGTGCACTCGGCTGGCGTCCATGGCGTCGTGGGCGAGCGCCCGTTCTTCCAGCAGGTCCCTGAGCTGGCCGCGGTCGAGCGCGTGTTCCAGGACCGTGGTCAGGCGGGCGCGTACATCGGCCTGGTCGCGGTACCGGATGGCCTCGATGAGCAGTTCGCGTAGGGAGCGCCCGCGAACTGGAGCTTGCCGAGCACATCGAATACATGGCCGCCGAGCGCTTTTCGTGCTTCCTCCAACTTATCCAGCAACTTGCGATAGACGTCGCCTTCGCGGGTCTCGTCCGCAACTAATGCCTCAGAAAGACTGCCGCGAACTAGCTCGGGCCGCACGTCGCCTTTCCTACGGACCCGTCGCCAGGACCGTATGCGTTGAACGTATCGCTTCTCGACCGTCATTGCAACCATGGCCCCAATCTGAAAGACAACGGGAGATAGTGGATCAGGGAGGCTAAACAAACGGCGACACAGAAAGGGGACGTTGCAGGATATTGACGCAATTCGGGCAATTTGGCGAGGCCACCCTTCACAAGAGTGCGTTTCTTACCTCAACAATGAGCGAGGTCCCCTTTCCCCACCGCAGCGTCGCCCTCGCCCCATCTCGGGAGAGCGTCAGGGGTGAGTGGGCCTGCGGTGTTGTTCAACGAGGAGTCTCCATAAAACGAAACTTCAAGATTCGCGCTTCAGGCCGGCCCGGCCCCCCGAGCGTGCACCGCTCTAATTCCCGTCGCTCACGCCCCACTCAAAGCCAATTGCGCCGATACGCTCGATCAGTTCGTGAACGGCCGCTGGCGATCCGGCGGTCAAGTCCGCTGCAAACAAGCGTTTCACGTCGTTGATAGCAGCAACTCCGGAGGCGTCGCCGGTGTGAAAGACGACTCGTTCCAGCCCCGCCATTTCCGCCGCGAGGATCTGGAGCGTGGTCATGAGGACGCGATTGCCGCCGAAGGCGCCACAGCCCCAGAATCCTGTGTGGACCACGACCGGACTTTCCGACCCGCGCGATCGAGCGGACTCCAGCACAGCCGCGCGAAACGCCGTGTAAGCGGTGCCGAGCACATACTCAATTTCGTCGATCTTGTACCGGCCGTATCCGCCCGAGATCGACGCCATCGCAATCAAGTTCGTGACGGTCGGCGGATCGATACGCATCGTCGCGCGCTGGATCGCCTCTGCGTCGGCGCGGGCGAAGGCGTTGCCATAGAGGCCGTGCGGTCGTCCCTCAGCGGCGTTCGGGTCGGTCGCCACGCGGCAGCGTCGCTCGACGCCCATCACCAAGATGGGCGTCGGCTGGTCCCGATCCACGGTCTCCGCACAAAGCTTCCGGGCATCCAGGGCTTCTTTGAGCGAGCCCAGCGCGGGATGCTCAGCCACCTGCATCTCGTCTTGTGCGAAGAGGCTTGACACGTAGGCGACGAAAAGTTCTGGGTCGGCGAAATTGACGTGCCATTCCACTGCGTCCGTCCGATCGAGCGCCGGAGTGTAATCGAAGTATCCTGGCTGGTCCACCATCCGGCTCATGGCGGACCGGGTATCGACGCTCCCGGGCAACGGCATCGCCGCCCACCGGGTATATTCGAGCTGTCCCTGATGCGCTGATCCCGGCGGGCACGCGATCTCGTGAACAATCGTCTTGTTCCGGTGCCGCCATCGAGGTGGATGTTCCTGGACGAGTTGCTGCACCTCAAATTGCAGCCTGTCGATTGGCTCCGGTCGATCACTCATCGGCTTCTTCCTCCTCTCTCGCAAACAGTCCACCCTGTTGGGCACGCGGCTTGCCGCCCTCGCGGTCCAACGCGGGGTCTCGGGCCAGCTCAGGACCAGACCGTTATAGGCCAGCGCTTCAGACGCCCGCTTCTTCCGCTTACATAGAGACTAGAGCCGGTGGCAGAGTTCGCGGGAGTAGAAAAGGGGCCGTTGGATAATATAGACGCAATCCGAGCAACCTGGCGTGTTCGCCCTTCATAAAAGTGCGTTTCTTACGTCGCCAATGGGCGAGATCCGCTTTCCCCACACTGGTCAGGCGCCGTTACCTCCGACCGCTGGTGGGGCAGCGGTAGGGTTGGGCAGTGGTTGCGTCGGCGTCATCGTGGACATGGTTGCTTACCGCCGGCTGTTTTCGGTTCAGCGGCCTGAGCCGGTCGCGCCGACCGGACGGCTGAGGGTCATCTGCGGCTTCAGGGATGTCGCCGCGCCTACGAGGAATTCGACCGACCAGACAACCGTCTTGTCGAGCCGCGCCTCCAGCCCGGCGGAGGTTGCTCGGGCGAATGCATACTGCCAGCGTGGACGCCCGTTCTGGCGAACCGCTTCCAGCAGAAGGATCGCCTCCGGGTCAGTCCCCTGGACAAAGGCAAACACGCCACCGTCGATCCAGCCGGGGTCTTGTCCCGACGGCTCGCTAAGCTCGGCACGGTGGAGAAGTTTGGGGAGCAGGCGCAGTTCTTCGCGGTCCGATCGGTCGGGCTTCCAACCGGTCATCGTGACTTTGAAGCGGTCGGCGAGGACCTTCATCTGCCTGAGCCGGGCCACGGTCGTATCAGCGGGTGCGGGAGCCTCGGGGATATCTTTGAACTCGACTCCGGGGGTCTCGGGCGACCAGATCACGCGTCCTCCCTCGCGCCCCACCAATGTCGCGCCGCGCGAAAGTGACACGAATTCGTGGGCGACGGTCCCTTCCCACGGGTAGATACTTGCCGATGCCTCCGGCCGCCCCTTGTTGACCCACAACACGAGTACGCCGTCCGATTCCTGCGTCCCGCGCGTGACGTTCCGCCAGCGCAAGACGGGATGCGGCTTCATCGCTTCGGAGGCGCTCGCGTCGATAAACATTTGGTACCAGCCAATCGACTCCTCTACAATCGCCTTGATAGCCTTGGGCTCCTCCTTGCCCTTGTCAACAACCTGGGCGCGGATGGCGCAGGGACCGACATAATCAGCACGCACGCCAGGGTGAGAATCCAACCAAATCGATTTCTCATGGCGACAGCCTTTCAGCAGGGCGCCCATACGGCACATGCCGGAAGGGGGGAGGCGAACGATGCTCCGAACCCGCATTGTAACCCCTACGCCGGTCAGCCGGAAGAGGAGCGGATCCCATCGCACCGGGAAGCGGTCTTATGCGTTGGGGGCAATTAGATGGAAGCAGGCCAACCGAGATCTTTGCCCCTGTTTCCGTTTTTCAATTCTCCGACAAGTGTCGTTGCAAGAGCAACGGATTGTGATAGGATGGCGCGAAAGTCGGGCCAAGATCTTGGATCACCTGGAGAAATCTTTCTCATGCTGACCCAACACAATAGCCCTGCCATCGCTACCGCACCCGCGGAGGTGAGTGGTACGTCGCAGAAGCTGCGTCAATTGTTGGGTAAGAGGCTCCGCCAGCTCGCGCGGGTCACGTTCATCCTGGCGACCTGCCTTGGCCTGGCCGCTACGGCTTTGACGATCTGGTGGCTGACGAGCCTCGAATGGCCTCCCGGACATCGGCGACCCGTTCGATGTCGCGGCGTTCCGCGCCTTCCACGTTCCCGATGATCAAAACGCCTTCACGTTTCTTCGGCGAGCCGAGGAAGCGCTGACTCCCGCACCCGCCCGTGTGGACCTCTCGTGGTCTGAGGCGAGTCAGCAGTCGCGGGAGTGGGTCGAGGCGAATCGCCGGGCGATCGAACTGTTTCAGCAGGGGGCCGAACAATCCGACGCCGCGAACCCGGGCGGAGATTCCGTGGTCGAGGGTCAGCGCTTGGCGTTGTTGGTCCTGTTAGAGGGCGACAAGCGACTAGCGAGTGGCGATACAGCGGGCGCCTGGGACTGCAATCGCGCAGTCCTCCGCATGGCCACTCACACCAGACGGCGGGGGAGCTTGCGTCAGCGTCAAGACCTGGACGCATATTGGTACGGTCTATTGCGGCAACGGCTCGACGCCTGGGCGGCCGATTCCAGGACAACCATCCCCCAGCTTCGTAGCGCCTTGGAAGAAGTGCTCATGAGCGAGCCAAAGCCGGAGTGGGAGTCGTTTGCGATCAAAGCGGGATATCTCGAAATGATGCGCTCGCTGGAGCAACCACTCCAGAAAGACCTTCAACACTT
This sequence comes from uncultured Planctomycetota bacterium, assembly GCA_963779785.1. Lineage (GTDB taxonomy): Bacteria > Planctomycetota > Planctomycetia > Isosphaerales > Isosphaeraceae > CAVRFS01. The sequence continues at coordinate 23,531 of CAWAAW010000019.1, forward strand.
GGTCGATCTGGAATATACCTTTCGCCTTGGCGACATGCAGTCGTCGCCCGATTTGGCCGGTTATCTTGATGCCGCGAACCGCCTGCCTTGCGCGAGCCCGAACGCAGCCGGCGCGTCCTGCGACTGCTCTGTGCCAACTGGCTGGCGCACCTGGAAACCCATGAGCTCCTGTCCAGGAAGCCGGCCGTGGGCGCTTTGTTAACTCTGCTGACATCTTCAAACCCGATCAGGACGGCCAGAACCAGCGTGCCGCTTTACCCCGTCAGTCCGGATGCACCGGCTGGCGCCGCTCGCTCTCCCCGCGGGAGGTCGCAAGCTGGCTGGTCACGACTAACGACGCGAAGGTGCGAATCGTATGGGCGAACAACAGTCAATGGCCCTGGTCACCGGATCGTCTCCGGGACCGCAAGGTACACCGCAACCTCGTCATCATGCTGGCCACGGAGATCTATCGCCGCGAACGCGGGGCTCGCCGCGTTTCGATGAGGCCCTGGTCGGCACCTATCTCAAGAGCTTGCCCGACGACGGATCGGCCGACCGTATCGATGAAACCGTGCCCATCGTAAAGTAGCGAAATCGAAACGGGGACGCAGCTCGTTTTTCGGCCGATCGATCAATTCGCCTCTGATTCGGCTCCCGGGAAGGCGTTCGTCGCACAGCCTGATCTGACCCGTTGATACCCATTCGATCGCCGGTGCGATCGCGGACATCGTGACCGCTACAATCGGCGAATGCGCAGCGTTGGCGGCCGATCGCACCTCGAACGCGAGTTGTGCCGATCGTGCCGATCGGTGCATCGAAATGAAATCGATCAAGGCAACCATGTTGCGAAAACCTGTGATACGAAAGATAGTGGAACACTCTGTCTCGACGCATCGCGTTTACGAGCGCGTACCCAAACAGGATCGCGGTCAACGCGGGTCGTGGCGGGCGACAAAAGAATGCGGACCAGTCGTCGGCGCATCACCCGGCCGTCAATGCGCGAAAACTACCGAACGAAGCCACCGCGATGAGCGATCACCTGATTTTGCCGAACGAACTTTCATGGCGCTAGTGCGGCACCCGACTGCATGAAGATGAAGTCCGCATTCTTGCTTGAATGTATAAAGTAAATCTCATTTTCGGAGTCAGTTCCG
>CAWAAW010000020.1:0-93804 GCA_963779785.1 uncultured Planctomycetota bacterium
CATTCATAAGCACCATGCCTATTCTCATAAGCAGAGTGCTTATGACGATGGAAAGGGTTGCCTCATGATCAAGAAGCCGGCGGGTGTCACCGATGCGGAATTGGCCGTGCTCAAGGTCCTGTGGGCGCCGGGCCCTTGACGGCCAAGGTCATTGCCGAGGCCATCTATCCCGATGGAGCGGAGTCGGAGTTTGCCTCTGTACATTCGTTCCTACAGCGCCTCGAGCGCAAAGGACTGGTCACGCGCGACCGTAGTTCATTTGTGCACGTGTTTTCGACGACAGCCACGCAAGCCGACGTGCTCGGGCAAGAGCTCGAGACGCTCGTCGAGCGGCTGGGCAGCGACTCGATCGCGCCTTTGATCATGCGTCTCATCAGCCAGAAGCGGCTCAGCAAAAAAGAGGCCGCCGAAATTCGCAAGTTGCTTGATAAATACTCGAAATAATGGGAGGCGCCTCATGAACGAACTCCTGGCGTTCGCCGCACACAACACGGTGGCGGCGGCTGTGCTGGCGCTCTTTGTCTTCGTTCTGACGCGCAGCCGCCGCAATCCGCCGTTAGCGCACATCCTCTGGATTCTCGTTCTGATCCGCCTGGTTGCGCCTCCGGTCATGCGTGTCGAGTGGTCGGCGCTCGATCTCGCTACGTGGAACGGCCAGCGCGAGCTGATTCTGGCGAATCTGCCGCGATTCGATCGACAGCCGGCGGAGTTCCACTCAGAGATCGTTTCCGAAGCGAATGCACATCCGTCGCCGGCCAGTATCGCAAACGTTGACGTGGCCCTTCGCACGGCCCCTCTCTGGAATCGAGCGTGCATCGCGCGCTATGTTGGCTCTGGCTCGGCGGAGCTCTTTTGTGCGCGTCCATCGTCGCGACGCGCATCGTGCGCTTTGAGCGGCTTTTGCGCGGCACACTTCCTCCGTCGGAGCGGCTGGAGCGTCTCGCACACCAGGTTGCCGCCAGGCTCGGCGTCCGCCGGGTGCCCACGGTGCGTTTCGTCGAATGCGCTATCGTGCCGTTCCTTTGGTGCGCCGGCGGTCGACCGACCATTGTTCTGCCGCGTGGCCTGCTAGAGCAGTTTGACGACGAAGGCTCTGCGCTCATCCTGGCGCACGAGCTCGCGCATCTCCGCCGCCGCGATCACTGGGTGCGCACTGTCGAGCTGATTGTGTCCATTCTTTACTGGTGGAACCCACTCGTCTGGTTGATTCGGCGGCGGCTTCATGAGGCCGAAGACCTTTGTTGCGATGCCTGGGTTCGCTGGGCTTTCCCGGATTCCACCACACACTATGCCCAGGTCTTGTTCGAGACGGCGGAGTCGGTAAACGCGCGGCAGGTTCGCGCACGGCTCTTGCCCGCGAGTCCGTTTCTGAGGTCCCTTTCCCTGAAAGCGAGGATTGAAATGATTCTGGAACGAAAGTTCGCACCGCGCCTTTCCACGAAATCGATGGCGGTTGCCGCTCTGTTTGGGATTCTCGTCGTTCCTTCATTCGTTCAGACAACAACGGTCGAAGCCCGGGCCGGGTCAGGCACCACCGCAGTAACAATGTCCGCCCTGCCAGCCGACGGCCCGCCAACGTCAGAATTCCCTTACGCTGTCCGATTCCAGCAAGGCGCGACCCGGTTCTTGAACGGGGACGAAATCACCATCACAGAAGTCCGCGGTACTGCGGATGCCTTTTCGGCCGGAAATATCTACTGCATCAAAGGCACGTACACGCTGGCCTCGCACAATAAGGCGATGCTCGCTGCATTCCTCACGGCAAAGGAAGCCAATGATGGGAAAGGCCGATATCTCAAAGTTCAGACGACGATGGTGGATCGCGGCTCTGGCACATTCACTGTTTTTCTGCCCATGTCCACTCAGGGATGGCCGCATGTCAGTTTCTACCCGGCCGACGGCGGTGGAAGTTTCGGCGGCAATTATTTCGGAACGGGCGAATGGGTCTTGAAGCAGTGGTGGGGCTTGGAAAAGACGGCAGACGCGGGCAAACCGCATCCTCCGACAGTTACCGGATTCCCGCACGTCGTGCCGTTTGAGCGGGGTGTCACCGAGTTCTTGAATGGAGATAAGATCACCATCACGGAAATCCGCGGCACGGCCAAGACCTTCGCGCCGGGGAATTCTTACAAGATCAACGGGACATATACGCTGGCCTCACATAGCAGCGCCATGCTGGCTGCCTACACAACCGCGATGGACGCCGAAAACGGAACGGGACCGACATCGAAAACGCAGTCCGTGATCGTCAATCAGGGAACTGGCACATTCACGCTCGTCTTGCCGATGTCATGCCGCGGCTGGCCCCACCTGAGTTTCTACCCGGTCGACTCTGGTCAAGGTTTCGGCGCCAACTATTTTGGAACGGGTGATTCCGTTCTGAAGCGATGGTGGGGAGAGAAAGAGACGCGCTAGCTGCTCAAGAACTCAAGCAGCATGACCTCGGCTGTTATGCAATTCGAGCGCTGAGGTTGGCTCCGCAAGATTGGTGCCTCTTTCCACGTACGTCACGTGCGTCACTCGGCGGTGAATTGTCCGAGCCCGATGTGGTCTACATCCACGGTGATGGTCGGGAAAAATGCGTCACGTGCGTCACGTGCGTCACTCAGGTGTGATTGTGCCGGTTGGGCTGACGCTTGGCGACGCCAATCCCCCCGCAACGGGTTCCCGGCTTATCGTGATCGTACGGGTACTGTTGCTCCAGTCGAAATCAACGAAGAGGCCGGTCGTGCTGAGTTGGGGAGCGACCAGGCGCAGGACGGACTGTACTGGTTCACCATGAAATGGAGAAACTGGGGTCGTGAGATAAAGAATAAGGAACAAATGATCAGTTCTTGTCGATTTGCCGCTTTCGTACCAATCCCGAAGGGAAGAGCAAGGGCGCCATCGTGCCAACCCCCTTCGGTCATGGTCCCTGGGTCGGCGCTTGGGTCGTGTCGCCACGGAGCCCTATCCTCCGCCCAGGCCATCGTTCGTCGTAGCGCGGCGAGTTGCCTCAGGCAATGACCTTGCCGTCGAAGTTAGGCGGCGGCCCGATTCGCCTCGCGGGCAGCTCGCCTCCTTTCCCGCGCCGCTTCCAGCTTGCGGTCTCGCTCGGCGAAAATCGTGGCGCTCGCGGCTGGCCATCTTATCCGCGGGCGTGACGTATCCGATCGCACTGTGTATGCGGACCTCGTTGGAATGCGCGACGAACTCCGCGACAATCCGCCGCGCATCCTCTAAGCTCAAAGGGGTCTTGACTAGAATGCAGTCTCCTTTCAGAGTTTTGTACCAACTCTCCATCTTGCCATTACTCATAGGATAGTATTGTGATGTTCTCACATTAGTCATATTACAGATCTTTATGAACTTCTTGAAATCCTTTGCGATGAACTGTGGCCCGTTGTCCGAGATGATCCGAGGTCTCGCGGCGGAAAACCGCTTACTTTGCGAGCTGGTCGCAAACTGGCGCCGCCTGACGCCTTCCGTCAGGGACCAAATCCTGGAGCTGGCGCGGTCGTGCCGAGCATAATAGAGGCAGGACGCCTCCAACCCGTGTCGTGAGAGGAGCGGAGAGCCTGGCGATGTCCTACTTTGACTTTGATGGTGACGAATGGCTCTTCTTTCTTGCCGCCGCTGCAAGCGCAATCGGCCTGATCGTAACATATTATCTACCATTGCTATCAATCTCACCCATCAAAAGGTCGAGTCTTCAACGTCTCGCCCTCGCGTGTCTCCCATTGGTGGCGCTTGTCCCGACTTACGTCGTATTGCAACGATGGGCGGATCCCCGAGTCGTCGGCCATCTTGATTACACCATTCTCTTCATGCTCGGTGGCGGCATGTGGATATTCGTCGCGTCCCGGTTCCTCGAGGTGCTGGGAATCAGCATCCGCGATGATGCGATCGAGCGGGATAATCTCGCGGCGTTGGTCGCCGTGTGGGGGATATTGTCTGGTGTCGGAATCGTATACGCCCTCTCCAACATCGGCACGGGAGCGACAATCTGGACAACCCTCCTTCCTGGGTTTGTCGCAACTATTGCTCTATTGTTGATGGCTTTGCTTGTTGAATTAACTGGCGGAGCCGTGGCCGACGCGATCACGATCGATCGTGATGTTGCCTCCGGGCTAAGATTGGGCGGTGCAGTGCTTGGCTGTTCGATCATTTTGGGACACGCCGCGGCGGGCGATTGGACCTCGTGGAATCATACATGGAGTGATCTTGCCAATCGTGGTTGGCCGGCGGTCCTGATCGCCATCGCTGCCGGAGTCTTGCAGCGGATGCTTGGACCTACGGCCCATCGTCCCCAACCGGGCATTCTTAAATTCGGCGTCGTCCCGGCGACACTTGTTGTTGCGGCGGGCTTCTTGGTTGTCGTCATTTGGCGATAGCGATGTGGATTCCAATCAATTGCGATCCCAGAACAACCGACTTCAATGGCGGACACAAAGCCCCTTCGAGTAGGCGATGAATTGCCCGAGGATCTCTTCCAAGGTGTGCGCCAGCGGTTGGTTCTGGATGCCTTCAAATGGGATCCCCAGGTTGGCGATGTCTCAACGATCAGTCGATTTCCATTGCTGCTCGGCAAGACGCACTGGGGTCAGCTATCCCATCTCGCAACTCTTCTCGCCGCGGAACTGATCGCAGCCGAACGGGAGCTCCTCGGGCGACCCGATTTGCACAATCGACTTGGTTTGCCGCGGGGTATTCGGTCGGTTTTGAGGCAGGCAGGGAAGGTCGGCGCGACGCACTCAGCGGCTCGTGTGCTGCGATTCGATTTTCATTGGACGCGTGATGGTTGGCGCATCTCCGAGGTCAATAGCGATGTGCCTGGCGGTTTCAGTGAAGCCTCAGAATTGCCTGCTTTGATGGCAACGTACAATCCAGGAACGCAACCAGCGGGCAATCCAGGCGCGGCGTGGGCCGACGCAATCGCGGCTTCCGTCCCGACCGGGCACCCCGTTGCGCTGGTCGTGGCCGCCGGATTTCTGGAAGACCAACAAGTCATCGCATACCTGGCTCACTTGTTAGGCCAGCGGGGAATCACATCGCATTGGGCTACGCCAGGAGATCTTCGCTGGAAGCTGGGCCATGCGTACCTTCAGTCTCGATTGAGTCTCGGTCCAATAGGCGCGATCGTTCGCTTCTTCCAGGCCGAATGGCTTAATGCGCGCTCGTGCGCACCTCTATTCGTCGGTGGTCAAACGCCGGTGTGCAATCCGGGCATTGCGGTACTAACGGAAAGCAAACGGTTTCCCCTCGTGTGGGACCAATTATCCACGGCCCTGCCGACCTGGCGCCGGCTTCTCCCAACCACTGCGGATCCTCGCGATGCCGACTGGCTTCGGAATGACAGTTGGCTCGTCAAGTCCGCGCTTTGCAACACCGGCGACACGGTCGTGATTCGCTCGCTCCTGAGCAATGATCAATGGCGCAGCGCGACGCGAGCCGTTCAAAGACATCCGGCTACGTGGGTGGCTCAAAGGAGATTTGCAGCGTGCCCGATTCAAACGCCCGCCGGGCCAATTTATCCATGCATCGGCGTATACACAGTGAATGGGTGCCCGAAAGGGATATACGGTCGGTTCAGTTACACTCCGGTGATTGACTTTGCCGCCGTCGACGTTGCCATATTGATCGCGGATGACTAGGACAAACGAACCATGACCAAGCAATCCATATTCGACGCCTGGGCACCTCCCTCAGCGATCTGGTCGCGATGGGCGAAGCCGGTTTTGTTTTCCCAGATGGATTCAATCGCGCGAGACGAGAACATGGCCCCCGAACTGCCCGTCGATGTGAGCTGGGCTGTCGACTCAGATCGCGCAACGGCGATGGTTGTCGATCTTCCAGGCGCACAAGGGGTAACCATGGCGATGTCCTTGGCCGCCATAGGCTATCGTCCTGTCCCGCTGTACAACGCCTGTCCCGCACCGGCAGGCGACACAGCGCTGGTAGTCGTTCGTCCGATCATGATCGCCCTGGCTTCCGCCGCATCATCGCTGCAAAGCTTTGGACTTCCTGACGAAGCCCCACCGGCGTTTCTGCTGGACGCCATGCGCAACCCCTCCGCGGTCGCACCGCCGCCGGACAGGGTTGATGATAAGTCTACCAGCTTGCCACCATTTCTCATGGATGCCAAAGGTGACACCGCCGTGGTCGCACCGTCTCCCGGCATGTTCGATAACAGATCAATCAGCCTGCCCACCGATTTCCCTTCGGCGAATCTCTTACTATCTCGTGGGATTCGACGCATCGTCTTGATTCAGCCACGTCATTCTGAGCCTCAAGCCGATCTTTCCCATTCCCTGCTCCGGTGGCAGCAAGCCGGCCTGACAATCCTCGCCGCGGCGATCGACGAGCCAGATCCGCCACGGCCCATAACAATCAAACGCCCAAGGGCCTACCGCTTGCTCTGGTATAACCTGCTCGCGAAATTGGGCCTTCGCTCCAATCCACTCGGTGGCTTTGGCGGTTTCTTGCCGATGCCATCGACCGGGTAGAAGCGAAATCGGGGCGGCGGGATTTGAACCCACGACCTCACGGACCCGAAGCGAGCGATCGTTCCGGAACCACGCACGCTCGTCGATGAGCGCAAGGTTGCTCGACACGGCGACGCGGGGTTGGCGGGAAGTAGGCCCATATCAGGCTCGAAGGACCAAGCTTCACGCCCGCCGGCCCAATTCACATTCAAAATCGACAGTCGGTCGGTTATTGGTCGGGATTGCGGCGGCGACGCTGGCGAAATACAACAGGTCTTGACTCACAGTTATTCCCATCACAACGGCTTAAGTTGCTCATGGAACGATGTTTACGACGAGTGTAAGTGTTTTGATGTATTCAATGGCCGCGGGTTACCTAACCGCGTCCCAAGGAGAGATCACACGACGCAACTTGATTGTAGATAAGGAACTTGCGATAAGTCACAAGTGCCTTGAGTGGAGGCGGCGGGAATTGCACCCGCGTCCCAGAATCCATAAATTGTTTTCACATGATACTTGCGTCGAACGGGCGTTCCCGCGGTTGCCCGATGGCTGCACGTACGCGGCACTCACGGCACTGCTCGAAAGTTCCTCGAGTTTGCCGCCGCATACCGTCTACGCCATTATGGCTCGCGCTCGGACTGCCAGTCGGTAGAGCAGTCGCGAGAAATCCTTCCTCCTTGGTGAGAAGATTCGAGAGAAACGCTTTGGGGTTCGCCGTGCCTCGTGGCAACCCGATTAAAGGAACCGTCCGCAAGAATCCGATGTCGGTCGTTGATACACGAGACCCTTCGGCGTTTTCCTCGTCTACTTTGCGGGTGACGTTCCGTCCGGCTGCTTAAGCCGGACGAGCAAGACTGGTTGGGATTGATCCGCTCCAAAGTGCAAGAGCGCGGGGGCCTCGTCCTGAGTGAGGTTGTTAATACTCGTCTCCAGGATTCGGTCTGTGTTCTTGTTGTCGGCGAAACTCATCGCCGATCGCTGCGTGTTGACATCCATCGATCCCTGGATAGGGCGACTGACCTGATTGGCCTCGTTGTAGTAGGTGCCGGCGATCACGCCTTGTTTGTTAACAGCGAGTTGCAACACGGCTTGGGAGTCTCCTGTGTCCTCCGAGGTCAGAGCGAAGACACCGAGAGGCAGCCAATCCTGCGGCTGTGCGTTGACTTGATCGGCGGGCGGAGCGGCTGTCGCAAGCGATCGGGCTTGGGAGTAGTACTGCTGAGGAGTGGCGGAGGCCTGCCCGTTCACATAAACGATATTGTTTTCGTAATAGACGTTGCCACCCTGGCCGTAAGCGTAGTAAACCGGTTTGGCACGTCACCATGGGCCGCCGCAGAAACCCGCCGAACGAGGCCCATGTTACGGGCGTCCACGCGTAATGAGTGCCGCGAGCCGCCCAGCCGCCGTAGTAGTTGTAGCCGCCGACGACTGGCGGGCGACTGAAGTAGTTGGCGTTGAAGACGTTGTTATAGCGGCCGCCCACTCCGGTCCGGACGTCGTTGCCCCAGTTCTGACGCTGGGAGACCCAGGCCTGGCTGTTGTCGGAGTAATTGACGCGATTTCCAGCATTCACGTTCCCAACGTTGACGTTCGTGGTGTTACCACCACCAACCTTGACGTTGTTTACGTTACTCACGTTGTTGGTCGTTTTGCCTCCACCGGTGACATTCACGTTCGCGCACCGTTCCAGGCCCGACGTTCACGGTATTGCGTCCGGGAAGTGAGGCGGCTGGTGTGTTCGTTGTACCACCGGAAGCTCGCAATTGAGGGCGTTGGACTTCTCCTGGCTGCGTCGTGCTCGGGCGTTCCATCCCGGTCGGTAACCTATTGGATGGGGTGCCGGTTGTGCGCCCCTGCCCAGGAAATCGTTCAAAGAGTCGCTCGACGGGGCCTCCCGACTACCGGTATTGGGCCGTTGAATACCGCCGGTTCGGCCTGGTTGACTGGCATTGGGACGTCGGATGCCTGTAGCCTGCGCCTCCGGCATTTGGCCGTTGGATGTCACCCGGTTGAGGGGCGTTGGGCCTCGGGATGCCCGCAGCCTCGCCTCCGGCATTTGGCCGTTGGATGCCGCCCGGTTGAGGGGCGTTGGGCCTCGGGATGCCCGCAGCGTCGCCTCCGGCGTTGGGCCGCTGGATGCCCGCACCGTCACCTGAGGCGTTAGGTCGCCGCATTCCGCCGGGTTGACCGGCGTTTGGACGAAGATTGCTCGGTGTGGCAGCGGGACCAGCGGGACGGCTCATCGATGGGCTACGGTTGACGTTCTTGGCCGCAGCCGGTGGGGCATGACCCGGAGACCGCGCTGCACCCGCGCCGGGGCGTTGGCGCCAAGGACGTAGGAGAAGTGAACGAAACGAGCAAGGCAGAGCCGGTGAGAACGGCGATCTTGGTGAACGTGTTCATGGCTTTTGTCTCTCCCTTGTCCTGGCTCGAACTTCCTGTCTTGGTGGCTTCGTTTGGGGGGGCGGATGATTCGGTTGTCTTACGGATGAATGTCACTTCGTCGATGTCAGGGTGAAGCGTACCATCAATGACCCGGCTGACCGACTTCCAGCGGAAAGAGTCGTTGTTTGCACGAGTCATGACGTGGACTGCCAAGGCGCGTCCGCCGTCGGGCAGGGTGAACTTGGTTCGCATTGACCACCGGTCTCCGCGCGGGTCCACGCCTCTTCCCCGAACCCGCCCCGCGAGTCATAGGTCCACGAACGAATCTGTTTCTCGGCGGGGTCCCAGGCGATGACTTGCATTCCCGTGAGTGGATCGCCCTCGCCGATGGATAGCCGAAACGACCGGATCAGGAACGCACCGTTCTTGGTCCATTTGACCGACGACTCGTTAGTCGCCTCTTCATCTGATCGACCCAGTCGCCGACCATCCAGGCTAGCTCTTTGAGCGGGCTAACCGAGATGTCCACGTCACTGGTGGCAAGGACTGCGAACTCCTCTCGATCAAGGCATCAGCAAGGGGAAAGCCTTTCGGATTCGCCTGGAGAGAAGACGCTCGCAGGCGGGATTTGCTTCCTGGGGACCGTCGGCATCCGTTCCTGTGAGGTCGCCTCCCGAGGGCCAAGCACGAAAAGTGCGGCCACGACGACGATAAGTATCTGGATTCGACGCATTAGTTCTCCCCGATCGCTTTGAGGAATTGAAGGGCAATTCTCGAACGTTAGTACCGAAAAAAGGTCTTGCCGAAGGCGATGTTATAAGGGCAGACGACTGCGGCGGCGATTTTACCGCGACGGGTGATTGAGAACTCTCTCATCAGCAAACTCCGGTTGACTTCGATCGTCTTCGGACTTCGCGGTCCGGAGCTGTCACTTCAATTCGATCGCGACCTTTTCGATTTTGCCGTCGAACTTGAACGGAGCTCGATCAAAGTAAGTGAGCGACACGGGCGACCCCAAGTCGGCGCCGACGTCGAAGGTCTCACTTGCCGTGAAGGCACCTGGCACGGTTCGTTTCACTGTGGTTTTCGCAACCTCGTTGCCATCGACCTTGATCACGACTTGAGCCGGAGCGCCGGGCCGCGTGATTGTCTCGTCGACCTCGATTTTGTGCTTGCCGGCGGCAAGTTTACCTTCGCTTTTGGCGATGGTCCGCTCGATGAGCAACATGTTGTATTCATAGACCAGTTGGCCCTTGTCCATGAACAGAGTCACTCCTCCGCTGGCTCCGCCGAGCGCGTAAAGTACGCCGGAGGCGTTGTCGCCTGTCTCAAGGTCGATCGCGACGTGATTGCTCCGTTTGCCCAGTCCTGGTGCTGTGAACTCGGGCATGCGGGTGGTCGTCGCATCGAATCGCCACGACTTGTAGGGGCTGGAGATCACGTCTTCGGGATGGAATCGGGTCCAGAGGCCGCCGCCGATGGGAAGCACCTTGTTCGCCTTGGCTTCCGCCAGAAAGAGGTCCTTCATCTTCGCAAGCCTTTCGGGCTCTTTAGCAGCGAGGTCGTCGGCCTGGCTGAAATCTTTCGAGAGGTCGTAAAGCTCCCAGACGTCGTTGTTCGCATCCCATCCCTTGAGACGAGCGGCGGTGCTGGGGGTGTCCCAGGGAACGAATGGCCCGAAGGCGCAGGCGAACCATCCATCGTGGTAGATGCCGCGGCTCGCGTTGTTCTCGAAGTATTGCGTCTTCTTCCGGCCCGGGGCGTTTGCGTCGGCAAAGGTGTAGGCCAGGCTGACGCCGTCGATGGGGTCTTGCTTGATTCCGTTCACTTCGTCGGGGGCCTTGATGCCGATCGTCTCGTACAGGGTGGGGACGATGTCAACGACGTGATGGAACTGAGATCTCGGCGTATTATCTGGCTTGATCCCTTTGGGCCACGAGATGACCATCGGGTTACGTGTGCCGCCAAAGTGTGCGGCGACGAGCTTGGTCGACCTGAACGGAGTGCTCCCGGCCCAGGCCCAACCTGCGTGGTACATGTTGTCGACCTTGGGACCGCCCAGGGCCGGCAAACCGCCCCGTTCATTCATCGCCGCGATCTGCTGCTCGATCGTGTTGGCGACGTTATTCTGTGCGAGCAATTCGCTGACGCTGCCTTTTTGACCCTCGGCGCTCGAGCCATTATCGCCCCAGATGTAGAGGATGATGGTGTTGTCGCGGACTCCCAGTTGATCCAGTCCGTCAAACAGCTTTCCGACCTGGGCGTCGGTGTGCTCGACGAACCCGGCGAACACCTCCATCAACCGCCTCTGGAATGGGCGTTCCGACTCTGGGATGCTCTCCCAAGAGGCCAGGGTGTCGGGTCGCGGCGTCAGCTTCGCGTCCGCGGGAATCGAGCCGAGTTCTTTCTGACGATTAAAGACACGCTCGCGATACTTGTCCCAGCCGTCATCGAATTTGCCTTTGTATTTGTCGGCCCATTCCGGAAAGATGTGGTGTGGACCGTGAGCGCGCTCCCGGTGCCCAGTACATCAGGAACGGCTTATCGGGCGCGAAGGCCTGGTGCCGCTTGAAGCCAGGCGATTGCGTCGGTCGCGATGTCGTCAGAGAGATGGTACTTGGGTTTCTCTTCTGTGACCTGGGTTGTGTTTCGTATAGCGTCGGTTCATATTGCGACGCTTCGCCGGCCAGGAACCCGTAGAAATATTCCAAGCCGTAGCCGGTCGGCCAGCAGTCGAATGGTCCCTCGGAGTGGTTTGTTCTCGGGTGTATTATGCCACTTGCCCAGGCCCCGGTGTTGTAGCCGTAGTCTTGCAGCACTTCCGCGACCGTCGCCGAAGACTTCGGGATGGTGCCGCTGAAGCCGTCGAAGTCGTTGGCGATCGCCGAAATCGTGGCCGTTGCCGACACGGGTGTGGTTCCTCCCGGTCAGAAGTGCTGCGCGTGTGGGCGAGCACATGGCGGTGGAATGGAACCGATTGAAGGAAACTCCCCGCTTTGCGACGCGATCAAGCGTCGGTGTGTTGATCTCCCCGCCATAGGTCGATGGCGTCCCCGGTCCCACGTCATCCATCAAAATAATGAGAATGTTCGGAGCGCCTCGGCCAATCGCTTCGGCTCTGCCCGTTTCTTGTAGGTGGAATCCTTCATCGTCAGACCCCGCTGTTGATGCAGACGGTGTCGGCGGGAATGGCAGTACTTCTTGCGCCTTTGCGGTAGGCAAAAAGAGCAAGCCGACCGCGAGATAGAGGATCAAGAGCAGCGTGGATCTTTTCATCGGTGTTAACTCTCGGAGTCGGTACTGTGATTGCTCATGACAAATATGGACGTAGTGTAAGACCCGATAACCGTGGAGTTACTGGCTCTTTCGGATCTTCAGGATTTGCGACTGAATGTCCTCAATCGTCTTGCCCATCTGGGCGCTCAGGCCCAACTGGCGGACCGGGAAATCCCGGAAGGTCATCAGATGCCTCTCGGCGATACCAACGATGGGCGTGAGAACCCACGTCTTATGCTCGGCATAGTCCCCCCCGTTGGCCACATGTATTGATAGAAACCGTTGTCGGTAATACAGACAAGGATGGTGTTCTTATCGAGGCCGGTTTCTTCGAGCTTCGCGAGAATCTGGCCGACGTGACCATCGTACTCCGCAAGCGCGTCGCCATCCGAGTCGGCACGTCCTGGGCGAGCCGTTGTGGGCTCCATCGGGCGTGTGCACTTAGCCACCCAACGCTGGCCCCCAGAATCAGAATGCACGCCGGAATTGCGACCATTCGCTTAAACATCTTGTCGTTGCTCATGTTGTGTGGAGTTGTGCTTCCTCGTCAGTCTGAGTCGAAACGGTCGCCAGAGAATCGCATCCTGATTCCGGTCGAGAAGTTTCCAGGCTAGAATGGTCGTCAAGTGAGGCGACCTTCTCAAGTCAGGAAACCGCAAAATTCTTCGGCCAATCTCGTCGGACTAGATGGATGACGATCAGTCGCACAAATGCCACCATCTTCACGGCCGACGAAGCCGAGCCAACTCAGGCGCGGTTCGTGTCCTTGCGCACGACGGACTTTGACCAAATCGCGGGAGGATTTCCCGGATGGGAACAGCGTAATATTCAGATTGGCGGCGGCCCTTTTCAGGGGCGAGTCGTACTCGCCCAATTCGGTCGTTTCCAACTCTTCGAGGCCGAGGGCAACCGCGCCATTCTCTCACGCGGGGGCAGTCCTCCGAACTCCTATGCATTCAGCCCTGTCCAGGAACGGAATGCCGGAGCCCTCTGGCGAGGGCGAACCTTACGGACGGGAATGATCAACATACGAAGACCCGGCGAAGCTATGGACCACAGGACCTCGGAGAATTATCGCACCACGGGATTGATCGTGGACGCCGAATTTGTCAATCGCGTCGCCGCGTCGCTCCACGGAGTCGACGGCGAGTCCATGCTTCAGGGACCTTTCGTGACGATGGAAACCAGGCGCTGCATCTCGTTCGACCGTTCCCTTCAGTTAGCCCTTGCCCGTCTCGGATCGAGCGATCATGCCGAGACCTCTTTGTTTCAGATCCACGAATTGCTCATCGACTGGCTGTCGGGGTTGCTTGGAAATCTCATCCCGGATCGCTGGCGTGACTCGCCCTCACTTGGATTACAGCGGAGAGCACAGGTCTTTCGCGTGGATGAGAGTTACATGTTTACTTATCTCAATATACCAATGACTCTCCTGGCAATCTGCGAGGCCATCGGCGTTAGTGAGCGAACACTCATTTACGCTTTCCATGAGCGGACCGGCGTGTCCCCCAAAGCCTATCTCAAGGCGCTGAAGTTGAATCGAGTGCGTCAGGATCTCAAGGATGCTGATCCGTTCACGGATTCGGTCCATCAAATTGCCCGACATTGGGGATTGGACCATTCCGGCTCATTGGCAGCCGACTACAAAATGCTGTTCGGTGAACTTCCCAGTCAGACGCTTGGCTATCGAAGACGATGATCGAGTCGGGGATCGGAGACTCCGCTGAAGTTCCTGGTGGCCCTGGTCCGGCGGTCCTTTTGCATCGGTCATAGCGTCACCTGATCAGCTCGCTACGATGTCCGCGCATCATATGGTTCGGCGAGAAATCATCTCAATCGTTTGCGCCCCGACTATGCATCTGGCTTGGGCGGGATGGCCCCGACTCCGACGGGGGGATTCCGCACAAAATCCGTGGGAACGCGGCAAGAACCCATGAAATAGCGGGATAATCGGCCGTCTTTTCCCATTGGTACACCGACTGCATTGGGACTCGTCGTCGGCCGATCGGTGCACCGGATGCCTTCAGTCCGGTGGCCGACGACCGGGACCGAACTTAATCCACGGGGAGGCTTACCGATGGGCTCGTCTGCATTTGAGGTCATCTTCGTACCGGTGCTCTGGGGGACGATTTGCGGAATCGTTGCGGGTATGGCGATCCTCGCGGTGATGAACGCGGTCGAGGCGCTGGTCGACCGGCTGGGCCGTAGGGCTCGATCGATCGAGGCTGTGTACCGGGCTGCTCGCGTCGCCCCGTTGCGAACTTACCGGCCTGCAGTCCGTAGTGGCCGGATCCGGAGTGCTCAAGGATGAAGGTCATACTCGCGGATCTTGTCGAAGAGCTGGCGGCGGCTGATGCCGAGCCGTTCGGCGGTCTTGGTGCGGTTGCCGCCGCAGGCCAGCAAGGCGCGCTGGATCGCCCGGCGCTCGACCTCGGCCAGCAGGGCGCGGAGCGGGAGGGACTCGACGCGGTCGCCGGCGGCGGGGATGGCCGGGTCGGCGGCTCGTCGGCATCGAGGTGTTCGGGCAGGATCGTCCGGCCCCGCGCGGCGATCACCGCTCGTGCCAGGGCGTTCTCCAGTTGCCGGACGTTGCCCGGCCAGGGTCGCTCCTGGATCGTCAGCGAGGGCCTCGGGGGAGAGCGAAAGCTCGCCCCAGCCGTGCCTCCGTTCCACGCGCTGCAGGATGTGCTCGGCCAGGGGCGGGATGTCCTCGGGGCGGTCGCGAAGCGGCGGGATGACGATCCGGGCGACGTTGAGGCGGTAGAACAGGTCTTCGCGGAATCGGCCGGCGGCGACTTCTTTGGACAGGTCGCGGTGCGTGGCCGAGATGACGCGGCGCATCGGTGCGCGAGAGTCTCGGTCCCACCGACCCGCTCGAACTCGCGCTGCTGGAGGACGCGGAGGATCTTGGCCTGGGCCGATAGCGGCAGCTCGCCGACCTCGTCGAGGAAGATGGTGCCGCCAGCGGCGCGCTCGAACCGGCCGGGCTTTTGGCGATCGGCGCCGGTGAAGGCGCCGCGTTCGTGGCCGAATAGCTCGCTCTCGACCAGGCCCTCGGGCAACGCCCCGCAATTGACCCGGATGAACGGGCCGTCGGCGCGATTGGAGTGGCGATGGAGCGCGTCGGCGACCAGCTCCTTGCCGGTGCCGCTCTCGCCGACGATCAAGACCGGGGCGTCGGTCGCGGCCGCGCGGCCGATCGCCTTGAAGACCTCGCGCATCGACGGCGCTCTGGCCGACGAGCTCGGGCTCGGCATCGGCCTGGTCGTCGGACGAGTCGCTTGGTTCCTGGCCGGTCCTCGCCCGCAGCGCCTTCACCTCGAATGCCAGGGCGCGCTGCCGCAGCGCCCGCTTCAGGGTCAGCAAGACCTCGTCGAGGTCGAACGGCTTGGTCAGATAGTCATAGGCTCCCCGACGGATCGCCTCGATCGCCGAGGCCGAGCCGCCGAAGGCGGTCACGACGATCACCGGCAAGTCGGCGAGTGCCGGCCCGAGCTCCTGCGAGCACGTCCAGGCCGTCTCGGCCGGGCATTTTGAGATCAAGCAGCACGGCGTCGGGCGCGTGCTCGGCGATCTGGGCCAAAGCCTCCTTGCCGTCGGCCGCCTCCAGGACAAGATAGCCCTCGGATCGGAGCAACAGGACGAGATTTCGGCGGATCGTGCGGTCGTCGTCGGCGACCAGGACCGTGGTGGGCTCGGTCATCAGCGGGGTCCTCCATTGCTCTGGATCGGGGCGGCCGGCAGCGTGAGCGTGAAGACGGCGCCGGTGCCCTCGGGGCGGTTGGTGGCCTGGAGGTCGCCCTGGTGGGCCAGGGCGATCTCGCGGGCGATGGCCAGTCCCAGCCCGGTTCCCTCGGCCTTGGTCGTGAAGAATGGCTCGAACAGGTGCTGCCGCACCTCGGGCGTCAGTCCCGGGCCGGTATCCGCCACGCTGGCCAGGATCGCGGGCCGCGACCCGTCCCTCCGGGTCGTCAGGCGGAGGGTACCGCCCGGCGGCATGGCCTGAACGGCGTTGGTCGTCAGGTTACGAAAGATTTGCAACAAGGCCGGCGGAGCCATCGCGACGGGCGGCAAATTGGGGTCGAGATCGACTTCGATCCGGACTCCCTTGGTCTCGGCGGGCCCGGCGGCTAACCGGGCGGACTCGGTCACGACGGCGTTCAGGTCCCCGGGTGCCAGATCCTGGGCGTCGGCTCGCGAGAAGTGGAGCAATCGCGTGACGATCTCCTGCAAGCGGTCGACTTCATGGACCAGGCCGTCGAGCGACTCGCCATCGAGCCCGATCCCTCGCTGCCAGAGCTGGGCCGTCGAGCGGATGCCGGCCAGCGGGTTGCGCACCTCATGGGCGACGCCCGCCAGCAGCTTGCCCAGGGCCGCGAGCCGCTCGTTGCGCCGCAATTCGGTCTGGAGCCGGTCCCGCTCCGCTGCCTGCTGGCGGACGGTGCGCGCCAGCCCCGCGGTGAGCGCGAATGCCAGCGCGATTCCTCCCAGAGCCAACCCCGCGGCTAGCTGATACCCCTGGACTGAGCGGTCGACGAAGAGCGGATCGACCAGTCGGGTCATCACCCAGGTGGCACCCACGACGCGATCGTCGACGATCACCGGGGCCGTCCGTATCGCCACGGTGACCGGGTGGACGTCGGTCAGCTCCTCGACCACTAATTGCACCTGTTTCTTGCGAATCGCAGCGTCCACCTGAACGTCGATCATGTCGCGTTCGAGCGGCGGCAAGCTCGACTGGTCTGGACCCTCGACCGACTGACCGCTTGCTTTCTTCGCCTTTTCCGTGTGGTGCTGCTGCAGCAACACGGTGCCAAGGAAGCTATCGCCGAGCGGCTTGAAACGGAGGACCAGGTAACCCCCATCGATGCGTTCGTATTTCGATAGAACACGTGCGGCCTTCTTCGACAGCTCCTCGTTGAGCGCGTCGCGGGATTGTTCGTCAGGAGCCTCCAGGAATCCCCGCCTCGAGCCATGCTGGCTTGTCCCTGGGCCGCAAGTTCTTCGCCCGCGCGATTGAGTAGGGTTTTGGCCGCCGATCGACGTGTTTCCCGCGCCAGGACCAAAGCACCGGTCGTCCAGAGCACGAGGAGAGCCGCAACGAACAGGGCTGCCACCACGCCGACCTGGACTCCGATCGGGACCCGGAATGGCAATGAGGCGAACGCCAATGGTCGCCAATCCTGGCTCTCTCGGTTCATTACGCCAGAAGCCCGTGATTGCCGTCCACCGAACATGGTGAAAACTCGCATCTGGCCTACAGCAACTCTTGCCCCGACGGATCGAGTAATGAGTGATTCATCGATCAATACGTCACCGCAAAACTCGCGCCAATAACAGATATCAACTCGATCCGGGCCCGAACCAGCCGGGCCATCCCGGTTTTCTTCGGGCAACGCATTCCGCGCTCGGCGGCCGGCGCAAGGAAAGCACCCAGTATAGCACGTGCGGTTGGGCGGAAAAGCCCCAACGACTGGGGCCATTTCGCCCACTGAAGAGCGAATTGACCGGAAAAATACCCGGTCCCAGACTCAGTTTTTCGTGGGCATCCCTTTTGCTCACCGAAGGGGGGCTCGGTCCGAACTTCATCGACTAGGTTCCCCACCCCGTGAGTCATCAGGGCTGCCATTGTCCTCGTCGGACCAAGCGAAGATCTAGCGAAAGTGCGAAAAGCCGTTGTTTTGGAGGATTCCGCGCGGTGCTTGCGAAATCCGATTACACAGGCTGATGACAGAGGAACCACACCGATGCGAATAGCCAGTCTGTACGGGGTATTTCTGGGAACCGCCGGGGCGATTCTGTTGGCCTTTGTGAGTAGCGGGCAGGATAAGCTCGGGCTCGCCGGGCCAGGTGATTCGCTCAGAGCGGCGTTACTGCGCACGCCGCAGATCCAGCAAGAGCTCAAGCTGAAGAGTCAACAGATTGAGAAGATCGGCCGGATCGGCGACCAGGCCAAGACGGCCAAGAAAAAAATCGAGGAAGCACACGGTAAAGGCAAGGGTCAAAAGAAAGGTCAGGCGAAGGTCGACGACCCCGTCGCCAAGGAGCAGGAGCGCATGGTTCGCGAAGCCATGGAGACGGTCCTTGCGAACTTCGAACGGGAAACCGACCAGCAGTTGAACGAGATTCTCGATGCCCGCCAGCGGACCCGGCTCACGCAGATCGTCTTAAGAATCCAAGGCCCTTCGGCATTTCTCACGCCCGAGCTGATCGATGCGTTAGCGATGGGGCCCGAACAGGTCGAACTGATCCGAGAAATCTTGACCGATCTGAATGCGGCGCAGGATCAGTACAAGGAGAGCCAGAAACGAGCGTCCGAGTTGGCCAAGGCGACCGGTGATCCTAGCCTGGAAAAGGTCCGGAAGGACCAGCAAAAAGTGCAGTCCCGGGCTTTCGCCTACAAGCTGAACAACCAGGTCATGCCGCGGATCGGCCGAGTTCTGACACGTCGACAGCGGGACATCTACAACCGGATGCTGGGAGACTCGTTTAACCTGACCAAATTGACCGGACCGGGGGGGCAGTCGCTCATCGACGACTCGGCCGACCTCGCTGGTGCGCTGCTGCGCGATCCGGCCGTTCACGACGAACTCAAGCTGACCAGCCAACAAAAGGAGCAGTTCGCGAAAGGAGCGCTGACCGAAAAGGTGCTCGATTCGCGGCAGCGTACCCGACTCAAGCAGATCGTGTTTCAAGGTGAGGGGCTCTCGGCTTTCAACCGGCCCGAAGTGTTGCAGGCACTTCGGCTCGACGACGATCAGCTCGAGCAGGTCCAAGAGGTCATGGACAATCTCCTTGCCGAGAGCAAGCAGCTCCGAGAGATGTTGAAAAGTGAAGCCGCCGGATCCGAACCGGGCGATGCCGACCAGGAAGCGACCCGCAAGGACCAAGAAAAGACCAGAATGCGAGCGGGATCTAAAGATGTCAATGAGCGGGCCCTCAGGCAAATCAGAGCCATCCTCTCGCCTCGACAAAGAACAACCTTGACCAATCTGGGCGGCGAGCCATTTGATTTCTCCAAGCTCCGGGTTCGTCTGCCCGGGCGTTAACGGACCACCTGGGCAGAATCACCCCGTACTGGCGGGCGTTTCATGCCCGGATACGCGGTGAAAACAAGGAAATAGCCCTCGAAATCCGCAATTCTTGAGATGGCATAGGTTATGCGTTCTAACCCGATCAGACAGCCGGCGACAGTCTCTCGCTGGCTACGGTTCATTCAGATGTATTGAAGAAAAGGGGAGAATCATCATGATCAAGCTTGTCGCGGCGATTTCGTCAGTGCTAGTCAGCCTTGGGCTGGCAGCCTCGTTCACGGGGGCACAGCCACCACCGTTTGGGGGCGGTCCTCCTCCCAAGGCCAAGGGCAAGGAGAAGGGTGATCCGAAGAAAAAGGGAAAGCGCGAACCGGGGGCCGATTTGAGCAAGGCGTACGACCTGCTTCGGCGCCTCCGCGCCGACGACAGTGCGACGGGGCGCCCCGAGGAGCGGCTGAACGACTGGACCGATCGCGCGGCCGGATTTTACCGCAACGGGCTCAAGGCGCTGAACGCCTCCGACCTCTGGCTCGCCCGCGAGTATGGGGCCGCCGCACACGACCTGGCTCGCGCCGTCGACCATGCCCGGAACGCCGTGCGGTTCGATCGGGCCGACCCGGATTTGCCGCCGCCATCCGATGACTTCGGACTGGAAGATACCAAGGAGCGGGCCCGCCGCGACCTCTACCGTGCTTACGAGCGAATCGGCTGGCTCGGCCAGTGGCAAGCCGCTCCCAGCGCCGATTTCTATATCAAGGCGGCTCGCGACCTTTACAGTGCGGCCCGGAGAGACCTCGAGGCCGGTCGCGATGAACGTGCCGGCGAGCTTGCTCGGGCCGCGGAGGCGATGACTCACGTGCCCGAGCACCTCGCTCAGATCGGCGAGGGCCGTGACCGGGTCGGATACCGCCCCGTTCCCCCGCCCGAGGGCCCGGATGGCCCCGGACCCAAAGCCAAACGTCCCGAGCCCAAGGGCAAACGTCCCGAGCCCAAGGGCGAGGACTTCGACCGTCTTGACCGGCCGGGGTCGGGAATTCCCCCGGCCTTACCTCCGGGCGTCTGAGTCAGTCCTATCGTGACAATCCGTGGGGGCGGAGTCGTGTGGCCGGCTCCGTCCCATTTTTTCCCATGATGGCTTTATCCCGAGAGAGGCTCCTTGGATCATGGACTGGCGTAATCGCATCGGACTCTATGGGTCGTACTTCCTCGGTATGGCGGCGATCGGCTTTACCCTCCCTTACCTGCCGCTCTACCTTGGGGAAAAGGGACTTTCCGATCGCGCGATCGGGATCGTTTCGACCCTGGCGGCGCTGTCGGCCCTGGCCCAGTTTCCCATCGGGCTCTGGTCTGACCGGATCGGCTGGCGCAAGCCATTCCTCGTCGTCGCACTGGCGGTAGCGGCTATCTCGACGGTGCTCTTGCGTGGGGCACATGGGACAGTTTGGCTGGGATTCCTGGTCATCCTATTCGCCGAGAACGGCATCTCCCGCGCGGTGGTCGAGAGCCTTTCCGGTGCCGAAGCGGCGGCGTTGGCTCCCAAGGGAGGCGTCGGAGCGGCCCTGGGAGCCCTCCGATTCTGGAAGCCGATCGGGATTGTTTCGGTCGCGTTGCTGGGTAGCTGGATGTCGGAGCAATACGGTGTCGGCGCGATCCTGATTCCGCTCGCGGTCATGCAAGGGCTGGCCGTCGCCGCCGCGCTCTTGATTCACGAGAATGGTCGGGGCGAAACGAAGATGAGAGGTTCCGAAGCATGAGCCGAAGACCGGCTGGTTGCCCAAGGACGCGGGGCTCTGGATCTTCGTGCTGGCGATGATTTTGTACCACGCGGCGAATGCCCCGGGAGGTGTCTACCTCGGTTTATTCCTGAAGCGGGATTTGCACGCCCCGGATCGGATGCTCGCTTACGCTTTCGCCGTGAGTATGGTGGCCTGGATGCTGGTGGTCTTGCCGGGTGGTCGGCTGGCCGACCGCGTGGGACGAAAACCGCTCTTGATCGCCGGCTGGTCGATCATGGCTTTGCGGTTGGCCCTGGTTGCGATCGTCCAAAGTCCGTGGCTGGCCGTGGCGAATCAGGCCCTGGACGGTCTGGGCAATGGCCTGTTCGCAGTGGTCGCGGCCGCCTGGGTTAACGACCGCTTGGACGACCCGAGGCGATCGGGCGAGGCCCAGGTGATCGTCGGTTCGTGCCTGGTATTCGGCTCGGCGATCGGCCCGGCCGCGGCCAGCTTCCTGGTCGAACCGCTCGGGTACCGCGGTTTGTTCCTGGCACTGGCCGGCCTTGGCGCGATCGCGACGGCCATCGTGGTATTCTTCGTCCCTGAGACGTTGAACGACGCGCGATCCGGCTTTCGACGACCGTGCCGTCGAGCCGATGGCCGCCACGTCGGATCTCTCGACGGTCCCTTGATGTGCGCCCCTCGTCAGTTCATGAATCCGGAGGAAACTTCGCCACGTGACGACGCAACCCGCCTCGATCCCTTTGGTATCGACGATCTTCGGCCTGACTTACCTGGCCCTGGCTTTCGGTAAGATCCCCGGCCTGCGCATCGATCGGGCTGGCATCGCCCTGGTCGGCGCGGCCGCCATGATGGCCTGCGGCGTGCTCTCGATGCGGGAGGCGGCCAAGGCCGTCGATTATGAGACGATCGTCCTCCTTTTCGGCATGATGGTGCTCGTGGCCTATCTCCGTTTCGCCGGTTTTTTCGCGCTGGCGACGGATTGGATCGCGGCCAGTTTCTCCGGGCCCTTCGTTCTGCTGGCGGTCACGATCGCTCTTTCGGGGGTTCTGTCGGCGTTTCTGGTCAACGATGTCGTCTGCGTCGCCTTGACGCCGCTGGTACTCCACCTTTGCCAGCGTCTGAAGCGGCCGCCGATCCCCTACCTGGTCGGCCTGGCGACGGCCTCGAACATTGGTTCGGTCGCCACGATCACGGGCAATCCCCAGAATATCATCATCGGATCGTTGTCGCAGATCTCTTATCTGCGGTTCGCGGCGAGGCTTGCCCCGATCGCCTTGATCGGCCTGTCTCATCAACTTCGCCGTGGTGGCCTTGGTCTACCGCAAGACCTTGGGAGAGTCGAGCCAAGATTCCTCGACGGCCGATGAGGAGCCGCGGACTCGTAGTCGTGTCCATCGCGGACTGCTTTACAAGAGTGTCGCGGTGACTTTGATCACGGTCGGGCTTTTCTTCGCGGGGCAGCCGATCGCCCTGGTGGCGCTGATCGCGGCCGGAGTGTTGTTGCTCGACCGGGTCCGCCCCGAAAGGGTCTACCGAGCGATCGACTGGCCGCTTCTGGTGATGTTCGCCGGCCTGTTCGTCGTGGTCCACGCCTTCGAAGTCAACGTGGTGCAGACTTGGGGGCTGGAGCGTCAACACGCTTTGCTCGAGTCGCCGGTGGTGCTGGTCAGCGGGTTGTCGGTCGTCCTCTCCAACCTGGTCTCGAACGTGCCGGCCGTGTTGCTGTTCAAACCGCTCATGGAAGTCATGCCTCAGAAAGAGCTGGCGTGGCTGGCCCTGTCGATGTCGAGCACGCTGGCGGGCAACCTGACCGTGCTCGGCTCGGTCGCGAACCTGATCGTCGTCGAGAACGCCCGCGCGCGGGGACCGAGCTGAGTTTCCTGGAATACCTCAAGGTCGGTGTCCCGCTGACGGTGTTGACGACTCTCGTCGGCATCGCCTGGCTGGCCTTGATTCACTATTAACGCTGAGAAACGAACGCCATGAGCGACACCGATCAATCAAAGCCCGACGTCCCGGAGCGACAGCCGTCGTCGACGAGCCTGCGCGCCCTCGACGGCCTCAACTTCTTCCTGGCCGATGTGCGCGACGGCATGGGTCCGTTCCTGGGTACGTTTCTGCGAGAGCACCATCACTGGGACGCCGGACTGGTGGGGATCGCCCTGGCGGCGTCGCAGATCGGGACGGTACTGGCCCAGACGCCGGCCGGCGCCCTCATCGACCGCATCCGCTGGAAGCGCCTGGCGGTCGCGATCGCCGCGGCGATTGGTGGCCGTGGGCTGCGTCCTGCTCTACCTGGTTCCGACGCCGATTGTGGTCGTCGCCGCTCAGACGGTGATCGGCGCGGCGGCGGCCGTTTTTCCTCCGGCCGTCGCGGCCCTGACCTTGGGTCTGGTCGGTCGCGCGGCGATGCCGCGTCAAACCGGCAAGAACGAGGCGTACAATCACGGCGGCAATCTCATCTCGGCCGCCTTGGCGGGAGCTTCCGCCTATTTCTTTGGCTACGGGGCGATGTTCTACCTGGTCGCCGGCATGGCGGCCGCCAGCGCCGCCGCCGTCTTGCTCATTCGCGAGAAAGAAATCGACCACGACCTGGCCCGGGGGGCCGACGATGGCGAAGGGGATGGCCACGAGGCCATCAGCATTCGCGAGTTGTTCAAGGACCGTCGGATCACGATCTTCGCCACGTCGGTGGTCTTGTTCCACCTGGCCAATGCGGCCATGCTGCCGCTGGTCGGCCAGAAGTCCAGCGATGGCCTGAAGGACGGGGCGGCTGTCTTGATGTCGGCCTGCATCATCGTGGCCCAGCTCGTGATGGTGCCCGTCGCCCTGGCTTCCAGCCGCCTGGCGGCCTCGTGGGGACGGAAGCCGGTCTTCCTGATCGGGTTCGCGGTCCTGCCGATCCGCGGCCTGCTCTACTGCCTGAGCGTGAACCCGTATTACCTCGTCGCGGTGCAACTTCTTGATGGAATCGGCGCGGGAATATTCGGCGTCGTCTCCGTGCTGGTCATCGCCGACCTCACGAAGGGGACCGGCCGGTTCAACCTGACGCAAGGGGCACTCGCCACGGCGACCGGGATCGGTGCCGGCCTGAGCAACCTGCTGGCGGGCTTCGTGGTCAAGGCGGCTGGCTTCGACGCTGGCTTCATCACGCTCGCGGCAATCGCCGCTGCCGCGGCGATCTTTTACTCCCTGGCCATGCCCGAAACCCGCGGATCGCTGGAGCAGCGTGGCTGAAACACTCGTCGGTCCACACGATGGCGGCAATCGACTGGTCCCGAACTTTCTTAAGATCGAGGAGAAGAGTACGCCATGACCGATCTCGACAACCCTGTCGTCGTCGTCGTTCCCGGTGACCTGCACCTGACTGAACCGGACCTCGAAAACGTCCGGGCTGCGCACTGGGTCGTCGGAGAGGTCAACGGCCTGATCCGGCCGGACTTCGTTCAGTTCATCGGAGACAACGTCCAGGACGCGACCGAGGCCCAGTTCCAGCCTCTTCGACGAACTCCGAGGCCGGCTCGAAGTGCCCCACTTCGCCTTGATCGGCGACCATGACGTCAAGGGCGACCCAGTGGCCGACTGGGTTCCGCCGGCACGTCGGCGAGCCTTACGGCACGATGTCGTTGCGAGGGTTCCGGTTCATCCGGCTCAACACCCAGGAGTCGCGGCCTGTGGGGATTTCGGCCGAGCAGATCGGTTGGTTCCGCGGTGAGGTCGATTCGGCGCTGGCTCGGGGCGAGCGAGTGGTGATCTTCCAGCACAACTACCCGTACCAGATCTGGGAGGATTTCGCCGGGCCGGGCATCGACGACTGGCGATCCGTCGTCCAGACACGCCGGATCGAGGCGATCGTCTGCGGGCACACGCATTACTGGCAGGTCGCCAACGACGGCCGAAACGTGGCGATCGCCACCCGGTCGATCGGCGACCCGGAAGGGGGACCGCCGGGATATACGCTGCTCTACCTCCGCGGCGACGACCTGGCGGTGACCTACCGCTCGGTGGACGATCGCGGCCCCGTCGTCCTGGTAACGCACCCGCGCGAACGGCTCCTGGCGACCGGCCCTCGGCACGTCGTCAGCGGCCCGACCGGGTGGTGGTGCGAACCTGGTCCGAACCGGGCGTCTCGGCCGTTCGGTACCGCATCGACGAGGGAGCCTGGTGCGGCCTGGAGCCTCTGGGACGACGGCCATTGGTCAGGGCCTCTACCCGGCGACCGGCTCGCCAAGGGGGAGCACATCCTGGAGGTCGTCGCGGTCGCATCCGACGATGCCGAGGGATCATCAGCGGATTGAGTTCATGGTAGACTCGACGGGCCGATTACACGGCCGTGCCGGAAGCTCGGCCGGTGGTGACTTCGACGGCGTTCTGCTGACGACGGCGGTCTCCTGATGGGGACCCCGGCGACGAGTCATGACCGATGAACAAGAGCCGGTTGGTGCACCTGGGATTTGCGCTCGTCGTCGTCATGCTCGTCGCTGACGCGGCACTCGTGTATCTAGCGTCTCTCAGGATCGTTGCCAACGACCGGAGGTTGGCTCACACGCAGGCCGTCTTGACGCAGCTCGAAGCAACACTGTCGACGGCTCAAGACGCCGAGACCGGACACGCGGTTACCTACTGACCGGGCGAGACGAATACCTGGAGCCCTATCACAACGCCCTGGCCCGGCTCGGGGACGCCTTGGCACGGCTGGAATCCCTCACAGCGGACAATCCCAGCCAGCAGGGGCGCATCGCGGCGGTCCGTACGGAGCTAGCGGCGAAGTTCGACGAGCTCGAGGAGACGGTGCGGCTGCGGCGCGAGAGAGGGGCCGACGCCGCGCTGGCCGTCGTCCAGGCCGGTCACGGACGTGCCGTTATGGAGCAGGTCCGGCAACTCATCGCCGCGATGGAGTGGGAGGAACACCGACTGCTCGCGGGTCGGCGGGGCGACTCCGAGGCCGCCTTGGTCCGGATGGACCGCACGCTCGCCGTCACAACGGCGGTCGCCGTCCTGCTGGTCTGCGCCCTCTACGTCGAGCAGAGACGGTTGGAGGCGGAGCTGCGGCGCCGGGCGGAGCAACTGGCCGAAGCCGACCGCCGCAAGGACGAGTTTCTGGCCATGCTCGGCCACGAGCTACGGAACCCGCTCGCCGCCATCCAAAGCACCGTTCAACTATCACGGCGCCCCCGGATGGAGGGGCTGATCTCCGAGAACCTTGAACTGATCGAGCACGAGGTCGGGCAGCTATCCCGACTGATCGACGATCTGCTTGACGTCGCCCGGATCACCCAGGGCAAGGTCCGGCTCCAGAAGCGGTCGATCGAGCTCTCCGAGGTCGTGGCTCGGGCTTGCGCCGCAGTGCGTCCGCACCTGGAAGAGAAAGGCGCACGAGCTTTCCGTTTCGCTCGCGCCGGGACCGCTCCGATTCGAGGCGGACCCGGGCGCGTCGAGCAGATCTGAGTGAACCTGTTGACCAACGCCGCCAAGTATTCGGACGGGGCTGGGCACATCGGGCTGGCCGCAAAGGCCGAGGGGGCCGATATCCTGATCACGGTCCGCGACGCCGGCATCGGTATCCCAGCGGAGATGTTGCCGCGTATCTTCGTCGCGTTCACCCAGGTTGAGCACCGCGCCGATCGCTCGCGGGGCGGGCTGGGCCTCGGGCTGACTTTGGTCCGGCGGTTTGTCGAGCTTCACGGTGGCAGCGTGTCGGTCGCCAGTGCGGGGCCCGGGCTTGGGTCGGAATTCACGGTTCGGTTGCCGGCGGGGGGAACGCGGCCGGGCGACCTTCCCTCGGAGTAGCCGGAAGCGGCGGCCGGCGAGGTTGTTGACGGCCGCCTCGGGCGTTGGGGCGTGGGGGCCTCCCGTCCCGCCCCCAGAATCGAATCTCCCCTCGCCGTACGCGAGATCCGGATGGATTCTCCCTGGTTCGTGGCAACGGCGACTTCCTGACCGTCGGCCAGGGTGGCGAGCTCACCCTGGACGACCTGTTCGTTGCCGTCGAAATCCTCCCACTTCCCCTGAACCTGCTTCTTCAAGACCTGCACCCGCTCTTCGCCGCGAGAGCCCACCTCGATGAACGTGCGCCGGACCTTGCCGTTCTCGAGGAGGAAACAGAAGTCCTGATAGCCTTCGTTGACGTTTCCTTGGGTGGCGACGGCCGAGTCCGGCAAGGTCAGGACATTCGTCCGCTCGACCTGGATACGTCGCATAGGCGTACATCCCGGGCCGCAGGAGGTCTTCGGGGTTAGGGAGGTCGATTTCCGCCAGCAGGGTGCGCGATCTGTCGTTTCAGAGAATAAGACATTCGCGTCACGTTCCCGCAATACTGCCGGTCCTTCAGGATCGG
Source organism: uncultured Planctomycetota bacterium (assembly GCA_963779785.1). Taxonomy (GTDB): domain Bacteria; phylum Planctomycetota; class Planctomycetia; order Isosphaerales; family Isosphaeraceae; genus CAVRFS01. The sequence goes on from CAWAAW010000020.1 coordinate 27,239, forward strand.
GATGCGGATGTGGGCGGGGGTCCCGGCTTTGACCCACACGGCATCGGCTTCGGGCACTTCCACGAAGACGCGCATCAGGTCGCGGCGCTGGACGACATAAAGCGGGGTCTCTTCGACGGCAGCCGGAGGCTTGACGAAGTCCCCCGTGTTGATGTTCCGTTGGGTGACCACGCCATCGAAGGGGGCGGACAGGGTGGCATAGTCCACCATGGACTGCATCCTCTCTTGGGCCGCCTGGGCCACGGCGATGTCCACCCGGCTCTTGTTTCGGGCCGCCTCGCTTTCCTTGAGGTCTGCCTCCGCATAGGCCACCTTCGCTTCGGCTTCCTTCACGCCCGCTTCGGCCGACTCCAGAGTGTTCCAGTTTTCGTCCTTGACCTGCTTATTAATGACGGCCTGTTCGGTCAACTGGGTAATGCGATCGTATTGCAACCGACAGTACCTGGAAGTCGACTCGGCCCGGCGCAGGCCGGCCCTGGCTTCTTCGACTCGGGCCGCCGTCGAGGCCACGTGGGCCTCGGCGACCTCGAACAACTTGCGGGCCTGCTCGACCTCGACTTTCTTCTGGTCGAGCTCCGCCACCATGTCCGGGACCCAGAGCACGGCCAGCACCTCGCCTTTCTTCACGTGGTCGCCGATGTCGACGTTCCACTTCTGGACATACCCGGAGATCTTGGGGACGATCGGGGTCTCCTCGTAGGTCTCGATGTCCCCGGGTTGCTGGACGGTCCAGTGGAGCGAAGCGTGCGCCGGGCTGACGACGGCAACCTCGGGGACTTTTTCCGCCTCGACGGAGGGCGGCGAAGGCTTCTGGCATCCCGCGATCCCGGCCAGCAGGACCGCGCAGACAGGGAGACAGGCTCGAATCATCCGGGATGCAGATCGACAATGGCCTTCGATCGCTCTTGGTGCCAAATCATGGTTCTTGATCCTTGAGCTCGTGCTCTTTGCTTCCATCGAAGAGCCGGCTCTCGGGATCGTCGGGGTACAAGCGAGGGGAGAGGGTGCCGGCCCGGCCTTGAACCAGGGCGAAGACGCTGGGGAGGACGACGAGGGTGGCCAGGGTGGCGGCCCCCAGGCCGCCGATGACCGCCCGTCCCAGGGGCGCGGTCTGCTCGCCCCCCTCTCCCAGGGCGAGGGCCATGGGGACCATGCCGGCGAGCATGGCGAAACTGGTCATCAAGACCGGCCGGAGCCGGCTCTGGGCCCCCTCGACCGCCGCCGCCTGCGCGGACATCCCGTCCCGGCGGTTCGCGCTCGGCGAACGTCAGGAGCAAGATGGCATTGGCGGTCGCCACCCCGATGGCCATGATCGTGCCCATGAACGATTGAATGTTCAGGGTGGTCCCGGTCAGCGCCAGGACGCCGACCACCCCGGCGATCACCGCCGGGATCGCCGATGCCGAGATCAGCGCCAGCCGCAACGATTGGAAATAAGCCGTCAGCAGCAGGACGATGACGACCATCGCCAGGGCCAGGCCCACGGTCAGGCCGCGGAACATCTGCTCCATCGGCACCGCCTGGCCGCGGACGTCGACTTGCACGCCGCGGGGCGGCTCGCCGGCCATTCGCAGCGCCTGCTTCAAGCGGCGAATCACCCGCCCGAGATCCTCCCCCTCGATATTGGCGGTGATCGTCACCAGCCGTCGCATGTTGTAACGATCATACTCGCCGGGCATCGTCCCTTCACGAACCTCGGCCACGTCGCGGACCAGGAGCTCGCCTCGGCCTTGCCCTGGATCGGGCACCATGCCGATCTCCGCGGGCGAGTTCATCCGGTAGGGAGGGATTTCCACCTGGGTGTAGTAGCCGATGCCCGTGCTGGGATCGGCCCAGAAGATGGGTTCCACGAATCGGCTGGACGACGTTGCCGAGACCAGGGACCGGGCCACGTCCGCCGCCGGTCACCCCGCTGAGGCCGGCCTTTTCGCGGTCGATCTTCACCGCCACCGCCGGGTAATCGAGCGACTGCCCGTATTGCAGGTCGCGCAACGAAGGGATCTTGGAGAGCTCCGCGAACACCCTTCGCGCGTGGGCCTGGTCGTCGGCGAAGTTGGGGCCGCTGACGGAAATCTCGATGGGTGTTGGTGACCCGAAGCTCATGATCTGGTTGACGATGTCGGCCGGTTCAAAGGAGAACCGCAACCCTCGCAGTCGCTGGGCCACCGTCTCCTCGGCGAGGCCCTCCCGGCGGAGCCGTTGCCGATACCAGTCGCCCAGGCGGCGCGGCAAGGACTGTCCGCAACCGCTCCTTGAGCTGGTCGATGTCCAGGCCGCTGCCTTTCTTCAGGCCCACGCGCAGCACGGCCTCTTCCGGCCCGCGCATCCACAAATACATGTTATTGATCGTATAGCTGGTGGGGTGCAATCCGCAGTATCCCACGGAGATCGCCACCTGGTCCGCGCCGGTTTCCTCCCGGGTCTCGTCCTGGATCATCCGCATCGCCTGGCTGGCGAGCTCCGCGGTGACTTCGATACGGGTGCCGTCCGGGGCGCGGAGGCGAAGCTGGAACTCGCCGGCGTTCACCTTGGGGAAGATCTCCATACCCAACTGGCTCCCCACCAGCACGATCACCAGGCCGGCTCCGAGGAGATACCCTCCCACCAGGACCCATCGCCAGGGCATCAGGGCGCTCAAGACGCGGGCATAACCGGACCGGAAGCGGGCGAATGAGAACCGCCCTTCCGCGCGAGGTCTCGGCGTGATGGGGACGCAGCATCCAGGCCGACATGACCGGGACGAAGGTGCTGGACAGGAAATAGGCGGCGACCATGGCGAAGCCGACCGCCAGCGACAGCGGCACGAACAGTTCCCGGGCGGCGCCTTCCATGAAGAACGACGGCAGGAAGACCGCCAGGACGCAGAGCATCGCCAGCAATCGGGGGACCGCGGTCTCCCGGTTGCTCCGCAGGGCGGCCCGTGCCACCGAAGGGGCGTCGCCCAGATGCGTGTGGATGTTCTCCACCTCGACCGTGGACATGTCCACCAGGATGCCCACGGCCAGGGCCAGGCCGCCCAGGGTCATCAGGTTGATCGTCTGGCCCGTCACCCAGAGCGCGAACAGCGCCGCCAGCAGGGCGACAGGGATGTTCAGGACCACCACGATCACCGTGCGCCAATCGCGCAAGAACAAGAGCACCATCAGCCCGGTGAGGACGGCCCCCAGCAGGCCCTCTCTGCCCACCTCCTCGATCGATTGGGTCACGTAGGGAGACTGATCGAACTCGAAGCGCAGGTCGATATCCTGGGGCAATACCGCCTTCATCCTGGGCAAGGAAGCCTTCACCTCATTGACCACGGACAGGGTCGAGGCGTCGGCCCGCTTGGTGACCAGCATGAATATGGCCGGCCGGCCATTCACCAGGGTATGCCCGGTGGGGATGTCGGTGCCATCCTCGATCTTGGCGACATCGCGGAGGTAGACGTTCTCACCCAATCGGAGCGGGATGCTCCCCAGCTCTTGCACGGCCCGGACCATGGAATTGACCGGCACGATCGGCATCTGGTCCTTGATGCGGGCGTTGCCGGAGGGGCTGATCGAGTTGCCCGCCTTCAGGGCGGCCACCACGTCGTCGGGAGAGAGGTTGTACGAGCGCAGGCGGTCGGGGTCGACCTGCACCACCAGGGTCCGCTGATTGCCGCCGAACGGCGGCGGCGCGGACACGCCCGGCAGGCTGGCGAAAATCGGCCGGACGCGGAACAGGGCGAGGTCCTGGATCTCGCCGATGCTCCGGGCCTCGCTGGACAGCACCAGATAACCGACCGGGACGCTGCCCGTATCGAAGCGGACCACGTCCGGCGGGACCGTGCCCGGCGGCATGAAGGATCGCGACCGGTTGACATAGGCGATGGTTTCGGCCATGGCCTGGGCCATGTCCGTGCCGGGGTGAAAGTACAGCTTCATCAGCGCCGAGCTCTGGATGTTCCGGGACTCGACGTGATGGATGCCGCTGACGTAAAGGAAGTGGTATTCGTAATAATTGGTGATCAGCCCCTCCATCTGCGCCGGGTCCATTCCCCCATAGGCCTGGATGACGTAGATCACCGGCAGATTCAGATTGGGGAAAATGTCGATCGGCATTCGCAATACGGCCAAGATGCTCCCGAGCACGATGCCGAGGATGACCACGATGACTGTGTAAGGACGGCGTAAGGCAAAGATTGATCGGGTTCATGGCATGACCTCGGACGCGGATCTGAGAAGTTGCAATCGCCGGGCTTTTGCGGCTCCGACGCGGGGACCGCTCCGGCGATCCCGCCCTGACCCGGAACGGCGGATGCCTTTTCTCGCGGAGCACGGCACTCCCTTTCCGGATCTGTCTAACGCGAGCCCCGTACCAAGAACGGTTCCGAGAAAGCGACCGCGGCAAAGCGTCCTTCCTAACTTGTTCTGGGGGTACCAGTTGAGCCGCGCTGAAGGCGTTGGGCGATCGACCGCGCGACCGACGTGACGGGCCGGATCGATCAATCGGGTGGGCGGAGTCCCTCCAACGTCGGGGGAATACTGCCCAACTCCGAAATGCGACTTATGCTTCTACAGGAACACGCGGGAATCGGACTGCCTCTCCTCCGCGGCGAACGTCAATTCCAATACCTCCATCCGGCCGAACAGCCGCCGTGTCGCCTGCTCTCGCTGCAAGCCGTCGAAGTGGACCGTCGCCAGGTCGCGATCCTCGGTTCGGGCGGGATTACCCCGTCCCCGCCGGGAGGTTCCCTCACAATCGTAAGCGGAATCTTGGCGAACACACCGAAACAGCCGGAAAAACGGCCCTCTTGTTCGATTGGTACGCAGGCTGCATTACCTAGATCAAAGAGTCGGCCGATGGGAGTTTCCGGGTTGTGATGATAACGGCCGTCCTCCGACCGAAGACGGGACAGAGTCCGAGGATGTATAAAAATGTTATCATTTGCATTTGCGAACGTGCAAGCCAGCTCCTCGATCGCCGACCAGAAAGCCCATTCAGTGATCGGTGTCCCGAAGCGGGCCCCCGATGGCCAAGCCTCGGGGATCGAGCCGCTCCCGGCAAGAGAAGGCAAGCAGATCCTCCAGGACGACCGCGATGCCCGTGCCGACGTCACGGGCGAGATGGCGGTCTCGCTCCGGAACGGCTCGTCGCACGAGACCTTGCTCGAATACGAACGGCTCGCCCGCGAGCTGAAGAGCGCCGAGCAGGTTCAGCACCAGCTACTGCCGCAGTCGTTGCCGAAACTTCCCGGCTACGCGTTCTTCGCCTACTACCGCGCGGCGCACGAAGTCGGCGGCGACTACTACGATTTCGTCCCATTGCCCAACAACCGCCTTGGCATCGCGCTGGGAGACGTCTCCGGCAAGGGAGTCGCGGCGGCGCTGATCATGGCGAAGTTCTCAGGTGACGCGCGGCTCAATCTTCGGACCGAGGGCTCGACGGCAGCCGCCGCACGCGTACTGAACACCACGCTCTGCGAGACTGGCATCGACGATCGATTCATCACCCTCAGCTTGCTGGTGCTCGAGGCAAGCACGGGCCGGCTCCAGCTCTGCTCGGCAGGGCACCCCCCGGTGCTCCTGCGACGGGCCGATGGGACGGTCGAGGAGCTGGGCAAGAATGTCGGGGGTTTCCCGCTCGGCATCGTACCCGACGCCGCATACCAGCAGGTCAATGCCGAGCTAAGGCCGGGCGATGTCGCCGTCGTCTACTCCGACGGCGTGACCGACTCGCGGAACCCGACGGAGGATCTGTACGACAGTCAGGAGAACCGCCGCCTCTTGAAGTGCATCGAAGGCGCGGCCGGGGGACCGGAATCGGTTGGCGAGGCGATCCTTCGGGACATCCACGACTTCTCACGCGGCCACGTTCAGACGGACGACATCACCCTGGTCGCCTTCGGGCCAGCCGCGCGGTGAAAGGGTCATCCAAGCAGGACAACCGGCTTCGCCGCTGATGTCGCGTATCCTCCTTACTTTTGCCTCTCCCCCGGGCCTAGTGACGGGGCAGGCCGTCGCGGCGCCGCGACGCCAGGCGGGGCGGGCGGCGCAGGTTTCTCGAGTGTCGGGCAATTCCCCAGCGCGCGATAGAGCCGGAACTGGGAGCGATCGTAGGTCAGCACGGCGTTGAGATACTCGGCACGCGCCAGGGCCAGGGCCTGGATCGGCTGGAGCACTTCGATCGGACGGGTGTTGTTCTCCAGGATCTGGCCTTCGCGGATGTTGGCGAAGTTGAGCCTGAGAGAGTCGATGGCCTCGGTCACGGATTTCCGCGCCTCGTCCATCTCCCCCGACGCTGCGGCACGCGCCTCGCAGGACGCGACGACTTCGGCCACGACCCGGGCGTGCACCCGCACCAAATCGATGTCGGCCGCCTCGCGCTCGGCCTTGCGGCGGTGGATGATGGCGCGATCGGTAAAGTAAAGGTTGCGCACGTCCCAGAACAGGCTCGCCGCGACATCGCCCCGGGCCCCGAAGTTGCCGAAGAACGCGTCCTGGCCGCCCCCGAAGCCGCCGCCCGAATAGGTGACAGCCAGCGAGGGGACGAAGGGACGCAGCTTTGCTTGCTTCAGCCGATACACGGCCGCCTTGAATCGTCTCGTGCGCCTGGGCAAGCTCGGGCGGCGCAGCACGGCCTCGGCCATCAGCAGGTCGAGGGGCGTCTCGTCGGGAACGAGACGCACGACGGTCTCGGCCGGCTCGACCGGCGCGAACCACAACGTGGGGATCGATCAACAACGGTCGGATCAGATTCGCCGAGGCAATTTTCAACCTGGCCGATCGCGGCCCGGACTTCCCGGCGCCGGCGTTGGTATTCGGTCAGCGCGGCGATAATCGGCTTCCAGGCCCTGGCCGGTCCGGGCATATTCGCGCGCGATGACCGACAGGCTCTCCGCGTTCGCGGCGGCCTCACGGGCAATGGCCAGGGTGCCGGCGGCCAACTGGAGATCGAAATACGCCTCCGAGACCGATAACAGGGTGTCGTTGGCCGGTGGCCCGGAGTCCGGCCTGAGTCGCGGCGGCGACCCGCCCCGCCGCGAGGGGCTCAAAGATCGCGTCGGAGATGCGCAGGACCGAGCTCAAGCCGTTCAGGCCGGGGTAGCCGGTCCCCGGCGCCGGGGCGGGGAAGCCGTTAGCCGTCGCGGCCGTCGCGCCGAGGAACAACGACCCGCGGCTGACCGTCTCGACCTGGCCGTTGATATTCTGGACCTGCCCGTCGACGCGGTAATAGGTCGGCCCGATGAACAGGCTGGGCAGCCACAGCGCCCTGGGCCTGCTCCAGGTCGGCGACGGCCTGGAGCACCTGCTTCCGTGCGAAGGCGATGTCCGGGTTCTGTGCGCCGGCCAGCGCAGTGCACCGGCCAGATCGATCGGCTGGAGCACTTGGTCAGGGAAAAGCGGCACGCCGGAGGACTCGGCTGCTGGGCTGGTTCATCCGACTCAAGCGTACGCGGTCCTGAATGGTCAGGATCTTCAGCTTGAAAGTAGTGCTGGCGGTCGCGGCGTATGATCCTCTCGGGAAGGGCGGCGGACGCAAGGGCAAGAACATGGAGGTCTCAGTGAGGGCCGACGGAAGACGGAGATAATCGAGGACGACGGCGATTGATCATCGATTGGTGATGGTGTTTCACGGTCAAACGCAACGGCCACTCCCCGATTCGGTCGGGGAGTGGCGATCGTCTTTTCTCGGTGAGGTCAGTTCGCCACGAGTCGGTGAGAATACGCAACGATGACCCGATCGAGCCGGAAGGCGGACGGACATTCCGGCCTCATCGACATTCCCTCTACAGCTCGTTACGGAGTCGTTGGATCTCTTCACGCAACCGGACGATCTGATCCTCCAGGGCCTTCAGCCGCCGCTCGATATCGCCAGGCTGGTTGGGCGTCGCGGCGAAGTCGTCGGAGTCGTCGGGGGCAACGCGGCCTGGACTGGGTGAGGGCGGGCCTGCGACGTCGTTGCTGGCCGATGCGTTGGTGCGGAGGTTGGTTGCCGTCAGCACCTCGAAGTGAGTGTCACCGGCTGGTCCGGTCTCCATCCATCCGCTGACCTTGACGCGGTCGCCACGGGCGATGATGGCGGAGAAGCGGTCGGCCAGGTGGGGCGGCCAGTGGATCACCGTTCCATCGTCAAGCACCGCGCCGTCGATCTCGCCCATCGGTGCAGACGTCATCCGCTGCACCTTCCCCTGCGCCGTCTGCGAGGCTGTTGCGGTCGGGGCGATCCCCCGCCTCGGGCCAGGAGGCGGCGGCAGAGGCCGTCGGCGCGGGCCAGGGCCTGGCGGAAGGGCATCGTTTTCGCGCGAGTCGTTGGTTCGCAGGTTGGTCACCGTCTGGACCTCGAGGTGGGTGTCACCGGCGGGGCCGGTCTCCATCCGCCCTACGGCCTGGATGCGGTCGCCGCGTGTCACGATCGCCGAGAACCGGTCGGCTAGGTGGGGCGGCCAGTGGATCACTGTCCCGTCGTCGAGCACCGCCCCGTCGATTTCGCCCATCGGGGCGCTGGTCAAGCTCTGAACCTTCCCCTGCGCGGTTCTCGTTTCTCCGAGCCCAGGTGGCTGAGCCTTTCCTTCGGAAAAGGCGAAAGTCAGGGCCAGAGCGAGGGCCGCAAGCGGGGCCAAGCTGCTCGGCCACCACGTCAACTCTCGGGGAGTTCGTCCTGAGGCGTTCATCGTACACATCCTCCACAAGTCGATGCCGGGAGCTGAGCCTCTAGGCCCGGCATTAGGAACGGGGAGCGTGGTTTTCACACAACCATGTCTTTACCCTTGGCTCATAAGTGAGCTATGCAGTCCCTGTACCAAAGGGAAATCGCCCGCTTCTCTCGGCCACGGTCCGCAAGCCGAAAGTGCTGTCGGGGTCAGTGGATGCCGCGATTGTCCTGGGTTTGACTGAGGCATGGGATGCCGCTGGACCGCGGGAGATGACAGGACTTGAATATCGATTTCATCGCACAGGAGTTTCTTCATTCGGCGGAGTTCCCCCGCAGCGCTGGGGGCTTTTCACTCATCGCGGCAGCGGCCCACGCGTGTTGTTGCTTTGAGGTCAAGGGTATAAGTAGAGGAAGCGACGCCCCGGCGGGGCGCGTGGGCCTCGTCATATTCGGCCGATGCGGGCCAGACAGTTCATTATCTCGGCTGCGAGCAGAATCTCCGCTAGCCGGGGCAAACCTGGGGGGTCTCGGGGAGTCTCGGCGTCTGACCCGCGTATGGCACTCAATCCCGACCGGAGATGAGTTTTCCGAGCTGGTGGCATGCGCCAGCGGTTGCCTGAAGCATCCTGCTGGTAATGCCGTCCTGTGGAATCCCCGGGGCTCCCGGGATAAGAAACCGCGACCACCATGCAGGGTGGCGCGATGGACGGGAACTGGGATATCGGCAGGGTTTTGACTGCCAGCGCGCCAGAAACAGGAGATTGCGATCGACAATGCTGGCCCGTGAAAAACTTTTGTGAACTACCTTCTTAATAATCCTGGTCAGGTTCCGTTCCGGGAACGATTGCTATTCGGAGTGATTTTTCAGTTTTCGCATCACCTCGTCCGGGGGACGAAACTCGTATTCCACCTTTTCGCCGTCGTGAACCTGTCGGATCCCGTCGAGAACGATCCTGTCGCCCACACCGACTCCCTTCTCGATGACATAGATGTCGTCCATCTCGTTCTGGACGACGATCTCGCGCCGATGCACCACATCATCTTTGTCGACGACGTAAACGTACCGCTTGTCCATCATCTCGTAAGTCGCCCGCAATGGGATGACGGTGGCGTCATGCAACTTTCGGTTTAACAGGATGGTGCCGTTCTGACCGTGACGCAGCAGGCGGTCCGGGTTCGGAAAATCGGCCCGGAAGGCGATGTTCCCGGTCACATTGTTGAATTGGCCCTCGATCGCACCGAACTTGCCGGGCTGCGGGAACTTAGTCTGGTTCGCCAGCACGAGTTCGATTTTGATCCGCCTCAAGCTGCTGCCGGTCGGCCATGTATTCGAGGTATCGTTTCTCGGGTACGTTGAAATAAACCCACATCACGCTGTTATCCGACAAGCGTCGTGAGGATGTCGCCCTCCTTGACCAGGCTGCCCAGTTGCTCGTGCAGGCGGTCGACGATGCCGTCGAAAGGCGCTACTGACGTCGGCGAAGTTCGATTCGGCCTTCGCGAGATCCACCTTGGCCTTAGCCTTGACAGTTTGGCCTGGAACAGTACCACCTCGTTCTGAGAGACCGCTTTTGGCATCGGCCAACTTCTTGATGTTATCGAACTCCAGTTGGGCGAGCTTGGCCTCGGCCGGTTCGGCGTCCAGCTTTGCCTGTGTTAAGAGTTGGTACGATCTTGAACATCACATCGCCCTTCTTCACCGCCTGGCCCTCCTTGACATTGATCTCGTTGAGATACCCGTTCTTCAAGGCACAGACATCTATGTGGCGCTGCGAGTGGATCTGGCAGACATATCGATGGGTGATGGCGACGTCCATTGCCTTAGGGCTGGTGAGCACGATCTTACGGTGCTCCTGGTCGTTCTCAGATCGGGAGGAATTCGCACCCGAGGGCTTCGCTGCATTCTGATTCGGGCTTTCAGGACCGACAATCCCATTTGGTCGGTTAGCGGCAGTCTGGCGGTCGGGCTCGCCGTCGCGCTTGGGCTGAACGAGAATGATCGCGCCGGGTGCGTCGACGCGTATCGGCGTGTCGCCGTTCGTTTCGACGACCGCCACCTTGCGCGGCGGCTCGCCGTTGCGAGAGACCAGAATGTGGTAGGTCCAGCTCGGTGAGCCGACGCGCTGAGGCTTGCCGGTCCCATCCTTCGGTCCATTGATTCCCGATTGGGCGAGACCGACGGCACCGGCCGCGAGCGTTGCCACGACTGCTGTGGCTGTCATGACGAGTTTGACCTTGCTCAGGAACATGGATATCAGGACTCCTTCAGTAATGACAGCGACCGATGTAGGAACGGCGCTCGCCGTTGCCGCGTAAATGACCGTCGATTCTGCCAAGGCTGTCGGCACAGCCGCTCGAGCGGCGCCGCCGGATGCGGCAGCCAGCGCAGTCGCTGATGCCACGCCCCGACGCACGAGCCGCCCGCGCAGCCTTTTCCTTCCCCGGGCGAGGCGGCTCTTGACCGTTCCGACCGCGCATCCCAGATGGCGCGCGGCTTGCTCGTGGGTGCGGCCCTCGAGATCACAGAGCACTACGGCATCCCGGAAGCGACCCGGCAGGCGATTGATCTCCTCATGGATGATCTTCTCGAGGTCGTCATCGTTGGCATGGTGCGGCGGCGCCACCGATTCGGGCCGGAGCGCGGCCGCCGCGTGTTCGTGCGAGCGGCGCCTAATTGTCGCCGACCGGTCGTGAACCGCAGCTCGATAGGCCGCCTGATGCAGCCAGGGGGCGAGTGATTCTTGTACCCAGAGCGATCCGGCCTTGCGAGCCAGGGCCAAGAACGTGGCCTGAAATGCGTCTTCGGCCGCGTGCTCGTCGCGCACGACGGAACGACAAACGCGCAGGACAAACGGCCCGTGGCGCTCGACCAGTGCGGCAAAGGCCAACTCTCTCGGCTCACCGCGGCCGGTGGCGAACCGCTCGAGCAACTGGCCGTCGGAGAGCGCGCCGATCGCGCCCACGTTGAAGAGCGTCCGCAGATGCAGGAGTGCGTTTCCGCTGTTCTTGGCCGCCATAAGTCGCCATTTCCGGTCGGGCTTTCGCAAATCTCAACAGTAAACGCCACGAGCGGCCTCGCGCGTTCCCGATTTGGTGCTCCAGAAACGAATTTCAGTCCGGGTTCCGAGTACACCATACCTAATTCCCGGCGTTACCGCTGGTGCAGAACCAAGACACCGAGGTTACTGCTATTCTACTCTGACGCGGCCCACGGTGCGGAAGTCAGATACGCGCGCTCGGAATGCACTAGATCCTCAGTGTAACTCGCCGCAATTGTGACAAAGGTTGACCCGCTAGCCAGAGCGATAACTCGCCGCAGACGGCTAGTCCAGAGGGCTTTCCGTCATTATCGGTTGACTGCGAATTCGGCCGGGAATCGGAGGCGGTGGCAAGCTAGGAACGGCGAGTCCAAGACCGCGGTCACCGACAAGGCGCCCGCCAAGTCCGGGCGGAATGACGGCGGTGTTGAACCCAAACCGGCGGGCGACTCGGATCGTTCGTCCATCGGCGCAGCCGAACGTCGCGGTCAAGCCGACCTGCAGGGCTGGGTATCTCTGTTCAACGGAAAAGACCTGGCCGGGTGGAAGACGCACCCAAGTCAGCCGGGCAATTGGCGGGTCGAGAGTGGCATCATGATCGGCTCCGGGCCGCATCTCAGCCACCTCTATACAGAGCGTGGGGATTACAGGGATTTCCGTCTGCTCGTAGAGGCGAGGATAAACGACGGTGGCACTAGCGGGGTCCTGTTCCGCTCGCACTTTGGCCCTGACCGTCCGGACCGTCCGTTTCAGGTCTTCGGGTATGAAGCCCAAATCAACGTTACGCACCGGGACCCCAATAAGACCGGAAGCCTGTACGGCATGCCCGGCGGCGCTTTGGTGGCTCTGCGCGAATCGCCGGTCCCTCCCCGGCAGTGGTTCATCTTGGAGGTGGTCGCCCAGGGTAGCCATATCGTCATCAGTGTGAACGGGAAGACGACCGTAGACTACACCGATGAGAAGCGGCTCTATTCCAGCGGCTACATCGCGCTGCAGCAACATGATCCTTCGACCGTGGCCGAATTCCGCAAGATCGAGATCACGGAGCTGAGCGGCACTCGTTGACCCGATGCCAACCTGGAGGGGTTCCGGGGATACCATGTGCGCCGTTAAAACCGGCGGAGAGTTGCGAATGAAAGAGTCGTATGGGAAAGACCTAGCGAGTCATCCCGACCCCGAGTCATGCGTCGGCGGCCGCGAGGACGCAGGCGAAGCGTTGACAGGGGCACACACAGGCCAGCCATTGAGCTCCGAAATCACCTTAACCGGCGTGCCGACCCCGTATGGTGAGGGGGAAGGCAACATGGCAGACGGCGCTAAACGCGAGCCGGCCGCCAACGCCGCGGAGTCTGAGACCCTGAGCATGCGTGGAAACTCTTCGCACGAGAAACGGGAGATCCCCCGGGTACCCTCTGTTGGTGCGGCGGGTCGGCCGGAAAAGGTCTACGACCGTACGTCCGGCACGTACGCCCGTGGGAAGTCGGACGATCGCGTAGTACCGGAGAAGCCGCCGAACAAGGGTGTGCACGAGGCACCCGCGGAGGTGGTGGAGGGAAGGCGATCGGCCAAGGGGAACACGATGCAGGCGACCGCAACCCGGACACAGAGCCGGCTGGATGCGCTGATCGCTTTGGATCGTGTGCGCGAAGCAGCGTCCCAGACGCGCGTTTCGACGCCAAACACCCGAGGTAAGAGCCGTGTGCGGTAATCCCGCTCGCACGGATCTGTGCGGGGGGACGCCCGCAAGGGCGTTCCCTACCGCGACACTTAGTATTGGTGGGAGTTCGACATCGTGTCCCCGAAACCTGGTCAGCCCTGATTTGGTTGCACTCTCAATTCAAGGACTTCGGTCCCAATTTGGGCCAGTTGAGGTGTCCGTGACGCGTCTGGGGAGGCCACCGCAGGCACATGGGCACCTCGCGGTCCGAGCAGCCCGACATCATCCTGATGTCATCACAAACTAGCTCGGAAAGGGGAGCCATAGTTTCCCAGTCATTCCGGTACACGTAGGGGCCGTTCCAACGGCGCACCAGAGGTTGGGGAAGAACGACTGCACGGCAAGCGGTCCAGCACAAACCTCGGCTCGCGCCTGCGGCATCGAGAAGCCGCGGGCGCACTAGTCGCTTGTGCGGGCCTCCGTCTAGGAGGCACTCTATTCCGCACACAAGCACCACCAGCACCAGTGGTACGATGCCGGACGACAAAAGATACAGGATAAGCTCGACCTTCATTGTCGCGTCTCCAACCCGGCAAGCTCACGTAGCGAAACGAGCTCGGCCGGCAGTTTTCTGCACACGCCCTGAGATCAGACAATAATGCACGATAGCGATAGCAATAGGTCTGCGGCGCACGAAGGTGCAACCGATGAACAAGACGCCAGATCAACAGCGAAGTGGCGGGCGGGGAAGCTCGAACAGCTCGTCGCGTAGCGCCGGCCCGGTCTGCGCGGGTGTCGACAGCGACGTGACCAACGCGTTCCGGAGAATTGTGCGTGGGGCGGGGAGGGTCGATCGTCGCGCGTTCTTGACGCACGAGTGAGGGGGCTAGCCGGGCCGAGGTACGCGACCGGCCCTTGCGGTGAGAGGTCGCTCGCTTCGAGATGCGTTGGCCGTGATCGGGCCAACCGGCGGCACCAGTCCGCAGGGCGAGAGCGCCTGTCACTGCTGCCGCAACCAAGATCACGGCCCAGGTTCGAACGTGCTGGGGCATGCCCGGTTTCCTCGAATGGCTCAAGATATTCCTATTGAACGCACCTGGTCGAGGACTGTCAATCCCGTGTTTACAGGCACCATGGGTAAAGGACGGCGATCTGCTGCGGGTTCCGGCGACACCATATGGAATTCTGCCGCGGAGTTCGGGTCGGCGAAGTCCGGAGACACCAGACCGAATTCCAGCGATAGGCGGAGCCGGCATCGGTATCGGCAACGCCGCACTGGGGCCCCTGGGACGGCTCCGAACGCCTGCCCCTCGCAGACGCTCGAAACAATAGAGGCGGTTGACTCTGGTCTTGTTTTCATGAGCTGCAGATTTGATCGCACGCGCCGCCATTCGTCTGCACTCCGAGCGCGGCTAGGCCCAAGGATAGCGTCAAGGCGCGATCGAGTGATGACCCTAAGCTCTCGCACGATACGAGGTTTCCGTAATGCAAGAATTGACGTCGCGTCGACGAAGAGACGAGGCGCCGGGAAACTACCCGTGTCCCTTATCGGCGTAAGCTTCTGTAGCGTAGCCATTTAAGACATTCAAAATGGAGGCGGCGGGAATTGCACCCGCGTCCCGAGAAGCGTTGACGACGGCCTCTACGTGCGTAGCCAATCTTTTGAGTGTCGGCCTCGGGGCCCCGATCGGCGCGGTCCCTTTCGGCTTATCCTGTCATGAATTTAACCCAAGCCGCAACAGGCAGTTAAGCTTGAGCGATCCCACATTGTCGTCCCCGGCCGAATCTCGCGGGAGAAGACCCGGCGCGAGGCCGTTGCTGCTGATTAGGCAGCGAGACGGAGACCAACATTGTTGTTGGCAGCTATCGTTTTGGTCGGCTTTTTACGAGGCCTGCTGACCAACCTCGGCACGCCACACGTCGCTTCGGACATCCGGTCGATCCTGGTTCGCCCCCGATTATTGGAAAACGAATTCTCGCGAAACACGATTTTCCACTCATTGCATTATTCGCTCTATCGACGCCGCGTCAAGCACGTTCACCATTGGCCGGCTACAGTAATTCGCCTTTCCAGTTCGGTTCCAGCCGTCGCATCAAGGATCGGTCGTCGCGCCCTCGCATCCCGCACTTGCGATAGACTTCATGGGCGCGAGCCAACTTATCGGCATCGAGGGTGACGCCGAGTCCAGGGCCCGCGGGTACCGGCATCCGTCCGCCCTGGATCGTCAGGTTCTTTCCCTCGATGATGTCGGTGCCCTCGACCAGCCAGGGGTAGTGCGTGTCGCTCGCGAGAGTCAGCTCGGGAATCGAGGCGCCCAGGTGGATCATCGCCGCCATGGTCACACCGGCGTGGTTATTGCTGTGCTGGCTCAACGACCAGCCTGCCACCCGAGAGATCGGCCCCAACGCCTGGCAGCCGATGAACCCTCCAAAATAGTGATGGTCAACCAGCAGCACGTCGATTGGCCGCAACCGGAGCGCATCCGGAATATGGGCGAACCGCGTGACACACATGTTGGTACTCATCTTCAATCCGGTCTCACGGCGGACCTCGGCCATCGCGGCCTGCCCCTCGACCGGATCCTCGTAATACTCCATCGGCAGGCTTTTCAAGATCCTTGCCGATCCGGATGGCCGTCGCGACTCGCCAGCGGGCGTTGGGATCGATCCGCAGCACGGCTTCAGGACCCAGCTTCGCATGCCATCGCCGTCAGGCTATCGCGCTCGACGTCGGGGGCAAGAACTCCACCCTTGAGCTTGAAGACCCGGAACCCCCAGCGGTCGCGAAATCGCGCGGCCAATTGCGGCCATCGCCTCGGCCGAGCGGACCTCACCCCAGGTGTCGAGTGCATGGTCACCCCGGCCTCGCGGTTCAACCAGATGGGGATC
Source organism: uncultured Planctomycetota bacterium (assembly GCA_963779785.1). Taxonomy (GTDB): domain Bacteria; phylum Planctomycetota; class Planctomycetia; order Isosphaerales; family Isosphaeraceae; genus CAVRFS01. The sequence continues at coordinate 43,439 of CAWAAW010000020.1, forward strand.
TTGCAGAATCACGGGATGATCGGCGGCGTATCGGTAAAAGAGATAGGCCGCGAATTCGACCGAGTCGCGGACCGGCCCACCGACGAGTTCGCAGAGGCGACGACCCGTCGCGCGGCCACAGGCATCGAGACAGGCCAGCTCGATCCCCGCGTAACAACCCATCCCGAGCTTTTGCAAATCGGGGGCGAACTTGCGGTAGGCGAAGGCATTCTGGCCGACGACCACGTTTCGGGCCCGCTCCAGGGCTGCGGTCAGGTCCTGCCCGCCGTGGGTCTCGCCGATCCCGACGATCCCTCCCTCGACCCGCATTTCGACCACATTGCGGAGGAAATACGGTCCATGACAGCCGCTGGCCGCCAGCAAAGGCGGGTCGGGAAGCGCGATCGGCGTCACCTTCAAGTCCGTGATCGTTAACGGGGCAGGGGAGGGCGTCGCTGTTGCCGCAGCCCAACCGACCGAACTGGCATGAGCGCCCAGCATGCCCCCGATCGCCATTTTCAACGCATCGCGGCGATGAACTTGTCATGATTTCCGCTCCGTTCGGCTCGCTGGCATCACCGTCGTCGTAAGGCTCGATCGATGTCGCGCTTGGCGTCCTGTTTCTTGATCGCCTCACGCTTGTCGAAGGTTTTACGGCCCTTGGCGACGCATAGCTCGACCTTGGCGATCCCCTTCTTGAAATAGATGGAGGTCGGGATCAGGGTCATCCCTTTCTCCCCGGTCTTGGCTTCCAGTTTGCTGATCTCGCGGTGGTGGAGCAACAGCTTGCGCGGTCGTTTGGGCACATGGTTCATCCGGTTGGCCTGCAAATACTCGGGGATGTCGCAACCGAGAAGCCAGGCCTCTCCGCGTGTCACCTCGGCATAAGCATCTTCCAGGTTCGCCTTGCCGTTCCGCAAGCTCTTGACCTCGGTGCCCGTCAGCACCAAACCCGCCTCGACTTTCTCCAAGAGCTCGTAATCGTGCCGCGCTCGACGGTTCCTGGCGACGATCTTGAATCCCGAATCGTCGTCCTTGGCGACGGATTTCGCTTTCTTGCCGCTGTCTTTTTTGGCCATGGGGAAATGCTTTGCTAAAGTTCGCTTAGCTTGGCGACTGGTTGAGTTCCGTCAGGATCTCGTCGATGGTGCGCTTCGTGACCGGATCGACGGCTGTCGGGGCGACTTCCGCGAGCGGTTCGAGGACGAATCGACGAGTCCTGAATCGTGGATGAGGGACGCTCAGCTCCGGTGTATTGATGATCTGGTCGCCGAAGAGCAACAGGTCGAGGTCCAGGGTCCGCTCGCCCCAGTGGACCGTCCGTACTCGGCCGAACCGCGCTTCGATCTCCTGAAGGATATTGAGTAAGGCGAACGGGTCAAGCGTTGTCTCGAGCGCGGCGGCGGCGTTGAGAAACATCCCCTGACCAGCCGGGCCGCCCACGGGCTCGGTCTCATGGAACGAGCTGACGCTTCGGAGAAACAGGCCCGGCGTATGGCCCAGGGCGGCGATCGCTCCTTTCAGGTTGGCCTCGCGGTCGCCCAGGTTGCTACCCAGACCAATCAGTGCGAGGGATGAGGACATGGTCAGACCCGACGGATGGGACTCTCACAGCTTGAGCTTGCCGATTCGCTCGACGGCCTCGAGCAACCGGGGCGTTTCGACCGTCAAGGCGGCGCGGATGTAGCCGTCGGCGGTTCGGCCGAAGCCGATGCCCGGCGTGGTGACGACGTCGGCCTCGTCGAGCAGTCGCGTGCACAACTCGGCCGAGGTATATCCCTTGGGGCAGGGCATCCACACATAAAAGGTTGCCCGGGGCGCGGGAACATCCCAGCCGATGCCGTTCATCGCCCCCACGAACGCGTCGCGCCGCTCCTTGTATAAAGCCCGAATCGGTGGAGTCAAGTTGTAATAATCATCCAGGGCCGTCTTGCCAGCGAACTGGATCGCCGTGAAGACCCCCGAATCCACGTTGGCCTTCACCTGAGCCAAGGCCGAGATCAATGGAGCGCCGCCGATCGCGAAGCCGACCCGCCAGCCGGTCATGTTGAAGGTCTTGGACAGACTATGAAACTCGATCGAGACGTCCTTGGCCCCCGGGACCTGAAGGATGCTGGGGGCAGCTTGTTCGAAGTACATCTCGTTATAAGCCGCGTCTTGAGCGACCACGAAGTCATGGGTCATGCGCCAGGCTGACGACCTTTTCGAAGAAGCCGAGGTCAGCGGTGGCTCCGGTGGGATTGTTGGGGTAGTTGAGAAACATGAGCCGGGCCAGCGCGTAGACATCCGCGGGGATCGCGTCGAGGTCGGGGCGAAAGCCGAGAACCGGCTCGAGCGGCATGGTATAGACGTCGGCGCCGACGAACATGCTGCTCGAGCGATAGACGGGGTAACAGGGGTCGGGGACCAGGCTGATGTCGCCCGGATTGAGCACGGCCAGCGGCAGATGCGCGATCCCTTCCTTCGAGCCGATCAATGCCAGGATCTCGGTCTCGGGGTCGAGGTCCAGGTCGTACCGCTTCTTGCAGAATGCCGCGATCGATCGCCTCAGCTCGGGCGCCCCTTGGTCGAGGGCGTACTGATGGAACGCCGGGTTCTCGACGTGGTGCTGGAGGCTCTTGATGATCGATCGGCGGCGTGGGGCGATCGGGATCGCCCACGCCGAGGTTGATCACATCGCGGCCGGCGGCGATGGCGGCTTTTTTCTTCTTGTCGATCTCGGCGAACAGATAGGGGGGGAGCTTCCGCAGCCGTTCCGACTTCACGAATTGCGTCGCCATCGAACCATTCGCCCTCGGTCAGAACAATCTCAGCTTCGACTACGATGACATTAGCGGTGCGTTCGCGTTGCCAAACCGAGGTCCTCCGCGATCAGGAGGCGAGCGCCTCTTCGGGGATATTATCGTTGGCGTAAACGTTCTGGACGTCGTCGTTTTCGTCGAGCATATCCCTGAGCTTGCGCATCTTCCGGCCGCTTTCGACATCGAGGTCGACGTAGTTACCCGGGATGTAGCTGGTCTCGGCGGACTCGGTGGGAATCCGCTGTTCCTCGAGCGATTTGCGGACGGTCTCGAAAATCTTGGGGTCGCAGGTGACCTCGTAATATCCGTCGACGAGCTGCGACATCGTCGGCGCCGGCCTCGAGCGCGACCTCCATCAAGCGGTCTTCGGTCACGTGCTTGGAATCCACGACGAACAATCCCTTGAAGTGTGAACAGATAGCCGACGCATCCCATGGCGCCGAGATTGCCGCCGGCGAGCTCGAACACCCGGCGGAGCTCGCTGGCGGTGCGGTTGCGGTTATCGGTCAGCGCCTCGCAGAGCACGGCCACGCCGCCTGGTCCATAGCCTTCGTACACCACTTCTTCAAAGTTTTCGCCGCCGAGCTCGCCGGTCCCTTTCTTGATCGAGCGCTCGATGTTGTCCTTGGGGACACTGTACGAGCGTGCCTTGTCGACCGCGAAGCGAAGCCGCATGTTCGCGGCGGGGTCGCCACCGCCGTTTCGCGCGGCCACGTAGACCGCCCGGCACAACTTGGTGAAGAGCTTCGCTCGCTTGGCGTCGACCAGCCCCTTGCGATGAGCGATGTTCGCTGAGTGGGAATGTCCTGCCATCTCTGATCAAAACTCCTGGCGGGCCCGACTTACGTTCCTCACAGTACGTGGCGCGCAGACTCGTGTGGAATCCAAACGAGGATGTGAACCGCCCTCTCGGCTCGGAAAGGTCTCTGAACGGCCGAGGGCGGCTATTCCAAATCCATCGAAATGAACCGTTTATTCCTGTCTGTTTCTGGACAAACACATACGAGGCTAAGGCGTCCGGTTTGACGAAGGTTTGGGCATCGGGCCGAGTTTTTCCAACGACTCGAGCTTCTTGCGAATCTCGGTCATCCGCTTATCGGGTGGGATGGCCTTCTCGCCAAATTTCAGGGCCTGCCGCCACGATTCGCCCGCCTTGTCGAGCTCTTGGAGCTGGAAATAGACGTCTCCGAGATGTTCCAGGACCGTGGTGTCCGGGTTGGCCCCTCTTGCTCGATCTTCGCCTTCATCCGTTCGGCCGCCTTCTTCATCTCCTCGAGGGCTTCCTTGAGCTTGCCACGTTTGAACAGGACCCAACCCAGGCTGTCGAGATAAGCGTATTCGTCAGGCGACTCTCTGCAGGGCCTTGCGGATCATCAGTTCGGCTTTCTCGAGGTTCTTGCCCTGTTCGGCATAGAGGTATCCCAGATCGTTGTTGGGCCCGGGCTCGTCCGGGTTCCGTTGGAGAGCGGCCTCCAGCTCGGCCTCGCCTTTGGCGTAATTTCCCTGGTTGACGTAAATGACCGACAGGCTTTGGCGTATCATCGACACGATTTCGGCGAACTGGTCGTCGCCGCCAAGCCGTTTCAGCAGGTCTTCGTAAATCTTGATCGCCTCGTCGTTGCGACCGAACTTGGTGAGGATGCCTCCCAGCGTGATCTCGGTTCATCGCGTTGTTCGGCTCTCGCTTGATCGGCATCGCGCAAGATCTTGACCGCGTCGTCAACCTGGCCGATCTCGCTCAGCAGGTTGGCGAGCAGGCGCTGGGAATCGCCGTCGACTGGGATCGAGCTTCATCGCCTCGCGAAGCGCGGCTTTGAACGCCTCATCATGCCCGGCCCGGCGATGGAAGTCGGCGAGGAAGACGAGGGTCCGTACCGACTTTTCGTTGGGATAGAGTAGCGAGCATTTTCTCGACCGTGGTCGCGGCCTCGGCATTCTTGCCGATCCGGCGCAAGGTGTCGGCGAGCTCTGTGTAGGCCAGCGGACTGGGGTTTTGCTCCAACGAGCAGTTGCTGGAGCTTGACCAGTTTTTCGAGCCGGCGGTTCTTGTTTGGCGAGTTCCGCTCGGGGCTGTTGGCGATGGTTTTCAGCAGCGAGATACAGCGGTCTTCGGTAAAGCCTGGGTGGCTTGGCCGAGAGTTGTTGCAGACCGGCGTCGAGCATGGCCTCGGCCATGGAGTCATCGGCGGCGGCGGCCTGGAGCTGCGGCATGACCGCTTCGGCCTCCGGGCTTCGCCGGCCGCTTCAAGGCCTCACAGATCACCTTGAGCAGGTCGGCGGCTTTCTTCCGCTTCAAGAGCGAAATGGACAACGCCCGGTAGGTCAGGGGCGTCGGCTGCGAGGTCAAAAGGGCCTTGTACAGGGCCTCGGCCTTATCGGGCTGGCCGGTCTCGCGATAGCGGTCGGCCAGAACGTACTGGAGCGGGACGTTCTTGGAGTCGCGACGGGCGGCCTCTTCCAGTCGAGGCGTGATCTCATTTTCGCGCTTGAGCGCCGTCAAGACCTTGGCCAGTAGCTCGTAGGCCTCCACGCCCTGAGGCTGGCGATGGATCGAGCGCTCGACCAGAGCCAGGGCTTGCTCTCCTTTCTTCAGCTTGAGCAAAGTCTCGGCCAGCAGCAGCGCAATCTGAGGATTATCCTCGTCATAGATCAGGCCGCGCTCGAATGCCTTGACCGCCAGCTCGTCGCGCTTGGTGGCCAGGAAGATCAGGCCGAAGTTCAGGTAGGCCGTGGACGGATCGTTGCCCAGAATGCGCTCCTGATCGCTTGGCGGAGAGCCGGTTGGACGATTTGTCGTCCAGCGCCTCGACGACCTTGGCGAATGCGTCGGCCGCCTTCTCGGGTTGATTGAGCCGGCCGGAATAGAGTTTGCCCAGCTCGAACTGGGCTAACAGCCGGCCCGGCGAGTGGGCATCGAGCTTGGGATTGGCCAGAACCTCGTCGCAAAAGGGCCTCGGCCCCGGCCGGCTCGTTCTTGTTGTAATAGTCGACCAGCCGCGTCAGGGTATCGGTATCGCCCGGCTCGACGGCCAGCACGCGTTTCCCATATTGAAGGGCCAGGTCGGGCCGACCCAGGGCACCCGACATAAATACGACCGAGCCGGCGGGCGATCGCGACCGAGTCGGGATCCAGCTTGAGCGCCTCTTGAAGCAGGGCCACCGCGTCAGTCCACTGGCGACGATCTTCCAGGGCACGGGCCGCGCTGTAAAGGCGCACGGCCTCAATCCGCCGCCGATCGTCGACCGTCGCGGGACGGAGCGGCACGAACGGCCGCGGCGGGTCGTCGCCCGGCTGATCGAAGAATTTGGAGAGGTCGACTCGCGATTGCGACGGCGACGTACTGGCCGCCTTGCCAGCGTCACCTTTGCCCGCACGTTCCAACCTTGCCTGTTTGCTCCCCGGCTTTTTGTCTTGCTCGGCCGGCTTGTCGTCCGCCTTGCCGCTTGGCGGCAGACTCAAGCCAAACCCGGCAACGATTGCCAGGGATGTCAGGGTCACTCGAACCAATCGAATCGACCCGACCATGGTCACTTCTCCTCTCCAAAAGCCCTGTCGCCGCGCCGCACGACATGAATTCAGTGATTGTTCCAAAGTGACCGCAGCGCCGGCAGCTTGCAGTCACAGTCGGCGGGTCGACGCTCCATCGTCTCAATGTCTAAGCCCGATCTCTCACAAAATTTCAGTATCGTAACACGGCGCGGCCGGAACTGCCAAGACCTACAGAGTCAGGTGCACGTCAGCTTCTGCGCGTGACGGTGGAGGGGTGAAAACGTCAATGGGAGAATTCCAAATTCTTTGGTAATGTGCGTCGGCTTTGAAGCTTTGAGGAACTGTTTTCGCCAGGGAGGGACACGCTCATGGATGGAGCGACGGTCGCGCTGAAGGAGAAATTGAGCCGGCTGCTCAAAGAAGCGGCCCAGGTCTCTGTGGCTCTCGATCGTGCCGACGGTACGATCACCGGGGGTTCCCCATTATTCCGTGATCGAAGCGCGGGCTCACGAACTCGGACAGCAGCTCAGTCGTGAGATCCAAGCCCGACAGATGGGGGAACTGACCGCGGGGCGGATGGCCACAGCCCCCTGCCCGAAATGCCGAGTTCGTTGCGAGCTCGACTTCAAGCAACGCACGGTGACCTCGATCGACGGCCCTGTCGAGGTCCAGGAGCTACAAGGTTATTGCCCGGCCTGCCGCCGGGCCTTTTTCCCCCGACAGAGAGACGCTGGGGTTTGATGCCCGCGAATTGACACCGTTGCTGATCCAGCGGATGACAATCGCGGCGGCGGAAACGCGGTCGTTCCATCGGGCTGAGCTGGTGATGAGACACGTGGGTGACCAGCCGGTTTCGGCCAAGACGATCGAGCGTGTAGTGCACGACGTCGGTTGGGAACTGGCCGAGCGTCGTGATGCCGACCCCAAGACCGCCGACGCCTTGGCCCAGCGTCCCGAGAGTCCCCCGGACTTGGCCGTCGTCGAGTGCGATGGGGGACGGATTCGCACCCGCGAGCCAGGGCATGGTCCCGGCGTGCACCGCACCACAGAGGGCTGGCGCGAAACTAAGAACGCCTGTCTGATCCGCGCCCAGCGCAAGACATTCGGCCACGATCCCCAGCCAGAACCGCCGGAGTGTTTCTGCGATCCCAAGCACGTGGCCAAGATCGCCGAGACCGAGGCCTTGTCGGTCGCCGCGCCACGTGCCGCTTCGTCCCCCGAAGCGACCGTCAATGAGATCATCGATATGGCGTTGCCGCTGGATGACGACGACTGGCGTCCCAAGCGACTGGTGCGTACGGTTCTCAGCAGCCTGGAGGCTTCCAAAGACTTCGGCAAGCAAATGGCGCGGGAAGCGAAACGGCGACGGTTCTTCGAGGCCAAGGCCAGAGCGTTCTTGGGCGACGGTCTGCCCTGGAACTGGTCGATCTGGAAAGCGCACTTCCCTGACTTCACAGCGATCCTCGATTTCATTCATGTGCTGAGTTATTTATTCGCAGCGGCGAAGGCGGTGCACCAGGACCCCGAGGAGGCCTGGAGCCAGTACATGGTGTGGATGCGCGGCTGCTGGCAAGGGGAGGTGGCGCAGGCGCTGGAGGAATTGCGGCACTGGCAGACCAGACTCGGTGAGGCTCCACCAAAAGCATGCGACACCGACCCGCGCTCGATCGTTGCCACGACAATCACCTACCTGGAGAACAACCAGAAACGGATGCATTACCCGGAGTATCGTCGGCAGGGCCTGCCCGTAACCACGGCGTGGATGGAATCGCTGGTGAAGGAAGTCAATTACCGGGTGAAAGGGACGGAGATGTTCTGGAACGACCCCGAGGGGGCTGAGGCCATCCTCCAGGTGCGGGCTGCCGCCCTGTGCGACGACGAACGCCTGATCAAACATCTACGTAATCGCCCTGGGCACGCTTTCACCCGTCGCCCCAAAATCCGCAAAGTGACAGCAGAAAAAAACAAAAGCTGACGTGCACCTTACAGAGTCGCGCCGATTGGAGAGAAGGAATGGGGACATTGGGCAGGGAATTGGGACGTCGCGATGATTGGCGTCAATCAGAATTCCGCGCTGTGTCGCAATGAGGCGTTGAACGTGCTAGAAATCCAGCGAGACATCGCGGGGCCACCTGTCCTGGGGTGGGTCGCGGAAAAATACCATGTTGGGACTGGTCCCCGTTTTTCTCAAGAGATGAAGCCACTTGACGTTGTGGTCCGCAATGCCGTTCGGAACAGTGGTCCTTTGACACGACGCTTCTGATACCGATCGGGAAATCAGAGCCCGTTTCGATCGTGAAGACGGGGCCATCTGTGGCGGCTGGACGAGGTCGTGATCCGGGCGATCACATCGCGAGGCAGCCAAGAGAATGAAAACCCCGACGGCTTGCTGACTTGAAGGCGCTCGATGGGTCGGCCTCGTCCTCCGGTCTGGCAGGCTCGAGCGCGCTAGGCCTTGGCCTTGACCAACTTGATGGCCGGGTTGGCGACCATCACCCGTACGGTGCCGAAAGAATGTCTGGGCGAGGGTCCAGTTTGGCCATCACGCACATACCCAAGCGTTCGCAAGGCAAAAGGAATTTCGGTGAAGAGGCGAGTATCCTGATTCTCCTCCGGGGGGACCGCGTGGGGCTGCAGTTGGCCCCGCGCCCGGAGTGAGGATGTGGGACTCGGCTGCGCGGGGGAACCCCAAGCATCGACCGCAAGTCCATTTTCGCTGAACGCGGGCAATGGCCAGCTCGGGCCGGGACGGGTTTCCGTTCTGGCCGTGTCACGGTCACCCGGCAGGATCGAGGCCGGTCTGTGACGCACTGTGTGACGCTTTTCGGAGTAGGAAATCTCGCGGAATTCTTCGGAGCCGGGAAAAAAAGCCTATGCCAAGCGACCTGACGTTCGACTCGGGACCACTCCAGGCGCGTGTTGTTGTAGCCTCGGGGAGCGTCGCGCTCGCTGGCCCCGACAGTGGGGGCGCGGCTCATGCCAACGTCATCTCCTTTGAGCCGCCAGTCGTCACCCTCGGGGGCAAAACGAGCACGATCGGCCGCGTCGTCTCCTCGACGCCGATGGCGAATGGCTTTGAGCTCATCCAGGACGTGAGCGGGACGAATGTCACGGCGCAGCTCACCTTCCCGGCGGACGGCGTGATGCGCTACGAGATCACCGACTGGAACGGGCTCAAGCCGGTTCAGACCTCGGTTGCGGCAGCCTCCGACGCCAATGAGCATTTCTACGGGTTCGGGGAAAAGTTCAACTCGCTGGACCAGGCCGGGAACGTCGTGGACATCCTGACGTTCGACAACCCAGGTAACAAAGGGGACCGATCCTACAAGGTCGCTCCGTGGTTCATCAGCACCCGTGGCTATGGGTTCCATTTTGATACGACTGCGCAGAGCACCTTTGACATGCGCGTGGCGGTCGCGGGCCGTTACACAATCACCAACCATGTCGGGAGCTTGAAATTCAACGTCGTCTACGGGCCTGCGCTGACCGAAGTGCTGTCCCGCTACACCGGCCTTACCGGCCGGCCCGCGCTGCCGCCGCCTTTCGCGTTCGGGCCCTGGATCTCGTCCGACATCTGGCGCGACGGGGGCGAGGTCAACTACGCAGTCACCAAGTTCCGGGAGCGGGGCATTCCCGTCTCCGGGTTCGTCTTCGACTCGCCGTGGGAGATCGCCTACAACGACTTCAAATTCAACATCCCTTCCTCCACCTTTCACCACGCGGACCCAGAAAACACCCAGTTCGGCCACCCCGGGACTTTCGAGGGGACGCCGTTTCCGGGGTTCGCCAACCTCACCGACATGATGACCTTCTTCCGCGAGAATGGGCTGAAGGTCATCTGCTGGATGACCCCGTTCGTCGACGTCACTTCGAACAACGAGGGAGTGCGGGGCCAGAACCTGGGCGAGGCCAAGCCGGACGGCAAGAAAGACAGCTTCTTCGTCCGTTCATCCAAGAACGGCCCCCCCCTTGTGGTGCCCTGGTGGAAGGGCAAGGGCAGCCCGATCGACTTCACCAGCAAGGAAGCCCGCGACTGGCTCTCCCAGCGGCTGACGGACCTGCTCACGGCGAGCATGGTGGACACCGCGTCGGGCCAGGAGCCGGCCATCGGCGGTTTCAAGACGGACGACGGCGAGTCAGGCAACGGCACCAATAACTACATCCCGGAGACCGCCGTCTACAGCGACGGGAGGACCGGCAAGGAGTTCGTCAACGGCTACTGCCTGGAGTATCAAGAGACGGTGTACAACGTTCTCGGCGGCAAGGGCCTCCTTTTCTCCCGCAGCGGGTTCGCGGGATCGCAGGCCTTCCCTGGGTGCTGGGCCGGCGACAATCAGCCGAACTTTGGTACAGAGGACGGGCTGCCGAGCGTGATCGTCGCCGGCCTGTCCGCCGCCATGAGCGGGTTCTCGATCTGGGGCCACGATGTCGGCGGCTACTTGGATGGGCCCTTCTCTAACGTCTCCCCCGCGGACCTCTTCATGCGCTGGACCCAGTTCGGTTGCTTCTCCCCGATCATGCAGATGCACCGTCAGGTGAACAAGACGCACGAGTTCCGGCAATATCCGTGGGGGTACGCGGAGGCCGGAGAAACGACGGAGAACAACCAGGCTCTGGCCAACTACGTGTTCTACGCGACGCTCCATACCCGGCTGTTTCCGTACCTCAATACCTACGCCAAGCAGTCGAGTGACACCGGCTTGCCGATCCTCCGCCCGCTGGTCCTGATGCATCAAGAAGACAAGGAAACGTTCCACCTCCAGGACCAGTACTATTTCGGCGCCGACCTGCTGGTCGCCCCGGTGATTCAGCCGAAACAGACCCAGCGCCAGGTTTACCTCCCCGAGGGCGATTGGATCGACTTCTGGACGAACGAGCGTCACACCGGCAAGCAGGAAATCGCCTGGAAGAATCCCGCCCAGCCTGACCCGCCACAATCCAAGATTCCTGTGTTCGTGCGCGAGCGGGGCGATCGTGCCGCTGATCCTGGGAGAGGACGTCCAGACACTCTGCGACGCCAACTATGTTAATAATCCGACCATCAAGACCTGGGAAGGCGGCCTGGAGATCCGTATCTACCCGGCCGGCACATCGCAGTTCACCTTGTTCGATGGCGCCGACATCCGGAGCGTCGAGGGAACGGCATCGTCGAGCGTGGCAATCGGCTCCCCGACTGCACGCCCGATCCTGCTCCGGATCCTCGCGCCCAGGCCGTCGGCCGTCATGCGCGACGGCGCGGCCTTAAGCGAAGTCGCCTCGCCGGCCGCCTTCAAATCGGCGAGTGAGGGCTGGTTGTTCGACACACCCTCGGGGTTTCTTCTCGTGAAGTTTCCTCTCGCAGGCGGGCCCAGTCAAATCACCTTCTAACCACGACACGATCCCCGAACTTCACGCCTGATCCGTGAGCCAATTGAATATCAGCGCCGATTGTATTCTCCACAGTTCCAGAAGGAGTGACCCAATGACAACACCCTTGTATCGAAGAACTGGACAGCGTGCTTCGCCCGGCCGTCCTGTTCTTGCTCCTGGCGCTCGCTCTCTTGCTGACGCCCGGCGCCGCCATGGCCCAACCCGCCGTCGAGGGGCAATGGTCGCCGGTCTTCAACACCCAGAACGTGATGATCCACGCGCACCTCCTGCCCGACGGTAGGTTGTTGTTCTGGTCGCGCCGCGAGGCGGGTCAAGATCTCAACCCGCACGACTGCCAGCCCCGAATCTGGGACCGAAAGACGGGGTTGTTCGCAAACACACCTAAACCGGGCTTCAATCTGTTCTGTAGCGGCCACACGTTGTTGCCCGACGGCCGCGTTTTCGTCGTCGGCGGCCACCTCAGCGACTTCCACGGTTCGCCGCAAGCGGCGATCTACGACCCTGTCGCGAACACCTGGACCGACATAGCCGACACACTGCGCGGCCGCTGGTATCCTACAGCCGTCGCGCTGGCCGACGGGGGCGTGCTCGTCTCATTCGGAGCCGACACGAATGGGAATCTTAACGACACTCAACAGGTCTGGAAGGACAACACCTGGAGGACCATCGTCAACTTCAATGCCCCACCTCTTTACCCGAGGATGCACGTCATTCCCGACGGCCGCGTTTTTATGTCGGGCCCGTTGCCACTGACGCAGTTTCTAGACACGAGCTGGGGCAGGAAACTGGACGCCCTTCCAGAAGCCGGGATCAGTAACCGACTTCAGGATTATGCTCCTTCGGTATTGTATGATGACGGCAAGATCTTGTATGTCGGTGAGGGGGAACGCGCCACTCAAGGATGCCGAGATCCTCGACCTCAACGAAACGGTTCCGCAATGGAAGAAGACCGATGACATGCACTTCGCCCGCCGCCAGCACAACGCGACGCTGCTTCCCGATGGAACAGTGCTGGTCATGGGTGGCACGCAGGGGAACGGCGGCCCCAAATGAACGGGTTCGATGACCTCACTCCGGGCCAGCCCATCCATTCCGCCGAGCTGTGGGACCCGAAGACCGGCCACTGGACCCTCCAGGCGAAGGCCGCGGTCGACCGCTGTTACCACTCCGTCGCCGTACTCCTGCCCGACGCCACGCGTCCTGAGCGCGGGGGGTGGGGAATTCAACCCCACCGGTAATCCCGGGGACGAGAACAAGCCGCAGGACAGCCATCGGGATGCTCAAATCTTCTCGCCCCCGTATCTCTTCAAGGGCGGCGCCGTCCTGTCGTCACCAGCGCCGGACGATGTGACGTACGGGCAAACCTTCACAGTGGCCACGCCTAACCCCGACCAGGTCGGCCAGGTGAACTGGGTTGCGTCTGTCGTCCGTAACCCACTCTTTCAACACGGGCCGGCGCATCAACTTCTTGAAGTTCACCGCCGGTGCGGCCTCGATCTCGGTGACAGCCCCGGCCAACGCCAATCTGTGCCCTCCCGGCCACTACATGCTTTTCGTGCTGAACAAGAATAACGTTCCATCCGAGGCCAAGACGATCAGGATCCACTGAGGCCGGCGGAGCACACGACCCTATCCGGCTCCGCGGCGACCTCTCGAACCGGTCGTCAAGCCCCCGCTGAATGAACACTTACCCACCAGGAGAAGGGACATGCGATCTACTCGAATGTTTGGCCAGCTTGCCCTGCCCTCGTCGCGCTTCTTCATCGCCCTGTGGGCCGAGCGTGCAGGTGCGCAGGTCAGCGAAGTGGTCGTAGGAATCACGCCGACCTGCCCCTATGGACTCGTGGCCTGCTGGGCCGGCACTACGACGCGGTGATGCGCATGGAGTGTGTCGAGTCGGTCGATAAGACGCCGAACGCCTACAACTGCACGGCGAGCGTTCACCTGAAGGACAACAGCCTGCCCGACCCCGACAAGTGGGCCGAGCAGTTCAAGAAGACCGTGGACCAGGCCTACGGATTTCGCGGAGTCGAGGTGAGCATCTCAGGGACAGTGGAAGCCCACGATGGCGTCCTCGCCGCTCCGCGTGCCAGGCATCGATCGACCCATCGAGCTTGGAACCGTTGCGGCACAAGCTGCAATGGAATGCAGCGAAGGCCGGTCCGCGCCAACCCGAACCTGACGAGCGCGAGGCCCATCAGCAGCTTGCCACTGCGCGAAGGAGAGCAAAGTCTCCCCACTCAAGGTGCACGTGACGAGGCCAGCTGACCAAATCCCGGGACGGATACGTTTTGGAGGTCCGCGAGTTTTTCGTGCAGAAGATTGTCGGCCCGTCAACTGCCGGCACTCAACGATAATCGCATCGGCCACTCCCTCGGCCGCCTTTTCGATGCCGATCCGATTCTCAATCTCGGAGCCGGAAATGCAGGAAACCGGCGCTGATTTCCCGATCGGTATCAGCTTCCATTAAAAAGAAGTCGATGTTGGCCCGCGCCGACGTTTCGTCACGTGGAGGCTCGTACCGACTGCGGCGGTGGTGAGTTGAGCACCAACTCCGGCGATCTCCCCCCTTCAAGCCTCCGGCCGGGGCATGACTGGCAACCTTGGATTCGAAAATCCCGGTGCGCGGAGCATTCCTGGGTTTGATTCAAGGACTCGAGCGTCAACAAGGCCGGCATCGGGGCGATGACCAGGATCGTATCCGAAGGTTCCAGCAGGATGTCCGGGTCGGGGTTGACGTGAACGCCGCTCGAGCCTTGGTGCATGACGATATTGATCCGTTTGTCGGACTGGATGTCGCCGACACTTCGTCCGACCAGCTTGCCGGTGGGGCAGATCGTCATATCGGTGAAGTGGACGTACTGGCCGGCGAGCTGGAACCCTTGATAGATCTTACGCCCGGTCGCCGCGGCGATGAACGCGGGTGCGGCCACCTGGGACGTCGAGATCGTCGGCATCGAGAAGGCGCCCGCGACCTTGATGGCCAGGGTTTCGTCGAACAGGCGGATCACGATCTTGGCGGCGGGGTTCAAGTCACGAGCCGTGATCGCGGCGTCGAGGTTGGTCAGATCGTCGCTGGTCGTGACGATCACCGCCCTGGCTTGCTTCACGCCCGCTTGCTCCAGGACCGAGGCCATCCGGGCGTTCCCCTGGACGACGGGAACTCCCTTGTCGAAGAGCTCGCCCAGGAGAGGCGCGCCACAGGCCATCTCGATCGCCACCACGCTCTCGCGCAGCTCGAGCAACTCCTTGATGACCTGATAACCGACCTTGCCAACCCCGATCACCACGAAATGGTTGCGGCAGAGTGAGGCGAGCATGCGATTCCACTCCGGAAGGTTCTGCTTGCGCGTGAAGATCAGGAAGGCCAGCCGCACCACCGAGTCGGCGACCGCGCCCAGCCCCACCACCGGCAACAGAAAAAACAGGGGCTGAAGATACCACTCGTCGGGGAAGTCGAGCGACGACTCGAGAAAGATCATCAAGAAGACGGCGTGGCAGGCATGGGCAAACGGAAGCTCGACGTGCTTGTGGTAGCAGCAATGAAGGATCAACCCACCGACCAACACGAGCGTCGTGAACACGCCCAGCGGCCAGCGGAACTCCCAGAGCAGGTACCTCGCGAACCGGAGATACATCAGAAACCGGACCGGCGTCCGGGCGTATGGGACGATTCGTGTCATGGTTGACCGTTTCCATTGCTGGCCGCGCCACCGATTCTCGGTCAGGACCTCTCCGAGGCTGCGGTCGAGGAGCGCGACCATCTCGTCGATCTGTTCGGCGGTCGACGATCAGCGGCGGCCCGAATGCGATCCAGTGCGGATCGAAGCGGCAGAGCAGACCATGCGCCAGAGCGCGGCGGCCGACCTGGACACCGAACGCCGTCGCATCGGGAAAGCGCGCCTTGGTGGCTCGATCGCGCACGAACTCGACCGCCTGGAACAGCCCCTTGCCACGAATGTCGCCGATGACCGGATACTTCCGCGCCAGGGCCTCGAAGCCGAGCGCGGAGCCGCTGCCCCTGCGTCCGCGCATTCTGGAGCAGGTCGCGCTCGAGGATCTCGCGGAGCACGGCGATCCCCGCGGCGCAGGCGATCGGGTTGCCCTCGAAGGTATGACCCTCGACGAACCCCGGATTCTCGGCGATCGGCCCCCAGAACGCGTCGGCGATCGGCCGCCGGCAGATCATCGCCGACAGCGGGGCATAGCCGCCGCTCAAGCCCTTGGCGATGCAGACCACGTCGGGCGTCACGCCGAACGTCTCGGCGGCGAACATGCGGCCGGTGCGGCCGATCCCGGTGATGATCTCGTCGAAGATCAAGAGGATGTTGTGCCGGTCGCAGATGTCGCGCAGGATCGGCAGATACTCCTCGGGCGGGTCGATCACGCCGCCGGTATGCCCGATCGGCTCGACCAGGATGGCGGCCACGGTCGCGGGATCCTCCATCTGGATCACGTCCTCGACGATCGTGGCGCAGGTGATGCCGCAATCGGGATACGTCTTGCCGAACGGGCATCGGTAGCAGGTCGGCGGAAAGACGTGGATGAAGCCGGGGGCCATCGGCTCGTTGACCGTCTTGCGCGACTTGAGACCCGCGGCCGAAAGCGCGCCCAAGGTCGAGCCGTGCCACGACTGGTAGCGGCTGATGATCTTGTACTTGCCCGGCGAGCCGGTCAGCTTGTGGTACTGCCGCGCCAGCTTGATCGCCGCCTCGACCACCTCCGCGCCGCCGCACTGGAACTTGACCGTGGACAGGTCGCCGGGCGCCAGCTCCGCCAGCAGGTTGGCCAGTTGCACGGCCAGCGGATTGGTGCCGTGCATCGGCGGCGAAAAGGCCAGGGCCTCGTACTGTTGGCGGATCGCCTCGATCACGCGACGGTTGTTGTGGCCGACCGAAGCGACATAGATGCCCGAGATGGCATCGTGATAGCGCTTGCCGTGGACGTCCCAGTAAAAAATCCCGTCGGCCCGCGCCATCACCAGGGGCTGCTTCGACCACTCGGCCATCTGGTCGCGCACGAAGATCTGCCTGAGGAACGCTTCCTCGGTCGTCTGGGCCTCGGAGATCAGGTCGGGCATCTCGGTGGTCGTGGCCATCATCGTCGCTGATCCTTCGTTCAATCATTCAGGCGGGTTGCAGAAATCCAGGGCGGTCGCCGCGTACAGCCAGGCGACCCGGACAAGATCGTCGATCTCGACCCATTCGGAGACGGTGTGCTGTCCGCCCGCGCGAGGGCCGTGCGTGATCGCCGGCACGCCCCCGAGGGCGCTGAAGCTGTTGCCGTCGTCGACGAACGGCTTGGGGCCGGTGGGCAGCTCGGCGCCCGAGGTCGCTCGATAGCAGCGCTGAAACGACGCGACCAATCGATCGGCCGGATCGAGCGCGAACGCATCGCGGATCAAGAACCAGTCGCAGGTGATGCTCGTTCCCGTGTCGGCGGCGAGCCGGTCGAGACCGGCCTGAAATTCCCGCTCGACGGCCTTTGCGTCGGTCCCCGGCAGCCAGCGCCGGGTTCCTTGAAGCCAGGCCTCCTGGGGGTACTGGTTATAGATCTCGCCCGCGTGAATCTGGCCGATGAAGACGCTGGCCGCGCCGCAGACCGGATGCGGCGAATTGCGAGAGCTCGGCCTCGAGCCGGCCGAGCCGCGCGACCAGCTCGGCGGCGGCGGCGATCACGCTCGGCTCCTGCTTTGGATCGCATGACCTCGTGGACCGGCGGCCCCTGCGCGGCGGATCACCACTTTCCAGGTCGCGCAGCCGCGGCCGGCGACCGGCAGCACGTCGCGAAGCGGCTCAGGGAGCAGGACGGCATCGCCCACGAGGCCGTCGCGGATGAGCTGGTCGAGCTGGCGGCCGTCGCCCCAGGGGGCCTCGTGCAGGTCGTGCGCGGTCAAGAGGATCGAACCGGCGGCAAGTCCGCCGGCATCGCGGAGTGCCCGGACCGCTTCGACCGCGGCGGCCACGCCCCCTTTCATGTCCGAGGCTCCGCTGCCGGTGAGCAGCCGGTCGTCCTCGACTCGCGGCGGCACGAACGGCAGGTGAACCGTGTCGAGGTGGCCGTCGAACTGGAGCGTCGGCCCCGGCCGGCCGCTTTCGAGTCGGATCACGACGGCGGGAGCCTCGGGGTATCCGCCCGTCGGACGCTCGACCTTAAACCCATCGGCCGTGAGGATTTCCGCCAGGCGATCGCTGACCGCCCCCGCTTCGCCGGTCCGGCTGGGCACTTCGATCAGGCGCCGAGCGGTCTCGACCAGCCGCTGGCGATTCACATGGGGTTTCAAGCGTTCGATGGTTGCTGGATCAATATTCATAAAGATCGATTATAGCCAGGAGGTTACGACTGCTCTACCCGGAGGATGATTCACCAAGGTGACTGTCGGAAGATACACGCAAGTCGGTAGACGGACAGGACGTCGATGCGACATGCTGGAACATGCGACCATCCCGGGCTTGACGGCGGCGCACATCATGATACATAATGCCCTTCAAGCTCGTGATGTGCGTGGTTTTCCGGAGAACGCCGAATGATGCGTCTCAACGTGGTGGAACTTCGACAGTCGCTCGCCGATATTTTGAACCGCGCCGAGTATCAGGGAGAGCGAATCGTCATCCACCGGCGGGGCAAGGACGCGGCGGCGATTATCCCGATCGAGGATTTGAAGCTGCTCGAGCGGTTGATTGAAGATGCCGAGGACCGGCTCGACGCGGAGGCTGCGCGGGCCGCTTTGGCCGAGTCCGAACGACTCGCATCCCCTACGCGGAGGTCCGCCGCAGATTGGGGCTCGACGATGAGCAAGAAGCGAAACGGACGGGAGCCAAGTCCCGAGCCGACCAAGTCGGTATAGAATCGGGTTTACCCGAGCCGCCGAGTCGCGGACTGGCCTCGCTCCCCAAATCCGACCTGCAGCGCGTCGACACGGCGATCCTCAGATTGGCCCTCGACCCACGTCCCGCCCGGGTCGAAGAAACTCAAGGGCACAGAGGAACTCTATCGGATTCGGGTAGGAGATTACAGAGTCGTCTACCAGATCGATGACGAACACCTGGTGATCCTCGTTGTGATCGTCGGCAATCGGCGCGACATCTACCGAGATCTATGAGAGCGGAGGTGTGCGGATGGGCCGTCGCGCAAGCAAGGCTCGCACTTCGTGATCGCGACACGTTCGCCGATCATCATGGCGTACCCGGATGCCTGGATCTACGTCTTGAGCCAAGAGGAGATCCGCCAGGTGCCTATACCGAGACCGACCACTACCAGGTGACCCGAGGGTTCCTGAGCAACCCGAAACGCTCGCTGGATATTCTGATCGCGGATGAGGGCCCCGACTGATTCGGCAACTGCCGTGCGGCCATCCAATCTGGCCTCCGTTACAGCATCAGCTCAGGCAGATGGAGCAGTGGGTTTGGCAGGAAAGATCGTCGACACACGGCAGCGAAATCCGGGAATAACATCCTCGCCGGACAGCTCATCCTGCTCCTGGAGCCAGCTTAACGAGAGGTCGCGTCGGTGAATGCGAACCGTCCGATCCTCGGGATTGATGACCCAGATGAGGGGCACGCCCGCGCCGAGGTATTCGCGCACTTTGTGATCGACTTCGTAAGCCGAATCGTTCGGCGAGATCACTTCAACGGCCAGGTCGGGCGGGATGTACAGATAACCCTCCGAAGTCAGTCCTTCCGGAAGACGTTCCTTGCGAACGAACGAGACATCCGGCTTCCGCACTTTTCCCGGCGCATCGGGAAAACAGACATATCCCAGGTCAGCACCCCATACCCAGCCGAGTTGGTGTTCGTCAACAAAGCTGTCGATAACACGATGCATCCGGCCGCCGACCCAACTCGACAATACGCTCACGTTACGCTCCACAAGATGGCCGTCGACCAGCTCGTAACTCTTCCGATCTGGCATTGCCAGAAGGTCTTCGGGAGTATAGGTTTTTTCCAGAACCGTGCTCATCGGTCCGCCTCTCCGCGCGAAGGATCGTTCCAAAGCCATTGCTCAGCGTCGATCTTTCGATTATAGAGTCTTGATCCGGTCCGCGTCGACCTGTCGACCTCCAGCGAGCGACCATCATGAGCGATCCCACTCCCGAATCCTCCTGGGGTCTTCGACGGCAGATCGAGATCTACCTGGCGGGAGTCGCCGGCAAGACCCCCGATCAACCGGTCTCGGTCGAAGAGCTGGAGCTGAAGGCCAAGACTTCCTTGAAGCAGGAGGCATTCGACTACCTGGCCGGGGGAGCCGGGTCGGAAGACACGATGCGCGCCAATCGCGAGGCCTTCCGACGCTGGCGGATCGTCCCGCGCTTTCTTCGCGACGTCGCCCGCCGCGACCTCGGCGTCGAGGTCCTCGGGTCGCGATTCAGAGCACCCGTCATGCTGGCGCCGATCGGCGTTCAGGGGATCCTCCACAAGGAAGCGGAGCTGGCCGTCGCGCGGGCCGCACGCACGCTCGGCGTGCCGATGATCCTGAGCACGGTCTCTTCCCAGACGATGGAAGAGGTGGCCGTCGCCCTGGGCGATACACCACGCTGGTTTCAGCTCTACTGGCCCAAGGACGACGAGCTGGCGGCCAGTTTTATGCACCGTGCCGAGCAGGCCGGCTACAGTGCGATCGTGGTGACCCTCGACACCTATTTGCTCGCCTGGCGCGAGCGCGACATCCAGAACGCCTATCTTCCCTTCTTCCATGGCGACGGGCTGGCGAACTATCTCAGCGACCCGGTGTTCCGCAAAGCCGTCGGCGGCGATCTTCAATCCAACCCCGCGCGGGTCCTCGAGTACTTCGGCCAGGTCTTTTCCGACCCCTCGCGCACCTGGGACGACCTGGGCCGGCTCTGTCAGTCGACCCGCCTGCCCGTGCTGGTCAAGGGGGTTCTGCACGCCGACGACGCGCGGCGGGCCGTGGACAAGGGAGTGGCCGGCGTGATCGTATCCAACCACGGAGGCCGCCAGCTCGACGGGGCCGTCGCGGCGCTCGACGCTTTGCCTCACGTGGCCGAAGCGGTCGGCGACCAGACGCTGGTCCTCTTCGACAGCGGCATCCGGCGCGGGGCGGACGTATTCAAGGCGGTCGCGCTGGGAGCGCGGTGCGTTCTGCTCGGCAGACCTTACGCCTTCGGCCTGGCCGTCGGTGGCGAACAGGGCGTGCACGACGTGCTCGCAAACCTGATCGCCGACATCGACCTGACCCTCGGCCTGGCCGGCTGCTCGTCGTTCGCGGAAGTGGGTCGGGCGAGCTTGGTGAGTTCGAACTGAGGGCTTAGAGCCTCGTCAGCGACGATGGCTCGTCCGAGGAAGTGACAGGGCACGCCACGGCTTGACGCCTTGCCGCGGTATCGACGATCGGTCTATGATCGCGCTCAGAAGGAGTCAAGTCACGATTGAGTGGACGACCCGAACCTGACGCTGATCGACCGGGCCGGCCTCGCGACGAGCGGGAGCCGAGCAAGCCCGCGTGCCCGGTCTGCGGCGGCCGCCTGATCGAGCAGCGTGGAAAGCTTGATCTGTTCGCGCTGCCGGACGATCTGCGAGACGTGCTGTGAGGGGGGCCGGGGCTGATTGATTGCGGCACGGATGATACCGCTTCGCCAGAAAGAAATGAGAGTTGACACAATGCCCGCGGTCGGGTTGCGAGATGTGCTGGGCAAGCTGGAAGCCACCGATCCGCGATATGCGACCGAAGTGGTCGAGCGCGTCCTGGCCGAGGCTCAAGCGACGGGTGCCAGCGACATCCACTTCCAGCCCGGAGCGGACGCCCTGGAGTTACGCTGGCGGCTCGACGGCGTCTTGCATCCGATCGCCCTCTTGCCGGCGAAAGTCGCGCCCAATATCGTCGCCCGGCTCAAGGTCCTGGCCGAGCTCCTGACCTATCGGACCGACGTTCCCCAGGAAGGGCGAATCCGGGGCGTCCCTGGCGAGGTGGAGATGCGCCTGAGCACATTCCCGACCCTTTTCGGCGAAAAGGCCGTCGTGCGCATGTTCGCGGGCCCAGGGCGGTTCCTGCGTCTCGACGATCTCGGCCTCCCAGCCAGCGTCAGGGACGAGCTGTCGCACGTGCTCAACGAGACTTCCGGAGCGATCGTCTTGTCCGGTCCGGCCGGTAGCGGCAAGACCACGACGATCTACGCTTGTCTGCGCGAGCTGGCAGCCCAGTCACGCGGGGAGCGCAGCCTGACGACCATGGAAGACCCGATCGAGGCGGTCGTGCCGGGCGTGGCGCAGGCCCAGGTCAACCTCGCCGCGGGACTCACGCTCGAATCGGGACTGAAGTCCCTGTTGCGCCAGGATCCCGAGGTGATCGCGATCGGGGAAATCCGCGACAAAGCCACCGCCGAGATCGCCTTGCAGGCCGCGCTCACAGGCCATTTAATCCTGACGACCTTCCATGCCGGCAGCGCCTGCGAGGTGATCGGCCGGTTCCTCGACATGGGGATCGAGCCATACGTGGTGCGGAGCGGATCTGCGCGCGGTCGTCGGCCAGCGACTGGTGCGGCGGCTTTGTGATTGTGCTTTGCCAACCAGCCGGTCCGAAGACTTCCTCGGTCTGCCCGTATTCCGGGCCAAAGTCCCGCGCGGCTGTGAAGCCTGTCGACGGACTGGATATATCGGCCGAACCGTTCTCGCCGAGATGCTCTTACCCGAATCGGACGAACTGGCACGCGCCGTCCTGGCGCGAAGCGACGTCCGCACCCTGGAGCAAATCGCCGTCGACGCCGGCATGATTCCGCGCTGGGAGCGCGCCTGCGCGGCCGTCGAAGACGGCATCGACGTCACCGGCCGAGGTCCGTCGCATCCTCGGCGTCACCAAGCCGCCGCCGCGAATCCATGCGGCGGAGAAGTGACACGGAACTGACCGGAAATCGCTTCACGATTCGGGATTATACCTCGAAAGCGAGTTGTGCCGATCGTTGCGAAATAATCGGGACTTGTGCAGCCGAGTTGTCAAAAACGGCGATCCTGTTCGATATGGGATACTCTCTCTTTCGACGCATCAAGATTGCAAATTCGCGCCAAATCGCGATCGCGGTCGACGCGAATCCTGGTCGGCAACTTAAGATTGCGGACCCAGTGTGTGCGACCCGTGAGTAAACCGCTCTAAGACCCAGTTTCCATGAGGCGGCTGACAGCAACCTCTTGAATTGCGTTGAGACGCGACTTGACAGCCTCGGACAACTGTGGTGAGATGGGTATGTCACAACTGTCGTAGGTGAGCGAGGCGCGAGGGAGGTCGGTGCACGATGTCGCAGGGCGAGCTGGGGGCAAGACCGCCCGGTCCGATCACGATCGATCAACTGCTCGCGCTGAACGAGGAGATCGCAGCCCTGGTGCGGGCGGGGGTTCCGCTCGAGCGGGGGTTGCTGGTGGCTGGAAGGGACATCCGGGGCCGGCTGGGCCGGATCGCTGCCGCTCTCGGTCAACGGATGAGCCGCGGCGAGAGTCTGGTGGATGCACTCAATGGTGAGAAGCAGACGATTCCTCCCTTGTATCGGGCGGTTGTGGAAGCCGGAGCGCGGTCCGGGCAACTGCCGGTCGCCCTCGAAGGTTTGGCCCGGTATGTCCGCAGTTATTCGGAGGCCCGCCGTGCCATCGGGCTGGCTCTTTGGTATCCCGTCATGGTGCTGGCGCTTGGCTTACGGGCTGTTCGTCGGGCTGGTGCGAATGGCAGTGCCCTGATTTCGTGAAAATCTTCGTGGAACTTGGTCTTCCCGTGGCCGCTCCGCTCCGCTGGCTGACCTGGATCGGCGAAACGTCGGACTACTGGTGGCCGGTCGGACCGGTCCTCCTGGCATTGCTGGCGATCGCCTGGTTTCGCTCCGGAAGAGTCGCACAGTTTCAACGCGAGTGCCTGGAACGTTTTGCGGTTGATTCCCTGGATGCGGTCACTTCTGGTCGATTACGAGACGGCCAACTTCTCCGAGCTGCTCGCGCTGTTGCTCGAGCATCATGTGGCCTATCCGTCCGCCCTGATCTTGGCGTCCGAAGCGACCGGCAACGACACGGTTGAAGCGTGGCGCGGCTCAAATGGCCGAGGCGGTCAAGCGAGGCGAGCCAGCCGTGACGGCCTTGAGCACGATCGACCACCAAAGCTTTCTCCCGATGTTGCGCTGGGTCCTGGCGACAGGGCAGGAGCAAGGGTCGCTGGTCGCGGCTCTGCACAACCTGGCCGATCTTTACCGCAAGCGTGCGAATTACCAGGCTGAGAAACTCTACGTGCTTCCTGCCCACGATCCTGATCGTCGGCATCGGCGGGACCGCGACGCTGTTCTACGCACTCGCCCTGTTTCTGCCGCTCATCAACCTGCTTAAAGAGCTGGGGATGTCCTAACTCGCCCGGTGCGGTGTCGGATGTGAGTTGAGGTGGAGTGGAGTGGAGGTCGCCATGTCGGATCATTGGGGAGCAAACGGAGCGCGGGGGGTACTGAACGGGGCGGATACCGCGCAGCTCTCGCAGCAGATCGCCGGTTTGACCCGCGCCGGTTCACCGCTCGGCGCTGGTCTGGCCGCGCTCTCCGAGGAGCTGCCGCGAGGTGCACTCCGCCGATCAATGACCGAGCTGGCCCAGACGCTCGAGACGGGCTTGCCACTTGAGCAGGCGATTGACGTCCAGGGAGGCCGGATTCCGCCTCACTTGCGAGGGCTGGTGATCGCCGGCATCCGATCCGGCAATCTGGGCGATTTCTTGAGCCGATTCTCGGGGTATGTCGGGATCGGGACCGAGGTCAGACGCAAACTTTGGCTCAACCTGGCCTATCCGCTTATCACCGCGTGTGCGGCCCTGGCTCTTTTCGTCCTCGTCAGCACGATCCTGATCAGCCAGTTCGAGTCAATCTATAGGAATTTCAACGTTCCCTTGCCGATGTTGACTCTAGCCATCCTGGCCATGTCGCGAGTGGTTAATACCGTCTGGGCGCCGGTGGCGATCGTCTTGGGAGTGGGTCTTTGTACCGTGGCTGGCGGGCCGCGTCTTCTTGAAAGCACCGATGCGGCGCAGTCTGGCGGCCCGGCTCCCGATTGTAGGCTTGGTCTGGCGCACCACGTCGCTCGCCGAGTTTTGTCATTTATTGGCCTTGCTGCTGGAAAGTCATCTGCCGTTGCCCGAAGCACTCCGGCTGACGGGTGAAGGGGTTCAGGACGCCGACCTTGACGAATCGTGCCGCGTCATGGCCGGCCAGGTCGAGTCGGGCCAGTCGTTGGCACAGGCGATGACGGAAAAGCGGCTGTTCCCTCCGGGACTCCCCAGTCTCTTGCGCTGGGCGGAAAGAGACAAGAGCTTGCCCGAGGTGCTGCACATGGCGGGCGCGATGTTCGAGGCGCGGGCGCGCTCGCACTCGACCTTTACCGGGACCGTGGTCACCGTTTTGTGCGTCCTTCTCGTCCTGGGAATCGTCATGGTCATTCCCGGGTTGTTCCTTCCCCTCATCACGTTGATCAGCCGGTTGTCCGGGTAAGATCGATCGACCTTGATCGGAGAGAGCCGTGGCCACGGGACCCGCCGAGCCGTTTGCAGGCGAAGAGACTTACTGGGAAACGGACACTCCAGGCGCCGAGCACGAACCGGAACCGGAGTTTGATCCGGCGGAGCTCACGGTAATGCCCCGACCCGAGGGCTGGCGGGTGCGGCACCTGATGTTCACGATCGTCGTCGTGGCGGTCCTGCTCTGGCTGTTCCTGTTGATCGGCTCGGTCTTACTGGTCGGCGGCCTGGTCGTGTTGGTCGCGGCGGTGATCGGCGGGGGGGTTATCCTGGCGCGGCGGCGGGCGAGCCGCCAGGATTCGCTCTTGTGCGTAATGGCGATCGCGGCCGAACGGGAGATGCCGATGGCGCCCGCCATCGTGGCATTCGCCGATCAATATCGCGGCAGGTCGCACCAGCGGATCAAGGATCTGGCTGCCTACATCAACTGGGGAGCCACGCTCCCCGAAGCACTCGAACGGACGCCGAAAGTCATGTCGCGTGACGCGGTCTTCTTGTCGTGGATCGGTCAGGCCACCGGCAAACTGCCAAAGGCATTGCGGCTCGCCGCGACAGCCCGGATGACCCAGTTGCCGATCTGGACGGCGATCGCCGGACGACTCACCTATATCCTTGTGCTCCTGTTGGCGATGCAGACGATCGGCTCGTTTCATGCTTTATTTCATCATACCCAAGCTTGAAGCGATTTTCAGAGACTTCAATCTGCCTTTGCCCGAGATCACGGTCATCACGATCGACGCCAGTCATTTCATCATCAAGTACTTTTACTTGTTCTTTCCGTTTCTATTGCTCGAGTTCTTCCTTCTCTTCTACATCCCGCTGTCATTCCTGAGACAGGGCAATTACGACTTCCCACTTTTCGATCGGCTTCTGCGACGGCGGCACACGGCGCTCATCCTCCGCTCGCTGTCGCTGGTGGTCGAGGCGGGCAAGCCGATCTCGCTGGGACTGTCGACCCTGTCCAACCACTATCCGACGCGCTGGGTCCGCCGCAAGCTGCTGCTGTCGAGTCGGACGTGCAACAAGGGGCCGACTGGATCGAGTCGCTGCTGCATCACGGCCTGATTCGCTCGGCCGAATGCCGAGGTGCTCAGATCGTCCGCCTCGGTCGGCAACCTGGCGTGGGCCCTGGCGGAACTCGCCGAAACCAGCGAGCGGCGGCTGGCGATCAAGATCCAGGCATTGATTCAGTTCCTGTTCCCACTGGTCGTGCTCACGCTCGGCTTCATTGTGTTCTTGTTTGCCATGGCCTACTTCGCCCCGCTGGTGAAGCTGATTACGGAGTTATCGAGAGTATGATGGCGCGACCACCCGGGAGGGCGGAGCGGCCGCCAAGCCCTTCCGATCACCACCTGAACCGAGCCGACAAGAAAGCCATCGGGCGGAAACGCCGCGGTTCGCTGCTTGCCGAAGTGGCCATGGCGACGGTCATTCTCATGATCGCGATGTCGCTGACGGTCAAGGTGCTGGGCTGGGTCGCGCTCGAGCGCCGCGCGGCCGAGCGGCGACAGCGGGCCGTGCTCGAGGTCGCCAACGTGATGGAGCGGATCACCGCCTATCCGTTTGAGGAGGTCACGCCCGACCTGACTCGCCGAATCACGCTCTCCACGACGGCTGGCCAGTCGCTCCCCGACTCCGACCTGGTCGGTCGAGGTGACCAACAGCGAACCCGGCGCCGGCCGATCGGCCAAGCGGATTGCGATCCGGCTCCGCTGGAAGGGCCGCTCGGGCGAATGGGAGGCACCGGTCCGCTTGACCTCGTGGATCGAACGACGGAGGCCGGCATCATGATCTTGAACCAAACGGAAGCCTCGCCGACGCGCCGCCGTTCGTCGCGACGGGGCATTACGATTCTCGAAATCATGGTCGTGATGACCGGAGTGGCGGCGATGCTCGCGCTCTGCGCGCTCACGATCCAACTCTTGATGCGATTGAACGCCGACGGCCACGCCCGCTTGAGCGCGGCCGTGTCGCTCGAACGGCTGGGCTCGGCAGATCCGCCAGGACGCCCACGCCAGCGATGCCGCCCAACTGGACCAGAAGGCCGCGGCGAAACCCGCCAGCCTGCGACTGACCCTCGAGCCCAATCACGACGTGCTCTACGAGCCGCAACGCCGAGAGGTCGTCCGGGTTGAAACCAAGGATGGGAAGTTGAGCCGGCGCGAGTCGTACTCGCTTCCCCCGGCAGCGATTCGCGATTCGAGCTTCGCGACGAAGGGGCGCGCCGGCTGGTGGTGCTGGTCGTGACCCATGACTCCGGCAAGAACCCGATTGAACCGCCGCGGCCGTTGGAAGTGGCGGCGTTGCAGGGGAAGGACCGGGTTGGACCACTCGGCAAACCAAGGAGGCGAAAAACGATGATCGTCGCAACGACCTCGAATTCACGACGAGGAATGACCACGATCGCGGTGCTCGTCTGCCTGCTGATCATCACCCTGATCAGCGGGGCGCTGCTCAAGGTCGGTCTGGCCCAGCGCGAGGTGAATCGCGATCGGGAGCGGCACCTTCAGGCCGAATGGCTGGCGGAGTCGGGAGTCGATCGAGCGCTTGCCCGTCTCACCCTCGATCACAACTACACCGGCGAGACCTGGCCGATCACCGCGAGCGAGCTGGGCCTACCGGAAGCAACCGCGCCCACCGGTTCGACCGGGCAGGCCGATCGATCGGCGGCCATCGTGACGATCGCCGTCGAACCGATCGCCGGCGAGGCCAATCGCCGTCGGATTCGGGTCCAGGCCGATTATCCTCCCGATCCGCCGCGCCGGTCGCGGCATTCCAAACAAATGTTGATCGATCTGGAACCGAACAAAAGCAAAGTAGGAGTCGCGCCATGATCCAAGCTGTCGTTCGTCCTCCCGTCTCGGGCGGTTCGTCCGGCTGGGAGAAAGTTGTCCGATTCTCATCACGGGTTCACTCTGATCGAGCTACTGGTCGTGATCGCGATCATCGCCGTGTTGATCGCGCTGCTCTTGCCGGCCGTCCAGGCAGCGCGTGAGGCCGCGCGGCGAGCCCAGTGTGTCAACAACCTGATGCAACTCGGCATCGCCATGCAAAACTACGAATCGTCGCATGAAGTCCTTCCCCCGGGCGTGGTCAACGTCTACCGGCCCGATTCTCGATCAGCCCGTGGGATACCATTTTGGCTGGCTCCCCCAGATCCTGCCATACATGGAGATGAGGAACGTCTATAATCATTTTAACTTCAAGATCGGCCTTTATGAGACCGAGAACTCGACGACCCGAATGACCCTGGTCCGAGGCTTTCTTTGCCCCTCCGATCCGGGCCCGAATCGGGGAGCGGGCAGCGCCTCCATGACGAGCTACGTGGGCTCCCACCATGACGTCGAGGCACCGATCGCGGCCAATAACAAGGGCGTGCTCTTCCTGAACAGTGCGATCCGGTACGAAGACGTTCCCGACGGCACGTCGCAGACGATCGTCCTGGGTGAGAAGCTGAACGACGGCCTGGGCCTGGGTTGGGCTTCCGGGACCCGCGCCAGTCTGCGGAATACCGGCTCGGGGATCAACCGGTCAACGGGCTCCCGGGGCCGCGTCGATCGTCGTTTCCGGGTCCAGCGGAAGTGAAGGCGACTCCCCTGACGAGGACGCCTTGCATGCCGCTGCTGGCACACCGACGTTTGTCGGAGGCTACAGCAGCCGTCATCCCGGCGGCGGCAACTTCACGTTCGGCGACGGCTCGGTCCGGTTCCTCAAGACCTCGATCACCGCCAGCGTCTTCAGGCTGCTGGCCAACCGCGCCGACGGCGAGATCATCGACGCCGACAAGTTCTGAGCACAATGCAAAGCAAAAGGGAGCGCCCGGCGATGAGACGACGTTTGGCTTTCACGATGATCGAGCTGTTGTTCGTGGTCGCGATCATCGCCGTCTTGATCGCCTTGCTCCTGCCGGCGATTCAGTCGTCGCGCGAGATGGCGCGCCGGGTCCAGTGCGGCAACAACATGCTGCAACTGGGCGTCGCTCTGGGCAATTATGCCTCGACCCACCGGGTATTCCCCCCGGGCGTGGTCAACGACAAAGGCCCCATTCACAACTTGCCCGATGGATATCATTATAGCTGGATTGTGCAGATCCTCCCGTATATGGAACAACGAGTCGATCTATCGCCACTTCGATTTTCGGGAAGGCGTCTACGCGCCGAGTAACGAGACGGCTCGCGATTCCAAGATCCAGACGCTCCTTTGTCCCTCGGATGGCTTTAGAGCGGAGCGTCCGCCTTGACCAGTTATGCCGGCTGCCATAACGACGTCGAGGCGCCGATCGCGGCGGACAACACGGGCATCCTTTACTTGAACAGCCGAGTCAGTTACGACGACATCACCGATGGGCCGGCCTACACCATTCTGCTCGGCGAGATGCGCCGCGGAAGCCCGACGCTGGGCTGGGCCTCGGGGACGCGGGCCACTCTGCGAAACACGGGACATCCCATCAATGACGCCCGATGCGCACGCACCACCGAGAGGCAGCATCAATTTATCTCAGGCAGGTTCTTCCGACGAACGATCTCAACGACGGTGGCAATCGATGGTGGAAGACGGGATCTTACCGATCGATTATGTCGGCGGCTTTCTCAGCTCGCATCCCGTCGGCAACAACTTCCTCTTCGCCGACGGTTCAGTCCGATTGCTCAAGCACTCGATTGACCAACATATCTATCGTTTTCTCGGAAACCGCGCCGATGGCAACTTGATCAGTGATGATTCATTCTGAGTAGCTGCGCCGCATTCGTCACCGACAGCTTCTTCGGCTCCCACCGTCGACGGACCGGTGTGGCACGACTGACCGCGCTTTTCGTGTTCGAATAGTCGCGTGCCATTGTCCGGCCGTGAGGGTTGATCGCTCGATATCCGCCCCGACTTTCCGGCCACGGTCAGGTAGCGAGTCCTCAGTTGTTTTCAACGGCTACGGATGATCATGTCGATCTTGAACCGAACGCCTATTGCTGTTACTCGGCTTTGATCTTGCTCGCCGGGGAGCCGTCGACGTCGCGGGCGGCGGGTCCGGACTCGTCCGCCAGCGCGGCGTCTTTTCGACCGGACCCGGCCTCGGTGGGTCGGTTCGGGTCGGGTTATCGCTACCCGCAAGCCGGATGGATCGTGCTGCACATTGAGGGAGAGCCTTACGAACGGGGCTATCAGCACGGCCGCTTGATGGCGCCGGAGATCGCCGGGTTCGTCCGGGAATTGGCGACGTATCGCAGCCAGCGGGCTCCCGCCGACGCCTGGAAGGACTTACGGCTGATCGCCGACGCGCTCTTCTTGCGGCGGTTCGACCGTGAGTATCTCGAGGAGATGAAGGGAATCGCCGACGGAGCCGCGGCCGCCGGCGCCAAGTTTGACGGCCGGCCGATCGATCTCCTGGATGTCGTGACGATCAACGCCGACGTCGAAACCAACTTCCTCGAAAATGCCCTCGAGGCCACGGCGACCGGCCTGGAAGGCCGGCGATTTCGCGAGCCCGCCGAACAAGGGCCGACGCGTCCCAAGGAATCTCATTGCAGCGCTTTCGCGGCGACCGGGCCCGCCACCGCGCGATGGCCAGGTCGTCATCGGCCACATCACCATGTGGAATCTCTTCCACGCCTACCACTACAACGTCTGGCTCGATATCAAGCCCAGCCACGGCCATCGCGTGCTCATGCAAACGTACCCCGGCGGCATCATGAGCGGCCTCGATTATTACATGAATGACCGCGGCATGGTCGTCTGCGAGACGACACTTGCCCAGACCAAATTCGACGCCAGCGGCATCCCGCTGGTCGACCGCATCCGCCGCGCCCTTCAGTATTCCGACTCGATCGACCAATCCGTCCAGATCCTGAAACAAGGCAACAACGGACTCTACACCAACGAGTGGCTGCTGGCCGACACCAAGACCAATGAGGTCGCGATGTTCGAGCTGGGCACTCACCAGAGCCGCTTGTGGCGCAGTAGCAAGAACGAATGGTTCGGCGGGACGACCGGGTTTTACTGGGGCTGCAACAACGCCAAGGACCTTCAAGTGAGGCTCGAGACCGTGCCGGCCCTGGACGGTTCTCCGGCCAACGTCGTGTTCCACCCCTCCGACCGCGACCGATCGTGGCTCAAGCTTTTCGACCGGAAGAACAAGGCGATCGACGTCGATTTTGGCTTCCTGGCGTTCACGACCCCGCCCCTGGCGGCCTCGCATTCGTTGGACGCGAAATTCACCACAACGGCGATGGCCAAGGAAATGACGACCTGGGCCAAGTTCGGGCCGCCCCTGGGCCGGGCCTGGGAGCCGACCGACACCGAGCGCCATAAGTTTCCCGACATGAAGACCCTTGTGCCCAACGATTGGACGGTTCTCCGGGTTGACCCACCCGCGGCCAATGCCACCGGGACGGCGAAGCCGGTCGACCTCGCCCGGTTGACGTCCTGCAGACCAAGAGAGCCCGCACGAACACGAACACGCCCCGCTCTGGCATGGAACGCTCCTGCCCGGAATCGGACGGCGATATCTGGCTCGCGGCCGCCTTCGCCGATTATGAACGGATCGTCGTCGAGGAGAAGGCGATCAAGGCCCATGCCAAGAACGGTCATCGTCTGAGCGTGCGCGACCACGAGAAGCTCGCGCAGGCCATGTTCGTGCCGACCTCGCGCTACCTGACGGCCGTCGCCCGTCGAGGCGGTAAGGACATGCCACTTGAGTGAGACGCGCGCCGACCTGCGCAGCGACGAATGGTACGAGATCGCCGCCGGCAAAGGGGTCTTGATCCTGGCGGAGCTGCGCGGCTTGCTCGGAGAATCGCGGTTCGAGACGTTCATGGACGAGTATCGGCCGTGCGCACGCCGGCCACGCCGTCTCGACGGCCTCCTTCTTTGCGGCTGCGGAAAAGGCTCACGGCAAACCGCTCGGTGACCTGAAAGAAGCCTGGAGCAACGGCGATTCCCGGCCGAAGCTCAGCGCGGACGTCCAGGCTCGCCGGGCCTCGGGCCGCTATTGGTCGGTCGATTCGTTTCGAACGGCGAACTTGACAAAGCCCTGATCGTTTATGGCACTGTCGCCGAGACCGAAGCCCAGCGCGAGGCGGCCCTGGCCTTGCAGCGGAAACTGGCGAGCCGCTTTGCGAACTTCACGGTGCCGATCAAGGCCGACACCGAGATCAACGACAGCATGCTGAAGGACGTTCACATCCTCCTGGTCGGCCGACCGGCGACCAACCGCCTGACCGCTCGATTGGCCAAGGCCCTGCCGATCAGCTTTGGAACGGCCTCGTTCACCATGGCGGGCGAAACGTTCGCCCATCCCCACACGGCGGTCGTCGCGGCGGGCCCGAGCCCGCTGGCCGCCGACCGCTCCGTCGTCGTCTTCGCGGGCCTGAGTGCCGAGGGAACCTGGACCTGCCCACGCCGCTTCCCGGACCGCGGCGGTGCCAATGCCGAGGTTCTTCTGATGGAGGTCAGGCGAACCGCTTCAACGGCTTGCCATTCCCGCTTCGGGCGATTCCCCTGGTGTCGCGGCCGCGACCGCTCGGTTCACCTTGAGCCGCTTCGCGATCGATCGTCAAGAACGTGACGGAGTGGCAAGGTCGCGCAACTGCCGCCAATCGTCGGGGACCTCGATCAGCGACGGGCCGTCGCGCTCGAGCGATTCCCGCACGGCGGCCTGGAAGTCGTCGGCCCGTTGAACCCGGCGACCGGGGACCCCATACGCGGCCGCGAGCTCGAGAAAGTCGGGGTTGTTCAGATCGACGTCCAGGAATCGACCCTGGTGGTTACGATTCTGGATGTTCTTGATCGCGCCATAGGTCGAGTCGTTATGGACCAGGGCGATGACGCGCAGGCGGTAACGGACCGCGGTGGCCAGCTCTTGGGCGGTCATCACGAAGCCGCCGTCCCCACTGACCGAGACGACCGGCCGGTCGCCCAGAGCCACGGCCGCGCCGATCGCCGCCGGGAACGCCCAGCCCAGCGCGATGTAATTGGACGGATAGAAGAACCGTCGCGGGCCGTGGGCCGGGAAGTCGGACTGCATGCGATACCCCATCTCGCAGGCATCGGTGAACACAGGGACTTCGCTCGGCAGAGCTGGCTCGCAGCGCATCGATCAACCATTCCGGCTTTGATGAGCCGCGCGGCACGCGCCTGCTTCCAAAGGTCGTCCCAACCGTGGCCGATCGAGGGAGGGCGGAATCATCGTGAGCAGCGCGCTGAAGTGCTGCCTTGGCGTCGGCGACGATCCCGACGGCCACCGGGTGATTCATGCCGATCTGCTCGGGGTCGAGGTCGATCTGGATCAACGTTTTCGGAACCGGCATGCGCCGCCAGTCGGTGAAGACCTCGGTAAAGCGGCAGCCGACGGCGAGCATGACATCGGCGTGCGGCAGCGCCAAGCGAGCGCCGATCGACCGCCCATGACCGAGCGACAGGGGATTGCGCTCGTCGATCAAGCCCTTCGCATTGAGCGTGGTGATGATCGGTGCGCCCAGAGTCGCGGCCAGGGCTTCGATCTCGTCGGCCGCTCCGGACCAGAGTGCACCTCCGCCGGCCAGAATGATCGGGCGCTCCGCTCCGGCCAGAATCTCCGCCGCCCGCGCGATCGCATCGAGCGGAACGGTCGGCTCGGGGCGAGGCGGAAACGCCGGCAGATCGGCCGTCGCCGAGCACTCCAAACGCATCACGTCTTGAGGAAGGAACAGCGCGGATGGACGCGGACGGCCCCAGGTCATCGCCTGGAACGCCTTGCCGAGCAATGCCGGAATCTGCCCGGGCCGGCGCGCCGTACCACACCAATTCGTCACCGGCCTGAAGATTCCCTCGAGATCGATCTCGTGATAATTGCCACACTCGCGATCGAGCGTGTCGGCGTTGACCTGACCCGCGAGCAGGAGGATCGGGACCGAGTCGGCCCAGCATTCGGCGACTCCCGTCAGCGCATTGGTCGCGCCGGGGCCGGCCGTCGTGCAGACGACTCCCGGCCGGCCCGAGACCCGCGCGTAGCCATCCGCGGCGAAGGCGCCGGCCTGCTCGTTGCGGATCAGGATCGTGCGAATGGAGCCCGATCGGCCGATCGCGTCGTAAATCGTCGTCGAGTGCGAGCCCGGCATCCCGAACAGATCGCGCACTCCATGACGAGCCAGTCCGTCCACCAGTACGTCCGCCCCGTTCTTCATGATCTCCCCGCCCCGCTGAAGACCGACTTTGGTTGAGTTTGGCCGTCGGGAGGGTCACCACCCCGCCTGATTCTACCCGTTTTCGCCGGTGGTCCGCACAGACTCGCGGACACGACCGGTTCACTCGGCCCTACTTCCTCCGGTATCCGATCGGTTATGATGGACGCAATCGGGATATGGCGAAGCCGAGATCGATTCGGGTGGCTCGTGCACGGATGGGTCGCTCGAACAACGGTGATGAAAGGAGCTGCTAATGAAGTCGAAGAAGCCGCCGAACCGTCGTATCCAGAAAGTGGCGCCACGACTCCGGCCCGCGACTCGGGGCAAGGCGGAGAGGCGATCATTCTCGATTTTATCCAGAGCCGGATCAAAGCATTCAACCAAGAACAAGGTGGAGGCGTTTCCGTCCGTAAGGACTTGAAGGGATACACCTTGATTCGCGAGGATACTGGACGGCCATTCGCCCGACTGCGCCCCAAGGACACACAAGGCAACTTCGAGGTGCTTTACTGGGACTTCGTATTCCGACCGCTGGCGGAAGGTTGGCGACATTCGGCGGCACGATCCTTCCGCTGGACGACGCACTGGAGTTCATCGCCGATGATCCGATGGATTGCTTCTGGAGGTGAAGTGCGAGGGTCAGATCAAAGATCAGGTCATAATGAGTTGGGGCGACCCTGCCCTTCGGCGGGTGCCCCGTTCGCAGCCTCTCCAGGTCATCCCAGAAGCCTGGATACGTCTTGGCCACGCAACCGGGGTCCTGGATCGTCACCCCGGGGATTCGCAACCCAGCCAGGGCGAACGACATCGCCATGCGGTGATCGTCGTAGGTTGCGATCGACGCCCCCGTGGAGCCGGTCGGGTGGAGGTGGGTCGATCACCAGGCCGTCCGGTAGCTCATCAACCCGCGCTCCCAGCTTGCGCAGCTCGACCGCGAGCGCGGCGATCCGGTCGCTCTCTTTGTGCCGGATATGAGCCACGTTGCGAATTCGCGACACGCCGTCGGCAAACAGAGCCACCACGGCCAGCGTCATCACGGTGTCGGAAAGCGCGTTCATGTCGACGTCCACCGCGCGCAGCCTGCCGGCCGTGACGGTCGTCCTGGCGGACTCGTCGCACGACCGTGCAGCCCATGTGCTCGAGGACGTCCACGAAGGTCATGTCCCCTTGGATGCTCGTTGTACCCAGCCCGTCGACGGTGATCGAGCCCCCGGTGATGGCGGCCATCGCGAAAAAGTAGCTGGCGGCTGATGCGTCGGGCTCGATCGCGTAGTCGCGACCTCGATATCGGGCCGGATAGACGTCGAACCGGTGAAACTTGCGGTTGCCGATCGTCACGCCGAAGGCTTCCATGACCGATAAAGTCATGGCGACGTAGGGCTGAGACACCAGAACGCCTTGAACCTCGACCGTGGTGATATCGCTGGAATAAGGCAATGCCATGAGCAGGCCGCTCAAGAACTGGCTCGATACGTCGCCCTTCACAAAGGCGTAGCCGCCATCGAGGCCGCTGGCGTTGATCGTCACCGGCGGGCAGCCGGTGCCGAGGTCCGATTTCGCGTCGGCGCCGAGGCCGCGGAGCGCGTCGAGCAGGTCGGAGATCGGCCGCTGCCGCATGCGCGGGCTGCCGTCGAGCTGGTATGTCCCCTGGGCCGTGGCCAGCATCGCCGTCAAGAAACGGAGACTGGTGCCCGAGTTGGCGACATTGAGCGCAGCCGCGCGCGCGGGAATCTTGCCGCCGCAGCCTTGAATCCGAATCGTGGCGGAAGCCGGGTCGTGCGCGACCTCGATCCCCAGCGTCCGGAGCGCCTCGACCATCACGCGAGTATCCTCGCAGTCAAGCGCTCCGGTCAAAACACTCGTCCCATCGGCCATCGCCGCCACGACCAGCGCCCGGTTCGTCAAACTCTTCGAGCCCGGAACCCGGACGACCGCATGAGGGGGCGGACCGTCCCAGGGTTTGATCGTCGTTTCCGCAGGATATCCAGTCATTCTCTCATCCATTCGAATCGACGGCTTCCGGTCGATCGAGACCGGCTCACGATGCGACGCTCGACTGCCCGGATTCGCGCAGAAGAACGTCCAACCTGCGACTCAGCTCCGCTTCCGGCATCCCAACGATCAGAAAACGCTTTCGGCGCGAGGTGGCTCCCGAAAGCAAGGTAACCTGCGCGGCCTTGCAGCCGAGGCATTCGGCCAGCACCGATTGGATCGCGGTGTTGGCCTTCCCTTTGTCCGGCGGCGACGTCACGGCGATTCGCAGCATGCCGGCGCGCTCACCGAGAACCGCGTTGCGCTTCGCGCCGGGATGGGCCAGGATCGGCAGGACTACCCCGTCGGCATGGCGGGCAATCGAGATCATGACTCGACCCCTTCAAAAAGGGCCGAGCCGACCCGCACCAAGGTTGCCCCTTCCTCGATGGCCACCTCGAAATCGTTCGACATACCCATCGATAGCTCCGCCAGGGGCAAGTCCGTACGCTGCCGCAGCTCGTCGCGCAGCTCGCGGAGCCGGCTGAACGAAGGGCGCGCCTCCTCGGCCGTCGTCCCCAGCGCGGCCATCGTCATCAACCCAACAATCGGAATCGTGCGGCAGGCGGCGATCGACGCGGCGTCACTCAAAATCTGCTCGATTGTCCAACCATGCTTGCTGGCTTCGCCCGATGTATTGACCTGCAAGCAGACGGCCGGCGGATCGGTCAGGTCCGCTGCCGACTTGTCGAGGGTTCGTAACAAATCGAGCGAGTCGACAGAATGAATCATCCGGACCTTCGACAGCGTTTTCTTGACCTTGTTGGATTGCAAGTGTCCAATCAGATGCCAGCGTACCGGCACGTCAAGGTCGGCCAGAGCCTCGATCTTGCTCCAGAGCTCCTGGGGATAGTTTTCGCCAAGATCGCGGCTCCGCAAGCAACCAGGGCCCTGATCGATTCGGGGGGACTTTTCTTGGTCACGGCGACGAGCCGCACGGCGTCAGCCGTTCGCCCGGATCGGCGGGCCGCCTCGGCGATCAGGCGCTGGACCGTTTCAAGGTTATGCCGAATCCGTTCCGTGTTCATGAATGGCAAGACCTGGTATTCTCGGCTGATCCTCGCGAAGAGGGGGAACCCGCGAAGGGCAGGGTCCTCGATCTTTCTTGCAAGCGGATATCGTAGGCGAAGTCCAACACACGGATTCCAAACTGGTCACTCTATTCTGAAGGATATGGCAAGGTAATGAAACCGTTTCTCCTGATCCTCGGGTTTCTGGCGGCCGTGTTGATCGTCTCGCAGCTCGTGATGGGACTGCTCATTCTTCAGGGTCAAGCATCGATGCGGACGGCCCACCAGCACTCGGGCTATTTGACCGTGGCAGTCACCTTGGTCTACATCGGCTTGGTCGCTGGCGACCATCATGTCGACACCCAAGCGAGGAGCCCCCTGAACCAATCGATTCAGTTGATTTCGAGGATCGGCTCGACGGTCCCATCCGAAGTGAACAGACCAACCAGGAACCGAGCCCGCGTGTGATGTCCGAGAAACGCGCGGGTCGCGGGAGGGCCCAGGCTGCGGTAGATGACGTAGGTTTCGTGTCGACCCCAGCTCACACGCGCGGCGAACGCCTTGTCCGGGCCAACGATCCGCGATCGTTCCGAGACCGTCAAGATGCGCCAGTGCACGTCCTTGCGGTTGCGAGCCGAGTCCCACGACACGAGCAGAGGAAGCCAAGCATCGGCGGCCGATCGCGGTTTGGTTCAAGACAAGCTCATCGCCCTCGGTCTGAAACTTGCCGCGATCAGTGGCATAGGCAGCACAAGGAAGTCCGATCGGCAGGACCTGCGCGGAGCCTCGTTTCTTCGGCTCCGTGAGAAGGAAGGCGCGGGAGTTTTGGTCAGGCACGGCCGTGATTGTCGCCGGCACAGGAAACGCGAACTTCGAGAGTCTGCGGACAGCGTCGCGCTTTTCTCGACGTAGGACGGCCAACAGCGCCAGGCGCCGCGCACGCAAGAGGACTGTGGACCGAGTCAGCCGCAATGCGCCGGCACGAGAGGACCATTCGGCCAGAGCGGCCGCCGAGGTCGAGATCCAGGCTTGGGGACGGGGGCGACGTCGTCGTCCCGGCCTCGCCAGCGATTCGTCCACGACGGTCCCAGCCAGGATCGGCCGGCACCGAAGAGCTCGAAACGGCAATCCGATCGGGCATGCCGATGGTCGATGGCCAGGAAATCCGCGGTGGCTAGACCATCGGCGCGAAGGACCGCCAGGACCCGGTCGGTGCTCGCCCAGGCGGCGAGCGCACCTGGGGGATGCTCCCCTTTCCTTTGGGACAACCACCCACTCATCGAGCGACAACACCTCGTGCTGGAAGCTCCGGCTTCGATTCGCGGGATTCCGAGCCCGTCGGCCGTTGCTCCACTCGACGATGCAAAGTCGGTGGCGGCGGAGCCGTCTGGCCGTGAGAACCGCAAGGTGGTCTGAATCAGCCGGGTGACGCGGCTCATCCCAGGTCACCGGCCATTCCCGACCTTGTCGTCCTGGCCGCGGCCAGGACACGCAAACACTCATGCCACTCGGGAATCGTCAGGCGAAACGGGACCCCCTCGGAGTCCAGCTCACGGTCCAGCCAGCGCGTCAGTGGCTGCTCATTTCCCTGACAGACCCACGCCGTGAGTCGCGCGAGTCAGACGTCCGAGAATCTTTTGATCCGATGTTTCATCTTCATTCATCAGAAATGTCCGCCGATTCACGAGGCGATGCAGTCATCTTGAGCTTGAGTGCACAAAAAATGGACGGGCGAGGGTGCAAGATCGCCGTCGGGAATCGATCGAACCCGATCTTTATCATTTCTTTGTCGGACGACGTAATCCTCAATGGCACAGCCTATTTGTGTTGCTCTTCGACAAGAACCAGACCCATTCGGATCGCTTTTCTTCGTCCATTCGAGATGATACTGGCACTCGTTTTGCTTTCCACAATATCTCAGATTCAGACCAAGTGAAAAACAGCAAACAGGTAGGCGATAGCCTCCGATCGAAACGATATAACTTTTAAGAATCCACCCCATTGGCGATAGTCGTTTCAAATTAATGGAGCGGCTCCCCGCCAAAGGGCGAGCGGGATGCCTCGCACGACCCCCCGCTCGCCCTTTCTCACACAACGCTCGGGCCATTGGTATCAGTCCGTGTCCCGAGGCTCTTGAGCCAACCGGTCAGTTGATTGGGTTTTGAACGACTAGGGGAGAGGTAGTCGTTTGGAACCTGATCTCTGGCCGGTTTTTTCTTTTTTCACCCTCTACGAACCGTCTCGTGCTTACAAGGCGATGTGATCGCCGTATCGGTCGTGGGTGACTCTTTTGATTGCCTTGATCTTCCTACCAATTCCTGCGACGTGGCGTCGACCGCCCAACCAACTTCAGTTCAGGTCGCGTCAATCTCGTTGAACCGTCGGTCTCCCGCCGCGGCGAGTCGTCCGAACCTCCGACCGGGATCATCGGCATCGGCTGATCGGTGGTTCGGTCCACCCCTGAACTCGTGGTACCGTGCGCTCGGCCGGCCGCGCTCGTTTTCGTAACATCTCCGGCGCCGACATGCCTGTTTGCTGAGCCTCATCGGAAGGTATTCGGCGAATGGGCGTCGCCGGTAAGATGAGGGTCTGGATGGTCGTGTGAGCGGTCAAGATAATCGATGCGGATTCGGCGAATTTTGAGCAACCTGACTGATACTCGGCCCCGTAGCCGCATCAGACAACGTGATCGGCATGAGAGTCCTCCTACCTGAGCCATTCTCCGTCTGCGTGCTTCTTCCAATGTCGGGGCACGTATTCCTTGTAGTATTGGGAAAGTGCCCGATTTGCGTAATGGGCGTCCGGTGAGAGAACCTTCAGGTTTGGATTATCCGATGGTATTGCGATCGTAAGCGCCAGGCGGCCGTATCGGTTGTGGGTTTCGATGCAGTGATCGCAGGCATAGGAGCCGGGCCAAGGTTGACCGAATAGCCTCCGCCAGTATCGGGGCCAGAAGGGGCGGGATGCTGGGAGTTAAAAAGGGAACCTGGCTCGAAGACGCCACGGCGTTCCCAGAGATGGTACACCCGTCCGCTTTGTCGGTAGTCGTGATTCACGCGGTCGGCGGTGATACCCAGCCAAAGTGCGATGGAGCTGGCCGCGATAACGGCCATCAACCGTCGGGTTGTCATGGCAGGGAATTGCAAGAGTTAGTCCTCGCACGAGGATCGCGATGGCTATTCGGTGAGATCCATACCCAGGATAGATAATTGCTGTCGCGGAATCCCCTTTTATGAGACAGCTTTTCAGGGCAGGCGTCAAGCGGCATGGTGCATGCAGGCAATTGTACAATCATGAGGCCTGGTGGGGGTGCCCGTGACCCTGATATGGTTTCGCCCAGCGCTGCCGAACGTCCCGCCGGCCGTGGCCGGTGACCCGGCGCCCCGGGTCCGGAGATGGCGCATGAGCACCACCGAGGGCACCGACGGGAACCCGCTGCGCAGGGCCGGTGTTCCTCGCTGGGTCGTTGTTGCCCTCGGGCTCTTCGCCTGGCTGGTGGCATTGCCGCTCGCTCATGGCGGGCTGCCGTGGGCGTCTCGTTGCTCACGACCCGTCGCGGCCGGGCGGACGGCCGCCCGGCGCTCTGGAACCTGCTCGGGCTGATCCCGGTCGCGGCGGGGACCGCCGTCCTCGTCTGGGACCTGGCCGCGGGCCTGGCTCGGGTCCCGGAACTCCCGGAGCGGATCGAGGTGTTGACCCCACCCTACCTGATGACGGGTGGCCCCTACGCCTTCTCGCGCAACCCGATCTATGTCGCCGAGCTGGCGCTCTGGCTCGGCTGGGCGATCCTGTTCGGAAGCGTCGCCGTCCTGGTCGGGTTGGTGGTCCTGGCGGTGGCGATGCGGGGGGTCGTGCCCTGGGAGGAGCGCGGCCTGGAGGCGCGGTTCGGCGAGGCGTATCGCCGGTACAAGGCCACGGTCCCGCGGTGGCTCGGCAGGGCGCGGCGCTGACCGACGGCGGGGAGCACCTCGCCGCGCGGTGCGACCGCCGCGCGATCACCGATCTCATGGTCCAAATCAGATCGGTCGTGGCGCGCCGGGGTCGTCGCCGGCGCCCGGGGCGGACGGCGTGCCGGCCGGGCGCTCACGAGTCCCAGAATCGTGCAGGGTCGTCTAGGGAGGCTAAACATGCCGATCCGGGCATGGCAACCCACCATGCTCCGCCGGCTCTGGCGGGTGGTTGGAGCGCCTTGAAGCGTGTACGATATTGGCCTGGACTCTGAGCCGGCGACTGCGGGAGATCGACCATGTGGGACACACAAATCCGGCGCCCGAGCGATCTCGGCGCTGATGAATCGTTGCGAACCGAGTCTGGCCGGGCCGCCGTCGGTGTCGTGAGGGCGACGGTCGTGCTGGCTGGCCTGCTGTTCGCCAGCCCGGCCGCGACGGCATCGGACGTCGGTCCTGGTGGAGACGTCGCATTCTCGGGCCAGGTCATTGAGCGCGAGACCGGCAAGCCGGTCGGGGCGCCGAGATCCTTCTGGAGCGTTCCATCCGTGGCTCTACGGCGCGGACGCCGCCGGCTTGGGCCGGCACGAGCATCATTCGGACCGACGCTCAGGGGAGATTCCGCGTCGAGTTTCCGGCCGAACAGGTGGCCGAGCCGCGACTTTTTATCGCGCTGCGGATCAGCCATCCCGAGTTCATTTCCCGGAAATCGAGCCAGGTTGCGCTCGCCGAGCTAATCCGCGAGCAAGCAAGGGGCGAGGCGCCCTTTTTCACGACGATCGCGCTCGAGCGAGGACTCGAGTACACCGGCCAGGTCGTGGTGCCCGGGGGCAAGCCGGCGGCCGGTATCCCGTACGCGTTCGAACACGGGCCGAGCAGAACCAGCCTTCTCATACCCATCATCACGGACGATTACGACGGGCAGACGGACGACGAGGGCCGCATCCGCAGGCGGATGCCGAAAACTCACGCGTTGGCCCTTTTCGTGGGACCGCCGCGCAACTCCCGGGCACGATTCCCCTTCGCTCCCTATCAGCACTTCTGGGGTACGGATAACGCCCTCGGGCAACCGCATGTCTGGGCCCCGACCGACCTCGGCCGGATCGTGCTGCGCGCGGGATCCGACTCTCGGGCCGGCTTGTCGACTCGGCAGACCGGCCTATTGCCGGCCAGACGATCACCGCCTATCCGCTGAAGGGGCGCGATCGGCATTCGACCACGACCGAGGCCGACGGCACCTTCGCCCTGGGGCCGCTCCGCCCCGCGAATTATCTGATCTATGGAGAAGGACAGAGCCCGTACTACGACTGGGATCTTGATGCAGCAGCGCACGCCCGAGCCATCCGTGTCGTCCAGCCGGCGCGAGTCTATCTCAAGGAGGAGGCGAGCCCCGAACCGCTCAAACTCCGCGAGATGCCAACCGTCCGAGTCGAGCTGCGCTTCGTCGATTCGAAGGGGAAACCGACCCGCGGGAGTACCACGATGCTCTGGGGTCTGCTCCCGGACGACCCGCACCCGCCCGGCCGCTTCCCCGTCCCCGCCAACCGCAGGAGGGAAGGAACTACCTCGGCGCTGAATGCCCCCGAGCGCGAAGATCCCTGGGAGCCCACCGCCTGGGGCGTTCAGGACCAGCCCGACGACGACGGACGCGTTGTCTTTTATGCGCCCCAGGGCCTGAAACGTGCGTGCGTGACGGTACTGCCCGAGGACGAGGCAACGGCGTTCAAGCACCGGATTGACCCCAATGGCCCGATCCTGCCGGTGCCGCCCGCGCGCCTGGGCGTCGTCGAAGGCGACCGCCAGTTAACCATCATCGCGTATCGGGCGCCCACCGTGCTGGTCTCGGTGAAGACGGAGGACGGTGCCGTTCCGGAGGAACTCTCGGTCATGGCCCGTTACACGATCGAGGCGCAGGGTTATGTAAGTCAATTCGTCCGACAGCCGGACGGCCGCTATCGCAGCCAGAGCCTGATGCCCGATCATGAGTACGCGATCACAGTCCGGGGCCCTCGTGATGTGTATGACCTCGCGCCGCTCCAGCGAATCAGCGTCCCTGAGAGTGGAACCGCCGAATTGTCCTTCCTCCTGCGCAAGCGGCGGAAACCGCCCGGCGCCGGGCAGACAGCTCCGCCCTTCGCGGTCACGACGATTGGAGGCCAGGCCCTGAGTCTTGCGTCCTTGCACGGCAAAACAGTCCTGCTCCACTTCTGGCGGCTACCCGCAAGGCATTCCCGACGCGGCAACGTTCCTGGCCATCCATGAACGATTCGGAAGCAACAAGCGCTTCACGATGGTCGGCCTCTGTGTCTCTGATAGATCCGAGCGAGGCGACTCGGGTCATCCAATCGGCGGGGTTATCCTGGTCGCAAGCCGTGCTCCGCGACGAATTGTACGACCCGATCGCCATTAACTACGGTGCGCTGCAACCCGACGCGACATGCCTGATCGGCCCCGACGGCAAGCTCATCGCCCGGGGCCTCCAAGGCACCGCGCTTGAGAAGGCTGTGGCTGAAGCGTTGGCCGGCAAGTAGGGCCGATAACGAAGGCCTACGCCCCGGGATGATCTGGCGGGGCTGACGCTTCGCTCAACGTCATGAGGTCGAACGGAGACATTTCTGCGAAGGTGTTGCCCAACTCCCAGGAGGTAAAGCGGGCGACAAAATCATCTTTCACGCTATCTCGGTATCGCGCGCCATTGACATCGGAAAGGAGAACCTGGCCATTACCTCGCCTGATAGCCAGGCCGAGGCGTCAAAGCCGGGTGCCGTGCTCAATTCCGTCAGGGGATAGGGCATATCCAATGCGTTTGCCGCCGACAGGCGCGGACGCAGCCGGTCGCGCATGACTGTCCGCACG
Source organism: uncultured Planctomycetota bacterium (assembly GCA_963779785.1). GTDB lineage: Bacteria > Planctomycetota > Planctomycetia > Isosphaerales > Isosphaeraceae > CAVRFS01. Next base: position 87,554 of record CAWAAW010000020.1, read on the forward strand.
TCATCCGATTTCGAGGAAGCAAACCGTATCTCTCGCCCGCCCTGACCGGTCCTCCATGGTGAATCGCAACCGTCCAGTCGTTAAGCAGCTCGCGGCCCCCGGTGATCCGGTACCGGCGGTGGTGATTGCCCGCCTGGCTATGGGCTTCTTATGGCCAGTCTCCGATTATGCCGAGTCGAAGGGGACCGAGTACAGTGATCGCCATCTTCCTCGGGTACTCCGACCCATTCGCCTTTGAAGTGCTCCGCGTAATCTGTGACGCTCTCCGAAATCATTGTGAAGTTTACTCAGCTTTTGATCGTCTGCGTTGATCGTCTACCGGGCGAACATCCCAGATCACGATCGACGTATCCGACAGGCCCGCGACGATCCGCTTGCCATCGGGCGTGAAGCCAGGACCTCGATCCAGGGGCATGGCGACTCGATCGTCTGGATCTCCTTTTTGTCGTGCAGCCGGAAGATGCGGATGACCCCGCGCCGGCTCGGACAACATGGTACCAACGGCGATGGCCTGCCCGTCGGGCGAGAACGCCAGGGACTTCACGTGCGGACTCGGGCAACATCGATCTCGCGGCGCACATGGCCCGTCCGGCTGTCGAGCCAGGCGATCGTGCTCGTGACGGGCCTGGATCCGCACCAATTGCCCGCCCGGATGTCCCTGGCGGTCATCTTCTCGACGACCGCCAGGCTCTCGCCATCGGGCGCGAATGCACACGCCGATCTCAGCCGCGAGAGCCTTGAAACGGCGTTCGCCGCTGGCGACGTCTATGAGCTGCACCCAGCCCCCGCCGATCAAGGCGAGCGACCGGCCATCGCGCGAGAAGACGGCCCGGGCGATGTCGGCTCAAGCCTCCGCGTGTCCTGCCGCGGGTAACTTCTCCAGTCTTCGGCTGGGCGATGGGACTGCTCCTTCCCGGTCGAGACATCCCAGCGACGGAGGGAGCCGTCGCCTAGTGCCGCGATCGCGGAGGAGCCGTCCTCGCTGAGCGTCACACCCCGAAGACTCGTGCGCCTCGACCGTCCAGGCGTGAAGCCGCTCGCCGGTCTTGAGGTTCCACACACGGACTGTCCCCCACTCCGGGACGGACGAGGCCGTGGCGAGGAGCGCCCCGTCGGCCGAGACCGAGAGCGACTCGACCCAGCCGCCGTGGGGCAGCATTCTCGTCGATCGTCCCGTCGCCAGGTCCCAGATCCGGGCGGTCCGGTCGCGGCTGCCGGAGACGAGCGTCTTGCCGTCGTCGAGGAATGCGAGGGCCACCACGTCGCCCTGGTGATCTTCGGGAGTCGCCAATCGATCCTGGCCAGTCGCCAGGTCCCAGAAGTGGAGGGTCTGCCGGTCTCCGGTGGTCGCGAGCGTCCTTCCATCGGATGAGAAGGCCAGCGGCCCGTCGACCAAAGGAGCGCCCGGTAACAGGTCCAGCTCCTGCCCGGTCGCGGTGTCGAAGAACACAAGCGGGCCGCCACTGCCGATCGCGGCCAGGAGCTTTCCCGTCGGGCGAATACGCCATGTAGGATACGTGGGCGTTCTTCCGGCTCTTGAACCGCCCGATCAAGTTGCCGTCGCTGACACGCCATAGCCGGATCTCCGACCCGCGCGACGCGACGCCCGCGGCCAGGGTCGTCCCATCGGGCGAGAACTCGAGGCAATTCGGATCATACCGTCCGTCGAGAGTGATCCGCCGGGTTCGGCGGAGTTGCACAACGTCCCACAGGTCGATGGTTTGTCCCCAGGCGATCGCAAGCATGCGGCTCCTGGCATCTCGCGAGAACGCCATGGCATCGCGAAACCTTCCTTCGCCGAGTCGTTCCTCGTGCCGGACTTTCGCGGTGGCGACGTCCCAGAGCCGAAGGACCCCCTTGATGTTCACGGTCGCCACAGTCTTGCCATCTGGAAGATAGGCAACGTTCTCCACGTTGTCCTGATCGTCCCATTCGCCCCGTCGGACGGTCTGGCCGGTGGCCATGTCAGTGAAGGTCAGGTGATTGGCGACCGCGTTCCGCTTGAGCTCAAGGCGGAACCCCGCGGTCGCGATTGTCTTCTCATCGGGCGACAGGCTGAAGTCGATGACTCCTTCGCTTCCGAAGGCGATCTGTCGCACCATCTTCCCGTCTCGCGCACCACGGACTACGAGGATGTCCTGTTCGGCTTCCGTCACAACGAGCTGACCGTCTGACGAATAGATGATGCGTTTGAGAGACGAAGCCTGCCGGAACCGAACGGTGCCCAGCCGCATCGCGGCCTCCGGCGGCAAGGGGTCGCCGTAGCGATCGGTCCGCGGCGGCTGCGACAAGGCACGCGCTTTCACTGTAGGCGGGCCGAAAGTGCCTTGACCGTTTCCATTTCCTTCGATCGCCGAGCCCAGGGCATGCCAAGCCCAGTAGCCACCCCCGGTGCCAAGGCATAGCAAGACCATCGCGACCCGGAGCTGGCCAAGCAGCATGGAAGTCATGACTCTCCTCGCCAAAATGGCGGCCGTGTCTCCCGCGAGGAATCCAAGCGCGATGCGACTGGTGGAATGAATCAGCGTCATCGGAATGGGCGCCTGAGCCTGACCTGCCGCACCGGCGACAACGAGGCCACCCGGGACCGTGACGCCCCGCCCGGTCAGCCGCTGACGCAGCCGATCGCGTGCCCGGGCCAACCGACCGCGGACGGCCATTTCCGAGAGAGCGAGTTGATGCGCCGCCGCCGCGTAGGTCAGCCCTTGCAGGCAGCAGAGGACGACGGGAGCGCGAAGTTGTTCGGGCAAGCCAGCGATTTCCTCGTGGAGGATCTCCCAGTCGGGGTCGTACTCAGCCGGGAGATAGCTTTCAGAGGTCCGCCCCGCGACGAGCTGGTTGAGGGCATTCCGCCTCGCCGCGCTCCGCTTACTGCGATTCGCCACGCGCTGCGCGACTCCGAAGAGCCAACTGGCGACCGATCCACTCCCGCGGATCGAGCTGGCCCGGTTGGCCAGCACAAGGAAGACGGCCTGAAAAGCATCCTCCGCATCATGCTCGCAGTGAAGAACGCTTCGACAGACCCGAAGCACCATCGGACCATGTCGGTTCACGAGCTCCTCGAAGGCCGCCTCCGCCGCCTCATCGCGCCGCGCGACAAATCGGTCGACTAGCTGAGCATCGGAGAGCGGCCCGACCGCTCCGATATTGAACAGCCGGTAGATTGGGTCCGATGGGCTGCCCGCCATTTTGTTCGATCTCCTTGGTCGTTCGTCTCCTCAGAGTAGTGCCCGCTCACGCGACGTCCGTCACGAGGAATTCTCAAGATCGAATCCCTTCGCTCGAATCCTGTGTTGTCTCGCGGCCGCGACCAGTCCGGTTCGGACTGCCGCGGGCCGCGATGGTCCGGACCCCTCAGGCAGTAAAAGAAGGACAAGAGATCGTAGTACAACTATTGGGACTGCCTCGGGTCGGCTGGCCAGCGCCCTTGGAACGCGTTCTTACAGAATCTCGGCGGCACTCTAGATCATACGGAGCTAATCCGGATTATTCATACCGCGCCAACAAACAGCCATCGCGACGCGTATAAGGTGTTGTTGCAGCTCACTTTCTACGTCAACCGCGAGGTCTTCCGTGGGTTTACAGACTGTTCTGCGGTTGTCACTTGATTTCTTACGTTCCCGGCCGGTTCACGTCGAGATTTCTGACGCACTGCTCTCAAGCGACGCAGGGCTGCTGCCAATCCGTCAGTTCGATGGACAGATCCGGCTCACCGAGCAGTTCGCCGCCGCGATCAAGGACCTGCGGGACGCCGACTTCATTCGGCAGCCGCTACTGACCATGGTTCGGCAGCGGATCTACGGCATCCTCGCCGGCTACGAGGATCAAAACAACCACGATACTCTGCGTTCGGACCCTATCTTCAAAATGATCGCGGATCGTCTGCCTGGGACGGAAAACCGGGGACATATGCCTTTATTGACAGCATGCACCTCGTCGACTATCTTGATGACATGCCGTGAACTGCTCGCGCCTCGGTCGGTATTATGTGGTACCACGCCCTCAAACGGGGCAACCGCCGCGAGGCCGTCTTCCGCATGCCCGGCGATTCCGGCGCCTTCGAGGCGATCATCGGCGCACGCGCCCGCTTGCCGGTGGACCTGCTCGGCTATTGCCTCATGCCCAACCACTTCCACTTGGTACTGAGGCATCATCATGATGGCGAGCTGGGACGTTGGATGCAGTGGCTGCTCACGACGCACGCCCAGCGCTAGCATCGCCATTACGGCACCACAGGGCACGTCTGGCAGGGGCGCTTCACGGCCTTTCCCGTCCGGGATGGCGACCATCTCGTTACGGTGCTCCGCTATGTCGAGCGCAATGCGTTGCGGGGCCGAATTGGTGTCGCGAGCCGAGGATTGGAAGTGGTCGAGCCTAACGGGTTGGAGGCGCGACGATCCGCTGCTGTGGCAGGGCGAAGAGCCGGTCCGCGATGAGCGGTGGCTGGATCGCGTCAACGAGCCGCTCTCTGGGGGCGACCTGCAACGGTTGCGGCATTCGGTGTCGCGAGGCCGACCCTGTGGCCGGGACGCCTGGACTCGGGAGACGGCGATACGGCTGGGGCTGAGTCGTCCTTGCATCCCCAGGGACGACCGCGTAAGGAGGACGTGTAAAAGCAGCTATGTCCCCCATTTCTGTGTTCTTGTCCCCCGTTTCTGTTCTGCGCTAGGCCAGAAGTCTTAACAGCGCCTCGGCCCCGGGCTTGGACGAGGCTGGATTCTGACCGGTGACGAGCCTCCCGTCGCTGACGACGAAGGCTTTCCAGTTCTCTACCTTTTCATAAAGCCCACCGAGCGCTTCAACTCATCCTCCACGAGGAACGGCACAACCTTGGTGAGGTGCACCGCCTCCTCCTCGCCATTGGTGAAGCCCGTCACCCGCTTGCCCTGCACGAGCGGCTGGCCCTGGAACTTGACACGATGGAGCACGCCGGGCGCATGGCAGACGGCAGCGACCGGTTTGCCAGAACTGTAGAAGGACTCGATGAGGGCGATTGAACGCGGATCCTCGGCCAAGTCCCACATCGGGCCGTGGCCGCCGGGATAGAAGACCGCGTCATAATCCGAGGCTTTGACGTCGCTGAGCCGCAAGGTGTTCGCCAGCACTGCCTGGGCCGCGGGATCTTGTTTGAAACGCCGCGTCAATTCGGTTTGGCCCTCAGGCGTGTCGCTCACCGGGTCGAGAGGCGGCTGCCCCCCTTTGGGCGAGGCGACGGTCACGGTCGCTCCGGCATCGAGAAAAGTGAAGTAGGGCGCGGCGAACTCCTCGAGCCAGAAGCCGGTTTTGCGGCCCGTGTTGCCGAGCTGGTCGTGGGAGGTCAGAACCATGAGGATCTTCATCGTGGGACTCCTGTGTTCGTGTCAAAGAGGGGTGCGGTCCGTTACGATCCGAGTGCTTCGGCGCCGGGATGGTGGCGGGAATGCCTCCGCTCGCGGTTGCCCGCCCCCGTCCCGGCGCGGAACATGCGGGAGGTTCTCATCGAGCACGCCCGGCGGCGGGCCACGGCCCGGCGCGGCGGGGGTCAGCGGCGGATCCTGCTCGACGCGGTAGTCGCGGTAGTGGACTACTTCGACGACTTGGGGCTGGACCTCGTCGGTGTCCACGAGGCGCTCGACCGACTGGCCGGGCTGCACCAGCGCCAGAGCCAGGTCGTCGCGGGTGGCTGAGCAAAACAGAAAAGGCACGGCTGAGCACTCGTATTTCACTTGATTGCACAAGATGAGCTGCCGTTCAAAGCGCGCGGACCCCTGGGGGACCCAGCGGGCACCCGGTTTTGTTTCGGACAGCCCACTTTATCGGATACCATCTGCACAGCAAGAGTCAAGGCGGAGCGTGTTAAATTGCCTGGTTTCTAGCACGATTCCTGGTCCAGGCCTTGCGATACAATCTCCGGTTGGAGCCTACCATGAACGCGAGCCAACTTACTGGCAGGAGAAACCAGTTGGAGCGAAGAGCATTTAGGTGTACCGTGACGACAGCGGCGGGGAGCGGGGCGCCAGGTCCATGGCGCGATCGTCGAGGGCCATCAAATCTGACAGGTCCTTCACACGAACAACGCGGGGGAGTTGGCCTCTGCGTCGAAACGCGCCCGGTGGTCTCATCGGCTCCCGGTCCGCGAATACGCCTCGGAAAAAGGAGCCCGAGCAATCGGGCTGGCACCTCGTTATAATTGCAGGCACGCGCCGCCACCACCCTCCTCTGAAGCAAGTGCTGGACCTTGGCGGCCTTCTTCGTCAAAGACAGCAGGCTGC
>CAWAAW010000021.1:0-179145 GCA_963779785.1 uncultured Planctomycetota bacterium
TAATCTGTCTGGATCGGGCGATTCGCCGCGGGAGGCGGCGGAGGAACTGATCCGTCGCCTGACCAACGAGAAGGACGCGCAGACCGATCATTCGCACCGCGAGAACATCGAGCGGGCGATCGCGGAAGTCGAGGCCTACCTCGCACAGAGTTCGTGAGCGGGGCTGGGGGCCCACCGTTTCGCCGTGTGCCGACCAGGCGACATCGCGTGTGGGATCTTTCCCTTTTCGTGAGAGCTGTTTGTTTGCTGATCAGTGGTATCGCGCTCACGGTTTCGGTTTTGAACCGCGAGCTGGCAGTCCGGAAGGAGAGCCAGCCATGCCGGAGTCGAGCCGCCGCCAGGTGGAGGTTACCAACCCACTCGGCTTTCACATGAGGGCGGCCAGCCTGTTCGTTCAACTGTCTCAGCAATTCCGAGCGGAAGTTCGAGTCTGCTGTAACGGCCGTGCCGCCAACGGTCGCAGCATCCTGGATTTGTTGACGCTGGCCGCCGAGTTCGGCGCCCGAATCGAGCTCGAAGCGATCGGGCCAGACGCTGAGGCGGCGACGGCCGCGCTGCGCGCTCATCGAGGACCGGTTCCATGAGGGTGGGGATGGGCCTGATGAATGAGCCGGTTTCTGATTACCTCGTTCCGGCCGCGGCCGTGTCGACACCCCAAACGGCCGTGAGCGGCTTTGAGGAGTGATCATCGCGACGATCGTGCCTTTTGGACGAGCGAAGGGACTTCGAGAATACGATTCAACGAAGCGGAGGACGGTCGATGATCGAAATATTGACTCATGGGTCCGACAAGCTGTTCGGCATGAGGATCAGCGGCAAGCTCCTGCATGAGGACTACCAGCAGTTCGTGCCAATGCTCGAGAAACTGATCGAGGAGCACGGAGGCGTTCGATGCCTGATCGAGATGACGGAGTTCCACGGGATCGAGCTCCGCGCGGTGGGATGAGATCAAGTCCGATGTCCGTCACGCCCGCCAGATCGAGCGCTGCGCCGTCGTCGGTGACCGAGCCTGGGAAGCCTGGATGACCAAGTTGTCCAGGCCGGTCTTCTCCCGCGCCGAAATCCGGTTTTATGACATCGCCGAACGGGACAAGGCTTGGGAGTGGATCAACGAGGGACTTTGAAACACGCAGGGGCATAGAGTTCATTCATGAGCACACAAGCGGCGGCACCAGTAGTGCAGCGGCTGGGCCCGCTCAGCCATTTCGCCTGGTCGGTGGTGGTCGGAGTGGTTGGGGCCTTGTCGGCCGTCGTCTTCCGTGGCCTGATCGCGCTGTTCCACAACTTGCTCTTCCTCGGGCAGTGGTCGGTCGTGTATGACGCCAACGCCCACACCCCGGCTAGCCCGTGGGGGCCGTTCATGATCTTGGTGCCCGCAGTGGGAGCCGCTGGCGTCGCGTTCGTCGTCGGCAATCATGGGGTTCGGCACTTAGCAAAAGCGCGACATTGTTCCTTTCGCTGGGGGCATCCGCGCCGGTTTGACCAAGACTCTGATGTCAAAGACTCTGGTGTCAGTCGTCACATTGTGGGGCGCTCACGAAACTGCGAACCGGCAGCCCAGTATCCTGTGGTGATCCAGCAATGCACGTCGCTCGTTCGTAGAAGTACACCTCATGACGGACAAAGCGCGGCAGAGGCCACAGTCCGGCGTCGATCCACTTGCAGAGCGTTTTCAGGCTCACGCGACACATTCGGCACGCCCCGCCCGCTGTGATCAAGTCGGGCCGGCCGGCAAGGACACGCCTCACCACCCTGTGTCTTGCCTCGACTCGGCCTGATCCGTCGACAGCCGAACAATTCGCCAATCTCTGCGGCAAGGCGGGTCGACCTGAATTGCATATCGTGGCTTCGCATTTCATGGTCGCTCCCTTGGCCGCACGCAGAACCGGTCGCCGTCGATGACACAACGCAACCACCACGCTCGGTCTTGCCGGCGATTGGAATGCGATGTTCCGTCAGGTCGTGATTCCGCGCAGAAAAAGGGAAAAACGCGGTGCCGCAGCCCAGGGTACTGACGGTGTAATTCTATGACAACGGGATCCCAATGTCTATAGATGCTCGCATGCATTAATATCCGGGGATTCCGATCGCACCGTCCGATTGCGCGAAAACGACCAATGGGCCTGCTCAAGCCGAAGATGGATTGAACCGAAATCAATGCGTTGCAATAATCGAGATAATGCAAACCGCGCTGACATAAATCGTATTACTAGAGCGCCCAACGATTGGACTGAGCACGTGTCTCGGCCAAGGCAAACCACCCCCCCTGGCCCCCTTCGCAAGGGGAGAAAAGTCGGCCGCACCCTTTCCCCCCTTGCGAAGGGGAGGTTTGGGGGTGACCACGCGTGCCAAATCCAAGCGTTGGGCGCCTCTAGGCTGCTGATAAGCCATTCCTGGCATTCAAATCGTATCCCGACAGCACTTAGTATATGATCGGTTTAATTATTATAATTATATCATAACAGTATGACGCGGCCCCTTGGGAAATATGATACGACGCTCGTTTACGTCCTTCGCGAACTTGAGTAGGGGACCATGGAAACTGACCTGGGAAGTCGTGTAGTGCAGCGAGTTGTCAGACGTCACACCCTCGAAGAAACCGGCCGCTCGGTAGGAGGCGATCAGGACCGAGTGAAAGCGAAAGCCTGCCGCAGATCGCCCGCCAAGTGCCAGGGCAATGGCGGCTGAGTTAGCGAAATGATCGGACTTGCGCGATTGGAACCCGCCCGACGCCGAGTCGTCGTGGCGCCAGTTAGAGTCGTGATCTCGTTAACTTAATAAGATTTATTACGAAAAAGAGAGAGCAATGATGAGCCAGGCTGAAACTCCGCTAGTTTCTAGCGTCGTAGCGGTTTATCCCGACCACCCTTCGGCCGAGCGCGCGGTGCGGCTGCTCCACAAGGAGGGATTTGCACTCGGCGATCTTTCGATCGTTGGCCGCGACTTTCAGACGACTGAGGAGCCGTATGGCTTCGTCAGCCTCGGCGACTACGCCAAGGCTGGGGCAGGGACCGGGGCGTTGTTCGGCGGCCTGTTCGGCTTGTTCGTCGGAGCAGGATTTCTCATCTTGCCGGGACTCGGTGTCGTCGTGGTCGCCGGTCCAATCGCGGCGGCGTTTTTGGCAGGAATAGAAGGTGGCTTTGCGGGAACACTTCTGGGCGGCCTGGCGGGCGCGCTCATCGGCTGGGGCGTTCCGAGAGACCGAGGCGCTCAAATACGAAACGCACGTCAAGGGGGGCAAGTTCCTCGTCCTCGTGCGCCAGCCCGGCGGTCGTCGCTCAAGCGCGCAGCTTGCTCGCTCCCGGGTGTCCCGAGCACATCGATGTCTACGATCCGCCATCGTCCTGATCGCCGCGATGCTTCCGCCAGCGCCGACCGGGCTCGTTCGATCCAATCCTGGGAGTACTTGTGGTTCATGGCGTTTTTTTGCCTGCTTGTCGACGAGCCGCCAGTCGGCCCACTCGCAAATACGAAGACGCTGTTGACTTCGGATCCGCTGCGCAGCACGAACGGGTTCATCGCGGGTCCGCAGCTTCCTGTCGCTCGGCCAGATCACTATCTGAGGAGATCGGCAGCGAATCGTTTCCGAACACTCAGCACGAGGACGGTAGTCGATCTCAAGCTTATCGAGGCCAAAATGATCATTCCCAGATACACAATCGAGGATCTGAAGAAGCTCCCGTTCCGGGCGCTCGCCGCGTTCGCCGCGCGTTGTGCGCGTCGGGTTCGAGCGCCTTGCAGTCCTTCCTGATGGCCATCCCGAAAAAGAGAGCTGCCGGTCGGCTGTCGCGGACGCCATCGAGATCGCCGAGGATTTCGCTCGAGGTTTGCCCTGCGCCGCCTGCGAGTCCGTGATCCGCCAGATCACATCGAGCGAGAATGCTGCGCGGGGCGATTTCGTCCGCGAACAAGCGATCGCCGCGGTCGTCCGGGCGGCCAATACCGCGGCGCTCGGAATGCATTCCCTCGACCTTCGACGTGAACCACGGGAATGGGGTATCATGGGCCCCGTCCCCGGGCCGGGGCCCCTCTCTCACTTGGCGGATGTCACGGCGGATCTCGTCGCGCTGGAGGCCTTTACGGCAGCCATGGACGCGTCCGACGCGGTCGGGTACGCAGACAACTTCATCAATGGTGCGATTGCGGATTTCGAGACACTCCGCAGCCTCAATCTGGGCAGCTATCCGCAAGCCGGAGACCCAATCGACCCCTCGCCCAAAGGCCCGCTCGGACCACTTTGCCCTGAACCCCCCCAACCTAGGACCGAGTTTTAACGAAACCGTGGTATCATGCTCTTCTCCGCTCACCCGGAAATGCCCCCACGTGGCATGAGCTTCCGTCGCGGATCAGCAAAGAACGATTGGGCCAAGCATGTGGTGGATACCGCGGAAAAACCTGCGGGGCCAGCGAAGCCTGATTCGACACGACCTCAGCGGCAATAAACGATTTTCCTCGGGTGCAATCGCTCAAGTCATTCATCTACGGCCACTTATCGCCTGTTTTCGCACGGCGCCGGCATGATTGTTGCTAGCGGAGTCATAATTGTGTCACAATTCCTGGCAGATGCGCAAGGCTCGACGACAGGGCACCTGCCTGTGGCATGCACGCATGCGTGGATGCCGAAACCAGCCCCGAGCGAGCTATCGCGTAGGGAGTAAGTGCTGGAGTAGTCGTCACGCGAGAGGGCGGTCTCGGTACTGTTGCCACGCTTATATTACTGAATCAGCGAATAGCACAGGCTGATTGCGAATGCGTTCGGAGGCCTGGCAAGAGGGGCGTGGCGCGTTGTTTCGAGGAGCTTTACTCGTGGCTGCCGAATCCACCCAGAAAGCGAGTTCAGCGAATCCGACCGTCCTGGCGATGGATCACCCCATCACGACCATGATGCTGGTCGTGGGTCTGATCAGCCTCGGTATGCTGGCCTTTGAACGGATGCGAGTGGATATTTTCCCCTCGCTGAACACCCCGAGAATCTACGTCTTCTTCGATTTCATCGGCATGAGTCCCGACCAGATCGAGGGGTTCATCGTCAACGAGCTCGAGTTGTATTTTCAATACGTCGACGGCGTCCAGGACATCAATTCGCGAAACATCCAGCAGGTCGGCTTGGTTGACTTGTCGTTCTTCCACGGTACCGACATGGGCCAGGCCATGGCCCAGGTGGTGGCCATGTCCGACCGGGCCTTGGCGTGGATGCCGCCGGGGTCCTTGCCCCCCTTGATCATGCGCATGGACGCCGGCAGCGTCCCGATCGGCTACCTCGTGTTCACGAGCGAGGGCGACAAAACGTCGCTCGGGGCGATGGGAGACCTGGCGCAGAACATCATCCGGCCGCTCGTGCAGAAAAACGTTCCCGGCACGGTCGCTATCTCCCCCTTCGGCCCGAACATGCGGTCGATCATCATCAATGTCGATCCGCGAAAACTTCTCGAATACAACCTGAACCCTCAGCACGTGGTCGAAGCCCTGGCGAAAGGGAACGTCGTGATTCCCTCGGGGAACATCTACATCAAGGACTCGATGCCGATCGTCCACAACAACGCCACGGTGGTGGACATCCAGCGTCTGGGCACCATCCCGGTCAAGCTGGGCCAGAACGTCTACCTCCGCGACGTGGCGACCATCCAGGACGATACCGACATCACCTACGGCTATGCGCTCGTCAACGGCGAGAAGGCGATCCATCTGCCGATCATCAAGAAGGACACCGGCTCGACGCTGACGGTGGTGGCCGACGTTCACAAGTCGATGGAGGAGTTCCGCAACGCCGTCCCCAAGGACGTGAAGATCAGCTTCGAGTTCGATGAGTCGCCCACGGTCGTGCACGCCGTCGAGAGCGTGGCCACCGAGGGTGCGATCGGCGCGGGCTTGACCGGCCTGATGATCCTGCTGTTCCTCCGTGACATGCGGAGCGTGCTTGTCGTTGTCTGCAACATCCCGCTCGCCTTGACCGGGTCGTTATTCGGACTCTGGGTGACGGGCAACACGATCAACATCATGTCGCTGGGCGGCATGGCGCTGGCCATCGGCATCCTGGTCGATGAGGCGACGGTGACCATCGAGAACACTCACGTGCAGATGGAGCACACCTCGAACATCGCCTCGGCGGTGCTGCACGCCAGCAACGCGACAGCCGTGCCGCGGCTGTTGGCCTTGTTGTGCATCCTTTCGGTGTTCATCCCGGCGTTCATCATGGAAGACCCGCTGCGGTCGCTGTTCATGCCGCTGACCCTGGCGGTGGGCTTTGCCATGATCTCGTCATACCTGCTCTCCAGCACGTTCGTGCCGATCATGAGCGTGTACCTGCTCAAGCACAAGGGGCATCACGCGGAGCACGGCGAGAAGAAGCCCGGTCTGTTCGATCGGATCAACATGGTTATCACAAGGCCGTGGACCGGTTCGTCCGGTTCCGCTGGTTAGTGGTCATGGTCTATCTCGTCGCGTGTGGCCTGATCCTGGGGATGCTGGGGTTGAGGTCGGTACGGAATTGTTTCCGCAGATCGATTCAGGGGAATTCGTGCTGCGGTTCCGGCCGCCGCCCGGGTCGAGCTACGAGCTGACCCGAGAGATGGGTTTGAAGTGTCTCCAGGAGATCGAGAAGGAGGCAGGCACCGGGAACGTCGAGATCACGATGGGCTTCGTCGGTCAGGTCGCCCCAAACTTCGGCATCGATAACATGGTGCTGTTCATGCGCGGGCCGGACGACGGCTGGCTGCGAGTCGACTTGACGGAGGATAGCGGCATCAAACTCGACGAGTTTCGTGAGCGGCTTCGCAAGGTCCTCCCCGAGCGGGTGGTTCCGTGGCTGGCCGAACGGTTGGAGCAGGGAGGAGGGGCAGGGGGCTTGCCCAAGGCGGAAGCACGGCAACAAGCGGAACTGGCCACGTTCGGATTCGAACCGGGCGACATCGTGAGCCAGGTCATGAGCTTCGGCTCCTCGAAGCCAATCGCGGTTCGCATCGTCGGCACCGATTATGACGAGGTCCGCAAGCATGCGGAAAAAATCGCCGGCGAGTTGAAGCACATCTCGTTCCTGCGCGATGTCGGCTTCGAGCAGACGCTCGACTATCCCACGGTCGAGGTCGAGATCGACCGCGAGTTGGCGGGGTTGATCGGCGTGACCGCCGAGCACGTGAAGCGCGCGCTGGTCATGGCGACGTCCTCAACCCGTTTCACGAACCTCAACTACTGGATCGACGTGAAGACCGGCTTCGACTATCTGGTGCAAATCCAGGTTCCGCCGCTGCGGATTGACAAGCCGGAGGATGTCGAGGAGTTGCCGCTGGAGTCGGTCAATCCCGATGTTCCCATGATGGTCCGCGACGTGTTGAAGGACGGCCGGGTTCACACGAGTGTGCGGCCCGGCGAGTACGACCGCGACATGTCGCAGCGCTACCTGACCGTGGTCGCCAACGTCGAGGGCGAGGACATGGGCCGAGCGGCGCAAGCAGGTCCGCCAGGCGGTCGACGGACGCCGGCGACCCACCCCGCGGCGTGCGAGTCGAAGAGATGGGCCAGCTCCCGTCAATGACCGAGATGTTCAAGGCACTGGGGATCGGACTGGGGGTCTCTGTGTTCGTCATCCTCATTCTTTTGACGGCTTATTTCCAGTCCCCTCGCCTGGCCCTGATCTCCATCGGGGCCGTACCGGGAGTCCTCGCCGGGATCGTGACCATGCTCTACTTCACCAACACGACGCTCAACATCGAGTCGTTCATGGGTTCGATCATGTGCCTGGGCGTGTCCGTGTCCAACTCGGTGATGATGGTCACGTTCATGGACGAGCACTGGAAGGGGGGCAAGCCTTCACACGAAGCGGCCATCCTCGGCGCGAGTGAACGGCTGCGGCCGATCTTGATGACAGCCTGCGCGATGACCGTCGGCATGGTGCCGATGGCGCTGGCGTTGGAGCGTGGCAGTCAAATGGAAGCTCCGCTCGGCCGGGCTGTGATCGGCGGGCTGGTGATGTCCACGTTTGCCACCTTGCTGGTGCTCCCCTCGATTTTCGCGCTGGTGATCGGCCGGAACGAGCCCCGCTCGCCCTCAATCTACCCTGGCAACCCGGAGAGCTCTCACTACGACCCACAGCTCTTCGCTCAAGCCAACGGGAGTGACCAACAGGACAATCGTGATGAAAACGCGGCCGAAGAAGAGCAGGCCCCCGAAACACGGACCTAGCTGGCAATTCGAGATTCCCGGCGGACCAGCCCGTCCGTCTCATCTGCAACTGGAGATCAGCGGTGCAAACTGCTTTTCGGCCTAATATCCGTGTTGGTTCGGCTCGCTGCCGCCGGCTGGTTTCTGGCTTCTGGCCGCCCTCGCGGCATCGGGCTGCCGCAAAGAACGAAAGATTGCCCCGAGCGTCTTGGCGCCTCCGGTCCTTCAGATGGTCCATCCCCAGCTTCGGAAAATCGTCCGCGTCGTCGGACAACCGAGCTTCGTCCAAAGCTACGAGCGCACATCGATCTATCCGAAGGTGACCGCGTTTATCGAGAAGTGGAACGTGGATATCGGCGACAAGGTGCGGAAAGGTGACGTGCTCGCTGACCTTTTCGTGCCCGAGATGCGCGAGGATTTGGGGACGAAGAAGGCGACCGTCGAGTACGATCAGGAGCAGGTCAGGTTCGACCAGAAGGCAAGTGGAGGTCGCCGACGCCGAGGTCAAGGCGGCCAAGGCGCGGCTCGATGAGGCCAGGTCGATCCTGGGCAAGTACGAGGCTGAGGTCAAGCGCTGGGACGTCCAGGTCAAGCGGCTCGCGCGTGAAGTCGAGCGGCAGGTCGTCGCCCCGCAGATCCTGCTGGAGTCCCAGAATGAGTTGAACGCGGACATCGCGGCGCGGGACGCCGCGAAGGCGGCGATCCGGAAGCGCGGAAGCCGAACTGCTCGCCGACGAGGCCGCATTGGCCAGGGCCGAGGTCAATGTCGCGGTCGCCCGCGCCCGCGTGGTCGTCGCCCAGAGCGAGGCGAAGCGGCTCGAGGCCTGGGTGGGCTACCTCAAGCTTTTCGCTCCCTATGACGGCATCATCGTGGCCCGTAATGCCAACACCTGGGACTTCGTCCTGCCCAACACCGGCGACCCGACGGCCATGAACCGTGCTCCCCACCTGTCTCCTAGCGGTCAGGCCGCCCCGATCTACGTTGTCGATCGCACGGACATCGTCCGAATCTACGTCGATATCCCCGAGCGGGATGCCAACTACGTCCATATCGGATCAGAGGCGCGCGTCAAGGTTTGGGCATACCGCGACGAGTGGCTTCCGGCGACGGTGACACGCCTCTCCTGGGCCCTTAACAACAACAGCCGTACGATGCGTGCCGAGATTGACTTGCCCAATCCCGGCAGCCAGATCCTGCCGGGGATGTATGCCTACGGCGAAATCGTCGTCGAGCGCCCCAATGTCCTGGCGCTGCCGAAGTCGGCCCTCACCAGTGCCGGCGGCAAGTCCTTCATCTGGCGGTACGAAAACGGCCACGCCTTGCGTACCGAAATCCAGACGGGCATCAGAGACGGCGAATGGATCGAGGTCACCAATCGCCGCATCGAGTCGGGATCCGCCGGCGAGGAACGCTGGGTGCCGATCGACAACTCGGAACAGGTGCTCTTGGGCAGCAAGCTGTCAACCCTCACCGAGGGTGCTCCGGTGCGGTTGGCGGACTCACCGGTCGCCGACGGAGGGGGAATCCGAAAGATAACATCTGCCATGACGGGAGCCGATTCGACGACCGGCACTAAGCCGGACGCGAATCTGAAGAAAGCCCATCAAGAACGCCTTGGGGATGACGGAGGGGGACAACGTTATGGAACCGAGGGAGTAAGGAACACGAGAGACGACAGGGGTCCGATTCGCCCCACCAAGGCGAGTGGATCAGAAACAGTGCGGCGCCGGGCCCTGGGCATCGGGACGGTCACCTATGAGACCGACGGGCGCTGGATCCGGTTGGATCGGTCATCCCGATCGGACCATGGCCATCGAAACCAGTCGAATCCGCGATCCAGACGAGACGCTCAATCCGAACATTCTCGTGGTCCCGGTCGAATACGACCGGCAGCCGCACGATCGCTCCGTGCCAAGAGACGGGGGGGGAAAGCGAACCAAAACGAGAAAGAGGAAGGCCGCGCGAGGCCGGACAGGGCGGGACGGGACGAACGACCAGTCCAACCCAGAGAAAAACCACGAAGTGATCAGGACGGGTCCGGCAACCGCCGCGAGGATGCGCATGGCCAGTCGGGCCAGGCACCTTCACTGCATCCGCACATTGCTGTTCTCGGGCTTGGTTGCCTTGGTTTGCGGTGTCGTCGGCGCCGGGGGCTACTGGTACTTCGTCGAGTCGACCAGGAAAAGTGCGGGAAGGGCTCCGATGACAGGTCTTCGGGCCAAGTCAGCAAGGTTCCGATCCGGGTCGATTCGGTTCGAGCGGATCCGGTTCGAGCCAAGAAGGCCGTCGAGAAGGGCTCGGACGTGGCCAAGCTCCTTCAGGTGGAGGCGGCGTGGTTAGCCGCGGTGCAGGAACTCCGTCAGGCCCAGGCGGCGGAGAAGGCGGCGCAGCGTTCGGAGGAAGAGACAAAGGCCGTACTGGATTTCCTCAAGAACACACTTTTGTCGGCGGGCCACTCGGGAGACATGTCGCTAGCGGAGGCCTTCTGGGCTGGCGGCCAGAGCAAGGACCTGACACTGCGCAAAGCGGTGGATGCGAGCGAATCGCAGGTCGCCGAGTCGTTCGCAGACCGGCCGCTGGCGGAAGCAGCGGTGCGCGAGATTCTGGGTAAGGCCTACTTGACCTTGGGCGAACCGGCGCAATCGGTCAAGCAGTACGAACGCGCGTACTCGTTGCGACAAGCTATGCAAGGTGTCAACCAGTCCGATGCAGCCGCCTGCCGCAACCAACTGGCCGTCGCATACCGGCTCGCGGGCCGCACTGCTGAAGCCGGCCGCCTGTTTGACCGCAACCCCAATTCAACCACCGACGCCGTCCGCGCTGGCCTTCAGCGGATCGATGCTGCTCGTTCAGAAGAAACCCGCCGAAGCCGCGCTGAAACTGCGCGAGTGCCTGACAATCCGTCTGAAGATCCAGCCCGACGACTGGACTACCTTCGATACGATGTCGATGCTCGGCGAGGCGCTTTTGGATCAGAAGCAATTCGCCGACGCCGAGCCGTTGCTGCTGTCAGGCTATGAGGGCATGAAACAACGTCTGGACAAGAATCCGTCCCAGGACAAGGCTCGCCTCAACAAGGCCGTCGAACGTCTGGTGAAGCTTTACGAGGCCTGGGGCAAGAACGACAAGGCGATGACGTGGCGGAAGGAACTGGAGACGGCGGAGGCCACCAGGAAATCCTGACGTTTGCTCAACACGCGTCTGGTCGATGTTCGAATCGGTCAATTTTCCAGCCGTGCCCGGAAGTTCCGACACGACCGTTCGTCACTCTTGGAAGAAGTGGATGATCACAGACCGCGGTTCAACCTGGTAGTGTTCGCCGACCGGGAAGGCTGGCCCCTCGTCGAGATCGACCGCGTCGTCAGGCGCGGGCAGCGCCGTATCGACAGCTCGGCGCCACGGGCGGCCCGACGGTGATCCGGGAAAGGGAGTCAATGCCTCAAGCCGATGAAGGGGGAAACAAAAGACCGGCCGGCAAGCACTTCTCGCAGAGCGAGGGGCAGATCGCACGCCAGTCGGCTCTTGACGACATAGCCGTGGGCCCCGGCCGCCAGAGCAGCGCACACGTAATCCGGATCTTCATGTACGGTCAGAAAGACGATCTTTGCCCTGGAGCCGACCGCTTTCAGTCGCCGTGTCGCCTCGATGCCGTTCAGCACGGGCATCGAAATGTCGAGCACCAGTAGATCCGGCTCCTGCCTGGCGGTTTCGTCGAGCAACGTCTGACCATCGCCGACCGTCCCGACCACCTCGAACTCCGGCTCGAGCAGGCACACCGTGACTCTCAGAAACTCGATGTGGTCATCGGCCAGCAACACACGAAAGCGTTCCAATGGTTCTAGCCCGGGGTAGATCGAGAGGCCAGAGCAAGCCTGAATCCGCGACCTGGCCTCAGCGTCCACGGCGGGCTTTGCCGACGACAATCTCTTCACACCAACCTAGACTGCCGGGTCTCTGGAACGCTACTGGCAGAAGTGACAGGTCCGGAGGAATATGCCTGCTGGATCCTGGCTAGAAGTGCACGACTCCCTTCTTGATCGCGTATTGGACCAACTCGGCGCTGGACCTGACTCCAAGCTCCTCCATTATGCTGTACTTATGGAACGCGACGGTGCGCGCGGTGATTTTCAAGATGCGGGCGATTTCCTTCATAGTGTGGCCTTCGGCCAGCAGTTGCAGCACTTCTCGCTGGCGTGGGCTTAGCTCGCTCGACTTTTTTACCGCCTTGGGCTCGTCGAGGAGATTTCTGACCAGGCCCTTCGTGGCTAACGGCGTGACGTACGAACGCCCGTGGTACACGTCCTGGATAGCCTGGAGCAGTTCCGATGCGGCTGAGTTTTTGAGAAGGTAGCCGGACGCCCCGGCTCGAAAGGCCTCGGCCGCGAGGTCGGGATCCTCACTCACGGTCAGGAAGATCACCTTGACCTCGGGCATGATGCGCTTGAGCTGGCGGGCGGCATCCAGGCCATTGAGCGAGGGCATTGCGATGTCGAGCACGACGATGTCGGGCCGCAACTCCGGGGCGACCTCTAGCAAGGCCCGGCCATCGGCCACCGCTCCCACCACGTCGCAGTCAGGCTCGAGCAACGTCGCGAACGCCTCGCGCAGTAAACGGTGGTCATCCGCTAGCAGCACACGCGGGCGCTTCATTACAACAGCCTCCGAGAAACAGTTGTTTTGACGGGCGCATCATATCCGTGCCGGTTCTGTCGGCAAAGCCACTTCCGACTGGTCCGAGGTGCATAGGGGGATGCTGACCGCGATCCGCGTCCCGATCGATCGTTGGGAGTCGAAGCTGATTTGGCCTTGGACAAGGCGCAGACGTTCCCTCATGCTGACCAGTCCGAGCCCGCCGTTGCGGTCGACTAACTTGGGGTCGAAACCGACTCCGTCATCGGTGACCTGTAAGTAAACCGTGCCCGCCCTTTGGGTCAACTCCACCCAGGCATGCGTGGCGCCGCTGTGTTTGAGAACATTCCCGAGGGCTTCTTGCACGATGCGGTAGAGGCACAATGCCGTGTCCTCGGGTAAAGTCTCGGGCACATCGTGGTGAGTGAACGCAATCGGCAACTTGTGGCTCTGGGTCAACTCCTGGCAAAGGCCTCGAACGGCCGCCAAGAGACCGAGTTGCTCCAGCTTCGACGGGTGTAGTTGGTGCGACAGGCCGTGCACCGAAGAAGAAAGCTGCTTGACTCGGGCGGACAGCTCGTGGATCCGTCCGCCTAGCTGGTTTCCAGCTAAAAGAGGCTTCTGGCCGAGGAGATCCAGGTCCACGGACAGAAGGGCCAGGCTCTGGTTAAAGTCGTCGTGCAGTTCACGCGCGATTCGCCGCCGTTCGGTTTCCTGAGAATGGATGAGCCTGCCGGTCAGCACTTGCAATTCGCGCTGACTCTCTCGCAACGCTTCTTCGACCTGCATGCGTTCGGTGATATCAACAATTGAAGCCAGGACGAAGAGCCTCGTGTCGGAATGTAGCGTGCTCAGTCCGATCTCGACCGGAAACGCACTCCCATCCTTGCGGTGCCCGAAGAGTACGCGCCCTACCCCCATAGAGCGGGTTTCGGGCGAAGCAAAGAAGCCGCCGCGGTCAGCCCGGTGTTGGTTCCGAGAGCGCTCCGGCACCAGCATCTCCACGGGTTGGCCGAGCAATTCTTCTCGCTGGTAACCGAAGAGCTTTTCCATCTGGGCGTTGGCCAGAGCGATCCTGCCATCTTGTCCGACCATCACAATTCCGTTGGGAGCAGCTTCGACCACTTGCCGAAATCGCCTCTCCGCGCGCCTGCGGCTCAATCTTTGAACCAGTAGCCCAACGATCAGCAGGGCCTCGACGACACAGAGGGAGATCGCGCCAACAATGGGCCATTTGTAGAGGTCCCAGAAACCCAGTTCTTTGTTGCGGACGACGCTGTTAAGCGGCAGGCTCGCCTCGCTGATTTTCCAGCGTCGTAATTGACGCCAGTCAAACATAATGGTGTTCGCACTGGTTTGCTGGACCCCGATCTTCTCGGGCGCTTCACCGGCCAGAATGCGCAAGCCGAGACTGGCCGCATTCTTCCCCTCGGTCCCGAAGCTAAAAACACGCCCGCCGACAATCCCGCGACCGACGTACGAATCGATGTGCCCATAGATCGGTGAATTCGCCGCCGCCGCAACTCGTTCGAGAGCATCTGCGGGAACAAGTACCTTCCCTGCGGCGTCCCGGAATACGTGGAGATAATAGATGATGCTTCGTTCCGGCAGATGGGCCACCTCCTTCAGGAGATCTTCGATCGGCAGCCCGGTCAGGTAAACGAACTTCACCTTGTCTTGGTACATCCGAAACCTCTGTCGCGCCTCGATCTCCCAGTACGCATCAAACTCAGCCTTACCTGTGATCACGAAGACGGTCTGAGTATTCGGATGGAGCCGGAGGGCGAGGGCGAGCGTCGCTATCAAATCCATCTTGAGCGGAACACCGATGACATCGGCAGGCAGCGTACGGGCTTGGATTTCCTTTTCGTCGACGGCACAGAAAACGATGGGAACTCGTGGAAAGACCTGGTTGCGAAACTTGAGAGCAAAATCCAGCCCCGAGGAAAGACCCGCAATGACCAGATGGACTTTCCGCCCCGAGTATTTCCGTTGCAAGAATTCGGCCTGAAACTGCTGGTGATCGCCATCCGGCGAGCGAGAGACATCGAGGTATTCGTTGTAAATCTCGATGCGGCCGGGGGATCCAGTAGCGAAGGTGGATCGAATACTCTGATCGACCAGGGCGTTCCCAGGACTGCCGTCGCTGTTATCCGGATAAAGCACGACAACCATCCTGGTATCGTCGGGATCCGCTGCTGCAACTTGGGGACAGAAGAACAGTAAAGTCGCCAGGACGAGCAGCTTTGTCAGCCCAAGACGCTGCGATCTAGAGTCCCCTCCTATTGTGGTGATTCTCATGGCTTGGGCTCCTGCGCGAGAACAGGACGGCCCGGTTCTCAGTGCGAGCATCGGCTACGGCGTTCCCGGTCTGACGGACCACGCTCTAGCCGCGTTCAGCCGGGCCAGAGCATCGGAGAATTGGCTCTCTGCTATTTCTGTACTGGTACGGCGACCGGATCAGGTGGCGCCGCAACGCCCGTTATCGCAAAAACTTTCGGCACTGCGTTGGGCAAACCAGCAAGAGTGGCGGAGAGTCTAAGTCTCGCTATCTTACCTCGGTGCCCTGGCCAATGCACGTACCTAGAGCAGTTCACGGTCGCGTGGCCCACGGGCCATATTAGCCCGAAGCGTCAGCCAGGGGGCAGCCGCCGGAATCCTCGCTCCTGTATAGGCATTGGTAGGTGGGTACTATACAGCAGTATGGTATCCTCCGGTTATCTCACTATCGCTTGCCGCTCCGGAAGATCTATCCTGCGATTGTCTTTTCGGAGGCTCATCATGGGACGGAAGCGTCAAGGGCCGTCACTCTCGGTGCCCGAACGAAACCGCCAATTCGCCCTTCATCTGAACCGGCTCCTCTGCGATGCGTCGTTAGATCCCAGCGAACTGGCGGCGCTGCTTGAGTCGGACCGAAGTGTTGATTTATAAGTATCTCCAGGGTGTCCACCTGCCCAGATTGCATGACCTGCCGGAGCTCGCCCGAGCTCTCAAGCTCAAATCCTGCAAAGACTTGATTCCACAAGAATGGTGCAATCCCGATCCTTGAAGAATCGCATCCGGTTTGACTGGTTTCTCTGGAAATTCTAGAGTTGACGTTTCCGAAAAAAGTCCACTGAACTCAATTTTCGGCGCAACTTGTTGTAAAATCTGAGTTTATGATCATTTTTCTCTTGACTTCACGGGACGTGGCTATATACTTAACCGGTCCCTGAATAAGGAGTTGCGCCCGCCATGATCCATGCGAATGACCCTCGACAAAACCGCCTCTTCGACCCCTTCGAGGGCATGATTCCGCCCGCCGGCCAGCGGATCATCAGTTCGGGTTGGCAGGGAGTCTTTCGACACATCCTCCTCGAAGTCATGCCGGTGGGCGAATTGGCCCAGCACTTCAGCCACGAATTGGGGGCGCCCACCAAGGAGCTGTACTCCATGGCCGGCTTGGTCTTCCTGGCCGATTTCTTCGGCTGGACCGCCCAGGAAGCCGCCGAGGCTTACATCTTCCGCATCGACGTCCAATACGCCCTCAACCTGGAGCCCGGCGCCACCGTCTGTTCGCGCACCGTCGAACGCTACCAGAAACTCTTTCGCGACAACGATCTGGCCGCCCTGATCTTCCACGACGTGACCACCCGGTTGGCTGAATCGCTCGAACTCAACATCTCCCAGCAACGGCTCGACTCGACCCATGTCTTCAGTCACATGGCCAGCTTCGGTCGCATCAAGCTGATGGCCGTGGCGATCAAGCGGTTCTTGACCCAGGTCAAGCGACATGCCCCCGAGTCGTACGCGGCGCTGCCGGAGGTGTTCCGCCTCCGCTATCAACCGGCCGAGTCGCAACTGTTCGCCGGGGCCAAGGATGCCGAGGCGCGGCAGCGATCGCGGCAGCAGGTAGCCGAGGACTTGCAGTGGATCATCGAGCACTTCGCCCAGTGTGCCGACCTGACGGGCCGCTCCAGCTACAAGGCCATGGTCACGATCTTCAGCCAGCAGTGCGAGGTGAGTGAAGGCAAGGTCGTCGTCAAGGCCAAGACCGGCGGGGACTGCGTGCAGAACCCTTCGGACCTCGATGCCAGTTACGACGGCCACAAAGGCCAAGGCTATCAGGTGCAGCTCGCCGAGACATGCAGCCCGGAGAATGAGGTGCAGTTGATCACGGGTGCCTTGCCGCAAACGGCGGCTGAGGCCGATGGCGCGGCGGTGGTCCCGATGCTCGATCAACTCGACGAGTCGGAATTGTTGCCGGAAGTGATGTTGGCCGACACACTCTACTGCGGCGACGAGAACGTGCAGGCAGCCGAGACCCGCGGCGTGGAGTTGGTGGGACCGATCCCGGGTCGGGAACCGGAGAGCGACCCCGCGGCGCTGACGATCGACGACTTCGCCATCGACGAACGGACCGGGCATGTGGATGCCTGTCCGGCGGGGCACGTACCGCTGGTGGTCGAGCGGGACCAGGAAGCGGGAACAACGCGAATCGAGATGCCGCCGGAGGTCTGTGGAGGATGTCCCTTCCGCAACGCCTGCCCGATCAACAAGACTCGGGACGGCCGCTACACGATGGAGTTCAGTGACAAGGATCATCGCTTGGCCGGGCGGCGGCGCGAACAAGAGACTCCGGCGTTTACCGAGCGGTACGCACGACGCTCGGGGATCGAGTCGACCAACAGCGGCTTGAAGAATCGGCTGGGTTTGGATCGGCTGAAGGTGCGAGGGCGAGGGAGTGTGTTCCGTGCGATCCTGCACAAAGTGGCCGGCTGGAACGTGCTGCGGGCTGCGGCGTCGACGAAGCTGCGCCCTGGGTGAGTGGCCAAGTGGCCCAGACCCTAAAAGGAGGAGAATCTGGGCCGATTGCGGAGTCTCGCACGCGATTGTGCGGCCGTTGGCCGGTTCGCAAATGGTTTTTCAAGGCTGGCACGGGGGTCCTCATTGTTTTGCAGCCTCGCGAGCCGCTTGAGCAAAAACAGCGCCTTTTCACATAGGCCTTCTGTCGGAAACCTAGTCCTTGCCGAAGCTGTCAGTTTTTCTCCCGTGTACCTGATACTTTTGCCAGTCGCGTGTGATCCCCCAGGCAATGAGTATATGGATGAATCGTCGGGTTGGGCGTCGTGTTCCGGAACTCCGCTGGGTTCAATCCGACTGCCAAGCTCCGGCCGATCTTGACCGGATACCGGCCGGGAAACCGAGCCCGATGGATCTGGGGTCGTATGCTTGTTGGCACGACTATTCCCATTCGCGGGACATGAGGTGGAAGCGACCAACACCAAAGACGCGCCCTGTACATCGTGCGCTTGGACGACAAACGGCGCACTTAAACTGCATATCGCATCACTTCAGCCTGATTCCGAACTAGGAGGTGCCCCAAGCAAAACTCAAACTCCCGAAGCGATCGTGGAAGAAGGAGTACGACGAGCAAGCCGCGCTGAATCATCGGAATTTCATAGCGGAGAAATGTTGACGATGAGGTTGTTTGCATCATCGACCCTTCGACGCGCCGAGCGCGGCATAAGTCGGCGTAGTCAGTGTCAAATTGAGCAGAGGCCACGAACTTCCCATGAGCGTTTCTTTTCGGAATGGCCAGGACGATGGGACACGCAGCAATCTTGCAGGCGAGCGGCTCGCGCGGGAAGACGCCGCCATACCTGCGAAGGGCTTGAATTCCTGGGCATCGCCCTCGACGACGGGCGAAACAGGTCGGGTGAACCGATGATCTCCACCGACGCGAGCCCGACCAGGGTCCGAGTGATACGGACCGACGAGGAGACTGTGATCGCGAGGGAGACGATTCGCCTCGGGGTGCCGACACATGACTACCCAACAACGATCGCATCGACCGTGGTAAACTCTGTTATGGAGCGTACCGATGGACGCGACGCCGATGATTCAAACATCGCCACAGGCCGCGATGCCATCGGGCGATTCTCAGGGCGAGCGGCACCGCTGTCGACGGACGAGCTCCGCAAGCTCGACGCCTACTGGCGGGCCTCGAATTATCTCTCGGTCGGGCAGATCTACCTGCTCGCCAACCCTCTCCTGCGGGAGCCGCTCAAGCGTGAGCACATCAAGCCGCGCCTGCTCGGGCACTGGGGCACGTCGCCGGGCCTCAACATGCTTTGCACGCACCTCAACCGGGTCATCAAGCGTGATGATCTGGACATGATTTACATCATCGGGCCGGGGCATGGCGGCCCTTCATTGGTCGCTCACGCCTACCTGGAAGGGACTTACAGCGAGGTCTACCCGGAGATCAGCCAGGACGCCGATGGGATGCGGAAGCTGTTCAAGCAGTTCAGCTTCCCGGGAGGCATCCCCAGCCATGTCGCGCCCGAGACGCCGGGCAGCATTCACGAGGGTGGCGAGCTTGGGTACGCCCTCAGCCACGCCTATGGGGCAGCGTTCGACAACCCGGACCTGATCGTCGCCTGTGTCGTCGGCGACGGCGAGGCGGAGACCGGACCTCTCGCCACCGGCTGGCACGGCAACAAGTTCCTCAATCCGGCCCGAGACGGCTGCGTACTCCCGATCCTCCATCTGAACGGCTACAAGATCGCCAACCCCTGCTTCCTCGCCCGCATCCCGAAGGACGAACTGCAGAAGTTCTTCGAGGGCATGGGCTACAAGCCGTACTTCGTCGAGGGACACGACCCGGCGGCCGTCCAACAGCAGTTGGCTGGAGTGCTCGACACGGTGGTGGCAGAGATCAAGCAGATCTGGGCTGACGCCCGTACCAAGGGCGTCGTGAAGCGACCGGCCTGGCCGATGATCGTCTTCCGCACGCCGAAGGGCTGGACCTGTCCGCCGGAGATCGACGGCAAGAAGTGCGAGGACTACTGGCGCTCGCATCAGGTGCCGATGGGCGACATGGACAAGCCCGAGCACATTCGCATCCTCGAACAGTGGATGAAGAGCTACCGGCCCGAAGAGCTGTTCGACGCGGAGGGGCGGCTCAAGCCCGAACTGGCCGAATTGGCTCCGAAGGGCCACCGACGGATGAGCGACAACCCGCACGCCAACGGCGGCCTGCTGCTCCGAGACCTGAAGATGCCGGACTTCCGCGACTATGCCGTCAAAGTGCCCAGCCCAGGGGCAATCGACGCCGAATCGACCCGCGAGATGGGCAGGTTTCTCCGGGACATCATGAAGCAAAACCTGGACAGCAAGAACCTGCGCCTGTTCAGCCCCGACGAAAACAACTCGAACCGTTGGCAGGACGTGCTGGAGGTGACCAACCGCTGCTACATGGCCGAAATCTACCCGGAAGACGACCACCTGTCGCCGGACGGCCGGGTGATGGAGGTGCTCAGCGAACACCAGTGCCAGGGCTGGCTGGAGGGATACCTGCTGACCGGCCGGCATGGGTTCTTCTCGTGCTATGAAGCGTTCATCCACATCATCGACTCGATGTTCAACCAGCACGCCAAGTGGTTGAAGGTGTGCCACGACATTCCCTGGCGCCGGCCGATCGCGTCGTTGAACTACCTGCTCAGTTCGCACGTTTGGCGGCAGGATCATAACGGCTTGAGCCACCAGGACCCCGGCTTCATCGACCACGTCGTCAACAAAAAGGCCTCCGTCGTCCGGGTCTATCTGCCTCCGGACGCCAACACGCTTCTGTCGGTCACCGATCACTGCATGCGCAGCCGGAACTACGTGAACGTCGTCATCGCCGGCAAGCAACCCGCGCCGCAGTGGTTGACCATGGATCAGGCCGTGAAGCATTGCACGATGGGCCTCGGCATCTGGGAATGGGCCAGCAACGACAAGGGAGGCGAGCCCGACGTGGTCATGGCCTGCTGCGGCGACGTGCCGACCCTGGAGACGCTGGCGGCAGTCGAGTTGATTCGCCAGCACCTGCCCGAACTCAAGGTCCGCGTGGTCAACGTCGTGAACCTGATGAAGCTGCAGCCGGCCAGCGAGCACCCGCACGGGCTTTCCGACGCGGACTTCGACGCTCTGTTCACAAAGGACAAGCCGATCATCTTCGCCTTCCACGGCTACCCTTGGCTCATCCACCGGTTGACGTACCGGAGGACCAACCACAAGAACCTGCACGTCCGCGGGTACAAGGAGGAGGGTACCACGACGACGCCCTTCGACATGGTGGTCCTCAACGACCTCGACCGGTTCCATCTGGTGGAGGACGTGATCGACCGGCTTCCCCAACTCGGCTCCCGAGCGGCCTACTTCAAGCAGGCGATCCACGAGAAGCTGATCGAGCACAAGGAGTACATCGAACGACACGGCGATGACATGCCGGCGATCAGCGGCTGGAGGTGGGGGTTGGCGGGGGCGGCTTCCAAGGGGTCCACAACCACCGAAGGCGACAACGTCTAGGATCGAAGATCGAGGCCGGGCGCAGACTCGCACCGGCCGTCGTCAACTGAAGGAGAGCCCATGCCATCCGAGTTGCCGCGATTGTTCCTCGCCCGGCACGGCGACACAGCCTGGACCGATTCACGACAGCGCACCGGGCGGACCGACATCCCCTTGAACGCGGTCGGCGAGGACCGCGCCCGCCAATTCGGTGAGCGACTGAGGCGATTCTCCTTCGCGTCCGTCTTCACCAGCCCCCTTCAGCGCGCCTCGAGGACTTGCGAACTCGCCGGTTTTGGAGCGGTCGCGACGGTCGATCCCGACCTCGTCGAGTGGGACTACGGGCGCTACGAGGGGCTGGTGCTTCGGGACATTCAGAGGGAACGGCCCACCTGGGAGCTTTTTCGTGACGGCTGCCCCGAAGGCGAATCCCCCGAAGATGTCGCCGCCCGAGCCGATCGGATCATCGCCCGCGTCATGGGTATCGAGGGGGATGTTCTCGCATTTTCGAGTGGACACATCATCAGAATGATCGCTGCTCGATGGCTCGGCCTGCCGCCGGGGGCAGGGCGTTTCTTCTACTGCCGACCCGCGAGCGTGGGTGTGCTCGCCTTCGAACACAAGAGCCGAGACGAGCCGATTATCAGCCTCTGGAACCAGGTCGCCCACCCGCGGGAGTAAGTCGAGCGGACCATGGCCACTTCATCCCGGCACGCGGGACCGGCTGCAGAAGGGAGCAGGGTCGTGACGGTCGCCAAGCAGATCCAGCGCAGTTCCCTCCCCAGTGCCTCCGCCGAGGGCATTGGCCGAAGCTATCCCATGGGCGCCACCGTCATCGAGGGGGGCGTCAACTTCAGCCTGTTCTCGCGCACCGCCACGGGGGTTGAACTCCTGCTATTTGACCGGGAGGACGACGCCAGTCCGTCCCGCGTGATCCCGATCGATCCAGTGACGAACCGGACCTACCACTACTGGCACGTGTTCGTGCCAGGAGTACCGCCGGGACAGATTTATGGCTACCGGGTCGAGGGGCCGTCGGCCCCCGACAGGGGTCTGCGGTTCGATCCCGCCAAGGTCCTGATCGACCCGTACGGGCGAGGGGTTGTCATCCCCAAGAACTACGACCGCGAGGCCGCGAAACAAGCGGGCGACAACGCGGCGACGGCAATGAAAAGCGTGGTCGTCGATCCGAGCGCGTACGACTGGGAGGGAGACCTCCCGCTGAGCCGGCCCTCTTCACGCACCATCATTTACGAGATGCACGTCCGAGGATTTACGCGCCACCCGAATTCCGGGGTCACAGAGAAGTCCCGCGGCACGTTCGCCGGGCTGATCGAGAAGATTCCCTATCTGAAAGGACTCGGGATCACCGCCGTGGAGTTGCTGCCTGTGTTTGCGTTTGACCCACAGGCTTGCCCGCCGGGCGTGGTGAACTACTGGGGTTATCAGCCCGTGTCCTTCTTCGCGCCGCACCCGGCCTACAGCTCGCGCCGCGACTCTCTCGGCCCCGTCGATGAGTTCCGAGACATGGTGAAAGCCCTCCACCGTGCGGGCATCGAGGTCATCCTCGACGTGGTGTTCAACCACACCGCCGAGGGCGATCACACGGGGCCGACGCTCAGTCTCCGTGGGATCGACAACCCGACTTACTACATCCTCGAAGAGGGCGGCTCGCGATACGCCGACTATACCGGTTGCGGGAATACCCTGAATGGAAACCAGCCGATCGTCCGCCGGATGATCGTGGACAGTCTGCGCTACTGGGTCGAGGAGATGCACGTCGACGGCTTTCGGTTCGACCTGGCGTCGATCCTGGCCCGCGACCACTCGGGGCGTCCGATGCCGAACCCGCCGGTCCTCTGGGATATCGAGTCGGACCCAGCGCTGGCCGGCACGAAGCTCATCGCCGAGGCGTGGGACGCGGCCGGGCTCTACCAGGTCGGAAGCTTCGTGGGCGACGCATGGAAGGAGTGGAACGGCCGCTTCCGCGACGACGTTCGCGACTTCCTCCGCGGCGCGCCGGGACGGTGCGGCGCGTCGCGGACCGGCTGGTAGGAAGTCCCGAAGTCTACGGCCACAAAGAGCGCGAGGCCGAACAGAGCGTCAACTTCGTAACATGCCACGATGGCTTCACGCTCAACGACCTCGTTTCCTACAACGACAAGCATAACGAGGCCAACGGCGAGAACAACCGCGATGGCGCCGACGACAACCGGAGCTGGAACTGCGGAATCGAAGGCCCGACCGAGGAGTCTGAGGTCGAAAGGCTGCGTAATCGCCAGGTGAAGAATGGCCTGACTCTCACCCTGATGTCGCTGGGAGTCCCGATGATCTTGATGGGGGATGAGGTCCGGCGCACGCAACAGGGCAACAACAACGCCTACTGCCACGACGACCCCTCCACCTGGTTCGACTGGTCGCTCTTGGAGAAGCACGCCGATGTCCATCGTTTCGTGAGCCTTCTGGCCGCGAGGCGATCGCTGCGGGACGTGGAGCATGAGCGTCAACGCGTGAGCCTCAACACCTTCCTGCGAGAGGCGAACAGGGCCTGGCACGGCGTGAAACTGCATGAGCCGGATTGGGGCGAGTGTTCGCACAGCATCGCCCTGGGCGCAGAGCTTCGCAAGGAGGGGATGTTCTTACATTTCATCCTGAACGCCTACTGGGAGCCGCTCGAGTTCGAGTTGCCGGTCGTCGGCGAAGGGGCTGCATGGCAACGCTGGATCGACACGGCCCTCGATTCGCCGAACGACATCGTGCCCTGGCAGACTGCACCGACGATCGCGGGCAATTCGTATCGAGCCGAGGCCCGTTCCGTCGTGATGCTGTACACGGTCGCGCAACCTGAAGCGACTGTCTTCAAGCATAAGATTGGTCAGTTTGACAGAAATGATATACTCAAGTGAAAGTGGAGAGTGATTTATGAAAAAGATGATCTGGGCCCTCGTCCTGATAGGGCTCGTGGGAGCGGGTTCGGCGGCCGCGTGGCGGTGGTGGAAGCTCGCTCAGACGAGCGCCCTGCCGACCGGCATCGTCTCGGGGAACGGCAGGATCGAGTCCATCCAGGTCGACGTGGCCGCCAAATACGGCGGGCGGATCAAGGAGATCCTCGCGCGGGAGGGAGACCTGGTCGAGGAGGGACAGGTCCTCGTCAAGATGGACACAGACGAGCTTGAGGCCGAGCTCGCGAAGGACAAAGCGAAACTCGCCGAAAGCGAACAAGCCGCCGCCGAAGTCAAGACCGAGATCACGAAAGACGAAAGCCAACTGAAGCTGGCGGATGTGGAATTCCAAGCGCAGCAAGAGCTTGTTCGAGCGCAAAGTCGTCGCGCGGGAGGAGTACGACCGGTACAGGACCCGCCTGGAGACGGCGAAGGCCTCACTCGAAGGGTCCAAGGCCAAGCTGAAGACAGCGAACCAGTCCATCAACGCGGCCGCGGCGGAAGTGAAGCGAACGGAGGTGAGGATCGACGATGCCACCCTCAAATCGCCGGTCAAGGGGCGGGTACTCTACCGGCTTGCCGAGCCGGCCGAGGTCGTTCCCCTCGGCGGGAAGATCCTGACGCTCGTCAACCTGAGCGACGTGTATATGGAAATGTACCTCCCCGCGCAAGAGGCCGCCCGAGTCAAGATCGGGGCCGACGCCCGCATCGTGCTCGACGCCCGGCCCGAATACGCCGCGCAGGCGAAAGTCAGCTACGTCTCCCCCGAAGCCCAGTTCACCCCGAAGCAGGTCGAAACGCGCAGCGAGCGCGACAAGCTCATGTTCCGCATCAAGCTCCAGGTGCCGCCTGAGCTGGTGCTCCCCTACATCGAGCGGATCAAGACCGGAGTCCGGGGCATGGGCTACGTGCGCCTCGACGATACGGTCGCCTGGCCCGCATTCCTGGAACGACGCTTTCCTCCCAAGCCCTGACCGCGGGTATCCCGATGCCAACCCTGACCAAACCCGTCGCGAGCATCACCGACCTCACACACCGCTACGGGAAGACGCGCGCGCTCGATTCGGTGGCGGCCGAGATCCCGTCCGGTTGTATGGTCGGCCTGATCGGCCCCGACGGCGTCGGTAAGTCGACCCTGATGGGGATCATCGCCGGCGCGAAGAAGATCCAGTCCGGAAAGGTCCAGGTGCTGGGCGGCGACATCGCGGACCGCCGGCACCGCAACGCCGTTTGCCCGCTCATCGCCTACATGCCTCAAGGGCTCGGCAAGAACCTGTATTTCGAGCTGAGCGTCTTCGAGAACATCGACTTCTTCGCACAACTGTTCGGGCTCTCCCGCGCGGAGCGTCGCAAGCGGATCGACGGACTCCTGAAGGCGACCGGGCTCGACCCTTTCCCGAACCGGCCGGCCGGGAAGCTGTCGGGGGGCATGAAGCAGAAGGTCGGCCTCTGCTCGTCGTTGATTCACGACCCGGACCTGCTCATTCTCGACGAGCCCACGACGGGCGTCGACCCGCTCTCCCGTCAGCAATTCTGGACGCTCGTCGACAACATCCGCGCCGGCAGGCCGGGGATGAGCGTGCTCGTCTCGACGGCCTATATGGATGAAGCCGATCGCTTCGACTGGCTGATCGCAATGGATGCCGGGCGGATTCTGGCCACGGGCACCCCTCAAGAACTCAAGCAAAGGACGGGAACCGATAACCTGGAAGAGACCTTCGTGGCCCTGTTGCCCGAGGGGAAACGTGGCTCGGGGCGGCGTTTGACCATCCCTCCTCGCGTCCACACCGACGCCGAGCCGGCCATCGTGGCCAAGAACCTCACGCGCCGCTTCGGAACGTTCACTGCCGTCAACGCGGTGAACTTCACGATCGAACGCGGCGAGATCTTTGGCTTCCTCGGCTCCAACGGCTGCGGCAAGTCGACGACCATGAAGATGCTGACTGGCCTCCTGCCCGCGACCGAAGGAGAGGCGATACTCTTCGGGAAGCCCGTAGACCCCAAGAACAACGACGCCCGCATGCGCGTCGGCTACATGTCGCAGGCGTTCTCCCTCTACGGCGAGCTGACGGTCGCCCAGAACCTCTGGATCCACGCCCGCCTCTATCACCTGCCTCCCGAGTCGAGGCGATCCCGGATCGACGAGCTGGTCCAGCGCTTTGGGCTCGCGCAGTACGTCGACGACCTCCCCGAATCGATCCCACTCGGCGTGCGCCAGCGGCTATCGCTCGCGGTGGCGATCATCCACGACCCGGAGATGCTGATCCTCGACGAGCCGACGTCCGGTGTCGACCCGGTGGCACGCGACGAGTTCTGGGAATTGCTGATCGAGCTCTCGCGCGAAAAGCAGGTCACGATCTTCATCTCAACCCACTTCATGAACGAGGCGATGCGCTGCGACCGCATCTCCTTGATGCACGCGGGGGTCGTGCTGGCGTGTGACACCCCGAAGGCCCTCATGGCCGCGCGGGGACGGACGTACTGGAGGAGGCATTCATCGGCTACATCGCCGACGCCTCGAGTGAGGCGAGCAAGGGGGACCAGAAGGAGGCTGAGCCGGTCCAGACCGAGACGCTCGCCCCTTCAACCCCGCAGGGCAAGCATCCCGCGGCGCAGTCCTCCTTCAAGCTCGGCCGCCTCTTAGCCTACAGCCGGCGCGAGACGCTCGAGATCCTGCGCGACCCGGTGCGGCTCGCGTTCGCGTTCGTCGGCTCTTTGGTCCTGATGCTGGCGTTCGGGTTCGGGATCACGACCGACGTCGAGAACATCCGCTTGGCCGCCCTGGATCTCGACCAGACGCCGGAGAGCCGGGCGTACCTCGCCGAGTTCGAGAGTTCGCCGTCGTTCCTCCCCCAGCGCCCGCTCCTCAGCCAGCGGGAAGATGGAACAGAGGTTGCGGGCGAACGACATCTCGCTGGCGATCGAGATGCCGACGGAGTTCGGTCGCAACTTCAAACGAGACGCGAGTCCGGAGGTCTCCGCCGTGGTCGACGGGGCCAACCCGTTTCGCGCCGAGACCATCAAGCAATACGTCACCAGTGTGAATCAGCTTTTCGCCACCCGGAACCCCAACGCCTCGCCCGGCGCCAGGTCGTTCGAGCGCCACGGCTCGATCCAGTCGCGCTACCTCTACAACCCGAGCTTCGAGAGCGTCTACGCCATCGTGCCGAGTATCCCGCCGATCCTCCTGATCCTGATCCCGGCCATCCTCATGGCGGTGAGCGTCGTGCGGGAGAAGGAACTCGGCTCCATCATCAACTTCTACGTGACGCCTACCACGCGGCTCGAGTTCCTGCTGGGCAAGCAGCTCCCGTACATCGCGATCGGGATGATCAATTACGTGATCTTGATGCTCATGGCGATCGTCGTTTTCCAGGTGCCGCTCAAGGGGAGCGGCCTGACGCTGACGCTCTGCGCATTGCTGTACGTGACCGCGACCACGGGGATCGGCCTGCTGGTCTCGACCTTCACGCCCAGCCAGGTCGCCGCGGTCTTCGTCACCGCGATCCTGACCATCCTGCCGACGACCCAGTTCTCCGGGACTGCTGCAGCCGGTCTCGACCCTGGAAGGGCGGGCGCGCGTGGTGGGCTCGCTCTGGCCGACGACTTACTACATGCACGCGAGCGTCGGGGCCTTCACGAAGGCGCTCGGCCCGCGCCTGCTCGCGGGCGACGTCCTGGCCCTGGCCCTCTTCATCCCGGTGTTGACCGTGCTGACAGCCGCCGCCCTCAAGGGCCAGGAGTCGTGACCATGAAACAGTTGGCCAATATTTTCTGGCTCGGGACCAAGGAGCTGCGGAGCCTCCAGCGCGACACCGTGCTCGTGCTCTTCGTCATCTACGCATTCACGTTCGCCATCTACACCCAGGCGAAAGGAACGTCGTCCGAGGTCCACAATGCGTCGATCGCTTTCGTTGACGAGGACCAGTCCACGCTCTCGAAGCGGCTGTTCGAGTCGTTCTACCCCCCGCGATTCAAGCACCCGCAAGCGATCAAGGCCGACGAGGCCGATCGGTTGATGGATAACGGGAGTTTCATGTTCGTCGTGGTCGTGCCCCCCCACTTCGAAGCCGACGTCCGCGCGGGCCGCGGTCCCGAGTTGCAGGTCAACATCGACGCGACCGCCATGCAGCAGGCGAGCATCGGCGCCGGTTACATCCGGAATATCCTCACTGATCAAGTCCTGAGCTACCTCAGGCGGTCGGAGAACAAGCCGGAGGTCCCCGTCTCGGTCGTCGTCCGCAAGGCCTATAACCCCAACGGGGACACGTCGTGGTTCACCAGCATCGTGGCCATCATCAACCAGGTGACCACGCTCACGATGATCCTGACCGGTGCGGCGCTGATCCGCGAGCGCGAGCACGGGACGATCGAGCACCTGCTGGTCATGCCGCTCTCGGCCTTCGAGATCGCGCTCGCGAAGGTATGGGCGAACGGCCTCGTCGTCCTCGTCGCCGTGACCGCTTCGCTCTTCCTGGTCGTCCGGACGATCCTCGCGGTCCCCATCGCCGGGTCGCCCGTGCTCTTCCTGGCGGGCGTGGTCCTCTACCTGTTCTTCGGGACCGCGCTCGGGATCTTCCTCGGGACCATCACCGGTCCATGGCCCAGTTCGCGCTCCTGATCATCCTGTTGATCATCGTGCTCCAGTTGTTGTCGGGCGGAAATACGCCGATCGAGAGCCAGCCCCAGTGGATGCAGCGGCTCACGCTGGTCCTCCCTTCGCGGCACTTCGTCGCGTTCTCGCAGGCCATCATTTACCGCGGTGCCGGCCTGGACACGGTCTGGCCACAGTTCCTGGCGGTTACCGGCATTGGACTCGCGTTTTTTGTGATGAGCCTGAGGTTGTTCCGCAAGTCGATCGCCGTCAGCCGGTAAGCGATCGAAAGCGCATCGGCTTTCAAAGATAAGAGATTGATCTTAATGGGAGGCCATTATTGATGACGGGATTCGGCCGATGAACGAGCGGTCGGGGGCGAGCATAATGACGCGCAGAGAGAAAGTGAGGAACGTGAGTTTATTGGTCCTCGGCGCATTCGTCGTCGTAGGAACCGGCATTACGTATCGAGCCGTCGTCGACCGGTGGAAGGGCGATCCGAGGGGCACCCTGATCGCCGCCGCATTCGCAGGGATTGCTTTCTTCGTTTCGACTGTCCTGACCTTGTCTTGGGCGGAGAGACGAGAAGACTTGAAGAGGCGGAAGCCCCCAAATTGACGGCCGGCGATACCTTCCCAGTACGTCCACCAGGACGATCAATTGACATTCGACCACGAGCCGCAATTCATCGACCGTGGTAAATGCTTGAGGGATCGCGGCTAACACGGTGCTCGGCTGGTTCGTCATCCCGAACTACGGCGTCATCGGCGAACGCCTGATCGCTCGAGAGCCTGCCTGGCGACGCCAGGCGAAAAGGGTTGAGGCGAAGCTATGAACTGGGAGCAAAGATATCGGCTGCGTCACGCGACCCGCACCTCCCTCGTGCCGTGGGCCGCCGCCTCCCTTGTCGCCGCGCTCGTCTGTGCTCCCGCCGTCCGCTGGCTCGACCGGATGACCGGCTGGGGGCTGTTCCACTTCAGCCCGGACGGCGCCCGCGCTGTGCTTTCGGCGCTCGCGGGGTCGATGCTGACGTTCATCGTCTTCGTCCTCTCGGCGCTGCTCATCGTTGTCCAGCTCGCCATCGGGCAGCTCACGCCGCGGGTCATCGCGATCGTGTTCGCGAGGCCCGGAATCAAGGCTGTCCTGGCGATGCTCACGTTCACCTACGTGTACACACTGTCGGCTCTCGCCCGGATCGGGGACCGCGTCCCCGACCTGCACGTGAGCCTCGCCGTGATTCTCAATCTCGCGTGCATCGGCGGGTTCTTACTGTTCGTCCAGCAGCTCTCGGGCGGGCTGCGTCCCACGTCCGTGATGCAAGAACTCGCCCACCTTTGTCAGGACGTGATCCGGGAACTCTACCCCGCCGATTACTCGCCCGGACGCATAGAGCAGACTGCCCACGAGTTACTTCCCGCGGCCCCCGTGCGGGTCGTCAAGACATCCGGCCGTTCTGGGGTGGTCATGGCGTTCAGCGCGACGGATCTGGTCCGGCTCGCCACGGGTGCAAACGCCGTCATAGAACTTGTTCCGGAGGTCGGCGATTTTCTCGCCACAGACGACCCGCTCTTCCGGGTTTTCGGCGGGGACAGGCCGATCTCCGAGGACGCGCTGTACGGGTGCGTCGCGATCGGGGACGAACGGACCCTGGAGCAGGACCCTCGGTTTGCGTTCCGAATCCTTGTCGATATCGCGATCAAGGCCCTGTCCCCAGCGATCAACGACCCGACCACCGCGGTGCTCGCACTCGACCAGATCCACAACCTGCTCCTCGGGATCGGCCGTCGGCAGCTCGACGACGGCCAGGCCCGGGACCGGGAAGGCGCTCTGAGGCTCGTCTACGTCACGCCCGCATGGTCCGATTACGTGCTGATGGCGGTGAGCGAAATCCGCCAGTACGGTGCCGGAAGCCTGCAAGTCGACCGCCGGCTCCGAGCCTTGCTCAACCACTTGACGGAGGTCTTGCCCGACGAGCGGCGGCCGCCCCTCCGGGAAGAACTCCGCCTTCTGGACTGTTCCGTCCAACGCGGTTTCAGAGACGAGGAAGACACGAAGCGTGCCGGGGTCGACGACTACCAGGGCGTCGGAGGCAATTCCCTGAGACGCCGACGAGAGCCCGATGTTACTAACCCGACAGAAGTGTATCCATAAGACTCAGTCGCATGCCAACGAAGACGCAGTCGCATGCCAACGACCGACGGGGTTTCGAACGGAACGGGGGACGATCAGCAACTTGAGCAAGAGCGCGCCGGTAAACTCAGGCTCTCCCGCGAGGTCGAACCGGTTGACGATAGTCGATGCCGGAGCGTCTGGTCAAAGAGGTCCCCGTGCTTGCCCGCGCGATCCATCGACATTGTTGGCTTCAGAGTGACGGCCTTGACTTCGCCGTCGTATTTATGCGTCAGCTCGGGTGCTGACGTCGCAGTCCTAGACATCCGGAGTGATCGACCATGAAAGTCCATGCGGCAGCCCTTGGATTCCTGGCACTCTTCGCGACCCTGGGCTTGGTCGCGGCCCAGAACCCCCCGACGCGGGAGCCCGACCCGGCAAAGCCCGGCGAACAGGTCGCGGCATCACAGGAGAGGGAGCCTGACGTCCGTGCCATCACCGACCTGCTCGCCTCTTTCGTCAAAACCTACAACTCCAAGGATCCCAAGGCCCTCGGCGCGCTGTTCACGCCGGAGGCCGAGATCGAGGACGAGGACGGCGATATCACGCGGGGCCGAGACGCCATCGTCGCCCGCTTCGCCGAGTCCTTCGCTGGGAGCGAGGCTGGCACCCTTGCCGTGAACACGGAGTCGCTGCGCTTCCTGGGAACCGACCTTGCCATCGAGGAGGGGACAGCGTCCCTCACGGTTAGCGCTGGAGCAACTCCGCAAACCAACCGGTACAGCGTGATTTATGCCCGCCAGGGTGGTCGCTGGCTCCACGCCAGGATCCGCGACGAGCAGCCCGACGAGGTTTCCCCGCACGAGCAGCTCCTGCAACTGGAATGGATGCTCGGCGAGTGGGTCAACGAGAGCGACGACGGGATCGTCAAGACCCACTGCAAGTGGTCGGATAACGGCAACTTTCTGCTCCGGGAGTTCGACGTCAAGGTTGAGGGCGCATCGCCCTGAGCGGCACCCAGCGCATCGCCTGGGACGCTCAGCGGAAGCAGTTCCGGATGTGGGTCTTCGATGACCGAGGCGGCTTCGCCGAGGGGTTGCTGTCGCGCGACGGCGACCGCTGGATCACCAAAGCGTCGGGAGTCCGCTCGGACGGACAATCGGTCTCAACCACGAGCGCGTTCACGGCGCTCGGCAAGGACCGGATCCTCTGGGAGACGCTGGAGCGAACGATCGGAGGCGAAGTCGTGCCTGGCACCGATCAGTATTACCTCGTCCGACGTGCTCCACTGCCCGGCAAGTGATCCCATACATTCGGCCGATATCCGTTCATCCGAGACATCGGCTCCAAACCCCAGGAGAAGAGCGATGACATCCCGATTGGTCAGAGGGTTGCTGTTAATAACCTTCGCACTCGCATTTGTGATTCCGCCAGCCATCGCCGGCCGTGGAGGGCGTGGTGGAGGCGGTGGCGGCCGTGGCGGCGGCGGGGCGTGCCGTGGCGGCGGTGGTGGGCCTCGCGGCGGCGGGGGTGGTGGGCCTCGTGGCGGCGGGGGTGGTGGTGGGCCTCGTGGCGGTGGTGGTGGCTTCTCTCGTAGTCCGGCGGTGAGCAGCCCCAGACCGGCTCAGCGGCCCGCGAGGGCAGGTGGAGCGGGCGGGCGCCCTTCGACCCTTCCCAGCGGGCCTGGGAGGGGGGCGGGCCGACCCGGAGGCGGCCCAGGCGGCGGTCGTCCTTCGACCCTTCCGTCGGGGCCCGGTCGTGGCAATCGCCCCCAAATCGGCGGGCAGCCTGGCATCGGCAATCGGCCGGGTGTGGGTGGCCAACCCGGCATCGGCAATCGGCCCGGCGTCGGTGGACAGCCCGGCATCGGCAATCGGCCCGGCGTGGGCGGACAGCCCGGCATCGGCAATCGCCCGGGCATCGGCAATCGCCCGGGCATCGACAACCGCCCGGGGATGGGCAATCGCCCGGGCATCGACAACCGGCCTGGTATCGACAATCGCCCGGGGATCGGCAATCGGCCGGGCATCGACAACCGGCCTGGCATCGGCAATCGGCCGGGCATCGACAACCGGCCAGGCATCGGCAATCGGCCGGGCATCGACAACCGGCCGGGCATCGACAACCGGCCTCGGCATCGACAATCGCCCTGGCATCGATAACCGGCCGGGAGGCGGCACCAACCTCGATCGACCTGTTGACGCGGTTGACGGAGTTCGCCCACCCGCTTATAACGGCTGGCGTGGCGCGTACTGGGGCTATCACCAGGGATGGGCCAACGGTTACTGGCACGGCTACCACGAGAACAATAACTGGGGATGGGGTTCGTTTGCGTTGGGGGCCGCGACCGGGGTATCGGCCTGGGCCCTCGGCTCGTCCTTCTACAACTGGGGCTACGCCAGCTACGCGAACCCCTACTACGCCGCGGGGGCGGTGGCGCAGCCGATCGTGATCGAGCAGACCGTCGTCGGAGGTGAGCCACAGACGGTGACCGTGCCCGCGTACAACTATGACTACAGTCAACCCATCGATACGCAATCGGCACCGCCCCCTGAGGAGGTCGCCAACCCCGCCGTCGCGAAATTCGACTTGGCGCGCGCGGCCTTTGGCACCGGCGATTACGCCGGGGCCCTCCAGCTCACCGATGAGGCGCTCAAGGTCCTTCAGAACGACGCGACGCTCCACGAGTTCCGGGCACTGGTTCTGTTCGCGGTCGGCAAATATGACCTCGCCGCGGGGCCACTCCACGCCGTGCTCTCAGTCGGACCTGGCTGGGACTGGACGACCATGGCCGGTCTCTACCCGAATATCGACGTCTACACGAGCCAGCTCCGCAAGCTGGAGGCATTCGTCTCGGCGAATCCGACGTCCACGGCCGGCCGTTTCGTGCTGGCTTACCACTACCTGACCCAGGGGAACACTGATGCGGGGGTGAGTCAGTTCAAGGAGGTCGTCGCCCTAACTCCCCAGGACACACTCTCCGCTCAGCTCGTCAAGCAGTTCTCACCGCCGGCAGCGGCACCAGATACTGCGGCGGCAACGACTGCTTCGCCTCCGGTGGCGACAACCGCCAAGCAAGGGAATCTGGCCGGAAACTGGACTGCCCACCCGGCCGGCGACACGACGATCGACCTGCGCATCGGGGACGACGAGAACTTCACCTGGAAGGTCACCGCCAAGGGCAAGCCCAGGCAGCTCGCCGGGAAATGGTCACTCACCGACAACCTGCTCACGCTGGCTCAGGAAGGAGACGCAGGAGCATTGGTCGGCCGTGTCTCCTGGCAAGCCGGCGACAAGTGGAGCTTCCGCGTCATCGGGACGGGTGCCGAGGATCAGGGGTTGCTCTTCACCCACTGAACGCCGGCGCCTCCGACTTGAGGAGAATTCGGCCGATCCGATACTGGTGGGGATCCTCTCAGGGCCAGGCGATCGGGCGTGCTTCCTGTCAGAATTTCCGGAATCCTCTGTCAGTTTTGACAGTGTGATGGCGTGTCAAAGATCTGTAAGGATAGCAGGCATCCACCGGTTCTTGGTGATGCGTTGGGAGTGAGGTGCAGGATCTGGAATTCGCCGACAGGCGGAACTGGACTGGCTCGCTCGGCTCGATGGATGCCAAATATGAACCGGCCCACTATCATTCGGAGTACGGTCTGTGGTAGGTTAGTTGCCGAAAAGATTCATGTCGGGAGTATGTGTCGAGTTCTGGTCTTTGCCACGAACCATCAGTCGGCCCCTGACCGGCTTCACGCCCTTCCGGACACCCAGCTCAGAGCCATTCCCGTGCACGGAGGCTTTCCCAGGAGAAGCAAAGGCCTGGGGACAGTAACGGACCCCTTAGCCCAGACTCCCCGAGATGCACCTGGAGACTCTTCGTGCTCTATGTTTTCTGCTGGATGATCGGGTTGGCGACGTACGACCCGGGTGCGGCGGAAGCAACCGACTGGATGAAACCGCCCTCCTGGTCTGGAAATTATTGGGGACCGGCAGCGACCCGCGCCGCTCGGCCGGGCATCTCCCGCCGCTCCCGTCCAACCCGGAGATGGCCCGCTGGCATGGATGGGGACGCGAGGTGCTGCGTCACGGGGATATCGTCTTCCGGCTCGGCGACGCGCGTGTCGTGCGCGGCATCGTTCCACTCAGCCGGTTCATCGCCCGGGCGACCGGCAGTCCCTTCTCGCACACCGGCGTCGTCGCGATCGAGGACGGATCACCGGTCGTCTATGACTGCTCGTCCGCGGGAGTCCAGCGCCAGCCGTTCGAGATCTGGATGCTCGACAGCTTGGGAGCTCCGGCGGTGAAGCGTCTGAAGCCCGAGCACCACGAACGCATCACTGGCGTGATTGATTTTTGCCGTGCCACGTTCGAGCGGCAGGTTCCCTTCGATGATGGCTTCCGCATGGAGGATGACTCGTTGTACTGTGTGGAGCTCACCGAGAAGGCGTTCCGATCGCAGGGCCTTGCACTTTCCGAGCCTGTCCGGATTGGCGACTGGGAGTGTCTGGCGAGCTTTCCTCTGACCGCCTTGCTGATCCCGGCTGTAAGCGGTTTAATGCTCGATCGCCCGATCACACTCGAGCAGCCTGTTTACATCCCCGGTAACGAGCGGTACGGCGTATGGGCGTCGCCGTTGCTCGAAACCGTGTTTGGTCCGGCGCCGAAGGTGTTTCAGGATGCAGCCCCTGGCGAGCCCGGCCGTCTAAGTCTGAACGGGGATGTGTATATGCTTGTCTTCGCCCTCTGCGAAGTGCGCCGTTCCTACGCCCAGCTTCCAGCACGATTGCTCTACGACCTGGTCCTTCAGATGACAGCCCGTGGGACCCTTCAGACCAGCGTTGGGGAGCGACAACGGGCGAGCCTGGAAAATGAAGTCGCTTGCCGCACGTCGACTCCGGCAAGTTCGTTGACACTCACAGAGGTTCGTTCGGACCAATGCCGAAGCCCTTCTCGGCAGAAACCTTGAGCGATCGACGAGTTCCCAATGTCGGCTCGACAAAGGGATATGGTGGTATCGCTCAACGACTACGTCAAAGCGCCGTTTGCCTTCACCGGAACCATCGGCGCC
The DNA here is from genome assembly GCA_963779785.1 of uncultured Planctomycetota bacterium. GTDB lineage: Bacteria > Planctomycetota > Planctomycetia > Isosphaerales > Isosphaeraceae > CAVRFS01. Next base: position 35,808 of record CAWAAW010000021.1, read on the forward strand.
ATAAACGTCGCGTACCCGAAATAGCGCATTTCCGCACTGTCTCGAATCGTCAAACTGTCGGACTCAACGTCCGCGGGCCGCGATTCGTCGAATGGGTCGCATGCCCGTTCCAGATCGGAGAACAACTTCATTGTGAGCCTGGTCCCGTACCAGACTCTAATTCCACTGGGAACTCGACAGACAGGAGAAACGACGATGACCAAACTACACATGCTGGGGATGTCCGTTCTCGTTCTCGTGATGCTAGCTCCCGACGCCATGGCTCAAAGGCGTGGTGGCGGGGCGGTCAGTGGCGGCGTGCGCGGAGCCATGGTCGGCGGACTCGTTGGGGGGAGCGAAGGAGCGGAGACCGGTGCCAAGATTGGCGCGGTTACCGGCGCCACCCGAGCCGCCGTTGATCGCGAAGCTCAGAGGCGTGCCGATTATCAGACGACTGCCGAATACCAGAATGCTCCTCGCTCGGATTTCAACACAGTACCGCCGCAGGTGCTGGCCACATCCGCACCGGCTGCAACTGCGCCAGCGGCTGCAGCAACAGCGCCCACAGGAGAGGCCGTCATTCGCAAGGATGGTAAGCCCGTTATCGGGATTACCAATCCCTCGGATTGGAAGCAGATCACCGGAGACCGCTATGTATCCGCCGTCAGTGCGGATGGACAAGCTTACTCGATGATCGCCACGGTGGAGGGGGCAGCGGACAAGCAAGCAGGAATCGCGAAGGTCAAGCAAGGGCTCGAACAGTATCTTCAGGACATCAAGTACGACGACCTGACTGAGACGAAACGCGGTGCACTCGTGGTCACCGGCACGGGAAAGGGGAAGAAGTCCGGCGTCGCCGTGGTGTTCGCGGCTGGGGTTTTCGATTCAGGCGCAGGGCAACTCGCCGGGGCGGCATTTGTCGTCGATGCCCGCATCGAAGAGCACTACAAAGAAACGGTCCGCCAGATCTGCCAGACGATTCGCGTCGCTGACCAGTTCGCAGAGAAGAAGTAGGATCTGCTGAAGAGGCCAGGTGTCAGTCGGGCCGAGGGGCGCCCGGTCCGACTGTTCTTTTCACGAGCCTCTTGGCTGAGCGGTAGGTGAAGCCTGCCGAAGTGGGCGATGCTTCTCCCACTCGCCGGGCATCTCCAGACACCAGATGATCAGGTGAAGGATCGTTGAATCGGTGACAGTCCAATTAGGGCTACGGCATCACAATCTGCGCGCGAATTTGCTGAGAGAAATCTGCGGCGTTGCTGGCGGCCAGGGCCCGCTGGCGAAGTCGTCCCCGTACAATCCGACGAGCATCTCCGGACCGTGTGTCGCTACGTGGAGCGAAACGCGCGGTCGCCGGCTTGACAGGCCGGGCCGAGGATTGGCGATGGGGGAGCCTGTGGCGAAGTCGGTGCGTTGACGACGCCTCCGGGCCCCGGCTGACCCGTTGGCCGATCGACCGGCCCGCGGACTGGACGCTCCGCGTCAACATGCCGATGACACCCGTCGAGGCGGCTGTTTCCAGGACGAGGGTCCTGGAAACAAGGGGGACAACTCGCCTCCTGCGTGGTGCGCGGGCGGATCACGCCTACGGCCAACACGCTTCCCACACTCGCGAGGCCGCAGCCTGAGGCGAGGTCCGCGAGGATGCATCGTGAGTAATCTGCACGAATAAAGTTTAGGAAAGAACAGGCGAGATGACGAATGCTTCGAAAGGCCAGTGCTGGTAAACTGCGTAAACGCCGGTCTTGAAACCGGCTCCGGCAGGTGCATCATCCCGCTCTCGCAATGCGCTGCGTCAAACAGAAGAGAAAACGTTTATGGGCCTCATACTGGGAATCATCACGGGAGCTTCGCTGCTGGCGAGTGCCCTGGTTGCCGTCTGGATGCTCGGCGCGATTTACTACGATTTGTGCGGCGGAGCCAAGTGGGGCCGTTGGGTCGCGCTGGCCTGGGCCGCTGGCGTGATCGCGATGTTGGTGGTCTGGCGGCCGCTCTGGCAGCCGATCGTTGCCGTGCTCGGGGCGGAGTTGCTATTCCTCGCTTGGTGGTACCGACTGAAACCGAGCAACGACCGCGACTGGGACCCGAGCGCGGCCGTGCTGTCGCGGGCTGTCATCGACGGGGATGCGGTGACGATCGAAAACGTCCGCAACCTGGAATATCGCTCGGTCGACGATTTCACGCCGAATTGGGAAAAGCGTACCTATCATCTCTCGAATATCAAGGGAGTGGATGTCATTTTCTTCGACTGGGGAGACGGGTTGAGGGGCCACCCTGCCCTGGTCTTCGACTTCGGACCCGACGGCCGCATCTGCATGTCGATCGAGGCGCGAATCACGAAGGGGCAGCAATACTCGGTCTTTCGCAGTCTGTATCGACAGCAGGAGCTGATCTTCGTCGCCGCCGACGAACGCGACGTCATTCTGCGGCGCACGAAATATAGCGAACGCCAATGGGGATACCTCTACCACCTCAATTCGAGCGCCGAGGAACTAAAAAGAGTGTTTCTCGATTACGTGAATATGATCAATCAATTGTACGAGACTCCGCGCTGGTATCACGTACTGTTCACGAATTGCACGACTTCGTTTTACCAGCTTCCCAGCACACAAGTCCGCTGGGACTGGCGCATCATTGCCAACGCCCGTCTGGATCGGGTCCTCTATCGGGACGGTCGATTGGATCGGACTCTTCCCTTCCAGGAACTCCGCCGACTCGCCTACCTTAACGACATTGCGAACGCAGCCCCGGCGACGGGGTTCGGCGATCATATCCGCCGCGAACTCGAAAGGCGCCGCCATGAACGATGAGGTCATTGCGCTCCTGAAGGTGCACGAATACTTTCAGGGAGCGTCCGATGAGACCCTCCAGGAAGTCGCGCGGCTCGGACGGGTCGCGCATTATCCAGCCGGCAGCATCGTCCACGAGGCGGACGCCGTGCTCACCACGGTGGGTTTTGTCCTGCGCGGGCGGCTCAAGGCCGTCCGCGTCGGCACAAACGGCACTGAGTCGCTGTTCCGCATGATCGAGCGCGGCGAACAATTCGGGCTGATGGTCGGCGCGCTAGGCGAATCGGTGCCGATCCGCGTCGTCGCGCTGGAGCCGCTCGACGGTCCTCAGGATGGACTACGAAGAGGCGCTCGAACTGACGTTCGCCAGGCCGGACCTGCGCCGTCTGTGGCTGAAGACCTTCGCGGGGAGCCTGCGAAAGTTCTTCTTCGGCGCCGCTCCCAAGCGGTCGGCGATGATGCTGGCGCTGATTCATGATTCACCCGCGACGCGCCCGACGGCCGAACGGCTCATCAAGCGCCTGTGCGACGTCGGTGAGCAACTCGCCGTCTTCAGCGATTCGGACCAGCGGTTGGATTCGCCAATTGTGCGGTTTCGGCCGCTCCGAGAGGACGGCCGAGATCTGACATTACAGGAAATACGGGAGCAGGTCGCGCGCTGGCAGGACGCCAATCGAATCATTTTCGACGTCCACACCTACCTGACGCCGGAACTGGCGGTGCGGCTCATGGAACTCGTCGACCGCGCCGTCTATTTCATCCCGGCAAATGCGGCGGACTCGGCGATCCGCCGCCTGCAGGCGATCGACGTGCCGGCCCGGGGCTGGCGCGACAAGATCAGTGTCGCCTGGTTGCTTCAGGGCGACAGTCCCGTGGTCTCCGCCGTTCCGAATCTCGCCGATCTTGCCTCCCGCGATTTCAAAATCCACGAAACGCCGCCGAAATTGCCCTCTGGGCCGGTCGCTGGCCAATGGGCTGGAGCGGCTGGTCCACGACCTCCGCGGCGTGCGCGTGGGCGTGGCCCTCGGCGGCGGGGCCGCCCGAGGCTTGGTCGCACCTCGGCGTTCTCAAGGTCCTCGAGCGCAGCGGCATCGTCGTCGACATGATCGCGGGCACCAGCGCCGGCGCCATGACCGGCATTATGTACGCCTCCGGCCTGGATCCCGACTACAACGCGGATTCGTTCGCCACGGACCTTCACCCCTCCTGGATTTTTCGCCAACTGCCGCAAGGCAACTACTGGCACCTCCTGTACAAGTATCGCCGCGGGCACTTCGACGCGATGCTGCGCAAGTACCTGCATGACTGGAGACTCGAGCAACTGGCCGTCCCCTGTCTTTCCGTCACACTCGACCTGGTGAGCGGCAACTCGGTCGTTCGCGCACGCGGCGATGCCGTGCATGCGATCCTTGAGAGCATCAATTTGCCCGTGCTCTCCGTGCCGATCGTCCGCAACGGCCAGGCGCTGATCGACGGCGGGCTAGTCAACAACATCCCAGCGGATGTGCTGGTGTCGATGGGATGCAATTTCGTAATCGCCGTCAGCGTGACGTCGAAGCTGGAGACCCGTTTCTGCGACATCTCTCCCGAGGAACCCACTCTGTCCAGGAACAAGCCGGGCCTCGTGCCGACGCTCTTGCGCAGCCTGCTCGTTCAAAATTACAACCTGAACGCCTTCGGTGTTCAACCGGCGGACGTGATTATCGAGCCGGACGCGACGGGCATCGATCCCTCGGAGTTTATGAAGGCGAAGGAACTCGCCGCGATCGGCGAGGCGGCCGCGCTCGAACAAATCCCGAAGATTCGGCGGCTGTTGGATCGGCTCGATCCTCAACTATTCAAGCCAAGCGCCGACGCACATGAGTACGCGCCGGCGTGACCGGCACTACCCGGCCGAACCGAGAGCCGGAAGCACAGACCTGCGAACGACCCAGTCCACCGTACGTGCCGGGGCCGCGGAAGTACAAACCAACCATTATGCGACGAATGATCCCTCGCGGCAGAGCCGACGTGTCTGATTTAACGGCGAGGTGTTTGATCAGGCAGCCGGCCCGCCTGGCGCCCCGATCTCTCCGCTGACACCTGGACAGGGGCATTCGGGCCGAGTCTAATTCGTGTTGACGAGACCCGATCGAGGTCGCCGACAGCGAGGCCAAGGCCCATCTGGGAAATCCCGGCCAATTCAAGGTGCCCAACCGAAGAATGTGCATTTCGGCATTGACTCGTGCCGACGGACGACCCGGAAATCCATCAACACCGGGCGAACGCCCGCGACCAGAAAGACAGGAAGGCTGAAATGCAGCACGACTGGACAAAGCCCGCCGCCAAGGCGATCCCGAAGGAGGGATTCTTCGAGGAACAACAGGGACGATACGGCCCGATCTTCCCCAAGACTCCCGCGTGCTATGGCTTCACGATCATCGCGAAGATCAAGCCCGGCACGGAGCAGACCATCCGCGCGTACGGGAAGAAGATCGAGGAGACCATCGCCGGCCTGCCGGACGCGCTCGAGGTGCTCAAGCTGCACTACCTGCGCTGGGTGCTCTTCGACATCGGTACGGAAACGTACTTCATGTATCAGGGTATCTTCGACACTGACTTCGATAAGTACACCGAGGACGCCGTTGCGCTCTTCTCGAAATACGGCATCAACACGATCTTCGAAAACCTCGAAGGGTTCCCGGAGGATTGGAAGTCGAACCCCGCGGCCTTCGTCAAATTCGTCCGGGAGCACCAACGCCCGAGCTTCCTCGAATACGGGGAGTATCCCTACGTGAGCGCCGACGAGATCAAGAAGGCGCTCAAGCTCAAGGCGGCGTTCTCCACGATGCTCGACCAGATGCAGTAGTCCACGGGTGCAATGCGACATGTTGGAACTCGACGACATTCAACACATCCTGCTCGCGCGGGCACCGGCGCTCGCGGCGCGCTATGAGTTCCTGTCCTTTCACAATCCCTCGGCCGGCGCGGAGTTGGCTCACGGGTATCCTGCCGACGGTCCAGTCGGCCGCCGAGGCTCGCGCCTCGATGGACGGGAACAGCCGCTGGGTGACTGTGGGCTTCACCTGGAACGGTCTGCGGGCGCTGGGAGTGGGTGCGGCGTCGCTGGGCACGTTCCCCGAAGAGTTCAAGCAGGGCATGGTCGCCCGGGCGGAGATCCTCGGCGACACGGGTGCGAATCAGCCCGACCATTGGGTGGGAGGACTGGCCAGCCCGGACCTCCACGCCATCGCCATACTCTTCGCCCGCGATCGTGCGGAGCGCGAGCGCTGCCAGTTCGAGCATCGAGAACTCGTCGCGCGATGCGAGGGAGTGGAGGTGCTCTCGTCGCTCGACCTCGACGCCACCCCGCCGTTCGACTACGCGCACGACCACTTCGGTTACCGTGACCGGCTCTCGCAGCCAGTCATCGAGGGCTCGGGCGACGAGCCAACGCCCGGCTCGGGCGGTCCGTTGAAGGCGGGCGAATTCATCCTCGGCTACCCCGACGAGGACGGCTACTTGGCCAGCCAACCCGAGCCGGAGATCCTCCGCCGCAACGGCAGCTATGCGGCCTACCGCCGACTGGAGGAGCACGTGGGGGCGTTTCGGGACTTCCTCCGCGCGAACGGCCAGACGCCGGAAGAACAGGAACTGATCGCCGCCAAGCTCATGGGCCGCTGGCGAAGCGGAGCCCCGCTCGTGCTGGCACCGGACAAGGACGATCCTGTCCTCGGGGCCGATCCGCAGAGGAACAACGACTTCAATTACAAGGAATCGGACCCTCACGGGTACGCCGTGCCGCTGGGATCGCACATGCGCCGCATGAACCCGCGCGACACGGCCGTGAACATGAACCGGCGGCGTATGGTTCGACGCGGAGCCACCTACGGGCCCCATCTGCCGGAAGATGCGCCGGAGGACGGCAAGGAGCGCGGGATCGCGGCCTTCGTGATCTGCGGGAGCTTGATCCGCCAGTTCGAGTTCGCGCAAAACGTATGGGCCAACGATAAGAACTTCCACGAACTCACCAATGAACGCGATCCGATCATCGGCAACCAGGACGGCACGCTGGAATTCAAGATCCCCAAGCGACCGATCCGGAAGAAAATCACGGGGCTTCCGGCATTCACTACCGTCCGAGGCGGAGCGTACTTCTTCCTGCCCGGCCTCAACGCGCTCCGATACCTTGCGACGCTATCCGATGGCCGCCCGAGTGAGCACTGAATAACTAACAGTGGAAGGACACAGGAATGGGAGCGACTAACCAAACCGGTCGAACTTATAACCAGAACCACGCATCGCGGCCGTACACGCCGGGTAGACGGCGTTTCAGCATCTACTGGACGTGGAGCTATCCCTGGGAAGCCAACCGGGACCCGACCGACCTTGACAATCGTTTCTCGACCATGACCGAGGTTCGCCGAGTGGCCTGGCCGAGCTTCGAGAAGGCCGAGTGGGACAAGATGAACTTCCTCCAGGGGATCGCCGGCACCCTGGAGTTGTTCCACCGCTCCACCGTCGCTTTCCAGCAAATTGTGGGCGAAACGACCGGGCATCCAGTGGCCGTTTACCAACGCATCGACCAGGCAGGGTACAAGCTCCCGATCGATGAGAGAGTTCTTGCGGACACGGACACGTTGATGGTGTTCGGCCTGGACCACCTCGTCTCCGAGCAGGAAGCCGAGCAGGGGGAGATCGACGCCATCCGCGAGTGGCTCAATCGGCAAGGCACATGCCTGATCCTGGCACCACATCACGATGTCGGCTTCACCAGCGACATGCAGCAGCGCCAGATGGAGTACAAGCATCACGGCGACGAGCTCGTGCCGCGCCAGCAGCGCTTCGGCCAGTACACGCGCTCGCTGATGAAAGGACTCGAAGTGCCCGTACTCAATCAGTTCGGGCTGCGGCCTGCCGTCGTGCAGGGAACCGATCAGATCGCCCCTCTTTCCATCAACAAGGATCTGGACGAACTCGGTTTGCTGAACGGAGTGACCACGTTCAACTTCCATCTGCATCTGCCGCACTATGCGCTGACAACAGAAGATACGAACTCCATTCATGTTTTGGCGCGACAGCCGATCGACCTGTCCCGGCCGCATCCATTCACCGCTGCGGGGAATCGAGAGTTTAATTCATTCATCTGGATGCCGCCAAAAGGTACACGCGGCGGCGATATCCTGCTCGCCGACTCGACAATCTTCACCACTTTATTCGGAGGCACCGAGAGCCTGGAGCACTTTTGGCGGAACATGGCCAAGCTGCGCTGAGGGTAATCGAAAGGGTCGGGCAGCGGTGGCTCGGCGGCTTGCGGCAGGTTCCGCCTCGGCTCACCACGCTTTCATGAACCAGAAGATCATGCCGATGTCGCCGACTCGCTGGTTGGTCAACGGAACGGGTAGCCCGGCCAGGAAGTACCAGTCGTTTCCAAGGTGGGTTCGCATGCCGGGGGTCAGCGTCACACCGGTATGTTCACCGTAGCGAAGGGGGGTGTTTACCACTGTCGAGACGTACCAGGTGAAGTCGCCGAACAGCGGCACGTCATGAGCGGTCAGGGTCTGACCGATGGCGAGCTGGCTGATCAGAGCGTCAGACCCACCGCCGCCGAGCGGGATGTAGTCACCGATCCCACCTCGGATCACCCAACCGCCCGCGAAATTGTTCCAAAAGCTGACGGCGGGGGTCAGGGCGGTTTTCCCCGCAAGGGGCTGGTAGCCGGTCGGGACCAGCGCCGCGACCTCGGCCGTGAGCGAGAAGTCTTTCGTCTCGTGCAGCAAGACGCGGGGCGTGAACGAGATATCGCCGAATGTCGAGTGGCTCTTCGTCGTCGGCATCGTCAGTCCGGACGGGGAGATGATGGGTAGGCCGCTGCCGGCACTGTTGTGGACGACGAAGGGGATGTTCGTGATCAGGAGCAGGCGACGACTCAGCGGCGTGTAGAGCGTGTAGGCACCGAGGTAGGCGTTGCCCTTCGGGCCTTGGTTGAACGCCTGGGCGAACGTGAAGAACCACAGACGGTACATGTTGCCGTCCGCGGCATTGATCCAGCCTTGCCGGGGTGCACCGCCCGAGCCGCTGGGCGACGGGACCCAGGCTTCGAGCCAACCCTCGCTCAAGAACGTCGAGATCGAAAGCGGGCGCCAGGTGTTCGCATCGGGCTGACCGAAGACCGACTCGGCGATCGTGTCGAGGATCCCGGTTTCGACCCGTGGCGCCGCCGGTGCCACGCCATACGACGGGTCGTACGTTGGCTCGGTGGCAGTCATCGGCGCGGTCATCACCTCGGGCGTCGTCGCGCTGTCAACAATCTCGGCGGAACTCGCGGCGGGCGTTCCGGCCGGCGGTAACGGCGGTAACGGGTTCTGCGCCTGGGCGTGACCCGCAAGCGCCAGTAATAAGACTGCGAGCGCGGCCGCGAACGAGCCGCCTCGGATGCGGAGAGTGTGGCTTCCTGCCATAGGTCTGCTCTTTGAGTATGGAGTTACGAGCATCCGCGCGGTCCAACGCGGGTACCCGTGAGGCGGCCAAGACGCGGCATGCATCATTTCAGGGTCGGAGCGATCCTGACGATTCTTCTATTTCTTCGGCCAGAGAGTAGTTGCGACTTGGTTCTAACTGGCGCAAGGTAGTGGAATCACGATTTCCTGCTCTGATCGACTTGATTCGCGCCTCCGATCGACGCCAGACGGTTGCACGGCTCCCTCGCCGCTACCCAGATGGAACCAACGGCTTCGGGCAAGTACAGGGCTGCTTCGACGGGCCAAGGCCGCGTCGTCTGTCTGAAAAATTGAAGTTCGCTGCGGCCGCCTCCGAAGCCGCGCAAAGCGTGACGAGCGCGAGGAACATGCACCGGATGAGTCGGAGCTGCCCTTAATGCATTGGGATATCCCCAGAGGCAGGATTCAGACGGGCAAACCGAGCACATACTTGTAGTGCCCGGGAATCGGCTCGAGTTCTGTGTCCTCGGTCCATTGGAACGGCTGACGTCTCTCCCAGGGGTTTTGGCCAGGCGGGACCATCCAGAATCGGCCTTGGTGGTCCAGCACAATCCAGTGCTCCGGGCAAGTCTTGGCGACATACAGGCCCACAACCGAGCTCTCCGTCGTGATCATTGGTCTTGCTCCGCTCCTCCGTGGTGAGGGTTCGCGATTATGGCGTGAGTATTTTCTCTCATCGAACCCGTGCCGTAAAGGCACAACTTTCCGCCGGAACGGACTGCGCAGATCTGCGGGAAATAGCGATTTCTCCGCCGGCTATGACCACGGTAGGGAAAATCCGGTCCGAATCGAAGAGACGCAATTGCCGCGGCGGGTTATGCTCGATAGTTCGAGGTCCACTTCATCGGCTCACTTCAGAAGCGCCCGGTCAGAACCGCGCAGGCAAACATGACGGCGGAACACGATCGACTGGAAGAGGCTCGCGCGCGAGCCGTTCCCTGGAAACAGTGGGGTCCGTACTTGAGCGAACGCCAGTGGGGGACGGTGCGCGAAGACTACAGCGAAGGCGGCGACGCCTGGAACTACTTCACCCACGACCAGGCACGCTCGCGAGCGTATCGATGGGGCGAAGACGGCCTGGCGGGGATTTCCGACGATCACCAGCGGCTCTGCTTCGCGCTGGCCCTGTGGAACGGCAAGGACCCGATCTTGAAGGAGCGGCTCTTCGGTCTGACCAACAGCGAGAGCAATCACGGCGAGGACGTCAAGGAATACTACTTCTACCTCGACAGCACGCCGACCCACTCGTACATGAAGTACCTCTACAAGTATCCGCAGTCCGCCTACCCGTACGACGAGCTGGTTAACACGAAGCCGAGGGCGGAGCCGCAACGAATTCGAGTACGAATTGCTCGACACCGGTGTGTTCGATCAGGACCGATACTTCGACGTCTTTGTGGAGTATGCCAAGGAATCCCCCGCGGACCTTCTGATCCAGATCAGCATTCACAACCGCGGTCCGGAAACTGCCGAGTTGCACGTTTTGCCGACGCTCTGGTTCCGGAACCAGTGGTCATGGCACGCTGGGTCCGCCAGGCCGGGTCTCCGTCAAGCTTCGACAGCTCCATCATACAGAATCGTCGAGGCCGTCGATCCCAAATTGGGAGAGCGCTACCTCGCCTTCGAAGGGGCCGTGCCACTGCTGTTTACCGAGAACGAAACGAACACCCAGCGCATTTTCGGCGTCGCCAATCGCAGCCCATATGTCAAGGATGGCATCAACGACTACGTCGTCCACGGTCGCAAGGAGGCCGTGAATCCCGAGAAGACGGGGACGAAGGTCGCCGCCGATTATCACCTCAGTGTGCCCGCCGGCGGATGCCAGGTGGTTCGGCTCCGGCTCAGCAGCGTCGCGCCGGCGCCAGCCGCCCTGAGCAATGGCGATCCGGCCGGTCCCTTCGGCAGCCATTTCGAAGAGGTCTTCGAGGCGCGCCGCAACGAGGCCGACGAGTTTTACGGAGCGGTCATTCCCACGTCCCTCGACGCCGACGCGGCCAACGTGATGCGGCAGGCCCTGGCGGGAATGATGTGGAGCAAGCAGTTCTACCATTACGACGTGGACAAGTGGCTGGAGGAGCGCGGATCCGATCCCTTCAAGGCGACGCGCAAGGCCGCGCCCCGCAACGACCACTGGCACCACATGTACAACGGCGACGTCATCTCGATGCCGGACAAGTGGGAGTATCCCTGGTACGCCGCATGGGACCTTGCGTTTCACGTCCTGGCTCTGACGCTCGTCGGATCCGGATTTCGGCAAGCAGCAACTGAAGCTGATGCTGCGCGAGCGGTACATGCACCCCAACGGCCAGATCCCGGCTTACGAGTGGAACTTCGGCGACGTCAATCCGCCGGTACACGCCTGGTCCACCATTTTCACCTACCGACTCGAGAAGGCACAAACGGGAGAGGGAGACCGAGATTGGCTCAAGAGCTGCTTTCAGAAGCTGCTCTTGAACTTTACTTGGTGGGTGAACCGCAAGGATCGGTCCGGACGAAACGTGTTCGAGGGCGGCTTTCTGGGCCTGGACAACATCGGCGTGTTCGATCGCAGTGCGCCGCTTGCCGACCGGCGGCTACCTGGAACAGGCCGACGGCACCGCCTGGATGGCCCTCTTCTGCCAGAACATGCTCGAAATCGCCGTGGAGCTGGCGATGACCGATCCGGACTACGTGGACATGGCCCTCAAGTTCACCGAGCACTTCCTGTGGATCGCCTCGGCGATGGCCCACCTCGGGCAGGACACGGGCATGTGGGACGAAGAGGACGGCTTCTTCTACGACGTGCTCCGGCTGCCGAGCGGACGAGGCCCAGCGCCTCAAGGTCCGTTCGATGGTGGGCCTGCTGCCGCTGTGCGCGGCCACGACTTTTGACGGCGAGCTGATGGCGAAGTACCCCGAGCTTGCTGAACGATTCCAGTGGTTTCTCGCAGCCCGACCCGAACTTTACGCGGCCATCCACGACCCGACGAAGCCCGGCATCGCAGGCCGACGGCTCGCAGTCGATCCTCGATGAAGTCAAGCTCCGCCGCGTGCTGGCGAAGATGCTCGACGAGAATGAGTTCCTCAGCCCCTACGGCATTCGTTCTCTGTCGCGCTATCACGCCGATCACCCCTATGTCATCCATGCCGGCGGGCAGGAATACCGTGTCTCGTACTTGCCGGCGGAGTCCGACACCGGAATGTTCGGGGGCAACTCGAACTGGCGAGGGCCCATCTGGATGCCGGTCAATGCTCTGATCGTTCGGGCATTACTCCAGTACTATCTCTATTACGGCGACGACTTCCGCGTCGAGTGTCCCACCGGTTCCGGCCAGACGATGACTCTGTATCAGGTGGCCGAGGAGATCGCGCGACGGCTCGGCAACATCTTTCTGAAAGACCAGGAGGGTCGTCGCCCGGTCTTTGGGGGAACACCGAAGTTCCAGGAGGACCCACACTGGCGCGACTGCCTCCTATTCTACGAGTATTTCCACGGCGACAACGGCGCCGGTCTCGGCGCCAGCCACCAGACCGGCTGGACCGGGGTCATCGCCCGAACCATGCACCTGTTCGCAACCGTGCAAGGAGCCGACGTCAAGGCCGGCAAGACGGCCTACTTCGAGAAACAGCCTCAATCGCAGAGCGCTCGCGTGTCCGCGCTCCGTTAGGTGTCAGTCGCTCTACCAGATCAACCTTCGCGTGCGGCTGACGAGTTGTCTATTAGCAGAGCAACACGGCCGTGGATACTCAAAGACTTGTCAGCCTGCTCAACGTGGCGGCACTTGTGGCGATCATGTTGTCGATGGGTTTGCAGGTGACCATTCCGGACCTGCTGGCTTCGGCCAGGTCGGCGCGCCTGCTCTTTCAGGGTCTGCTCGCCAATTACGTAGCGATGCCGCTCGTCACGATGGGATTGCTCAACCTGTTCCACGCGGATCCGATGGTCTCGGCCGGTTTTTTTGTCCTTGCCGTTTGCCCGGGAGCCCCGATCGGACCGCCGATCACGGGGATCGCCAGAGGAAACGTTCCTTGGGCGATCGGAGTTATGGTGATCCTGGCGGGGCTGTCGGCGTTTCTGTCGCCGGCCTTGCTCAGCGTGCTGTTGGCCCGAGCAGCGCCGGATGGCGACGTGCACATCGACTACCTGGCGATTGTTCGGACCTTGCTCATCACCCAGATACTGCCCTTGGCGTTGGGTTTGGCCTTTCACCACCGGGCGCCCAGGCTGACCCATTCAATCGCCAAACCGGTCAGCCGCCTTGCGAGTGTCTTGCTTTTGGTGTTGGTCGGACTGATCGTGGCCACGCAGCACGAAAGCCTGGCAACGATCCGGCTCAGAGGTTGGACGGGAATGAGCCTGCTCTCACTGGCCAGTCTGGGCATCGGCTGGCTCTGTGGGGGCTCTGACGTCGCAACCCGAAAGGCTATGGCCGTGACCACGGCGACTCGCAACGCCGCCGTGGGTCTGGTGATTGTCACAAGCAACTATGCGAATACACCGGCCGTCACGGCCGTGGTTGCTTACAGCCTCATTTCCACGGTTGCCGCGCTTGGCTTTGCCCTGCTGGTCGGTAAGTTCACTCGCATCGAACCGGGGAACGCACGTACCGAATCATCACACTGAATGATCCGAACATAGTTTGCTGCGTCGAACCAATGAGAGTAAAGACCAACGGGAACACCGCGACACCCTTCGCTTTCAACAGATAAACACCCGCGTCTGGCTGACGGAACTGTCGAGGAGGCTGGTCCAGACAGGTCGTCGGTGACGACCCGATCCACCGTATTCGGGAGCGCCGCGACGTTATCATTGTTCGGTGAGGCGAAGAGCAGGAACGCTTTGAAGTAATCCCATGCGATGTAGGACGCTTTGCGCAAGAAGCAGGTTCCAGGACCAGTGTTGGCGTCCTCGAGAACGAACTTGCCGGCTCCCGTTTGAAAGTTCGGCTGGGAGGGGTTTCCGCCGCCAAGAACGAGTATCGAGTGCGTCATTATGAAAGTCTGCGGACTTGCGTCAAATTCCTGTGTGAGCGATGCCATTTCTGTTGAACCCCACTGTGAAAAGCGTTGGAGTATGATCCGATTTATTGATTTTGGCTAGACTCCTATATTTTAGATTTATACATGTAATTACTCGCAATTGCGTGGATATTCGATTTTCATGTTAGCGACCATCCCCACTGAGCAAGAAGGCCGCCCAGAGGGAGGGATCACTTCGCCGCGCGACACCGGGCCTCGGGCGATCCGCCCGCCCGCCGTCGGGTAATGGCTCTGCCGTCGCCGAGAGACCGCGTGGCGACGGCTGCACCCGCCGCACCTCCGCCAGCGACGGATCCCTTCAGCACATCGAGCTGGGCCTGCCGCAGCGCCTCCAGCTTGGGGAGCTTCTTGGTCCAGAGGTTGGCGTAGAACCGCTCCATCAGCACGCGCCGTCGCCGCGTCGTCGACCTTCCACAGGCTGGCCACGACGGCGCGGGCGCCGGCGGCCTGGAACGCGCGCTGCAGGCCGAGCACGCCCTGGCCGGCCTCGAGCTCGCCCAGGCCGGTCTCGCACGCCGAGAGCACGACCAGCTCGGTAGCCGCGGAGGTCCAGGGCCTGCACCTCCTCGGCCGTGAGGATGCCGTCCTCGCTCGCGTTGCCGATGACAAGATCGACATAGGAGCCGAACGCGGGCTTGATCGCGCCGCCGCCGGCCAGGACGACGCCCGAGCGGACCAGCGGCGTCATGGCGGTCGCGGCCATGTCGTCGGCCTCCTGGCCGGCCGGGCGCGCTGGGCCGGGGGCCTGCTGGCGGCGGAACTCGGCGCGGAGCGCGGCGACGCGGGCGGGCGACTCGAAGAAGCCGTGGGTGGCCAGGTGGACCACCCGCAGGCGGCCGCCGTCGAGCCGCCGCTTCATCTCGCCCTCGCCCGCGTCGGCGCCGGTCGAGCAGGTCGGCCGGCTGGTCGGCGAAGGCGGCCCGAAACAGCGTCGCGCGCCGACTCGGCCTCCGGTAGCGGTGGCGGGCAGCGGCATGAACCCGCCGCGCTGGACGAGTAGACGGCGCCGGTGGCGCGGGCTGCGGACGGTCGGTGGGCTTCGCGCGGCCCGGGTCGGCCTGGAAATCGACGCCGCCGACGGCCAGCAGCCCGCGCCCGGCCGGCCCCGGCGGCCCGGTGATCTCGATCGATCTGCCGGCCCGAGGCGACGTAGCCGATGGCCAGGTCCTCGATCAGGTACGAGCCGGGCCGCGCCCCGGGCAAGGCGGCGAAGGGGAACGCCATCAGCGCGCCGTCGGGGGCGACCAGGACGGTGCGGGCGCCGTCCAGGTGGGAGCGGAGCGGGTCCCAGACGCGACGGCCCAGCGCGGCGGCCGCCGCCTGAAGGGCTTCCGCCCGGCCCGCAACCACCGCGCCGCGCCAGCTCCGTACGGCGTCGGTCACCGGCAGGGCTGGCCCGAGGGGGACCAGCGCCACGGGCCGGCCGGGACGCAGGACGAAGGCCAGCAGTCGCCGCTCGCGCCGGAGCGGGCCCTTGCCCTCCTCGGGGCGGGCCCGAGTGGGTGTACTCGAACAGGTCGATGAGGGCCTCCTCGCCGGACAGGGAATGCCGTCACCTGCTCCGGGCCCGGCGCCTGCCGTGAGCGGCGGAAGGCGGCGCTGCGGGCGGCAAGGTCGGCCTCGAGGCTCTCTTTCTGTGCGCTGCTGCCGGTTGTACCCCTCGCGCCAGGGGCGTCCGGGGATCCGGGTAGGCTTCCGGTGCGAGGGCAGCTCGGGCGACGTCGGCCCGGACTCGCGCGAGGTGATCGAGGCTCGGCCTCAGCTCGGGCTGGTCCCGCGCCAGGCGTTCCTCGGCCAGCTCGGCGTCGACCGCCCCCTTCCAGTCGAGGACGCGGGCGTAGAGGTCCGCGGGCCGTGCCCCGTCCTCCGGGGCCACGCTGAGCAAGCGATCCAGGAAGTGGCGACTGGCCGCGAAGAGCCGGAGCCGCTGCCGCTCGCCGAGCGTCGAGGAGATGCCGCGCAACTGCGAGGAGGCGCGATCCAGCGCCTCGCGGAGGAGCGGCTCGGCGCGGGCGTAGTCGGCCCGAGCCAGGTACAGCTCGGCCAGGTCGCTCAAGGCCCTGGTGTAGTCGGGGTGCGACTCGCCCAACGCCCTCTTCTGGATCTCCAGCGCCTGGCGACAGAGCGGCTCGGCGCGGGCATAGTCGCCCCGGGCCGCGTACAGGCCGGCCAGGGCGCCCAGGGTCGATGCGTAGTCGGGGTGCGACTCGCCCAGCGCCTTCCGCCTGATCTCCAGCGCCTGGCGGAGGAGCGGCTCGGCGCGGGCGTAGTCGGCCCGGGCCATGTACAGGCCGGCCAGGTCGCCCAGGGTCGCGGCGTAGCCGGGGTGGGACTCGCCCAGCGACCTCTTCTGAATCTCCAGCGCCCGGCGGAAAAGCGGCTCGGCGCGGGCATAGTCGCCCCGGGCCGAGTACACGCGGGCCAGGGCGCCCAGGCTCGCGGCGTAGTCGGGGTGCGACTCGCCCTGCGCCTTCCGCCTGACCTCCAGCGCCTGGCCGAGGGTCGACTCGGCGCGGAGGTCGTCGCCCATGTCCAGGTACAGGTTGGCCAGGGCGTCCACGGCCGCGAAATAGTTGAGATCGTTCATCGTATAAATGTTTCCCCTACTATTCGTCAACGTGTTTCCCAGCGCCTGGCGGAGGAGCGGCACGGCGCGGGCGTAGTCGCCCTGGGCTTCGGTACAGCGCGGCCAGGCCTCGCAGGCCCTGGAGGTAGCAGGGGTGCGCCCGGTTTTCATTGACTTCATCTTCGCCGCGATCTCGAGCGTCTGGCGATAGAGCGGCTCGGCGCGGGCGAAATCGCCCATGTCCCGGTACAGATTGGCCAGCTCGTTCAGGCTCCCGACGTAATCGGGGTCCGACTCGCCCAGCGCCCGCTTCATGATTTCCATCGCCTGGCGGAGCAACGGCTCGGCGCCTGCGTAATCGCCCTTGGCCTTGTACAGCAGGGCCAGACCGCCCAGCGCCGTGGCGTAGTTGGGGTGCGACTCGCCGCGGGCCCGCTTCATGATCTCCACAGCCCGGCGAAGGGTCGGCTCGGCGCGGGCATAGTCGCCCTTGGCCCTGTACAGTTCGGCCAGTTCGGTCAGGGCCCTGGCGTGGTCGGGGTGCGACTCGCCCCGCGCCCGCTTCGTGATCTCCGCCGCCTGGCGGAGAGGCGGCTCGGCGCGGGCGTAGTCGCCCTGGGCCTGGTACGCGCGGGCCAGGAGGCTCAGGCTCTCCGCATAGCCAGTGTGACCCTCCCCGTGGACCTGGCGCGACAGCTTCGCGGCCGTCTCCGCGACATGTGCCGCGGCAAAATAATCCCCCAACTGATACGTGGTCATGACGACTGCGTGCAGTTGGCGAAGGAGCGGCTCGGCGTGGGTATAGTCGCCCTTTTCCAGGTACAGGCCGGCCAGGCCGGGTAGGACCATCGTGCCGCACAGGCGGTCGGAATAGCCATACGCCTTCGTGTAACTCTCCACGGACTGGCGATAGAGCGGCTCCGCGCGGGCATAGTCGCCCATCTTGTTGTACAGGATGGCCAGGTTCTTCAAGAGGCTGGCGTAGCTGGGGTGCGACTCGCCCTGGGCCCGCTTGCTAATCTCCAGTATCCGGCGTAGGAGCGGTTCGGCGCGAGCATAGTCGCCCCGCACCATGTACCCCGCGACGACGGAGCCGAGGCCCGCGGCGTAGTCGGGGTGGTCTTCTCCGACGAGCTCCCGGAGGATTCGCTCGGTCTCCAGCGCATTCTTCATGGCCGCTTCATAATCCTTCTGCAACCTCAGTACGGACGCGAGGTGGCGCAGCCGGTCCGCCTCCTTCCATTGGGCGCGCTGGAGGGGGGTCATTGCGGCGCGGCGGTCGAAGTCGGCCAACGCTTGGCGGGCGTCCCCGACCTGCCAATCCTTGCGATCCGGTTGGCGCTCGCGGACCGCGACGACCTCCTCCAAAGTTTTCCGCGCGGCCGCCCAGTCTCCGCGAGCCTCCTGCAGACCCGCTAGCCTGTCCAGCGTCTCCATCGAGTACTTATCCCATTCACCCAGGATCTCGCGTGAGCGGGCCAGTTCCTGCCTCGATCAGCGCCACCGCCTCGTCCCGTTTGCCGGCCTGCCAGAGTCTGACGCTTTCTAACCTCAAGATTTGCCGATCCGAGAGCCACCGGGCGCGCTCGACTCCGGGCAGAGCCGCGGGCGCACCCTGTCCGGCGGGCGGGTCCTGCGCGTCAACGAGCGTCACGCCCGGGGAGGCCGGGAATGCCAGGGCGGAGGCGAGCAGGACACCTACCAGTCCGCACCGACGGCGACGGGTCCAGTTCATTGGCAATTCTCCGGGGTCTGCACCCTCCCAGGACTCGGGGCTACGTACTCTATTATTGCACTTCCGTGGGAATCAAGCCTAGTTGGATTCGACCTTGATCTTCTTGCGGATCATCGCTACCACCTTCGGTCCCCGCTTTGCCTTGACCAGGACCGTGACGTCATGCGAGGCCAGATCAAACGCCCGAACGGTGATCCGTTCCGCCCACTCCAGGTGCAACGTCCTCATCACGCCGGGCCTGATTCTTACCACCCCTTTCACTTCGACGACGACCTTGCTTTCGGCGTCGCGGGTGACGGCGATATCGGGCTCGCCGAAGACCATGAACAGGTTGCCGGCCCCGGTGCTCTTGAGTTTATCGCCGATCAAAAGGTCGGAGTTCATCCGCGCTGGGGGAACGGTGAGCTTGCCGTAACGCTTGGCTTCCTCGGAGACGTGCGGGTCGAAGGCGAAGCCGCAAACGATCAGGATGTCGAAGCCGATGCCGGAGACGGCTTCCTTGGCGGCTTCCTTAACTTGCTGGGGGGTAACGGTCCCGTACTCAGGACCGATCGTTACGGCAACGCGGCGGGTCTTGCCGTCGCCGTTGGTGTAGTCACCCGTTGCATGAATCCAGGCTCCGGCGTGCGGGTCCAGGCGGTCAAACTTGAGCCGCTCGCTCTTGAACGTGTTTTGCGCACCGGGAAGAGAAGACCGGGCAGTAACTGACAGCGTTCCCTGTTCGGCATTTTGCTTCCGGATTAATTTCGCCCCCTTCGTACTCGAGAGCCTGCTTGAGGGACCCTCTTGAGCGCGCTGTATCTTGAAACCAAGTGAGCGTCCTTCCCCGGTGACAGTTGACCTTGGTCTTCATTTAGAAATAAGGTTATGGCCTCAACCGAGCCAAGTCTGGAAGATCGAATCAAGTCGATCACAGCCGTCGTCAGCGCGATCGGCGGTCTTCTGGCTGCCCTGCCCGGGCTCTCCAAAAACTGTCGAGAAGTCGTAGAGGCAGTGCCCTGGCTCAAGCTTTCTCCGTGGGCCTGGCTCGTTATTGCGCTCGCACTGCTCATCTTTGGGGTCGTACTATCACTCGACAAGATTATCCGATCGCTCGACCAGATCAAACAACCGTTCAAGAAACTCGCTGAACGTTCGAGACTGCGGCGCCCCGCCGCACTCTGGTTGAGGGCCGACCGGCCTGAGCATCTCATCGGCCGCGAGCGCGACGTCGAGCGGCTTACGAAACTCTGCAAAGACTTCCGGCTGATCTTCCTCGTGGGCGAGTCGGGCGCGGGCAAGTCGGCGCTCTTGCAGTCGGGTCTGGTCCCATCCTGGGCCGAATCGCAATCGAGCGACTTCTTCCCCATCTATCTCGACGTGTGGGGCGAGGACTGGGAGAAAGGGCCGCGACAGTCGCTCTGTGACTGTGTGTGGAAAGCCCTTTCCGCGAACGACCGCAAGATTCTGGCCGCGTGTGAGCTACGATTGCTGTCCGCGGTGACCAAGGTCAGTGACATCCCGCCAACGGGCAACAGCCAGATCATCGTCGCGGTCGTAGATCAGGTGCTACACTTCCGCGTCTTCAACAGCGATGGTGAGTTGGTCGCGGATACTAATGAGAAAGCACTGACGGAACAAACCCCTCAGATCGAAGGTCTCAGGAAGCTAACGGAGAGCCTGTGGCCTCCCCATGAGCTTTCCAAGAGCGAGAAGGATCAGGTCATCACCGCTGTCACTTCAATCGTCGGTCGCACCATCCACACCGTAAAGGAAGCACCTCGGCCCGAGGACCTCGTCGCGTTCCTGGGAGCTCTCCACAAGTCGCTCAAGCGCACTCCGGTGATCCTGCTCGATCAGTTCGACGACTATCAATCGCGGCACCGGTCAGTGTTTCTTCCGCCAAACCGGAATACCTGGCTTTCCACGAAGAACCTGGTCAAGAAGAACGCCTTCTGGCGCGACCTGCAAACACTGCTCGGCGACGGGGCGATCCGCTGCGTGATCGCGACGCGGAGCGATGCGGCGGACGGGCTGGAATGCGTCCGCGTGGGGTCGCCTCGGACGTATCGGTTGGAGCGTTTGGAGAAGAACCACGTGGAAACGCTCCTCACTCGACTTACGGAGAGCGTCGACCCGGCCGACCCGGTCGTCGCCGCGCCTGAAGCGGGCTGGGAGCGTCTGAAAGAGCGGCTCGCCCGTGACCTCGACCAGGACGGCGCCATCCTCCCAGTTCGGATGCGAACGGCGTTCCGCGGGCTCGCCGCGCTCCCAGCATTAACCCCCCGCGCCTACGATCGCGAAGGAGCGCTCCAAGGAATCGAAGCGGCGCATATCGAGCAGCAGATCACGAATGCCGCCCTGAATTCAGGCTTAAGCAAGCCGCAAGTGCGGAGTCTCCTTGTCGCCCTCGTTGATCGCGAACGACTCAAGACCTTTTCCAGGGCCGACGGACGAGCTGGTGAAGGCTGTCATCGCCAACGGGCCGGTGGCCGATGAGAAACGCGATGAGTCGGGGGGTGCCGATTGCACTGGAATTCTTGGAAGACAGGGAAATCGTCCGTCAGCGCATCGATCCCGACACGCGCGGCCACGTCTGGTTGCTGGATCACGATTACCTGACGAACGGAATCCTCGAAGCCGATCGTCGGGCGAACGTCTGGCCCTCCCTTCTTCAGGAAAAGTTCCGGTCGTTCGAGGACGCCGGTGCTCGCTACGGGCGTAAATGGTGGGCCCTGCTCTCGCCCGTGCAGCAGGTTGGCCTGTTCTCCCAGTACCTTCAAGGACGACTGCGTTACGGCCGCTTTGGGTTTTATGCTCTCTTGAGCCTCACTCGGTGGACTCCATATTTGTTGCTCGTGTTTCTTTGCATCTTCGGCTGGCAATGGAGCGGAAGAACGGCGGCAAGCCCAGCGCGACCACGCCGAGGCCCGCGCCCTCCTTTCCGCGGTGGGTACGAACAAGGAATGGGATGCGCTCTGTACGCTCGCCGCCAGCCGCGACACCGTTCGATTCAGTTTCTTGGAACAGGCCCTTGCCGATCCGGGCGACTGTCAACGTATCGACTCGCGAGCCAAGAACGTACTGCAAGCGCTCGTCGGCCTCGACCCCGTTCGAAAGAGAAGATGTCATTGAGATAATATTCTCGACATGATAATCCGAATGTATGCATTTTCAAACCATAATATCATCTCCCGCGGCTTCCGCTCTTCTTGCTTCCCGGTCCACGCGAATCCACAAGATGCTTGCTCCGACGTTCCTGATCGCGGCCATCGAGAAAACCACCGATCCTGTCGCGCTCCTCGCGTTGGCTGACGGTCTGAAGGCGGTGTTGGGCAAGCTCGAACTCGCCGACGCACAAAAGACTTACGCGACACTCGTCGCCGCCATCGAGAAAACCACCGATCCTGTCGCACTCCTCGAGCTGGCGGAGGGCCTGAAGGCGGTGCCGGGCAAGCTCGAAACCACCGCCGCGCGAAAGGCGTACGCGGCGCTTGTCGCCGCCATCGAGAAAACCACCGATGCCGAACCTCTCAGCGTGCTGGCGGCGGGCCTCAAGGCCGTACCGAGCAGGCTCGGACCCGCAGCCGCGCAAAAGGTATATGCGGCACTCGTCGCTGCCATCGGGAAAACCACCAATGGCCGCGAACGCCGCGGGTTAGATGAAGCCCTGGAGGCGGTGGCGGGCAAAATCGAACCTGGGCCGCGGAAACGGCGTATGCGGCGCTCGTCGCCGCCATCGAGAAAACCACCGATCCCGACGTACTTGGTGCGTTGGCAGAGGGCCTGAAGGCGGTGCCGGGCAAGCTTGAACCCGCCGATGCGCAAAAGGCGTACGCGGCGCTCGTCGCCGCCATCGAGAAAACCACCGATCCCGACGCACTGCGACGTGTTGGCGGAGGGCCTGAAGGCGGTGCCGGGCAAGCTCGAACCCGCCGACGCGCAAAAGGCGTATGCGACGCTCGTCGCCGCCATCGAGAAAACCACCGATCCCGCGCACTCAGCGCGTTGGCGCAGGGCCTGAAGGCGGTGCCGGGCAAGCTCGAATCCGCCGATGCGCAAAAAGCGTATGTGGCGCTCGTCGCCGCCATCGAGAAAACCACTTTACCCTACGCACTCCACGCGTTGGCGGAGGGCCTGGAGGCGGTGTCGGGCAAACTTGAACCCGACGACGCAAAAGGTGTACGCGGGCATCGTCGCCGCCATCGAGAAAACCACCGATCCCGACGCACTCCGCGCGCTGGCGGAGGGCCTGAAGGCGGTGTCGGGCAAGCTCGAACCCGCCGACGCGCAAAAGGCGTACGCGGCGCTCGTCGCCGCCATCGAGAAAACCACCGATCCCGACGCACTCCGCGCGTTGGCGGAGGGCCTGAAGGCGGTGTTGGGCAAGCTCGAACCCGCCGACGCGCAAAAGGCGTACGCGGCGCTCGTCGCCGCCATCGAGAAAACCACCCATCCCGACGCACTGCGAGTGCTGGCGGAGGGCCTGAAGGCGGTGCCGGGCAAGCTCGAACCCGCCGACGCGCAAAAGGCGTACGCGGCGCTCGTCGCCGCCATCGAGAAAACCACCGATCCCGACGCACTCGGCGCGTTGGCGGAGGGCCTGAAGGCCGTGCCGGGCAAGCTCGAACCCGCCGATGCGCAAAAGGCGAACGCGGCGCTCGTCGCCGCCATCGAGAAAACCACCGATCCCAACGCACTCGGCGCGTTGGCGGAGGGCCTGAAGGCGGTGCCGGGCAAGCTCGAACCCGCCGACGCGCAAAAGGCGTACGCGGCGCTGGTCGCCGCCATCGAGAAAACCACCGATCCCGACGAACTCCGCGCGTTGGCGGAGGGCCTGAAGGCGGTGCCGGGCAAGCTCGAACCCGCCGACGCGCAAAAGGCGTACGCGGCGCTCGTCGCCGCCATCGAGAAAACCACCGATCCCGACGTACTCGTCGTGTTGGCGGAGGGCCTAACGGCGGTGCTGGGCAAGCTCGAACCCGCCGACGCGCAAAAGGCGTACGCGGCGCTCGTCGCGGCCATGGAGAAAACCTCCGATTCCTACGCACTACTCGCACTGGCGCTGGGCCTTAAGGCAGTGCCGGGCAAGCTTGAACCCGCCGATGCACAAAAGGCGTACGCGGCGCTCCTTGCCGCCATCGAGAATGGCACCGACCAGCGCGAACCTGCCGCGTTGGCGGAGGGCCTTGAAGGCGGTGCCGGGGAGAGTCGACATTGCCGCTCTCTTGAACCTCGCCAAATTTCCCAATTGCGTTGATGACCTCCGCGCCGCTGTCCTCGAAATCATCGAACGTCAGAATCCGCCCGCGAAGTTCGAGGGAGATGTCTGGAAGATGGTCGAATGGGCCCAACAACAAAAGCCCCCCATGGATGTGACCAGCCCACCGAAACGGAGTCAGAGGCAGTAGGGGGGCGGAGGATCGGCCGCCAGTGGTGTTTACGGCGGAGCTGACGCGGTTGCAGCGGAGCGAGCAATATCACCGAGGACTGAAATGCAGTGCGCCTCTCCACGAGAATCGCCGGCCCTGCGAAAGAGGGTCAACGCCTCCTCGATCGCTTGCTGGGAGCCATCAAAGTCGGATGCTTGCAGGTAGATCGATCCCAACCGGAGCAGACAGCGTGTCATACCGGTCAGGTTGCCCATCTCACGATGCATGGTCAGACTTTTGCTGAGCAACTCCCGTGCTTCGTCGGTTTCGGAATGTGCCATGCGGAGCTCGCCGAGCGCTCCATAGCAGCTTGCTTGCCCTTGAACCTCCCCAACCTGCTCGTACCTCTCCATCGCTTGTTTCAGCGCAAGCGATGCCGCTCCGCACTTTGATTCCGCCAAGGCAATCTGACTCAATAGAAAGAAGCAATTGGCCTCACCCAACACATTTCCAACCTGAACATAAAGCTCCAATGCCTTGCCATTCAAGGCAAGTGCCAACTCTAGATCCTTGCGAATGAAGTGAGTGTGTGCATACTGAAAGGTACAGTCCGCGACTCCAGGCAAGTAGCCTGCACGCTGATAAAGTCCAATTGCTTCCTCCAGCAAGGCTATGGACTCCTCGTAATTTGACTGCTGGTTCTTTATCGACGCCAGACTCGTGAGGCAGTTCCCTTCATTCTGCAATGCTTTTACCTGCCGGAATAGGACAGCGCCGTTCCAAATTGCCGTATCGCGTGTTCAACCTTCATGTGAATCCGCGCCAGTTCACCGAGACTATATATGCAGTTACCTTCGCCCATCACGTCTCGCGCTTGGTGGAATAGCGGCAATGCCTGAGTGAAACGCCTTCGCGCAGTCCTGTGGTCGCACCGGTGCAAAGCCGTCTCACCCAATTTGAAATGGCAATTGGCCTGCCCTAGTGAATCTCCCAATCGATGAAAGATCGGCAAAGCCTCATCGAGGCATCTAATACCCGTTTCATGGTCGGATCGGGTAAGCGCAAGGAAGGCAAGCGATTGGAGACACGCTGCCACAGTCCGAGGATCGTTCAATGATCGCGCCCGTTCCAACGCAACGTGAAGGAGTTCGTAGGTTCCCAGGCCAGTTGACTCGAAGAAAATCGTCAGCGAAACCGCCGCGTCGATTGCGGCCAATGGGCGGGGCAGCATGATTCCAGCGCGGATCATTACTTCGAGGTTTGACAGCTCGGATGCAAGCCGAAATGCCGCCTGGGTTCCAGCTTCGCCTCCAACCTTCTTGCCCTCGGTTCGCGCCAGGTGGACATAGAAGGAAAGCGCACGCGCGAAGGCATCGACCGTAGGAGGACGGCGTCTTTCGAAGGTACTCCCGGAGGGGAGACAAGATGCGAAGTCGCACGGGATCGTCAATTGCGAGGCCCGCCCGATGGATTGTGCCTACCACATCCGTGTCTTGGATTGGGAAGATGTCCATAATGTCGCGCATCGCGATGCCGCTCGGCAATATACCGAGGAGGGTGAGCAACCCTCTCGCCTCTTCGGTCATGCGAGTACCGTCCAGTGACAGCTCGTAGGACACTTCAATGTTTAGCAGGCGGTGATCCCCCGGCTCCCTGTTGAGAACCTCAGTGCGTTTTCTCTGCCAGCGATCCCATAGTACATCCAAAGAAGGTAAACCCTCGGCCTGGTATGCCAAGAGCGTCAAAGCGAGTGGAACTCCCTCCGCAATTGCTAGCAGATCATCGAGATGCACATCATTTCGATATTTTTTCCCTGCGATCGCCAAGAAAACCTTCCTTGCATCTGTCGATTTAAGCGGTGGTATCTCGATGGCCTCGCGCCAGCCGACGCCCGCCGGTCGCTGTCTTCCTCGCATCGAGACCACCAACGCCAAATGACGGACCGCCGATAAGCGACCCAGAAACTGTTCTACCGGTAGAGTCTGCGCTTCCCAAGGCGTTTCCGCATTGTCAAGGACAATGACCGCGGGGGCTTTCTCCAATTCCGAGAGGACCCGGGACTCATGGTCGAGCCCAAGCGGTGTATTCAGTTCCCGCGCAATGGCCGCTACCAGGGTCTCGCGGGTGAAGGCCGCTTCACATTCGACGAAGTATCTCCTCTCGCCAAATCGGGCGACGACCTCTTTGGAATGCATTGCCTTCAACGTTACCGATGTCTTGCCGATCCCTGGTCCGCCGAGAACTGGGACCGGCGAGGGATTACTCTTAAGGATGCCCGTATGAGATCCTTGACAAACTTAGCGTTCCCGAAGAACCGATCCGGGGCTCGGTGCCGTGTTGCTCGAGATGCATGCGATGGAGGGGCGAGACTCCGGAGGAATGGCGCGAGATCCTTGTGCTGCGTACCGTAGCTCAGGATGAACACTCGTTCCCCCAAAGGGTGTTGCCGCCGCGTTTCCTCGACCTCAGACTCGCGAGCTAAGCGGTAATGACGGTATGGCGACGAATCGAACACACGGCGCGACCACTCGAGCAAAGCGCTGAAGTTGGGGTCAGATAGCCCAGCTCCGAAGCCGACCATGAGGAGTGTCCGAGTCGATCTCAACGCATGAAGCATCGCTTGCGCATGCGGATTGTTCAGAATCCTTTCGTACGATTCTCTGCCGAAAATAACTGTCTCGGGATCATCCCAGCGTCCGTGAAGGTGAAGCACGCCCGGTTCCTCGCCCCGTAATAAACGCTCCACCCGGCCACGTTGACGCCATGTGACGGAAGGCAACCCAGTTCACTGTTCTATAAGCGTATCGATATTAGTGGTAATAATAGGTGATTGCAATGAGGCCAACGCATCTATCGCTTCGCCGCTTTCTAACTTCAGGGATCCGATTGTCTCCTGAAGCCACCGCCCGAACTCGCCGCCAGTTGGCGATCCTAAGGCCTTCTCTATCTCGCTCGCCACCTCCACCAACACCTCGACCGAACAGGACGTCTATGTCGAGATGTCGACTTTTGGCCCAGTCGGAACTATAGGCCGGGTCGACGTCAACACAACGATCTACGCCGAGGCCGAGAAGTCCAGTCCACGATGACGCAGCTTGGTTCAGACTGGCTCCGATTGCAATGCCCGCGCCCACTAAAACCGACACGTCCCGTATGGCGAGCCTCACACGGAGGTCATCAAGCAATTCAACGGCCATCGGCGACACTCCAATGAATGCTGGCGCGAGAGAGACCCTTGTCGGCTATCTCCGAGCCCGGTCCTCTTCCTTTATTCTTTAATCGGCAAAAAACGGTCGCGACTTGCTTTCTATAGCCTAACTCTTGCTTTGCCCAGAATCCGGAGATCTTGCCCACTAATGATCGCCCTTGCATTGCGTTGTGGGCATAGCCGATTAGAGCGATTCACACTCGGGTGATCCACGGTTCATATCAGCCCAATACGCAAAGGGACGAATAATGGAGACCTCGTAGAATCCGAGACGCACTGTCGCCGTAGTGGCCGATAGCCTTGAGGACGATCTGCCCCGACGGGGGACTCGCAGGGGTAAGTCTCGGCGCTTCGGTGGCTCGCTGGCCCGGCTTGGCTGATCATTGTCCGTAGAGGTTCGCTAACTCCGTACCCCGGTTCCATCCGACGACGCCTTGTCGGCCGGAGGGTACCAGATCTTCAGACCGCGGACGAGTTTCTGGTAAACCGGCTCGAAGGCTTTGGTCTTCCACTTCGAGAAATCGAGCACGTTCTTTTTGGTGAGTGTTCGCCACAAAGCTCGATCCGATTCATCGCGATCCAACTTCGATTTCCACGAATCATCCAGGGCAATCGGGCAGAGCACGTCTCGATTCTCCTCCTTCTCTTTCTTGCGAGCCATTTCCAGTTCGTTTTCGACCCAGTCACTCTGAATTGCGGATTTCGAGAGAACCAGGAGGACGATGTCATTCAACCGGATTGCCCGATGGATTTGCTTCTGCAAGGAGCCCGCGACCATATCGTGCCGATCGAGCCAAACGCTCGCTTCCTCCTTCTTCAACCGCTCATAGAGTATGTCAACGAACTTGGTGTCTTTCCAGGAATAGGAAATGAACACGCCACCAATGAACAACGGACCGTGGGCTCGCTTGTCGAAAATGGCGTACTGGAGTTCGCTGATTTCATGCGGGGTCAGCTTTGGATCATACAGCCGAGCATTCAGAATCTCCCAATGAGAAAGCCCGCATTCACGAAGGAATGAAAGCCGGAATTCGCCCATTGGACATCGCCAAAGTATCTGTGCTGATATGGCTGGGACCGTGATGCACTGTTGTATTGAGTCCATGAACCTGTGATAAATCAAGCGAACACAAATCAGTAAAGCCCAGATACGACCCGCCGACGTCGGCCCTGTTAAGATTTGCCCCGGTCAAGTTCGCCTCGCCGAGGTTAGTTTGCCGAAGGTCCGCGCTGCTGAGGTCGGCACGGGTGAAATCGGCCGAGCCGAGGTCAGACCACCTGAGGTCAGCCTCGATGAGTTTGGCCCAGCTGAAGTCAGCACCGTTAAGGTCGGCCCCTCTGAGGTCAGCCTGTCGAAGGTCAGCCCCATGAAAATTGGCCCCATCCATTTGGGCCTTGCCACTAAAGATTCTGGTTTCCTTGCGGTCGTCGACGATGCGAGCCAGATGCTGCGTCCGATCAAGTCTAAAGCGCCGAGCGTTCGCCTCTAGGTTGCTGGCTTGCTTGGGGTTCACTAATCGAAATCGCTCCGTGGTGAGAATGATCTTGCTGAGATTCGCGTCGCTCAGATTTGCGTCGCTGAGGTCGATCGCAATTAGGACGGCGTTTCCAAGCTTAGCCCCACTGAGGTTGGCTCCGCTGAAGTTAGCGGCGTACAAGACGGCGTCGCTTAGGTCGGCGTCGCGTAGGTCGACCCGACAGAAGTCGGCCCCAACTAAAATGGCTTGGCTGAGGTCTGCCCCACTGAAATCAGATCCGATTAGATTAATCTCGCTAAGGTTAATGCCACTAAGTTGCGCCCCGTGGAGGTCTGCCCCGGACAGAGGCGGAAATTCTTCCTCGCTCGCTCTCCTTCGGTTCCACTCGTTGATTCGGCCCTTTTCGAGGAGCGCGATGGCTTCGGGCCGTTTCATCACGATCGACCTTTCCCTTGCGACCGAAGGATTCCGTCATTCCCCTATCATCAAACCTTGTAGACCTTCAACACCTCATCCCCGTAATGGTTGATGACCTTGACGGCGATCTTGCCCGACTTGGGTGCGTCGAAGGGGTAGCTCTTGGTGCTGTAGAGGGTCGACCATTGGGCCTCGTCGATCTCGGCTCGGAGGGCGCGCTTGAGCTTGCCGTAGGGGTCGTCGGCGCCGAGGAAGTAGGCGTGGCGGACGAAGAAGCACTCGCCGTTGTAATCGGTGTCGATGAACCAGCAGGCGATGTCGTCGGTCGATGAACTCCGGACCTGGCCGGTCGTCGGGTCGTAGACGTCCACCCCCTTCACTTCGACGACGACCTTACTTTCCGCGTCGCGGGTGATGGCGATGTCGGGCTCGCCGAAGACCATGAACAGGTTGCCGGCGCCGGTTTTCTTGAGCGCGTCGCCGATCAAGAGGTCGGGGTTCATCCGCGCGGGGAGAACCGTGAGCTTGCCGTAGCGCTTGGCTTCCTCGGAGACGTGCGGGTCGAAGGCGAAGCCGCAAACGATCAGGATGTCGAAGCCGATGCCGGAGACGGCTTCCTTGGCGGCTTCCTTGACTTGCTGAGGGGTGACGGTCCCGTACTCAGGGCCGATCGTCACGGCGACGCGGCGGGTCTTGCCGTCGCCGTTGGTGTAGTCACCCGTCGCATGAATCCAGGCCCCGGCGTGCGGCTCCAGGCGGTCGAACTTGAGCCGCTCGTTCTTGAACGTGTTTTGCACTCCGGCTTTTCGCAGGTTGTCCAGAATCATCGTCGCGAAGTCGGCCCGGCCCGGTTGCTTCTGTCCGAGCAACTCGGACGCGGGGCGGTCCTCGTCGGTCGAGACGATCCGGTCGGGCGACAAACTCTCGACCGTGAACGGTCCGCTGACTCGGATGCGGTTCTTGTCTTCGTAGGGCTGGTCGTAAAGCGTCTCGGTCTCGGCGTGCCGGGCAATTGCCGCGTCGATTTCGGCGTGGGTCATCCCTTCGCGGATCTCGGGATTGTTGGCGATCGATTTGAGCGTGACGTGTGGAACGCGCTTGTAGACGAATCCCTTGCGGATGTCGCTGGCGGTCGGGTAGCTCGGTGATGCTTGGCCGGTCAATTCGGCTTCTTTCTTGAGACCCTCGGGTGAGTCGGCAAGCAGGTAGTAGGGAAACTTGGCCGACATCAATCGGGTTCGGGCGAGAGCCAGGGCAACGCGGCTGGTGTCGATCGTGATCCAGCGCCGGCCCCATTGCTCGGCGACGTAGGCGGTCGTCCCCGAGCCGCATGTCGGGTCGAGAACGAGGTCGCCGGGGTCGGTGGTCATCAGAAGGGCACGCTCTACCGTGCTCGTTGAGGTCTGAACTGCGTAGATCTTGGGATCGGTGCGGCTTTGAATGCCCCCGATATCCATCCAAGTGTTAGTCAATCCATAGGCTGGAAAATCATCGATGAAACGAACGTACCTAGGCGAATTAGCAGAAGCTTGAATTCGCCGAGCCGCGATCAATCGCTTGATACCGTCGGGATGCGTCTTCCATTCGCCCTGTTGAGGAAAGAAGGTTCGGCCGTTGAAGTCGATTGGAAAATATCCGGTTCGTGCCTCCCGGATGCGCGGTGAGGTCAGGTTATCGAGACAATACGGCCTGCCTCCTGTAGGAATCGAATCCGAGTCGTTTTTCTCCCCGACATTCACTGGGCGGCGCGTTCCGTCAGAAAGCTCGATCTGGTCGTATTTGGTCGCACCGGTCTCTCCGATTTTTTTCAATAAGAACAGAGGGCGATATTTCGCTTGTTCATAATCCTTGTTATACCAAAGAATATAATCTGTCGTACCTGCAAGATACTTGCCCGTTGTTGTTGTAGTCTTCGAATACGAGATGAGCGAACAGAAGTTCTCGCTTCCGAAGACCTCATCCAACAAGCATCTCACAAGATGAACGTTCTCGTCACCGATCTGAAGGAACAGGCTTCCGGTCTCGTTCAATAACTCTCTGGCGACGACGAGGCGCTCTCGCACGGTTGCCAAGTATGAGTGTATCCCCATTTGCCAAGTGTCCCGAAAAGCCCGAATCTGCTCGGGCTGTCTCGTCGTGTCTTCAAGTCGTCCATCTTTCACATCGCGCTTCCGCGTCGAAACCTGCCAATTCGAGCCGTACCTGATGCCATAAGGCGGGTCGATGTAGATCATCTGAACCTTGCCCTTGAGTCCCTCTTTCTCGGCCAGGCTCGTCATGACGTGGAGCGAGTTGCCCAGAATCATGCGGTTTGCCCAGTGCTGATCGTGCTGATAGAACTCGACTTTGCGGTCGAACTCCATTTCTTCGAAGTCGTCGAAGAAGCCGGGCAGGAAGCCACCGTTGTCGGGCTTGGTCGTCTTTCGAGACTGGATGGCATCAATGATGACGCGGGGCTCGATGACTTCCTGGATGTAGATCGGGACAATATCGACTTCGAGCGGTTCGCGGTCTTGCTCGTCTTTCCCCTTCCAGACGAGTTGCGGGTCGAGCGATGGGTCGCGGGGATAAAGCATCTTCGGCGGCTTGGCCTCTTCGGCGGCGACGAAGTCGCGGAGTTCCTCGGTCGGGATATTCTTCCGGGTGTCCTTGTGCCGCGTGGCGTCGAGTTCGGGAAAGGCGGGGGTCGGGTCTTTCTTTTTGCGTGCCATCAGTCATCGGCCTCCGGAGAGAGCAGCGGCGCGAGTGTGGCTCGGAGAGCGGGAATCGACCTGGTGACGGTCTCCCAGACCCGTTCGAAGTCCAAGGCGTCGTAAGCGTGGATCACCCTGTTGCGCATCCCCGCCATCTCAGGCCAGGGGATCGAAGTGTGCCGCGCGGAAGGGCTCCGAAAGGCGTTTGACTGCTTCGCCAATGACACCGATCTGGTAGAGCACGGCAGACCAGGTCTTCTCATCCGCGGCGAATCGATCGAAGGTATAGCCCTGAATGAAGTCCGCGATCCTCCGAGCGGCCACGTCGATATCCTGCAAAGTGACCTCATCCTTCCACATAAATCGGCTCCGCAGTGCTCATGATATGACGGCGACGGATGTAGTTCGCGCTCCGCTCGACCGACGAGCGACAGACGAAGTCCACGTCGCGACCGACGATCGCCGCAAGCTCCTGCTCCATTGTGTCCAGGTCGAACAGGGTCCAACGCACGTCGTCAGCGAATGAGTAGAGGAAGTCAAGATCACTATCGGGCCGGAAGTCGTCGCGCAGGAAGGAGCCGAAGATGGCCAGCTCGCGGATCTTCCAACGGCGACAGAACGCCGCGATCTGTTCCATCGGCAGCGTGATGCCGTGTCGGCTTAGGGTCTTGATGACGCTCATGGCGTGTCTCCGCGAGATCGAGCTTCATAGATTAACTGGGCTGAATTGAGGATTTGCTCACGCCAGGGAGAAGGCGTGCTATCTCGAATGCCACCGCGCGAGGCCACATGGACCTTCCGGTGCATTACCCCCGACAGGTCGTTTTCCAAGTCGTCGAGCTTGGAGCCCCACGGCCCGAAATCGTTGTTGATAAACTCGACAAGAAACTTGACTTCCTCCGTGGGGCCGGGGTCGTGGTCCAGGATTGGCCCGTGGACCCAGAGCGTCGAAACCCCCAAGCGCCGGCACGCTTCACCGATGCGTTCCAGAGGGATGCGTCCGGCGAGGCCGGTATCGCGTTGTCCGATGCTCATGGCGTAGCTCCCACAGCCGTCGCTGTGTCCGCGTCGCTGGGAAATCGATCGAGTAAGGGCCACTACATCATTGTACGGATCGGCAACGTCCAGGAATGCGCGGCGCCAGAATCCTCGGCCCAGGAGGTACGCCTCATCCTTCCACATAGATCGGCACCGCGGTGCTAATGATATGACGGCGACGGATGTAGTTCTTGCTCCGTTCGACAGCCGAGCGACAGACCAGATCCACGTCGCGACCGACGATCGCCGCAAGCTCCTGCTCCATTGTGTCCAGGTCGAGCAGGGTCCAATGCACATTGTCGTTGAATGTGTAGAGGAAGTCGAGATCGCTCTCGGGCCGGAAGTCATCGCGGAGGAACGAGCCGAAGACCGCCAGTTCCCAGACCTTCCAACGGCGGCAGAACTCCGCGATCTGTTCCATCGGCAATGTGATACCGTGTCGCGAGATCGTGCCCGTGGTGTTCATGACCTAGCCTCCGCCGCAACAGCCTGATTTGAGATCATGGCCCGGATAAACTCCGCCAAATCATCGTACGGAGCGGTAAGTCTTCTTGCGTGCCATCAGGGATTGACATCCTGCTCGCGAGCTTCGATCTCGTCGAGGTCGAGCAGGAAGCGAGGGATGTGGACTTCCGCCACTTCCCAGATTAGCTGGGGATCGATTTCATCGAAGGAGTGGACGACGCGATCACGCGTCCCGGCGATGCGCTTCCAGGGTACTGCCGGATAAAGAGCCCTGAAGTCGGGAGAGAGCCGCTTCACACCCTCGCCGATGACGACGATCTCGTAAAGCACCGCGGACCGGGTTTTCCGATCGGCCTCCAGCGAGGCTTGGGAATGGCGTCGGGCATGCTCCACAAGAGCGGCGCCGGCCTGGCGCATCCCGTTGACGTACCCCAGATCGCTGTTCATAGGATTTTCTTGGCCGAACCAAGTATCTGAGCCTTGCGAATGGGATTCGCACTCTGTTCGACGCCCCGTCGCGAGGCCACGTGAACTTTACGATGCAAGACGCCGGAAAGGTCATTTTCGAGTTCGTCGAGCTTGGAACCCCACGGCCCGAAGTCGTCGTTCTGAAACATCACCAAGAACAAGACCTCGTGGTCGACACCGAGATCCTCGTCGCCATCCGCTCCGCAAACGGAAAGCTCCGAGACGCCGTATCGTCGGCAAAGTTCGAGAATCCGCTCGTAGGGTAGTGTCCTACCCACCTCAGGATGATCGTGTCCGATACTCATGACCTACCTCAAGGTGCTGTCGTCGTTGTGTCCAGGTTGGTGGCCGATCGGATCAGCGTCACCACATCATCATACGGGTCCGTCACTTCCAGGAACACCCAGCGCCCGAAGCCTCCGTGGTTGTTCACGGCCGGAACCCAAAGCGTGCGGGCTGTCGCCGTCTTGGCTTCCTTGTCCTTCTTCCGCTCGCCGGTCACTTCGAGAATCAGATTGAGGGGATCGTCCCTGCCTCGCCCGTCATCGATCCGAACGAGGAAGTCCGGGAAATACTGTCGCTCGATGCCGTTGAACGTGTAGGGGATCGTGAAACCGAGACCCTGATTCTTGACATAGGCGATCACTTCGGCCATGTCTTCGAGGTCATGAGCCAGCTTGGATTCCCAATCGCTGTCGAGCGCGACGTGCGATACGTGGCACTTGTCGGCCCGGGTCTTGTAGGTAGTCCGGATCGTCTGGAAATCGACGTAGCGGGTCGAGCCAACGGGCTCGTAGGGCCGGAGCATCGGCTTGAGGGTCGGCGTCCCCTCGGTTGAGGAGACGATCGAGCGATAAATCCGGTCGGCCGCCTGATGGGCGAACCGGACGAACAAGAGCAGTTGCGGGAACGTCCCGCCTTTGCAGTGCAGGCACTCGGCGAGCCAGCGCTTGGTGATCGCCAGCAGTTGCGGGAAGAGCCAGGGCTTGTCGATGCCCGTCGTCGTCGCGGAAGTATTTCTCCAGAGTCAGCTTGCTGAGCAGGAAGGCGACTTCGTTGAGCCGGCGTTCCTTCAGGTCGTCGAGCGTATCGACGCGAATCTCGCCGACGATCCCCTCCATTTCGGTCTTGGTTGGGATGTCGGCATTGGTCAGCGTGAGTTGGGAGTCGGCGTTGAACGTCGCGCTAAGCCGCTCGCCCGGCAGCTCGTAGCGATAGCCGAGAAGACGCGGCCATGTAATCTCGCACTTGATCCGTTCGGGGATCGCCCGGACGCGGGTCGGAGTCGGGCCGGGCTTGATTGGTTTGGTCGTGCCTGAGCAGGGCAGGAACGAGAACGGCACGCCGTAGACGTCGGCGTACTCGGGATCGAACAGCCCCTCGTCGTTGGCGACGTAGCTCATCCGCCGCAACGCTCGGCCAATGACTTGTTCGCATAAGAGCTGGGTGCCGAACGCTCGGATTCCCAGAACGTGAGTTACGGTATTCGCGTCCCATCCTTCGGTCAGCATCGAGACGCTCACGACGCAACGGATGTGCTCGCCGAGCTTGCCGGGCTTGCCGACGGTGTTCATCACTTCGCGGAGCAAGTCCTCATCGGTCAGGTTGTCGACGTCCCGGCCGGGGAAACGGTTGCGGTACTCGGTCTTGAATTCCTCGATTTCGAGCGCGGCGATTTGCTTGAACTCGGCGCTCATTCCTTCGCCCGATTCGAGTTGCTCGCTGTCGATCAGGATCGTGAGCGGCCGATCCTTCCATCGCCCGTCTTCGACGTTGTTGAACAGGGGCAGTTGACCCGGAACCAGAACCTTCGAGCCGTCCGGCAAGGTCCGCTCCCAGCCCGCGACGTAGTCAAAGACGAGCTTGGAGACGTTCGTATTGTTGCAGACGACGATGAACACGGGCGGAGTTTGGTTGCCGGCGCCTTCCGTTCGGTCTTGCTCCCAACTTTGATAGCGGGCTTCATAGTTGCCGTAGAGGCTATGAAGCGCCCCTTGCAGCTCGACGGGGATTTTCGGCTCGCCTGTAACGGCCTCGGTCTTCCGCCCTTTCCGCGGTAGCTCTTCACGGATTCGGGGCCAGAGATCGCGGTACGTCGGTTGCTCGCCGATCATCGAGTCGTCGGAGACGGGAACCCGTGGAATCTTGACGATTCCCGACTCGATGGCGTCGATCAGTGAGAAGTCGGAGACGACCCAGGGGAACAAGAGTCCTTCGGTGATCTTCTTCCCGTCGGAAGTGATCTTCGAGTAACCCGAGCCCTTGAGGAAAAACGGGGTCGCCGAGAGGTCGTAGATTGCTCTGATGCCGGTCTTGTCGCGGACCGCTTCGAGTCCCGAGATCCAGACCCGGGCTTCTTCGTTCCGCTTCTCGGCTTCGGTGCGATCCTCACCCTTTGAGCGGTTCGGCCTCGTCGTCGGGCTTGCGGCGATAGCAATGGTGGGCCTCGTCGTTGATGACGACGATGTTCCGCTTGTTGCCGAGTTCCCGGCAAACGCGGTTGACCATCTGGGCAGGGGTCTCTTCGAAGTCAGTGCCGAGAATCTGCTTGGTCAGCTTGTTCGCATCGAGTAGCTTGCGAGCCTTGAAGGCGTGAAAGTTGGTGATCAGGATCTTCGCTCGGCCGAGT
This sequence comes from uncultured Planctomycetota bacterium, assembly GCA_963779785.1. Taxonomy (GTDB): domain Bacteria; phylum Planctomycetota; class Planctomycetia; order Isosphaerales; family Isosphaeraceae; genus CAVRFS01. The sequence goes on from CAWAAW010000021.1 coordinate 72,119, forward strand.
TGCCCGATCAGGTCGGCCGGAACAAGGTCGCGCAGGCGGTAATAGTTCTCGGAGTCGTTGGGCAAGAGCACCCGAAGCCGGTCGCGGATCGTGATGCCGGGCGTGACGACGAGGAACGTGTCGGAGAACCGGCGGTCTTTCGGGTCGGCGATCTTGTTCAAGGCGTGCCAGGCGATGAGCATGGCCATGACGACCGTCTTGCCCGAGCCGGTCGCCATCTTCATCGCGACGCGGTTGAGTCCCGGGTTTGACGATTCGTTGCCCTCGCGGAGCCAGTTCTCAATCCAGTTGTCGCCGAACTTCCTGGCGGCTTCGGTGAGATAGACGAGCGTTTCGAGGGCCTCGATTTGGCAGAAGAAAAGCTTGTTCTCCCGGTCGGGGTCGGTCCAATGCTGCAAAAGCTTGCGAGTGACCTGAGTGACCCCCTGATATTCGCCTTCCCGCCAGTGCTTGACCCGTTCCCGGATGCTGTTGACCTTGTCGTTGATCTCGATGCGGTCTTGGGTCCATTCGGTGTCGAATTGGAGTTGCTTGCCCTTCTTCTTGGGCGGCAGGGATCGGCACGAAGTAGGCACTCGAACGGCGGGTCTCAACGATCTCGTTGGTGATTCCCTCGTCGGTGAACTGCCAATGCCGGGCGGGTTCCCGATACGGCGGGTTGAGGATCGGGTTCTCGATGATGCTGTCCGGCATGCATTGGCCTCAGGAGCCATCTGGCGCGTTGGCCGAACGGGAGTCCGAGTTCAGCGTCGGCGCGGACGATCGCAACCACGCTCATCGGCCACCCTCCTTCGCGGCGGCCCACACCATCGCTACGATACCGGTGCGGAGGGCCTCGGGCAATTGGTCCCAGGCGTCGATGACTGCTGCGAGAACGGCGTCGGGCTAATATTGCCGGTCTCCTCGACACCACTCTCCTTGGCGAACTTTCGGCCGGCCGGTCACCTAAGCCGAAGGCATGAGAAAGTCGCGGTTGTAACGCTCGCCGCGATTATCCAGGCGCCCAGCCGTAAGCACATAGTAAATCACTGGATATGGCAATACTCCGCCACAGATCGCTTTATGCGGATTAGTCGGGCGCCGGAGCATAACTCGATGTGGACATTCAACATACGTTAGATTGTTAAACCTTGCCGGTTATGCAGGCGTCCATTCGTAATATGATGGTGCTTCAAGAGATACGACAAAATGTCCGATCGTGCCGGCAATGCGGGCGCCCAGGTCGAAGTTGATGGTATGCATCGAGTTAGAGCGATTCTTCGAACTTCCGATTATTCCGGCGCCCAAGCGGAACTCGAAGCGGCATTGCGAGATGTGGACGAATCCGTTTTTGCCGGGCGCCTTTTGGGCGCGCGGTCCCGAGTGCGCTGCGCTTCACGAGGCTTAGACGAGCGACACGCCCGTTTCCTGTGATGGGTAAAGTCAGGTCCGATTATTCAGGCGCCACACGTAAGTCCAATGCGCGCAAGGCTGTGACACCGTGACGGCGTTTTTGGCCCCTCACACCTTTGTGTGCGCTCTTCTCCGCGATCGTACCGAGGGTCGGACCGTTGGTACCGGCTTCCCGGAGCGATTTCAGCGTAAGGCGACGGGGATTTGGTCGGTTCAACAACCTGGCAAACGACACACAGGATCTGCCGAGCGAACCCAAATCCATGGACATTCCTTCGTGCTCTTCGTGACCTTCTGTTAATCGACACACGAATGTGGCGAGCGAACCCAAATCCATGGACGGGTCTGATTGCTGAGAATTCGGAGTCCAAGGATCTTCTCAGCACTCCTCGCTGAGGGCGATCGCCCAAACCCCCTCACCCGGCCTTCGGCCGACCTCTCCCCCGAGGGGCGAGGTGATCGAGATTAAGGCTTTCGAGCGTTCCGTCGCGAAGGATTCAACTGGTCGCCCTCGTCACCGGGATTCGATCAACGCGATTGACTCATGGCGCCGACCCAGGATCGGCTCGGGGTCGACGGCCAGCCAGCGGCCGAGCAGGGTCGCGTAGACGTCGCGGAAGTCGGTCGTGAACGTGGGGTCGCCTGCCTCGTCGAGTTTGGACAGGTTGGGTGGCGGGCCGATCAATCCTCCCTTGACCGGCTTGCCGGCCAGGAGCACCGGGGCCGCGGCGCCGTGGTCGGTCCCGTTCGAGGCATTCTCCTTGAGCCGGCGCCCGAACTCGGAAAACAGCAGGACCACCACGCGTTCGTCCAGCCGGCTCGTCTTCAAGCTGGTCAGGAACCCGGCGACCGCTTGCGAAACCCGGCGGAGCAGGTCTTGGTGCGTGTAGCGCTGGCCGGCGTGGGTGTCGAAGCCGTCCTGAGTCGTGTAATAGACTCGTAGCGGCAAATCGACTTCGATCAGACGGCGGATCGTTTCCAGGCGGCCTTCGAGTGTCTCAGAGGAGGCGAGCGTCGTGCGTCGGCTCGGGTCGGCGGGGATCGCCGCGAGCTGAGCGGACAGACCCCGCGATGCCGCGAACTGCCTGCGCACCTCGTTCAGAAGGGAATCGCCGCCTTGAGCCATTTCGCCCCGGATCGGCCAGAATGGCCCCGGGGGCGAGTCGATAGTCGGCCAGGCTGGCAAGCGCCTGGGGCACCGCCTTCCGGCCTTGCACAGCCAGGGGCACCGATTGCGGACCGACGTGGCAAAGCTTGAGCGTGTTGTTCGCATCGGCGGCCCGGCCCAGCCAGCCCGCCACAGGTGCGGGCCCGACCACGCCCGTCTGCCAGATCTCCATCGAGCGGAGTGTGCGAGCGGTTCGGGTTCGGATAGCCGACCCCTTGAATCAACGGCCAGGTCGCCCGAATCCCAGAGCTGGTGCAGCTCCTTGAGCGCGGGGTGCAGGCCCACGCGGTCGTCGAGCTTCAAGACTTTGTCCGGCTCGATCCGCAGAGTCGGCCGGCTCTTGTGGTAGATGTCGTCGGCATAACGGGACGACCGTGTTCAGCCCGTCGTTGCCGCCGGTGAGCTCGACCACGACCAGGATCGGCAAGTCCGCCCGCGGCTCGGCGGCCGCGGCCGCTCGCCGCCACAGGCCCGGCGCAGGCCCTCCCAGCGAAAACATCCCCGTCCCCAATCCAATGCCGGCTGATCGAATCAAAAGATCGCGACGTGATATCATGAGATTTCTCCTGTTCATCCAACCTGGGCCTCGGGAAGGGAAAGCAACTGTCGCGTGATTTGCAGGTGGTTCGGCGCCGTGGCTGTCGCGGAGCGATCGGCCAGCCGCGGAAACGGGAGATCCGAGCAACAAGGTCGTCAGGGCGTCGACCCAGCTTTCGGGAGTCTTGAGGCCGTATCGCCGGGCGAGACCGCGGAGGTGGTCTGCATCCCCTTGCGTCGACGGCTCGGTGATCCAGGCTCGCGAAGTTCGCCCGCGCCAGCACCGACTGCCCGCGGAGCCAGGCCAGCCCGTCCGGCCAGCCCGCGACGCTCGGCGGGAAGAACAGCCGCTGGCCCATCTTGGTCAGCTGGATCTCCAGGTCGACCAGGTCGGGCGGCGGGGCGAACAGCTCGAATGCGCGGATGGCTCCGATCGCGAAATCGACAGGGCTCTTCACCCGGCGTGCCCGGCATTCCTCCGAGTGGAATAGCCGCGAGCGCAGCACGAGCTCGATCCCACGGCGACGTCGACATCTCCGTCGACTCGCATGGCCGTGGCCAGCGGGACCAGCAGGTCGGGTGATGGCTCATCGGTGTTGGAGAGAAAGTCCGATAGAGCCGTCGGGCGATGTGGGTGGCGGCGGCTGGATGCCGGCAGGCGATCCGCACCACGTCGTCCAGGCCCCAATGTCCGGTCTGGCCCAGGATCGTCTTGGCCCCGTCGTCGAAATCGCCCGGGTCGAACTGGTCGCGGCGCTGCTGGATATCGACCTCGCGCCAGCCGGTGAGCGCCCGCGCCACCTCGCGGACGTCGCGCTCGGCGTAATGCCCCTCGCCCAGGGCGAACAGCTCGAGAAACTCGCGTCCCAGGTTCTCATTGGGCTGGGCCTTGGTGCTGTTCAGGCCGTCGAGCCAGCGGCGCATGGCACCATCATTGAGCATGCGGCAGATGCAGCTTGCTGATCGGGGCTCGCCAGAGCGTGCGCTGGGCGTTGTTCTGCGCGAGCATCAATTCGGGCGAGTTGACTTTCGCCTGGCTGGTGGCGTAGTGGCCGTGCCAGGCCAGGGTCATGACCTCCTGCAAGGGAAACGGCGTGAAGATCAATCGATAGAGCCAGAGCATCTGGACCCGTTCCATGGAAGGCCGGCGCTGGGCCGATTCTTCCATCGCGGCGACGGTATCGGCAAACTCGGAAGCCGGTTGGCCGCTTGGTCCCTGAGCTTCGCCGTCGAGGATGCGACGGAGCGAGGGCTCGAACCCGTCGTTCAGATCGCGCTGGAGCTGCCCCCAGGTCGCCCCCAGCCCAGCGCGGCGGTGGAGGTGCGCGACTCGCGCCGCGTCCCAGGGTGCTTCGGGACCAGGCTGATAGGGCTCCCAGGCGCGGCCCGGGTCAGTAAAGAGCGATTGCTCATTCTTTGGAGTGCTCATGGCTCGCTCCTTGAGGGTGATCGTGCCCAGGTCGCGGTCTTCGCCGGGCTTGAGCGGCGACAACGGGACGCTGGCCGAACGCCTGTCCGCCGACGCGGCCATGATGTAGAACCGGACGCCGGGCAACAGGGTGTCGATCACAAACTCGCCTTGCGAATTCGACTTTTGCTTTTCACTGTAAGCGAGCATGGCTTTCTGACCGATGAAGTTCGAGTAAAACGACGAATTGCGGCGAACCTCGTCCCGGCTCATCTCCCCGTCCTTGTCTCGAATCAACGAGCAATGGATACACCTGCCCTCCTTGCATCGGCGAGCCGCTGGCGGTGACCACCTTGCCGTGGACTTTGGCGGTCGGCTCAAGCTTGACCTCGACCGGTTGCTTGGCCTGGGAATCGGGTTTGAGGTCGACGACGGCCCCGATTTGTCGATCGGGCTGAAGGAGATAAACGCGATACGTCCGCGCCGGGTCGGCGCCGGGAAGTCGAAAAATCCCGTCGGCGAAAGGTTGCCCCTGGTTCCAGACGTTGATCAACTTGGCGTCGATTCCCTCGCAGAAGCCGACGAGGTCGGAGACGACCTTGCCGTCGGGGCCGATCGCTTTTGCTTCGAGCGTGACTCCCTTCCGAACGGCGATCTCGGCCGGCTTCGGTTCCCCGTTCTGGGGAACGTCGATTGTCGCGTGACCTTGAGGGAAGATCGATCCGGCTCCCATTTCTTCCCGCGATCGGTGTCCGGATGTAACTCTCGTCGGGCGTCTCGACGGCCAGAAACCCCTGGCCTGGCAGGGCCGTGATGGCAAACCGGCCGGCCGTGTCCGTCAAGACCGTGTTACGAAGGTCGTAATTGCGGTTGTTGGGATTGCCTGGCTGGGGTTGATACACGACCGCGGCACCAACGACCGGCCGCTTGGTATCGGCGTCGACGACTTGTCCATGCACGATTCGTCCTTTCTCCAGGGCGAAGTTCTTCTCGAGAAACTTCGCGCCGGCGGGCCAGGTCTGTTCGGTATCGCTGGCGGCCAGGTAACCGGAGTCGGCGGGAGGATAGACCGCCGTGATATAGATCCTGGCCGCCGCGTGTCCCGAGACGCGATAACGGCCATCGGCATCGGTCCGGGTATGGAACGGCATGCCGCCATGTGACCGCATGGGAATCATCTCGACAAGCAATCCGGCCAGCGGCTTGCCGGTCTGCCTTGTCGGTCACGCGTCCCTGGACCGGCCGGGCCGGCTCGAGCGTGTGGGTGAACGTCGGCTTGACCGGCGTGATCTCGAAGGCCCGCAAGCCCGGTGTGAGCGAGCCGTCGGTCGTCGTGTTGACCGTGACCTCATCGACGGCAAAATCGGGATGCCAGAAGGTCAGGTTGACGTAGGTTCCTTGCGGCACCCCATCGGAGAATGAACCGACCATCGGCATCCGTCTTCAGGGCCTTCGGCCACAGGGAGGGGATCTCCTCGTCCGTGGGCGTCAAACCGATGGACATCCCTCCTGAGTCTGGTCGTTATGAAAACCGTTGAGCAGTGACCCGTACATCCGAGGCGGGCTTGCCGGCCGGTGTGAGCAGCCGGCCGCGGATCAGGACCTCGGGGGGCAGCCGTAGCGTCACCTCGGTTTCGTCCAGCTTGACTGGGTTGCGAAAGCATCCCGGCTCCAGAGGCCTTCGCCAGCAAGACCACATCCCATCCGTTGAAGTGGTAATAGCGGTCGGGATCGTAATCAGCGCTCAGTGAGAACTTGCCGTCGGCGTCCGTCTCCGCCTGGGCAAAGAGCCTCCTCTGTAGTCTCACGGCTGGATTCCCGATCCTTGGGCATCGCCACGAAGGGAACGGGGGGCTTGCGGCTTGCCGATCCAGAAAACGGTGGCTCCGGAGGCCGGCTTGCCGTCGGGACCGAGCACCGTGCCGCGGATCGTATGTTTCATCGCGGTTTCCTTTTGACTTGGTGGAGCGGCACTTGATGCGTTCGCTTGTCCCCCGTTGGAATTCGGACCTTGGTTCTTCAATTCCGCCGGCCGGCTCTGAGCCAGGGCGAGGGCCGAGGCCGTCAGGACCATCACCGCCCCGCTCAAACAGGCCCAGCGCCTGCCGACGACCGGGCTGCTTCGCCGTTCGTCGAGGATGTGCCGGACCCGGCCAAACAACCCGCGACGGCTCGACACCGCCGTCAACGCCAAGGGCGCCCGCCACTGGGGAACCAGGCCCAACAGCGACTCGGCATAATCGGTGGCCGGCAGACCGGTCGCGAGCACCCAGTCGTCGCAGGCCAGCTCACTGAGCTGTCCCAGCCGATGCTTGGCCAACCAGGCCAGCGGATGCCAGGGCAGGGCACAGACCAAGACCTCGCCGAGCAGGCTCGACCATTGGTCCCGGCGCAGCCAGTGTGCCAGCTCGTGGCAGAACACGCCGACCCAGTCGACCGGAGCCGCCAACATGTCGACGGCATCCGGCAAGACGATCACCGGCCGACGGCCCCAGCACCAGATCGCCGGACAGGCCACACGCGATGAGGCACGGAGCACCGGACGCACGCCCAGCCCCAGCCGCGTGCACGCGGCGTCCACGGCTCGCTCGGTCGATTCGCACACGATCAGCCTGGCACGGCCGACGATCCGATGACCCAGAACCAGCGACACGACCAGCCGCGCCAAGCACAGACCACTCAGGACGCACCAGAGCCCCACCAACGCCATCTCGGGTGGAAATCGGCGTGATCGGCTGATCGGCGGCAGAGAGATGTTCCGCGCCATCACGCCTGGTGCGGGTTGGCACCGGCTCGGTCGAGGCCGGTTGCCCAGTTCCTGAAAGTGAGCCGAATGAGGAGATCGCGGCCATAGAGGTTGGCACCGGCTCGGTCGAGGTCGGTTGCCCAGTTCCTGAGAGTGAGTCGAATGAGGAGATCGCGGCCGTTGAGGTTGCCACTACGGGCGGAGAATGAGGCACGCTGGTGCTCAAGAACCCCCAACCCACGCGGTGGACGAGCTGACTGAACAGCGGTGTAACCAGGGCACCCGCCATCGCCAGCACCAAGACGCGATGCGCCGCGCAGGCCGACGGGTTAGAGCCAAGGCTGAGCGACCAGGCCGATACCGAGGAACAGTCCGGACTGCCAGAGAACGTCGCCGATCAAAGACGCACCCGGCTGGAACACGAGGCGATTATTCATGATGCCGCTCCTTTGTCTCTCTTTGTCTTTGTCTTTGCGACGCCGGTCGATCATGGTCTTGAGAGTCTTCAGATCCCCGTCACTCAACTCCTCGTCTTCCAGCAAATGCTGGAACAAGAGCAGCGGGTCGCCACTGAAGACCCGCTCGATGAATGTGCGGAGCGACGTTGCCCCGGCCTCCTGCCGGCTGCGGATCGGCAGGTAGATATAGCTTCGCCCCTCGGCGCGATGGGTCAGCCAGCCGGCTTTTTCCAGCTTTTGCATGACCGATAGCACCGTCGTGTACGCCGGTAAAGGCTCGCGCTGCAGGCGGTCGCGCACTTGCTGCACGGTCGCCTCGCTCAGCTCCCAGACCGCCTCCATCACGGCTTTCTGCAACGTACCCAGCTTGTCAATCGACGCGCGGGCCATCAGTTCGGCCTCCGACTCCACGAAGTGTGTTCGACAGACGTCATACTACGAGTCATAGTACTTCGTTGCATAGTACCTCGGTGTTGGGAGATGTCAAGAGCGTGGCCGATTTCTTTCTGGTGTTTGGCGATAGTGAATAATCAACTTTGCGCGCCGACGACCGGTTCGACATGATCCCGAAGCCTGGGGACGGGGTCGAGGATTTGCGTGGGGCCTTTTGAAAGAAGCGATGTAGGCGCGGGGGCGGGGTGAGGTGATGAAAAGTCGGTGTTGACCGTGCTGGAGGGACGGTTTCGAGATGGGTGTTTTTGTTGGCGCGATCGGAACCCCAGGGCCAGGGCGCCTCGTTAACAATCCATTGACGAACTGGTCCCGCTTGCGTTTTCAGAAGGCGAGGCCTTGTTGGCGCGGCTTATTGCTTGGTTGTCGAGTCGTTGAGGGTGCCTTCGACGCTGTACGTGGCCACGCTGCTATCCGGGTCTGATCGCTTCCAGGCGTTCCGCGGCTCGCTGACCACCACCCGCGAGCTCTTGGTACCGGAAACGCTGCTCGAGATCGTTGACCCGGTGCCGACCTTGGTCCCACCCTCGACAACCTGGGTCCCCGCGTCGCTAACGGGTGCGGTCTGCACGGTGCTCGGCAACATCGTTGTGGCTGGTCCACAGGCCGAACTGCCGTAGTAATGGTAATGCTGGCAGCAGCCGAAGCCCGTCATGCCCAATCCGCCAGCCAGGACGACTCCAAGCAGCCGACGCCGACACAATGCCAGGAACCAAGCTTGTCGCATGGCGAACCTCCGGCGCCGAGACTTCGCCCGTGCGTCACGCTACCGCCAAGCGGCGGACGCGACCGGTACAGGTCCCGACGCCCCGAGACTAGAACAAGACAAGACGGTGAACAAAAGCGCCTTGTGTCGATGATCAAGCTGAACCCATCCGAGATGCGGATGCAGCGAAGTGAGGGACTGAAGTGCGACACTCTGTGTCGAGCTCCAGGTGGCGGAACTTTAATAAAAACCGACAATCGGGCCAACGCCAATTTCCCGAGATTACAAAAACGCGCAAACGACCTTTCGTTCAAGGGCGTGTAACTGACTTGCTCTGCTTTGGACTTCGGCTATGATTAGTGGACACAAGATCAGAACTCTCTCCAGGGAGTTGACCGATGTCGGACGCCCAAAGACCGATTGCCAAGGGACGTGGTTCTCAAATTAACCCGCCAAACCGGTTCGGCGGTCTGCATCACGAAATCGACTTCGAGCATCTGGAACACGACACAGACTATCTGGACGGCCTTCAGAAACTGGCGACTCAGTATATCCCTGACCGTGCCAAGAGCATTGTCGCCGAGAATGACAGCCCTGACGTGGGATTCAGGTACAGCATCAATCCATTCCGTGGGTGCTCGCACGGTTGCAGTTATTGTTATGCCAGGCCGACCCACGAGTTCCTCGGATATAACGCCGGTCTCGACTTCGAGACCAAGATCCTGGTCAAAGAGGACGCCCCCGAGTTGTTCAGGGAATTCCTGACTCGGAAGAACTGGGTGCCTGAGCCGATAGCCTTGTCCGGCGTCACCGACTGCTATCAGCCCGCTGAGCGCGAATTCAAACTGACGCGCCGGTGTTTGGAGGTGGCCGTGGAGTTCCTGCAACCAATGAGCATTATCACCAAGAACGCCCTGGTGCTCCGAGACCTCGACTTGCTTCGGGACTTGGCTTCGCTGAACTTGGTCCATGTGAACATGAGTGTCACAACCCTCGATTCCGAGCTCGCCCGCTCGATGGAGCCTCGCACCAGTACCCCGTCAGCGAAACTCCGTGCGATGAGAGTTCTCGCCGATGCGGGTGTTCCCGTGCGCGTGCTAATGGCTCCAATCATCCCTGGGCTGAATGAAAGCGAGATCCCAGCCGTTCTTGCCGCCTCGAAAGACGCGGGAGCAACGGGTGCCGGGTATATCCTCTTGCGTCTTCCGCTAACGGTGGGTCCCGTCTTCTGGGAGTGGCTCGAACGAACTTATCCCAACCGCTTCCAACGAGTCCAGAGGCGAATAAAAAGCGTTCGTGGTGGGAAGTTTAATGATTCGGAGTTCGGAACTCGGATGAGCGGTACTGGTGAGATTTCGAGGCGGATCGCCGATCTCTTTTGCCTCTTCCGAAAGCGATTTGGTCTGGACGGCAACATACCTCCTCTGGATCGTTCCCGGTTTCGTATACCTCAGCCTAAATCGGGGCAACTCTACCTGTTCTGAGCAATCATTGATGCGTCACGCCCACCCGATCGGTCGCCTCTCGGTGATTGCCTGATCGTCGATCTGAGAGCGGTTCACTGTTGAGTTGCGCACAGTGCGACAGCGACTGCCGTCGTGGCAGCCTTTGGCGCAGCCCAAAGACGATCATTGACAAGCCGGGTGAGCGATGGAGAGAATCACAGCCGTTGCGAGCCATCGACTCTTCTTTCGGCAAGACGTTGCGGTGTCGGGACGCTACGCCCCGAAACCAAGCGTCCCTTCAAGGAGGTCCAGCCGTGATCGTCTTCCCACGCAAGAAGGGCGAAAGCGTCCTACTCGGCGACGACATCATCGTCACGGTGATCGAGGTCAGGGGCGACAAGGTGCGCCTTGGGATTGAGCATCCTAAGGGAGTCACCGTTCATAGGCTTGAGGTGTACGAGGCGATACGCAGCCAGCAAGAGTTCAGTGAGGACACGTAGCCAGGCAGCGGTCACCAGCGTTATTGTCGCTGATCAACTTGGCAACGTCCGACGCGAGTACGCGTGGGCCGCACCGCGCGGTTAAGCCTCACCGCCGGCCAGTGCCCACGGCTCGTGTCTGATTTGCAACGCCTGGAGAACGATGCTCGACGGTGGGATTGATGAGCTGCCCATACCGACCGATGTCCCCGTAGAAGATCGTGTTGGCGTCTTCCCCCGGACGATTCCCGTTTCTTTCGCCACGTAGTTCTTGGTACAACCTCAACTGTTTTTTGAACTCGTCCTGATCTCCAGCCTTTCGGTAAGCCATCGCGAGCTTGTAACGCGAGGTGATCAGATTTGGGTTGCATTGCAGCGCCTCTGAAAACATGCGACCTGTCGAAGTTCTGCAGCTTGGTCGTTCATTGTCTCCCGGGTTTTCCCAGCATCCCCGCCCCGAATTGAGTCTGCGGGTTCGGGCACCCTCACCGTCAAGCCCAGCATGTACCAAGCGTGGGCATCATTGGGATCCTGATCGACCACGGCCTGGAATTCGGCGTGGGCTCGCCCCAACAAGCCTAGACGCTCAAGGAGGACCCCACGGCAGTAGTGAGCATGCAGATTCGTCGGGTCCCGTGCGATCACACCATCGAGCAGGTCAAGAGCCTCTTCGTCAGTCGCGCGACCACCACTTCTGGCATTGGACCGCCGCCGTACATCAGTGCGATCGCCAGATTGATCGAGGCGGGAATCCACAGAGGGGCGCGCCTGTGGACCTCTCGGAAAGCTGGGACGGCTTCCTGGTACTGGAATCGCTCCATGAATCCGACGCCCCGGTAATGGGCCTCCAAGACCGGCCCGAGCTGTTCCGCCGGGATACCCGCGTTCTGATCCGCCTTCCGTTCGGACTCAATCTGCGTCGAAGTGCCTTGAAGAGTGCCGCCGGTCCCGGGTCCAGGCCGACCGCACCCTGCGCGCGCCGAGCAATCCGATAATCATTAGTGAGAAGAGATACCATGACTGTTTACTCATGGCCGGACTCCCTTGGCACACCTTCATCGAAAGCCGTATCAAGTCGGTTTTTTTCGCGACACGAATAGGTAATTGCTCTCGGGTGCCGGATTACGTCCATGGTAAGAGGCCAGTGGGAGATCCATCGTGAAACAACTCTTCCAGATCCCGATATTGTCCCGCGCTCAACCGTCCCTGCCAATCAATGGACGGGATTTCTTAAGTGTCCTTCATTCTGCGGCGGTGAGGTGCGTAGGAAAGGGAAACTCACAAGGAAAGACCTGAGGAATTAAGTTGAGAGTCAGGAAAGTAATGCGTTCCCCGAAAGCTGCCCCCATACCAACCCCGCGCGAGCGAGGGGACCGGCTGTGCATCGGCAACGGTCCTTGGCCAGCGTCCCTCGCTGGCGCGTCGGGCTAGTGTTCGGACGGTTCAGGCCGAGCTGTATCCAACGCGTATGCAAACCGCTGTAGGCCCACGACAACCGTGCGAAACTAATGATTTTTCCGGCCGCGGAAATCCGCGTTCATCATCGGATACGATCCCGCGGAACATCGTGATTGGTCTCCCAGCCAGCGCTTTCACTAAGACTTGCGGTGCGCTTCGATGTAACGTTTGAGTTGATTGGCGTAGAGATGCCTCGGTAACAGGCCGATTACCTCATCCACAAGGCGCTCGGCCTCGTCCCAGCGCTCGACGTCACAGAGGCTACTCGCATACGCCGCCGTGATCGCGATATTCCCGGGATTGGCGTGCCACACGGCCTCGTAGATCTCGACGGAACGTCGGTAGGCGTCTTCGGCCGGCCCCGACCGACTGTCGTTGCGCAGCAGGATTCCCAGGTTGTTCAGGGCAGTGCCCAGGCCGTATCCGATCTGGAGGTTGTTGGGATTGGCGTGCCACAACGCCTCGTAGATCGAGAGGCTGGCCTTGAAATAAGCCATGGCCTCGGGAGCCAGGTGGGTGGACATGAGCTCGAAGCCGGCCCGGTCGAGCGTCCGGGCCGTCCATTGTCCACCGTCCGCAGCAAGAGCATGTGCCGCGGCCAGCGCGTGGGCATTGGCCTTTCCGGGTAGATGCTGGAGACCAGCGCGCTCGACCAGGAAGGCAACCAGGACGTCGTTGAACCAGTTTGGTGAGACTTCCACGACCCGCGCTGCCAGCCCGAGCTGTCCGCAGTTCGCTTCGTCCTCGCCATCGTTCTGCTCGACCCAATCGCGGAGCAGGAATCCAAACGCCCCGGCATACTCGGAAAAAACCTGGGGCTCGGCCGCGCGGTGGGTCCAGTAGGCCAGCTCGTCCTGGCTCTCGGGTTTCGCTCGACGCAGCTCGAAGTAAACGAGATATTCCGCGACTGCCTGGAACACGAACCGGTAGCCGCCCCCCTCCTCTCGGACACGCTTCACCACCCAACCCTCGATGGCCAGATCCTCCACCGGGTGAACACGCCGCTCGCGCTCGTCGACCGTCAGGGAACGGGCCCACACGTCGCGGATCGTACTGACATCGTCGTCGGTCAAGTCGGCCGAGGGGCGTGAGAGGTCGGACAGGAGGTGGCCGGTCACCGCCTCGATCGACTTTGCCAGTCCCCATCGCTCGGCTTTGGCGGTCTCGACATAGGCGCGGTACAGCGAGGGCACCGTCGCCACCGCCCCGGCCGGGCGGCCGTTAAAGGTCTCCATGAACAGGTGCAGGTGCAACGGATTGACGGCCAAGACGTTCCTCGTCGCAGCCGGGACCTCGGGCCAGGGCGTAAGGCACGCACGCACCGGGTAAGAGCCACCGGCCCGAGCCGCGATCTGGTAGAGACCGTACACCTCGGCCGCCTGCGCGGCCGTGAACGACTTGACCGTCAAGACCGGCTCAGACTGCTGGCCGGGGCGGTCGCGGTCGCGCGACTCATCGTAGTAGAGGAACCGCCGCGCCTGCTCCAGCGGTGACGCCTCCGACGCCGGTCGCCTTGTCGCGCCAGACGCCGAGCCACTCCCGGCGAGTTGAGACGGCGAGGTTGCACCAGGGGAACCGCCCGGCCTGCACGATCATCTCGGCCACCTGGTTGAGCACATCGCGAGGGTTGGGGGCCTCGTTCAGCCCGTCGATCACGAGGATCAGCCGGCGGTTCTTGACCTTGTCTTTCTTCCATTGCGCGTGAGGTGGTCGAGTAACTCACCGAAGCTGGCGATCCCTTTGTCCGACCGGGTCGACACGCCAAGCTTCTCGGCGATGTCGCGAAAGACGGAGACGCCGTCGTCCCGTGTGGCGATGCCGTTGCCGCGCAGGAAAAAGACGATGTTCGGGTGAGCGCGCGGGTCGGGATCTTGGTCGACCCCCGGTTCGCGCAGCGGCTCCATCAACCGCGTCACCCGGCGGGCCAGGAACGCCGATTTGCCGCCGCCGGCCGCGCCGGTCAGGATCAGGCCGTTGCGCGGGCGGGAGCATCCAGAAAGACATCGAAGTGTCGTTCCAGTTCAGGGAACGGCACGTAGCATTCGGGCAGGTATTTCGTGCCCAGCATCTCGGCCAGAGTGACGTGCCGCGAGTAGTCGGCGGCCGTCTCGGCGACGGTCCAGGGAGCAACATTCTCCTTGGGTAGATCGAAGTCGACCTTGCGCGCGCCCAAGCAGCTCGCGCATCCGTTCGACCGATGCGTGGTCATTGGCCCGGTGGTGGACGCCCAGGTAGGTGATGTAGTCGGGCGAAACCTTTTCCCCCTTCACCTTGACGCGCCGGCCGAAATGGCCGTCGTAGAGGTAGACTGTCTCGCGGTCGTCGTCGACCTCGCGGCCCTGCGGCCGAGCGTGCATCAGGGGGAACAGCGGCTCCGCACGCTGGTCCGGCGCGACGAGCACAGTAGCGGAGTCGGCGAAGGCGTCAATCTCCGGGTCGGAAAGATCTCGAATCGTCGGGCGCCCCGGGGACGGCGCCGCGGAGGTCGCGGACAAGCGCCTGGCCCGACTCCACGGTCTCGGCCGACCCTTCGAGCACGATCAGCCAGCACTCGGCCACGGGGTCAAAAGCGTCGAGCACTTGGTGAAGGACAGGGAGATAGGTTTCGAGGTGACGCTCGGCCTCGGACTCGTCGGGCACGGCACCGTGGGCGGTGGCGTTGCGCAGGGCGAGGATCGCGCGAAGCGGGTTGAGCTCGGGCTCGCCGGGGAGCGTGAACGGATACGCCTGACGGTCCTTGAGGGCTTTGAGCGCGGTCTCGAGACCTGGGATGACGGGCTCTAGCCGCAGTGCGGGGAGGCGTTTTGCGAAGGTATGGGCCAGGTCGATCCAGTCGGAAAAGAACGGCGCACGGATGCCGGCGATCTTCGTGTTGAGGGCCTTGATAGAAGCCTTGGCCGGCTCATCGCGGTCCAGGTCAATCGCCGACAAGTCGGCGCGGAGGTACTGGCCAACCAGCGGCAACGTGACGATTCGCAAAAGTTGGTACTGTGTGAAGCAGAGTGCCCAGCGGCGGACCGACGCGTTCAGCGCCCGGTCGCCGATCAGGGAATAGACGTATGCAATGGGCGTGGGGAAATCATCCATTACTCGCCGTCGAAGGAATTCCATCGCGGACGTTCTCCGAGCGGACTGAACTGATCCTGCGTTGGGTCAGGGGGGGTGACCGCGCGTGCCCAATCCATTCGCTAAACGCTCCAGGTTAGGGCGCCTGCGTGAGCTGCTTCAGTTCGACGAATCGCTGGCGGATTGCCTCCGAATTGTAGCCAGCGAGCTTCTTCAGCCGGTCTCCGAGGAGCGTGCCGACGATGAGTTTCTGGTCGGGAGCCGTGGGATACGACATGAGCTGATTTGCCGGAGGACACGCGCCCAAGGCCACGACACCCCGATCGCGCAGCGAGAGGACGAGATCCGTGTCCAGACCTTTGAGGAGGTCCTGGATGCGCGGCTGGTTCTTGTCTAGGATTTCGAGGTCCTTATTACCGGCCGGCCGGGCTGGGGCGAGCTCGCGAAGTTCGTGATCAATCGTCCGAAACGCCCAGCCGACTTGCCGGGCCGATTCATAATCCATCAGGTTTTGGCTGGGCCTTTCGACCAACCGCCTGAGCAGACGGAATGCCTCGGTTTGGTCAATGACACGGTGTTTCTCTCCCTTCTTGACCGAAGCGAGCCGACTCAACTCTAAAAGGGGTTTCTCCGTCCACTCGATGACGGCAAGGGCGGCCTTGGCGGTCTCGGCGCGATCGCCGAAGGGTTTCTCAGTAAGCGCGGTATCGAACTTGGCGAGCAGCGCATCGAGCTCAGCGGTGCGAGCGTCCAATTTGGCGGGATCCGCCGCATCGATGGCCAGGTTGACCACGCGCCTCGACCACAAAGGCGCAGATGGTTCGACCAATGCCACCGCGATGGGGCTGCGGCCGGGGTTGCCCGCTGGGTGCCTTCAACTCGTGGTGACAAGCCGAGCAGTCGAAGCGAGCGAATTCGGGCCCGGTCGAATTTGCACCCGGGTTCTTGCCGTCTGCTTCGAACAGTTCCATCGTCCGGCGGAGCGCCATCAACCCGCTGACGACAACTTGCTCGGTCTGCTCCAATCTTTCGGCGTTGAACTCAAGCCGCGTCTTGGCCTCATCGCCCTTGCAACGGAGATAGAGCCAGTGCTGCGGTTGCTCGTCGCTGAACGCGGCTACCTCGATACTGGGCAGTGGAGGGTGGCCGGCCGCATACATCGCATGCGTGATCATCTTGCCGGCTTTCGGATCCGGGTCGCCGATGTGACATGACATGCAAACCCGCGCCCGCGTCACAGGATTCCACAGATCGACCATGCCGAATTTTTCCCACTTCTCGCGTCGTGTCTTGATGCGCGTCCAGTCACTTTCGCCCCTCACTTGGTGCTGCAGAACCCACTCTTGGTAGATCCCATGACAAGCGACACAAGTCACTCCTTCGTTCCTTGGCTCAAAAGATGGCTCCTTACCGGTACCTTTCGGCACGAGCACCGAATGGCATCCGATGCACTTGGAGCATTCGGTCACATCATCAATCCCGAGCTGGCTGCCGATTTCCCAAGCTCGTTCCGCGGATTTCGACTGCGATTTCTTGTCGCCTTTCTGGCCCCAATCCAAGGCAATCCGGTGGGGATCACGGTTCGCCCAGATGTGATATTCGTTCATCCGGCAAAGCTCGTTTGGTCGGCTCGGGTCGCCGTGACACCTCCCGCAGAATAACACGTCGAAGACATATGGTTTCGCCTTCGTCGGGCCGTCCTCGATGGTCGCGCGATTCTCTGGCGTTTGGCCGAGCGAGATCCGGGCGACGTGCAAGGCGCACGCGATCACAAGTACCGCGACGGAGCGAGTCGTGCCGCGTTCGCTGGCTGGTCATGACTTCGAACCTCAAGGTACGCAAGGCAGAATCTCACCGTGACCGCGTGTGCTCTCGGCAAACCGACCTTCATGGAGCGGCTCGACCGACGCAGGCGTGCTTTCGCATCGGCTCTGCCGTGTGCGCAACCCAATCGCGAAGCGATCTAGTTTAGCACGCCCGACTCATCGCGGAAGTGCGTCGGCGGATTGTCCCGCCCTTACTCGAAGGGCGCCAGGGCGCAGCCCCAGCGGAGAATTGAACGTCGCGGGTAAGTCCCAGGCGTCCCATGGGCACCCGGACGCATGGCTATTGCTGCCATTCGCGTGATTGCTTACGACCTTCTCCAAGGGTTTCGCCGGTGCCGTGGAAGGTTCGAGAACATTCTCCGGCCCGGCATCCAACTTACGCAGCACTTCCTCCAGGATTCCCACGCCCTGAGCGAAGAGCTCATGGAGGACCGGACCGCTCTTTCCATTGGCTTTCCGCCCTTGCGTTCCGCGTTGAACCAGCGTCGAACTTGGCCCAAAACCCCCAGCCCGATTCGCTCCCATCCTTTTTCATCATGGCCACTCTTCGCACGCAACTGGTCGGACAATCGCTTGAACACGTGTGAGGACTGCTCCTGCTTTCGCTTCCGTTTCAGGTAACGGGCCCGGATCTCGGGGTAGAATGCCCAGAAGGCTAGAACAGCAAGGTCGGCGCGGGCCGTTGCGGAGACCGACGTGGTATTGTTGGGTCCCCGGCAGGCGAGGCGGTCGGCGAAGCCGAACAGGATCAGGAGCGGGAAATCCGGCTGGTAGTACCCCGCGATCTGGCCATAGACGAGATCGGGCTCAAGGTACCTGGCCAGGTTGTCGTACTCAGCCTGGGGGACATCGCGCGTCTTCAAGCCCTCGATCAGGGCTCGAAGCGACTCCGGGTGCTCCTGGTAGCGCTGTACGACCTGGTGATGCATGTGATGGCTGGGCAACATCCTGCGCAAGCGCTGGAGCGCGCTCAGGCTCTGCGCCGCGGACCGCGTTGCTTGGCCTCTCCCATTGGCCGGCGACTCCGCCTCGTGGACCTTCGCCTTCGGTTTCGTCCCCTTCGCTGGCGACATCGCCTGGCCACCTGGCCTCGCCGTCGGGGTCGATTCCGGCATCAGTAGTTGGATGAACTCGTCCACGAGCTGCGTCCCATAATACTCATGGCCGATGAACTGGACCTTGAGGGGCCATTTCTCGGTATTCACGCTCCGCGATCCCGGTTTCCCGACGTCGTGCAGCACCGCGGCCCATTTCAAGAGGAGACGCGAAGATGGCTCGGCCAGGAGCGGCCGGAGGCGCTCGCGGATCGGATCGAGCAACAGTTCGAGATCCCCGGTGTCGGGCTGGGGCGGACCGGCTTCGGGGGGCGGGATCGGCAGGAAATGAATACCCTGGCGATGCAGGTCTTCTTCGACGCGCCGGTCGGTGACGGCTGGGTCAAGCAAGTAAGCGAGTGGATCGTCAGCGCCGAGCAGATCCTCGACGTTGGCCAGAACCAGGAGCGTGTGGTCAAGCACGTCGAGGTGGTGCGGCGGAAACTGCAAGACACCTCGGCAGGCGGCGAGCGACGGCAGCGCCTGGCGGCCGTCCTCGCGGTCCAGGAAGT
This sequence comes from uncultured Planctomycetota bacterium, assembly GCA_963779785.1. Classification (GTDB taxonomy): domain Bacteria; phylum Planctomycetota; class Planctomycetia; order Isosphaerales; family Isosphaeraceae; genus CAVRFS01. The sequence continues at coordinate 90,864 of CAWAAW010000021.1, forward strand.
ACATCACGCGCTGGGGGGCGCCGGGAGGGAGGACCCAGTCGGGCGTCAGAAGATGATGGGGTTTCATCGTCGTCCGCTTGCGGTCGTGAGGCTTGCGGCCGAGGATCCGGTCCAATGCCTCCTCGATCACCCATGCCAAGCTGACCAGCACGCGATAGTTCTCGGGCGGCGCCATTCTTCGGCCGGCGTACTGGAGCAGGCTGAGCACCGTCAAGTAAAGTACGGCCAGGTAGTCACGGCGGTCGGGATAGATGGTCAGGCAATGCACGGACGCGAGCCGGCGGATGTGGGCGATGCAATGGGCGACCTTGTGCAGATCGTCGGGCTTCGCGCCCAAGCTGCCGGCTAACTCTCGGGTCGGTTCGATGCCTCCCTCACTGCCCAGGAAATGGTCGAGCAGGCGGGACTCAAACTCCCGTGCCACGTCCTCGACGTTTTCGCCGGCCGGTCGTAGCGGCAGGCACCAGAGCCGCAGGTTGGCCTCGAGCCGGGCGAAGTCGATCAGCGTCGGGGCGACACCGGTATGCTCAAAGTCGATGAGCCAGATGGCGTCGCCCTCGCACATCACATTGCGGGGGTTGACGTCGCCGTGCGTCAGGCTGAACCGCGCCTGGATCTTGCGGAGCTCGAAAAGCAACCCGTCCCGGTTCTTCCCCATCAAGTGATCGCTGAGGTGCTCTTCGCTGATGAAGGACGTGTCCCATCGCAAGCCGGCGGCAAACTCCTCGCGGCCCCTGAGCTTCGGGTCCCCTCTTTTCTTGGTCAGGTCGAACTTGTTGAACAGCACCCAATTCTCCGGATTCTTCGGGTCGCTCCGGTAAACCCGCCGCCATTCACTGAGTTCGTGTGTCTCCGCGTGGGCCTGCCAGGGAGCCAGAACGGCGAACGCCTTATCCAGGAGCCGCTTGCAGCGGCTGAGGTCGGAGATACCGCAGATGATCTCGTCGAGTGGCTCGGGATGGAGCAGATCACCGCCCAGGAACGAGCTGATCAGCGTCGCCGAATTGGGCGAGTCCGAAACCGCGGAGGAGTGCTCCGGCGGGCGGATCGGCAGAAACGCCTCGCACCGCGACAGGAATGGATGCAGGCGGTCGGCCAGAAAGGCGGCGCAGCGGTCCCACTCCTTGCGGACTTTGCCGGTCTTGCCGGTCTTGACCAGCAGGCATGATCCCCAGGAACGATCAAAAACACGGGCCGGTCCGCTGGTTTCCAGCGAGGAGGTATCGCTCTGCGGCGTGCGCAGTTGGGGCCGGACAACCAGCACATCGCTGCCGCCATGACCTCTGGTGAATCGCTTCAGGACCACGAGCTCGGTATAGTGGTTCCATGCCTGCCAGAGCAGAGCTGCTCGGGTCTGGGGTGCCAGATCCGGCGGCACGGTTCCATGGCCCAAGATCGCCCGCGCTGATCTTGCACCTTGAGCGCCGGAGCACCACCCGGCAGGGCGGTACGCCCTGGCCTGAGTCGTCGACCAGGTCGATGGCGACCTCGTCGTCAGCTTGGGGATCAGCCGACGGACCTACGATCAGGCTGTAGTGGAACCGCGAGCCGGCGCCGGTGGGCGGCGTAAGCTTGCAGTTCACCGGGGATGAGCGGACGGTCAGGGCCGGAGGGCCGCGACCTCTGAATCAGCCGTCAGCTCCAGGTTGAGCTCCGTGGGTTCACCGCCCTGGCTCGCGGCAAACCGGAAATGAATATCGAGTCCACCGGATGGTGAAGACCGCTCGTCGTCGGATGAATTCCAGCAGAACATGAGCATTCTCCTCCAAACAATCGCTTCCACCAGGGTTTGCTGATTTGCTGTAACGATGTCAGGCTCGACGACGCGACCATGCGGGCCAGGTGGTACTCTGTGAGGCACAACGCCCACCGCCGCGGCGAAGTTTCCATCGGGAACGTTCTCCGAACGGACCGATCCGGCGTCGGATCAAGACGGTGGTTGCGTAATCGATGTGACGATCCGCACCACCGTCGGGCTGACGCGCGTGCCGTCGTTACACCGCCCTGCGAGCATCTCCGATAGGGACACCCATCGATTGTCGTTGTTCGCGTCGATCTTCGCGAGGGCCGCATGCCCGGTCAATTCGACAGAGAAGACTTCGGCCACATAGGACGTCTGCTGCCATCTGCTCTCGGAGAAAGCGTCGAACTCCAGACGAACCGGCGGTTGATCGGTCAGTCGATAGTCTTCACCCAGGGCAAGGCCGAGCTCCTCGCCGACCTCGCGGACGAGGCAGTCGCGAAAACGATTCATCCTCATGCTTGTGGCCTCCGACGAGGTTCAAGGCCCGCCAGCCGAGGTTCCACTGCGTCAGGTAGAGCGTCTGCCCCGCCTCCTCGCGCCGGATCAGCGCGAGGGAGGCAAGCGACTGCCGCTTCGGATTGGGATCGGATGAGTTGGTCACAAGAGATGGCTCCGGGAACGATAATGAGCAGAACGTCACCCTACCATTGATTGAGCACCTTTTGAAGCTGATCGCACTTGACCGACGAGGTCCGCTGATTGACGCACTCCCGCTCGTCGAACCAAGGCACGACGAACAGCGGCGGGATGTCGTTTACGGGTTCGCTCTGATAAGGTTGACGCTGGGATCACTCGGAAAATTGGATTGAAAGACCGAGATGTAGCCCCGAACGCAAGCTGGCTGCAAATCCGTCAACTCACCGAGGGATGAGAAGAATCTCATGACCCGGGATGCGAAAGAGCCGTCGCTGGAAGCGTTGCATACCCTGCTGCTGTTTGCCGAACGGGGCGAGGTCATGGCCGTTGCCGCGGCGATCGGCCTGGACCCCGCGGTGATCAGCCGACGGCTCCGCGACCTCCGGCTCAAGCACGGCCTGGTCGTGAAGCGTGGTAGGGACCTCGCGCTGACGGACAAGGGCCGGGCCGCTCTTCCCGCGATCCGCTCATTGTTACGCCAGCACGCCCATCTGGCCGACTGGCTGTCGAATCGGCAGGACAGTCCGGAAGTCCTTTCGATCGCGACGGGGAGTTTTCGCGCGCGGTTCTACCTGCCCCGCGCGTTGGCCCGGTTCGGCGAACGTCATCCTGGCATTCAGGTGCGCGTGCAAATCCGCCGCGGTCGAGAGCGGATTCTTGGAGTGGCCGACGGCACGTTCGACCTGGCTATCGTGTCGCACGACGAGACCCAGATCCGTACCCTGATCGCCGGGGCAAGAGGCGAGTCAGTCACGCTGCGGATCGAGCCGATCGCCGAGCACCCGCTCTACCTGCTGTGCGGGAAGGATACGCCGTTTGCTCGAGAGCTATCCAAGGTCCTCGACGGCCAACCAGTCCCTCTCTCGATCTTCAGCGCGCTTCCACTCGTCGGCTTGGATCTCCAATCGGGCATCCGCCGCCAAATCGAAGCATGTTTCCGCAGCACATCGTCGCGGTTGTGCTTCCGGTACGAGGCCGGTGGCTGGGAGGCGGCCAAGGAGTATGCCCGGCATGGGCTCGGTGCTGCCGTCGTTCCCTGTCCAGTCGTCACGAGGGATGACCGCAAGGAGTTCATCATCCGGCGCCTACCGCTGCAGTTCCATATTCAGGACCTTTTGATCGACCGTGATGCGGACACAGCCCCCCTGAGCGAGGCAATGAAGGGCGCGTTGAAGGAGGCTGCGAACGGGCTCCTTCGAGACGAATGATGCACAAGTTCGGATGAACGTCTCCGAGTTCGGTGGGGGAGATCGACGCAGTCCCTTTTACCAATTGGCCGGTTTCGAGATGCGGCGGGACACCTTCTGTGCCGAGCCGGGGAGCGTTGGGCTCCTGACCTGGGAAGATGGTGCGGGGGCCTTCAAGTACCTGGACGGATCGTGGCTGCGAAGCTTCGCCCGCCACAACTGGCGGCAGCGCGAGAGCCGGATCGTCTGAACTTGTGGCTGCGGATTCGGCCGCAGCCTCAGAGTTTCAGGTCTCCCGCCTGGAAATCCCCGTGTCGATCCGCTTGACAATCCCAGAGGGTCGGTTATTCTTGAAGCTTCGGCACTTGGTGAAACCAAGCCCACATGCGTGCCCTGCCGGATGATGCATGCGGCCGGGTCGGACCGTCAGGCCGCTCGCCGAGTGGAAGAGTGATCGCGGTTGGTTCGCGACGGCTTGGGTCGATCTTCGAGTGACCCGGGGCGTTGGACCGGCCAGCGGCGTGAACATCGAGAATTGACAACCCCGCCATGGCATGGAAAGCGAGTTCGAGGCGAAGTGAAGCGTCGCGACTCAACTCGACGCCTGCAACGCGAGTTGATTGAATCGCGTTGGATCGAATCGGAGCCTGCCTCCGGCCGCGGGGTGAATGGAAGAACGACCGACTTATGCCCACGATCAATCAGCTTGTTCGCAAGCCGCGCCGACCGGTGAAATACAAGACCAAGGCGCCGGTGCTGGAGGCATCTCCGTTCAAGCGGGGGGTGTGCCTCCAGGTCAAGACCATGACGCCCAAGAAGCCCAACTCGGCGCTGCGGAAGGTGGCGCGGGTACGGCTCTCCAACGGCAAGGAAATCACCGCCTACATCGGCGGTGAAGGGCACAACCTCCAGGAACACTCGATCGTCCTGGTCCGTGGCGGCCGCGTCCGCGACTTGCCGGGCGTCCGCTACCACATCGTCCGGGGCGTGCTCGACTGCCAGGGAGTCGCCGAGCGCAAGCAGGCCCGTTCCAAATACGGGGCCCAGCGCAAGAAAGCCGCCGCTCCCGGCGCCAAGGGTGCTGCCCCCAAGAAGAAATGACCAAAGGACCAAGGTCGCCACGCCGGCTGCGACCCCTTTGACCGCGAAGCATGCCTCCCGCACGCCGCATCCGGCTGACCTACCTCAGCCTCAGTAAGTAAGTAATGGATGTCTTTTTGACCGCACATTGAGTTCAGTCGAGTAGGATTGACGTTTATGGCTCGGAAGTTCACCGCCAGCAAGACGCAGCTTCGCCCGGACCCTCGGTTTGGCTCGAAGCTGGCCGGCAAGTTCATCAACTGCGTCATGCACAACGGCAAGAAAAGCGTGGCCCAGCGCATCTTTTACGACGCGATGGAATTGGTTCACAAGCGGCTGCCCAACGAGAACCCGATCGACGTCTTCACCCGCGCCGTCGAGAACGTCAAGCCGATCATCGAGGTCCGTTCCAAGCGGGTCGGTGGTGCGACTTACCAGGTCCCCATGCAGGTCAATAAGAACCGGCAGCAGACGCTGTCGATCCGATGGATCTTGATGGCGGCGCGCGAGAAGAAAGGGCGGCCCATGGCCGTCAAGCTGGCCGACGAGCTGGTCGCCGCGTATAACCGCGAGGGAAACGCCGTGACTCGCCGCGAAAACGTGCACCGCATGGCCGATGCAAACAAAGCGTTCGCCCACTTCGCGTGGTAGATTAAACTGTTCTCTCAACCAAACTCCGGTCAAGCCCGGGTTTCGCACTCTGGGACCTGGACGATGGACCTATTGCAAGCCTTGCAGGATTGGTTCGCTCAGCATTGCGATGGCGACTGGGAGCAGGAGTGCGGCCTCACCATCGAGACCCTCGACAACCCGGGCTGGTTGGTGACGATCAGTCTCATCGATACCGAGCTGGAATCGCGACCATTCCCGACGATCCAACGAGACCGTCGATTCCGACGGCGCGAACGAGGGTACTGGTTGGTTGCACTGTTACACGACCGGCGATGTGTGGCGCGGAGCGGGTGACGAAACCAAGCTCTCCGTGATTCTGCAAACCTTCTTGTCCTGGGCTGCCAGCGACCCGGACCTCGATGAACCCGAAGACGTTTAACCTGTTGAGCAAGACAAGACGCAGGTTGGTTGGCCGACGAACGGATGTGCACGTCGCCGAGCCCGCGGCTTTTGGCCGCGATCATCGAGAGTATGGCCGTGGATGTTTTGCGATAGAATCGACGAGCACACCGGTAGGTGAGGTGGCGTTCCACTGTCCACACTGTGAGCAAAAGCCGAGCCAAGGATTTGTCGAGGAACAGCCAGACACAATCGAGCGATCGCGGGGTGTGACTGCCCCAACGTTCCCGAATCAACCCGTGGGCGGCCTTTGTCATGGCTCAAGAACCCCTGCACGTGCTCTGGGTCGAGCCCAATTTCCCCGGCCGGCTGGGCGCGGTCGCCGACTGGCTGGTGCGCCGGCGTGGCTATCGCTGCTCGTTTTACTGCCACACGGTGGATCCCCGAGCAAGCTGGCCGGCCTCGGTAGGCAAGGGGCTGGAGGTTCAGGTCTTCGGTGTGGGAGGGATCGCCCGCGAGACAGCGGTGGCATGGTCGCGCGCCCTGGAGCGCAGTCTGTGTTATGCCTACGGCTGCTGGGAAGTCCTCGAGCAACGACGGCCGAAGTCGATCGACCTGATCGTCGGCCGGTCGACCGGCTTGGGTTCGAGCCTGTTCGCGCCGGTGTACTGGCCGGCCGCACCGGTGGTCAACTTCCTCGATTACTACTATCACGCCCACCACTATGACCTGGCCGAGGACGCCGGACCGGCGACTTCGCCGGCCTACTTTCACTGGCGGCGGTCGATGGTCGCGATCGATCTCCTGGACCTGGAGCAAACCACTCTGGGCTGGACGCCCACCCACTGGCAGCGCCAGTTATACCCGGCCGAGTACCGTGATGAATTCTTGGTGCTGCACGACGGCGTCGACACCCGCCGGTTCGCGCGCTCCCCCTGGCATGCCACCGGCGACCGGCCCCAGGTCGATCGCCGGCCGGCTCATCCCGGACACAACCCGGGTCGTCAGCTTCGTGGCCCGGTCCGTCGACCGCCTCCGCGGGTTCGATCGGTTCTTGACGATCGCCAACGCCTTGCTTCGGGCTCGCTCCGACGTGATCTGCGTCGTGCTGGGCGACCCGATCGTCCGCCGCGGCCTGGATGTCACATTCCATAACCGGGATTACCCGGCGCACCTGCTGGCCAGCAACCGGCGGCCGATGCCGATCGGCTCTGGTTGCTGGGACCGTCGACTCCCGCGACCGTGGCCGAAGTCCTGGCCGCCAGCGACCTGCACGTCGCCCCGAGCCGGCCATACCCGGTCGCACGCTCGCTGCTGGAGGCGATGGCCGCCGGCTGCGTCGTGATGGCCTCCGACACCGCAGCCGCACCGCGAAATCATCACGCCAGGCCAAACCGGTTTATTGATCGACGGCGACGATCATCGATGCCTTCACGCGCCAGGCCCTGTCCGTGCTGGCCGACCCGGCCGCGCACCGGCCGCTGGGCGACGCCGCGGCCGAGCTGGTGCGAGCGCGGTACGCTCAGGATGTGTGTCTACCTCGGCTCGCTGAACGGTTCTCCGCACTGGCCGCCGCCCAGGGGAAACGCCTGTGAAGATCCTGTTTATCCACGACGCGTTTCCCGCCCAGTTCGGCCGGCTCGGCCTCGAGCTGACCCGAGCGCCACGGCTGGCGCTGCGAGTTCCTGGTGCAGAGCCTGTCGAGCTGCCCGACCCCGACGCCCGAGATGCTCCAGACGCTCGAGCTGCACAAGATGCCGCTGACGGCCGAGCATCGCTCCAGCGAGGGCATCCCCTGGCCCCAGATCTACGGGCATTACCTCGATCAGTGCCAGACCGTCCACGATGCGATCCGGGCCAAGCCCCAGCTCCGCCCCGACCTGATCGTCGCTCACGGCGGCCGAGGCGCGCCCACCCTGTTTCTCCGCGAGGTGGTCGACTGCCCGATCATCATCTATTGTGAATATTATTTCGCGATCAGCCATCGCGACATCTCCTATCGGATCGACCTGCCGCCGGCCGAGCCCGCGCCGTACTTTCCGCGGTGCATCAACGCGCCGACCCTGGTGACCCTGGTCGACTGCGATGCCGGCTACTCGGCGACCCACTGGCAAAAGAATTCGTTCCCGGCTCGGTTCCACTCCAAGATCGACGTGCTCTTCGACGGGATCGACACGGCGCTTTACCAACCCGGCCCCGCGCCCCGGCGGATCGGCGACTCACTCGGTCCCTCCGGGCACGCGCGTCGTCACTTTCGTTTCGCGCGGCCTGGAGTCGATCCGAGGGTTCGACCTGTTCATGAAGGTCGCCCACAGGATCGCCCAGGCACGCTCGGACGTGCTCTTCGTGGTGGCCGGCGGCGAGGAGATCCACTACGGCTGGGACAAGCTCCACACCGGGTTCGCCCAGCTTCAAGCAGTGGGTGCTGAGTCAGGAAACCTACGACCTGCAGCCGATTCGTGTTCCTGGGCCGGATCCTCCCCGAGCAACTGGCCGACATCCTTCGCATCAGCGACTTGCACATCTACTTGACCGCGCCGTTCGTGCTCTCCTGGTCGCTCTTGAACGCCATGGCCAGCGGCTGCGTGGTGCTTGGCTCCGACGTACCGCCGGTGCGCGAGGTGATCGAGCCGGGGCAAACCGGCCTGATCGAGCCGTTGTTCGACATCGACGGACTGACCGAAACGGCCCTGCGCGTGCTCGATGATCCAGCCACATTCGCCCCGCTGGGCCGCGCCGCCCGTGCGTTGATCGACGAATCCTACAGCCTCGACGTCTGCATCCCACCGCTCAAGGATTTCTTCGAGCGAGTCGCGAGCGGAGAAGCCAAAGGGTTAAACGAGTGGCTCGAAATCTCTGCCTCGTCTCGTTTCTCATTGTACCCTTCCCAGGCCGTCAGGACAACCTCCTCGCCCGGTTCGAGCGTGAATTCCTGTTCAAAAAGGACGTGTCCGTTCTGGAGCATCCGCAACATGTGGCGGCCCGGGTCGCAGCTCGCAAACGATCGGAGTATCCCACAACGTCTCAACCCAGTACGTCTCGTCGTCTACCGTGATGTTGACCTGTGACTTCGCCACGTGCACATAGGCGATGCCTTTCGCCGGGCCACAATGCTCGACCACCTGCCAGAGAATCGCGCCACCAAGCGCGAGCGCCCCGACTCCCTTGACGATCCCGAGCACGATGCTTCGAAATCAACATCAACATCAAGATTCCTCACTCTCTTAACAACAGTACCGATCATTGGCTGACTGCTGCAAAAGCGCGGTGGCCCGGTCTGCTGCGCAGAATGCTCTGCGCGTTCCGCCGCCGCGAGGCGGAACACCGGCACCATCCCGTTGGAAGTACAGTACTCGTCAGGCGTAAGATGGTGGCGTGCCTACGCCGTAGTCGTTCACGTACTAAACCCTTGGAAAACCAGGGCTTTCCGCAATCAATGACAATTGTAAGAGATTCGTCTGACAATTGTCAATGGCTTTGGACGACTCTCTCTGCCAAGTCCCGTCCTATGAACGCGTATCCCTCGGCGTAAGGCATCGGCGCAGCCGGCCGACGCGACGTTAAGGCGATTGCTCAGAGTTCAAGGACGGTCGACGAGGATCAACTCGCCGAGGCTACCGGCATCGAAGCCTTTGAAACGGACCGGGGGTTCGCCCCAGGTCAAGAAATACGGCCGGACGCTTCGGGTCATCCTTGTCAACGACGGCCACTTCGAGTCCCAGCCGCTTGCCGGAATGAAGGCGGGTCGGCAGGTCGGGATAGCGGTCGTAGGCTTTAATGGCCCACTCGTAGGTCGTGACATCACCTACATGCTGATATTTCATCCTCGTCGCGGTTTGCTTGGTCTGTGCGTAGAGCAGCGACGGGTTGCCATGCCAAGGATCCCCATAGGCCGCGACCTGGCCCGGCACCGCGACATACTGGAGTACCGGCATTGTGGCGGCGTCGAGCGGCCGCGACCAATCCTCGGACGGTTCGCTCGATCGTCCGGTTGGAGAATGTCCCGTCGATGTAGACCTCCATGGCGTCGGTACCCGTGGCACTGCCGGGTTTGGCGATAACGTCCTTGTCCGGAACCACCACGGCCAGGTAGATCAACTCGGCTTCACGGTCGTATCCCACCATGAAATAGGCGTCAGAATCTTGGCTCGTGTCCCTCGCTTCGACGTTGTACGACTTGAATTTTTCACCAGTTGGTTGCGGATTGGATACGAAGGTAGATCTTTGGGCCAGTCGTCGAGCCGGCCGTCGATGGTGATGCCACTGAGTGAGTATGCGACTGCGGATGGGTCCCGAGTCGCCGGTGGAGGCTCGGGTCTTCTTTCCGGCTCGCCATCAGCCCGATAGACCCCGAAACCCACGACAGCGATGCTCGTGCACAAGACCAGGGTCGACATGACCGCGCGGGCGTGTAACGTGGGGAGGAGACCCGTACATGCGCTCCACCAGGCAGCCCAGCGACGCGATTGACCGTACCCACCGTGGATCGGCTGGACGATTGTTCGACCGCGACCCGAAGCGTTGCCTCGACCAGAGAGGGAAAGACTGCCGAGGCGACCGGCGGTCTCAGAATCAGACCGCAGCACGGAAGCCGTCGGCGCCAGACCGCGGCGGGTCGAGACGGTTCCGCAACTGCTCCCGGGCTCGCGACAGCCGGCTCTCCACCGTGCCCACCGGGCAGCCGAGCCGCTTGGCGACCTCGTCATGACGCAGGCCCTCCAGGTGACAAAGGACCAGAGGCACCCGGTACCGTTCCGGCAGCCGCCTGATTTCCTCGTCGATCACGGATCGAAGCTCAGCCTGGTCGACATCCCCTACCGCTTCAAGGGCCCGCTCGGTCGCCTGCCGCTCGACGATCCGCCGCCGTCGCACCCTTGGCCTTCTCCTTGTTGGCAATCCGGAGAGCCACGCCGTAAAGCCAATTGCTCAAAAGGTTACAATCACGCAGCCCGCCGGCTTTCTTCACGAGCACCAGGAACGTGGCCTGGAACGCATCCTCGGCCGCGTGCTCGTCACCCAACACCCGCCGGCAAATGCCCAACACCATGGGCCCGTGTCGATGGATCAACACTCGGAACGCCGCTTCGCTTCCCTCTTCATCGGTCAGGAACAGAGTCACCAACTGGCTATCAGTCCAGTTGCCGATCGCCCCCCAATGGAAAAGGGTTTGAAGCTTGATCAATCGCACTCCCGGCCAGTCGTATCGCCATCATGATCGCTCCCGACACTCAGCTTCATACTGCTACGACAGCGGCCGGGTCCCATGATCCCAATCATTTTCAAATCACGAACAGTCCCGACGCTCAACTCCATACTCCTACTCTATACTGCCGCGGGCGCGAAGAATCCTTCCACTATTTTATTCGGAGATCGACCAAATTCATTTGGAAGCGGCCGCGCGCACCGGTTCCAGGTTCATTCTTGGTGATTGGTATCCGTCGCGGGACAAGCCTTGCTCGAAGCGTGCCTGACCGTCCCGATTCTTCAACGGCCCATCCTCAGCCCGAGCTAATGAAAACTCGGCCTCGAACGGTCATTGACGTTTCATGACCGCCACCGACTTTCGTCGCTTTGATTCGTCGCATCTTCTGGATATCTAATGCGATATAACACAATCCGTACATTCGATGAGATGCGCCTGCGCGACAGGGAGAACGCTCTCTCATGCCCAAAACGAGACGGTCAAGCCGAGGTCCTCCCATTTCGAGGAGGAGTTCCCAAAGAATCCTGGAACAATTCGATGCTCTGTCGCCTTTATTGATGTTGACGGAAATGCTCACCCTCAGGAGCCGATTCGTGTTAAATAGGCCCGACCGGACCGTCATGCGGAACCTGAGTACCCTGTTTGAGGTGGGGGTGGTGGCCGGCCTGACAGACGGGCAATTGCTCGAGCGGTTCGCCGCGAGAGGAGGGGTCGGGACCGAGGCGGCCTTCGCGGTCTTGGTCGAGCGCCACGGCCCGATGGTCCTTCGCGTCTGCCGCAGAATCCTTCGCGACGAACACGCCGCGGAAGACGCCTTCCAAGCGACATTTCTTGTGCTGGCACGCAAGGGAGGCTCGCTCTGGGTGCGCGACTCGGTGGGCCCCTGGCTGCACAGGGTCACCCGTCGCGTCGCCATCCACGCCCGAGCTGCCGCGGATCGACGGAAGGCGTCCGAACAAAGGGCGGCTGAGATGGCCAGTGAGCGCAGAACTGGTAATGATCGAACGAACGAACTCGGACCGGTCTTGGACGAGGAAATCGACCGCCTGCCGGCTTACTACCGGATGCCGGTCATCCTCTGCGACTTGGAAGGGTGTAGTTATGAGCAGGCGGCCCGTCACCTCGGTTGTAATATGGGGACACTCAAGAGCCGACTCGCTCGGGCACGAGAACGGTTACGAGGCAGGCTGATTCGGCGTGGTGTGGTACCGGCGACCGGGGGCCTCGCATCAGTGTTCGCAATAAAGCCGGCTGAGGCCGCGGTACCGGTGATGCTGATGAAGTTCACGGTGCTTGCCGCTGTCCGATCCATGGCAACCTCGGCCGCAACGGGAGGGGTGATCCCTCCGTTGGTGGTCGAATTGACGGAAGGAGTGCTGAAGTCGATGAGCCTCAACGTGATGATCAGAATTGGCGGATTTGTGCTGGCATCCGGTCTGGTGATGTCTGGAGTCGGGCTGCTCGCGACCCGAGCGTCGGGCGAGTTGCCCGTCCCATCGTTGCCGTCAGCACCACAAGCGGTCGCCCAGTCGAGGGAGGCCGAGGCAAGGGCCAAGGCCTCGGCGAAGGCCGCGGAGGCCTCGGCGAGGGAGGCCTCGGCCAAGGAAAGGGAGGCCAAGGCCAAGGGGGACTCCGTCACCGCGAGGGAGGCCGCGGCTAAGGAAAGGGAGGCTAAGGCCAAGGGGGACTCCGTCACCGCGAGGGAGGCCTCGGCCAAGGAAAGGGAGGCTAAGGCCAAGGGGGACTCCGTCACCGCGAGGGAGGCCTCGGCCAAGGAAAGGGAGGCCAAGGCCAAGGGGGACTCCGTGACGGCGAGAGAGGCCTCGGCCAAGGAAAGGGAGGCCAAGGCCAAGGGGGACTCCGTCACCGCGAGGGAGGCCGCTGCCAAGGAAAGGGAGGCCAAGGCCAAGGGGGATTCCGTCACCGCGAGGGAGGCCGCTGCCAAGGAAAGGGAGGCTAAGGCCAAGGGGGACTCCGTGACGGCGAGGGAGGCCTCGGCCAAGGAAAGGGAGGCCAAGGCCAAGGGGGATTCCGTAACGGCGAAGGAGGCCGCGGCAAAGGAGGCGGAAGCAAAGGCCAAAGCCGCGGCGAAAAAGTAGCATGCCGAGGCGAAGGAGGCTACCGGTTTCAATCAGGAAGGGGTCTCCCGCACGCTTGCTGATCCCGGGCTAGCCCATGTTTGGGGTGAAGTGGCTGGGGGCGCCCGCCCACGCGCTTGAACACGCCTGTTTTTCCAGGCCCTGCGCTCGTGACGGCCGCTCGCCAGGCCGAAAAGTGTAGTGACAACTCTGTTCAGATTTACACCAGTATTTCCCGCATTATTCACCTTGAATCCTCCTCAAATCGTCGTGATAATGATTGCCGTGGCCGCTCACCCCGAAAATCCACACTACGGCACACGCAACCAATCATGTATCCCAGGACCGTCAAGGTTCGCTCCAAGAACGGCACCGTCAACGAATACATCCGCGTCGTCGAAGCCTATCGCGAGGACGGCAAGGTCAAGCAACGCGTCGTCGCCGATCTCGGCCGCAAGGACCTCCTCATCGAGATCCTGCCCAAGCTCCAACGGCTGCTCGGCGGAGACTCAGGCAGTGAGCCCACCGATCCGGCTGTCCCCCACGTCGTCGATGCCTCGACCTGGGGACCGGTCCTTGTCGTCCGAGCCCTGTTCCATCAATTAGGCCTCTGGTCGATCTTCGACTCCCAGCTCGGCAAGGCCAAAGGCGTTCCCTTCGCCGACCGGGCCTTCGTTCTGGTCGCCAACCGGCTCATCCATCCAGCCAGCGAACATGGTTTGGCCAGTTGGCTCGAGAGCGACTTCGTCTGCGATCGCCAGGGCCGACGCTTCATCCCTCACTGGCACCAACGCCGACGGGTCCGTGTCCATCCCCGGCAACTGGACGCCTGGTATCGCACCCTTGATCAGCTCCACGACGCCAAAGCCGAGATCGAAGTGGACCTCTACAACCGCCTCCGTGATCTGTTCAGCCTCAAGCCCGACCTGGTGCTCTACGACATCACCAGTACCTACTTCGAAGGGGCCGGACCGGTCAATTTTGCCCGCAACGGCCACAGCCGGGACAACAAGCCGCACAATGTGCAGGTGATCGTCGGCGTGGTGATGGTTGCGGGGTGGCCGATCGCTCATCACGTCTGGGAGGGCAACCGTCTGGACCATACCACGGTGCTCGAGGTGATCGCCGACCTGCGCAAGCGGTTCGAGTTTGGCCGCCTGGTTTTCGTCGGCGACCGGGGCATGGTCACGGAGGAGAACCTGGAGTCATTGACCAAAGATAAACAAGGATTTCTGGTTGGCCTGAAGCGGCGGCGCAACGCCAAACTCCGCCAATGGCTCAATGCCGTCGACGAGACCAAGTGGGTCAACTGCCCCTGTGGCATCAACGCCCAGGAACGCAAGACCGATCCGCCTCGCACGCGTGCTCAAGAGGTTGCTTCCGGGATCGAGGGCATGCGAGTGATTGTTATCGACTCTGATGAACGGCGTGCCTACGAGCAGACGAGGCGTCAGCAAGCGATGGAACGAGCACGCCAGAAGCTCAAGAAGCTCAAGGAGCGTATCGCCGCCGGCGGCTTGAAACAGCCCGAGAAGATTGGGGCGGCCGTCGAGCGAATTATGCAGAAACATCATGGTTACCGATATTTTGAATGGAAGCTTGATAACGGGACGCTGGTTTTCTCCGAGAGCAAGAAGCACTTCGACAGCGAGAAGCGGATCGAGGGCAAATATGTGATTGCGACAAGCGAGAAGGGACTGAGCGTGCTGGACGCCGTGGCGATGTACAAGGAGCTGACCGAAGTGGAGAGCGGATTTCGGCAGCTCAAGGACGTGATGGCGATGCGGCCGATATATCATCAGATTGAAATGAGAGTGAAAGTGCATATATTTGTAGCGGCGTTAGCCTTATTGGTTCAACGGCTTCTGGGCCGCCGGCTCAAAGAGGCCGGGGTTGACCTGTCACCGGCGCAGGCCATGCAAGCATTGACGACGGTCCGGCTGGTCACGTTCCGTCTGAAGGGCCAACCCGAGCGTCGGGGGGTGGCTGGCGGCTCGCAGGACGCGCGGCGGGTGCTCAAGGCGCTGAAGCTTCTCGACCAGCGGCCGCCAACGCCGCCGGAGGGGGAGGAAACCGTGATGTAGTGACTAATTGAAAATTCGACCCTTGCGCCGCAAGGAGTTACGTCACGCCACCCCAAACATGGGCTAGTGCTTACAGGCCCTATAACAACGAGATGTTCGGGAGGGCGAGGCTCCGTCCGAGCCTGGAAGAACGCGGCTCGGACGGAGCCTCGCCCTCCCGATCCCTGCCAAGTTTTAGCGCTAGCTGGGGGCGATGGTTTCCTGGCGGACTGCGGAAACCATCGCCGAAGGACTGGAGCGTTTTCGGGTTCGGAACGCCCTGGACTGGTTAAAGAAGATCTTGGGCGTGTCGGTGCAATCGTAGCGAAAGAAAGCCTACGGACCACTTGCCGGCGCGACAGAAATGGGAGAAGTGTCCAGAGGTGCAACGCCAAGTTTTCATCAGCCCCGCCTCTGTGAAAATCCGGAGGCGTGAAACGGATTGGCGGGCGGACGCCTTGGTCTTTCAGCGTTGCGACGGTGCCGGAGGCGGCGGCGTGGGCTTGCTCGAGCCGGACAAGTGTTTCCAATCCATGTCTTTGAAGAAGTCGACGGCTGCCGATTTCAAGCCGTTGACCGCCTCGCTTCCCAGCCCCTCGGCGGCTTCCACGGCTGTGCCGCCGGCCTTCTCGACATCCTTGACCACGCTGGACGCGGCCGCTTCGGTTGTAGACCCGATGGAACCATTCACCAGCTCGCCGAACATGGGATAGAGCTTCATGTAAATCTGCCGCTGGCGGAACGAATTGGACGGAGCGAACCGGAGGTTGAACGCCTGCATGAAGGACAGCAGATCGCCGAGCGTCGTGCCTTGGTAATCCTCCAGCTCGGCGATGATCTGCTCCATTTTGGGGCTATAAAGCATTTTGGTCAGGCCAGCCATCGCCTTGATTGTCTGCTGGGCCGGGACGTAGTCGGGGTTGGACTGGGGGACAAGCTTCTCAAACTTGAACCGGAGTTGATCGATGGCAGATTGGACGGCCTCAATCGTCTTGGGCTCGATCGTCCCCTTCTCATCTTCCGCGAACGCGACGGAGACCACCTGTTTCAACTTCTCGCGTTCCGGCCGGAACGCCTCGACGCGCAAGGCCAGCGGCCACTGTTCGTTGTTCAGCGTCATCTGGTTCAGACAGAGCGTCATCCCCTCCGAGGCGACCTCAAAGGGAATATCTCGAATGACTTCCGACTTGAGCGGAGTCCTGATCATCCGGAGCGACGAGCCGACGGTCGCCGGGTTGAGCAGGATGTCGAGCAACACGTTCAAGGCATCGCCATCGGTGATGTCCCGTGTTTCGGGGTGATTGCGCAGGCGATCGTAAATCCCAGCCTGGGCCTTATTGATCCTGTTCAGGTCGGCTTGCAGCCCGGCGTGATACCGGCGCGCCTGCTCCAGGTGCGACTGATACATGTACTGGTTCCAGCGCATGGCCGTGTCGGCGTTGATCGATCGCGCGATGGACGTATCATAGTTGTACACGCCTCGACCCATGTTGAAGTAGCCCAGTCCTCGGGCAATGCTCCCCTGAAGCGTCGAACCCCAGCCGCCCCAGCCATAGCCCCCATAACCGCCGGGATAACCGTACTGAGCCGCGCGTGCGCCCGGCGACATCGCCAGCAAGACCACCATGCTCGAAACGAGTGAAGATCGATTCATTTGCAAATTCCACGCAAGGAACTTAACCGTGTGAAGTTAGGCCATCATGGGCTGCGCATCGACAATTTGTTGTCGATGGTTGTGTTTTGGAGCGGTTCACCCATGCGCAACGGCAACGGGCATCATACTAGCCCGAAGCGTCAGCGAGGATTCCGGCGGCTGCCCCCTCGCTAACGCTTCGGGCTAGTATGGCCCCTGTGCCACCCGAGCCTGAACGGCTCTCATACAATGTCCCGCAGGGGCTACTTGTTCCGGGAGTAGCCCCAGAACAAGCCTAGATTCTACCGCTTATCCCTGCACTCTTGCCAGCGGCGAGCAAGAATCTGTCGTTCGGCGGCGGATTTGTTGAGCCTGAGCGCGTGCGCAAAATGCTGCTCGGCTTCAGACCAGCGGTGCAAGCGTCTTAAGAGCTCGCCTCGAACGGCCGGCCAGAGGTAGTATTGCTCGGCGATCGGAGCTGCCGGCAATCGGTCGAGTTCGGCGAGTCCGGCGGATGGTCCTTTCCATTCCGCAATCGCGACGGCTCGATTCAAGTGGTGAAGCGGTGACGGGGCAATGGCGAGCAACAGGTCGTAAAGCGAAACGATGTGCTGCCAGTTGGTGGAGGCAAAGTCGGTGGCGAGGCAATGCTGGGCCGAGATCCCGGCTTCCACATGATAGCGAGACAGGTTATCGCCTTCCGCGGAGCGATCGAGCCATTCAAGGCCAGACCGAATTAGCTCTCCGTCCCAGCGGTTACGATCCTGCTCGGCCAGGAGCAAGAGTTCGCCGCGGTCGTCGAGACGCGCTGAGAATCGCGCCGCATGCAGGCACATGAGAGCCATCAGCGCATGGGTTTCCGGTGTTGCGCACAGGGGATGCTCCGCCAGCAGCATCGTCAAACGCATCGCCTCACCGCAAACGTCTCTTCGAATGGGACTATCAGCCGATGCCGAGTTGTATCCCTCGTTGAACATCAGGTACAGCACAAGGTGCACGGCCGCCAGGCGCTTGACGATCATCTCGGTCGACAGCGGGTCCAAAGTCGTGTGTTGCGTCCGCAGGATGTCTTTGGCCCGCACAATTCGCTTTTGAACGTTCCCTTCGGTTGTCAGTAACCCGCGCAATTTCTCCGGGACTGAAGCCGCACAACGTGCGCAGGGCCAGGGCGATTCGCGATTCGGCGGGCAAGTCCGGGTGGCAGCAAACAAACAACATGCGCAGCAGCTCGTCGCCGATTTCGGTCGCAAAATGGACTTCCTCCATCACCGATTCAGACACAGGCGCGGCGGCGATTTCCGGTTGAAGGCGGTCCCAGGTGCGGCGTCGCCGCAGCGCATCGAGCGCCAGGTTCTTGGCGACGCGAAAGAGCCAGCCGCCCGGATCGTGAGGGACGCCCCGCAGACTCCAAGACTGCAAGGCCTGCAACAATGCCGATTGCACCGCGTCTTCCACGAGATCCAGGTGCGCAGTGCCCAGTACACGCGTCAGGACGGCCACGACACGCCCATATTCGTGCCGGAAGAAGTTATCAACGAGTTCCTGCGAAGGGCACGCAGATCCCGTACCTTCTTCTGAGGCATCCGACTCGGACGTTTCCTGGGGATCCAAACGGTCTCTCCCGAGCGCCGCCGACGATGCATGGACCGTGGCCGGGCGACGGTTCTTTATTGTCGCCAGGCCACGTCGATGAATGAATCAACTCAAGTCGTACCATGGATCATTCGTCCATATATCCCGCAAGCTGCCGGATTTCGACGCTTCCGCCCTCGACGACAGCCGGACATTCCGCGATCGCCACCGCTTGATCATAGTCGTCGGCCTGCACAATGCTAAAGCCGCCAACGACCTCTTTCGATTCGACGTAGGGTCCGTCCGAGACGATCCCGGTGAGCCGAACCACTTTGCCGCTCATTTGGAGGCCGTCTCCAGGATCAATCATCTGGCCGGATTGCGTGAACTTGCCGATCCATTCCCCCCACTTCTGGAAGCTCGCCTGAATCTCGGCGGGCGAGGGCGGGGCGCTGGGAACCGAACCTCGGTACACGAAGAGATACTTCGCCATGGGTAAACCTTTTCCTTTTTACGATGGGGTCCAATGTGCCGCGGCTGCCGACGCTCGGCAGCTTTCTCTTTGGTTCAACCGCCGGGAACAGCCGGACCTCAGTCCTTGTCCCCGTCATGATGACGACGAACGAGCCCGCGCAACATGGACACGTCCTCGAAAAATGATCGGCACGGCCTTCGACGCCTCATAATCTCGGGTCCACCGGCTCGCTCTCCAGGGCGAGCACGCCGAAGACGCACTCGTGGACCCGCCGCAGCGGCTCGCGGCGGACGAACCGCTCCAGCCCCTCGACGCCGAGGGCGAACTCGCCGAGGGCCAGCGACCGCTTCCGACCCAGGCCCCGCGACCGCAGCCGGGCGAGGTTCGCCTCGGTCGTGTAGTCCGGGCCGTAGATGATCCGCAGGTACTCCCGCCCCCGGCACTTCACGGCGGGCTGGGAGAGCCCCGGCTGCCCCGATGGATGAAGGCCAGCGGCTTGACCACCATCCCCTCGCCGCCCCGGCCGGTCAGCTCCGTCCCACCAGGCGATGCCCGCCGCCTGGCTCGCCGGGTCGGTCACGTCCACGAGCTGGTACGGGGTCGCTCGCAGGAGCTCGGGATCGGCCCGGCAGACCTCGGCCAGGGTCTCCATGTGCCAGATGTGGTCCTTGTCCGTGTGGACATGCCCCTCGGTGGCCAGCAGGTGGAACGGGGCCAGCTTCAGGTCGGTCAGCGACTCCACCGGCCAGCAATACTGGCGGTAGGCGGCGACGAACCGGTCGACGTCCTGCTCCCGGCGGCGGTACTCGCCCTCGATCTGCACGAGCCTGTCCCGCTCGTCGCCCTCCAGCCGACCCGCCGCCTGCTCCAGGCGCCGCCACCGCTCGGGGCAGCGCGGCCGACCCGGCCGCACCGACCGCCGCATACTGGGTCCGCAGAAGTTCCTGGGCCTTGGCCGACCACGGCATCAGCTCGCAGTCGAGGCAGACCCAGGTCGTCTCCAGCTTGGCCCAGAGGTCGGCGGCGGTCGAGCGCCGCCCGCACCCGGTCGAGGAACCGTCGCTCCAGGTCGGCGTCGTTGAAGAACCGCCGGCCGGTGCGGGTGGTGACGATGCCGAGTTCGCCCGTGGCGACGCCGAACCGCTCCCGCGCCGCCTGCCTCGTCCCGGCAGACGATCACCACGGCCCGCGAGCCCATGTGCTTCTCCTCGCAGACGACCTGCGGGCGCACCCTGGCTGCGGTAGTAGGCGAACGCCTCGGCCGGGTGCTCCAGCAGCCCGGCTCGCCGCTGGTCTCGCAGGGCGACATGGTGGGCGGCAGGTAGATCAGCCACCTCGGGTCGGCGGCGAACCGGCTCATCACCTCCAGGGCCGCGGCGGCGTTCTCCTCCCGGATCGTGACGTTGCCCCGCAGCCGGGTCGGGATGATCCGCTTGCCCAGCACGTCCTCGGCGTCGAGCACCTCGTCGTGGGCCTGCTGCGCCGACAGAGCCGGGGCCTGCTGTCTCGGCGAGGCAGGAACGGCCGGGCCGGCTCGCAGTAGGTCCGGGCGGCCGGGACCGAGACGAACTCCTTCTCCGGGTAGCGGAGGGCGGTCAGCTTGCCGCCGAAGACGCAGCCGGTGTCGATGTTGACCGTCCGGTTCAGCCACTCCGGCTCGGGGACCGGCGTGTGGCCGTAGACGACCATCGCCGGGCCCCGGTATTCCGTCGCCCAGTCGTAGCGGACGGGCAGGCCGAACTCGTCGGTCTCGCCGGTCGTCTCGCCGTAGAGGGCGAAGTCCCGCACCTTGCCCGAGCCCCGGCCCTGCATCTCCTCCTTCATCCCGGCGTGGGCGACGACCAGCTTGCCGCCGTCGAGGACATAGTGGCTGACCAGGCCGTCGAGGAAGTCGGCGAGCTCCTTGCTGAACGAGCTCCCGCACCTCGTCGGGCAGGGCGTCGATCTCGGCCAGGGTATCGGCCAGCCCGTGCGTGATCTGGACGTTCTTGCCCCGGAGCTTCCGCACGAGCTTCATGTCGTGGTTGCCGGGCACGCAGAGGGCCGAGCCGTGGACGACCATGTTCCGCACGAGTCGCACCGTGTCGAGGATGCGGGGGCCGCGGTCCACCAGGTCGCCGAGGAAGACCGCCTTGCGGCCCTCGGGGTGGGCGTAGACCCGGTTCCCCAGACGGGACATCGCCCTCGGCGACGGGTCGTCACGTCGTAGCCGAGCTGCCGAGCAGTTCCTCGAGCTCGTCGCAGCAGCCGTGGACATCGCCGATGATGTCGAACGGGCCGTGCTCGTCCCGCCGGTCGTTCCAGAGCGGCACCCGCTCGACGGTGGCCGCCTCGACCTCCTCGGGGGTCTCCAGCACGAAGACGTGCCGGAAGCCCTCCTTGCGCAGCCCCCGGAGCGACCGCCGCAGTTGCGACATCTGGTTGCGGACGACGTGCGGGCCGAAGTTCCGGTCGGCGCCGACAGCGGTTCCGCTCCTGGCAGACCTTCTCGGGCAGGTCGAGCACGATGGCCACCGGCAGGCAGTGATACTGCCGGGCCAGCTCGACCAGCGGCTTGCGGGCCTCGGGCTGGACGTTGGTGGCGTCGATGACCGTCAGCCGCCCAGGGCCAGCCGCTTGCCGGCGATGAAGCGGAGCACCTCGAAGGCGTCCTTGGTGACGGCCTGGTCGTTCTCGTCGTCGCTGACCATCGCCCGGCAGGCGTCGGACGAGAGGATCTCCGTCGGCAGGAAGTGCTTGCGGGCGAACGTGCTCTTGCCCGAGCCGCTGGGGCCGATCAGGACGACGAGGACTGAGCTTGGGGATCGAGATCGGCATGACCTTTTCAAGCATTTTTGATCTGCTCATCGAGCCAACTTGTGAAAGTCCCGAAGCGCGGACAGCGAGCGGCAACTTTCTTCGGATCGATCAACCCAAGAAGTTTGCTGGCGTGCTTGATCTTCGCGTACTCGCCCTTACTCGTATTTCGCGTCGCCTTCTGGAGCCCGTCGTACAGTGACGCTTTCGCCTCGTCTTCCAGATTGGGACGGGTGGGAAGACTATTCGCGTGGAACCCTTGCCCGTAATGTCTTGCGAGTTTATCCGGGTCCGAGACAATCCAGGCTTCCATGCATCGGACCATGAGATGGATGTGTTCCGACGGGACGCCGCTCAAATTCCATTTGTCACGGTTCACGAGATGATTTCGGCGGCCCAGCGCGTCGGCGAGCTTTCGTTGTATCGTATCTTCTGGAGACTCATTCACGGATTTCGGCAAATCTACGGGAAGCTCGTCTTCCGAGTCGACGAGGAGTACGCACAGCGTCTCGCCATCTGCCTGCCTCACCGCGTTCATGAAATCCTTGTAAGCAGCATCCCGTCCGCCCGATGGTACGAGTTTCCATTTCAGCCGTTTGCTACGGGCGGCCTGCTTCTGCGAGTTTAGTAATTCGTCGAAACCGTTGCGCAATTCCGCCTTTTGCTGCGCGGTGTCGCCGCCCCCTTCGACATAGATGGCGATCTCTGTCACGGGTTGCCCCCTAGCTCGCCGATGCGCCAGATATCACCCAGGCGATAGCGGTCCAGCCAGTGCTGGAGCTTCCCAGAGTCCAGCCGCTTCAACTCGGTTCCATCTTGATGCTCGCACACCAATACCGAGTCCGCGTGGTCCGTGAATCCCGACACGAGCGTGTCGGAATGAGTCGTGACGATCAATTGCGTGCGGGTGGACGCTTCAACCAACAGTTCCGCCAATAGACTTACCGCGTCTGGGTGCAGGCCGAGTTCCGGTTCCTCGATGCAAATCAAAGGCGGCGGTGTCGGCGACAGCAAAAGCGCGAGGATCGCCATGAATCGAATGGTTCCATCCGACAGGCGAGTTGCCGACACGGGTGACTTGAGGCCCGATTCATGTAGGTAGAACTGCACTGCGCCTCCCTGAATCTGGATCGAGAACCGCTGGAAACGTGGGAGGAATCGAGCCAATAGCCGGTTGTATTCTGTGCCGGCGTCAGTGTGTTGCAGCGCATTCACTAACAAGCCGAGATTACTAGAATCGGGCACCAGGGCGTCGATGGTCGAATTGGCACTCTGAGGCCGTCTCAGGGTCGCGTAGCGTCCGAAACTCCATTCGCGGAAGGTTTGAATTCGCTCGAACTGCTGGCCGAGCCAGGTTACCTCCGGGTAGACGTCAGACCCCTTGCGCTGGGAAAGCACCGACTCGTCGGGCACGAGGTCTTCACGCTTGAGGCTTCGGAACTTCGGACCTGCCACGTCACACACGTTGAGAACCGGCCGGCCTTTTTGAAAGCGATAATAGAAATACACATCCTCTGCACTTGGAGATCGCTTCTTGGGCTCTTCGATGGTTTCGTCGATCACTTCGGTTCGCAGGCCAGACGTCGCGAACACGAGCCGATACCTCAAATCCGGGATCGGGCTCGCACCTTGAACGATCGCCTCGATCGTCGCTGGGTTATTCGCCTTCTTACCCTTCCATAGCCACTCTTGAGCACCACCGCCATCGCGGATCGCCGCGGCAAACGCTGTGGGCGCGGCATGAAGCAATTCCACGGCCTCGATTAGGTTGGACTTCCCCGAGCCATTTGGTCCGATAAGGACGTTCAGAGGTGTCAGCGGGATCAGCGGCCGCATCAGGCGGGAATGAAAGGAAGCCCGACAATTGGATTGACCGCAGGAAGGTCATCTCGTTTATCCTCCTTACATCCTGGTGCGCCGATCGATAGCGGCGATTCCGATTTTCATTATCGTTCGGAGCGAAGTATTGCGAAAGGCGGGTAAGCCACCTTCATGAGCTCTGTTCGGCTTGCTCTCGACCCTTTACGCGCTCGAACACCCCCATCTGTGTCGGCGACCCGAGCACCTCGTCTTCCGGCCCGATCGGCAGGAACTTCGACCGAGTAGCCGAACCGCTCCGCGATGCCCTCGGCCCAAGCCCGGAACTCCTGACGGGTCCACTCGAAGCGGTGGTCGGGGTGACGGAGTCGTTCGGCACCGACGTTCTCCCACGTGACGTTGTACTCCCGGTTCGGCGTCGTGATCACGACCGTCCCCGGCCGGGCGAACTCGAAGATCGCTCGCTCGAAGGCCGAGAGCCGGGGCGGGTCAAGGTGCTCGACCACCTCGACCACGGCGGCGGCGTCGAATCCCTCCAGCCGCCGATCCCGGTACATCAATGACCCGTGCAGCAGCTTGATCCGTGCGGCCTGCTTCTCTGGCATCCTGTCCAGCTTGAGCCGATCCCGTGCCGTTCTCGAGAGAGCGGATCGACACGTCCATGCCGATAATCTCCTCGAACTGCTTGTCTTTGAGCAATTCCCGAAGCAACTTGCCCTCGCCGCATCCGAGGTCGAGCACCCGCCGCGCACCAGAGGCCCGGATCGCCGCCATGACCGCTCCGAGCCGCTGCTCGTTCAGGCTCAGTCCTCCAGCGCGATCTCATCCTGATTCGAGGGGCAATCCTCGTCCTCGGTCTCTCCCGGTTGTTCTTCCTCAACCAGCCGGGCGAGCGCCTGGCGGAACAGGCTCGGCTGGAACTTCAGGTAGCGGCGGGTGATCTCCTCCTTCTCGGGATGCTGGCCGAGCCAGCCCTGCCCCTTCTCCAGCAGCTTCTCCATCTCGTCGTCGCCGACGAAGTAGTGCTTCTGGTTGTCGAAGACCGGCACGAGCACGTAAAGGTGCGTCAGAAGTTCGGAGAGCGTGGTCAACTTGCTGATCGTCACCGTGAAGTACGGGCTTTTACCCCACTCGGGAAATCGCTCGTCGAGCGGGTGTCGCTCGGCAATAACGTCATACCCAAGCGGCTCGAACACCGCCCTCAAGAACCGCTCGCCGCCCCGGACGGGAATGACATGCATCCGGGCCGAGAGCGGGATCGAGGTCGTCGTCAGCTCCGGCCGGTCATTGCAGCGGCCCTGGAGCGCCGAGCCATAAACCTGCGAGATCGCCACACTGAGGAACGACGAGGCCACGTAGGGTCGATCGTTGACATACTGCGAGAGAAGGCCCTCCGCTGCTCCCTTGCCACGGACGATCCCCACCGGGTCCACGTCGAGCAGCAGGCAGGCCGAGCAGCGATTGTCGTTCACCTCGGGGTAGAAGACGTGCGCCCGACCGAAGCTCAGGTCGTAGCTCTGGAACCGCGCGGGGTGCTTGTGCAGCAGATAGCCGAGGTCGGTGGCGGGTTGGTGAGTTGTCGTGATCGTCAGCAGCATCCTTCTGGCTTCCCGTGGGCGAATGAACGAGATAGAACCCGGTCCGTCGATCCCGACACCACGACCTCGTTCTCGGTTCGCCTTCGGCTACCGCTGCACGAGCCAGGGATGGATCGGGCGACGACCACGGCGGTCAGGCGTCGACTAGCGCCGCGCTATCACAGTTCTGGCGGAACCGGGCGACCTTGCCGTCGCGAAACGTGAAGATTTGCACCCAATGGACCTGGTAAAGCCGGCCCGATTGTCGGAGGCGGCCGCGCTCGTAGGCCACAACCACCACGATGTCGCCCTGGGCGACGACCGACTGAATCTCGGGCTGCTGGTCTTCGACCTGGGCGAAGTTGTTTCGCACGGCCTCGCCCGCCTGGTGGCGGCCTCGCCAGCCGCCGGCGAACGGCACATGCGGCGGACCGACGAACTCCATATCGATGTCATCGGCCAAGTTGTCGAGGAAAGCAGCGAATTCGCCGCGCCGATCGCTCGGTATTGCTCCTTCACGCGACCGATATTGGTCGACTCCACGACTTTCGCGGCGGAGTTGTCATCATCTTCCGCGAAAGCGTGCCGGAGCCGGTCGATGAATTGATGGACAATCGGTTGGTTCATGAGACGGCCTCGTTGTGGTATGAAAGACGAGTGGTGTCGCGCGACAGTTTCACAGGAACACGACGCGATGACAAGGTGCCCCCGCTGGGCGTCTCGCTAGCACTGACGAGTGACAATCACGAACGAGGCTCTCAAGGTGTTTGGGACGACAATGGAACGAACTATCCTCCATCTCCCGACTGGTAAGGCCTGTTCTCTTGCCGAAACTTGACACAGACCTCAGCGACGGATGAAAGTGTAATGGGTGATCCAGACCCGAGAGTTGACGAAGTCCTTAGACTGCGAACCGATGGTCATCTCTTCCAGAACGCCCGAAGGCCAGCACAATCATTGCCCGGTTTGTGGCGCTGATCTCAATATTGAGCCCTCTGATCCAGCCGGGGATGCTCCGTGCCCGCGATGCGGGCATCTCCTCTGGTTCACTCAGGAAAACCTTGGAGATGTCCAGGTCATCAAACCTGTCGGCGGCCGGTTACACCCAGAAGCGTTCGACAGTCTGATTGACTTGGTGGCGACGCGGCCAGGCATGCGACTTGTGATCGACTTCAGCGACGTTCGGGACCTCTCGAGCGCCGCTCTGAGCAAACTGATCAACCTCAAGAAAAAGATCGGTGTAGTCAGGGGCCGAGTGGACCTTGAGCATGTCCATCCCGACCTCATGGAAGTCTTTCGAAATCACTCGGCTCAGTCAGGTGTTTGATTTAAAGCCGTGAGTATTCTGGAACCTCTCTTCTATCAACAGACCTTTTGACTAAGACGAGTGCGTCTTCCGGTGCGGCATCCGTAATCCCTGGCTCGGTGAGGTTGTGGCGCAGGTCGTTGTCGAATCGGACGAGCAGGATGCCTGGGTGGTGACCGCCGACAGCCATGACCAAGTCGTGCAGGGCGGCGAAGTCCTCGTGGTCCTGGGTCAGCACTTCGTGGCGGTCGAGGTCGCCGTGGTTAGTCCTCCATAATCTTAGGTTTATTCTACCGTGCCGCGGCCGGGCGGAGGAGCCCATGAGGTGGGCAAACAACTCGGCGCGTCTTCGGGTTCTGGCCGTTCGGGTCAAGGACTTCCGCAGAGACGATGTCCGCAAAGCGGATCGGGAATTGGACCGCGGCCGTTCCCCCTTTACTCATCCTCGTCGGTCCATGACGGAGACGGTTGATAGCTGTAATCCCGAGGGAATGAATCGTCGACGGGCTGGCGCTTCCTTGAATTTCCGCGAGCTGTCTCGCTTCATCCTCAGTCTTTACCGACGACCCATTCAACCAATCCTCGACCGCTTGGATGAGGTTCGCCTTGAGTGCGTCTATCGTTTCGGCTTGGGCGACGCAACCTGGAAAGCGCGGCACCTCGGCCCAGTAGCCACCGCCCTCGATTTCGTGAACCTCGGCATTAATCTGGAGAGGGACGCTAAAAGTGCAGGTCATGGGAGGTCTCCTGAGCATCGAACGATTCGCCGGTTCCCCAGTCAGCGTCCTGGACCTGTGCGAGATACTGGCCGGTATTCCAACAGACGATCATACCCGATCAAGACACTCCGCGCCTCATCGAAGCCGCTCTGGGCTCAACGCCCTCCCTGACTCGCGCTGTTTTCGTGGCACGTCCGGCGGTAAGCTGGATAGGTCATGCTCGGTCTCGATTGAAACGGAAACGGAACCAACGCCGGCCGCCAAGTGTCTATTCCAAGCCGAGCCGAGCCAGGCGCCTTGATCTGATTAGGGACGACCCCACCATGGACAGCGACCCCTCACACACCGACTTACGATCGATCCGCAACATCGGCATCATCGCCCACATCGACGCCGGCAAGACGACGACGACCGAGCGGATCTTGTATTACACCGGCGAGATCCACCGGATGGGGGACGTCGACAAGGGAAACACCACGACCGACTACCTCGAGGAGGAGCGGGAACGGGGGATCACGATCGTCGCGGCGGCGATCACCTGCCGCTGGAAGGATGCCGACGGCAAGCCGCTCACGATCAACATCATCGACACGCCCGGGCACGTCGACTTCACCGCCGAGGTCGAGCGCTCGCTGCGGGTCCTGGACGGTGCCGTCGTCGTGTTTTCGGCCGTCGAGGGAGTCGAGGCCCAGAGCGAGACGGTCTGGCGGCAGGCGGCCAAGTACCGCGTTCCCCGGATCTGCTTCATCAACAAGCTGGACCGGATCGGCGCCGAGTTCGAGCGGGTCTACCAGGAAATCCAGGAGCGGCTGCTGGAGAGCCACCCGATCCCGGTGCAGATTCCCATCGGCGCCGGTCCCGAGGGGACGATGGGCGAGTTCCAGGGCTTGATCGACCTGATCGCGATGAAGGCCCTGTTCTACAAGACCGAGGACCTGGGCTCGACCATCACCGAGATCGAGATTCCGGAGGCGATGCGTCCCGAGGCCGACCTGTGGCGGGAGAAGATGCTCAACTCCCTGGCCGACAAGGACGAAGCGTTCACCGAGGCGTACATGGCTCACCTGGAGGGGGCCGAGCTCACCACGGACCAGATTACCGCCGCGCTGCGGCGGGCGACGCTGACCGGCCAGGCGCACCCGATCCTCTGCGGCTCGAGTCTGCGGTACGTTGGCGTGCAGCGGCTGCTGGACGCGGTCGCCGCTTACTTGCCCAGCCCGCTGGATAAGCCGCCGGTCGTCGGCCACCACCCCAAGAAGGGGACCGAGATCACGCGCAAGCCCAGCCCCGACGAACCGTTTTGCGGGCTGGTGTTCAAGATCACCAACGACGCTCACGGAGACCTGTCGTTCGTGCGGATCTACTCGGGCCGGCTCAAGTCGGGCACCCGGGTGTACAACCCCGGCAAGGACAAGAAGGAAGTCTGCTCGCGGCTCTACCACATCCGGGCCGATGATCGCGAGCAGATCCCGGAGTCGATCGCCGGCGACATCGTCGGCATCGTCGGGCTCAAGGACTCGGTCACCGGAGACACGGTCTGCGACGGCGCGCACCCGATCCTGCTGGAACGGATCGAGTTTCCCGAGACGGTCATCAGCATGTCGATCGAGCCGGTCAGCTCGGCCGACAAGGGGAAGCTGGCCGAGACGCTGGCCGCGCTGGCGCGCGAGGACCCGACCTTCACCTTCCGGGTCAACGAGGAGACCGGCCAGACCTTGATCTCGGGCATGGGCGAGCTGCACATGGAGATCCTCAAGAACCGGATGGTCCGCGACTTCCGCTTGAAGGTCCACGTGGGGCGGCCCCGGGTCAGCTATCGCGAGACGATCAAGCGCGCCGTCAAACGGGTCGAGGGGAGCTGTATCCGCCAGACCGGCGGCTCCGGGATGTACGCCAAGGTCACAATCGACCTCGAGCCGGAAACCCAGCCCAAGGGGGCTCCCGTGCTCCACTTCGCCACCAAGATCAAGGGGGGCGTGATCCCCGCCGAGTACATGCCGGCGATCGAGGCGGGCCTCCGCGAGGAGGCCAAGTCCGGAGGACGGACCGGCTACCCGCTGGTCGACCTGAAGGTCACTCTGGTCGATGGCGCGACCCACGACGTCGACTCCAACGACCTGGCCTTTCGCTTCGCCGCCTCGGACGCCTTGCGCAAGGCCGTCCAGGAGGCCGGCGCCGTGCTGCTCGAGCCGATCATGCGCCTCGAGATCGTCACGCCCGAGGACTACCTGGGCGCGATCACGGCCGACCTATCCAGCCGCCGCGCCCTGATCGATCACACCAGCAGCCGAGGCAAACTGATGGTCATCGATGCCCGAGCACCGCTGGAAAAGATGTTCGGCTATTCGACCGCGGTCCGCAGCCTCAGCCAGGGACGGGCCGGCTACACCATGGAACCCCTCGAATACGCCGCCGCGCCCGACAGCCTGCTCGAGTCGCTTTCTTGATCGTGAACCGGGGACTCTAACTGGAGGGCGAGAACTCATGGCAACCGCAACCTTCCGACCGAGCCACTGCTTGTTTCAACTCCGTCCTCAAGCCCTGTGAGCCTGCCTCTCGAACCTCCGGGGGACATTCTCTATGAGGTCGTCAACGGCCGGATCGTGGAATCACCACCAATGGGAAGTTATGAGAGCGGACATCGCGAATCTGCTGGCTGAGTTATTGAACGAAGAAGCTCGCAAGGATCGTCTCGGACGAGCGTTTGTCGAACTGCTTTTCCTGATCGACGTCGATCAGAACCTCAAGCGGCGTCCGGACCTGGCGTTTGTGTCGGTCGGTGCGGTGGCCGTTCCGCAAGCGCGTGCCCGAAGGAGAAGCCTGGGAGATGGTCCCTGACCTGGCCGTCGAGGTCGTCAGCAAGTCGAACGGCGCCGAGGAGATCGTGGAAAAGGTGGGAGAGTATTTCCGGACCGGCACGAGGCTGGTGTGGGTCGTCTACCCTCGAGCGCGGCAGGTTTACGTCTACACTTCGCCGATCGAAGTACGCATCCTGCCCGAGTCGGCGGATATCGACGGCGGCGAAGTCGTACCGGGCTTCCGCCTCTCGTTGAACCGGCTGTTCGAGGATGAACCAAACGTCGGGCCGGCACCCGCGATCGGCTCGGCCGGAGCCTTGTCCTCCCCGGAATTGCCCAACTCGCTTTAGCCCGCCGCCGTTTGTGCCGTCGGAACCGCCGGGAAACGATCCAGTGCGTCATCGGTCGAACCTGGAGCGGAAAGAGCGATTGGCAGGCGCACTTCGAAACGGGATCCAACTCCCACATCACTCCGCACGGACACGGTACCGCCGAATGCCGCCGCGATGCGATGGACGACGGCCAGCCCCAAACCCACCCCAGGTACACTCCGTCGTCGGCCTAATGCCGAGCGATAGAAAGGCTCGAAGACCCGAGGAAGATCCTCCGCGGGGATTCCTGGACCCGCGTCCTCGACGGCGAGGATCGCGACATCGCGGTCCCGAAGGGTCTCGACGACGATCGGAGAACCCTGTTTGCCGTACTTGCAGGCGTTGTCCAGCAAGTTGTCGAGCAATTGACCGAGCAACGGGGGATGGACCCGGACCGAGAGCGGCTCGCCCTTCGCCGGATGGTGGACGAATTCGGCCGAGCAGGCTGTCGCGGGCCGAGCAGCCAGGTATTCGGCAACCCAGCGATCCAGGTCCAGGGGCTCGACCGTCGGGGAGCTGGGCGTCGGAGTCGGCACGGCCGAGGAAGAGCAAGGCCTCGACGATCTGTCCGAGCTGGACGGCCCTGCCCAAGGCGGACTTCAGGACGCGTCGATATTCTTCCCCGGAGCGTTCTTGCCGCAGGGCAACCTCGATCTGTCCGATCAGGACCGTCAGCGGCGTTCGCAACTGGTGCGAGGCATCGCTGCTGAATCGCCGTTGCCGCTGGTAGGCGACGTGCAGCCGCGACAGGAGGTCGTTGAATGCTCGTCCCAGGTCATCCAGCTCGTCGCCGGTCCCGGCCTCTTCCAGGCACCAGCCGGGGTCGTCCGGGTTCAGATCGCGGGCCGACTCGACCATCCGCGCCATCGGCGCCAAGGCCTGCCGCGAGAGCCGGCGACAGAGCAAGGCCGCGAGCAGCCAGATCCCCGCGCTCAGAGTCACCAGGAGCCATCCGAGGGTGGCGAGCGTCGCCTCCTTGGGGTCCAGCGGGACGCACGACGGTCAGGACCAGCGAGGGATAGAGCACCTCGGACGGATCGGGGTGCGTCGGCTCCTCGCGAGCCTGTGGCAGGCTTGCGAGCCGGATAACTCGCCCGCACCGGGCCGGAGACGGCGCTGAGCCACCTGCCAGGTCCGGCCCAGCCGATCGACCAACCGGGACGGCAACTCCGCGCCCCCAGGGCGAGGAACCCAATCCGCGGTCAATTCGGCGTCGATCAGGTTGCGCGAATGATCGATGCGATGGCCCTGACCGTCGAAGACAATCCAGCGCAGCCGCTCGGGCCCGGACTCCTGGCCCAGCGGAAGGACCCGCTCCTGGGGCTCCCACTCGACTCCGTCGGGATGGATCTCGGCGGCCGCGGCCAGGATGGCCAGTGCCGCGGCGAGGCGGTCGCTGACCCGGCGATCCAGGTAGATTCTCGCCGAGACGTACAGGACCGTCGAGAAGCCGACGAGCACCAATCCCATCACTCCCAGGAACAGGGCCGAGAAGCGACCGGTCAAGCTCATGGGACCTCCGACGCCGAAGAGCCATCGAAGATGTAACCCCGTCCGCGCAGGGTGTGGATCAGCCGAGGGCCGTGGGCTTCCAGCTTGCGGCGCAGCTCCATCACGTGGACTTCCAGCGTATTGGAGAGTCCGTCGAAATTCTCGTCCCACACGTGGTCATAGATCCGCGTTCGGGAGAGCACCTGGCCGGGATGTCGCAGGAAGAACGTGAGCAGGGCCAGTTCCTTGGCCGTCAGGTCGAGGACATGACCCTCGCGCTGGGCCCGCTGCGTGGCCATGTCGATGTGTACGCCGCCGTGGGCCAGCGACAGCTCAGGGACCCGGTCGCGCCGACGGACCAGGGCCCGGATGCGAGCCAGCAACTCGTCGAAGGCGAACGGCTTGCAGAGGTAGTCGTCCGCCCCGCCGTCCAGGCCGCGCACGCGGTCGGCAACGGCATCCCGCGCCGTCAGGAACAGAACCGGAACGACCCCGCCCGACTGGCGGAAGCGGCGGAGCACGGTGAGGCCGTCCTCGCCCGGCAGCCACCAGTCGAGCACGATCAGGTCCCACTCGCCAAACCGCATCGCCTCCCAGGCCTGCTCGCCGTCGGCGGCGTGCGCGACGGCGAAGCCCTCCTCGCGCAGGCCGCGCACGACGAAATCGGCGAGGTCGGCCTCGTCCTCGACAATCAGGATGCGGACTCCCATGACGTTCACCTACCAGACCGTGCATCGCCCGAGTTCAGTCTTTGCGTCCCTTTTCGTCCTCTCTCATCATCATCATCATCATCATCGTCGTCGTCCTTCTTGGACTTCTTGGCCTTCGCGGACGGCTTCTCCTCGTCCTCTTCCTTTTCCTTCGCCTTGACGACTTGCCCTTAGCGGTCAAGACGACCTCGGTCTTGATGGCGATCTCGTAGACGGCCGGCCCATCCTCACCTTTGGTGACCATCTCGACCTTCTCGATCTTGGCCCCGGGATATTTGGCTGCCAAGGCTTTCTTGACTTTGGCAGGGAGCTCTCCAAAGGGATCTCCCTCTCGATCTCCAGGATGGTCCCGTCGGCCTTGAACGCCACATCGACCGGGCGGTCCTCGATCTCGAGCAGGACCTCGTAGGTCGTCTTGCCGTCCTCGACCTCCTTGGTGGCCTTCTCGATCTCGGCCTTCGGGAACTTTTTCTTGATGGCCTTCTTGACCGCTGCCGGCAGGTTCTCTACCGAGATCTTCTCCTCGTCGGCCCGCGCCATGAAGGCCATGGTCGAGAGGGCGAGCAAGGTCATCGTGGCCATCCCGATTCGCTTCCGCATCGTTGATTCTCCTTCCAAAGAGACTCCGCGATGTCACGACCCGACATCGGCAGTCGGGCGAACGCGGTTGTTCGCAATATAACGGGCGATCCTAAGCCGATCGTAAGGCGAAGATAAATTCCACTTTATCGAACTCCGTTTGAGCAGACCGCGCCAACGCTCCAGGGACCAACATTCACACGCTCCGTCAACTCGACTCGCGTGACGAGGCGCCGCGCCGAGGTCCCCGGCTCGGGCCTCCGGCAGATCAGACGATCGACAATGCCGGCGATGAGATGCTGGACGAGATTGTAGAAGATGATGGGAAGCATAACGCGAGGGTGGTCGGCCAGGCTCATCGATGCCAGCACCAATCCCGTGCCGTTGTTGTTCATTCCCAGGCCAAACATCAGCGCGGTCCGCTGCGATGGAGTCGCCTTGAGAAACCGGGAGATCGACCAACCGGCGGTGAAGGCGAGGACACACAAGACGACGACGACCCCGAGGGTCAGGACGAGGAAATCCGGGTCGGGCTCGGCCACGGCCTGGGGCAGCGAAACGGAGGCGTTGGAGTAGTTCAGGACCAGCAGGATGGCGGAATTGATCAATTTGAGGCGCGGCTTCGCGGCGGCGAAACGGACATCGCCGACAGCGCGGCGGATGCCGATGCCGATCGAGCGACGGAGCCAGAACGCAGACGGCAAGGAACATCCCGGTTCCTCCCGCCGCAAGTTCGTGCAAGTCCTCGGCATAATCCCCGGTCGCCATCAGGCCGACCGAATGGAGAGCGAGAGGTGTCGTGATCGGGCTGAGCAAGGTCGAGAACAGCACCATCCCGAGGCTCAGAGCCAGTTCGCCGTCGGCATTCTGAGCCCAGGCGGTGGATGAGCCGGCGATCGGCATGGAGGCGACCAGCGCCAGTCCCACAAGGATGTTCTGCACCTCGTCCGCGTTGTGCCATCCGCTCATCGCGTGCGTGACCACGAGGATGAAGGCGATCGGGACGATCAAGTTCGCCGCCAGGCCAGCTGCCGAGGAGTCTCGGCCTACGGAGCATCTCCTGGACCTGGCTCAGCTTAACCCCCAAGCCCGCGTTCAGGAGCAGCGAGGCCAGCATTAACATCGAGAGGCTGACGGTCGTCTTTGACCCGAACAGCGAGATCTCACCCACTCGAACATCGCGGATCCAGAGGCCGAGCAGCGGGGAAGCCCGATGCCACGGCATAGGACCCGATCATCAGCCACAGGAACCGTTTGTGAACGAACTGAGAAAGCTTGGCCAATGGGCCTTTATGACGATCCATCGTGTGATTCCTCCGACTTCGCGCTCGCCCAGTCCTCGGATTCGAGGCAACCATCAGGGGCTACCTGGCAACGACAGCATCCTAGTCGGGGAACCTAAGCGGACGTTAAAGCCCGGATAAATTCTTGTTAATGATCACCACACGCAGACCGATAGCATTAATGGCGGCATTGATTGCTGGCAATCCTGACAAATACCGTTCATGGCGTATTGTTTGCATTTTTCGGGTCGACGGATGTCAAGTTTTTTTGCACAGATTTGTCTGATACGCTTGCAATCGCTTGAGGATCGTGGAACTATCGAGATGGCAGGTATTTTCTCTCCTGTATTC
The DNA here is from genome assembly GCA_963779785.1 of uncultured Planctomycetota bacterium. Taxonomy (GTDB): domain Bacteria; phylum Planctomycetota; class Planctomycetia; order Isosphaerales; family Isosphaeraceae; genus CAVRFS01. The sequence goes on from CAWAAW010000021.1 coordinate 125,405, forward strand.
ACACATCGATCGTTTGGTTGATCTCATTAGGACGTGGATGCGTGTGGTTTCGCATGAATGAGCCTCCGAGGCACATCGTTGGCGTTTGTCCCGATTGCTCGGCTAGTTTGAGGATCAGCCGCAAAAACATCGAGCATCATGGAAACCACAAGCAGTACCGTTTATCGAAGGTCGAAGGAACCGATTCAGATGATTACGCAACAAGGTACGGCCATTCCGTCGATCCAGCAAGCGTCCAAAGCTGAGCGAATCGCCATCGTTTGCCCGAGCTGCGAGGCGACTTTGAGCGTCCGGCGCATCTACGTTGGCCACCAAATCCTCTGCAAGCAATGCAGTCATACTTTCCCCTTGCGGGACTCGGCGAAGCCTCAGCCGATGTCGGCTGATGACAGCGATGATGATGGAGACATGTTGCAGACAGGCCTCCACCAGCCTGACATCAATGGCCGAAACCGCGTACTGGAATTCGAGTACGATCAGCTTCGGACCGAGCACGACCGTCACGCGGCCGAACATGCCCACGACGAGCTCAAGTACGAGCAAGTCGAGAGAGAGCTCCGCCGCGTCACGACCGATCTCGACAGAATCCACGCCCACCTGGGAACGGTCGCGCCGGAGGACGTTCGAAACCTCGCGGAGGAACGGGAATCGCTACGCGCCGAGGTCAACCGCCTGAGCGACGCAAACCAGGTCCTACGCTCGGAAATCTCCGCACAGAACCACCTGGTCGCGGAATTGGAACGACGGGAGTCGGATCTCGCCACCCTCCATGACGATTGCCACCGCCTCGGCCAACAGCTCAAACAACGCGACGACGAACTCAATGCCGTCCGCGCGGAACGAGAGTCACTGAGCCAACAGCTCAAGCAAAGCCATGACGACATCGCCGCCGCTCGGGTCGAACACGGCCTCTTGCGCACCCAATTGCAAGACGCCTTGAATGAGGTTGACCAAAGTCGAACGCTCGTCGAACGCGCTCGAGCGCATGCGCAACGAGAACGACCAACTTCGCGCCGCGGTTGACAGTCTTCGCCAGGCTCTCGCTCTCGCTGAACAGGATCACCTCGACGATCTTAACCGGCTCAAGGACCAGCTCGATCCCGCGTACGAGAAGGATCACGACCTCGTTGTGCTTCGAGGCCAGTACAGCCAGCTCCGCGCCGACGTCGATGCCATCCTCCCCCGGGTCGAAGACCTGCAACGGCGGCTCGACGTGGCGGAACGCCTCAACCGTGACATGGTTGAATTGCCGGAGATACCACGGATCCGATCGATACCGGTCTGAGCTTCAGCGGGAGGGAATCGTCTCGTCGAGTTTTTGAATAGCCGCGGATCGACGACCAGAATTGGCCATCATCAGATTTAAAGACAATGCATCTTATTGAATTGATGAAATGCCGATGTATTGCTCTAACGACACGTCTCCTTCCGTTCCGCGGCTCAAATCATTCTTCGGGTCAATGCTCGCCGAGCCGCGTCCTGGTCCCGGTCGCTTGACCCGTCCGCGCCGGCGGCGATACGATGAGGTGGTGAACGGACGTTGAAGGAAGGTCGCTGAGTCCCAGCCTTCATGACCGGGCCCGGAGCAAATCGGTGGAATCGATCGTGCGGATTACCTTGAACGGCGAGTGTCGCGAGCTGGCGGGGCGGGTCTCCGTGGCGGAGTTACTGCGGCAGCTTGGGCTCAAGCCGGAACACGTGGCGGTCGAGCTCAACAAAGACCTGGTCAGGCGGTCCAGACTCGCCGAGACCGTGGTCGCGCAGGGGGATGTCTTGGAGGTTGTGACGCTGGTTGGGGGTGGGTCGCCCGCGACGCTCGAGATCGAGCCGCTGGTGATCGGCACCCACGTCGTTCGGAGCCGGCTGTTCGTCGGCACGGGTAAGTACGCGACCTTAGAGCTGATGCGCGACTGCCTGGAGGCCAGCGGCGCCGAGGTGGTGACGGTTGCCGTTCGTCGCGAGCGGTTGGTTGACCGTCAGGGGCGTAACCTCCTCGACTATCTCGATCCGCGAAAGTATCTCATTTTGCCCAACACGGCCGGTTGCTTCTCGGCCGAGGATGCCTTGCGGACAGCGCGGCTGGGCCGCGAGCTGCTCGAGGGCCTGGACAATCCCGGCGCCGACTGGGTCAAGCTCGAAGTGCTTGCCGACACCAGGACGCTCTTGCCCGACCCGGTCGCCACGCTTGAAGCCACCCGGATCTTGGTCAAGGAGGGTTTTCAGGTCCTCTGCTACACCAGCGACGATCCCGTGATGGCCCGCCGGCTCAAGGAAGCCGGCGCCACCAGCGTGATGCCCGCCGGCAGTCCGATCGGCAGCGGGCAAGGGGTGCTCAACCCCAACAACATCCGGATCATCCTCGAGGACCTCAAAGGGGGCGACCCGACCTACCCCGTGATCGTGGACGCGGGAGTGGGGACCGCCAGCGACGTCGCCATCGCCCTGGAGCTGGGCTGCGACGGCGTGCTCTTGAACACCGGGATCGCCGGCGCGACCGACCCGCTCCGGATGGCGCGCGCCATGCGGCTGGCCGTCGAGGCCGGGTGGCTGGCCGCCGGCGCCGGCCGGATACCCCGAAAGTTATACGCGACCGCCTCGAGTCCAACGCAGGGAATGATCGGACCGGCGTAGGCGTGGTTCGGAAACGTCGGTCTTTACCAGGATGTCGTGAGCCCCCTGCTCCATATCGCGTTTTGTTGCGCTGCGACGTTTCCTCGGTCGTCCGCATAGTCACAGAGACCCTGGGCCCGGTTGGGTTCTGTTTCTCGATTGACCCGTGCCGGGCCGCATGGGATAATCTGTACACTTTTCCACTATCTCGCGTGGAGCGGCCCTCATGCGCACGATCTGCCCGAACTGCCGTAACACCGTCGAGCGGCCTGGCGTTGCCTCGTCAGAGGAGATCGTCTGCCCTGCGTGCGGCGCAACCTACCGGCTGGACTCGGGAGGGACCGAAACTTGGTTGCCGGGCGACCGCCCCGGTCGGGCCGTCTCCCCACGAAAAGGGCAACTCCAAGTTGGCCAGGCCATCTCTCACTACGTCATCCTCGAGGAGCTGGGTGTTGGCGGGATGGGGGTGGTCTACAAGGCCCAGGACACACGCCTGGGGCGGCATGCGGCGCTGAAATTCCTACCTTCGGAGCTCGCCCAGGACCCGCAGCGTTTGGAGCGATTCCGGCGTGAGGCGCGGACCGCGTCAGCCTTGAACCACCCCCACATCTGCACCGTCCACGACATCGGCGACCATGACGGCCAGCCGTATCTGGTCATGGAATTGATCGAAGGGCAGACGCTCTGGGAATTAGTCAAACAGCGACCGAGCCCCCGAGAATTGATGCAATTGGGAGGGCAAGTGGCCCGGGCCCTGGCAGCCGCCCATGCCGCCGGGATCGTGCATCGCGACATCAAGCCGGAAAATATCATGGTCCGAGCCGATGGCTATGCGAAGGTGGTCGATTTCGGCCTCGCCTCTGGACGGGTGGAGGGTGGCGGGTGGAGGGTGGCGGGTGCGGACGGATTTCCCTCCACCCACCACCCACCACTCACCACCTGCGACGCCCAGGACGGCTCCGACGACGACATGTTCAGCGAGCCGGGCACCCTGGTCGGGACGATCCGGTACATGTCGCCCGAACAGGCGCGTGGGGAAGCGGTAGGGAGTCCCAGCGATATCTTTTCCCTGGGCATCTGCTTGTACGAGCTGGCGACGGGCCGTCATCCCTTCAAGTCGAGCTCGCGGAGCGGCGTCTGGCGAGCGATCCTCTCAGAAACCCAGCCGCTCCCGAGGCAGTTCAACCCGGAGGTCCCCGAGTCGCTCGAAGCGCTGATCCAGAGGATGCTGGACAAAGACCCGGGCCGGCGGCCGACCGCCCAGGAAGTCGCCGACGAGTTGCTGGCCGGTGTGCCCATGACCGAGGGGGAACTGGTAGCCCTGCTTCTGGCGGAGCGGGTCCTCCAGCAATACCAGGGCACGCCCTACGCCCCCGACCTGGCGCGGGCGTTTGCCAAAATCACGGCCGGCCTGACCGACCTGGTGACTGTGGATCTCCGGCACCTGGAGGGCCTCCATTCGTTCCGGACCACGGCCTCGGTCCCCTTCGAGCCAGAGATCTTTCGCGACCTGCTGGGCGCCGCGACCCACCACCGGCGGGTGGTGATGGACTACTGGACCGCCTCGCGCGACGAGCAGACTCGGCGCGCGTTCGACCCTTACCACCTCGCCTCGGTCGACGGCCAGTGGTACGCCGTCGGCTACTGCCACGCCCGGCAGGAGATCAGGACCTTCTCCCCTGGCCGGGTCCGGAGCCTGGAGCTAACCGGTGAGACGTTCGTCGTGCCGGCCACGTTCGACATCGGCGCGTACTTACGCCAGTCCTTCGGGATCATGCACGGCCGTGAGGGCGAGGTGCACCATGTCCGTCTCCGGTTCCGCGGTGACGCCGTGCGCTACGTCCGCGAGCGGACCTGGCACGCCAGCCAGATCCTGGAGACGACCGCCGAGGGGGACCTGATCGTCAGTCTGGAGGTCTCCCACCTCCGCGAGGTGGAGCGCTGGGCCCTGTCGTGGACCCCAGACTGCGAGGTCTTGGAGCCGCCCGAACTCCGCGAGCAAGTGGCCGACGCCTTGGCCCGCGGCGCTGGGCATCACGCTCGCGTAGGGGAGGCACTACGTTGACTCATAGGCCGCAACAATCACAAATGAGCACTCGATGCCCGCCACGATTGAAGCCAGCCACGACCACGGGGCCGAGAACGGCCATGTGCGCCAGACCGAAGGAGACGCCTTCTTCAGCCAACGGCGGCACGAGCAACTCGCGCCGGCCATCGGCGAGCGAAAATCCGTGCAAACCGCCCCGGCGGTCCGCCCCGATGAGCCTGTCTGAATAGACAACGAGCGGCACAGCGCCGTTGCCCCAGCCGAGATCGACGTCGAACTCGCTCACTGCTTCGATCGTTCCGGAATTGCTCGACAACTGAAGGAAGGCGCCGCCGCCCAGGTCATCCCAGTCGCCCGGCCCTGCTTCGAGGATCGGCGGAGCGTAACCAGCCGCGATCAGGCCCGCCCCGGAAGCCAGCTCCGCGACGAACTTCACGATGACGGGAAGTTCGCGCTCCCAGAGCATGCCGGCCAACGTCACGCCATCGTCGTCGAGCCGGCGCAGCCGAAACAGACCAAGCCGCCGGCCGGCGGCCACCGCCAGCGCCGTCCCGGAACGCACGACGGCGAGGGCCGTGGTCGTGCCCCATTCGTCGAGGAAGACGTCGTAGGCAAGTCGATGCGCAGAGTGCGGGTCTGGTGAGAGCCGGTGGCGCGGCAGCTTCGTCCAAGGCGAAGAGATCAGGATGCCCGGCTGGGCGGCATCCTCGACGTGATAACCCGATGGCGAAGTGCAGAGGAAACAGTCGTTCACTATGGCGAAGCGTTCAACGTCGCCGGGCAGGCGAAGGTGGAACTCCGCACTCACGTCCGCCGTCGGCTCGCCGCCCACGAAGCCGAGAGCGGCGGTCGAGAACGCCCGGATAAGTCCGTGATGGTTCGGCGCGAACAGGTGCGTCCCCTGGCTGCTCAACAGTAGGGCGTGGAAATCGAGGTCGTACATCGACGGCACGTCATCCTCGGGATACGCCGTCTGGTGGAACTTCGAGAGCAAGCGAAGCCCATTCTCTTCGGGCAGGCTCATTTCGAGGTTGCGGCTGGTGTTGTTGACGAAGAGCCGTCCGCCCAACACCTCGATGCGAGCGATCCCATAAGACTCGGAATTGACGACCCGGCTTTCGGGATGGGTGTCGAGCCAGCGAAAGCGTGTGGTGTTGCTCATCGGCGTTCCTCGTGCGAAGCCCTCATCCACTCCCCATGAACGCTGTCGGTGTGTCACCCGCATTGGTTGAGTATACTCGCGAATTGTGCAGACAGCGTCTGCATCATTCGGGTACTCGATCCATCGACGGAATCGCGCTCGAGTCAAGACGGTCTGATCGAAGACCCACACTGCAAAGTGCACCGCGGGCGATCGCAGACTCGTTGGTCATTGGATCGCCGGGTCGGGATGCTCATCCTCGACGTCTGCTACCGGTCGATCATTCCGCGGCGCAAACGCGGTTCACTCGCAGCCGATTTCTCGTCATTCGACACGCGGCGGATGGATGTCCGCGCTGTCGAGCCCGCCTTCGATCTAAAGCCTCAAGCCGCAACCGAACATAAGTGCGAATTACCAGACGTTCGTGTGCTCATCAAAGTGGCAGGATTGGACCCGGCTTCGTGGTCCGATAATGGCGCTTGTCGGCGTGGTTTTCTTTGGGCTTGGCTAGAAGGGCATATCCCCGTCTTCAGGCGACTCTGCCTCCGATAAGGCTCCAATCGGAAGGGGCAAATTGGTGACTAAGAACAGGTTCAGGATGTCATCCCGATCCATGAACATGACCTGGCTCCGTTTGGAGGCGTCCAGCTTGTTACCGAGCCAATTCTTCGCGGCTTTGGTGATTCCCCCACCAGCAACGATGAAGGCATGATCCACGAGAACGCGCTTGCCGATCTCGGGATCGAAAATCTCGTGTCCGAGCATCATCGTCACCTGATTATGAATTTCGGCAACGTTTGCAGTTGCGGCCTTGCTGACGCCCGATGCATCTAGCTTTCCCTTCTTGGCCTGAATGCCAAAGTAGATCACATGCTCGGTCGGCAGGGTGAACTTCATCCACACATCTTTCCCGTACTCCAGCGCCTTGTCTTTGTGCCCAGCAGCCGTCACGCGATGAAAGCCAAGCTGGCGAAAGAGAGGTAGCAATACCTCATTGATTAAGTCGTCCTCTGATGCGCCATCAAGATAGGCGATCAGTTGTTCGCGCCTTTTGAGCTCTGACGCTGAGAATGGACGGTGCGGGTTGGGCGAAGCCATCCCAATGGTGTTGGTGGCGAGGTGACGCAGGTAACATTGCTTGTCCGGTGCGTAGAATGCCTTGAATCCCTCACGGGCAAGTGCCGCGTTCAGGAGCGCCAGTGCACGATTTCTCTCCGCCCCCTCATTTGTCGCGTCCCCCTGATCCATGAGCGTACGAATCACGCGCGAGAACGTTTCGGGTGGTGTGTTTACGTTGGGTTGAGGGTCCGCGAGGATTTTTCGAAGGGTTTCAGCGACCCAATAGTTTCGGGTCGAGCCATCGTGCCTATAATCGGTGCCGCAGTCCTGAAAAAACTCTGTCAAAAAGCTGCTACTTCGATAACGGAACAAGCTCTCTTCTTTCTCGAAATTGCCGCAGATCATGTCTGCGATCTGCGTGAGCGTGCGATTCTTGAATTCCATAGTGCTTACCCTCACCCTTAACTGGTCATGAGCATGCTTCGGCTTCGTCGCCATCTGTCCAGGCGCAGTTTCGGCTGTTTTGGGTCCAATCAGCCGGGATCGAACAATTCAATGGGCCAAAAGCACTTTCTATAACATCTTGTAACATCAATATTTTTGTCATCCCGGTCGTGCTCAGGTGTGGCTCACTTCCGGACCATTTTCAATTTCTTTGGGCCAAAATCATAGAAACCATCGTGTATTGCGTTTCATGCCCTTCGCGTGGACTCGGCCTTCTTTCCGCAGTTCATCAAGCAACCGCTTGAGGGTGCTGCGACTCAGCATGGGGAAGGCGGCGATCAGGTCTTCCATGGCGGTGCCTGCCGAACGGTTTGATTCCAGATGCTTACGCATCAGGATCTTGGTCTGCTCTCGGGCCTGGTCCCGCGCACGGGCGCGGGCTCCGGCTTTGCCTGCGGACGAATAGAGCCGTTTGGCCAAGATCGGCTTGCCATGGCCCGTTCGATCGAGGATACCCAGTTCCAGCAGCCGGGGCACATGGGGCTGCAAGTCAGCCGGCAGCCGCTTTCCCGATGCGATCAATCCCAGGATCAGGAAATCGTGCGGGTTAAGGGTATCCAGCGTTTCCTGACCGACCCGCTCCAGGAACTTGAGGAAATTCTCATCCCGGATCTCTCCGTCGAGCGTAAGCCAGACTTGATGCGGGTCGGAACGTGAGTAGTCCGGCAACGCCTTGCCGTACCGGACGCATTCTTCCACGATCCGATCGGCGCCCTGGCCTGACCGTTCGACCAGGCCGCACCGGGCGAAGGTCTCCGCGATGCGGCGGTTTCGAGGCGATTGCTGGTCGAGGATGTTGTCCGGCGTGATCCCTGGCGGAAAGCCGCCGGGACTGACGATGTCAATGTGGCGAGGAAATTGGCGAATAAATACCGAACCGGGATCGCGATAGTCGCGGTGGCTCACCGCATTGAGCAGCGCCTCGCGAACCGCAATCTCGCTGAAGGTGGGCACGGGGTGCATGACGAAGCGTTCCAGGAAGTGCTGCATGTCATTGCGCAGATTGACCAGTTCCCAGACTCGGTCGTAGAACGAAAAGAAGCCCTGGCGGAACTCTTCACGCTGATTGGCTGGGCCAGGACGGGCCGTCGAGCGATACTCGAAGATCACTTCAGCCTACGCCAGGAAGCGGCCAAGCGCGGCACGGGTGCCTAGCAGTATGAGAGCCGCATAGGTGACGCCGTTCGGCAGAATCAGCTCTGCGTCTCGAAGCAACTTATCCACTGATCGTTTCGCCAGCGCCTTGTAGCCGGAATGCCTGGCCCATCGGCCACGCAGCGACTCGATGGCGGCCGGGTCCAGATCGGCCAGCGTTGCTTTCCTGCAAATTTCTGCGGAATAGTCGGGAACGGCCTCGTCGAAGATCCGGCGGAGCATGTCGGGCGTCATCGGGGCGAGGTCTTCCCCGGCCCGCATCCAGTAAGCCCCCTCGAGGGCGATCGGAACGCCGATCGGTCGGGCGGGGACGGTGAAGACCAGCACACGGCCGTCGGGGTGAGCGATCGCTTCGGCCTCGATGCGGAGTCTCAGCCTCTCGATCAGCCCGGCTTTCGTCCGCTCCAGGTCATCAAACGCGAGGCTGCCGACCACACGGCGTGGAGGCCGATCGGTCACGCCCAGGATGATGGAGCCGCCCCCTTCGTTCGCCATCGCGGCGCAGTATTTGACCAGCTTCTCGAAATCGAAGCGATTCTTAGCCTCCTTGAATTCCAGGTGCTCATTCTCTTTGGCGTTCAGCCATTCCTGAAACTGTTGGTTGGATCCGGTCATGCGGACTCCTGCGCCTGAGCGACCGTAGCCGATAACCCGGACACAATGCGCACGGTTTCAACGCTGCCCCGTACCACCTGGTCGATGTATTCTTCGCCATCCGGTCGGTTCGTCGGCTTGATTGCGAACTGTCTTGACATCCCGTGAGCACCGTCTCAATAGCCCTTTTTTGTGTTTCTCGCGGCGGAGTCTACCATGTCGGACACTTCGGTCTACCGTGATGTTAACGGTTTCCCCCGTTTTTTGGACCGATTCCACTGTCCACGAACCGCTTGGGGTGCGGGAGCATCGCCAACCGGGTCGCTCTTGACGTGTTTTGAGTTACGATTCATTGATGATTGATTTTGCTACTCACGCCCCTGACAGCGTGCCTCGTGAATGAAGGGCCGGCGGTTCGTTGACGTGACGACCTCCTCGGGAACGGTCCACTCGGACGAGGAGTCAGAGGGCGACCATCACCGGCGGCAAATCCGTCCACGGTTGAACGCAATCGAACATAACGACCGTTTTCGGCACTCCTCCCCGCGGTAACCCAAACCCGCTCATGAGGACCAGAAAACCGTTCCTTATCCCCGTCCCGGAGTCAACTTCCCGAATCGTCGCTCAACCGTTGAGTTCCGGGGCAGGCCAGCCTTATCCCAGCCAACTGCGATCGACCGAGGATCCCCGGCGCGGGGCCAGGGGCTCGACTAAGCGGGCGCTCAACAATAAGTTGCCTGTTTCTGGGGGTGCTTATGCGGCAATATCGTATAGTTCCATTGGGGAAGCACCCTCCGGGGTCGCAACCGCAGTCGCGCCTGCTCTTCCGGTTTCACTTTCAGCCCTTTCGGGTAGGGCTTGGTGTCCAGACACGCGCGGCATCGGAATCCCGTCTCCGACCGTGTGGTGCGGATGTACTTAAGCATCGTCTCGTAGCTCACCAGGGGCTCGCCGGCCCAGTTGCCGCTGATCAGGCTGAACATGCGGTGTTCGATCGGGTTCCATTTCGACGCCCCCGAGGGATAATGGGTCACGGTCAGGATCAGGCCGAACTCATCGGCCAAGTGCTGCAAAGCCACCTTCCATGCCCACTTCCGGCACCCGTTGGCGCCACCGCTGTCGGCCTGGATCAACAGCCGCCGCGCCTTGGGATAGCGGCGACGGCCGACGATGATCCACCAGCGGCGGATGGCGGCCACGGCGAACGGCGGGGTCTCATGCGCGGTGCCGACCACGACGTAGCCGTCGTTGAACGCGATATCGAAGATGCCATAGGGGATCGCCCGTCCGATCGCCCAACTGGGAAAATCGTGGTCCAGCACATCCCGAGGCTGTCGCCGCCAAGATCGGCCAGGGTTTTTGAAGTTGCCGATCCATTCCTTCTTCTTGGTGTCGACGCTGATCACTGGCAGCCCGCGGGTCAGGTAGAGCCGGCGCATAAGGACCAGGTAGCGGAACTGCCGATCCCTTTGGGGATCGTGGGTCCCCGCCAGGCGTTTGCGGTTAGTCCGCAAGGCGAAATCCCGATCCCGCAGCAGTCGCGCGATCGTGTTGGCAGCCAGTTTGATCCCTCGCCGGCGCAAGGCCTTGCTCAGGCTGCGGAGCGAGCGGTGGGTCCACTTCAACCCGGTGATCGGATCGCCCGCCGTCACGTCTTCCAACAGCTCCTCCAGGGCTGTCACGATCCCGGGACTTTTTTTTCAATCGGCTTGGGTCCGGCGCCCTTGCGTCGGATCCGCCCACGGCGAGTCGGCGAGGGCTGCTCCAACTGCGCCGTCCGCGGCGGATGGTATGGGGACTGAAGCCGGTGATCCGCGCCACCAGAGCAATGCCACCGCGCCCATGCTCGCGGGCGAGGGATCCCGCGAGCAGACGACGGCTGCGCTCGTCGGTGGCTGAGAGGAATCGATTGATGGCACGATGCACCTCGGCGGTCAGGCTGTTCGAGTGCCGCAGGCAGGTCGGGCACTCACACGCGCGGGAGCCACGTCGTTTCTTCTTGGGTGACATAAGCCCTTATCCCCTTCCAGCCCGCCTTTGGGAAGATAAGGGTATCGTAACAACAAAACAGGCAACTTATTATTGAGCGCCCGCTAACCCAGGATTTCCTTGATCGGCCCATGACCCTCTTCGACCAGTCGCATGGTCCGTCCGACGACGGGGATCTCCATCTTCGCATGGTCGAGTCCGAGCTGGTGCAGGATCGTCGCGTGCAGGTCGCTGTAATAGTGCGGGTGTTCGACGGCCTTGTACCCCACGTCATCGGTGGCGCCGTGGACGATGCCGCCGCGGACGCCGCCGCCGGCCAGCCAGGCGGTGTAGCCCCGTGGATTGTGGTCGCGGCCGGTTGTGTTCTGCGACCAGGGTGTGCGGCCGAATTCGCTGGTCCAGACCACCAGCGTCGAATCGAGCAGGCCCCGCTGCTTCAAGTCGCGAATCAGCCCGGCGATCGGCTTGTCGGTGGCCCGGCAGAGCGGTCCGTGAGTCTTGATGTCGCCGTGGGCGTCCCATCCGCCGTTGCCGCCGCCGGCATGGCAGATCTGGATGAATCGGACCCCTCGCTCCGCCAATCGCCGCGCCAGGAGCAACTGCCGGCCGAAGTCGTCCGTCTCGCGCTCGCCGATGCCGTAGAGCTCCCGTACGTGTTCCGGCTCCCCGGCGAAGTCGACGACCTCCGGCGCGGTCAGTTGCATCCGCGCGGCCAGCTCGTAGGCGCGGGTGCGGGCCGCGATGTCCGAGTTGATCGCATACCGCTGGCGGAACTCCTCGTTCAGGTCCCAGAGCGCCTGCATCTGCCGTTCCCGCTCGACGCGGCTGCTCCCCTTGGGCGGGTGCAGGTTCGGAATCGGCGTCTCGCCCGGCTGGAACGGAGTGGCGGCCACGCTCGCGCCGAGGTAGCCGCCGGTCAATTGCACCGGCGAAGACGGCCGGCCGATATTCACAAACGTGGGCAAGTTCTGGTTGGCACTCCCCAGGGCATAAGAGACCCAACTGCCCAGGGTCGGATGATCGAACTGGCGGCCTCGGTGACCGGTGCACGTCTCGATCACCGCCGGGAAGTGGTTCACCTCCTGACACCACATCGACCGGACCACGGCGATCTCGTCGATCACGCCGCCGACGTGCGGGAACCAGTCCGAGACCGGAATGCCCGACTTGCCGTACCGGGTGAACGTGCGCAGGCAGGGGATCACCGGACGCTTCATCTCCGCCCGGTTGTCGCCGAATCCGACGGCGTCAATCAGCTTGCCCGCCCACTTGTTGTCTTTCGGGTCGAAGGTGTCGATGTGGCTGACGCCTCCGCACATGAACAGGAAAATCACCGAGTTCGCTCTCGGCGCGACAGGGGATGCGAGCCGCGCGTCCGGCATCGCGCCGGCTTCCGCCCAGACGCCGCCCATCGCGACGCCGAAGAATCCTCCCCCGGCCTGATGGAGGAAAGCGCGCCGGGAGATCCGGCCGCAGGGATAGAGACGGTTGCTGGTCATGTCGGCCTATCTCACATAGATGAACTCATCCAGATTGAATAGCAGCCAGGCGAAGTCTTTCAAGCGAGCCGGATCGCCGGCGAGGAAGGAGCGCGCACTGGCTCGCTCCCGCGAGCGAAGGGGGTCGAGTCAGGGTGACGCGATAGGCAAGGTCCACGGCAAGGTCGAGGTCGCCGCGCGACTCCTTCTTCAGCCGCTCGGCGAACTTGGCGGTGGCCTGGGCGATCGTATCGCTGTTCATCAGGAACAGGGACTGGGGCGCGGCGACGGTTCGGGTCCTCAAGGGGCACGGGGCGCGGCCGTCATCGACGTCGAACGCCTGGAGGAAGTTGGGCATGACGTCGCGGCTGGTCGAGTACCCGCGGATCATGTAGGCGGCGCGGCGGTTGATTCGCGGGTCGGTGGAAGGTCTGACGACGAAGTCGACGCCGCGGGCCGCCAGGGGCCGGACGTCGAACGACCGGCCTCCGACCGACAGGTCGAGGTCGCCGGCCGCCGCCAGGATCGAATCCCAGATCGGCTCGGCCTCGAGCCGCCGGAGGCGGAAGTGCCAGAGCACGGCATTATCCGGGTCGACCGCGCCGTCGGATATCAACCGCGCGGGGTCCACTTCCGTCGACAGCTTGTATGTCTCCGAGGTGACGATCAGCCGGTGCATCGCCTTCATGCTGAAACCGCGCCGCACGAACTCCGACGCCAGCCAGTCGAGCAGTCGCGGATTCGTGGGCGTCCCTCCCAGCTCGCCGAAGTCGCTGGGCGTCTTTTGCAAGCCCTCGCCGAAGTGCCATTGCCAGAGCCGGTTGACGGCCACCCGGGCGAACAGCGGATTCTCGGGGGCCGTCAGCCAGTCGGCGAACGCCTCGATCCGGCCCTCGCGGAAGTCGATCGGCTGCGGTGCGAACGGCCAGCCGGGCTGGACTTCATGGTCTTTCTCGGGTCGATCGGCCTCTCCGCTGGTGAGGATGTAGCTCTTCTCCCGCTCCTTGTTCGGGTCGATTTCCACGGTCCAGAACGCCGGCAGCGCCAGACCGCGTAAGGCCGTCGGTCGCCTGCTTGAGCCGGCGTTGGAGGTCCTGGTAGGTCTTCCGATCGGCCGCGGGCATGACCTCCAGGAGCTTGTCCGGATCGATGCGCAGCACCGGGAAATAGTCGTCCGCGATCTTCTGCTCCTGGACCGTCCGCGCCTTCTCGGGTTTGCGGATGACGGCCCGCACATCGGCCGGCAGAATGGCGACTCGCTCGTCATAGAGCCTCTTCTTGTAGGGCGCGACCAGTCGCTCTATCGATTCCTCGATCGCCGTTCGCGCCGCCTCGGCCTCGCGTTCGGGCCTTGCCGGCGGCGAAGATCTCCGCCGGAGTTGCCAGGGTCACCTTCCGCAAGACGAGCGGATCGAACAGGGCTTTCATGGCATAGAAGTCGCTCTGTTTGATCGGGTCGTACATGTGATCGTGGCACTTGGCGCAGCCGACGGTCAGGCCCATGAAGGCGGTGGAGACCGTCTCGACGGCCGCGATCGGCAGCTCGCCGTGATCCTTGCCGTCGCGCAGGACGGCCCCTCGCGCGAGGAACCCCAGCGCGAACAGGTCGTCCGGCCGGGGCTCGACCCGGTGGCGGCTCACCGGTGGCCGAGATCCGGGTCCGGGTCGCGGACCGGTGCCCGATCAACTGGGCGCGCACGAACTGGTCATACGGCACGTCGTCGTTGAGCGCACGGATCACCCAATCGCGCCAGAGGAAAATCCCGGGCGCGGCGATCATGTTCTCGTCGACGTCGGCGTAGCGCAGCACGTCGAGCCAGTGCCGCCCATAGCGGACGCCGTGCTGCTCGCTGGCGAGCAGCCGGTCGACCGCCTTTTCATAGGCGTCCGGCGATGGGTCCTGAAGGAACGCGTCCTGCTCGGCGAGTGTCGGTGGGAGCCCGGTCAGGTCGAGCGACACACGCCGGAGCAGGGTCCGCCGGTCGGCCGGGCCGACCGGCTTGAGACCCTTGGCCTCGTATCCCTCCGCGATGAACGCGTCGATCGGGTTGGGCGACCCGGTCAAACCCGTAGGGACATCGGGCCGGACGACCGGCTTCAAAGCCCACAAATCCGATGACTTGCCTCGGTTGGAGGAGCGACAACAACGACCAGACACGCGATCCAGCCCAAGGTTCCGCCCACGTTCAGCACCTCCCGATCTTTGGTCGATTTGCGACACCCTCAATGATAACACGAGATCAAGCGAGGATTCCTTGAATGACCTCACCGTAGACGTCCGTCAGGCGGAAGTCGCGGCCGGCGTATCGGTAGGTCAGCTTGGTGTGGTCGAGGCCGAGCAGGTGGAGGATCGTGGCGTGCAGGTCGTGGACGTGGACCTTGTCCTCGACGGCGTAGTAGCCGTAGTCGTCGGTCTTGCCGTGGACCAGTGCCGTTCTTGACGCCGCCGCCGGCGAGCCACATGGTGTAGCCGTGGGGGTTGTGGTCGCGGCCGTCGTCGCCTTGGGAGGTGGGCGTGCGGCCGAACTCGCCGCCCCAGAGGACGAGCGTGTCGTCGAGCAGGCCGCGCGCCTTCAGGTCGCGTGAGCAGGCCGGCGATCGGCTGGTCGACTTCCAGGGCGTTGCGGGCGATATCCTTCTTGAGGCCGCCGTGCTGGTCCCACTTGTAAGCTGTGCGAGACCTGGACGAACCGCACGCCGCGCTCGGCGAACCGCCGGGCCATCAGGCACTGGCGGCCGAAGTCCCGCGTGGCTCGGGTCGTCGAGCCCGTAGAGCTGCTAGCGTCGCCGGCGACTCGCCGGAGATGTCCTGGACTCGGGCGCGGCCGTCTGCATCCGGAAGGCCAGCTCGAACGAGGCGATCCGGCCTTCGAGGGCCTGGTCGGCCCGGCTTGTCGAGGTGGTCGCGGTTCATCTCCTGGACCAGGTCGAGCTCGAGCCGTTGCAGGCGGGCGTGGTGTCGCGGTGTTCGATGATGAACGGGATCTTCGCCCGATCGGCGGGAACGCCCGCGTTGCCGATCGGCGTCCCCTGGTAGACGGCCGGCAGGAACGCCGAGCTCCAGTTGTTGACGCCGCCATGGCTCGAGGTTCGGGCAGATCGTGATGAAGCCGGGCAGGTCCTGGTTCTCGGTCCCGAGGCCGTAAGTGATCCAGGACCCCATGCTCGGCCGGACGAAGGTGTCGCTGCCGGTGTGAAGCTCCAGCAGGGCCCCGCCGTGCCGCGAGTTGGAGCCGTGCATCGAGTTGATGACGCAGAGGTCGTCGACACGACGGGCCAGGTGGGGGAACAGCTCGCTGACGGCGATCCCGCTCTCCCCGTGCTGCTGGAACCGGAACGGCGAGCGCAGCAGGTTGCCGGTCTGGCTCGAACGCACGCGCGGCTTCGGCGAACGGCAGCGGCTTGCCGTGGTCGCGCTCCAGGAGCGGCTTGTGGTCGAACGTGTCGACCTGCGACGGCCCGCCGTGCATGAAGAGGAAGATCACCCGCTTGGCCCGCGCGGGAAATGCGGCGGCTGCGGCGCCAGCGGGTTCGCGGAGATCAGGCTCGCCGGCACGCGACTCCTCGGCCAGGAGCCCGGCCAGCGCCAGCGAACGCGAAACCGCCGCCGCTGCTGCCGGAGCAGCTCTCGCCGCGACATCGCTCGGTCCGCGATCGCATTCCAATGCGCTGTTCATAGCGATGCCACCGTCACCTCCTCTCGCACCGGACCGTAGTCGGTCAGTCGAGATAAATGAACTCACTCGCCGCGATGATCGCCTGGCAGAGCCCCTGCCAGGCCCCGAGGCGACGATCTCGCGGCGCCGACCCCTTCGCGGCTTCGCAGGACCGCACTCGAACCGGCGCGAGATAGTCCACGGCGCGGGCGATCTCCTTCGTCGATCGGCGGGTCGCCCGTAGGCGGCCAGGTAGGCCTGCCGGATGCGTCCGGCATCGTCGAGACTCGGGCCGGTCGAGCAGCCGGCGGCGCCATCGCCTCCGAGCACCGCAGGACCAGGCGGTCGTTCATCATGAACAGCGCCTGCGGCGCGACGGTCGTCGGGACCCGCTCGCCGCTGGAGACGCTGGGGTCGGCGAAGTCGAAAGCCTGGAACACGTCGTAGAGACCGCTGCGGACCACGGGCAGGTAGACCGAGCGGCGATTGGCTGTCGTAGACGACGGCCTCCGGCCCTGACGGTCGAGTAGACGTAAGCGTGGTTCTTACGCGCCAGCAGCGAGCCGCCCATCGTCGCATCGAGCTCGCCGCTGACGGCCAGAATCGCGTCGCGGATCGCCTCGGCCTCGAGCCGCCGCCGGCTCATCCGCCAGTGGAGCCGGTTCTCGGGGTCGGCCTGGGCCGCCTGCGAGTTGTACCGGCGTGCTCATCTGATAGGTGGACGAGAGCATGATCAGCCGGTGCATCGCCTTGATCGACCAGCCCGACTCGACGAAGCGATGCGCCAGCCAGTCGAGCAGCTCGGGATGGACCGGGCGGTCGCCGAGATGGCCGAAGTTGTCGGGGGAGCGAACCAGGCCCTCGCCGAAGTGCCCGAGCCAGATCCGGTTGACCATCACCCGGGCGGTCAGGGGATGATCGGGCCGGGCGAGCCAGCTCGCCAGCTCGAGCCGTCCGCTCCGGGTCGCGTCGATCGGTGTCTGGTCCGCTCCGGCGAGGATCCGCGGGAAGCGGCGCGGGACTTCTTCGCCCAGGGTCAGATGACTGCCCCGAATGTGGACTCGGAGGTGTCGGCTCGCCTGCTCCTCGACGCCCATCGCCTCGGGAACGGCGGGGCCGTTCTTCTCGAATTCCGCCAGGTCCTCGCGAAGCCGCTTGAGCTCGTCGACGGTTTTCGGCGGGAAGTCGGTTTCGGGCATTCTCCGAAACTCGCACGACCGTCTTCGGATGAGTGCGGCCTTGGCCTCGTCGACGCGGGCCTTGATCTCGGCGGTCCGGCGGTCGACCTTCCGTTCATGGACTCTCGAAGGTCGCGCGCTCGGGCTTCGGTCGCCAGCGGTCGCTCGTTCCACATGGCGACGACCTTGTGAGTTCTCCATCGACCGGGTCGATCTTGAAGATGCCGGCCAGGCCGTAGTAGTCGGCCGTCGGGATCGGGTCGAACTTGTGGTCGTGACAGCGGGCGCAGCCGAGCGTCAGCCCCATGAAGACCCGGCCGACCGTGTCGACCTGCTCGTCGATGATGTCCATCTCCATCTTCACCGGATCGTCCTCGGCGAGCATCTTGGGCCCGAGCACGAGGAAACCGGTCGCGATGAGCCGCTCGTGGTTCAGCCGGATCGTCGCCGGTCCGCGGCGAGCAGGTCGCCCGCGATCTGTTCCTGGACGAACTGGTCGTAGGGCTTGTCGGCGTTGAAGGCGTGCGATGACGTAGTCGCGGTAGCGCCAGGCGTTGGCATAGGCGACGTTCTCGTCCATGCCGTTGGAGTCGGCGTAGCGGGCGAGGTCGAGCCAGTGCCGTCCCCAGCGCTCGCCGTAGCGGGGCGAGGCGAGCAGCCGATCGACGACCCGCGCGAAGGCCTCCGGCGAGTCGTCGGCGAGGAACGGCGTCGACCTCCTCGGGCGTCGGCGGCAAGCCCGTCAGGTCGAAAGTGGCCCGACGGATCAGGGTCCGCTTGTCGGCCGGCGATGCCGGTGCGAGCCCTTTTCGCTCGAGTGCCGCCAGGATAAAGCGGTCGAGCGGCGAACATGGCCAATGGACAGCCTGTACCTCGGGAGGGGCCGGGTCGCGCGGGGCCTGGAACGCCCAGAATGCGGCCGGTCCCTTGGTGGTTCGTGAAGCTGGGGAATCCGTCGCCGATGCGGTTCGACTCTCGGGCCAGACGGCCCCCCTACGGACCCACTCCGTCAGCTCGGCCGCCTCGGCGTCGTTGAGCCTCCCTTTCGGGGGCATCTTGAGGTCGCCCGCGTAGCGCACCGCTTGGATCAGACGACTTTCCTCCGGCTTGCCGGCCACGACGACCAGCCCGGAATCGCCACCGGTCGCGACCCCATCCGCCGAGTCGAGTCGCAGGCCCCCTTTGTGCTGCTCCGGCCCGTGGCACCGCCAGCACCGGGCCGCGAGCACCGGCCGGACTCTCTTCTCGAACCGCTCGACGACGGACGGCTCCGGCCCGGCCGCACTCACGTACGGCCGGATCGCGAGGACCACCAAGACAAACCCGATGAGGCAGGACCGCACGCGGCGATTGCTCCTACTCAGTCCGTTTCTCGCTTTGTTGAACAACTGTTGTATCATAGCGTATCGTGCGTTTCCATCCTAGCGATTCTTCGCGGAGTCTCTGGTTGGGTGGGCCGCATTGTCGCAGACTGGCCGAGCTAACCGGTGTCGGCCTGTTGCTGCCCGATCTGCTCAGGGCACGGGACCAGGCCCGCGCCGGGTTGGACCGCGTCAGGCGCGGGTCTCCCGACAAGGTCAAGGCCGGATTGCTTAAAGCCCAACTCTGAGCGAATGATCGATGATCCCGCCGCTACGTTGGCGATGAGGCGGTGTGCCTCGGGTGTCGGCCTTGGCGGTCTGGTGGTCGGCAAGACTGCCCGGTGCAACGATCAGGAGTGGATTCTTCCGCGTCGACTTCCGGTTCGTGGGGCATGGGTCACCTCCACCGGCATTGCGGGAGGCCGGGCGATTCGCATTCCACCCGTCCTTGCCCGCCGGTAGAATGCAGGCAGGAGGGAACCGCCATGCAGACCGTGACCCTGTCCGCTAATGCCGTGGCCGTGCTCCGGTTCGAGATCAAGGGGTGGCGGGCGAAGAATCCGCAAAGCCGGCTGCCGGCCTACCGCGAGCTGTCCGCCGCCGGGATCATGGAGCCGGTGCCCGGCTCGGAGGTCGAATACCGCTTCACCCGGGATGGTTTGGACCATCGCGAGGCCATCCTCGAGCGGGAGGCGGAACGAATCGAGCGGCAGCGGTACGAGCCGCCCGACGCGAGCCGCCTGTCGGAAGCCGCCCGGGGTTTAGCTGCGCACCTGCATAGCCGGCGGGTGTCCCGAAGGCGATGAGGCCAACCGCCCCGCCTACCGCGAGCTGGTCGCGGCGCGGATCATGATGCCGATGGGATCGTTCAGCAAGGGCGACGAGTGCGTCTTCCGCTTCACGTACTGGGGCTACAAACTGCGGTTTCGAACTCGCGGGAATGGACGGCTCCTCCCCGTCCGAGGGCTCGCGGCCTACCGTCCCCGCCACCCCTCCTGCATCGCCCGCGCGATCTCCCGTGCTTGGTCGGTGATCGGCAGTTCGCTGGACGGGGCATGATTGAGCGCCTCGAGGTGGCTGCCCCCGCGGCGGTGCTCCTCGTACTCGTGCGCGATGATCGCGTCCAGCCGCGAGGTCACATCCGAATCGGCATAGAGCCTGGCCGCTTCCTCGCCGTAATCCTCCCGGAGCAGGTCGAGGTTGAACAGGCCGGATTCCACGACGATCCGGCCGTCCGGCGCGTTGTACCCGCCTTGTGTGCCGAGGGGATGGAAAGCCGCCCACGGGATGCCCCGGTCGTCGTCGGGCATGCCGATCTGATCCATCGATAGGCCAGTTCTTCCATGCGAACGGCCACGAGCCGATCGAGCGGCTCGGCGTAGCGCTCGGCGAAATCCCTGGCATGCTTGGCCGGGTCGTGCCACGTGGGCCGCCGGGACGGCGGCGTGCCGATCATCGCGGGTTTGCGAAAGAGATCGCGGAAGAGTCGGAACGGATTGCGCATGCCGGAACTATTTCACCTTTCGCGCCGACTGGCAAGCCGTCCTCTGGCGGACGATGGGTGCGCGGGGCGTTGAGGCGGCCGTCACGGCCGGAATCTCCGCTACGGGTTGACGCCGACCGAATACAAGCCCCGTTACAGGACGTGACCGTTGCTCGCCGGGCGAAGTGTGGGTCCGAGCAGCTCTGTGAGGCGAGCCCGCGAGCGCGGGTTGTACTCCGCCTCGGTCATCATGCCGACGACGAGTAGGCGTCGAACCGCCGCCCGCTTCAAGTCGGTGGGTTCGACAGTCGGCTATCTTCACGGCTCGCGACGGCGTAGGAGTACTGAATTGGCCGCGTCCGCCGGAACGAGCGGTGGATGTCGGCAGAGTGCTCGTGCCGCCTGTTCCAGACGACGCCTGACTCCCCACACCGAGCTTGCCCTGTTCGGTTACCTGGACATACGATGGGGCTTTGCGAGCGAGCTGACCGTTCGTGGGTCAGCCCTGTCGGTCAATCCAAGGTTGCCGACTTGGTTTCCATGCTCGGCGACAACGACGCCCTCACGCCCCCGAAGGTCAACCGATGAGCGACCGCTCCGATCCCTCTTTCGCCGGCCCCACCCGCCGCACGTTCCTCGCCACGATGGCAGGCGCACCGGGCGCGGTGCTCCTTCCCGGCCCGGGCGGTTCGGCGGTCCTGGCGTCGGTGGCCGCGGCCGAGCCGAACCTGATTCGCGACGAGAACCGGAAACCCGGCGCCCTCGACTGGCAATTGACCCGTGTTCGCGCCGACAAGGGCGGGTTTCGCTCCCCTTGGATCGAAGGCTATTGCTCGAAGCAAAGCGTCAAGGCCGGCGAGACGATCGACATCATGGTCTCGACCGATCCGCCGCGGCGGTTCCCGATCGAGATCTTCCGCATGGGCTATTACGGCGGCCGGGGCGCCCGGCTGATGACGACCCTCGGCCCCTTCCAGGGCAAGGCCCAGCCGGTCCCGGCACCCGGCCCGAAGAACCTCCACGAGTGCCGCTGGGAGCCGACCACCCGGCTCGACGATTCCCGCCGACTGGCCCAGCGGCGTCTACCTCGGCCGGCTCACGACCGTCGCCCGAGCGCGACGCCGAGCCGTACTGGCAGAGCTACGTCGTCTTCATCGTCCGCGACGACCGGCCGGCCGACATCCTGTTCCAGTGCTCGGACAACACCTGGCAGGCCTACAACCGCTGGCCGAACAATTACTCGGTCTACACCCATCCCGAAGGGGACGCAGGGGCCCTGGGCCGACGTCAGCTTCGACCGGCCTTACGGCCGCGAGGCGCAGCACGACGGCGTCGTCAACGACCCGCTCACCGTTCGGCTCCGGCGAGTTCCTGCCGTTCGAGTTCCCGCTCGCCTACTGGCTCGAACAGCACGGCTACGACGTGACCTATTGCTCCAACAGCGACATGCTCACGCCCGAACGCGGCCTGAAGTGCAAGGCCTTCATCAGCGTCGGCCACGACGAGTACTGGGACATCCGCCAGTTCCGCAGCGTCGAGACGCATGCGCGACGCCGGCGTCAACCTGCTGTTCCTCTCGGGCAACGCCGTCTGCTGGGTCACGCCGTTCGCGCCAGCGCAGCGACGGCCGGCCCAACCGCATCATGTTCCGCGGCGGCCCGTACGGCGCCGAGAACGACTACGCCCGCGCAGCGGCAAAAGGACACGGCCCCTTTCCCGAGCGCGGGCCCGACGAAGGGTTGCTGATGGGTGCCCGCAACATCGAGCCGGTCAATGGCGGCGGCGACTGGATCGTCGTCAAGCCCGAGCACTGGATCTTCGCCGGCACGGGCGTCAAGAAGGGCGACCGCATTCCGGGCCTGATCGGCTGGGAATACCACGGCGACCCGGCCGACATCCCGGGCCTGGAGATCGTCGCCGCGGGAACCGCCTGGGTCGGCGGCGAGACCCCGCAGAAGTGGACCGCGACGATCTATCCCGGGCCGAAGGGCAACTTCGTCTTCAACGCCTCGACGATCTTCTGGGCCCAGGGGCTTGTCGTCGCCGCCCGGCCACACGCTCCCCTGGTCGCACTGGTCGCGTCCGCACGGCCCCGACGAGCGCGTGCAGCAGATCACCCACAACCTGCTCCGCCGCGCGCTCCGGCGCGACGCCTGATCTCGGACCGGACCGACGAGCTTTGGAACCGATAAGGGGTCAGACCGATAAGGGATCAGGAGCCGATTCAGGCTTTCGGTTCCTGATCCCTTATCCTCATCCGATTTCTCGTCATTCGACACGCGGCGGATGGATGTCCGCGCTGTCGAGGCCGCCTTTGATCCAAAACTTCAAGCCGCAACCGAACATAAGTGCCGATTACCGGACGATCGTCGTGAGTCCGGAACACCGGCCTCGCGGGCCTTCGATCCCGACTCATCTCGGTCTGGCAAGCATATCGGCTGGCCGATGGATGTCCTCGTGATCGGGGTTGTTCCGCGTCAGTTCGAGGATGGAGTGACCGTTGGAGTCAAGGCTACTGCTTCCCAGGCGTATTTCGCCACGAATGCGAACGGGATCAGCGCGTACCCGCCCGCGCCTTGTTGCGGAAGCAGTCGGGAGGACCATGGGGTTCCGAATCGCCCAGTCGCGGCCCCAGCTATTTCGGGCCAGGAAAACACCGCCACCAGGGGCATCCGGAATACCCTGGGTATCAAGCCAGCGGTCCTCCGCATAGCCCACCACAGTCACGGCATGGCCGCCGATCAAGGTATCGGCGGCCCCGAGTCGGCCCAGGACCCGCCCTTCAGACTGGAAGCGGCGGCTCAGCAGCGTCGCCTCGAAAATCGGGATCGAGAGCGGCACGACCGAACCTCGCGCAAGGTGGGACTGGATCGCACGCACGTCGGTCGGCTTGAGCAGGGTGCGCCAGGCACATCGGTGGGCTTCGGCCTCCTCGAAGCATGGCTTGGAGGGCGAGATGGTCGCATGCGAGAAATCATCGATATAAGGCCATCGGTCCTCTGTGCAGGTTCCATACTCGATCGCGACGCGCGTGGCGAAATCCAGTGTCGAACCCTC
Organism: uncultured Planctomycetota bacterium; assembly: GCA_963779785.1. Taxonomy (GTDB): domain Bacteria; phylum Planctomycetota; class Planctomycetia; order Isosphaerales; family Isosphaeraceae; genus CAVRFS01. Next base: position 148,717 of record CAWAAW010000021.1, read on the forward strand.
GGCGGCGATCCCATCGGCAACCTTGGTCAAGGCGTAGAGGAACGCTTCGGACAAGTCGAGTGTGGGGTCGCTGGCGCGGGACTCCAACGCCGCGACCGTCGCGAAGCTGGTGCAGGAGCCGAGCGCACCCTGAGACCGAGGTGCCCCGAAGAGTTCGATCCACGATACCATCGGCGGTAGCTCGCGCTCGATTCGGCTGCCGATGGCAGCCCGGCCGCGCGGCCGCAGGGCACCGCCGACCGGGTGAGGCCACGGCAGCATCACCACGGCCCGCGCTCGGGGGAACCGAGTCCATCCCAGGGCTTTCAGCAGTTCCCTCGTCGTGATCCCGAGGTAACGCGCGAGCTTCCATCCTCCGCCGGGCCATGTGGTCAGCACATCCTCGACGTGGCCACGATCGACGAAGCCAGCTTGGGTCAATTGTCCGGTCACAACCGCCGAGAAACCCGAGAAGCCCGCGGATAGGCGAGCGATTGTCGAATTCATGGGTCGTTAGCCCTCCCTCACGAGAAGAACGCTCGGAGTCGCTGCGCGTTCAGCGGGGGTTGTCAGAACGCCCCGAAGGAGGCGAAGGCGGCCCAATGAAGCGGGTTGGCGTACGGCCGTCGTGGGCCGAGTGCAGCCGCCCCTTCGCGTTGCTCGTGGAATTCTTCGACTTCGACTCTGCTTAAGAATTCTGCTTCGTGCTGGTCGAGCCAGCAGGCCAACTGAGTGCCCGTTTGCCGTCGGAGCCAGGCTCGTCCGGCGAAAGGATTGTGCCGGCGAGACGTCGCCTTCGCCGGTTCTCAAGACTTCGAAGACGTGGGACATGAGCATCGCGCAGGGAAGCTGGTCGACCCTCCAGTGACTTGCAAAAGCGCTGCGCTCGCCGGCCATCAATGCTGCGTCGACCAGGGAGGGCGCGGACCAGTCCGACTCCCAGAATTCGGTCTGGCCGGTCTCGCACCCGCAGAATGCGATGAGCTGCACTCGGGCAAGATTGAGCATCGCCAGATGCGCCGTTCGCAATGTAGGATTCCCGACGGGATTGTCGCGGTCCACAACGAGACCGGAAAGCCTTGGCGAGAGTAGGTCGAAGACCCCATGCGCCGCGAGCAACGCCACCTCATACGAGGGAAGGTAGCGGAGTAGGGTCTTAAGATCTTCGGTATACTGATGCCTTCCGAAGCAACGCCCGGCCAGGTCGACGAGCACCCGGGAGGTGCCCAGATCATCGAATGGGTTCCTCAGAGAGATCAACTTCTCGCAGGTCACACGGACCGGCGTACGCTCCTCACGCTGTAAAACGTCGCGGAGGAATCGTACGTTCGGGTACCGGTTAATCAGATAATAGTCGTCGAGCCAAACTCGCCTCTTAGGCCGGGACGGTTCGGGCCTCCAGACGGCGTGGAGCGGCAATGCGGCGAGGCCAGGTCCCTCCAGCACCAGGGCCACCCTGGGGACTGTCCCGCGTTGTGGGAGAAGGATGTCGTCGAGCCACTCCCACAACGCGCAGCCGAATCGCCCGACAACGCCATCGACCGGGTCAAGCGCGGCGGCGAGCGCGGCTTCCAGCGCAGGGAGCTGACTCAGGTAATCAGATCGGGGGTTGACCGCTTCTCGTGGCTTGCGGGGGTGTCCGACGAGCCAGGTCGGCCCAGAGTTACCATCCTTGCGCGAGCCGACGAAGAAGCCTTCCAGAACTTGCGTGTTGAGTGAGGGGAAGCACCGCGACTGGATGACACGCGCGAACGGCTCCCGAACATACGCCAAGGTACCCTCCGCGGTCGTGCGCAGGACCACGACCGTCACTCCCTGGCGATCGGCTAAGTTCATCAATTCTTCCCAGTCAGTGTGGCTCCATACCGGGGCCGAGAACCCGCGAAAAGTGCGGGCCAGGGCTCGCCGGCGTTTCTCGTCGTCGGACGAGGGCGACATGGTCGTGGTCCAGATCACGCAGCTCCAGGAATTCCTCGAATCGATCGGGGCCGGCATCGTGGAGATGGCCTAGCGCCGCCGAGATCTGGCCGCGCCCCGGCCCCAGTTCCGCTCCAGCCGAACCAGGTCGCCAACTGGTTCGCCGCCCTCTGACCGCACAGAAGCGACGAGGTATCCATCGAGTACCGAGCCAAGACGCAATGCCCAGGACGGCCCGGTCTCTCCGCAGCGCCGCCTGGCCAAACCGAGAGCCCTCCGGAAGCACGTAGCGGCGTGGCGATGGTTACCCAGTGCAAGTTCGACCTCGCCCCGGTTGGCCCAGACCGCCATCAACTCCGCTCGGTCCAGGGACGGAGCCGCCTTCTTGCTGTTTGGATCGGAATGCCTGGTAGCCCGGTGCAGACAGCGGGCCGCTCGCCGCAAAAGTCGCCGTCGGGCCTCTGGGTCAAGCTCGAAATCGGTCGCCTCGTAGGCAAAAGTTGCCCCGAGCTTGCTGAGCAAGCGAAGCCTCGCGGCGGTGTCGACAGATCTGTCCTGGTAAGCGGTCGAGTAGTGGCGGCGGCCACGCCGAAGGTCGTCGACCTTCCTTGAGACCCACGCGCGGAACACGTAGAGGTCTCCCCAGTTCTCATCGACCAGCGGTAGGTATGCCAGATCGCGGACCTGGTAGGTAAGCGACTCAACCTCGGTGAGCAAGCAACCAGCCTTGGCGATCAGTTTAAGCCGGTCATCCCACACCGTCGGCCGACGAGGCTTCTCAGGCCGGGACGAAAGTCCGTGACGGGCAGCGACCCACCAGTCGTTGGCCAGGTTCGTGCCGCGCAAGAGCAGGCTCGCATGCGTCAGCAGCAGATGGCGCCGGATCGCCAGGTCATGATTCGTCCCTCCCCGCAGTAGTCGTACCCCGTACCGGCAGGCGGCCGCGGCACGGTCGAGGTCCGCCAGAGGAGATTGCCCGCGATAATCGCGAAGGAGCTCGGCGTAATTGTTGGCGGCGACCGCGCGCGACCGCGGTGGGGCGGCGGGGTCCCTCATCACTTCGGACAGCAGCCGGGCGGCCCGGGAACGCTCGGGGTGGTGCTGGCCCTTCAAGGCCGCCGCGAGGTCCAAGCGCAATGGCGCACCACACGTCATCGCCGCGGATCGACTCCCTGTCTTGCAGGAGCGGGTCAATCGCCGCCGCCCGGATTGCCAGGAGCTGCGGATCGGAGGTCGGGTGGAACCTGGCCATCCAAATCCCGGCCTGGTACGGCGTGACCCGGCCCCGAAGCACGCCATATCGACGGACGGCCTCGGCCGCCAGGGCCGCGGTCAGGAATTCAATGGTCGGGTCGGGCTCGACCAGTGTCTACCTTGCAAGGCTCATCAATGAACGCCTGGACGGCGGCCCATGCGGCTGCCGTGCGTTCCGACGGCCTTGGGGATCGAAGCGACCGCCGCCCGGAAGCTCGAGAGGCTCGGCTTCCGGGCGATGGTCTGGGCCAGCTTGACCAGAGAATGCGTCATGCTCAACATGGCTGCGAGGACCTCAATCAAGTCCGAGATTGATCGACTCAGTCCCGGGAGCTGAGGATGCGTTGGAGTTCCGCCACTGCTTCGGGGTGCTTCCTCTTCCAATCCAGGTAGTCGGAGAAGCGCTTGATCAAATCGCCGCTCGACCTGATGTTCTGGTATTCTCGTGCGGCGTCGGGGTAATCTTCGCTCCACTTCTCCAGCCGCGTGTCGACCACGTAATCCGTCGGGACTGCCTGTTCGGCCTCGGCGACCGGGCGGAGCTGCTCGCGGAACCGCTCCCAGTCCCCCGGCGCCAATTTCTTCATGTAGCGGAACAACGCGGCCAGTCGCATCGTCATCACGCCGACCTGGTAGCCGGGGTTGGTCGTCAGGAGTTCGGCTTGTCGGCCAGTGAACTCGTCCGAGAGCGGCTGAGCCGGTTTGGCAGCGTCATCACCGCCGGACTCTTCCTTGGACATGCCATCCCAGAACAGGATCTTCGGCAGGCCCGTGAGGGTCATCTCGCCGCCCTGTAACTCGAACGAGATGGTGGCATCGACGTCGTGGATCAGCCAGGATCCCACCAAATCGTTGTCGGCCTCCTCCTGACGGTGCACCAGCCGCTCAAACTCCTTACGGGCGCCGCGACCGTCCACGCTCTGATCGTTCGGGTCGAACAGCATGTCGAGCGATATGAGCAACTGTCCGATCTGGCGGGACTTAACGCTCGCGTGCAGGCGAGCTTCGTGGAGGGCGGCCAGCGGACGATTCCGCGAGGCCTCGTCGTCGGGCGGCGTGAGAGTGACGAGCGTCTGGTTGGTATCGATCGACGAGTCGGCGAAGTATGCGATCGGTGCCAGCCAGTGATCAGGGACATTCTTCACCACGTAGGATTCGTTGTTCACCCGGAAGACCAGCCGTTCCCCGTTGGGACGATTGGGCTCGTACGTCAGGCTGACCGGCATGCCTTCGTAGCGGCGCGGCACCGTCAGCGTGGCACCAAATGCGATGCCGCCGTTGACCCTCAGGAAAGTGCGGCTTCCAATACTCGCTGTGCTGACGGATACCCCTCCAGACCACGCCGGGAGGGCCGTGCTGGCCGATGCGAACCGATAACGCGAGACGGCAGTTTGGCCGTGCGACGGCAGCAGGAAGGCCGTCGTTCCAAGCCACGTGGCGAGCAGCAGCAGGAAACTTCGACGGAGCAGGTTCATCGAGAAACTCCTTCAGGGAAGAGAAGTCAGGGATTCGGGTTACTCGCGACCAAGGGAGGAAGTTCGTAAAGGTGCTTGACCTGAATGCGGCGATGGTTGTCGGCTAGGTCCCACTGAGCTGATGAGATCTGTGCCAGCGGCCTTACCTGGATCTCGACTGTACTGTCGGGGAAGACCTCGTCATCGAACCGCGTGATGCCATCGCATTCGACGCGGACGCGGCAGATGAGCGGCGGCGGGGACCGGGAGGGCGGATCGTTCTTGAGGTTGAGGACGATCTCCAGCCCGTCGAGCCGCGGCAGGTGTTGGAACGAGGAGCGGAGGCTGATCCCCCACGCCGCGTCGCTCCAGACCTGGCTATCGACAGGTGCCGGGTTCCGTTCCTGACGGCGCTTGCGAGAGTCCGGCTGTGTGCCGGGAGCCATGGCGCCGATGAACCCCGGCCGGCCGGGGTGAGCCGGCCCTTGCGGGATTGTCTGGGCGGCCGCTCGCAACAACTCATCGAGCGGCGGTGGATCACCGCCCCCCGCTCGCGGCCTGGGCGTCCCCGACGCGACGCATCGCGTTGAACCATACCGCCGGCAGCTCGCGTCCGACCATTTCGGCCAGGCGTTCGATGGCCCAAGGGCAGATGGCGAGGTGCGCGACCTCGCGGTCGTTCAGGACCGCGAGACTTCCAGTAGCCGCGCTGGCGAGCGTGCCTTCGACGCATGACGAGCCGTCGAGGTCGATCCGCAACTCGGAGCACGCCGCCGCGAGGGCCACCCGAACTTCGCGGTCGAGGACCGCCGCTTCCACGACTCCTCTGAGGACATCCCCATCGTCGCCGCTCTGGAAGGGGGGGGCGCTCGCCGCGCTGCGACTAATCGCGATGTCGGCCAGAATCGAACGGATCTGGCGTGGCAAGATTTCTGCTGGCATCGGTTAAACCCTTTCCGGAGTTGGGGGGCGTCGACGAGTCGTCGCCCGCATCGTCCTCGATGAAGAAGCTCTTCAAACGCCCGAGGGCCTCGTGGCGGCGGCGAAGCTCGTCGAGCGACTGGAGCCCAGCTTCTCGGCGATCGACTGATCGCCGAGGCCGTCGCGGTAGTACCAGTTCAAGATGTCCTGTTCCTCCTGCCCGAGTTTGAGGAAGGCCGACCGGATCCGGTCACACTCGACCGCTCGCCCGGCCTCTGTGGGCTGGCCGGAGGTCTGCAGGTATGTAAGCAACATTCGGTGGCACCGCGTCCTTCGTCCCTGCGTTGCGATGTAGTTCTCCGCGCACCGGACAAGGTAGACGACCAGCGCTCGCTCGGACGGGAAGACCTTGTTGGCCTCCCACGCCGTCGCGAATGCATGGCTCGTCGCGTCCTCCGACTGCTCGTGGGCCGCGCGGACCCGACAACGGTTGTAGATGATCCTCTGATGCGCCCGGTACTGGTCTCGGAACCAACCCGGGTTCTCCTGCGGTCGTGGCATGACAAGAAGACTCCCACACGGGCGAAGCGGCAGTCCCCGACCGTGATCGGGGCACTCGCGTCTTCGCAATGACAAACGGTCGAGCATTGGAAAAGTTCAAGGAATCCGTCGGCCCAAGGAGGGTCCTGGACCACTCCGCGTCTACACGTGTCCTCGGGTTCCGGGCGCACTGCGAACCGGCTCGCCCATCAGGGCGAGAGCAACGGCCATTGAAACGCGCCTGCATCCTCAGCAATCACGCGAGGATCAGAACTAGATCGCATCATCCAGCCGGCGCCCTCGGCGCCGGAACGCGATGGAAGGAGTTGGGCGGTGAATGCCCAGCATCGAGCCGGAGCGGACACGTGCACACGACAAAAAGCCCAACAGTCCTGCACAGAGGAATCGATTTCGCTCTCAGAACCTGACCTCTTTCTGCACCCCTGACCCCTTTCCGTGCCTCCTTCATGGCGCTTGCCTCGCCTTGGCTTCACGAGGCATTCTCGCTCGTCGTTCTTCCGGCTGAGATGGATCTTGTCGCGCTGGTCCATATCAATCGTCGAGCCGTCCGAGAACTCGAATGTAACGGTACTAGGTGAACTTCCAGTCGTCGTTGCCGACCGTCTCGATCTTCAGGGACACCTTGGCGCCATCCTTCACCTGCTCCCTGGTAAGTTGCTTATCGACTTTCTCCAGCTTCACCTTGTAATCCTCCCAATCCTTGTAGGTCCTGCCGTCGCCGAAGCTGTCAGGCGCCGCGACAGTTGGAGCCGACCTTCACCTTGGCCCAGACCTTCGTATCATAGTCCTTGTCATCGTCCTTGACGTGGAAGGTGATGCGGCACCTTTTCCAGGGTCTGAGCATCGGTCTCGGCACCGAGGAGGATGAGGCCAGCGGTGCCAGCGATCAGGATGCGGCGACATGGTCGTCTTCTCGTATCCGGGGCCGCAAGATGAAGAATAGTCCACATCCTGGTAGTACCCGGCTGCAGGCAACCCGGACAGCGGCTCGCATTTTTCTGAGGCGACGGCAGGTCACCGGGATGGGAACGTCGGAGCTTCCTGGGCAGGTCGGCCATCGCCCATGAACGCAGGAGATTGGCCCATCGGGACCCCTCGTCCGACTGATGCGCGATCTGGAAGAACGCCCGGCTGTCCGTGACATCTCGGTAGTTGAGGCGGTAATGCCGCCCGAGGATGAAGGCGAGGGGGCCGCGCAGGCGGACCGGCAAGTCCTGCGAAACCTTCTCCCAGCCGACGAAGCCCGGCTTGATGGCATCGCGCGGATCATCGGCTCAAATTGTGCCAGCGTAGAGCTAGGCCAGGGGGACGGCGTCCGGGCCGAACACGAGGGCCGTAGTCCGCACGACGTCTCGGCCGCTCAGCTTACCCGTTGTGAAGGCGTCGAGGAGTTGGTCGGGTCAGCTCCCAAAGGAAGTCCTCTTCCTTGTTGGAGAGCGAGCCTTCCACGCCATCCCGTCCGGCCAGCGCCATCTTGAATCCCTCAAAGAGCCAGAGCCTGATCTGTACGCTAGTAAACCGCCGGAAGGACGTCCGCCGGAAAACGATGTCCTCCGCCTCCCGCCGGCCTCGGCTTGACGTCCAGGCTCGATTCAGTATGGCGGTGATGATCTCCTTGCAGGAAGGCGGCCGGAGACGGAGCGCTGGCGCGGCGGATGTCCTTGCCGCGGGGGTCGGCGTTCTCGACGGTGTGAACCACCATGTTGTCGGCGTCTTCTGGGGTGATCTTGCCGCAGAGTGAGCCAAGGACCGCCGCTTCATAATACGCACCGGATCGGGTGGTATTGGCCTCGCTGTAACCGGAGCACCAATACTCTTCGGCGTTCTTCCGGTCCGAGACGTTTTGTAGCAGGAATCCGTACAACAGGCAGGCTTCGAAGTAGAACAAGGCCGGTACGTTCTGGGGGGGGCTCTCACCAGGAGTGGGTCGGCGGATCGTTGCTCGCGGAACCGGATGCGTTTCTTGTCTACCTCGCGGAAGTAACGCTTCATGGCGCCGCGTGCGTTCTCGAAACGACCGAGTGCCGCGAAGACACGTGCCTGCTCGACCAGCAGGGGCAAGAAGACTGACGAAGTCGCAGTGCCGGACGTCAGGGCCTTATCCAGCCGCTGTCGCACATCGTCGAGGATACGCGAATCCACTTCCTTGAGCTGAATCGCCATCCAGACGTAGTCCCGCAGGACCAGCATGCGCCACGCCGGAGAGAGTTCCTCATCCAAAAGGCTGCGTGTGACCTCCACCGCCCGATCCGCGTCGTGATCCGCGCGTCGCCGTGCGCGTGTAGGCCTGCAACAGCTCGTGCTTCGGCTTGACACCATTGCCGTCCGGCGCGATCCGTTCCTCGATCTGCACGAAGTTCTCCAGGTTCGGGATCCGATCGGAATCCCACACGATGAACGCATACAGGGTCTCGGCTCTGGCGTACTGCGCGACCATTTCACGGAACGAGTCGACCCTCGCGGGCTCGCGGAGTTGGGCCTTACGATGGGGCCTCGCTCATCCACCAGGGCCGCGGCGATGCCGAGCCGCCCGAGTCGCCCGCCTCCAATCGCGACCATGTGAGCCCGCGACTGAACTGGACGAGGCGGTCGAAGTATTGGACTCGCCAATCACCCGCTTGCGACGGGTCGAGCACGTCAAGTTCCCCTCGAGGTCCGCTTCGATCGCGTCCTTGGCGGCAGCATTAAAGAGTGTGGTTGAGAGCTGTTCCTGGAGCCGACGGGCGATGGACTCACGCCGGAAGTGCCGCAGAGCGGGATCCCGAGGACACTCCCCAGGCCGGTCATCAAGAGGAGTACCGCCGCGATAACCAATGCAACCGGGTGTTGTCGGGCCTTGTTCAGCCGGCCCGCGAGTGTGGGCGGCTTGGCGATGGTCGGCTTACGCACGAGGAATGCATGCAAGTCGTCTCGCATCGCCGCCGCTGACGCATAGCGTCTCGCTGGGTTGAGAGCCATCGCCGTCAGGACGATCGCCTGGAGGTCCTGGGGGATGCGTCCCCGCTTTAGTTCCCTCTCCAAGGGGGAGGGGTCACCGTTCAGTTTTCGCTCTCGTAATCCACGGTCATCGTCTTCCTCTTGATAGGGATAGCGTCCGAGGAGGAGGCGGTAAAGGGTGGTGGGCCGATGGCGTAGATGTCGGCCGAGTGATCGACGCGGATCGACGAGTCAGGACCGAGGAATTTGCCTATCTGTTCGGGGGCCATGAAGGCAAGCGTTCCGCCTCCCATTAAGCCCGCCACATCGGAGGCCCGCGAACGGACAAGCCGAAGTCAACGACGATCGGTTGGTTGTCTTCCTCGCGGACGAGGATGTTGGAAGGCTTCACGTCGTAATGAATGATCCCCCGGCGGTGGGCGGCCTCGATGCCGTCGGCCACCTTTGCGGTCATTCGGGCGATGTCATAAGGGTTTCGTCCGGGTTCGTCAGACCACTGATCGAGGGTCTGTCGACCCGCGTAGGCCATAACGATGTAGGACTCACCGACCTCGAACACCTGGCAGACGTTGGTGTGGTGGATCTGGGCGGCAGACTGGGCCTCACTCCGCAGTCGTTCACGCTCCGGCCTGTCGATTTCGCCCCGGAGGAACTTGATCGCTTCCTCGCGTGCGAGACTCATATTGCATGCGTAGTAGACCTCCCCTTGCCTCCCCGCCCCGATCTTCCGCCAGCCCTCCCGCCGCGCTCCGGGAATGAGTCGGTGACCTGAGGGCGGCGTACTCGCCCCTCCCCGTCGCTGTCAGCACCTGCTCAGCTCGCTCTCGCCGGTAGGCCCCGAGGTTGACCACGATCTGGTGGAAAACCTCATCCGACAGCTCGGGGAACTCGCTCAGCATACTCTCTTCATCGACGGCGATGCCGGCGTGTACAAGCACACCGGCATCGCTGGTCCAGCAGGTCGCCGAGCAACTCGGCGTACCCTTCGGGAGTGCCGCGGTACTGCTCCAGGTACGCACGAAGGTCCGTCGACGTGTCGTGCTTCAGGGCGTTGACGAACGACTCGAAGATCTGGGAGGCATTATCCATGTCGAACCCTCTCGCGTGTGCCGACCGAGCGTCGGCGGAGCTCACGGGGCGGTCATTCCCCTTCCGTTCCATAGACAATGGGCGCCAGCAGTTTCGTCGCTCGCTCCAGCACCCGATCAACCCAACGTCGCCCAAGATTGAGCTGCTTGCTGATCTCGGACGAGCTATGTCCGAGGGCACTCAGTTGGAGCACCTGGTACTCTGCTTCCCCAACCTCGGACCTCAGTAGATTCCAGAGGTCCTTGAGGGATGCCTGGTCCTCAGCGGACAGATCTCGTGACTCCTCCGGCTCCCAACTTGCGCTGGTCTCCTCAGAGTTCCGCCGAACATCGCCCTCGCTTGAGTGAAGAAGCGGTTGGCTTTGGTGGTGTGCCACAGGGCATGGTGGTTGAGCTGCCGTTCGAACTGCTCTTGTGGTAAAGCCAATAGCGGCAGATTTCGAGGTAAGAGCAAGGACATGAGCACATCCTGAACAATGTCGCTCTCCCCGATCTTGCCGCGTGCGTCTGCAATCAAGTGGCGTCGCACGATTCCACGCAATCTCTGTACAGTCGTGTTTCCGAGGCGGTGGGACAGGTCCTGTGGACCGCCATTCCCCGTACCATCATCGTAGTTATCCACGGCATCGTTCCTCGGGTCGGATGTAGGGGGCGGCACGATCGACGTCCTCCGACCGGTTAGTACCCGTAATACCTCCACCAAGACGGGAGTGCCGGAAGTTCTCCTTTGTGTGCCGAATGCGGTTGGGTATGCGCCCATTGGACTGCCGTATAGATACGCCTTCCAGGCGTGAGAACATGATCAATCGATTGTGGTTGTTCTAAGCACCGTAGGTCACTGGGCTTCCGTTTATGCTCGGGAAAGCATGCCGAGCATAGTCGCCCAGCTTGCTGCTTTTCAGAGATTTCCAAGAAAACGGTCAACTCAAGTCCTTGTTCCGCAGTAGGTTGGGAACACACTCGTCACCTTGGAAGGGGTGGTTGCCGTCTAGACTCTCCGGTCGAATCGAAGCGGTCTGGTCGAATCAAAGTCTGTCGCTCGGGTTTTGGGTCGGTAACCGCAGCACGCCCCTACCCGGACCCGCCGAGGACGAGTTTCGTAGAAGACATTCCACCAGCAACCACGCGGCCACGGCCACATTTTGTCATGTATGTGTTCACCACTCGCTGAACTGGTCCATCAAGGGCGGGCTTCATGTTGTTACATCCGGTGTCAGGTGATCCGACGAGCGCCACTCTTTGGTCGAGAGCGTTAATTCGCCATGGGTTCGGTTCATGAGGCGTTCTTCGGGTCGGCGGCCGTCCGCGTTCGGGTGGGGCCGGGCTCCTGTAACGCGCTGGATTATACCATCGTCGCCCCCAAGCGTAGAAAGACCTCGAACAGGATCGCATTAAGCGGGCGTGGCCTCAGCGGCTGACCTCAGTTGTTTTCTAGCTTTTTCTCCCACGTTCTTCGCGCAGGAGTCGAGCCTGTGCTCGACCGCCTGGTGAATCGCCGCCCTGGAGGTATAGTTTCGCATCGGGATCTCCTGGTACTTCACCTGTTGGAACACCGGCTCGATCCGGTTCGGCTCCGGACGGCACGCGGGCACGCACCATAGGTAGATCCCCTGCCGCGTCAGATCCCGGCACTGTGCCCCGACCGCCTTACTGAGCGGTGCGGCGATAGCCGACGCGGAGGTGCTTGAGGTAGCGGCGGACCTGCCGGGGGCCGACATCCACTCCGCGGTCGCGCGCTGGGCCTCGGCGAGCTGGACGGCATCGGAAAAACAATCGCACATGTTCGCGCCGAATACCGAATCGATCTGACCGTTTCAGGTCCCACGCCGTCGCGTGGTTTGTGACCGCGCGGGAGAACCGGTCTTTTCAAGACTCCGATCTGCTCTCGAGTAATGTGGTTTCCTCTTGAGACCACTTCGCTCTCAATTCGAGCATGACGATAGCCTCGGTAATATCGATTTGGTTCAGAGCAAGCCAACAGGGCTACGCCCGGACTGGGACTTTCCAAAGCGATGCGGAACATCGACTCCAGCGCGGTCGAACCGGCTCGTGCGATCAGCCTACGTTGCCATCTCGCGGGCATGCGCATGGGCGCCGACGACCAGGTCTTCCCGTCTGATTACCCTGGCGTGCGGCGGCCTCGACAGTGCGTCCAATGCTGACTGCGCGCGCAATTTGCGCACGGTCGTTTTTTCCGGAATTATCTTCCCCAATGGGGCCAAGGACTTAGGTCTGATATCTCGCCCAGTCTCAATGCAGATTGAAAAAAGTACTGCATAATCTGAGCGTGGAGATGCTGCGCACTGATTTTGCGATCGCGTGGCTACGCGTGAGATGTACGAGCCGGCCCGGCAGGGGAAACCACACTCCCCCAATCTGTGACATAGTCACAGAGTTGGTCCTATACTCCCGATTCATGATGCCGGAGCTCGGCGGCCGACAGGCGGAGCCGGGTAAGGAGATGGCGTTACCGCCATCCCCCTCCTCAAAACCGGACGTGAAAGTTTCCCGTCATCCGGCTCAAGCCTGACAGCATCTTTGGCTTTTTTGTGTTTATGGCCTTGAACAGCAATTCACGTGGGTTGACCTTGCCCGCGGGAAAGTGAACGGTCAACCGCGAGCCGACAGCGATTGATGCTGTCAGTCCGCTGGCGGGTTCCGTCTTCAGTTCTCCAGGGGTTCCGGCCAGCGGGTCGTACTGACTTCTTCCGCGGGGCGTCTCCTGTTCGCTGTCGGCGGACTGCTCGGGGTCGGTCCTGAATGTCGCGGCCAAGTAGAATTCCACCGGGCAGGGAGAACGGAATCGGATTGCCAGATCCTGCGGTCGTTTGAAGCGAGCGATGTCCGCCGCGATCCAACCAGTCTCAGGTGCTCTCTCAAGGCGGATCCAAAGCGGCCGGTGCGGTCCGCCCACTTTCTCAACGACAATCAAGGCTCCCCCCGTGCTGATCTTGAGAAGTCTGCCCTGGTGATCGGAAAACCCTTCCATTCCATAATCTGAACATATATATTATCAATCACCTGTGTCTCGCGAGGCGAGGCTCTGTGGTCGACAGCATTGGGCATAGGGCGCCTCCGTCCAATACGGCTGAGAAGTGGAGGAATCGATCTCCGACAGGGGGTTCGTGGCAGTCCTCAACGGTTCAGCCGGATTACCTCTGGCCGTCCGGTAGGAACGGGGGCTTCGGCGTGGTTGAGTTGAGACCGCGCCATGCCAGCGCGGCGGCTGACATCCGGGCTCGATCCCATCGAAGGTCTGCTCGCGCATTCGAATAGTCACACCAATGGCAGATAAGAGCCGCTTTGCACTGAAGAAGTTCATGACGACCCTTTGGTTCGCCTTGACAACTTGTCGTCCCGCCGCAAACGGCTGCGAATTGAGGCCAAAGTCGAGGAGCACTTCCTCCGGACTGGCGGTCACTCGGCAGGAACTGGCGTACGTCGGCAGGGTCGCCGTGCCGTCAACGACAACCTCGCTTGCCTGCGTGACCTGAGGACTCTGTTGAGGCTGGGAGCGATGGGCATTTCCGTCAGCACGCTCGGTTTCGTTCATGTCGAGCTCCCGTCCCGGATTATCTCTCGATGGGTAGACAAGTAAAGTTTCGTCCTGAACTCTAATCTAGAACATCGAATCCTACTTTCCGCACATCTCGACCTTAACGGGCGGAACGACGCCATACCCTTGGCAGTACGTGAACTTTTGACCGATGCCTGATCTCCAGGCATGATGCTGGGTTGCGTCATCAGGGGGCTCACGCCACCCGCGCCGGTGTAACCATGAGCTGAACTTTGCTTGATCCGGGCATGGTTCAAAAACGCCTGTTTTCGGGTACCACTCCGGATCTGAGCGCGCCCTGATCATTCCCGCGTTTTCGCTTATACCAGGTGTCCATAAGCGCACACGAGAGAATTCGGCAAAGTCATTTAAGTCGATAGTGAACCTAAGGTTCCGATCGAATTCCATCGCTGGAATGGGGCGGTAGACTTGACAAAATGGGCATACTGCGTATAATATACAGATAAGGGAACGAGATTCTGCGCGCATTCCGTTTTCGGCCTACGGGCTCGCCGCCGCCTGCTCGCCAGAATGAAAACGGCTTTCAATCCGGGCGAACCTCCGAAGGTTGGTTCTGACTTCCGGGTCGGGCGAATCGACTGGCACAATCCTCAAATCCCTTGCTTCGTACAATTCGTCGCCCTTCGAGGGCATGCCGGCCAGCTTCGGCCCCACGGGGGCTGGGAATCGCCGAGTGGGGCAAAACGGAGACGCGGTGGAATCTTGCCATCGCGTTCCCGTCGGTGCTCTTCCTGGAAGAAATCTCCACCGAAAGCCAGAAAACCAGGCTCGCCATCCTTATTGCCGACGGAGCGCCCATCTCCGAGTGGCCCGGCTTTTTCCAGGCGGCGGTCTGCCGCAGCCCCTCCCAGCGGACGATCAGATTGACCTCAGATTCACAACGATCGAATGCGATTCTCGATGAGGACGCGCGTAAAAAGTCGCGGGCGAAATGGCACAAAGCCTCGCAAAAAGCTGCCACCTGCTGCCAACCACTGCCATTTTTTGCACGCTGGGAGCGCTCGATCAAGAGGCTCAAACCCAAGCATGGCCTGGCTTTACGATTGTGTAAGCCGCGTCCGCTGCCGTGTACCAGCGGAATAGCACTTATACCAAGCCGGACGCAACACCGTTTGGCCAGCGCGGAACCGGGAGGAACATGGTTATCGCGCTGATGTGGCACGGCTCAAGAGGAGGGTACAGTTCGGGTTGGCTGAACTGTACCCTCCTCTTGAACCATGCCTGATTTCAGAAGTCCACCTATGCATAACCCATTACAGGTCAAGAAACCGCTACGAATCGCAGATGCACCAACACAAGGCTTGGTCTATGAGTGGTTTGCGTTCTAGCGACCTTAGCTCAGTCCATCCCCAAGAGAGCCTCGTTCCGGGTTGCCGCCGGGCCGAGCGAGATGGCACAAAAGACCTCCAAAAAGCTGCCATTTAGTGTCATTCTTGTGTAATTCGTATGTGACTCTCTGCTTCAGGCTCGCCAGCCGTACTGTCGCCCGAACAACGCCGGTTTTGAACCAGGCCCGCAGTGGAACCAGGATGAGCGCCAAAGGCGTGTAAAGCTCGACACTTTCCACCGCGCCCGCATAGGCGTGGCGTCTTCCCGTGGTAGGATGAGAAGATAGCGAACGCCCCACTTGAGTCGGCACCACGTGGGATTTGCTTTGATTTGAAGAGAAGGCCGACTTTCGCTTGGCCCGGTGACCTCGAGCATGGCATATCTGGATCCGGTTCCGATCCTTGGCCCCGGTGGCGCCATCGCGCGACGATTGCCAGCCTACGAACATCGCACCGAGCAGATCGAGATGGCCCAGGGGGTCGCGCGCGCGATCGAGCGGCCCGGCCACCTGGTGGTCGAGGCGGGAACCGGCGTGGGCAAGAGCTTCGCCTACCTGGTCCCGGCGATCCAGGCGGCGATCGAGCACAAGAAAAAGGTCGTCGTCTCGACCCACACGATCGCACTTCAGGAGCAGTTGCTCAAGAAGGACATCCCGTTCCTCCGCGCGGTCACGGGCCTGGAATTCTCCGCCGTGCTGGTCAAGGGCCGGTCGAACTACATCAGCCTGCAGGCGGCTGGACGTCGCGCTCCAGCGCCAGGATTCGATGTTCCAGCGGCCCGAGGACATCGACCAGCTCGCCACTATCCGGATCGTGGTCGAAACGAACGGGCGACGGCAGTCGCTCGGACCTGGATTTTCGACCGAGCCCCAGCGTCTGGGAGGCCGTGCAGAGCGAGAACGGCAACTGCCTGGGACGCGAGTGCCCGAGATACAAGGAGTGCTTCTTTTACCAGGCCAGGCGCAGGGTGTTCAACGCCGACCTGCTGGTGGTCAATCATGCCCTGTTCGTCAGCGACCTGGCCCTGAGGGGCTCGGGCTTTGGGCTTCTGCCCGAGTACGCCGTGGCGATCCTCGACGAGGCGCACACCCTCGAAGCGGTCGCCGGCGAGCACCTGGGCTTGCAGCTTTCCAACCTCGGGGTCGATTTCACGCTGGCGAGGCTGTACAACGAGCGGTCGCAAAAGGGCCTTCTGGGTGTTCACAACCTCGAGGCAGGCGATCCAACAGTTGCAGCGCACGCGCATGGCGGCCGACGACTTCTTCGACCGGGTCGCCGACTGGCACCAGCGCCATCACGCGGGCTTCAACGGTCGGGTCCGGGAGCCGATCGGCTGGCCCGAGTCCGCTCTCCGAGGAGCTGCGTAAGCTGTCCACGGCGATCGGCCAAGGTGCGAAGCAGATCGAGCGACCGGAGCATCGCGTTGAGTTAGTCGCCGCCGAGGAGCGGTGCCGAGCGCTGGCCGACCAGATCTCGACCTGGATCCGTCAAGGTACGAGCCGACTCCGTCTACTGGGTCGAGGTGGAAAACAAGGCTCGGCGCCGGGTCCGGCTGGCGGCCGCGCCCCTGGACGTGGGGCCAAGCCTGCGCAAGCTGCTGTTTAGCAAGGTTCCCACCTGCGTCCTCACCTCAGCGACACTTTGCGTGGGCTCGCCACCCAAGTTTGATTTTATCAAGGCGCGGCTCGGGTTGACGTCGGCCGAAACCATCGCCCTGGGCAGCCCGTTCGACTACGCTCGGCAGGTGACCGTCCATATGCCGAAGAACCTGCCCGACCCATCGGATCAGCCCGAATCGTTTGAGAAGGGGGCCATCCGGGCGATCGCCCATTACCTGGAGCGAACGCAAGGCAAGGCGTTCGTTCTCTTCACATCCTACAAAATGCTCGAAGCGGCCGCCCGCGCATTGACCCCTTGGCTGGCCCGACGCAACATCGCCCTGTTCGCCCAGAGCGACGGCATGCCGCGCTCGAAGATGGTCGAAGCTTTCAAGGCCGACATCAACAGCGTCATCTTCGGCGCGGACAGCTTCTGGCAAGGGGTGGACGTCCCCGGCGAGGCACTCTCGAACGTCATCATCACCCGGCTGCCGTTTTCCGTACCCAGCCACCCACTGCTGGAGGCGCGGCTCCAGGACATCCGCAGCCGAGGCGGCAGCCCGTTCATCGAGTACCAGGTGCCCGAAGCCGTGATCAAGCTCAAGCAAGGGTTCGGCCGCCTGATACGCACCAAGACCGACCGGGGGATCGTCGTGATCCTCGACCCTCGCGTGCTGACCAAGCCGTACGGCCGCACGTTCTTGAACTCGCTGCCGGAATGTCCGAGGATTATCGAAACACCGACGTTCGCCGACACAAAGCTCTGAGACCAGTCTCGCAGAGACGTAAGGGTCTTCAATCGCCGGCCTCCGTCGGAAGTCACTGGCCTCGACGAGATGCCGTACAAGAACCGCGACGTCTGGATCAGCGAAGTTGATCGGTCTCGAGATTCTTCTGATTTTTTGTAACCGATGGCCGGGCAGGCTCCTCTTAATACTGCGAGGGGAAATTCACCATGATAATACGCTGGAGCTAGCGTAACGAAACTGGTCAATTGGATCGGGTTGGTCACCAATTCGGACATCTCGGCAGGAAATGCACGCACGGATGGCTCCCCCTGATCGGCCCGATGCCGGAGGTTTGTTCCCGTTCGCGACCGCCGGGAATCTCGCGCGTTGCTAAGCTGTGCGATGCGGCTTGTTTCCCGTGTCGTCTGGGCGTTCCGCGGAGATTCTCGTTCGAGAGCACGGAGATGAAACCGGAAAGGATCGCGGAGAAGCGCACAATGACTCGCATGCTGAGAACACGGGACGTAAGGCCAGAGTCAAGCCAAACTGCCGAGGAGCTGTCGGACGAGAACCTGCTCGACCAGTTCTTGAGCAGCGACCAAGCCGAGTCTGAGGAAGCATTCCGGGCTCTGGTTGATCGCCATGGACCGATGGTGCTCGGGGTTTGTCGTCATGTGCTGAACCGGCATCACGATGCGGAGGACGTTTTTCAGGCGACCTTTCTCGTGCTGGCGAGGAAGGGGGGCTTGATCCGTAATCGGAGGGTTCTGGCTGGTTGGCTTCACGAAGTGGCGTATCGGATGGCCGTCAAGGCGCGCACCGGCGCGGTGCGGCGACGTGCCGTGGAAAGAGAAGGTGTGGCGATGTTGCCGCGATCGATCGAGCCTGGCAATCAGGACCAGGAAGCGGCCTGGAACGAGCTGCGACCGGTTTTGCACGCCGAGGTCAACCGGCTGCCGGATCGATACCGGCTCCCCGTGATCTTGAGCTACCTGGAAGGCAAAACCAACGAGGAGGTCGCGGAACTATTGGAATGGCCGCTGGGTACAGTCAAAGGCCGGCTGTCGCGCTCGTGATTTGCTCCGGTCGCGGTTGCTTCGCCGCGGGCTTAGCTTGGCAGCGGCTTTCCTGGTCAAGTCCCTGTCAGAGGACACGGTCTTCGCCGAAGTCGTTCCGGTGGAACTGTCCCAACGGGCCACGCGCCTGGCCAGCCTGTTCCGGTCGCATCCGGGCTCGCCATCGCCGGTTTCCTCGACGACCGAATCCTCGATCAAATCCAATGTCTCGAGACGGGTCGATTCGTCGGCTGACGGTCCTTACAGACGTTTGAGGATTCCTCGCCGCCTGGTCGTCTGCGTCCTGTTCTCGGTCATTTTCTTTTCCACATCGGTTGGAGTCTGTCAGGCGGTCTTCAACCCGGGTGGAGACTTGTTCGACTTGCGGGCGGTTCTTTCCGCCTTGATTCCCGGGGGATTGGGCGGCGACAGCGCAGCGTGTCATTGAAGAAGTAAGTAGGCAGTAGGCAGTTTAAGGCGGCTACGCCGATCTTCGTTTTGATTTGTTATTCTTTTTCCGAACTGCCTACTGCTTCACTGCCTACTGCTACAAAGACAACGAGCCCGCGGACCAATCTCCCCTCCGGTCTTCACCGGACGAGAGGATGGTCTGCTCAGGCTCGTTGGTCTCTTTCGGAATCGGCTTCCGAGGCGAACTAGGGTTCGGTGCGTTCCGCGCCTCACTCAGGGTTCGTCGGACTTTTTCTGCGAAATCAAACGGCGAACGCGCTCGGCCAAGAGTGCGCCGTCGAATGGTTTCTTGAATCCGTCGTTAAACCCGAGCGCGAAGGTTTCCTCGCCCGGTTCGTCGCTGGTCAAGGCGAGCAGGATCGTGCCCTGGTGGTCGGGGCTTCTGCGCAGGTTCTGTGCGATCTGGCCGGCTTCGATGCGGCCCAATGCCATGTCGATAATGATGCAGTCGGGGTGAAAACTCTCGGCGCGGATACCCGCTTCAAAACCCGACGCCGCCGTCTCGATGCGGAAGTCGTCGGTTTCGCGGAGATGCTCGCGCAGAACGGACTGGAGCGGAGCATCGGCCCCGACAACCAGAACCTTATGATAAACCTCGGCTTCAAGGTCGCCCAAGGGCATTCCATGCTCCTTGAGAAACCGCAGGAGATGCTCCCGCGGGATGCGACGATCCTGCGAGCCGGGGATGCGATAACCACGCAAGCGGCCTGAGTCAAACCACTTGCTTACGGTCCGAGGCGCGACTTTGCAGATTTTCGCTACCTGGCCGGTTGTGAAAACTTTTTTCATCTCGAGGACTCCACTCGCCCAGTTTGGTGCGAGACCACGGAGGTTTCCTCCTCCCTCCGGATAGGAACCATGTCGGCGCGGTGATAGTCCCGACTCGACAACGAGACACACATGCAAAGCAGCGCGAGTGTGCCGCCGCGTGAGAGGGCAATCTTGGAAGTCGCCCCGACCCCGACCCCGTGCTTGATCCCGTCCAGGTTGCAATAGCCATCCTCGGTTGCAAACCAACGGCCGAACCGCCGGTTTACCCCGAGGCGTCCACTTCCGTTACCCGTGAATTGACTTCACGGATCGGCAACCCAGCTCCTCTCCGACCAAGCACGAAGACTTCCCCGCTCCGGTGCGTGCGGGGAAGCAGTCAAGCCCATAGCTACCCAAGGAGGTGTCGCTATGCTCCCTGCTGTAGCGAACCTGACCGTCAAGACTAATATTCGAACCGCACGGCGTGGGACTTTAGGAGGGGCCAGGGATAGCTCAACCATGCAAGCCGATCTTCGGGGTTGCAGGGCTTGTGAAAGTCTTGCTGCGAATAGCAGTTACGTCTTAAGACGCAAAATTAGACAAAACTTTCCTTCGAGGCCAAGGATGGAGGAAATAGCAACCAGTCAGACATGCATGATTGCTGCTTTGCACTTTGCGGGAGGTTTGAGGACGAATCCAGCGGTCGGTATCGGGAATCAAATGACATTTCGGTAGTCGCTTGTCCTGGTTTATCTTCCGGGATCATCAAGACTTAAGTCGGGAATTTAGTCGATCAGGGACAGGACGAGCGCTGCTCGACTATTGGTCGCTTCCTCGGAAGAAGTCGAAGAGCCCGCGCCGGGGAGCAGGGTCGTCGGCCGTGGCTTTCTGGACTGCGGCATCCTGCTTGGCAGTCGATCCGTTCGCCGTGCCGGCGCCTTTTTTGGCGTTGTCGCCGACCGCCGGGTCGGGTGAACTGATTCCGTCGGACGGGAATGCTCGGACTTGGCGAAGATTGGCTGCATCCTTGCTTGCACTATTCGAGGTGGGTTTATTCGGGACCGGAGAATCCGAATCCCGGCCGAAGAATCCGAATAGCGAGAACGTCGCTTCGGCTTGGAAGTCGCGCCGGAGGTCCGCTTGACGGAATCATCTTTCTTGGCTGTCGTATCCTTGCCCAGGACGGCTTCGAGATACAGCCGGCTGGAACTTGGCACGGCGTCGACGACGAGTGTGCCGGCTAGGTTGTGTCGCTGGTTGGCCGTTTCGAGGATGGAGACGATCTCGGGATACGAAGCCCCCAAGTTGGCCATTTGCCGGATCACATCGGCCAGGTCGAGGCTGGTGTTGATCTTGACGTCCCCATCGCTGAACCGATTCGGGACAATTTTGCTGACGGCGATTTTCTCGTCGTTCTCGGCGGCGTTGAGCAAGATGGCTCCCGTCCCGAGGACGATCGGAGGAAGCAGCTTCTGTTGGCGGCCGAAGATGACGATCTCGGAGCGTCGGCTCCGCGACACGTGGACCAAGGGGGTCCTTCCGAGTCGACCACGTAGAGGGCGAAGGGTCGTCCTGACGGAGCCGGCTGCGCGACGCCGTCGCGATGGCCACCGCCATCGAATCCGAGGGCTCATCGTCCTTCGTCCCGTTTCGGGTCATCGAGGACGCGAATCTGACCTAAGGACGGGTCGCGCGGATCGAGGGTGCGCAAGGCGTTGAACGCGCCATAGCGGACTTCGATTTCGGGCTCGTCCATCAGTTTGCGCAATTTGATGTGGGATGCGGCCTGATCCATGGCGGCGAGGGCGGCCAGCGCGTAGGTCCGAAAGTCCGGCTGATGGGTGACCGTGTTTCCCAGTGCCTCCACGCCCCGCGATATCGTTGAGGTAGGCCAGTGCCTCGGCGCAGAAGAATTGGACCTGCGGATTGGTGCTCTTGACACCCGCTTGGAGCGACTCGATGGACGAGTTGCCCAGCCCCTCCAGTTTCATGGCGGCCACGCCGGCGGTCTTGGGGTCGAGCAGTTCCTGGCTCCAGCCCGCGATGCGCCGAGTCCGCAGCTCGGGGGTATCGATCATCGGCAAGAGCTGGACGACTCGGAAAAAATGGTCCTGGTTCTGGTGGTAGATCGGCGGGACTTTGAGCACGAGGTAGGTATCCGACTTCGCCGTCGCAACCCCTTTCTGATGGCCGTCTTCGGTCTGGTGGAACCGCTCGTTGACGACCGTTTCCAGCATCTTGGACGTGCGAAAGCTCCTGCGGCTTTCCTTGATGACAAGGGTGTAGGGATGCTCTTTCTTGGCCTTGCCTCCTCCGAGCACGCGGCCGACCTTGGGATCGTTCGGCTTGGCCGGCGTCCCGATCATCACCGGCCCTTGAGCCAACGCGATGTCGGGCCCCGCCCTTGGGCGCACCCGCCGGCGATCATCACTTCGCGCAGCCGGGTCATCAGCAAATAACCGCCGGCCAGACTCGTGGTGCCACAAGCCTGGGGAACTTCAACCTGGACGTCGAGCCGATCACCGGGACCGACTCCAATCGGGATCGTCAGTTTGACAATCACCATCGAGACTTGGGGACTGTCCAGCAGCCTCTCGGGGTGTTCGACATCCGCTTTGCTCATCTCGTCGACAAGTTGCTGGCGTTGCCAGGACGGCGGAGGGTTGGCCCCGGTGTTGTCCAGCCCGACGACAAGGCCCACACCCTCGACCTTCATCTCGCCCCGGCTTACCACGAACGCGAGATCGCCGACGGTTTCCTGAACCTTGGGAGGCGGCGGCTCCTTCCCCTTCTTCTTGCTGGGACCGGCACCCATCTGAATGAGTGCCAGCGCCGCGATCGCGACCAGGGCTCGTTGAGCCCAGGGACGCCTGGTGAATGTACGCCGCATTGACCTGCCTCCTTGCGCAGCGGTCGGGGAGAACCCCCGGACGCAACTTGAGAACCAAGCCGCGCCGTTCGCAACAATTGCGCTCGCCCACTTCCCTGTGAGACGAACGGCCGAGAGTTGAGGTTACCCAACGGCGTCCGAACCTTACCGCTTTCGTGGCGATAGGGTCAAGAGTGAATTTTCCGAGCGTGCCCGCATCGCCTGGTTCCTAACCGAGCCACTTTGATCCAGGCCAAGTCCGCTACGGATGAGGACGGGGATAAGGAACAGGGACGGGAAACGGTGTCGGACTCGGGTTGAGGAAGCTTCGATCAACCTGGGGAAGACTGGGCGAACGATCTCACGCTCGGTGCCTGGCTTGGTCCCAGATAGGGCGAACCCGGACTGGTTCGTAGCCCTTCCCCGACAATGATTCCGGACAGGGCGGCCGCGATCACCAGCTCGCGCTTGATGACCGAACCCACTTTGAGCTTCTCGGTTTCGCCCTTCTCGCGCTTGAGATCGACGTCACGAACCAAAACGATGTACGCCGGGTATTTCGCCGGAATGTCCTTGATCCAGGCCGTCGACCGCCGCGGAATACTCTCCTTTGCGCATGTCGTAGACCTGATACTTGAAGGTCCCCAGCGCATCGTCCCGGCGATACCAAACAAGGACTTTGAAGTCAGCGGCTCCGGCTCGAGACGCGCTGGGAACCGCCCGGCGGCTTCACCAGGACCAAATTCCATCGCGGCCGACCCGCTCGGGATCGCCAGAAGAAGCAAGGTCGTTCTCAACAGCCCTCGATTCGTCATCGTTGTCGACCTCCTCGGTGCCGATCATCTCCATTGTAACGCGTTCGGGCCGGGAAAGCGCTGGGTGCCGATATCAACGCTCGATGACCAGACCGATCTTTCGTGCCGTTGACTTTGATACCGGCGGCGTAGTCTGATGGGTAAGAAGAAGCCGGATGGCTGCCGCTTGATGAATCACAACATGTTCGTTCGCTTCCCAATATTCAGAGGATGGGGGTTTGACCATGTCGCAGCCTGTGAATCGTCGTGTGTTTTCCCAGACCGCGGTGACGGCGGCGACCGCCGTGAGCCTGGCGTCTGGCCGAGTGCTCGGGCGCCAGCGACCAGGTCCGGCTTGGCTTCATCGGCGTGGGCAACCGCGGCTGCCAGCTCTTACGGGGATTCCTGGCTCAGCCCGATGCGAAGGTCGTGGCTTTGTGCGACGTCTATGAGCCCTATCTCAACGCGGCCTATGACCGGCTTGATCCTCGCTTCGCCGGTCTGGGCAAGCGCATTCCCCAGATGTCGAAGCTCGAGGGTGATGTGGCGCGCGTCAAGGATTTCCGGACCATTCTTGACCGCAAGGATATCGACGCGGTCGTGATTGCCACGCCCGACCACTGGCACGCGATCCAGATGATCTCCGCCTGTAAGGCCGGCAAGGATGTTTACGTTGAGAAGCCGTTGTCGATGACGATCATGGAAGGCCGGGCGATGGTCGAGGCGGCAAGAAAACACGACCGGATCGTACAGGTGGGCACGCACCGCCGTTCGTCCCGGCTATACGCCCAGCTCGCCGAGGTGGTTCACTCCGGTGCGATCGGCAAGGTCACGGTGGCGCGCGCCGCCTTCGCCAACAACATGTCCCCCACGGGCATCGGCCATGCGCCCGAATCCGCAGCCACCGGCGGGCCTCGACTGGGATCTCTGGCTGGGCCCGCGGCCGGCTCGACCGTTTCAGTCGACGATCATGCCGTACAAGTTCCGCTGGTGGAATCTTTACTCGTCGCAGATCGCCAACTGGGGCGTTCACTATTTCGACCTGATCCGCTGGCTGACCGGCGAGCTGGCGCCGGCATCGGTGACGACGCACGGAGGGCGGTTCGCTGTGGACGACGATCGCACGATTCCGGATACGTCCGAGACGATCTTCGAACACGCCTCGAAAATGCTGTCTGTCTTCAGCATCTACGAGGCAAACGGCCAACCCGTGCTGAATCGAGGTGCCGAGGTCGAGCTGCGGGGCACGCTCGGAACGGTCTACTCCACGAACGATCACTTCGAGATCGTCGCGGAGCGAGGGGGCGCGTTCCAGGATCCCAAGCCGCGCCGCAAGGGTGAGGTCGTGAAGGGGACCGACGGCGACCTCGACCAGCAGGCCGCCCGCGACTTCCTCGACTGCGTCAAGAGCCGCAAGCGCCCCAACGCCGACATCGAGGAGGGCCACCGCTCGACCACCTTCGCCCACCTGGCCAACATTGCGCTGGCAACCCGCAAGCGGCTGGACTGGGACCCTCAGACCGAGCGATTCACCAATTCCCCAGAGGCCAACGAGCTCTTGCACTACGAGTATCGCAAGCCCTGGAGCCTGGCGTGAGGCGATCAAAGAGGCGATCAATCGCGCGTCGTATCCTTAACCGAGAATCACTGCCCTCATCAGGAACTAGCCCCAAAACAAGCGTGATAAAAAAATCGGACTATGTACAAATGACATAATCTAGTCTTCAAGATAAACACGTACCTTCTACGGCCCGGAGGTCTCGACCCCGGTTTCTCCGCCACGAACATCCCTCACCATCGCCGACCCCCTCTCTACGCTCGAAGGCCCATACAGATCGGGGCATCCGGACCCCGACTTCAGGTGATCACTCTCTCAGCACAACCAGCAGCTCTGCAGTCGCTCCACTAATCGTAGGAACATCCCTTGCCACGGATTCCACGACAACAGCCGATAGATCAACCGTCTGGCACCACGAATGATCTGGCACGGCATCTCGATGAACGCCGCGCGGTACGTCGCGAACTCCATCCGCAACAACGTCCGTTTTTCCGCTTTGTGGCTGTCGGCGTCGGGGCCCGTGGCTGGAGCCAGCAACGCGCTCCACGCCTTCAGGCTCCAAGCCAACGACGCCATCACCATGTGCGCCCAGTTGCTCACCAGGTCGTCTACCGGCGCCGTCAGCGCGTGGACACCGGTCTTGAGTTGCGCGATCAGATTCTCTTGGTCACAACGATCGTTGGCTTGGAAGACGATTTGGTCGGCGGGGGTCGTGCGGTCGTTGGTGATATAAAAGAAGTAGCGAAACTCCTCGCGCAGCCGCACCGACCCCTTGTCGATACCCACGCGCTTGCAGAGCACGACCACGCGGTAGCTCTTCTTGCAAGCCACCGGGCGATACTCGAACTCGGCGACCGTCTCCTCGAGCAGGCAGATCGTCTCATACTTCCGCTGGCGAACGATCTCTTCCTTGACCCGCTCGGGCCGTTGGCGGGGCTCGGTCTTGATCGCATACTTGGGTGGTCGTACCAGGACGCTGTACGCCGGGGCCGGAAGGCTTCGGGCCAACGCCTTGAGATTTTCTCGAGCGTCGATGCCGAAGATAAAGCGGATGTCGCCCGGTTGATCCCAGCGGTCCAGATGCTTGGTCTGGCTGAAGTCGGTGTCGCCCCGCAGGGTGATCCGGCGAAAGCCGGCCCGCCGACACAAGGCGATCGCCTTGTCGAGGTAGACGTCCATCTGCTCATGGGAGGGGCGGTTGCCGCTCCGATTGATCAGGTAGAGCGGCTCGGCCGTGTTGGCCAGCGAGATCAGCCCGGTCTGATAACCCCAGTCGCCGTTGTGGTCGATGTCGACGCCTTTCTTGCACTCGGCATCGGTCGGGACCATGGTGCCGTCGGCGTCGACGAAAGCTTCCTCAAAGAACTCGTCGGGTTGTTGGGCCCAGACGCGGAGGCGGGTTTCATTGATGGCGTCCATCAAGGTCTGAACGTCGACTTCGTTGAAACGGCGGCAGAAGTCCCCTTCGGTGGTAGGGTCGGGAATGCGCTGGGCGCCCAAGGCGTTGAGAAAGACTTCGTCGTTGCGACGCAGCTCGATATGCTCGAGCCGCCGGCCGCCGGCCAGGATGTTGAAGGCGATGTTCAGGACATGGTCGGACTCGTGATAGGGGAGATGCCGCTTGAGCAAATGGAGATTGTGATCAATGTCGCGGATCAAGCCCGTCCTCTGAGCCAACAGCAGCATGGCGCCGATGCCGCCAGCGGCAATGCCCTGAACACGCTCGCCCAGCTCGTAATGGATGTTGGTGGCAGTGATCATGGGCTGGTCGCGTTCGGGGCCGGGTCGATTAGCAATGCGGTCGAGGATTCTCCGCTGGCGTTTCCGCAGGAGCTTGCGAATCTGTGCTGGAGACTTCTTGCGGCGGTTGCGTCTTGGGATCTTTTTCGGGACGATAACCATCACTCGAAACCCTCCGTAGCTTGGAAGAATGCGGATATGTCCCAGCCTCCATTATTCCAAGATCTCCGGGGGTTTTCGAACTTTTTCTGAGATCTTGGCCTCGCCGGACTAAAAATCAAGCTTGGTTCAGGACTAGCATGAGTCAGCCGAGCCCCCCAGGCGACCAACTGCGTGACCTGCGACCGATGCCTGTGACGACCACAACGCCCCCCCCGCCATCGGCCATCACGGTCGAAACACGAAACTTCCGGGCGTTGCGCTCGACCAACTGGACGCCTTCCGGGGTCTGTGTCGTGGTCGGTCCGAACGGTGCCGGCAAGACCACCTTGCTAACGCTTCTCGAATTCCTGCGGAACGCCTACCTCCGCGGCGCTCCCAGTGCGATCGATCACATCGGAGGCGTGTATGGATTGCGGTCCTGGGGAGTGCCAGAAGAGGAACCAGTTCTCGTGGCCTTCACGGTAGGGGATTTGCGTTGGGAATTGCAGCTGACCGCCCAAGGGCCGACGCTCTCCGAGCGGCTCGGGGAACGAGTGACGCGGGGGGACGAAATCATTCTTTCCCGAGCCGCCTTGTCGCAACGGCTCGTCTACCGCGGTGAAGAGCGTCCGATCGCTGAGCGTGAGGAGCGTCTCGGCATTCGGATTGTGGCCGACGCGGACAACCCGGAGGAATTGGGCCCGCTCGTTCGCGCCTGACCAGCACGCGCGTCTACCGCAGTTACAACCTCTGGGGCCTGCAGACGAACGGTTCCCGGCAAAGCGGCGACCTCTATTTGCATCCCACCGGGCAGAATGTGTTCACTGTCTTGCGGAACTGGCGTGACCGCCGCGACCTCAAACCCCAATATGAATTCGTCGTTACCGGCTTGCGGTCCGCCTTCCCCGAGGTGTTCGCGGATCTGGATTTTCATGTGGCCGGCCTCACGATTACCGTGGACCTGATCGACCCGAAATCGAACCAGCCTTGCCCCTTGGCACTGGCCCCCGACGGGTGGATCACGGGATTGCTCCATCTCACGGCGGTTGCCGGTGCGCCGAAAGGCTCGCTCATAGCCATCGATGATTTCGGTAACGACCTGCACCCTTACGCCATCCGGGCGTTAACCCAGGCGTTTCGGGACTGGGCCGAGGAGCGCGACCTGATCGTGTGCCTGGCCTCCCACTCTCCGGTTCTCCTCGATGAGTTCAAGGAACAGCCCGGCTCCGTATTCGTCATGGAGCAAGGCCTGGAAAAAGCCCCGTTCCCTTGACAGAGTTGTACGAACCGGACTGGCTCGCCCGTTTCTCGCTGGGGCGGCTCTACGAGCACGGAGAATTCGGCGGGCAGCGGCAACGGGTTAACGGAGCCGCCGTGGGGCAACGTGGCCATCGGGCGGAGTGAAAATGGCTGTCGTTGCCTTGATTCCGACCGGGAAAATGGAGCATGCCGCCCTCGGGCCCGCACTGGCCAGGCTCTTTCCGGATCACGACTTCGTTGTACGCCCGCCGGAGAAGCACCTGGACGGGTTCACGTCTCGGGACGTTGCACCCCTCGCCGCAGCCGCACCGGGCCCCATTCCGACCAATCTCGACGAACTGGCCGCGGAACTGGTCAACGCAATCTTTCCCGGGCGCCGTGGAGAACACATTGACTTCGCGTACGTCGTGGAAGACCTGGAACTGTGCAATCAGGGCCAGCCCGACCTTGTACTCCGCCTGTTTCGGGACGCGGTGGACTCATACATCAGCCGAACCTGGCCCCAGCAATCGGGACCCAGGTACGCGCAGGTTCGCGAGCGGTGCTCGTACCATCTGTTTCGCCCGATGACCGAAGCCTATTTCTTTGGAGACCCGGCAGCTTTGCAGCGTGCGGGCGCGGACCAACCGCACCAGCTACCCGCCAACCTCGACCTCGAACAATTCCGTACGGTCGATCAAGCGTTCCTGACTCTGCCTCCCGGGACTGACCGAATCACGGACATGCCCCAGCGCGAGTTTCACCCTAAATCATATCTTCATTATCTCTGTGACCCGACCCTGGCGGATCGGCAGAAGCGATACCGGGAGACGCATAACGGGGTGGCGGCCCTCGAGTCGCTCAACTGGGAGATGCGTCGTTAGCTCCCCGCCACACTGCCCGTTTCTGCATGCTTTTCTTGACGACCTGGGGGAGGCACTGAACAGCCCGTTACCCTTTATCGACAGGGCACATGCCGACCCGCGAGTGCGATTCCCGGGGCCGAGTGGACCGAATCCTGCGGAACCTGTAAGAGGAGTTCTCGCGGGTCGTTGAATCGTCAGATTCCGGGTCAGGATAGCAGGGTGATTCCTATGCTGACAAAGAGGTGGCGCCATGCCCCAAGTTAAGACAAAGCCTCCCTCGCCGCCGAGCAACGCTTCTTCGCTCCTCGCCATCGTCGCGAAAACGGTCGACATATTGACCCTGGCAGAAGCCGCCGCCTACTTGCGGACCCCTCCCGAGGAAGAGGTCCGTCTGGTACGCGAGCAGGGCGTACCAGGGAGGCGAGTTGGCGAAGATTACCGCTTCTTGAAGTCCGCCGTTCAAGATTGGCTGGCCCTCCTTCCTCCGCGGTTGACAAGCAAGCGTTCTGGCAAACCCACTTTGGGCGCTCAAAGGAGATCCACACCTCGAGGAAATGCTGCAAGAGTTCTACCGGCAAAGAGGCCGGCCGGAAGCCAAGGGTGACAATGCACATCCTCGATACGGACACCCTCCCGGCTGTACGCGGGGACGCGCGGGTTCAGGACCACGAAGATCGCTCGATCCGGAGAAGTTGTCACGACGGTCATCACGCGGATTGAGATCCTCCGCGGGCGGATTGACTTCGTCCTGAATGCGACGATGGCGGGCAACTCCGCAAGGCCGGACTGGCTGCGACGTAGCGAGGAACTGCTCAGTCGGATCGCCATTGTCCCGCTCGACGCCGAAGCCGCGGACCAGTTTGACAACCTGCGTCTAGATCATCGTTGCTCGATCGTCCGAATGGCCGAGCAGTTCCTGAACGCTGCGGATGTCGGAGCCTGATTGAAGCAGATGGGTCGCGAGGCTGTGGCGCAGCGTATGGCAACTTGCCGGCTTGGTGAGCCCCTGCGCGATGGACCCCGCCTTTGACCATCCTTTGGACGGCACTCTCCGCCAGATGAATGGCGACGAATTGTGCCGGTGCGATGCGAACCTGATCCAGAAGCTCGGGCCCTGTCTGATCGAGGGTTCGACCATCCGGCTGCTCTGCTGTCCGTCTAATCTCAGACATTATTCTTGACAACCCGTCAACCGCCAAAGACTATGGCGTATGCGACTGATATTATACGGACATAAGGCGTGATTTGTCACGCCATTTGCCGTCGAGTTCCTGTTAGGCGGCAATATCGACATGTGCATCATCCGCGTTGGTGGCGAGGAATTCGAGTTCCTCGCCATTACGCTCTTGGGTCGCAGCCACCCCGCCGCCAGCGACGTCATCGGGATGGCAACCTGGGTCCGCGCCGAGCCGTTGAGGTCGCCGCCGGTGGGTTCCGCGGCAAGGTCGAGGGCGACCTTGCCGCCGATAGAGTTCGACGCATTCCGCCGCGAGCTTGCCCTGCTCGGCGAGTCCTTGGCTGGGATAGCCAGGTTCGCCACAATGGAGGGGTGGCTCTCGATCAGCGCGACCGGCGACGGGCGTGGCCACAGTCGAACTATCATG